>NZ_JAHKQG010000010.1:0-292868 GCF_018860715.1 Zobellia sp. B3R18 | reverse complement strand
TTGTTTCGTAATTCATCGGAATAAAAAGGTTTCCCAATTCATCCCTTTACGCTGTCTCCACAATATGTCAAATGAACTTCTATATCCCTCCCGGTCTCCCGGGAAACGCCTTCCAGACATCCTACTGTCCGTCTAAGCGGCTGCAAATATACAACTGTTTTTCTAACCGACAACTTTCTTTTTAAAAAAATCGAAATCTTTTTTTTTCGCCGTCTCAAAACAATATATCACAAGGAACGTTTACTCTTTTTTAACCCCCGCTTAACAAACATCTTCATACCTGTTTAGCGGGCTGCAAATGTAACACCCTTTTTTAATTCTCAAAGAATTTTTTGAATAAAGTTTTGGATTTTTCACAAACCCCTGCGCTTCAATAAATTACACTTCTACCAAAAAAGAAGGGCCTTAAAATTAGAACTTTTTATTCATTCCCACAAGCCCCAAACTATAGTTTCCTTCCAAATTTTAGAATATTTTTTTTCTTAACCTCAATTTTACATTCCCTTCTAACGAAAAATTTATGACCACAAACAGTAATAGTCAACATACACACTAGATTTCCAAAAAGATTACAAAACACCCACAACATTCAACCAATAAACTTAACCCTATATATTGTGTGCCTTGTACGCGTATACTATCTTTGCACCCTTATTACAAAAAATGGGCATGATAAAAATCACATTACCTGACGGAATTATTAAAGAGTTTGCAAATGGAAGCACTCCATTGGACATTGCCAAAAGTATTAGTGAAGGTCTTGCACGAAACGTTATTTCGGCAAAATTTAACGATACGGTTGTAGAAACTGTTACCCCTCTTACCGAAGATGGGGCACTTGTTCTTTATACTTGGAACGATAAAGAAGGTAAAAAAGCTTTTTGGCATTCTTCTTCACATATTGTAGCACAGGCTCTAGAAGAATTATACCCTGGCATAAAATTAACTATTGGGCCCGCTATTGAAAACGGGTTCTATTATGATGTTGATTTTGGAGCGCATTCTATTTCCGAAAAAGATTTTCCCGCTATAGAAAAGAAAGCTTTGGAAATTGCCCGCGGTAAGCATGACTTTAAAATGCGCCCTATATCTAAAGCCGAAGCTCTATCACTATATAAGAGTCAAGGAAACGAATATAAGGTTGAGCTTATAGAAAATCTTGAGGACGGAACCATTACTTTTTGTGATCATGACACTTTTACGGATTTATGTAGAGGTGGACACATACCTAACACCGGTATTGTTAAAGCCATAAAAATACTGAATGTTGCCGGCGCCTACTGGAGAGGTGACGAAAAGAACCCTCAATTAACCCGGGTTTACGGTATTTCTTTCCCTAAACAAAAAGAACTTACCGAGTATCTTGCTTTAATTGAAGAGGCTAAGCAACGCGACCATAGAAAACTAGGGAAAGAACTTGAACTCTTTGCTTTTTCTCAGAAAGTTGGTCAAGGACTACCATTATGGCTTCCTAAAGGCGCAGCACTTAGAGAACGTCTTGAAAATTTTCTAAAGAAAGCTCAAAAAAAGGCGGGATACGAAATGGTGGTTTCGCCGCATATAGGACAAAAAGAACTTTATGTTACTTCTGGGCATTATGAAAAATATGGCGCAGACAGTTTTCAGCCTATTCACACACCAAAGGAAGATGAAGAATTTCTGTTGAAACCAATGAACTGCCCACATCATTGTGAGATTTACAATGTACGCCCTTACAGTTATCGTGAATTACCAAAACGTTATGCAGAATTTGGAACAGTTTACAGATATGAACAAAGCGGTGAACTTCATGGTCTTACAAGAGTAAGAGGCTTCACACAGGATGATGCACACATTTTTTGTACTCCGGACCAATTGGATCAAGAATTCAAAAATGTTATTGACCTATCTTTATATGTTTTAGGTTCATTAGGGTTTGAAAACTTTACGGCACAAGTATCCGTTAGGGATTTGAGCACTCCGGAGAAGTATATTGGTACTGTAGAAAACTGGGAGAAAGCAGAAAATGCCATTATTAACGCTGCGAAAGAAAAGGGTCTTGACTTTATAATTGAACAAGGTGAAGCTGCATTTTATGGCCCCAAATTAGACTTTATGGTTAAAGATGCCCTTGGCAGACAATGGCAGTTAGGAACCATTCAGGTAGACTACAATTTACCTGAACGTTTTGACCTTACCTATAAAGGTAGTGATAACGAGTTGCACAGACCGGTTATGATACACCGTGCCCCATTTGGTAGCATGGAACGTTTCATAGCCCTGTTACTGGAACATACAGGCGGCAATTTTCCTTTATGGCTTATCCCAGAGCAAGCTATTGTGCTGCCCGTGAGCGAGAAACATGAAAAATATGCGGAAAAAGTTTTAAAATCCTTAGAAAATGACGAAATTCGCGCCCTTGTTGATGCTAGAAATGAGACGGTAGGCAAGAAAATACGTGAAGCAGAAATGAATAAAATTCCTTTTATGCTGATCGTTGGGGAAAACGAAGAAGCGTCAAATACCATATCTGTACGTAGACATGGTGGTGAGGATTTAGGCTCTATTTCCCTTGAACAGTTTTCAGACTTGGTAACTAAAGAAATAAATAGTACCTTAAAGTCGTTTTAAAAAATTTAAAGTTTAACTAAAAAGAATTAGTCATAGCAATACGAAAGAGATTTAGGCCCCAACCTAGGAGGGAAAACAAAAACCCTCACAAAATCAATGAAAAAATACTAGCACCTAAGGTAAGGTTGGTAGGTGACAACGTTGAAGTAGGTGTATACCCTATAAGGGTAGCTCTAGATAAATCGGAAGAAATGGGTTTGGACTTGGTGGAAATATCACCAAATGCCGAGCCTCCGGTATGTAAGATTATAGATTACAAGAAGTTTCTTTACGAACAAAAGAAGCGCGAAAAAGTCATGAAGGCCAAGGCCACAAAGGTTATCGTAAAAGAGATCCGTTTTGGTCCAAATACAGATGACCATGATTATGACTTTAAAAAGAAACATGCAGAAAAGTTTTTGCAAGACGGAGCCAAATTAAAGGCTTACGTGTTTTTTAAAGGTCGCTCTATTGTTTATAAAGATAAAGGTGAGATTCTACTTTTAAAACTTGCCCAAGATTTGGAAGAGTGGGGAAAAGTAGAACAATTACCAAGATTAGAAGGTAAGCGAATGACCATGTTCATTGCGCCTAAAACTAAAAAATAAAGTAACCTAGTTTTTCTAAGTTACTACAAAAGATACTGATATCTGTCCGTTATTTACGGGCAGTTTCAGCATAAATAAGTGAGATTCATATAAATAGGAAAAATGCCTAAACAGAAAACAAAATCGAGTGCCAAGAAGCGTTTTAAGCTTACCGGTACTGGTAAAATTAAAAGAAAGCACGCTTTTAAGAGTCATATCTTGACTAAAAAGTCAAAGAAGCGAAAGCTTAAGTTAACGCATGACACATTGGTTCACGCCAATGACGTTAACAGTATTAAAGAACAATTACGTTTAAAGTAATATTCTTTACGGTAAAACAGTATTAACCATGGAGTTAGGCTCAAAAAGTGTGCAAAAGAAAGCACCGCCTACTACAAAAATTTAAAATTATGCCAAGATCAGTAAATGCAGTTGCTTCCAGAGCCAGAAGAAAAAAGGTGATGAAGCAAGCCAAAGGTTACTTTGGAAGACGTAAAAACGTTTGGACAGTAGCCAAAAATGCGGTTGAGAAAGCAATGTTATATGCTTACCGCGATAGAAGAAACAAGAAGAGAACTTTTCGTGCTCTTTGGATTACACGTATTAACGCAGGTGCCCGTTTACACGGATTGTCTTATTCTCAGTTTATGGGGAAATTAAAAGCTAGTGAAATTGAATTGAACAGAAAAGTTCTTGCAGATTTAGCGATGAATCATCCAGAAGCTTTTAAAGCAATCGTAGACAAGGTTAAATAAATTAAGAATATATCTCACTTATAAGAAAGCCGGTGCATTTGTGTACCGGCTTTTTTTATTCCCCAAATGCGGTAATTACCAAGTTTCTTCCAGAGGCATAATTTCTATGCTCACACAAATATATACCTTGCCATATCCCCAAATTCAACCTTCCCCCTGTTATTGGAATCTGTACGGATGCTCCCATTAAGGATGATTTTATATGCGCGGGCATATCGTCCGGACCTTCGTATGTATGTATATAGTATGGCGCATTTTCCGGTACCATTTTATTCATATGGCTTTCAAAATCCAATCGCACCGTGGGGTCAGCGTTCTCATTAATGGTCAAACTAGCTGATGTGTGTTTTATAAAAACCTGAAACATTCCTTTCTTTATAGTATTAAGCTCTGGAAACGAGCTTAAAATAGCTTCGGTTACTAAATGAAAACCACGATTATAAGCTTTTAGTTTAATTTCTTTTTGATAGAATTTCATACATTTTATATATCAAATAAATGTAAAACTTTCTAAATACGAACCCTAATTAAATTATGAACAGATACCTTTGCATCTTCTAAAAAATACGCATGGATCTATCAAATATAAAAATGGTCGTCACGGATATGGACGGCACGCTATTAAACTCCAATCACGAAGTGAGCAGTCGCTTTTTCGAGCTCTTTGAACAAATGAAAGAAAGAGGCATCATTTTTATAGCTGCCAGTGGCAGACAATACCATAGTATAGTTGATAAATTAGAACCCATTAAGGACGACATTATCGTAATTGCAGAGAACGGTGCATTTGCCATGCAAAGGACTACCGAACTACTTGCTACACCATTGCCCAATGATGCCAAAAATTCAGTTCTTAAGATATTGGACACCGTAGGCAACATTCACCCTGTACTTTGCGGTAAACACAATGCTTATATAAAGAGTGACTCCAAGGAATTTGAAGCCAAGTTACGCGAGTATTACACCGATTATAAAGTTGTTGACGACCTAAAGGATTTTGATGGTGAAATACTCAAGATTGCCATCTACCACTTTGAAAGTTCGGAAAAGTACATTTATCCATCCGTATCCCATCTAGAAGGGTCTTTAAAAGTTAAGGTATCCGGAGAAAATTGGGTAGACATATCCAGCCCAAATGCCCATAAAGGTTACGCTCTTCAAAAAATGCAGGAACGGTTTAACATTACCCCGGCAGAAACCATGGTCTTTGGCGATTACAATAACGATCTTGAAATGTTAGCTCTTTCGGATTTCAGTTTTGCCATGGAAAACGCGCATCCCAATGTAAAAAAAGCAGCAAAATTTGAAACTTTGAACAATGACGAATTTGGCGTAGAAACAGTATTACAAAAACTAATTGATTCACATATATAAAAAAGGTTGCTCCTGTAAAGAGCAACCTTTTTAATTACCAACTCAAATACAACCTTACTAAAACAAGCCTTTAGCCTTACTAAGAAGGTCTCCAGCTTCGCCTCCTCCAAGAAGGCTTCCAATGTTTCCTAGGTCAAAGCTACTATCAGTAGCGTCGTTTGACATGAATTTTTCTTTTAGACTATTTATTAAGTCCGGTGCTATATTACTTGCTTCAGATTGTGCCGCTGATGCGTCCATACCCTGTCCTTGTAAAATTCCAGCAAGTTTACCTACAATAAGTTTAAAAACACCATTGTCTTCAGAAGCATTACCATCATTAGAAAACAAACTGGTAATGGAACCCAAATCCCCGGCCGATATATTTTCCATCAAACTATTCACCAAAGCAGCAGAACCTTGTTCCGCTGCAGCTGTAGTTTCACCTTCACCTAAAGAGTTGGATGCCATCGCATCTTTTAATTTATCAAAAGCCAAGCTTTTCAATTGATCGATCATAGTTTTTATCGTTTTAATTTAAATAGTTCTAATTATGGGATTAGTAAAATATCCCTCTTCCTTCAATATTTAAGACACCAATGTTCTCTAAAAAGTCACACAATTTTTACCTCTTTTACCAAGAGTCTCTTTAAAAGCGCCTTAACTCTTAAAATTTTTACCAATTGAAAACCGAAATCAATTTACCACTAGAAAGCGTGTCTAATCAAATCTAATGGGATGAACAACGATATGATTGGAATTACATATTAGCGATAAAAAAATCTAAGACAAATTGGTAAGCAAAAGACTAGGCAAATACCCCATAGTCTTCTTGAAGGCTACGGTAAAATGTTGTGGGTTGGAATACCCTACTTCATAAGATGCTTGAGCAACAGTGTAATTTTCTTCTAACACCAGAAGTCTTGCCTTTTCCATGCGAAGCTGTGTAATGAACTTAAAGATTGTGGTTTGATGCACCTTCTTGAAACAACTTTTTAGTTTGGTAGTATTAAATCCAGCTACCTCGGACAGTTCCTTAATGGTTAATTTCCGCTTAAGGTTCTTTTTAATGTATAAGACCACTTCATCTATGCCCTCCTTATCCAAAGTAGATAGTGTTGCCTCCCCTCCTATCCGCTCCATACCATTCTCTTTTCCTAAAAAGACCTCTATCAGCAAACATCGTATTTGAGATTCTATAAAATTGGTTCTGGCGATTCCGGTATATGAACAATGTAAAATATCCAGTAGCAACAACCTTAACCTACTTGGTATTGGTTTCATTTCATGCCACAGATATTTAGGTTTATCCACGAAGGCATCAGCAAATTTTATAAAAGCCGAATTGTACTCAGTTCCTAATAAATCTTCAAGAAACTCCTGAGTAAAGAAAACTTCTATAGAAGTATATTCCCTTCCCTTAAGCTTTTCAACTCCAATAGTTTTTGGCCACTGCACAAGGTTATAGCTGCCAGAAGTAATGTTCAGTCTAGATTTACTTTCCGTACTAACAAAGCTATAATTGCCTTCAAGCAAAAAATGAACTCCAAAACAGAATTGACTATTTTCATATTCTACCTTAGAAATACTATCTAAACTTAACTTCCGCAATAGTATGGAAGCGCCATCTAAACACAATACTTGTTGGCTTCCCGCAACCCCTTTTCCTAAAGTAAGCTCATCAGATATCACATGAGTATCACCCATCTGTTTCATGGGATCAATACCATTTTTGGCACTATAATTTGCAGACGGAAAAAGACCTATTCTCATTTATTCCTAATTCGTAACTAAAACTTCTTTTTGCGTTAGTGCTACCTGAAATCCTAGATTAGTTTTGCAAAGTTATTTATTTAGACTAAATCTTAATAAAAACAATTGATTTTTTTTAAACTAATCATGAAGAACCTAGCTACGGCTTTCCTATTTCTAATTTCCTTGTCCGTCTTGGGCCAAGAACCTTCCGCAACAATATCCGGTATTGTTACCGATGCTTCCGGAAAACCTTTATCCTTTGCTAGTGTTGTTTTAGAAGAACTAAAACTGGGTGTTCTTACAGATGATAACGGGGCGTATACTATTGAAAAAGTCCCCAGTGGAAACCACAGGATAATGATTTCCTTTATCGGGTACGGCACCCGGTCACGGACTATTGAAGTCAATGAAAACACAAACAGCATACGCCTTGATTTCTCTCTACGGGAAAATGTGGAAAATCTAGACGAGGTAACCGTAAGCGGAAAAACAGAGAAAACAGCCCTTGAGACTAAGGGTTTCTCGGTAAATTCCATTGAGACCAAAGAAGCTGGGCTTAGAAGTATTCAAACTAATGAACTACTGAACACTACAGTAGGTGTAAAAATTAGACAGAACGGTGGTTTGGGTTCTAATGTACAATACAGTTTAAACGGTTTGTCCGGCAGATCGGTCAGCATTTTTATAGATGGTATCCCTATTTCTATATATGGTTCTTCCTTTAGCTTGAACAGCATTCCGCCATCTATGATTAAAAACATTGAAGTGTACAAAGGTGTAGTACCAGGACACTTATCCAGTGACGCCGTTGGTGGGGCCATTAATATTGTACTCCATGAAGGTGGAAAGAACAATTTAAATGCTTCGGTTTCTTACGGATCTTTCAACACCTTACAAACCAATCTGAACGGAGCCTATAGACATGATACATCCGGATTCACCGTAAAAGCATCGGCCTTTCACAACTACTCGGACAACGATTATAAAATCTGGGGCAGAACTATTGTAGATATAGCTCCTAATGGAGTTCAAACTCCAATTGTAGCCAGAAGGTTCAATGACGCTTACCGGTCTACGGGAGGCATGGCCCAAATAGGGTTTACCAATGTTAATTGGGCCGATCAATTTTTAGTTGGCGTTACCGCTTCTGATGAATACAATGAAGTGCAGCATGGTACTTTCGTTACCATATCACCTTATAAAGGTCGTTTTTTAGAGTCGGATGCCGTACTGGGCAATCTAACCTATCAAATGAAAGATTTGTTCACTAAAGGCTTAGACGTAAACGTTACCGGTGTGTACGGCAAACGTAATCGTATAATTAATGATACGGTGGCACAAGCCTATACCTGGGCAGGAACCAGATTAATTGGTTTTGACGGAGAACCACATGAATATACCTGGGGTTCACAAAGTGAAAATGGCCCAACACTAGCCAAGATAACCCGAAATGTTTCTTCTATCCGTTCAGGTCTTTCGTATGCTATAAATGACAACCATAAAGTCTTACTAAACCATGTCTATAGTGGTGTAGACCGTGAAGACAGTGATGAAATGGTATCGTTATTAGAAAACACGTTTCAAGAAACTAGTGACCTATACAAGAATATTATTTCGTTAAGCTACGAACTTAAAGCGTTTGACAATAAGTTTAAAATCAATGCTTTTGGAAAACAGTATATACAAAAAGTACTGAACACTAGGCCTGTATTTAACGAGGATAATACGGAAGTAATAAATGAAGTTTACCAAAGCGATAAAGACTATACCGGATACGGTTTTGCGGCTTCATATATTGTTTTCCCCAACCTTACTCTATTAACCTCGGCTGAAAAAGCCATTCGTCTACCGAGTGAAAATGAGGTTTTTGGGGATGCAGGAGACAATTTGCTCCCCAACTTAACCATTCAACCGGAAACCAGTAATAATCTAAACATTGGTTTTAGGCTTGGCAAATTCAATTTTGACAAACACGGTTTTACATTGACCTCTAACTTTTTTGCTAGAAATATTGAAAACAGAATAGGGTTACCGGCCAATGCAGACGGACTAAGGGAAAGTGATGAGTTTGTTCAATACACCAATCTAGAGAACACTGCGGAATCCAAAGGAATTGAAGCCGAATTCTTTTATACGTATGACAATAATCTTGGCTTCAATTTTAACATAACCCGCATGAGCTTAACCACGGTAAATTCGGGAGTTGAAACAAATGTTCCCAACGTTCCCTTGTTTACCATGAATGCCGGATTACGGCATACTATCAAGGATTTTATACAATCAAAATCACTCTTAAACCTATTTTATAACACCTACTATACAGATGAATTTGCATTCAAATTCGCGGCAGGTACTAATACTACAGGAGAAGAGGAATTCTTTATTCCTGAACAGATATCTCATGACTTTGGATTGAGCTATACATTTCCCAAAAAGAATTTTGTAATGAGTTTTGATGTCAAGAATATTTTTGACCAAGCCATTTATGATAACCTATCCGTACAAAAACCAGGACTAAGCTTTTATTTAAAATTGAACTACATAATCAATAATCTTTAATCACTTAATAGAACTAACATGAAAACAACTTTTTTGAACTTTAAAACTTTGGCTTCCGTATGGCTTCTAGCCGGTTTAATGACCGCTTGTAGTAGCGATGATGGTACAGTTACATCCGATACCGACTCAGAAACTGAGACCGAAACAGAAACAGAAACGGAAGCCGAAGAAGACGGTAGATGGATAACCATTGCCGGAGCCAAAATGGGTGATAACCCAGGTGACGGAAACGGGGGAACCTTAATTTATTCCGTAACCAGTAAAGAGGCTAAGGACCCTACGGTTCAAATAGATCCTTTTAACAATGGTTTTGTAGCACCATCTAACAGAACGGCAAGACTACAAGCTTCTGAAGACGGCAATACCGTTTTTAATATTAGTTATGCCGGAGATACCGGAGGAAATTACAGTAAATATACCGTAGAAGGTGGTGGAACTTTCAATCCAACCGGGTCTGAAATAAGTATAGCCCCTTACGTTGGTACTGCTCCTAGATGGATCAAGTTATTTGATGGGGACAAAACCGGTGCTGCTGTTTACGTCTCTACAGAACATCAAGTTGATGACAACGACACTCCTGATGATGTAACCGATGACACCTATCTGCACACAAATTCTACCATTGGCGTTGTTACTTTAGACTTAGTGGATTCTCAAATCAACAACTTTGAAGAGCACGTTATTACGTTAAGCGAAGAAGAATCTGCAGCAGGCTACTACATCTCTAGAATAGATATGCCAACGCTTAATGCCGCTGGAGACAAATTATATATTGGTGCGCGCCTAAGCAAGGTAGACCCTACTACCCTAGAAAGTGATAGCGGCGATTATGAGATTCTTGGTTCCAAAACCATTGTATTGGACTATCCCTCTTTGTTAAATCCAACACTAATTGCTTCTAGCGTAGGACATGGTAATACCAACGGTTACCGCAGCATCAACGCCTTTTTGTATGACGGAAGTGTATACCAAGCTAACCAGAGTGATCCTGAAGGTTCTCATATTTTAAAAATTGGAGCTGACAACTTATATGACGATTCGTATGATTTTAATTTGGATGATGCCTTGGGTGTTGAAGGTGCTTATGTACTAGCTTGGAGACCAGCCGCAAACGGAAAAGCAGTTTTAGCTTACCGTCATGATGGTTCTGCAGAAGGTATTTCGGGGAGAGGAGAAAGCTATTTTGCCTTAGTAGACTTGAATGCAAAAACAGCAACCAAAATAACCGATATTCCTTACGAAGTAGATTTTGAGTTATTCCAGTACCAAGGGTATGCTGTAGACGGAAACGAAATTTACCTTACACAAGCACCCGTTGGTAAAAACGGAAATATTTATGTTATAGACACCAAAACTGGAGCTGTAACCAAAGGTGCCGAGCTAATTAATGTGGAAGGAAGCCATTTTATCGGCGCTTGGTAAACCATTATAACTTTTAGTAAACTATACCATTATCGGGCATAAAGCCTGGTAATGGTTTTAGTAATTTAGAATCTAATATACACGACCATGAAAAATAATAGTATCAGAACTTTTGCCTTAGTTCTCAGCTTTGCATTTATCTCTTTAAGTGCCTTTGCACAAAGGAATACTCCCAAAGACCCAAATCCATTCTTAAGTGGCGACTATTGGGAAAAACAACCAAGTATCAGCACTATTGAAGCTAACATAAAAGAGGGTCACTCGGCCACTGTAGCCAACGGTGGTGGTTTTGATGCAACCACTTATGCTCTATTGGCCAATAATCCTCTATCTACAATTAAATATTTGGTTGAGCATGGTAACGACGTTAACAAAAAAACACATGATTCCCGTACTTATATCTTTTGGGCTGCTTACAAAGGAAACGTAGAAGCAATGGAATACCTTATTCAAAAGGGTGCCAAATTAGACGTAGTAGACTCTCATGGGTACTACCCCAGTTCGTTTGCTTCAGCTGGCGGACAAACCGATCCAAAAATTTATGAATTGTTTATTGCAAATGGTGCCGATTTAAAAAATGAAAAAGACCATCATGGTGCCAATATACTTTTAGTGGCAGCATCCAGCGCTAAAGACCTTAAGTTTACAGACTATTTAATTTCCAAAGGACTAGATATCAACACTACGGATAATGACGGTAATGGTATCTTTTATTATGCCGCAAAAGGTGGAAACATTGATGTTCTTAAATCCTTAAAAGAACGTGGGGTTTCAATAGCTGAAAATGATAAAACCGGAGACAATGCTATGCTTGCAGCAAGTAGAGTTGGCCGTGGCGGTGGCAATAGTATAGAGGTTTTCAAGTATTTAGAAGAACTTGGTATTTCTCCAAATGTTGTTTCTAAAAGTGGCACTACTCCTTTGCACAATTTAGCGTCATCAAAAGACATTAAAATTCTAGACTACTTCATATCAAAAGGAGTCGATCCTAATGCGGTAGATGGAGAAGGTCAAACCGCCTTAATTAAAGCTGCCGGAAGAAATAATTTGGAAACTATCTCCTATTTTGCCGAAAAAACGGATAAAATAGACCATGCGGATAAAGACGGACATACTGCTTTAACCGCTGCAATTCAAAATAACAGCGCAGACGTAGTAACCTATTTAATCTCTAAAGGAGCCAGTGTTGATGTGCTTGACAAAAAAGGAAACAATTTAGTTTCTTACCTTTTTAACGGTCGTGGTAAACCTCGTGATTTTGATGCTAAGGTTGCCGTATTAAAAGACAAAGGACTTGATTTTACGCAAGTACAAGGCGATAACAGTACCGTATGGCATTTAGCGGTTGCAAAGAATGATTTGCGCCTTCTAAAAAAGGTTAAAGCATTTGGTGCTGACATCAACGGTAAGGACAAAGACGGAAATACCCCATTGCATTACGCGGCAATGAAAACCGAAAATGCAGAAATTTTAAAGTATTTGATAGCTAATGGTGCCGACCTAAAATCTACCACAGAGTTTGGTGAAACTGCACACGACCTGGCAAGCGAAAATGAACTGTTGGCCAAAAACAAGGTTAATCTTCAATTTTTAAATTAATAGTACATGAAAAATATAATTGTTAAGACGGTTGGTGCCCTTTGTTTGGCTTCTGCATTCTTTGTATTATCTTCTTTTATAAACGAGCCTAAAGTAAGTTACAAATGTATGATTCAAATGACCAACTACACAGGTGAGAAAGCCTATGTAGTGGTTTCATTGATCAATCCTGAAGGAAAATACGAGAAGACACTTTACGTTCAAGGAGATGATAAAGAGTGGTTCCCTGATTTAAAGGAATGGTGGAAATTTAGCGATGGCACCAAAGAGAACGTTGATGCCATTTCGGGCGCTACCATTGGTAACGGCGAAAGAAATATCATTTCTTTAGGTTTTAACGCCTCGCATATTGATGCCGGTTACAAAGTTCGCTTTGAGTCAGCTGTAGAAAACCAGGAATATTATGCCATAGATGCAGAGATAGACTTGAATTCGGCAACTATAAAAGAGAAAGTAGACGGTAAAGGTTACATCCGTTATATTAGAATGGTACCAAACAGATAATTTTTATGATTGTATCGGTATGGAGGTATAGCCATTTGCTTTTTGCCATTGCCTCTTCTGTTTTTCTTTTGATTGCATCGGTTACCGGTGTTATTCTAGCTGTAGAACCAATTTCCAACAAAATTGAACCCTACAGTATTTCCAACGCAGATAAACTTTCTTTGTCGGAAACCATAGAGCATATCAATACAAAATATGAAGAAGTACTTGCGGTAAAACGAGACCGAAATGGTTTTGTAAGCATTACGGTTATCTTAGATGGAAAGAATGAAGAATTCTATATTGATCCATTTACTGGTGAAAAATTGGGGAATCTTATTCAAAAAAAACCTCTTTTCCAGTTTGCTACCAACCTACACCGATCGCTATTTCTAAAATCTACGGGGCGTTTTCTAATCGGATTCGCCTCGTTTTTACTAATTCTCATCAGCATTTCGGGTATTGTTCTAATTGCCAAGAGACAAGGCGGGTATAAGCAATTCTTTGCACCCGTTGTTCGTGAAAATTTTTCACAATACCATCATGTTGTATACGCCAGGTTTTCTTTACTTCCGTTATTAGTGCTAGCCATTACGGGCGTATATCTTTCACTTCTTCGGTTTGATGTTATTCCGGATTCCAAAGTTTCATTACAAGTAGATTTTGATGCTATCCAAGAAGAACCTGTTAAAAAATATACGGAATTTGACTTTTTTAAAACTACCTCTCTTTCCGAACTATGTGAACTGGAATACCCCTTTTCCGAGTTTGTAGAGGATTACTATATCATCCGCCTAAGAGATAGGGAATTATATCTCAACCAAGTTACCGGAGATATTCTAGCGGAAGAAAAATATCCCACTGTACAGGTCATGTCTTTCTGGGCAACGGTATTACACACCGGAGAAGGAAGCATTCTATGGTCCATCGTACTTGGCTTGGGAAGTCTAGCCATTCCCTTTTTAACGGTTACCGGCTTTATCGTTTATTTTAAAAGGCCTAAAACCAATATCAAAAATGAGCATTCAAAAAATGAAAGTGAATATGTGGTTTTGGTAGGCACCGAAGGGGGCACTACGCTTCAATTTGCTCAAGAGTTACACAAACAAATTTTGAAATCGGGTAAAAAAAGTCATTTAGCATTAATGAACCAATACACCCATTTCAAGAAAATGGAGCATTTAATAGTCATTACAGCTACATACGGACAAGGAGAAGCACCGGCATCTGCCGAAAAGTTTATACAATTGGTCAAAAAGAATCCCCAGAAACAGCCTTTTGATTTTAGCGTAGTAGGTTTTGGATCTACCGCCTACCCCAATTTTTGTCAGTTTGCTTATGAAACCCATGAAGCTTTAAAAGGGGTAAATAACAGTACTGCTCTACAAGAAGTCTTTACGGTTAACGACCAATCTTTTGAGTCTTTCAACAATTGGTGTTCGGTTTGGGCCAATCAAATGGGATTGCCTGTTCAACTCAAAAAACCAAAATTGGCTACCAGCTCAAAACCTGCCTCCACTTTTAAAGTCATTCATAAAGCGGAACTACCTGAAGACGGTACCTTCTTATTGAGCCTTAAAAATTTGAATGGGTCAAAACCGGTTTCGGGGGATTTATTATCGGTCGTACCTGCCGATGGAGCTCGAGAGCGGTTATATTCCATTGGCAAGCTAAATACGGACACCCTTGTAATCAGCATTCGTAGACACGAAAATGGACTATGTTCCAACTACTTGCATCAACTGGAAGATGGACAAAAACTGACCGCCACAGTTGTAAACAACAGAAATTTCCATTTTCCTAAAAACTCTAAAAAAACAGTATTTATAGCAACCGGAACAGGTATTGGTCCTTTTTTAGGGATGATACAGGAGAATATAAAAAGAAAGGAAATTCACTTGTACTGGGGAGCACGCACCAAAGACGCTTTCCATCTTTACAAAGATTATATTGAAACGGCTTTGCAAGAAGGTAAGTTGACCAATTTTAAAACCGCCTATTCTCGCCAGCAAGCCGATAAAATATATGTTCAGCACCTAATTAAACAAGATCAAGAATTGTTTTTAGAGGTTTTGAAGAATAAGGGATGCATTATGATCTGTGGTTCCATAGCCATGCAAAAAGAAGTGCTACAAGAACTACAGGAATTGAGCAACGCATATTTAGGTAAGGACCTTAGCCATTATCAAAACCGAAAGCAGATTAAAATGGACTGTTATTAGACAAGTAGGATATTAAGCTTGAACAATAAAGTTAGAGCATTAAGTTTTCTGCTTCTTTTTACGTGCCGCAGGAAACAAAACATTATTCAAAATTAGACGATACCCCGGAGAATTGGGGTGCAGCTCCAGTTCCGTTTTGGGGTCCCCTACCCTATGCTGGTAGTCTTCTGGGTCATGGCCGCCATAAAACGTAAAAAAGCCCTTTCCTTTAACCCCGTGAATATATCGTGCCTCGCCATTCAGTTTATTTTCTCCCAACACCATTACCGTGGGTTTTACCTCATCTCTGTTAAAGGCGGTGGTCTGCCCCATAAAACCTTTTACCAAAGCCGTATGGTTCTGGCAAAGCATGGTGGGCACGGCATCCCATTTGGCGGAAAAATCCATTAACGAAAAATAATCGGATTCTTTGGGAACGTTGCCCCGTTTGCTGGTCATGTCTATGGAAGAAAACTCGTATTTAAGTGGGTTTCGCTCCAAAGTAAAGTCCGTGAAGGCAAAAGTTTTATTATAATCCAGCTTACTTTGGTAGTTGGCATCACTGGGGTCATTGTCAAACATGGGCTCACAAATATCCACTCCTTCCGCGGAAAGCGCTATATCAAAACTGTCCGTAGCCGAACACATGGCGAACATGAACCCTCCACCAATGACATATTTCCTAATTTTTTGCGCTACCGCACCTTTCTCCTCCGAAACTTTAGAGAAACCGTGCTCCGCAGCCATTGCTTCAGCCTCCTTTTTTTGTTCTATATACCAAGGCGCGGCACGGTATGCGCCATAGAACTTTCCATACTGACCGGTAAAATCTTCGTGGTGCAGGTGCAACCAATCATAAAGGGCTAATTTATCTCCCAGCACCTCATCATCATAAACGGTAACATAAGGAATCTCGGCATAGGTCAAAACCATGGTAACGGCATCGTCCCAAGGTTGGTTTCCCTTAGGGCTATAGACAGCAATCTTAGGGGCCTTCTCCAAAATGACCGCATCTTGATTTTTGGAAGGACTACTTATTTCGTTCAGTATCCCTTCGGTTTGACTATCGGACAAAATTTCGAAGGAAACCCCGCGTATCTGACATTCCTTTCTAATGACTTCCCCATCGGGCAACAAAAAAGAACCTCCCCTATAATTTAGGAGCCATTGCACCTTCTGCTGTTTGGAAAGCACCCAATAGGTGATACCGTATGCTTTGAGGTGGTCTTTCTGCCCTTCGGCATCCATAGGGATCAGAATGGCAGAAGCGGAAACCTGCAAAACACCTACCAAGATAAAAAGAGTAGACAAAAGCGATTTTACCATATTTCTAGCACTTTGATTTTTTCTAAAGATACTTGAAAAAGTGCGCTTTTTATGATAGCCAAAGTTAAAGCTATTAGAAAATTAATTATATATATCCCCTCAATTAAAATGGGCAATCATTATCGTCCAAAGGTGAACTATCATTCATAGAACTATCAAAAGCTTGATTATCATCTCGTAGATTTTTCGACATGAACGGGTTCCCTTCGTTATCAGTCATTTTAGACTTAAACTCAAAAGAAGACTCAAAATCATCTAAGTTATCAAATTCACCAATATCTTCTGTAAATTTCAAACGAATGCTTCCCAAACCGCCATTACGGTTTTTGGCTATAATAAATTCTGCTTGACTTTGTGTCGGATCTCGATCCTCATCATCCCATTCGTCAATCTTATAATATTCGGGACGGTAAATAAATCCAACAATATCAGAATCATCCTCTATCGCTCCGGAATCTCTTAAATCATACAAAATAGGTCTTTTGGAAGCACTTCTTTCCTCCAACGCCCTATTCAGTTGAGAAATCAACAAAATAGGAATTTTCAATTCTTTAGATAATGCCTTGAGCTTTTTTACAATGATGGATACACACTGTTCTCTATTTGAAGCTTTAACATTTTTGTCTTCAATTTCAATTAATTGTAAATAATCTATGATTACTATTCTAATTCCTTCCTCTTCATAACCATATCTTATTTCCGAGACTAATTTTTCAATTGAGATAGCAGGGGTATCATTGATATATAAAGGAGCTTCTTTGAGTTTTCTAGTTTCGACGTTCATTTTCGCCCACTCATGATTTTCAAGCTTTCCACTTTTAATACGTTTCAAGGATAATTTTGATTCCAAAGAAATAAGCTTAAATATTATAGACTCAGAACTAGATTCAAGAGTAAACAGTTTAATTGGAATACTACAATCAACAGCTATATTTCGTGCCATAGACAAAGCAAATGCTGTTTTACCAATACCAGCTCGTCCCCCAATAGTAATTAACTCTGAATTTTGCCAGCCATATGTCAACCTATCTAATTTCTCAAAACCAGAAGGAATACCACACAAAGAATCGCTCATCGAATTAGCTTCAATCCTTGTTATACCCAGATGAACTAAATCTTTTAAAATCATATTAAATAAATTTAAAATGGCACATCATTATCTTCATCTGCACTTAAATCATTCATAGAACTACCGAAAGCCTGATTGGCATCGGGCAGGTTCTTTGTGATAAACGGATTATCCTCATTTTCGTTCATTTTGGATTGGAACTCAAACGGAGAATCAAAATCATCCAAGTTGTCAAACTTACCAAGGTTACCGATAAATTTCAGACGAATGTTCTCAAGACCACCGTTACGGTGTTTTGCTACAATAAACTCAGCTTGACCTTGTGTTGGGCTTCTTTCTTCGTCATCCCACTCATCAATTTTATAATACTCCGGACGGAAAATGAACGAAACAATATCCGCATCCTGCTCAATCGCACCAGATTCACGTAAATCCGAAAGTAAAGGTCTTTTACTACCACCACGGGTTTCAACGGCACGAGACAGCTGAGAAAGTGCAATTACAGGAATATTCAATTCCTTTGCCAGGGCCTTAAGGTTACGCGAAATTGTAGAAATCTCCTGTTCACGGTTACCCCCTTTACCGGTTCCACCGGCGGTCATTAACTGCAAGTAGTCAATGATAATAATCTTAATGTCATGCTGCGAAGCCAAACGTCTGGCCTTTGCACGTAAATCAAAAATGGATAAGGACGGTGTATCATCTATGAACAATGGGGCTTTCTCCAACGCTTTTACCTTTACGTTCAATTGTTCCCACTCGTGTTTTTCCAGTTTACCGGTCCTTAATTTTTCGGACGACAGTCCGGTTTCCGAAGAAATCAAACGGGTAATTAGCTGTACAGATGACATCTCACAGGAAAAGAAAGCAACACCCTGCCCACCATCTACCGCAATATTACGCGCCATAGATAAGGTTAGTGCCGTTTTACCCATACCAGGACGCGCCGCAACAATAATTAAATCACTGGGCTGCCATCCAGAGGTTAATTTATCCAATTTATCAAAGCCGGTAGCAATACCGCTCATCCCCTCTTTATTGGAAATTTCCTCAATCTTTTTCTTGGCTTGGATTACCAAATCCATAGCTGTCTCCGCAGAACGTTTAAGATTACCTTGGGTTACGTCGTACAATTTAGATTCCGCACTATCTAAAAGGTCAAAAACGTCCGTAGATTCATCATAAGCCTCTTCAATGATCTCGTTGGATATTTTTATTAAGCTACGCTGAATATACTTCTGAAGAATAATACGCGCATGAAACTCAATATGGGCGGATGAAGCCACTTTTTGAGTGAGTTTTATAAGGTAAAAATCCCCTCCTACGGCATCCAATCGTCCGTCTCGCTTTAATTGTGACGAAACCGTTAATAAATCCACTGGTTCGGAACTTTCGAACAGCTTAAAAATGGCTTCATAGATAAAACGATGGGCATCTTTATAGAAAACATCAGGATGTAGGATATCTATTACTTCATCTACCCCCTTTTTATCAATCATCATCGCACCAAGAACAACCTCCTCTAAATCAACTGATTGTGGCGGAATTTTACCACGCTCTAAATTGATTAGGGTAGATTTATCTATTTTACGGGCTACGACCGGATTAATTTTTTCCATTTCACGAAATTATACAATTAACTAAAAAATAAAGCGAAGTAAAGTTAACAGGTAATGAACATTATACTGTTAATAAGTTACAATTTTATGTTGATAACAAAAAAAATCTGAGAAAAGTCTTTCTCAGATTTTAGTCAGCTTGATAAAAGTGTCCGTTAACCGTTAAAAACACCCATTTGGGCGTATTTTTCCATTCGGGTATTGACCAATTCTTTTGGGGATAACTTTTCTAAAGCCTCAAATTGAGTCAATATTTTGTTTTTTACCACCTCAAAAGTTTTTTCCCGATTTGCGTGGGCACCACCTGCCGGTTCGCGCACGATTTCATCGATCAACTTTAATTTTTTCATATCCGTAGCCGTAAGTTTCAACGCTTCTGCAGCTACTTCTTTATACTCCCAGCTTCTCCATAGAATAGAAGAACAGGATTCTGGGGATATTACGGAGTACCATGTGTTTTCCAACATCAATACCTTGTCTCCTACTCCTATGCCTAAAGCTCCACCGGAAGCTCCCTCTCCAATGATAACCACTATAATAGGTACTTTAAGGCGAGTCATCTCAAGAATATTACGGGCAATTGCCTCTCCTTGACCACGTTCTTCCGCTTCAATACCAGCGGCACCACCTGGGGTATCTATGAAACATACTACAGGAACATTAAATTTCTCCGCAGATTTCATTAATCGTAAAGCTTTGCGGTAACCTTCCGGATTGGCCATACCAAAATTCCGGTACTGCCTAGTTTTTGTATTGTACCCTTTTTGCTGACCAATGAACATAAAGCTCTGATCACCAATTTTACCTAAACCACCAATCATAGCCTTATCATCCTTTACATTCCTATCACCGTGAAGTTCCAAAAATGTATCGCCACAAATAGCGTTGATGTAGTCTAAAGTATAAGGTCTATTAGGGTGCCTGGACAACTGTACGCGTTGCCATGCGGTAAGGTTTTTATATATTTCTTTTCGGGTATCGGCTAACTTCTTTTCAATCTGCTTACAGGTCTCCGACACATCTACTTCGCTTTCCTCCCCAATAATCATGCATTTATCCAGCTGGTCTTCAAGCTCTTTTATAGGGAGTTCAAAATCGAGATATTCCATTAGTGTAATAGGTTTAGTTTGATAGGCAAATATAGGATTTTAAGCTTATGTCCTGAAGGGTTTTTTAAACCTTCTCTTATTTTTCAGTATTCCGTTGGCAATGACCGTCAATAGGATGATGCCTCCACCAACATAAAATAGGGGGTTCATTTTCTCCGACTCGCCAAAAATAATAAACGCCAGAATTATTCCATAAATAGGCTCCAAATTTATTGTGAGCATTACCGTATACGGACTTATATATTTCAAAATCTTAACCGATGCTATAAAAGCGTAGGCGGTACAAATTGATGCAAGTATAAACAGATAGAGCAAGTCGTTTTGCGATAGACTAAAAAACTCTGTAGTAAACCTTCCTTGAAACGCTAAAAATATAGTCAATAGCCCCACCCCACTTACCAATTCATAAAAAGAAATTACAGAAGGTCTTTCCTTTTGTATGAGCTTCCCGTTGATCAATGAGAAAAACGCCGACAAAAACGCGGATATTAAGGCTAAAACTATACCGTACAGATACTCCGTATCTACCTTAAAAATCAGGTACAGTCCAAGCATAACAACGATACCAAAAACAATTTCATACCAAATCATCTTCCGCTTGTACCAAAAGGGCTCAATTATCGCCGTAAAAAAAGCACCCGTAGAAATCGTGGCCAAAGCAATGGACACATTAGATACCTTAATGGCCAAAAAGAAAGTTACCCAGTGTAGCGCTATTACGATTCCTGCTCCTATAAGTGCCCAAAACATACCCTTCGAAACCTTTAAGGAGTATTTCTTGGCTATAACATAGATCAAGATAAATATTGAGGCGATAAGCATCCGGTACCATACCAAAGGCATAGCCTCTAACGTAATAAGTTTACCCAGTACTGCCGTAAAGCCCCAAATAAAAACAATAAGATGTAAGTGCAGGTAATTTTTTAGCTGAGCCCCCATAAAAGCCTATTTAAAGGAAAACGCGTTACCGCTTTGCCTTTTGCAGTAAAACTACAGCCAGCACTCCAAAAATCATATTGGGTATAAGTACTGCCAATAAAGGCGAAAAGCCAGACTGCTCCGCAAGCGTACCAAAAACTTTATCAAAGAAAACAAAGACAAAGGCCACTATAATTCCAAAGGCAAGGTTAACCCCCATACCTCCACGCCTCTTTACGGACGACACAGCTACAGCGATTATCGTTAATATAAAAGCTGTAATAGGCAGAGCCCATCTTTTATACTTTACCAAGATATAGGTATTGATGTTGGATGCCCCTTTTAACCTTTGGTCCTTTATAAACCGGTTCAGTTCAAAAATATTCTTGGTTTCCGCGGCATAGGACACCGGGGTAAGGTCTCCAATTTGAAAAGAGAAAAGGGTATCTAAACGACGCTTGGTTTCCACCAAAGCCGTATCATTGAGAATCTTTCGTTTTTTATAGGTAGTTAAACGGTACACACTATCCTTATCTACATATCTGATATTGGCCGCCGATATTTTGAACTCCAACTCATTTTCTTCGTTAAACCTTTCAAAAGTAAAGTTGTATCCAATCTGTCTAGCAGGATCAAAACTGCTCACATAAATAAAATCATTGGCGTTTAACTGTGTAAAAATATTATTGGTAACCCGGTCCTGCTTTCCTTTCTTAAGATACTTGTATTTAAACTCGTTAAAACCCTTGCTAGCATTAGGTACTATGAACATACCCATAACAAACATAATTACCGCAATAATAGAGGCTCCAATAATATAGGGGCGCAAGAATCTAGAGTACGATACACCTGAACTAAGAATGGCCACAATTTCCGTATTTCCCGCCAATTTAGAGGTAAAGAAAATTATAGACAGAAAGAGGAAAATAGGAAATAGAAGACTTCCTATATAGATAGTAAAGTTTCCAAAATAGACGAGTATTTCATCCAACGGAGCTTCATTGGCTTGCATTTTTCCAATCTGCTCGGCCAAATGCGCCATGATCCCAATAGGAATAAATAGCAAGATCATCACCGAGAAAGTGACCAAATATCGCTTAAGTATATATTTATCTAATATGGTAAGCACTACAATCGTTTATCCATTTGTTTAACCATACGGTCTTTCCATTCCGTAAAATCTCCTGCTAAAATATGCTTTCGAGCTTCACGAACCAACCAAAGATAAAATCCTAGGTTGTGAATAGTGGCTATTTGTTTGCCCAAATACTCCTTAGCTACGAACAAATGACGCAAATAGGCCTTTGAATACTCTAGGTCTACAAAGGTAATTCCCATTTCATCTACCGGAGAAAAATCATCTTCCCACTTTTTGTTCTTAATATTTATAGTGCCATGAGCGGTAAACAACATTCCGTTTCTAGCGTTTCGCGTAGGCATCACACAATCAAACATATCAATTCCTAAGGCTATGTTCTCCAAAATATTAATAGGCGTACCTACCCCCATTAAATATCTGGGTTTGTCTTCCGGTAAAATTTCACAGACCACCTCGGTCATACCATACATTTCTTCCGCAGGTTCCCCAACGGATAGACCGCCTATGGCATTACCTTCGGCACCAACGCCGGCAATGTACTCCGCAGAGCGTTTTCTTAAATCTTTATAGGTAGAACCTTGTACAATAGGAAAGAACGTTTGAGAATAATCGTACTCAAAAGGTGTTTTCTTTAAGTGCGCAATACAACGCTCCAACCATCTATGTGTCATGTGCATAGAACGTTCTGCATACCGGTAATCACAGGGGTAAGGTGTGCATTCATCAAAGGCCATGATAATATCGGCCCCGATCACACGCTGTATTTCCATTACGTTTTCCGGTGTAAAAAGGTGTGTAGAACCGTCTATATGCGACTTGAACTTCACCCCTTCTTCCTTTATCTTACGGTTGCCCGAAAGGGAATACACTTGATACCCCCCACTGTCGGTAAGGATGTTCCTATCCCAGCCCATAAACTTATGGAGTCCCCCGGCCTTCTTTAGAATTTCCGTCTTGGGCCGAAGGAAAAGGTGATAGGTATTTCCCAAAATAATATCGGGATTGATATCTTCCTTCAATTCACGCTGGTGCACACTTTTTACCGAAGCAACGGTACCTACCGGCATGAATATGGGTGTTTCTATTACGCCGTGATCGGTAACCATGGTTCCGGCACGGGCTTTACTCTTAGGGTCTGTATGGTGTAAGGTAAACTTCAAAATATTATTTATGGGCGCAAAGATAAACAACTGCCTAGCATAAAAGGCCTAAGGAAAAAATAAAGTTTGTCCTATACCCGGGTTTCCAACTACCAAATCTGGCTTTTTCACTGCCCTTGCCTCTCTCTTTCAATAAATTCCGTCCAAATAAACGGCTCTAGGCCAAAACCTTGCCAACTGTTGCTTTTATCACTCTTTTTTTGATTTGAGGGCAAAAATAAACAAGGTGCGATTTGTATTCCCAAAAGATTGCGATTACATTTGAAAACTACTAAAAACGAACATTTACAAATGGCAAAATTAGACGAACTACAAGATATCGTAGTACAGACCCGAAGGGATATTCTACGCATGGTACACAAGGTAAATTCAGGTCATCCAGGGGGCTCTTTGGGCTGTACCGAATTTTTGGTCGCGCTTTACAATGAAGTAATGGACCTTAAAGAAGGTTTTGATATGGACGGTAAGGACGAAGACCTTTTCTTTCTTTCAAACGGTCACATATCACCTGTATTTTACAGTGTTTTGGCAAGAAAGGGGTACTTTCCCGTGGAAGAATTGAACACCTTCCGTTTATTGAACTCCCGTCTTCAAGGACACCCGACTACCCACGAAGGCCTACCAGGGGTCCGTGTAGCATCGGGATCTTTAGGTCAAGGAATGTCTGTAGCGATCGGTGCGGCATTGGCCAAGAAATTGAACGGAGACGACCATTTGGTCTATAGTCTTCACGGTGATGGCGAATTACAGGAAGGCCAAAACTGGGAAGCCATTATGTACGCTGCAGGAAATAAAGTAGACAACTTGATCTCTACCATAGATAGGAACGGACAACAGATCGACGGCCCTACCGAAGAGGTACTTCCTTTAGGAAACCTAAAAGAGAAATTCGAAGTTTTCGGATGGGATGTTCTTGAAGTAGCCGAAGGCAACAACCTTGAAGCCATAATCAACGGATTGAACGAGGCCAAGAGCAGAACAGGAAAAGGAAAACCCGTATGTATCATTCTAGATACCATGATGGGCAACGGTGTAGATTTTATGATGCACACCCACGCATGGCACGGTAAAGCACCTAGCGATGAGCAATTAGCGAACGCTTTAAGCCAGAACCCTGAAACCTTAGGTGATTATTAAAATTCCGAAACTATCTTAAAATTTTAGCTTTCCGCCTCGGAAACGACAAAAACTGAATAAAATGACAAAATATATAGATCAAGGAAAAAACGATACTAGAAGTGGCTACGGAGACGCCATGACCGAGTTGGGAAGAACCAACCCTAATGTAGTAGCCCTTTGTGCCGATTTAGTAGGTTCTTTAAAAATACAACCTTTTATTGACGAGAATCCCGAGAGATTCTTTCAAATAGGTATAGCCGAAGCCAACATGATGGGTATCGCTGCCGGACTTACCATTGGTGGAAAGATTCCTTTTGCCAGTACATTCGCCAACTTTGCCACAGGTAGGGTTTACGACCAGATCCGTCAGTCTATCGCCTACTCTGGAAAGAACGTAAAAATATGTGCTTCGCATGCTGGTGTAACCCTTGGTGAAGATGGTGCCACCCACCAGATTTTAGAGGATATCGGTATGATGAAAATGCTTCCGGGCATGACCGTTATCAACCCATGTGATTACAACCAGACAAAAGCAGCTACCTTGGCCATTGCCGAGCATGAAGGACCTGTTTACCTACGTTTTGGTAGACCTAAAGTGGCCAACTTTACTCCGGTTGACCAAAAGTTCGAAATTGGAAAAGCACTTATGCTTAGCGAAGGTACAGATGTTACCATCGTTGCTACAGGACATTTAGTTTGGGAAGCGCTGATCGCTGCTGAGAAATTGGAAGAGCAAGGTATTTCTGCAGAGGTTATCAATTTCCATACGATTAAGCCTTTTGATGAGGAAGCTCTGTTAAAATCCGTTAAAAAAACAGGTTGTGTTGTATCTGCTGAAGAGCACAATTTCTTAGGCGGACTTGGAGAGAGTGTTGCTAGAACCCTTAGTATTCATAATCCTACGCCTCAAGAGTTTGTTGCAACCCAAGATACTTTTGGTGAAAGTGGTACTCCTGAACAGCTTATGGAGAAGTACGGTTTAAACAATAAAGCTATTGAAAAGGCCGTTTTAAAGGTATTGAAAAGGAAATAACAATGGTATCGTTTTTGATACTGTTGTGGTATTAAAAACGAGAACATATGAGAAAAACACTCCTTACGGCAGTTTTTGCTTTGATAAGCATTGCTGCATTTTCACAAAAAGATTTAGTTGAAATTGGCGTTAAGGCCGGTCTTAACTATAGCGCCAACGGAGATTATTTTGAATCTATTGGTGATGCGGCCAGAGATCCAGACCGAAACATGGGTTACCACTTAGGTCTTTTCACTAAAATAGGCGTTAATCGCATCTATTTTAGACCTGAGTTAATGTACACCAAAACCAAGTCTGATTATAGCGGTGATAAGTTTGACATAAGTAAGTTAGACATGCCCTTACTGGTAGGTGTAAAAATTATAGGTCCGCTGCACGTATTTGCAGGTCCTTCGTTTCAGTATATTCTTGATACCGAGTTTGATGGTATCTCAATAGATGATATTGAAAATGATTTTAGCGTAGGAGCCAATATAGGCGCCGGTGTAGATTTAGGAAAGCTGGGAATTGATATTAGGTACGAAAGAGGTTTTAACAGCAACGAGGCTACCTTTATCAATACGAACATTACCAACTTAGGCCCTAGTCGTGTAGATGCGCGCCCAGACCAGTTGATCGTTAGTTTATCTTTGACGTTATAATGAAACTGTTATTATAAAAAGAAATCCCGAAACATATGTTTCGGGATTTCTTTTTATTTATAGGTAGTAAATAATTCTACTTCTTAGTTTGTATCGGCATCTAGATAATCAGGAATACCATCTCCATCGGCATCATCGTTGAACAAGTAACCGTCTTTGTTCGTGTCCTCTTCAATAGACGGAATACCATCACCATCATGGTCTGACTGATTTACCGCAAACATATCCATCTTAAAAATTAATGGGCTGTAGGCAGGTATACTACCTCTTGCTATATTGAAATAACCCAAACCAGATGGAAAAATTATCATTCCAACACCATATCCGTTTACAGAATACGTACCATCTTCATTAATCTCCGCAGGTGCTCCTCCTTTTAGAAGTGCCGCTCCCTCAGAAAAACCCCTAGCAGGAGTACCTGAAACAGTGGATGTTGCGGGCGCTTGTAAACTTGCCAAATCAAACCATACTGGATCATTTTCATTATTATCGTCAAAGACAGTACCATCAATAAGATTTCCACTGTAGCGTACAAAAGCAGAATCGGCCACGCTTAAAGCATCACCAACACCCTCCCGAGCTTCCAAATAGTACAACGTGTGTTTTGTATTCGTTTCTTCCCCAGAAATCAAGAAATGTGTAGAAGGTACGTTTACTTCAACAGGAACCACTTGGTCCAAAAGAGGTGTTTTATCAGAATCACCCTCACCTATTTCCTTTATTTCAATTTTAAAATCAAAATCCTCAGCGGGGTTTTCAAACTCTGCGTAATTGTAATAATGCGTTTTAAGATATTCTTGAATCTCCGCTTCATCTTCACTTAAAACTTCACTTAACGGTCTTGGTGGTTCAATCGTTACACCTCCATCATCATTATTACAAGAGTACAGTACAACCACTAACGCCGATAAGGCAACTATTCGATTCAAATTCATCAATTCATTTTTACAGGCGGCAAGATACAATTTTCCCTTATTTTTGTAGAGAGCCTTAACAAAGATTTTTAATAGTTATGCGAATTGATAAGTACTTGTGGAGTACCCGTTATTTTAAGACCCGAAACATTGCCTCTACGGCCTGTAAAAAAGGTCAGGTAAGAATTAATGACCAAGTGGCGAAACCTTCTCGAGAAGTGTACCCAATGGATAAAATTATAGTGAGGAAGGAACAAATTAACCTACAACTAACGGTTCTGGACATTCCTAAAAGCAGAGTGGGCGCCAAATTGGTTGATATTTACCGTACGGATACGACTCCTAAAGAAGCTTTTGAACATAACGAACTTCTTAAACAGGCCAAAGAACATTATCGCAAGAAAGGAACCGGAAGACCTACTAAAAAAGACCGTCGTGATATTGAGGAGTATTTGGAAGACCCGAACCAAGCTCCTGAAGATTTTAAAAGCACAGAATAAAAAGAGCGAATTTGCATAGCGTTGGCTATCTTTGAATTGAAAATACCCGTTTATGGAGAACAAAATACTTACCCACCAGCAAATACAGCATAAAATAGAGCGTATAGCTTATCAGATATACGAGGCCAATGTTGAGGAAAAAGAAATTATTATTGCAGGTATAGATGGTGGAGGACTCAATTTTGCCAAAAAATTGCAACGGGTACTCAAAAAAGTAACCGATGCCGAAATAACACTTTGCAAGGTTATGATGGACAAAGAAAATCCATTACAAAGTGGCGTACAGACTTCTATTCCAGAATCGGAATACACAGATAAATCCATTGTGTTGGTAGATGATGTGCTTAACTCCGGTACTACCCTTATTTACGGTGTTCATCATTTTCTAAAAACACCGGTAAAACAACTTAAGACCGCTGTTCTAGTAAATAGAAACCATAAAAAATATCCTGTGAAAGCAGATTATAAAGGTATTTCCTTATCTACCTCACTGCAAGAGCATGTACATGTACTGTTTCAGGCTAAAAATGATATGGTCTACCTAGACTAATAAGGCTCCCATTTCGGCCACAATTTCGTCTGGGTTTTTTCCGTCCGAACTAATGACCTTATCTGTTTGGTTATAGAAATAACTTCTTTCAAAAAGGTGCTTACCAATAAACTCCGGTAATTCATCTTCCGGTATATTCATTATTAACGGACGTTGGTCCTTTTCCTTTAAAAGACGATTAACAAGTTCTGCTATAGATACCTTTAGATAAATAGCATTTTTTGTAGCATCCAGAACTGCTTGCATATTATTACCATAACACGGGGTACCACCTCCTAAGGATAAAACAAAATTGTCCTTTTGGGCAAGTACTTCGTTTAGGTATGCGTATTCCCTTTTTCTAAAATAAAGTTCGCCTTTAGTTTTGAAAATATCGGGTACGGATATTTGCTCTGCTTCCTCAATGTAGTTATCTAGATCTATAAATTCTAAACCTCTTTCTTGGGATAGCAACTTGCCAATTGTGCTCTTGCCACTACCCATATAACCCAACAATACTATTTTCAC
The DNA here is from genome assembly GCF_018860715.1 of Zobellia sp. B3R18. Lineage (NCBI taxonomy): Bacteria > Pseudomonadati > Bacteroidota > Flavobacteriia > Flavobacteriales > Flavobacteriaceae > Zobellia > Zobellia sp. B3R18. Next base: position 264,001 of record NZ_JAHKQG010000010.1, on the reverse strand, counting down.
AATTTTATTTTAATGTAAAAGTGGCTTATTTCTAGGGGTTTTCAAAAAAAAATAAATTTATCTCAAAAAGGGCTTGGAAAATAAAGTAATCGACTTATATTTGCACCCGCATTGAGGGAATCAATCCTTATTTGTTATTGACCTGGTAGCTCAGTTGGTAGAGCATCTCCCTTTTAAGGAGAGGGTCCTGGGTTCGAGCCCCAGCCAGGTCACCAATTAAATAACAGCCTCTTGAACAAATAAAGAGGCTTTTTTATTTAATTATGTGAGCCGTTTTTTTTAGAAAAATACACACATTAATTTTTGACATTATGACCTGGTAGCTCAGTTGGTAGAGCATCTCCCTTTTAAGGAGAGGGTCCTGGGTTCGAGCCCCAGCCAGGTCACAATTTGGGAAAAACCTAAAGTAAAAACCTCGTAAATCATGGATTTACGAGGTTTTTACAGTTAAACCCATAAATTTTAATCTTACCCCTTTAGAAAGGTCCAACTATCCATTGGCCTATAATGAATCAACCGGGTAAATTTTCCTCACTCGGTTATATAATCATTCGTTAAGAAAATAATATAATTCACTTACAATCAATTGTTTAAATCAAAAATAACATACAAAGGCACGCTCTTTGCTTATAATTCTTTAGGTATCATAGAAAAGAATGTACTTGTTCCCCATACTTCATACTAATCTATGAAAACCATAAGGTCTTAGTACATCTAAATACCGTAAACAGAAGTTTGTGAAATCCAAGACCTACTCATCTTGGATTGAGGAAAACAATTAAAAAATTATGATCATGGGGAAAAAGCTTCTATTACCAACAGATTTTTCAAAAAATTCTTTGAACGCAATTGAATATGCCATAAAACTATATGCGCATGAAAAATGCGATTTTTATATTCTCAACATCTATTCCCAAGATAGATATGGCCTTGATAGCCTCAACCGTCTAGACCCGGACGATGCTTTTAATAAGCTATCCGAAAAACGTTCAAAACAAGGTTTAGGAGATATTTTAACTCACTTGACTTTTGAGGATAAAAACCCCAAACATGCCTTTCATGTTCTTTCTCGTTCCACACTGCTATTAGATGCCATAGATAATATTATTAAATCTCTGCATATAAACATGGTCATCATGGGGGCCAAAGGCATGACAAACAAGCGAACTGGAAAATACGGAAAGACCACACTCTCTGTAATAGAAAGCGTTAGAAAATGTCCTGTTTTAGTAGTGCCTAGAAATGCAATCTTTAATCATCCAAAAGAAATCGTTCTTGCTACGGACTTTAAAACCGATTTCAATTTTTTTGATGTTAAGCAATTGGCTGAAATAGCAAAATTGAACAAATCCAGTATTCAAGTACTCAGTTTAGAAAGCGATGCTACTTTAAATCCTAAGCAAAAAGAGAATAAAATAATGCTTATCAAATATTTTGAAGATATAGATCTTGGCTTCAACATAGTACATAATGCAAAAATGGATATTGCATTAAACTGTTTCGTTAAAATTAGAAAAAGTAACATGGTAAGTTACGTTAATAAAAAACGAACGTTTTGGGAGAGGCTAGGTTTTGGAAAACATACATTGGGCAAATTAGGCTATTTTGAAAATATACCCGTACTCGCATTAAATGATAAGTAGAACACGTCTGTTAAACTACCTTATAAGAGCAGATTTACATCTGTCTATCACCTTTCTAAACCCGTTAATTATTGCCCCTTTTATCCGTCCTTTATTCTTTCTTTGATGTAATTTTGCACCGGCAATAAAGAGCATAAACTCCATGGAAGAAGGTTTACACAGATTACTATACGATTACCTATTAAAAACAGGAATGAGCGACAGCCTAGCATCATACCTAAATTTAGGAATAGTACTGGTGGTCGCACTTATCCTAGCCTGGTTCTTAGACCTAATTATTTGGCGCGTTTTACGCTACATCTCTTTAAGGTTTGCCCGAAAGTCAAAAACCAACTTTGACAACTTTCTTGTAGTCAACAAAGTACCTCGCTACGTAGCCCACATAATCCCTCTGCTAATTCTGTTCGAGTTTATTCCTTTTGCATTTTTTCATTTTGACTATGCAGGCCAACTGGCGCTTAAATTGCTGCAGATTTTATTTGTTGTCCTAACGATCTTAATAGTTAAAAGTCTCTTTACAAGTACCAATGATTACTTAAAGACCAAGCCTAGGTTTAGAGATAAACCAATGGACAGTTACATTCAAGTTTTTATGATTTTTGCATGGTTCATTGGTATCCTAACCATATTTGCCATAATCACAGATGTTCTCATCTGGAAGTTTTTCACGGCACTTGGTGCAGGCTCGGCCGTTATTCTTCTCATATTCAAAGATTCCATTTTAGGTCTGGTTGCCAGCATACAGGTTAGTATAAACGATATGGTGCGTATTGGTGACTGGATTACCTTTGAAAAATTTGGTGCAGACGGCGACGTTATAGAAATTACCTTGGCCACCGTAAAAGTCCAGAATTTTGATAAGACCATTACCACCATTCCTACCTATTCCCTAATTTCCGATTCTTTTAAAAACTGGAGAGGTATGGAAGTTTCAGGTGGAAGACGCATTAAAAGAGCTTTGATCATCAGTCAAAAAAGCATACGTTTTCTAACCGATGAGGATATGGAATCACTTGAAAAAATTCAGCTTATACAGCCTTATCTTATCAATCAGAATCAGCAAATCAACTCATACAATACCACCAATAAAATAGATAAAAATCTAGCTATTAACGGCAGGAACCTGACCAATATTGGTGTATTCCGAAAATACGTAAATGATTATCTTCAAAAACATTCTGCCGTAAATAAGGGTATGACCTTAATGGTACGCCAACTAGCACCAACAGCACAAGGTATTCCTTTGGAAATATATGCTTTTAGTGCGGATAAGCGCTGGGAAAATTACGAGTATATCATGGCCGATATTTTTGACCACCTCTTGGCCGCATTGCCCTATTTTAATTTAGAGGTTTTTGAGCTTCCCACTTCCTTGAATGTGCCAACAGCTAATTAAGCCTCAATTACTAAAATTAAAACCAGACTGACCGGACGACGGTTACATCTTTTTTAAAAGAGCCACCCAGTCTTCATGTACTAATCCGGATGTAGCCGGCGGATTTCCGAGAGTTCTAACAGCACCTCCGGCAACGATCGGGATAGAGCCTTTTTGAAGTTCTCCTCCATTTAAAGGGTCAAACCAAAAAACCTCAAACTCTCCTGATTCCTCTGAAAGGTTGATTGTGGCCTCTTTTACTTTGGGAAGGAATGCCGCATAGACCTTACCTTTTTCCCTCAAACAATACGCCTCATCTATATTGACCAAATCGTGCTGTGGCTGCATGTTCCAATACGGCAGGTTTTCTTGAAAGAACGAACGTGCGTGATTTGATATTTTCCAAAGTCTATCCCGTTGGCGCCAATCTTCTGAAGTAAGATCATTGTGCGGATGCTTGGCTCCAAAGTACCACTCCACTCCGGCTCCACCAGAAAGTAAACTTCCCCAAAGCACGTATTTTCGTAAAGTTTCATGGGTTGGATCTTCACTATCCAAAACAGCACCCTGAAACCATTTCCCAATCTCATCCATGGTAATCATCCATTCATGACCCGTTTCCTTAGATTTCGTCCTCCATTCTTCAACAACATTAGCAGCATGCTTTCTTTCGTCTTGCTGTAATGAGAGCCCATCTACATATCTATAGCCCACAATAGAGTCTAGAATTTCGCTTCTCAAAGGGGCATGAGCATGCGTATGTAACAACAGCGGATGATTGTAAGGGTCTGTCTCCTTAATAAATTTGGCCATAGCTTTTCTTTGCGCATCGTTCTGGCCCAAAGGCGACCATTCCGCAGGTCCATTTTCTTCTCCCAAGTTCCAAGTAAGGCCCAAATGGTGGCCAAAACGGGCTATCAACTCGCTTAAATAAAGCTTTCGCATTGGCCCGGTTTCTCCATTATCCAATAGCGTTTCATTCTCTGTTTCTTGTAATACAACGTGAAGCATCAACCCCTTTGATTGCATATGACGAAAAACAATTTCCCATTGCTCCAGTTTGCTCACATCAAAACGGCTAAGCTCCTCCGGTTTTGTATATGGCCATACGTCTTTTCCATCACCAAGAATATTCATGGTCAAGAAATAAACGGTATTCATTCCTGTATCTGCAAGGTAATTTAAAGCCCCGATCAAAGCTTTTCCTTTACCATCCTTCCACGTTGGGTCTCCCGCTTTCCAGTCAGTTATGTGAGATGGATAGGAATGTATTTCATCTGTAGTGCTCGCCTCTCCTTCATCGTTAGAAGAAGCTATCCTATACGTACCATCAAAATCTACGTAGCCTAGCAGATTTTCTGGACTGTTGGCCCCTACTTTTAACCAATAGGTGTCCGTATTTTTAAATTTGTAGTAGCCCTTGGAGACCACAAGCCTACCATTTGCCCTGAAATCCGCACCTTCTTTATCGGATTCAATTACTTTAAAAATGCCTTTGGCATTTGAAATAGACACCTCTTTTGCTTCTGACACGTTTTCCTGAATGGCGATGCTGTCTTTGTGGTACAATTTTGCGGAATAACTCCAATCTCCCAGCAAATCCGGTGAAAAACGTACCCTCCAAATATTTCCTTTTTTTGAGCTAGTCTCCGAAGCATTCCCATCTGCCGCATAAAACCCTCTAATTTTATAGCTGGTCTGTGCATTTGTAAAAACCACCTCTAGACGATAATTTAAAAACGGATTGTCTTCTGCATCCTCAGAAGTTTCAGGACCTTCAAAATCTATTTCTACCGTGTGCCATTGCCGGTAAATTCCACTAGATATTTTAGTGTTGATGGTTTGGGCGGTATTAGAGTCTACAGTTGATACTTCTGTGGCTACCGGTTCTGATTCGCTTCTTGAATTGTCCGTACCGGTTTTGGACACATTACAGCTTGATACTATAAAAAATACGGGCAGTGCCAACATAGTGATGCACTTTGATACTAAAAAATGTGTTCTGGAGAATGAATGTATTTTCATTGACATAGGTTAATTAATTAAGCAGATTGGCTTTTGAACTGAACACTCTAGGGAATCTTATATTAAAAAGGCATTTTATTGCCCATTGATCCGCCTAAAGACAGTACAGCATATTTTACCGCAAGTCCGAAAATAGAATAAGAAATTCATTTCTCCAACCCTATTTCTTTAAACAGCTCACTAAAAAAAGCCATAAACTAAAATTAGTTTATGGCTTTCAGGCCAAACAGGCATTCGTTTATGAGTAACTCACAATTTTGCGTACCCCGTTCCGGTCTACTTTTCTATAAGGTCTTCAAGTACCTTCTTAAACGTTTCTACGGGTTGTGCACCTGTAAGTGCGCTCTTTTTATCAAAAACAAAAGTGGGCACGGAAGATACGCCAAGCCCTTGCCAATACTGTTCCTTGGAAGCTACCTCGTAACGGGCGGTATCATCATCTAAACGGGACATTGCTTCTTCCACATTTAAGCCAACGGCTTTCAATTCTTGAGCTAGAACTTCTCTATCGGACACATTCTTTCTTTCGCTAAAAAATGCGGCAACCAAACGCATCTTAAGTTCGGTCTGCTTTCCTTTTTCATGAGCGTATTCCAACAGAACATGTGCATCTCGGGTATTGGCCATTCTCATTTCATCAAAATAATCGAATGTAAAACCTAAATCTTCACCAAATTCCGTCATACGTTCCTGAGACAATTTTTGTTCCTCAAGAGATGAACCATATTTTTCGGCAATATGTTCTTGAACATTTTGTCCTTCTGCAGGCATATTCGGGTTTAGTTCAAAAGGCTGCCACTCCAATTCGATTTTATCCTCAACACCCAACTCGGAAATAGCACGTTCTAAACGCTTGTAACCAATTACACACCAAGGACAAACCACATCCGAAACCAAATCTATCTTTATCTTTTCTGCCATAATTTATATCATATCATTTTTAACCAATAAACAATTTGCCGAACTCGTTTGGCAAACTCTCTATCTAAGACGATTTTGCCTATACAACCTTACTAATTTGAACTTGAGGTTTAGCATTTGTAAAATTAGGTAAATCGCTTAAAATCTTTTCTGCATTGGAACCGAACGATTCTTGGAAGGATTCTAACGAGTCAAAAAGTAAATTCGCAATAACCGCGTATGGGGCTTAATCCGCAGGGGTTGCTCCGGTAAGTCCAAAATTAATATCCGACCCCTTAATGGCATCCCCCATTAAGTCTTCCAATAATTGACTGTGTTTTGTTGTGTAATATTCTTTATCGAACTCTAAATCTTCACTGTTCGGGTACATTACGGTTAACTTTATCATAATACTTTTTTTTAAAAAGTTGATGAATAGACCACCTATGCGAAAAAATTGATAAGCATTGTGTGTTCAATCCTTATTTATAAATGAAAAAATAAACCTCCCGCATAAAACGGAAGGTTTATATGTTGCCATCAAGCTTCATTAGCTTACAACATTAGGCAACTTCGTTTTCCTTTTTCCAAGCAAATTTCTCGAACGCAGCGTCAACCGGAGTTTCTGCAATGTGGTTCACATAGTTACTGATTACTTTTTGAGAAAGTCCCAAAATGATTTCCAACAATTGTCTTTCCTCATAACCCGCTGCATAAAATGCTTTAACATCTTTAGGGTCAATATACCCTCTATTGCGAACAATTTTAAGGGTAGTCTCATGAAGTACCTGTAACTTTTCGGATGGCAATTGAGTTCCGTTTCTTAATGCTTCCGTAATAGCATCATCTACCTTCATCATTTTTGCGATTGCGGTATGTGCCGGTACACAATAATGACATTCGTGCTCCACGTTAATGGTTTGCCATACTACCGTAAGTTCATCATTATCAAATGAAGAGTTTACAAAAAGCTCGTGTATAGATTGGTATGCTTCCAAAAGACCAGGTGCCGAGGCCAATACGCCATGTAGATTAGGTATGTTACCATACGCCTTTATTGATTTTTCCAATAATGGCTTGCTATCTTCCGGTGCGGTTTCTAAAGTGTGAATCGTTAATGTACTCATAGTTCTAATTTTAATTTATTTATATTTCTAAGCAAACGCTTAGTTTAGGGTTAAAAAATTTTTAAATGTTTAAAAACGTTATTTCAATCGTATCATTGATTTGGTTTTGGTCGAAAACTTTTGATGAAACTGACAAACCCAACAAAGTATTCATTAAATAATTTGACTGCCTAATAGCTTCTTCTTGAGTTTTTCCTTCCTCTTGCAAAAGATTATCTACAAATAGTTGCTTGATGCTATTGGCAAATTCTATTAACTGTTCCATAATTACTGGGTCTGCATCTGCGTTAATTTCATTTACGGTATTGGTTACCAAACATCCCTTATTCTTCCCATCTTCCTTTGCAAACTCCAAGAAATCATAAAAATATTGCTTAATACCTTCCTTACCATTATTAGACTTAGAAAGTTTATCCGTTATGACGCGTACACGTTTCCGGTAGGCATTAATGCTTTCAACAAAAACCCCTTGCTTATTCCCAAAGCTAGAATAAATAGAAAATTGGTTGATCCCCATTTCCTTTTCAAGCATACGAACCGTAGTAGCCTCATAACCATTTCTCCAAAAAAGAGCAGTGGCCTTTTCAATTACTTCATCTTCGTTATATTGTTTTTTTCTAGCCATTATTTCTAAACTACGATACAAAACTAAGCACTTGCTTTGAAACGAACAAAAAATTAAGAATACTTTAGCTTTGGGGCATAAAAAAACAGCTCAAACCTTTAATTCATAGCCCCATGAATTAAAATTTTGAACTGTCAACTAATTAAGGAATATATTGAATTATCTGTACGATACAGCAATCTTGGCGAGTTGGCCAACAATTTTAACTGAATCCTTCATAGAAAGTTTGGAACCGTCTGCATGAATCCATCGTTTTAATGGTTGCTCACAAATAACGCGTTTTGCTTCTTCTTTACCATAGTGTTTTCTCATGCGCATAAAAATCTCCACATCAAAGAGCCATTTGGTAATAAATTTTTTGTTGAACATGGTAGAAGCTATCTCACGGTCCATTATTTTGGCTCCACATTGGGTGTCCTTAAATGGCATACCAAGAATAGTCTGTATGATCATATTGATGGTCATGCTTATAATTTTACGAGCCGACTCCTTGGTGATGTTCGCCCCCATTCTACTGATTCTGGAACCACTTACAATTTTAAAATCCGAGTTTTCAATGGTTTTTACTAAATCATCAAAATCCCTAAAATCAGTTGAAAGATCAGCATCTAAATATCCTAGATAATCTAACTGCTCATCTTTTATCATGTGCAAGATTCCCTGTCGTACCGCTTCTGCCTTACCACCGTTCTTTTCACAATCATAAACGCTTATATTGGATTCATGTCCTTTGCGTAGTTCATGCAGTACTTCTAAAGTTCTGTCTGTACTTCCATCATTTACAAAGCATAAATGGTAGCCCAAATTCTTGTGTGCAAATTCCTTAAATTCAGGACCGGACAAACGGTCTTCTTCATTATAGCAAGGAATTATTACACCCACGCAATTCTTTTGAAGCATACGTGCATTATCACTCGCTACCGTTTCTTTCTGAATATCAGGTGCCCCGATAATTCGTTTTATACGTGCCGCCATTTCGTCTAGGCTCACAGGCTTTTTCATGTAATCGTTAATTCCTAAATCAAAACCATCTACAATGATTTTTTCATCGGTATTACCTGACATGACCAGAATAGGTGTTTCGGATTTCTTTTCAATCCTTATATGCTCAACTACCCTAAGGCCTGACATGCCCGGCATATTTATATCTACCAAAACTAAATCTGGCTGAAAACTATCAAATACTTCTATGCCCTGCTCTCCAGAACTGGCCGTTTTAACCTCATAACCTAATTCTAATAGTCTCTTTTCAACTGAAAGCAAAATCAATTGCTGGTCGTCTATGGTTAATATTTTCATGGTGGTATATTTTATTAAGAAGTGGGAACCTTTTTTTTATGCTTTTACTTTTTCGTGGGTTAGTCCAATGGCGTTAACGTCTATAATCTGCCCTTTGGATTTTTGAACCTGAATAGCCTTAAAATAATCCAGATACATTTGGGTAATGGTACTCATAGGCAATGAACATGCAGCCGCATAATTGGTTTGGGCCAACTCCGTTCTATAGGCATCATCCGTGAGTATTTTTTCTATGGCGTCCGCTAATGAATTTTTGTCCTCGGGTAAAAAGAACTCGCCCCTATACCCTTCTTCCTTAACTAGTACGCTCAAGTCTCCCAAATCAGGAAGAGCAACTGCTTTCCCGTAGCTTCCTGCTTGATGCAATACACCCGAACTACCTGTGGTAGAGGTATACGGGAAGACCACTACCGCACTTTCTCCAAAAATAACGGGGACGTCCTCTTCGGCTACATAGCCTGTAAATCGTATTTGCGATACATGGCTGTATATTTCTTCCATCTTCTTAAGGTAGCCTGGTGTATTAGGACTATCCGTTCCGGCAATTACAATTTCTATATCTTCATTGCTCCTATTACGAATTACCTCTATTGCCTCAATAAGTACCTCAACCTTTTTATAGGTCCCGAACTTCCCGAAAGCCATTACCTGTTTTGGTCCAGCTGGAAGATTAAAATCCGGTTCTGGTGGAGTTTCAAAAGAGCCGTGAGGAATTAATGCTATATTTTTTGCTTTATATTTCTTCTCAAGGATGGTTACGTATTTGCTTATGGTCACGGCTAAAATATCCGATGCAAGAACAAACTTGGTCAAGGTCGTACCTATAAAACCATATATGCTTTGTAGTATTTTGCTTTTGGTAAACCCGGCACTATCCAAATCTACCTGCTCTAAAATATTATGCAGTAATGATATGGTAGGAATTCCTTTAGATTTGGTTGCATAAGGCAGCATTAATCCTAAAGCTGCAGGTATTTTTTTATCACCGAATTTCAGGAACTGTAAATTATAAAGTACGGCATCTGGCTTATGGGTTTTAATAGCTTTGTTTACTGTAAGTAAATTAGAATAGCTATTGAACTCCCAGCATTCCGAAACGGTTATCTTACAACCTTCCCCTTCAAAAGAAAGATCCTTTGGAGCTTTGGTCTTATCCGTCATTAAAATGATTTCAGTTACTTCTTCTTGTAATCTAAAATGCTTTACAAGATAATATCCGTACTCCGTTAAGGTTACCTTACTGGGCGGATATGCAGTTACAATGGCTAGTTTCATACTATAGGTTTGATAGATTTGGGACTATTTAATTATATTTCTGGATTTTAATTTTTTCAACTTTCGGATATACTTTTCTTTCTTATTTCTTTATTCGAAAAATACATCAACTGGACTACCAATAATATACTCATGGCTATTAATTGCATATACACCACACTTTCTAAAGTGTCATGATACAATACCACTAACACAATTTGCGAAAGACCCAATACACCGGATAATATAACCGGCACATAATGATCCAACGATAAAAAATAATAAGCGAAAATATTGGAGATGGCAAAGAGCGATGTTGCCAAAGCATATTGCCATAATAAACTGGACATAGCAATATAGGAATCACCGAACATCAATGTTATTATCAGTTCGGGAAATAAATAACATACTACTACAATACCTGCGGATAGTAAGCCTATATAGGATACATATTTAAATAAAACCGGCGCTGTTGGCTCACCATTTTTTTGCTTTTGCACTACTACCGGAAGTAACAACATTACAAACATCCATGCTACAAAATACACCACCCTACCAATTAAGGCCAGTGAAGCGTAAAGACCGGCTTCCATAGGTTCAAAATAATGCTTTACCAAGAGCACATCGCTATTATTGATTATAATTTGTGTAAACTCATAGCAGGCGGTCAACCAAATAAACTGTGAAACCCGCTTAGCATTTTCATCATCGAGTTTTCTAGATTCCCTAAAGGATACCGAGGTACTGTCAGATGGAAAAAGTCCAAACAGAAAAGATAGAAATATACCTAATGCCACCAATGTTCCTGGTTCAATATCCAAAAGAAAAAGTAAAAGCATTGTAAGTACTAACCTACTCCACATCTCCGTCTGGTAGGTGATCGACAGTTTTCCAAATTCCTGTCTGCCCTGGTATGCTCCTCTATTTACACTCATAAAAAAGTAAATAGGTATACCTAGACCAAATATGATAAACATCCAATGACTTTCCGTATTGAAAAGTGCTTGTAATTGTTTAGAAAAAATAAGAATGAGTACTCCAATGATGAGACCAACTACACTAGCTTGACGATAGGTTATATTCTTAAAAATGTCCCATTCCTTACCAGAGAATATAACCGCGAATTTTGCCGTTGCCAGTTGAAAGGTCATTCCCATAAATGATAGTACCAATAATAAGGTGACAAGAAGTGCCGCTTCTGAAAATGCAGCCGGCCCTAATAGCCTACCTAATAAAAGGTTATACAAGTAGTTTCCCCCATTGACCAAAAGCACGCTTCCCATGAACAATTGTTCCTGAGAAACTTTCTTAAACATTAACTTAATGGCGGTCATAGTTGGTGTGGTCTTAGTTTATGCTGTATTTATTTTATTATGTGCTTTCTTGAACATTTTTAGTATTTAAAATATATAGCTATCTGGGATTCAAATATGTAGCAGCAATATTTTGTTCAAAATATAAGCTTGATACCTAAACGGAATTTTATAAGATTATTGTAGGATTAAACTTATAATCGATAAAATGTAGCATTTCATAGAACTAATCGGCATTTTATCGATAAAATGTACATGCAAAAGCAGAACCTTCATATTTCATTAGAGTATTAATGATTTATTCCAAGGATGCCTTCTAACGTCTGTTATAGAACCCTTTAAAATCAATAATTGGAAACTAAAACAGTTCTTTAATGGCTTTAGATAGGCCGTTTTTTTAAAACAAATTTCAGTCAATCTACCGTAATTTAGACCTATAAAAGTCCATCTACACTTAACCGTAGATGAATGGCTTAAAGCAATAGACAAGCAATACCATCGACGAAATACAATATTAATAGCATTATAATGTTATATTTTCTGATAATTATTCAGGAATGCAACGCACCAATGTTTTATTAATCTTAGCACTGGTCATAGGTATCGCTTTTCACGGGTCTAGTATCTTCTTTACCCTTGAGACTACCTATGACGCTTTGATACATCTATTTTTTGCGGACCATTACGCCAATAGTTGGTTTGAACCTTGGGATTATCGTTGGTATACAGGTTTTACGGTACAGGCCTATCCTCCACTCGTACATCAGTCCATTGGAATCTTATCTTATATTGGCGGACTCAAATTTGGAATGTTCAGCGTAGCACTGGTTGGCATTATCCTTTTTATTACGGGCGCCTATAGGTTTGGGCTTCTCATGACCGGAGACAGAAAAATTGCCGGGTACACAGCGCTTCTAGCGGTATTTTCTTCCACGTTTGTGGAAACCCTTCATATTTTTGGCCAATTGCCCAGTATCGTTGGTTTATCGGTGCTTCTGCACTCCTTGCCAGAGATATATCTATGGGTAAAAACCGGAAAATCCAGATACATAGCCACCAGTCTGTCGTTAATAGCGGTAACCGTAACTTCTCATCATGTTACCCCAATATTCGGCATGGTTTTTTTTATATTCCCGCTTCTGGGGATGGCTGTAATGGATTCTGCCAGAGATCAGGTAAATAGTTTTAAGGAAGTTCGTTTTTGGGTCTTTTTCAAACAATTTAAAAAGTGCTTTTGGAGAATAGTTATTTTTGGATTTTCCTCTTTAGTACTTATCGTTACTTGTATCCTGCCCTACTGGATAAATTCAAAGAAAAACCCGATTACCCAAGTACCCATACCACATGGTTCCCGTGATAATTTTCTTGAGGTTACTTCATCCGGACTCGTGTTTTTTGTTATCCCTTGGGGGATTTTAACGTTTATCCTACCTTTTCTATTCTATAGATATTACAGCAGGCGATACATCTTTTTTGGTTTATCCTTTTCCGCACTTACACTCTTGGGTACAGGAGGAACAACACCTCTTCCCCTAATACTGTTGGGTGAAACTGCTTTTAATATTTTGACGTTGGACCGCTTTACACTCTGGGCTACCATAATGGCATTGCCACTTTTTGGGGAGTTTGCCTACCGTATGGTTGAAGGAGACCTAAAAGATCGTATTCAAGAAAATTGGGGGCGCGTTTACCACCGTATGCTTGGTGGCGTCATTATGGGTGGTATCTTGTTCATGGTTATTTTCACTATGAGCTTGGGTTATTTTAGACCATCGCAACCGCAGAAAATAAAGATGCAGCCTATTGTTAATTTCTTGAGTCAGGATTCACATGACCATTGGCGCTATCTACCCTTGGGATTCGGAGATCAAATGGCATGGTTATCGGCACAGACCAGAGCTATGACCGTAGACGGAAATTACCATTCTGCACGGCGTTTACCCGAGTTGACCACAAGAGCTATTGAACGTCTTGAAAATTCAAAATTTAGGGGCGTAGAAGGTATTGGTTCATTACAGCAATTTTTGACCGTACCCGAAAAATACAACCTGAAATACATTTTTTCCAACGATAAATTCTATGATCCCATTCTCTATTTCTGCGGATGGCAACGACTGCAACAATTGGAGAACGGTATCATGGTCTGGGAAAAGCTGAACGTTCCGCCCTTTCCAACCATTATGCCCAAGGAAGATGTTCACGTGGCGTTAAAGGTGATGTGGGGCATCATTCCCATTTTAACCGTGCTGATTGCATTTGTGATCAATATTCAATGGATATGGATCAGGGCGTTAAAGGCTAAAGCTTTGCCGCAAGGAGAATTTATGAAGTATGCCATTGAGCACAAAAATTTTCCAAAGAAACTAGTGGTTATAAATCACATTTGGGCCTTTATACTATTAATCGTGCTTGGGTACGGTATTTACCTATTCTATATCAAAAATGTAGACCAAATAGCTCCTACCAATGTAGTGGAAGCCTATTATGATGCCTTGGATTTTAAAGAGTTCAACAAAGCACATTCATTTCTGAATCCCGATAGCGGAAAAACCATTGCGCAGTACATGCTAGAAGTTTCCGTTACGGATGGCATTCTTAGCTCTTATGCCAAATTGGATTCATTGGGTATTGAATTTTTACAGGAAAACGATACCAGTGCACGAGTAAAAGCGGCCACACGATGGATTACCCCTTTGGAAAGTATAAACAAAGACTATTATCACAGTCTTATAAAAAAGAAGGGTAAGTGGTATATTGAACCCTCTTCGTTAGATAATGATTTGCCTCCGGACCAATTGTTTACTTCTAACAACACTACTTTCTTTAATCATGGTAGGAGAAAAATAACCACCCAGCAAACGCATCATGAAGATGTGTTGAAACAACCGGTTCTTGAGGTACTAAAAGCCAAACTAGTGCAGTACCAAGGGAGCTATAGCATCATAGGCGAGTTGCAAAATGTAGACCATGTTCCTGCGGATGTGGTTATAAAAGGAACTTTATACAATGATCTGAACAAAGAATTGGCTACTTACAATGCCAAGGACGTAGCCAAACATAAGTTAATGCCCAAAGAAACTACTACGTTCAGGATAGATTTTGAAGGTATCGCATGGTCTTCTACAAAGGATACTTTGCCCCCTACATTCAATCCTGACCAGTTTACCCCAATGACGTTTGAAGAGCAACCCACTAAATTCAATTTACAATGTGCAGGTAATGTTGCTAATACAGATTTATACAAACAGGTAAGCCTACAGGAATTGGTTTTTGAAGGCGATAAAATCAGCGGGACGCTGTTTAATTCCGGAATACAGGAAGTGACCATCCCTCAGCTTTTGATTTCCTATTATGGTGAAAACAAAGACCTTTTGTGGGTGGAACACGAGTTTTTGACCGATGGAGTACGAATTCAAAGAAAGCGTTATTTTGAGTATGAACCCGCTTGTTTAACGGATATAAAACTTATAAACAGCAGCCTAGAGAATTGTTTCGTAAACGGAAGTCCCAACTCGGAAATCAGTAAAAAGCTTTTTCCCGATAGAGATACATCGCATGCGGAAGACCAACTCCAACCTTATTCCGGAAATGGTTTTGACTATTTAAAATTTGAGTTGAACAGTTACATAGGGAATCCCAAATGAGAACGCACCTTCTACATATTGGTATTTTGGTTATTATGCTATTTCTAGGGTGTTCAAAAGAACCGGAAGAAGTAAAAAAAGATGCAGATGCACATTTTGAACTGCTCACAAACAAAGAAAATTTTATCGCCGGAGAACCTTTTTCCCTAAAATTTAAAGCTTCGGAAAAAGTTAGTCCGCATTTGGTCTTTAGAAATGCTGTGGGAACTACCCTTCTAAACGCTTCGTATACTGATGATACCCTAGAATTTGACGTCCCCAAAAATTTCTATGAAAAATCGGGTATTTGCTATTGGTCATTAATTTCCAATTCCCAAGAGAAAATGAGCGGGAAGTTAAACATTCAGGTGAACACCAAAAGAGGTACATTTTTAGAATCTTATCTAGGTCCAAGGAGCCTTACGGCAGGTCCTGAAGATTACTCCATGTTCGTTATGGTGGCCACAGATTTATATGACAATCCACTAAACGATAGTACCGCCATTTTGAGTAAAGTTCAGTTTCAAGACATTCAATCGGAAAAAGTCTTACGTTCTAAAAACCTCATGGCATGGACCAAGGTACGGTCACCAGAGCAATCCGGTCGTATGCTCATTTCCGCAGCATGCAATGAAACGGACTCCAAAGAATTTACAACCATTATCTATCCTGCAAATCCGGTAGACTTTACTATTTTCTATGAACGAAACCATGAATATGCAGATGGTAACCAAGTCATTACTTTCAGAACCGATATTATCAGGGACACCTTTGGTAATGTTGCCAGTGAAGGTACTTTGGTTTCCTTTATCATTACGGACGATAAAGGAGCAAAACTTAAAGCTCAGGGTACGACCCTGAATGGAAAGGCGGAAGCACGATTGTTGCATCCTGAACATAAAGCTACTTGGTCCGTTGAAGCTTTTGTTACCGGTGCAGCAAGGAGCAAACCCGTAACAATTGCCTTTAAGGCTTCGGTGACCGACTACGATATCCGCTTCTTGGACAATTACAGAACCCTGATTATCGGGCCGCTAAAAAGTTTCATGAATCAATTGGTACCCGATGGAATGCCAATGTCCTTAACGGTCAAAAATTCGGATGCAAAAGTATTGGACGTACTTAGAACCACATCAATACAGGGTGAAGGAAAATTTGAGCTGTCACCGGATTTCTTTCCTCCGGGAAATTATGAGTTACAGATAAAAACTGCCGGAATAACAAAGACAAAATCAGTAGAACTAAAATGAAAATAAACAGAACTTTATATCGCATTTTTCTGCTGGTAACGTTTTTAGCCCTCAACGGTTTAATTCTTTTCGGCATTAGTAGCGCGTGGACGTATTTGAATACGGGTGCGGACCGTACCTCTATGCTTCATTTGCATGAGGATATTTCCGCTAGCTATTTACCAAAAATAAAGTGGGAGATTGCGATGAACGAAGGTAGGCCCATGGAAGAACAGACACTAGGAGAAATTGAGAGAGA
This sequence comes from Zobellia sp. B3R18, assembly GCF_018860715.1. NCBI lineage: Bacteria > Pseudomonadati > Bacteroidota > Flavobacteriia > Flavobacteriales > Flavobacteriaceae > Zobellia > Zobellia sp. B3R18. The sequence continues at coordinate 247,329 of NZ_JAHKQG010000010.1, read as the reverse complement.
TTACATGAGTGCTTGGCAAGTGCGCAACGCAGCATATGCTAACAATGTGCCTTATGGTATAGCCGATTATTATACCGATAGTATGCGTACCGAGCTATTTAAAATCACAGACCTCAACCTTAAAAAAAAGGTAACCTTAAAGACCACTACGCTAGAACATCACCCTAAATTGGAATTTTACAGTACAGACGGAAAACTTGTGGTTTTCACGGATAAAAACGTTGAAGCCTATGAAGAAGTGTACCAAAACGAAAGCTTGGTTACCAAACGAAAACTGCTATCGGATTACAAAGTAATGCTTTTGTTGGAAGACGGTTTTTGGAGAATACGGCAGTTGGTGGAAACCTCTTTACCAGAAGAGCCTAAAGCCGTAGAATCTCAGGTTCAGAATCTAGACAACTTCCATTTTAAGGGTATCAATTATTATCCACAGGATACTCCATGGGATATGTTCGGTAAAAAATTCAATGACTCCATTATCGAGCATGATTTTAAGCTCATGGCCAAAATGGGTGTAAACAGCTTACGAATCTTTATTCCTTACGAATCCTTTGGCAAAGAATATGTAAACCAAGAAAAAATAGAAAAGGTAAAACTCACCTTAGATATAGCAGAGAAAAATGGATTGGACATCATGCCCACACTTTTTGATTTCTATGGTAATTACAGTATTCATGATTGGACAATGACCAACCGGCATGTAGACCAAGTTGTAGATGCTTTAAAAGACCATAAAGCAATAATTGCTTGGGACGTTAAAAACGAACCCGATCTGGATTTTGAATCTAGAGGGAAAGAACAGGTATTGGCATGGTTGGAGCAGACTGTGGAACGTATTCGCAAAATAGACCCAAAACATGCTATAACTATAGGATGGTCTAGTCCGGAGGCGGCAACAAACTTAAAGGATAAGCTGGATATTGTCTCTTTTCACTATTACCGTGAAGCTCTAGAATTTGAAAAAGCCTTTACGACCTTAAAAAATAAAATAGCCGATAAGCCCTTGCTATTGCAAGAATACGGATATTCTTCCTACGACGGAATATGGAACGCTTATACTGGATCGGACAAAAAGCAAAAAGAATATATGGAGACGATTCAAAACGTGGTAGAAAAAGAGAACCTGTCCCATATGATATGGACACTCTATGATTTCAGAAATATTCCCACTTCGGTTGTTGGCCGGCTACCGTGGCGAAAAGTCCGCCAGCGTCATTTTGGCCTATTGGACGATAATGGTGAGAAAAAGCCCGTTTACGATATTTTCATAAACAACCAACCGTAAAAGAGTCGATTTTATGAAGTCAAACCACGACTTTTTCAATCAAACAAAATTTACATATAAGAAAACTAGGCTTGATTAGCCCCAAGAATGTAAGTAGAATTTATCTTTTGTAAAGATGAAAGCACATTTTCATTGGTCTTTCCTAAAATTGTTATTTGCCTATTCTTATTTATGGCATAATCATAAAACTGCCTCAATGCGTTTGCTCCGTTCGCATCCATCCCTTTTAAACGTTCCAAGTTGAGCACTATCTGCTTATCCGACCCCAAATATCTACCAATGTGACGAATAAGAATGGTTGCATTAGTACTGTTCAAGTTTCCATGGACGCAGAATATTCCACGTGCTTCTGTAATTTGTAATGGCATATCTTAAAGTTTTGTAGGTTAATTTTCGCTCGTAGCACAATAAATAACAAAATAGGTCTTAAGAGATCAAAAAGCATTATTAATGGACTTTAAATAACTGTAAATGAGAAACTTTTATTGTATCTAACCCTGAAAAAGGTTTTCTCAACATTTATCCACTGAACACCAATAAATCAGTTTTAAGGGCGTTATATCTTTGTGGTAAAAACCCTACTTTAATGTTTAAATTTAAATTATTCTGCTTCTTCCTGTTATTATCGCTCTATGGAATAGCACAAAGTCCGCTTCAACCCGGATTTACCCTGTTGGAAAAAGGGGATTTTGAGCAAGCCGAAACTTTTTTTAAAGACTACCTTATAGATGACCCAACGAATAAAACTGCTCTACTGTGTTATGGACGTGCAGTTGGTCTAAGTGGAGAACCTGAGAAATCTACAGGAATGTTCGCCAATCTTTTAGAAGATTATCCAGGAGATTTTGAAATACAGATAAACTATAACGAATCTTTCCTTTGGGCCAAAAAATTTAAAGAAGCAGAACCTTTGTATGCCCAACTCGTAAAAGAGTACCCTGAAAACTTTGGCGCTGTCTTAGGCTATGCTAATACACTGAGTAACCTCCAAAAATATGAAAAAGCTTTACAATGGGTAGAAAAGGCTTTAGAAATACAACCAGATAACCCAAGTGCTAAAACTTCAAGAAAGTATATGAGGTTAGGCTACGCCAATGCTTATGTGAACAAACAGAATTACAAAAAGGGAGAAACGCTTTTAAAAGAAATATTTGTTGATTTTCCCGAAGATAAAGATGCATTACTTAACCTTGCCAACCTTTATTTAATTACAAAAAGTACCGAAAAGGCAAAATCAACTTACAGGCGTTTAGCTACTTCTCAAAAAGATTCCATTACCGCACTAAACGGAATTGCCCTTGCCGAACATATAGCAGAAGATGATAAACAAGCTTTAACTGTAGCAACGACTGCAAAACAAAAAGTTGAGTTAGTTGATGATGAAAAGTTGAAGGAACAAACGTATGACCGTTATGTTCAAGCCTTGATATGGAATCAAAAGTATGTAAAGGCAAAAGCAGAAATAGAAGTATTAGAAACCAAATACGAGAACCGTAATTGGATTTATGCTTTAAAAGCTATGCACGGTCTTTATACGGGCTCACCAAAAAAGAGTGGCGCCAATTACGATGCTATTTTAAAAAATGACAGTGCATCTTTTGATGGAAATCTAGGTAAAGCCAATGCACTTTTTGCTGCTGATCGTATAATTCCAGCTTACAAAGCTGCATTTGGAACTTTAAAGGTTTTCAAAGACCAAAAAGACGCTTTAGGATTTATAGATAAGTTGAACATATCCTTTACCCCTACTCTAGAAGAACACCTTGCCTATACTTTTGATAATGGTAAAAATGTTGCTTTTTCAACGAATACCACGGCTACTGTACCGTTATCCACAAAGTTAAGCACCAACTTATCTTATAACTTTAGAACAACCTCAAATTCCATTACAGATAATAAGGCGAGCTCCCATGTGCTTTCCGCAGGGTTGGATTATAAGCTGTTCCCTAAAACATTATTTAAAGGGGTATTAGGTTTGAATAAATCCAGTTTTGGTTCTGAGTCCTATTCCCAACCGGTAATAGATGCTAAACTACTATTGCAGCCCTTTAAACTGCAAAACCTGGAATTAGGTTACAAACGAGAAATTCAAAGCTTTAATGCAGACCTAATTGAACGGGAAATTGTCATGAACCATTTTGGGTTGAATTATAACCTGGGTACTAATTTTAATTTGGGTTGGTACACGCAGGCCATACACACTACCCAAAGTGACAATAATACCCGTAACCTTTTATTTACTTCATTATATTATAACGTAATGAAGAAACCAGCTTTGAAAGTTGGGCTCAATTATCAGTACCTTTCTTTTGCGGAACAAGTACCTACTATATATTTTAGTCCAGAAAAATACCAAGCCGTAGAGATTTTTGGTGACCTTAGAGGGGATTTTTCTAAGAACACCCAATATATGATGAGTGCTGCTACAGGTTTGCAACAAGTAGAAGAAGACCCCAATACAGTGATTTTTAGGGCTGAAGCCGGTGTAACCCATAAATTTTCTAAACGCTTTACCGGCAACATTTACGGGAAGTATAGCAATATTGCTTCGGCCACGGCAGCTGGTTTTGAGTTTACGGAAATCGGGTTAAAATTAAAGTGGCTAATGACCAAAAAACCTTTATTCTATAAGAAAATCGCCAAATAGTACTTGCACAAAAAAAATCGGTCTAACCAAAAAAGACAACCTGTCAATTAAGCAAGATTGTCTTGAGACAAAATGTATTCTCACGAACCCAAATTAAAATGAGAATATTTTCTAGGAACTCTAGCTCCTAATTATAGATTTTAATCTTACGTGAAGATTTAGAATTGAAAAGTGTAATCCTTAGAACCAACCGGTTCTAAGTTTTAATAGTTCCATAGGCTAACAATAGCCAAAACAATTCCTATAATAACAGAAGCAAGTACACCTATCAAACGTATAGCGGCTCCTTTTGAGCTTAAAATGTATAAAAGATTTGCTTTCATGTGTAGATGGCTTAAATATTCATTACAAATTTACACCTCATGTTCAAAAATAGGAAAGCACTTACGATGAATTGCTTTAACCTATAGGTGAACGGTGTAAAACTGTAGAAATAATCTAAACTAAATTTAATCGTCTCATGAGTTCCGGACGATTTGATCGACTAATGGGAATTACCATTTTTTTAATGAGGACGCTGTTGTCTTCAATATCAATTATTTTCGTAAAGTTAATTATGTAGGACCTGTGTATTTGTAGAAATGTTTTCTCAGGTAATTTATCCTTTATTTTTTTAAGCGTGGTATGTACGCGATAGTCTTTTGCCTCTGTGTTAATATCAATATAATCGCCTTGCGCCTTAACGACCAAAATTTCATCAAACTTAAGCTTTATAAGCCTTTTGTCTATATTAATATATAGATCTTGAGCGGTATCTGAACTACTTTTGGCCTTAATATCCGTAACAGGAGTTTCTTTTTTGGCGAGTGCATTTTTTATTTTCTGAATAGACTTATTGAACCGGTCCGCCGTTAGGGGCTTGACCATATAATCTACAATAGATTCATATTCATAAGCAGCTATGGCAAATTCCGTATCTGATGTGGTCAACACTACTTTAGGACAATTTTTTAAGGTCTGAACAAAATCTACACCACTAAATCCGGGCATGTGTATATCCAAAAAAACCACATCTACATCTTGCTGATTTAGGAATTTAATAGCATCTATGGCATTATCAAACTCACCAACGACATTTAAATCTGCCACGGTAGAGCAATGCTTTTCCACTATGGCGCGTGCCGTTGCTTCGTCGTCTACGATAATACAGGTCATACTATTAAATGGTTTTTAGAAAATCTTCTATTTTGTTTAAAATTACTAAAAAATCCGAATCCATATCAGCTGTTCCGGCTCTTAACTGTTCTTCAAATGTAACCGCAAACCTATACGCGTCTTCCATGCTCAAAATATTGAACTTATGTTTCAGTTTATGCACAACATCAGCGGCCAAAGCTAGTTCTTTGTTGACTATGTGTTCTTGATACGATGCCTTCTCCGAAGGAAATTCGTCCTTTAAGATAGAAATAAATTTCTCTTCAAACTCAATATCATCTCCGGATAACTCCTTTATATATTTAAGGTTGGGCTGTTCCATAGTATTATTTTTTAATCGTAAACGAAAAATTGGCTCCCTTATTCTCTTCTGATTCCAATTCTATGGAACCGTTGTACAACTTTACTATTTTCTTGGCCAATGCCAGGCCTACACCTGCGGCACTGTCATTGTTTTCAAGTTTTTTAAACATTTCAAAAATAGAGGATTGGTGCTTTTGGGGTATTCCTTTTCCATTGTCTTTTACCGAGAATTTCCAAAACTGATCTTCATCTTCAAAACTTATGGTAATCAAGCCCTTTTCCAGATGTTTTGTAGCTGTGATTGCATTTGTTATCAAATAGGCAAAAATCTGCTCTATCAAATGTTTTTCAATATGAATTACAGGAAAACCAGCCCCATAAACCATAGATACATTTTCCGGCAAAGGCACATAACTTTCTATTTCTTTTAGAAGAGTATTTACATCAACATTCATCTTGGATTCCATATTGATGCCTATTGTGGCATGTTCCAGAATACCATTGATTAAATTGTCCATTTTAATCAAATTACTTGATGCCAACTCTATATTTTCCTTACTGTCATGGGTAAGGGTATTTTCATTATCGTCCTTGATCCAACTCAACAGGGCGTTTACATTGCGAATAGGCGACTTTAAATCGTGCGATACCATTTGCACGTAATTATTAAGAGATTCGTTCCTAGTCTCTAAATCCTGTAAAAGCAGTTTTTTTTCTTCTGAAATTTTGGTTACCTCCTCGGCCAAATGGCTAATGTGCTTGGCCAGTTTTTCTACATCAAACTGTTGATCGGAATTGTTCTGAAATTGCTCGCCCGCATCCAAATTTGAATTTAAGCTGTTCATTGCCAATTCCAAAGACGCTAATATTTTTTTCTGTCTCTCCGCTTCTTTTCTTAACTCCTTATTGGCTTCGAACAATTCTTCTGAGCTAATGGCGGTAGCCCTTTGTATCATACTTAACTTATCATCATAATTTTCATATGACCTTTCTACAGCAGCAAAAAACTCCTGCATCTCCTCATTTTCAATAAGGTGGGCCGGTAGGTTTTTCTTTAGCTGTCTTTTAAGTAGAGCGTGCATTATTCGCTAAATAAGGTTAATGTCATAGTTTGGTTATGTAACTTACAGGCATCTTGGCCAGCAAATGGTGCCATTTCTCCATAAGAATAGAATCCAGTAACCGCTGCATTATCACCAATGACGGATATTACTTCCTCTACCTCTTCTTCCGTTCTCTGATCCATTACCAATTTTCTTCCTACGCAACTTATTAAGATAGCCAGTTCCGGTTTATTTTTTCTGTCCTTCATAGCAAATTGAGCGGCCGTATTTGCCCCATCTGCTATATCATCTACAGTAGACATCATTAATTGCACACGGGCTCCCTCAGGCACGTCTCCTGCCAAGGTCATAGTATTTGCAGTATTATCAATGGTAAGAATGGTACGAACCAGAGGTTCCTCGTCTTCGTTAATGCGTACATTAAGCGGATATAGCAAAGCCGATGTTGGCAATTCTTTTGCTTTATCCCCCAGATATTTTTTATAAAGATCTAATGCCGGCTGACCATCTAGTTCATAAAGTATATTGTTCTTAGATTTTGTAATAATCCGTTCGGGACCAAAAGGGGTCCACCCGCCAAAATTGGCGCTTGTAATTTCTAGGGACTCCCCATAAAACCCGATAGCGATAATTTCGCCTTCCTTTGGGCTTTCATTGTAGGAAGCGAGAGTTCTTTCAAAACGGTCATCATCTCCGCACAAACCTCCCGAAAGGCCAATATTATCTATCCTAACACCCTCAAAACCTTGGATTAAAGCACTGCCGTTAACAGAACTTCCTTCGGATACCAAGAATATATGTTTTAAACCTTCCTTAGGAAATTCCTCAAGAAGAGTTTCGCCTAATTTAAAATCATCTTCAATTTCCAATATGTTCTTTCTCTTTATGGAATATGAGCATTTTTCAAATTCAATAGCGGTCAAGGAGACTGTATTTTCCCTTACGGAATCGCCTATGATTTCACCAGCCGTGCTACCAAACACAATATGTCCGTCCGGAAATATACTTCTTACTTCATCATAAAGCTTGGCATCTTCCAACGCGTATCTATTTCCAAAGACCAAAACAAGAGGTTCCTTTAAAGTAGATTCTACTTTTGATACAATTTTGAACGGTTGCCCCGGTTCCTTTACGGCCTGTTTGATCTTCATTTTTAGCTATTAAGGTTAGTTGGTTCTTTTTTTATGGTAAAGTGAAACTCCGTACCCATGTCCTTTTCACTCTCTACCCATACTTCGCCTTCATAGCGGTCAATTATTTTTTTAACAATAGAAAGCCCTATTCCTGTTGATCTTTCATTTGCTCCGATAGACTGAAAAATTTCGAATATTTTTTTATGGTATTCCTTTGGAATCCCAACACCATTATCTTTTATAGAGAACTGCCAGTGCGTAGTATTTTCTACGTATAACACCTCTACCAACCCTACTTCCTTTTCTATGTGAACCACTGCATTAGAAAGTATATTCTGGAACAGCTGATGCATCTTTGTACTATCCGCAACAATTGTTGGTAAGACCTTGGGCACCACAAGGGATACATGCTCTGGAATAAAGATGCTCTCTTTAATATTTTCTACTACTTCATTTAAATCAACACTGGAATTGTCCAGTTCCGAATTATTTGCGGTAGAATACTCCAAGATACCTTGAATTAACTTATCCATAGAGGCAACTTTCTCTTGCATTAAGGTTAAGTTCTGCTGGCCTGCTTCGTCCAGTACATCTTTATAATCATCCTGAATCCATGTTGCCAATGCACTTATACTCCGTAAAGGGGATTTTAAGTCATGGGAAACAATATGTGCATATTCCTGAAGACCTTGGTTGCTTTGTTCTAATTCTTTTACCAATTGTTCCTTTTGAAGTTCCAGTAACTTTTGCTTAGTGACATCTAGATGTATTCCTACAGAACCAATTAGTTTTTTATTATTATCATAACGTGGAGCTCCACTAACTAACCAATGTTTCTTTTTTCCGCTTTTATCAATAACCTCCAGCTCATACGAATCGGGTTCGCCCCGCATTCGTTTTTCATCCTCGTGCTCTAAAACGTTCTTATTCTGTACCCTTAGCATCTCGGTTCCCTTTTTACCTAAAAGTTCTTCTTCTTTAAAACCGCTCATGTTACAGAAGCTCTGGTTTACCAGTTGTATGACATCATCTGTATCTACCTCTACCAGACCAAGATTCATGTTTGCAATGATGTTTGCATATTTTTCCCGTTCGTATCTCAGTCTTTCCTCGGCCTCACGCTCTCTTGTAATATCTTCTATCATGGCCAACAAGTACTTTAACTTACCGTCTCCGCCTCTAACAGCACTTACGGATGTCTTTGCAACCAAACAGCCTCCTCCTTTTTTGAAGTATCTTTTTATTACAACTGCCTTATCGGTTTTTCCTTCCTGCATTTGCTGTACAACATCTTCTGATCCAGAACTTTCCTCCTCCTTGGAAAAGTCATCCAACTTCATGGTTTTGAGTTCACTTTCCGAATAGCCCAGAAGTTCCGTGAAGGTAGTATTTGCTTTTATGATTTCACCTCCAACGCTTAGAACAATGCCTAAAGGCGAGTTTTCCACAATGACATCCAGTTGCTTGCGTTGTTGTGCCAACAACTCCTTGATTTCCATTTCTTGGGTAATATCTCTAATGATACCTTGAGCCCCTATGGGTTCTTGTTTGGTATTATAAATAAGACTACTATTAATCTCTATCCATTTCTCATCACCGTTCTTAACATTAATTTTTGCTCGGTAATTTTTAAGTGTCCCTACTTCTAAAAGGTATTTGAAAGATTCAGCAGTATATTGAAGGTATTTTTTATGTACAAGGCCTGTTAAGTTAACGTCTTCCTTGGTATTGTCATACCCTAGAAAATCTTTGGCCGAAGTATTCATCTTTATAACGTTGGCTTGCAGATCCATGACTACATAAGGATCTATAATATTAACGAATACACCATCTAACTCCGAAACTTTTTCTGTAAGCAAATTTTCTAACTTGCCATTGGCCTCTTTTAAGCGCTGTGCCGTTTCATAGAGCTCTGTAGATTTTTGCTCTAAGATTTTTTCAGCTTGTTGGCGCGCTTTTTTCTGACGTTCTAAGGCTTTTTTAAGAAGTTCAATCTCTTTACTGCTATCCATTTTGAACAATATCAAATTTAACCTCGGTTCCATCTTCCTTCAAGAGGTCATAGGTAATTGTTGCCGTACCACCAAAATGTTCAAAAGCTTTTTCTATTAGACCATGTGCTAAGCGATACAAACCCCTAGAAGAAGAATATACCATAGAAATTGTGGTGTCCGTTTTTTCCAAAATTTTAAAAGAAGGTAGTTCCGCATCAGGATACAACTTTTTGACATGCACATGAATATGGTCTTCAATACAATAAAGTAGACCTAGTGGAGTGTTGTAATTTTTAATAACCTCAGGATGCGAGTTGGCCAGACCTGCAAAAAGGTATAGACCAAACGCATATATAAGATCACCAACCGGAATTTTAGTTTCTTCACTAAGGTTGGTTATGAGCGTAACCATCTCATTAAATTCGTACGTACCTACAGATGTATAAACACCTTCTGAGGCCAACTGACCATTTTCTATAATGTTATCTAGAGTCTCAAGACCGAACTTAGACTCTACCATTTCCAAAAATTCCGTAAAAACTATACCTTTCATATACTTCTATTTATTAATAAAAGTAGGAAAAGTAGTATGTACTAACGAATTTTTGTTGTGAAAGTCAATATATTGTTAGCCTTTCACTAATTGGTTGATGTTCCAATAGTCAAGAACTTTATGTAGTTTGGATTCGTACTCTTCGTATTTCAAAGGCTTAATAACGTAGCCCGCCACTCCAATTTTATAACACTCCAATAAATCCGCTCTATTTTCGGAAGTTGTAAGAATAACTGTAGGAAGGTATTTTAAAACATCATCTGCCCTTAGAATACTTAAAAACTCAATACCGTTCATTCTAGGCATATTTAAATCAAGTAGAATAATATCCGGTAATCTGTTCCCTGATTTTAAGATTTTTAAAGCATCTTCACCGTTCTTCGTTTCAATGATATTATGCTTGAGTTCTAGTTTCTTTACAGTTCGCTGTAATTTCATTACTTCAATAGCATCGTCTTCAATCAATAAAATATCCATAGCCTCATTATTAATGTGAACTACAAAACTCTTAAATAAATAATGTAATTTTTATTAGGTGTAGACGAATAGCCTACAACTGTAGACGAATGGAAAATTATATTGGTTAAAACTATTTAAGGATAACTCAAATCAGAAAGTAAATTTTAACAAAAATATAGTTTTAGTATTCAATATCAGACAAATACGTTATTTTAGACAACTCCCCCTTATTTTCTTTAGACTATATGAGTTGGCTCATTGTCTACTCAAACACTCATTTTCAATAAAATTCCTTAACAAATTATGGCCAAAGCGATAACCGTCTGTTTTAAAAACCCTGTTAAAAAGGATATTTCAACCCTTGCCAAAAAAATTGCAAAGCGTATAGAACCGAATAATGTACATGCCGAACAACCATATATTTCAAAAAATGAAAATACCATCAGCCTAATATACAATCCAGCATTAACTATACTAAAAGATGGTGTAAATTATTGCCTAGGCACATGTGAACATGATGATTCACTATTCAAATATAACGCTCCTTTACCAAACGGTAGCTATGCTTTATTCCGTGTAGAAAAGGAAAGAGTCGAAATAGCATCAGATTATGCAGCTTCAAGAACTTTATGGTATTACCATGATAATGAAATTTTTATGGCGTCTACCTCACAACGATTAATTGTATCATTTTTGGGAGATTTTAAATTGAACAGCAAAGCATGTAGCTGGTTTCTATGCACTGGAACCTTAGGACCCGGCCTTTCTTGGGACGAAAGAATAAAAATAGTGCCGCCTAGAACCCGCTTAAAATTAAACCGCAGTAATTGGAAGGTTGAAATAGACCATAATCAAAACTTCAATTTTGATAGGACCGAAAATGAAGAAAAAACGGAATTATCACATGAAGCCCAATTGAAAAATGCTGTAGAAGAAACAATTAAAGGTCTAAAATTAGACACTTCTAAATGGACATTAGCTCTTTCGGGCGGAATGGACAGCAGAAGTCTTCTATACCATCTAAAAGGCAAAAATCTTAATGCCGTAACATGGGGATTAGACAAAGCCTTAGACTTACCCACCAGCGACGCATCCATCGCAAAGAATCTAGCACAAAATTGCAATATGGAACATTCTTATGCAAAAATGGATTTTAACCCTAACAGCTTTCCTATTCTCCTCGAAAGATTTTTAGCTGCTGGTGAGGGGCGGCTAGACCATCTTGCTGCATATTTAGATGGTTTAGAGTTATGGGGACAACTATCTGCTTCTGGAAGAGGAGTAATTAGAGGGTATGATGCCTTTGGTAGAAAGCCGCCCGTCACTAATTCCTATCAAGTCAGGCGCACATGCAATCTTATGACAAGTTTTGACTATACATCCTCGGATATTCCGGAAGATTTTATCGTTAATTATGAAGATATTCCAGAACATTTGCATCAGAAGGAAAACGAATCCTTAGGAGATTGGAGAGACAGGTTATGGTTGCAACATAGAACCCCAATTACAACAGCTGCTCTTGAAGATATAAAACTTGCTTATGTTGAAGTTATCAACCCTTTACTCAGTCAAAAGATTGTTTCATCAATTCAACAGGTGCCAATTGAACTAAGAACAAATAAAAAGATATGGAGGTCAATTGTTTCTGAAATGTTTCCCGAAATTCCTTTTGCAAAAAGAGAAGCCGTTCAAGAGGTTGGGCAAATTCTAAATCTTCCTGAAGTACAGTCTTATATTTGTGAATCATTGGAACAGAAAAAAGAGCTAGGAATTTTTCCTGAAGCCTTTATTGAAAAATTAGTAAAGAATTATAATAAGGATCAGAGAACACAGTCTGCAAGAAGAAAAATGAGAAGGCTCATTATTGCTTATTTACCTAAATCAATAGAAAATAAAATTCGTTCAAAACTAAAAGCAGGCCCTTTAAGCAATCAATGGCTAGCTTTACGAACCCTTATGATACTTAAAACTAACGAAATGTTTACTTCTGATGCTCAGGTCAAGCAATTATAAAACATCCCACTATCTTTACTTTTATTAAAATTTAATTAGAAAGTTATTCTATCTTTGCAAAGTTTTTGACAAACCCTCATGCGCACGTGGCGGAATTGGTAGACGCGCCAGCTTGAGGGGCTGGTGGCCACTAGGCCGTGGAAGTTCGAGTCTTCTCGTGCGCACATTAAACCATCAATGAGATTCATTGATGGTTTTTTTCTATCTATATTTCTTATCTTCTCCTTATCTAATCAATTTTTTCCGCGAAAGAGCACACTTCAAGTGAGCATCTTGGGAAAAAAAACGTAATTTCGTTTAACATTTTTACAAAAAGAATGAACACTTTAAAAAAAACCTTCACAATACGGGATCTTGAGAACCTCTCTGGAATAAAAGCTCATACCATTAGAATATGGGAAAAAAGATACAACTTGCTTTCTCCGGAGCGAACAGATACTAACATTAGAAGGTATAGCCTAGAAAGCCTGCAAAAACTTCTAAACATCACTCTACTTTATAATTATGGTCATAAAATATCAAAAATTGCCAAATTGGATGAGAGAAAGATTCCAAAGTTGGTTACGGAGTTAACCTCTAAAAATGATAAGAGTAATGTTATTAATGAGTTTAAACTTGCTATGATCAATTTTGATCAACAGCTCTTTAACCAAACCTATAGAACTCTTCTTTTTGAAAAATCGTTTTCTGAAGTGTTTAAAGAAGTTTTTATACCACTCCTGAACGAATTGGGTCTTTTATGGCAAACAGATACCATTTGTCCTGCTCACGAGCATTTTGTATCTAACCTTATTAAACAAAAAATTCTTATCAACAGCCAAGAACTTCAAGAAAGGGACGCTAGCAACAATAGCACAACTTTTGTAGCCTATTTACCGGAAAATGAAATTCATGAATTAGGATTGCTCTATCTTAACTATGAATTTGCCCTGCACGGGTACAAATCTGTCTACCTGGGTCAAACCGTTCCCTTAGAGAACCTAGAAGAAATAATGAAGACCTTTTCAAACACAACATTTGTGTCTTATTTTACAGTTTCACCTACCAAGGACAAAATAAACGACTATGTTTATCAATTTGACAAACTCGCATCAAACTATTCAAATAAAAAGCTCTGGTTACTAGGTCACCAAACCCAGCATATTGATTCAAAAAGTTTACCCGGTACCGTAGAGATTTTTAATTCAATGGATAAAATTATTGAACAGCTTTAAAATGAATCTACTCTAATAATGAAAAAAAAGATTGCCATAATCGGTTCAGGTTTCTCTTCACTATCGGCCTCATGCTACTTGGCACAAGCAGGTCATGATGTAACCATATATGAGAAGAACAAAACCGTAGGTGGTAGGGCCAGACAACTGGTCAGAGACGGATTCACTTTTGATATGGGGCCCAGTTGGTACTGGATGCCGGACATTTTTGACTCGTTCTTCAATGACTTTGGAAAGAAAACAGCAGATTTTTATCAGCTAGATAAATTAAATCCTGCTTATAAAATATTTTTTACGGACGACAATATCACCGTTGGTGATTGCATGGATGATATTTGCAAAGAATTTGAACGTATTGAACCTGGAAGTGCTAATCACCTAAAGGATTTCATTGCAAAGGCAGAGAAGAACTATGATATAGCCATAAATAAAGTTGTGTTACGGCCAGGTCTATCACCTTTAGAGCTCATTACCCCTGAGACGGCCTTAAGAGTAGATCAGTTTTTTAAAACGATTAGCGGAGAAGTTCGTAAAAAATTTAAGAACCCTAAATTGGTTTCTACATTAGAGTTTCCAGTGCTTTTTCTAGGGGCTAAACCCAATCGTACACCTTCTTTCTACAACTTTATGAACTATGCCGATTTTGGTTTAGGAACGTGGCATCCAAAAGGTGGTATGTACCAGGTGGTTAAAGCCATGAATGACCTAGCGGAAGAATTGGGCGTAGAAATATGTACCGATGCAGCAGCAGAAAAAATAAAGGTGGTTAATAATATTGCCGTTGGAGCTACAATTAACGGAAAAGATATTTCTGCCGATGTAATTTTAAGTGGAGCCGACTATCATCATTCCGAAACTTTGTTAGACCCCGAACACAGGCAATATTCAGAAGCCTACTGGAACAAGAAAACTTTTGCTCCATCTTCATTATTGTTCTACATAGGTTTCAACAAGAAGCTAGAAAACATAAACCACCACAATCTATTCTTTGATACCGATTTTGAACGTCATGCACAGGAAATTTACGATAACCCAAGTTGGCCCAAAGCCCCTTTGTTCTATGCTAATTTCCCATCGGTAACAGACTTGAGCATGGCTCCTAAGAGTTGCGAAACAGGATTTTTCCTTATACCAATTGCCCCTAATTTAACTGACACACCTGAATTACGTGAGCAATATTTTGATATCATTTTAGATAGATTTGAAAAACGAACAGACCAAAGCGTAAAAAATAACATTATCTTTAAAGAGTCTTTTTGTGTAAATGACTTTGTTGAGCAATATAATTCCTATAAGGGAAATGCTTACGGCATGGCCAATACTCTCAGTCAAACAGCTTTTCTGAGACCTAGTCTAAAAAGTAAAAAAGTAAAAAACCTATATTTTACCGGCCAGTTGACCGTTCCAGGTCCTGGCGTTCCTCCGGCTTTAATATCGGGCAAACTCGTATCCGAATTAATCAATAAGAACGTCTAAAAGCCAATACTATGAAAGCCCTATTTGATAAAGTTTCTTACCAGTGTAGTCAGATTGTGACAGAGTCCTACAGCACCTCGTTCACATTGGCTACCAAAATGTTATCCCCTACCATTAGAGCGGATATTTATAACATATATGGCTTTGTGCGTTTTGCGGACGAAATTGTTGATACGTTTGATCAATACAACAAGGAAAAACTTTTTAATCAGTTTGAGGCAAGCCTAAAGGATGCTTTGGAACAAAAAATAAGCCTTAATCCTATTCTCAACTCATTTCAGCATACCTATCACAAATATGACTTGCCTTACGAACTGGTTGCAGCATTTATGAAGAGTATGCGAATGGATCTCTACAAGAATGTCTATAGGACAGATGAGGAGTACAAAGCGTATATTTATGGCTCTGCAGATGTAGTGGGACTCATGTGTTTAAAGGTCTTTGTAAAAGGCGATATGGAGAAATACAACAATCTAAAGGAGACAGCTATGGCATTAGGTTCCGCTTTTCAAAAGGTGAACTTTCTCAGAGATTTAAAAAGCGATTTTGAAGATTTAAACCGAAGCTATTTTCCAAATACGGATTTAGCTATGTTGGACGAAGAATCAAAAACAAGAATCGTAAATGAAATTAAAGCAGATTTTGAACTGGCCTACTCAGGTATTCTTCAGTTACCTAATGAAGCCAAATTTGGCGTCTACACAGCCTATAAGTATTATTATAGATTACTGAAAAAACTACAGCGTACACCCTCTTTGGAGATTAGAAAAGTGCGTATTCGTGTTCCCAACTACGAGAAGTTTGGTGTATTGGCCAAATCGTACGTGAATTATAAATTGAACTTGGTTTAAATGAAAGTGATTATTTGGATACTCCTATTTGTTGGCACATTTTCCTTTATGGAATTTATGGCATGGTTTACCCATAAATATATTATGCATGGCTTTCTTTGGAATTTACACCGCGATCATCATAAAAAAGACCACGATTCATGGTTTGAAAGAAATGATGCTTTTTTTGTTTTTTACGCCATCGTAAGCATCGTACTCTTTTACTTAGGTGCAGAGACATCTTTTTGGTACGGTTGGCCCTTAGGCTTTGGTATATTGGTTTATGGCATAGCTTATTTTCTAGTCCACGACATTTTTATTCACCAACGGTTTAAACTATTTAGAAATGCGAACCACTGGTATGCCAAGGGTGTACGCAGAGCTCACAAAATGCATCATAAACACTTAGGTAAAAAAGATGGGGAATGTTTTGGTATGCTAATCGTTCCCTTTAAGTATTTCAAGAACAGGTCATAATCTGCTACTCCATTAAAAGTTGATCAAGAAACTGTCTAATTTCTTCGCTATTCCAATTAACTGTACCGTTTTCCGCTCTAACCACTTTACCCTGCTTATTTATAATATAGGTTGTTGGTAAGGTCGCAGATTTAAATATTTGAGGTATCTGACCTTCAGCCAAATAGAAAGGCAGTTGATAAGATTTCTTGGAAACAAATGTATTGACCCTCTTAGACTCTTCTTTACTAACGAGCAAAAAGTCTACCTTATCTTGGTAATCTTCATATAAAGCTTGAATACTGGGCAATTCTTCTAAACATGGCTTACACCATGTGGCCCAAAGATTAATGAAAACGATTTTCCCTTTAGTGTTTTGGAAAAGGTATGCCTTTCCATCCAAGTCTTTTACTTCCCAACTATATGTACTTTCAGGAATCGTCTTTTCGGCTTTCAGTTTTACTGAACTATATGAAACAATTCTTCCCACATAAGCTCTAAGTTTAGGCCCTATAGGCGTAAATAGGACACAAATAATTATAAGGAGTAGCCCAAGAAATATATATTTGAACGATATCTTCAAGATTTATCCGTTATTGAATCTAATAGTTGGGTTACTGTAGCGCTATCCCAATCATGAGTTTCCTGAGAGTTAACTATAATTTCTCCATTATCATCAATGATATAGGTCCCTTGTATCTTTGGTATCTCAAAAGGAGCCCCCTCTCCCACAATTCTGTAGGTTACAGGAAATGTATATTTATTCTTAGCCATGAACTCTTCTACCGGCTCACGTTCTTCATTTGTAACGATATAAAAATCAACTCCATCCGAGTAAGCATCATATAATGTTTGAATACCGTTTAGTTCTGCTGCACTTGGCGTATTCCAGGAAGCCCAGAAATGAATAAACAAAACCTTTCCTTTGGATTCATTCAGGTTAAAGAAATCCCAGTTGGCATCCTTAAGTTTCCAATCGTACCCATCTATTTTTTTCCTATCATCTACAGCTATAATTTCGGGGGGAGAAGCAAACAAGCGCATAAGCCAAACCTTTCCCCAATATCCCACAGGTGTAACAAAGAAAGAAAGCACAAAGACCATGATAATGAGTGTAAAGAAAGTTTTTCTTTTCATAAAAAATGTTGGATAGTTATAAAACTAAAAAACTCCCGTTAATTAACGGGAGTTTTAATATACTATTTCAATAGGAATTAGGCTGCATTTTCCTTTTTGATAACGTTCAATGCAGAACCTTCTCTGTACCAATCTATTTGAGGTTGATTGTACGTATGGTTCAATTTGATTACATCTTTGCTACCATCTGCATGTACCAACTCTAAAGTTAATTGCTTGTCCGGTGCAAACTCGGCAATATCTATAAAGTTGAATGTATCATCTTCCTGTACTAGATCGTAATCTGCCTCGTTGGCAAAAGTCAATCCTAACATACCTTGTTTTTTAAGGTTTGTTTCGTGGATACGCGCAAAAGATTTTACGATTACAGCTGCAACACCTAAATGTCTTGGCTCCATAGCCGCATGCTCACGAGAAGAACCTTCACCGTAGTTGTGGTCACCTACTACCACCGATCTAACTCCTGCCGCTTTATAAGCTCGTGCTGTATCGGGAACACCTCCGTATTCTCCTGTTAACTGGTTTTTAACCATATTTGTTTTATGGCCAAATGCATTTACAGCGCCTATTAAACAGTTATTGGAAATATTATCTAAATGTCCACGGAAACGTAACCATGGTCCTGCCATAGAAATATGATCCGTTGTACACTTTCCGAATGCTTTGATTAAAAGCTTAGCACCCATAAGGCTTTCGTCCTTAATTGGTGTAAAAGGTTCTAATAACTGTAATCTTTCAGAATCCGGAGCAACAATAACCTCTACACCGGAACCATCTTCATCTGGCGCTAAGAATCCTGCATCCTCAACAGCAAATCCTTTTGGTGGCAACTCCCATCCTGTTGGCTCGTCAAATTTAACTTCCTCACCATTTTCATTGATCAAAGTATCCGTGATAGGGTTAAAATCCAAACGACCGGAAATAGCTATTGCAGCCGTAATTTCAGGTGATGCAACAAAGGCATGCGTATTTGGATTACCATCTGCACGCTTAGCAAAGTTTCGGTTAAACGAATGAACTATACTGTTTTTAGGTGCATTTTTTGGATCGTTATATCTTGCCCATTGACCGATACATGGTCCACAAGCATTTGTAAAGATTTTAGCATCCAATTTTTCAAAAACCTGTAAGATACCGTCTCTATCAGCAGTATAACGAACTTGCTCAGAACCAGGGTTAATACCTAATTCCGACTTCATTTTTATTCCTTTATCCAAGGCTTGCTGTGCAATTGAAGAAGCTCTTGATAAATCTTCATAGGAAGAGTTGGTACATGAACCGATCAATCCCCACTCTACTTGAAGTGGCCAATCGTTTTCAGTTGCTTTTTTAGTCATATCGGTTCCTACTCCTGTAGATAAATCCGGAGTAAAAGGTCCATTCAACAATGGTGTTAATTCCGATAAGTTGATTTCTATAACCTCATCAAAATATTGTTCTGGATTTGCATAAACCTCTGCATCGGCAGTTAAATGTTCCTTAACCGCATTTGCTGCATCGGCAACATCCGCTCTATCCGTAGCGCGTAAATAACGCTCCATAGACTCATCATATCCAAAAGTAGAAGTTGTAGCCCCTATTTCAGCCCCCATGTTACAGATAGTACCTTTACCAGTACAAGAAAGGTTCTTGGCCCCTTCTCCAAAGTATTCTACAATAGCACCGGTACCTCCTTTAACGGTAAGTATTTCGGCTACTTTTAAGATAACATCCTTTGGAGCTGTCCAACCAGAAATGTTACCTGTTAATTTTACTCCGATCAATTTTGGAAACTTAAGTTCCCAGGCCATACCTGCCATTACATCAACAGCATCTGCACCACCAACACCAATAGCTACCATACCTAGACCACCTGCGTTAACCGTATGCGAATCCGTACCAATCATCATTCCACCTGGAAATGCGTAGTTTTCCAAAACAACTTGGTGAATAATACCTGCACCTGGTTTCCAGAAACCGATTCCATATTTATTGGAAACAGACTCCAAGAAATCAAATACCTCGGCACTGGTTGTATTTGCAGATTTTAAATCTGCCGTAGCACCGTTTTTAGCCTGTATAAGGTGATCACAGTGTACTGTAGTTGGTACTGCTACCTTTGGCTTTCCGGCCTGCATAAATTGCAAAAGGGCCATCTGCGCAGTAGCATCTTGACAAGCGATACGATCTGGAGCAAAATCCACATAGTCTTTTCCCCTTGTAAATGCTTTGCTAGGGTTACCGTCCCATAAATGGGAATATAAAATTTTCTCTGAAAGGGTAAGCGGTTTGCCGACAATTTCACGCGCTTTTTCAACACGTTCGGCCATATTGGCGTACACCCCTTTGATCATATCAATATCAAATGCCATTATCTAATTTGTTTAAGTTATTGTAATCCCGTAAAATTAAGAAAATAAGAAGCGTAAATAAAACTTTTACCTTAGGATTCACACCTTTTTTAGAAATTGATCAGTAGATTGCCTTTCGGTTACACTAACGAAGGCATTAAAGGCAGAAAACCTGCAAATTTACAGCAGATATGTTAATTTTTAACTAGAGTAATTTACCAATAATGGTTTCTTCGGAAATACCCTCGGCCTCTGCTTTGTAGTTTTTAATAAGTCTATGTCTTAAAATACCGGTGGCTACAGCTTGGACATCTTCGGCATCCGGTGAAAACTTACCGTTAACAGCCGCATGAGCTTTTGCTGCTAAAACAAGATTCTGCGAAGCTCTTGGTCCTGCTCCCCAATCTATATATTGCTTAACATAATCACTTGCCGTATCCAAATTTGGACGGGTTGAATTCACCAATTTAACGGCATACTCCACCACATTGTCCGGAACGGGTATACGACGCACCAATTGCTGCACATCAATTATTTCCCGTGTGTTAAATAATGCCTTGATATTTACTGACCGGTCCGAAGTAGTACTTTTAACAACCTCTATTTCTTCCTCAACGGAAGGGTACTTTAACTCAATAGCGAACATGAAACGGTCTAACTGCGCTTCTGGAAGCGGGTATGTACCTTCCTGTTCAATAGGGTTTTGGGTGGCCAGCACAAAATAAGGAAGCTCTAATTTATGCTGCTGACCTGCAATGGTTACGGAACGTTCCTGCATGGCTTCCAATAGGGCTGCTTGCGTCTTTGGAGGTGTTCTGTTAATCTCATCCGCCAAAATAATATTTGCGAAGATTGGCCCCTTTATAAACTTAAAGTTTCTGTTTTGGTCCAAGACCTCACTACCAAGAATATCACTTGGCATTAAATCAGGAGTAAATTGAATACGTTTAAAATCCAACCCCAATGTCTGGGCTATGGTATTCACCATTAACGTTTTTGCCAATCCGGGCACCCCGATCAACAAAGAGTGTCCACCGGTATAAATACTCAAAAGAATTTGGTCTATTACCACATCTTGGCCTACAATGACCTTGGCAATTTCCTTTTTAAGCGCCTGATGTTTTTCTACAAGATTGTTGATTGCCTGAACGTCTGACATGCATTTATTCCTTTACCCAGTTATTGGCAAAATCGCAGTCTCTGTTGTCTTCGTTTACGCTAATATAGGTATCCTCTATATGCTCGTCCATCCATTTTTTAATGGCTTTGTACTGCTTTTCAGTTTTAGCCAACTGTTGGATCTTAATGTAATCCTTAGAAAAATCGGCTACATGCTCATCATAACGGTTGGTAACCTTTAAGATTTTATATTTAGGACCGCCACCTCTTGGATCTTCCTCCAATAAAGGATATGAAATTTCATCATCCTTAAGGTTCCGTACTTGGTTGTACAATGTTGGATCCATTTTTGTTAACTCAAACCTAGAATCAAAATTGGTAGGGTTTCTTAAAAGACCACCATCAAACTTCGTTTCTTTTTCATCCGAAAAATTAAGGGCTGCCTGAGCAAAGGTATATTTACCTTCCATAATATGCTTACGAATAGTATCTAACTCCTGCTTTACCTCATCCAAAGCGGTTTGAGATATTTTAGGTTGCACCAAAATATGACGCAAGTCCAATTCTTGACCTCTAATTTTCTCAATATAAATAATATGATATCCAAATTGAGTCTCAAAAGGTTCAGAAACCTCGCCTTCCGCCAAACTAAAAGCTACATCCTTAAACGTCTTATCAAACCCTGTATCCTTGGTTATACTATAAAAACCACCTTTTGACTTTGAACCTGGATCTTGCGAATATAAAATAGCCTTTACGCTAAAGCTTGCATCGTTATCCTCTACATCTGCCTTAATCTCGTTAAGTTTATCCAAGACATCCTGAACTTCCTTTTCTGTAGGTTTTGGAGATTTCACGATTTGTGCTATTTCCATTTCCGCACCAAAAACAGGACGTTCATCTTCCGGAATTTTATTAAAAAACTGACGAACCTCTTCTGGTGTAATTTCAATTTTCTCAACAATACTGGATTGCATCTTTTCGGAAAGCATTCTCAGTTTATTAATTTTATTGATATCCTCACGTAAACTGGCCTCATCTTCTTTTTTGTAGAACTTCAACAGTTTCTCCATAGAGCCTGTCTGTTGCACGAAAGACTGAATCTGACGATCGGTAGTAGCCGCAATTTCATCATCCGAAACCAAAAGACTATCCTGCACGGCCTGGTGGGCATATAAACGGTCTTCCATTAATTTACCTAAAAGTCCGCAACGGGTAACATCCGCAGTTGAAACTCCTTGGCTTTTTAAATCAATAAGGGTTTTTTCTATATCCGATTCTAAGATAACATAGTCCCCTACAACTGCAGAAATACCATCTAGCTTAATTTTTTTGAAGTTTGTAGGCTTAACCGAATCCATTTCCGCACTAGCCTCAGCATCCATAGCTGGTTCTGTAACTTCTTCTTGACTTTCGGTAACTTCTTCAGTTTCTTGAGCAATAGCACTTCCCGCGATCAAGAAGCAACCCAAAATGGCAATATACTTATTCACCTTGCTCGTAAACTTCAAATTCTTTTTCTTTAATAGCCTCATCTATAATTTCTGTTTCCAGTTTTCGTAAATAATCGAGTTTTCTTCTACTTAGCAAAACCTGCTTAATGGTAGGTTCAATAAAAGATAGTGGAGCGACGTCATTAACATCTAGAACATCGGTAACCTTTGCCAAATATACCCCGTTTGCATCCTCCAACTCAAAAAATTGTGATTTTTTTAGGTGTTTATCGGCATTTTCAAAGGTAAGTGGTGGTATTTCCTCAATAATTCTAGTGGCACTTACCCATATAGAATCGTTAAAGTTTAATTTCTTGAACTGTACCCCAATAGAATCCAAATAACTAATATCGTCCTTTTTAAAACGTTTTAGTTTACTTATCACATCGTCCTTATTCAAAAATTGAGTAGGTAACTCTACAAACCTAAGTTTCACAATTTTTTCCTTCAATTTGAAATTTTCCTTCTCCCGCTCATAGAATCCGTTCAATTGAGAAGCGCTTATTACAGTATCTCCATCTTGTTGCACCAATGCTTCTTTATACGCTCTGGTATACAAATCCGTACGGTAATCCGAAACCAGAACATCGTATGCCGCTAGTTTCTCTTCGGGAAGGTTAATTTTTGCCTTTTCCAGCAACAACTGTTTAGAAGCCCAATTGTTAATATAGTTGGTTACGAACGAAGCACTATCTTCCTTAGAAATACCTTTGGCCAACAATTTGGCCACATCTTCGCGATATAAATAGTTTTCACCAACACGTGCTAAATATCCAGGTTCGTCTTTCGCCAAAAAAGAACCGCAGCCCACTAAAAGGGATAAAGTTGCCATAACGGCCCAACAACGAACCAGATAGCGCAATGGTGTTATTTTTAATCTCATGGGGCAAAAATAGCAATTCCGTTACGGTAGGCAATAGACCACTAGGCTCTTAACAGACTTTTTAATTTCAGTTGTAATCCTATACCTACACATTTCACTTTGTTTATATAAATTTACTTGAATGAAAGACTATTGTTAGTTGCAACCATATTACTTTTACCCTTTCGTAGCTTTAATTAGTTTAAAAAATTAGTCCCGAATTATAGTGAAAAACTTAAATTGAGGATTCCGGTTAATCATCCACAGTAGATAGAATACAAATTTTATGAGTAGAAAAATAAAATTGATATGGGATTTTAGAGGTCCAGCCGCACAAAAAACTGCAGAACATCATGTTATTCATTTAAAGGAGTTTATTGCCCTAGAAAAAACCAATCTTAATATTAGTGGTTCCCAGGATTTTAACGAAATGCACAGTATAGCCTTTATGGTGGTAGATGAGACCGAAATGATATCCGTTAGAGATGCCCTTAAACCCCATAGAGGAGAAGTGTATGTTGAACCGGCCCAGAACTAGGTCGTAACACCAAGTATTATAAAATGTATTGAAGCTCATGTACAATAAGCTTGCCTTTATAACCCTAAGTCTCGTACTCCTTTTTTCCTGTGCATCCAAAAAGGAAGAAAAAGTAGGAGACCCGCTAATGGCAATACTAAACTCCGACTCTCCAAAAATACGGCGAGTAATGGACCACCTAAACGAGCATGAAGTTCAGATACGGTATACTCAAATCAATAGAAAAGGGAACCAAGTTTACTTTGATGATTTTGATTTTCAAGTAGATTCAAATAACTACTTCTACCCTGCCAGCACTGTAAAATTCCCAACGGCAGTAGTGGCCCTTGAGCAATTGAACCAAATGGATTCTCTTGATTTTGATACGCGTTTTTACGTTGAAGGCGATTCTGTGGAAACGACTTTTTCAGAAGCTATCTCACAAATATTCGCAGTAAGCGATAACGATGCAAATAACAGGTTGATTGAATTTTTAGGGCAGGATTCTATTAATGCAATTCTTAAAAGAAAAGGTGTTTCTCCTGTTCGTATATGGCAAAGACTGGGCAATGGAGAAGAAAATACCGCCACAAAACCATTAATTGTTTATGAGAACGACAGCACTACGTATATGCTGCCCTCCACCATTAACACATTTCCCAAAGCTCTAGAAATAAATCATATAAAAAAGGGAACAGGTTTTTACGAAGACGATTCCCTTATGGTTGAACCATTTGATTTCAGCTTAAAGAATTATTACCCCATTGAAGCTCAAAGTTCTCTTTTAAAGCGAATCATTTTTCCCGAAAAATTTGACAAGAACGAACGTTTTAATTTGAGCGACAAACAACACCACTTCTTAATGACCGCTATGCGCACCGTGCCAAGAAATGCGGGTTACAACGCCACGGACTTCTATGATGGATATTGTAAGTTTTTCATGTATGGAGATACCAAAGAAAACATTCCGGACCACATTGAAATCTACAACAAGGTGGGTTTTGCTTATGGCACTTTAACCGACTGCGCTTACATTAAGGATACTATTAACAATGTGGAATTTATGATTACCGCCACCGTATTGGTCAATTCAAATGGGGTCTTTAACGACAATACTTATGAATATGATGCTATTGGCATTCCGTTTCTAGCCGAGCTAGGTAGGCAACTTTATAGTTTTGAACTGAACAGAAAGCAGTAAATCGCTACCCGGTATCCAGGTAGTCGTTTCCCGGTTCTAAATTAGGACTCATATCCTCTTATATCTTAGCTTCCTATCAATAAATCATTTCATCTTCCGTTATATAGGTTAGTCCTGTTGCTTTATATTTTCTATTGGGACAACAAAAAGGAACCACAACATGTCCAATCACCAAGACCGAATTGATCAGTTAAACCAAAAACTTGAACTACTTTTAAGTAAACAAGAGGGTTTTGCCAAGGAACTGATGGCACTTTACCAAGAAATTGAAGACCTAAAAAAACTGCGTCCTGACCAACTGGCCACAGAACAAGTAATTCCCGAACCCGTCCAGGAAGCTAGCGCGGTTCCAGAACCTACAAATACTGAACAACAAATAATTCAGGAAACGGCTGAACCCGTTATTGAACCTCCTATTGCCCGTCCAGAGGTTCCAAAAAAAATAAAAAAGCCAAAAGGCAAATCCAATCTTGAGAAGTTTATAGGAGAAAACCTCATCAATAAAATTGGTATTGCTATAACCGTAATTGGTGTAGCCATTGGCGCTAAATATTCCATAGAAAATGAATTAATAAGTCCGCTTACCCGAATCATACTAGGCTATTTAGCAGGATTAGGTCTTATAGGCTTTGGAATAAAGTTAAAGGCCAAATATGAAAATTATAGTGCCGTACTAGTAAGCGGCGCCTTGACCATTCTTTATTTCATAACCTTTGCCGCTTACAATTTTTATGGCTTGTTTCCGCAATTAATGGCGTTTGCTTTAATGCTTATTTTTACCATTTTTGGGGTTGTTGCGGCCCTAAATTATAACAAACAAGTTATTGCCCATATTGGACTCGTTGGCGCTTATGCCGTACCATTTTTACTCAGTAACGATTCTGGAAGCGCCGCTACGTTATTCGCCTATATGGCCTGCATTAACATAGGAATTCTGGTCATTTCCTTAAAAAAATATTGGAAGCTTCTTTTCTATTCCGCCTTTTCATTTACCTATCTTATTTATAGCTCATGGATGATTTTCTCCTACACAACAGAAGATCATTTTTCAATGGCATTCATATATTTAACCGTTTTCTTCGCTATATTTTATGCTACGTTTTTAGCGTATAAAGTAATTAAAAAAGAAAAATTCCTAAAGAGCGATATTGTATTACTGCTCTTAAATTCATTTATTTTCTATGGTCTGGGATATAGTCTTTTATCCAACCACGAAACCGGTAAGGACCTCCTTGGAGTTTTTACATTAACAAACGCTCTTGTACACTTTATAGTAAGTGCCATACTCTTCAAGAAAAAACTGGCAGACCGTAACCTCTTTCATTTAGTTGCGGGGCTTGTTCTTGTATTCATTACAATTGCCATACCCGTTCAATTAGATGGTAATTGGGTTACCTTGTTATGGACATTACAGGCCGCATTGTTATTCTATATTGGCCGGACCAAGAAGGTTTCGTTTTATGAGTACCTCTCCTACCCGCTTATGTTTTTGGCTCTTCTTAGTCTTACCGAAGATTGGGGCGCTGGCTATAGCAATTACTTTTCAAAAACGGATATAACCCCTATTTTCAATAGCTACTTTTTAACCTCAATGCTATTTCTTGTTGCTTTTGGTTTCATTAATTGGATAAATCAAAAACACAGAATTACACCAAATGAAAAACCTGCTTCCAAGCTACCATTGGTCATGTCATTTGTTATACCAATTATTTTATTGTTCGTTTCTTATATGTCCCTTTTTCTAGAAATAGAACAGTATTGGAACTCCATGTTTGCAGCATCGGAAATAGAACTAAAACCAGATGATACGTATAGTTACAGTGAGTACAATTATGACTTAGACGACTTTAGTAGTATTTGGCTTTTTAATTACACTTTTTTATTCCTAAGCATCCTTGCCTTTGTGAACATCAAAAAAATTAAAAATAGAATATTGGGCCTAAGCACTTTGATTACGGGTGTAGCCGCTAGTCTATTTTTTCTAACTGCAGGATTGTATTTACTAAGTGAACTACGCGAAAGCTATATAGAACGTGCACTTTCTGAATATTACGAAATTGGTGTAATGAACATTGCCCTACGTTATATATCATTTGCATTTTTTGCGCTTTTATGGATTGCCCTCATAAAACTCTCTAAACGTACTTTTATGAATATCAATCTAAAAATACCATTTGAAATAATAACTCATATTTCAATCCTTTGGATCCTTAGTAGCGAACTGTTAAATTGGATGGACCTTGCTGGCTCCGACCAATCCTACAAATTAGCTTTAAGTATTCTCTGGGGCGTATATGCACTGTTCCTTATTGCACTTGGAATCAATAAGCAGCGAAAGTACCTGCGCATTGGCGCCATTTCTCTATTTGGCGTTACATTGGCCAAATTGTTTCTCTATGACATAGCATCACTTAATACCATCTCTAAGACCATTGTTTTTGTTTCGTTAGGTGTACTGTTACTAATCATCTCATTTCTCTACAATAAATACAAAAATGTTATTTCGGATGAACCTGAAAAATAAAATTCTTTTTTTCTTTGGATTGTGGTCTTGTACTATGGCTTTCGGGCAGCTTTCTACGTATGAATACCAACAAGAACTAAACGGTATTTCAAAAGAATGGCAAACAATTGCTTTACCCAATCACGTATTTCACAACACCAAAGATGACCTTTCCGATATTCGTATTTATGGCGTTACCGAGACGGACACCATAGAAGCTCCCTATATGCTAAAGGTTACTTCCGAAAAAAACAACAAAAAAGAAATCGCCTTTAAACCGCTTAATACGGCGTCTACCAAAATTGGGTATTACTTTACCTATGAAGTTCCTACTACGGAGGCTATCAATAAAATTGATTTAAAATTTAAAGAAACCAATTTTAACTGGCATATTGTTCTAGAAGGAAGTCAAACCCAAAACGAGTGGTTTAAAATCTTGGATGATTATCGTATTTTATCCATCCAAAACAACCAGACCAGTTATACATACAGTACCTTGACTTTTCCCGAATCCAAGTACAAATATTATCGGCTATTGGTCAAAAGTGATGAAAACCCCAAACTACAAAAGGCCATAATAAGTTTGGACGGTTCCGTAGATGCTTTATACAACACCTACCCTATTACTTTTATGAATATAGACCAAAAAGGTAAGGAGACCATCATAGATATAGATTTGAACCAAAGATTGCCCATTAGTTTTCTAAAACTAAAAGTAGCGGACAAAATAGATTACTACCGTTCTGTGAAACTTCAATATATATCCGATAGTATTCAAACCGAGAAAGGCATAAAATATACTTACAGAAA
The DNA here is from genome assembly GCF_018860715.1 of Zobellia sp. B3R18. Taxonomy (NCBI): domain Bacteria; kingdom Pseudomonadati; phylum Bacteroidota; class Flavobacteriia; order Flavobacteriales; family Flavobacteriaceae; genus Zobellia; species Zobellia sp. B3R18. The sequence goes on along the minus strand of NZ_JAHKQG010000010.1, from coordinate 218,775 downwards.
CTTGTTTAACGGAACTCTAGCATCTGTAGATACCACAGGTTTTAAATTTGCCAGTACGCTAGCGGAAAAGCTAAGAATCACCATTCAGAACAACGATAATGAAGCATTGGAGATAGAATCCGCAATCGCAAAAGGGTATGCACATACATTATTGGCCCGTTTTTCTACCGAGGCGGATTATTACTTGGTCTACGGCAACAAAAATGCGCATAGCCCCAAATATGATATTCAGCAGATAACACATTCCATTCCACCGCATGCACCTACTTTAAACTTAGGGGATATCCATAAAATCAAAAAGCCAAAACAAGCTTCAAAAAGTCCTCTTTTTGAAAACAAACTATGGTTATGGTTAATTATGGGAACCATAATAGTGGTTTTAGGTTGGTTTACCTTACGGATGATGGCGAAGCGTTAAAAAGAACCCGTATAAACTTCGCATCAAAAAAAACTTGTTAGCATACCATTTTAGAATCCTGTAAATTTGCATTTCTAAAAGAGAAAAGCGTGCAAGAACCCAAACAGACCCGAATTAACAAATACCTAAGTGAAGTTGGCTATTGCTCGCGTCGTGCAGCGGATAAACTCATAGACCAAGGCAGGGTCACCATTAACGGAAAAGTACCGGAAATTGGCACAAAAATTACCGAAGGAGACGAGGTGAGAGTAGATGGCAAATTAATTTCGGAACCCCAGGAGAAACCCGTTTATATTGCCTTTAACAAACCTATTGGTATTGTCTGCACTACAGATACTAGAGTTGAAAAGGATAATATAATTGACTATATTAATTATCCTAAACGTATTTTTCCTATTGGCAGATTGGATAAACCTAGTGAAGGTCTTATCTTTTTGACCAACGATGGAGACATTGTAAACAAAATTCTTCGTGCCCGAAACCATCATGAAAAAGAATATCTGGTAACCGTAGACCGGGCCATTACTTCTGATTTTATAGAGCGAATGCAAAATGGCGTGCCTATTTTAGATACCGTAACACGAAAATGCAAGGTAGAGCAGATTGGCAAATATGAATTCAAGATTATACTTACCCAAGGTCTGAACAGACAAATTAGACGTATGTGCGAGTATTTGGACTACAACGTCCAGAGGCTGAAACGAATACGTATCATGAACGTAAAATTAGATGTTCCAGTCGGCAAATGGAGACACCTTACAGATACGGAATTGGAAGAAATAAACAGACTCGTATCCTCTTCGTCAAAAACGCACTTCTAGATAAGTTCCTCTTTTTTCAAGCGGTCCGTTCCATAGACGTTTTTATGTTATAGGGCTGAAACCTGTAATTTATGTTACTCGCTGGAGACTAAACCTACACTATAATTTAAGTTGATTTTAGAACATGTATTTGACTAAAAATCATTAACTTAGAGAGAATGAAAAAAGAATACGCCCTCAAAACATAACGTCATGATACCAAAACAGAAAAAGAACACTCAAAAACTTGCAGTTGCGGTACTGTTAACCATGCTCCTGAGCATGGTAATCGGTCCCCACAAGGCTTCGGCTTTCTTTCAGGACAACACGGAGCAAGAAATAGAATATAACCTTTACAAAGGAGAAGTCATTGATTCCAAAACAAAAAAACCCTTGGTGTTTGCTTCGCTGGCCATAGAGGAATCCAATATTAGCACTATAACCAATACAGAAGGAGAATTCTCTTTAAAAATCCCCAAGGATGTTTCCAATGCAAATGTTATAGTTTCTTTCTTAGGTTACAGTACCAAGACCATACCTTTAACTCAGCTCAACAAAGAGAAGAATAGAATTATAATGAATACTTCGGTTACGGAACTACCCGAAGTTAATATTGCGGTTCCCAAAAATGCAGAAGAGCTGGTACGCGAAGTACTTAAAAAGAAAGGCGAAAATTATTTTGATGACCCTACGTTAATGACCGCTTTCTATAGGGAAACTATAAAAAAACGCAGAAAAAATGTCTCCCTTTCTGAGGCTGTGGTAAATATTTACAAAACACCCTACAACTCCTTTAAAAAAGATGGTGTAAAGCTATACAAGGCTAGAAAAAGTACGGACTACGACAAATTGGACACTGTGGCCCTTAAGCTACAAGGCGGCCCTTTTAATGCACTTTTTGTTGACATCATGAAATATCCTGAATATATTTTCTCTCAGGAAACACTAGACCATTATGTATTTAAATTTGACCATTCTACGCGGGTAAATGACAAACTAGTATATGTCATCAATTTTGAACAGAGTACACAGGTCATAGACCCTCTGTACAAAGGCAAACTTTATATTGATGCAGAGAACAAGATTCTTACCAGTGCCATATACAGTCTTAATATTACGGATAAAGATTTGGCGGCAAAGTTATTCGTTCGCAGAAAGCCGAGAAACGCACAGGTATGGCCCACAGATGTTGCCTATCGGGTAGATTATCGTGAAAAAAATGGAAAATGGTACTATAGTTACAGCAATGTTCTGTTAGAATTTAAAATCAATTGGGACAAACGCCTCTTTAATTCGGTTTACAGTATGACGTGTGAAATGGCCGTTACCGACTGGAAGAAAAATTTGGTCACCGAATTTCCCAAAGCCAAGGATAGAATCAAAACATCCATTATTTTAAGCGATGAGGCCATTGGGTTTGCGGATCCTGACTTTTGGGGCCAATACAATATCATAGAACCTGAAAAATCTATTGAGTCCGCCATAAAAAAAATACAACGGCAATTACGAAGAGCCAATGCAGATGGTGGTACCTCAACACCTTAAAAGCTAAGCAAAACTTTATTTATAAAATCGGCCAAATGGCCGATTTTTTTTATGATTCTGTTTAAATTCATACCATCAAACCCGAGCATATGGCCAATAGAAGACAATTTATAGGTACAGTAGTAAGTGCCTCAGCAGCGGCATTACTACCAAATTTAAGCAGAGCTAACCCCATTTCTTCTCAAGAACCTGTTTTAATAAAACCTAAAAGACTAAAAAAAGGAGATACCATTGGTTTAATAGCTCCCGGTTACGCCATTCATTCTTCAGTACTGGAAGAAGCAAAAAAGACCTTAAGGTCTATGGGTTTCAAACCCTACCACACTAACCGTGTTTTAGGTAATCACGGCTATTTGAGCAATACAGATGAGGAGCGAGCAACGGACCTAAACGAAATGTTCTCCAACCCCAAAATTAATGGCATCTTGTGTGCAAGAGGTGGTTATGGCTGTACCCGTATCATGAAAATGATAGATTATGAAAATATCGTAAGGAACCCCAAAACCTTTATTGGTTTTAGTGATATTACCGCATTGCTTAACGGTATTCACCAAAAAACGGAACTAGTTACATTTCATGGGCCCGTGGGCTCTACGTTAAACGACCCGTACAGCATTCGTCAACTAGAAAACGTTGTCATGTTTCCCAAAGAAAAATTAGAAATAGAGAATATAAAACTTCTAAAACCTGAATTAACCACCAATCCGGAGTTTGAGCGTTATACTATTACGGAAGGCAGTGCCACAGGAAAAGTTGTTGGCGGAAGCTTAACCCTTATTAATGCCTTAATTGGCACTGCAGATGAAATAGACTTTACAGATGCCATAGTCTGTATTGAAGATGTAGAAGAGGCTCCTTACCGTATAGACCGAATGCTCACTCAGTTGATAGAAGGCAAGACATTCAATAAAGCGGCAGGTATTCTATTTGGCGTTTGCGCCGGTTGCAACGAGTCTACCAATCCAATTTCATTTTCCTTAAAAGAAGTCATCATGGACCGAATCAAACCACTAGGGATTCCGGCGATGTACGGCATGAGTTTTGGTCACGTAGAAAACAACTTTACATTTCCAATTGGAACCAAAGCTGCTATGAATGCTACAACAATGAAATTTCAACTTTTGGAAAAGGCCGTTTTGTAATTCCACAAAAAAATAAGGCAGACAAGAAATACCATGTAGCTTTCTAGTCTGCCTTGTTCTTATAAAGCTTATGTATATAGTTAATTAGCTACTTCACTAATAAATTTCAACCGGTATAAGCGTAGTTCTTCGTCTTCGTAGTCACCATCAAATTCTTTCATAGCTTCTTCCAAGTCATCGGTTTCGGCCTCCAAGAAGTAATCGTGAATTTCTTCTTGCTGGTCTTCGTCCAACACCTCATCGATCCAATAATCAAGATTCAATTTTGTTCCGCTAAAGACAATCTGTTCCATCTCTTTAATAAGTTGAGGAATCTCAATTCCCTTTGCCGATGCAATATCACTTAATGGAAGTTTTCGGTCTACATTCTGGATAATGTACAACTTAAGAGCAGAATTTGCTCCAGTACTTTTTACCACCAAATCGTCTGGTCGTATGATTTCGTTTTCCTCAACATAACTAGCAATGAACGAAACAAACGGTTTTCCGTACTTTTTAGCTTTCCCTTCTCCCACACCGTAAATGGTGGTAAGTTCTTCTAGGGAAATAGGATATTTCATGGCCATATCCTCTAAGGATGGATCTTGAAACACCACAAATGGAGGAACACCAAGCTTATCTGCCTGACTTTTACGCAAATCCTTTAACTGTTTTAGCAGTTTTTCATCTGAAACACCTGCTTTTGCCGCACTTACAATGGCGTCGTTCCCTTCTTGCGTATACGTATGGTCTACGGTCATCATAAAGGACTCAGGAGACTTTAAATACGCTTTTCCCTTCTCCGTTACATGTAAAATTCCGTATTGTTCAATTTCCTTTTTAAGGAGACCGGCAACTAAGGTCTGGCGTATAAGTGCCATCCAGTACTCTTTATCTTTATCGGAACCAATACCAAACTCTTCCTTTTCATCGGTCTTGTGCGATGTTATCAAAGCGTTCACCTTTCCTAAAAGAGTACGTACGATTTCTTTGGATTTAAACTTTTCATGGGTAGCCTTTACCACCTTAATAAGTTTAACAACATCTTCTTTCGCCTCTTGTTTTTCTTTTGGGTTTCTGGTATTATCATCCATATCGGCCCCATCCCCATTAATTTCATCAAATTCTTCCCCAAAATAATGGAGCATGAATTTTCTGCGCGACATAGAGGTTTCTGCATATGCGACAACTTCTTGCAAAAGAGCATTACCAATTTCCTGTTCTGCAACAGGCTTATTGGACATGAATTTTTCAAGTTTCTCTATATCCTTGTATGAGTAAAAAGCCAGACAATGCCCCTCACCGTCATCTCTACCTGCCCTACCCGTTTCCTGATAGTAACTTTCAATACTTTTAGGTATGTCATGGTGAATTACAAAACGTACATCCGGTTTATCTATACCCATTCCAAAAGCAATGGTAGCAACTACAACATCTACATCCTCCATCAAGAACATATCTTGATATTTTGACCGAGTCTTTGCATCAAAACCGGCATGATAAGGAACAGCACTAACCCCGTTTACCTGAAGCACCTGAGCTAACTCCTCTACGCGCTTTCTACTCAAACAATAGATAATGCCTGACTTTCCTGTATTTTTCTTTACAAAACGGATAATATCCGAATCTACATTGGCGGTTTTTGGCCGTACCTCGTAGAAAAGATTGGGTCTATTGAACGAAGCTTTAAACGTAGTGGCGTCCGTTATACCTAGATTCTTAATAATATCTTCTTGAACTTTTGGAGTAGCTGTTGCCGTAAGCGCTATTATAGGAATACCGTCATCCAATCTATTTACTATAGTCCTTAAATTTCTGTATTCCGGTCTAAAATCATGGCCCCATTCAGAAATACAATGCGCCTCATCTACCGCAACAAATGATAAGTTTACAGATTGAAGAAATTCTATATATTCCTCTTTTGTTAAAGATTCCGGAGCAACATAAAGTAGTTTTGTTACACCGTTCGTAATATCCTGTTTTACCTGCCGTACCTCCGTTTTTGTCAAAGAGGAATTGAGTACATGGGCTATACCGTGTTCCGAAGAAATACCTCTAATAGCGTCTACCTGATTTTTCATTAAAGCGATTAAAGGAGAAACCACAATAGCCGTTCCTTCCTTCATTAAAGCCGGAAGCTGAAAACATAGTGACTTACCGCCACCTGTAGGCATAATCGCAAACGTGTTGTTTCCTTCCAAAAGACTGGTTACAACACCTTCCTGTAGACCTTTAAACTCAGAAAAACCGAAATATTTTTTTAACGAGGCATGCAATTCAGTTTTTTTCAAAACATTATTATCTTTTGCCATATCTCGTAAAAAACTTTAGGTAATTGTATCTTAATTGCTGAAATATCATACTTTTCGTTGCGGGGGACTCTAATTTAGTCAAAATATATTTAAGGGTATTAAATTAGCTATACGTCAAGATTATGTAATTTTGTAATCTTAAATATAAAACAAAGTTTTAGAAACTATTCCGGTTTTAGGATAGTTTTATTCAAAACGAGCGTATTTGTCGATTATAAGCACATAAAAACAATAGAATCTTAACCCTTTTCATAGTTTGAACAATAGCAAATCTATTCTTGCCGTAGCCAAAAAAACGATAGAAACCGAAAGTGCTTCCATCCTCCATTTAAGCACTTTACTTAACGAAGATTTCTCGGATGCGGTTAATTGCATTCTTGAGTCCAAAGGAAGAGTTATTGTTTCCGGGATCGGCAAAAGCGCCATAATTGCCTCTAAAATTACAGCCACCTTAAATTCTACCGGTACACCCGCCATTTTCATGCATGCAGGTGATGCCATTCATGGAGACCTAGGAACCATTCAAGAAGATGATGTGGTCATATGCATCTCCAATAGTGGTAACACTCCAGAAATAAAAATGTTGGTTCCGCTTATCAAAAGAGGAACCAACAAATTAATTGCCATGACCGGTAATACCGAGTCTTATTTGGCAAAAGAAGCGCACTTTGTTCTGAACACCTATGTAGAAAAAGAAGCCTGCCCAAACAATTTAGCACCTACCACGAGTACTACTGCCCAACTTGTCATAGGAGATGCGCTTGCTATTTGCCTACTGAAATTGAAAGGGTTCAGCAGTAAGGATTTCGCAAAATACCACCCTGGAGGCTCGTTAGGCAAACGTTTGTACCTTAGGGTTACGGACATTGTTGGAGCCAATCAAAAACCTCAAGTAGACGTTAATGCCGAGGTCAAAAAGGTTATAGTAGAAATTTCTGAAAAGATGTTGGGCGTTACCGCTGTTACTGATGGCGATGACCTAGTTGGCATTGTAACAGATGGAGATATTAGACGCATGCTGAACAAGTACGATAATATTAGTGGACTCACCGCAAAAGATATAATGAGTAAAAACCCCAAGACCATTCCGGTAGATGTTTTAGCAATTGAAGCCTTAGAGCTCATGCAAGAAAAAGGCATCTCACAATTATTGGGTGTAGAGGGTAAAAAATATATGGGTGTTGTACATTTGCACAACTTGATCAACGAAGGTATATTATAATGGCAAAGCAAAATACGAAGTCCCCAGACGAAATGTCGTTTTTAGACCACTTAGAAGAACTAAGATGGCATTTAATACGATCGGTCCTTGCCGTAGTAATATTGGCTTCAGTGGCGTTCGTTATGAGTCGTTTCATCTTTGACACTATTATTTTTGGGCCTTCAAAAATGGATTTCCCAACTTACAGGTTCTTCTGTGATATAGCCACTTCATTAGGGTTTGATTCCGCATTCTGTGCTGAAAAACTCCCATTTACCATACAAAGCCGTACTATGGGCGGGCAGTTCTCCGCAGATATTTGGACGGCAATCTGGGTAGGTTTTATAGTTGGTTTCCCATACGTTCTTTATGAGCTTTGGAAGTTTATTAGCCCAGGGCTTCACCCTAACGAAAGAAAACATTCAAGAGGCTTTATTTTAATTGCCTCCTTTCTCTTTTTTATGGGCGTACTTTTTGGGTATTATGTGGTAGCCCCCTTATCCATAAACTTCTTGGGCACATACCAGGTTAGCGAGATTGTCCTAAACGAATTTGACCTTGACTCCTATATTAGCACAGTAAGATCCGCGGTAATAGCCTGTGGGGTTCTTTTTGAACTGCCCATTATTATCTACTTCCTGACCAAAGTAGGCTTGGTTACCCCTGAAATAATGAAAAAATACAGAAAGATAGCCCTAGTTGTGGTATTGATTCTTTCTGCAGTAATTACCCCTCCCGATGTGGCTAGTCAGATTATTGTAGCCGTACCAGTCCTTGTATTATACCAAGTGAGTATTTACATTTCAAAAATAGTGTTGAAAAACGAGGCTAAGAGAGAGAGAAAAGCAAAGGAAAAAGGGTTAAAGAAAAGGTAAACGTAAGGCTATTTAAAAAGTTTCCCGTTTCTTTATTTTTTTGATGGCCATTAATTTTGGTCTCAGGACCCAAAAAACACGAAACCTCTAAGATGAAATTAAGAGCTGAAAATATAATGAAGGCCTACCGTGGCCGGAAAGTTGTAAAGGGTATTTCTTTGGAAGTAAACCAAGGAGAAATCATTGGTCTGCTTGGTCCTAACGGGGCAGGAAAAACCACCTCTTTCTACATGATCGTAGGTCTCGTTAAGCCAAATGGCGGCAACATATATCTAGATGGCACGGACATTACCAACTTTCCTATGTATAAAAGAGCCCAGAATGGAATAGGGTACTTAGCGCAAGAGGCATCTGTTTTTAGGAAGTTAAGTATTGAAAAGAATATTCTTAGCGTACTACAACTTACCAAACTCAGCAAAAAGGAGCAACTAATGAAAATGGAGTCGCTTATTGAAGAATTTAGTTTGGGCCATATTCGCAAAAGCCGAGGCGATTTACTTTCCGGTGGTGAACGTAGACGTACCGAAATAGCTCGAGCCCTGGCCACCGACCCAAAATTTATTCTGCTGGATGAACCTTTTGCCGGTGTAGATCCTGTAGCGGTTGAAGATATTCAACGTATTGTAGCCCAGTTAAAAGACAAAAATATTGGCATTCTTATTACCGATCATAACGTACAGGAAACTTTGGCCATTACAGAAAGATCGTATCTAATGTTTGAAGGCGGTATCTTAAAATCGGGGATTCCAGAAGATTTGGCCGCAGATGAAATGGTACGTAAAGTTTACTTAGGCCAGAACTTTGAACTTCGTAAAAAGAAGTTGGATTTCTAGCATTAGTTTTTCTTTGCCGATAAGTTGGATACCAATGAGGCAGCCACATAGAAAACGATTATAAGCGGCACGGCCAAGACCCTTAAGGCTATGAGAAGCGCCACACTCACAATTAGAAAAATGTAACGCACTGCATTGTCCTTAAAACTCCAAGTTTTGAATTTAAGGGCGAATAGTTCAATATTAGCATTCAACAAATACGTGCTTAAGAAGGTTATAAAGATTAAAAACCAAGGATTAAGTATGAATTCGCTTAACGCTTCGTTTTCATGATATTGCAATATTAAAGCCAAAGAAAGGATTAATAAGGCATTGGCTGGCGTTGGCAATCCAACGAAAGACGAAACCTGATTCTCGTCAATATTAAACTTTGCCAATCTATAAGCGGAGCCTAGGGTAATAAGAAAACCGATCAACGGAACAAAATCCGTTAAATAAAGAAAAGAAAAAGAGGCACCATCACCACTGTACCAACCGCCGCTCATGGCCATTTTAAGCAATTGGAACATAACAATTCCGGGAACAAGACCACTCGTTATCATATCGGCCAAAGAATCTAGCTGCACACCCAGTTCACTTTGCACATTCAAAACCCTTGCTGCCAGGCCATCAAAAAAATCAAAGAAGATTCCTAAAAAAACAAATAGAGCCGCCATTTCAAGCTGGTTTGACACTGCAAAGACGGCAGCGACACATCCACAAAAAACGTTCAACAGCGTAATGAAATTAGGAATATATTTTTTCATGAAATCATTTGATTTGCGGTAAAAATAACACAATTTAACATCAATCAGGTCAGACCATAATTTATTCGGATATTTGCGCAACAAAATTCAGTAAAAAACAGAAATGCAATTGAAAAAAATACTCCTCCTATTACTTTTCGGCTTTTCGATTTTGGGCATGGCCCAAGCGCCTGAATTGACTCCCCTATCCAAAATAAGTGTTATAACTTGTGGCCCAGGTAGTGAACTTTATTCAACATTTGGACATAGTGCCGTTCGCGTAGAAGATTCCAGTTTAGGAATAAATGCCATATACAACTATGGCACTTTTGACTTTACCACGCCCAATTTTTACATGAAGTTTGCCCGTGGAAAACTGGATTATACACTTGCAAGGCAAAGTTTTCCTTACTTCCTTAAGGAATATGAGTATGAAAATAGATGGGTAAAAAGTCAAGAATTAAAACTTGACCTTACCGAACGCCAACAGCTCTTTAATTTTTTGGAAACTAATTACCTTCCGGAAAATAGGGATTATAAATATGATTTTTTCTACAACAATTGCGCTACAAAAATTTGGGATATCCTAAAAGAAGTATACGGAGATAAGCTCGTTTTTGACAAAAACTTCCAGCAACAGCTATATTCACATCGCCAGTTGATAAGGCAGAAGGTTAAAATAAATTCATGGTCCGGTTTTGGAATTGATTTAGCCCTAGGTTCTGTCATAGATGATGTTGCTACACCAAAAGAACACATGTTCTTGCCAGATTACATAATGAAACAACTAGATGTTGCTCAATTAAACGGGGAACCCTTGGTAGCTAAATCAAAAACTTTACTGGACGCCAAACCTGCGGATAATGGCTCTAGTTTCTTTTTTTCTCCTGAACTGTGGCTTATTGTTATTTTGATCATTATACTGGTTTTAACTTATTTTGATTTTAAGAACAACACCCGTAGAAGATGGTTAGACTTTACGCTCTTTTTTACCACAGGATTAATAGGCTTACTTATCATTTTCTTATGGTTCTTTACAGACCATAGTGCCACTGCCGGTAACTTTAACATATTATGGGCCTTCCCTCCCAACCTAATCATTGCCTTTGTAGTTGCTCAAAAGAGAGGACCTAATTGGGTGGCCAAGTATGCTATTTTTCTAGCTGCTTTAATTGTAGTGTCCGGCGTTTTATGGACCTTGGGCATTCAACTTTTTTCGCCCTTAATATTGGCTATCTGGGCAGCCCTTATTGCACGATATTTATTTTTATTCTGGTCATATCACAAGCCAAAAATCGCATAATTGCATGAACTTACTTACTGTAGAGAATATTTCAAAATCATATGGAGAGCGTGTCTTGTTCCAAGACCTTTCCTTTGGTATCAATAAAGGCCAGAAAATTGCTTTAATCGCCAAAAATGGTACGGGCAAGACTTCCATCTTAAATATAATGTCCGGATTGGACAGCCCGGATTCCGGGCAAGTAAACTACCGCAAAGATATTCGTGTCTCATTTTTAGACCAAGAACCGGACCTAGACCCAAAATTAACGGTAGAACAAACCATTTTTGCTTCGGACAATGAAATACTTCAGGTCATAAACGCCTATGAGAAAGCGCTTCAAAACCCTGAAGACGCAGATGCATACCAAATTGCTTTTGAAGCAATGGACCGTTTTAACGCTTGGGATTTTGAGACCCTTTACAAACAAATCCTTTTTAAGCTAAAATTAGATAACCTAGACGCCAACGTGGGGCTGCTCTCGGGAGGTCAAAAAAAGCGTTTGGCCTTAGCGGATGCTCTCATCAACAAACCGGACTTACTGGTTCTTGATGAACCTACCAATCACTTGGACCTTGAGATGATTGAATGGTTGGAAGAATATTTTGCCAGGGAAAACATGAGTTTGTTTATGGTTACGCACGACCGTTATTTTTTAGAACGGGTCTGTAATGAAATCATAGAATTAGATAACGGCCAACTGTACCCCTATAAAGGCAACTACTCTTACTATCTAGAAAAAAAAGAGGCCCGTATTGAGCAAGAGGCCACTGAACAGCATAAATCCGAACGTTTGTTCAAAAAAGAACTGGAGTGGATGCGAAGACAACCCAAGGCGCGTACCACTAAATCAAAATCTAGAATAGATGATTTTAGCACCATAAAGGAAAAAGCCAGCCAACGTAGAAAGGAGCACCAGGTTCAGCTTGAAATTAATATGGAGCGTGTAGGAAGTAAAATTCTGGAACTTCACAAATTAGTAAAATCATATCCTAACAAGCCTATTCTAGATAAGTTTGACTATACCTTTACCAAAGGAGAACGGATTGGTATTATTGGAAAAAACGGAACCGGAAAATCTACCTTCTTAAATATTGTAACCGGATCGGACCAACCTGATGCCGGTAAAGTAATAGTTGGTGACACTATTAAATTTGGATATTATACCCAAAAGGGAATAACCATAAAAGAAGGGCAGAAAGTAATAGATGTAATTCGTGACTTTGGTGATTTTATCCCGCTTATGAAAGGGAGACAGATTTCTGCACAACAGCTATTGGAGCGTTTTCTTTTTGACAGAAAGAAACAATATGATTTTGTTGAGAAATTAAGCGGAGGCGAAAGAAAACGACTTTACCTGTGTACTATTCTGATTCAGAATCCTAATTTCCTTATTCTTGATGAACCTACCAATGATTTGGATATTGTAACCTTAAACGTACTCGAAAGTTTTCTTTTAGACTTTCCCGGATGTTTGATAGTGGTTTCTCACGACCGTTATTTTATGGACAAAATTGTAGATCATCTCTTTGTTTTTAGAGGGAATGCCGTTATTGAGGATTTCCCTGGAAACTACTCAGATTTCAGAACTTATGAAGACAGTAAAGTTTTAGAGGTACGTGAAGAAAAAGCCGCAATAAAAGAAACAGCGAGCAAAAACGACGCTAAACAAAACAACTCAAAAAACAAACTCTCTTATTTAGAACAAAAGGAATATAGAAATTTAGAAAAGGACATCCAGAAACTGGAGGCTAAAAAAGTCCAAGTGCAGAACAAATTTGCCGATAGTTCCCTTAGCGGAGAGGAAATAGATAAATTATCCATAGACTTAAAAGAGGTTAATGAGGCTATTGAAGCCAAAACAGAGCGTTGGTTCGAGCTTTCCGCACAAATGGAGGAATAATCGTAATTATAAAATATAGCGCTAGTGGTCTTTTCTAATTATAAAATCACAAACGGTTTTTCGTGCAAAAATTCCTGAAACATATAACTTTCCTGCTTTCCGCAACCAATGAACATGGGGTACACTCCCCTTTTGTTTATAGTTACGTAACAAAGTGCCTGTACGGAAAAAAGAAGTTCAGCAGGTTAAAATCCATAAATGTTCTTTGTAAGAGCATCGCCTATTTCAAAACCGAACGAATTATGTTTTTAGATGATTCCGATAAGGTTGAAGAAATTGTTCAAAGTCATTTTCAGCATATAGAAAAGTCCTCTACAAATACGAATATGGTCTACTTTTCCAAAACCAACTTGAATAAGGTAATTAACCTTCTAGCGGAGAAAAAAATTACCCACAACAAAACTATGTTTTTTTTGGACGGCATATATGAATCAGATGAATGTGAAGCCATTTGGAAAGCTGTGAAAAACCATAAAAATGTTACTGTAACGGTAGATATGTTTTATTGCGGCGCGGTTTTCTTTAGAAAAGAACAGGCCAAAGAGCATTTTAAGATTCGGATTTAAACGCTTATTTTAGATTAAATTGCAATTATGTACAACAATACAATTTATATAATTCTAGGGGTCGCAGCGGTAATATACGTTCTCATATCCATGACCAATCGCCGGAAATCCAAAGATCGGAAATCACGGAAATTCATGGGCAATTATGAACGGAAGGAAAGGACCAAAAAAGAGGAAAAAGAATAGAATCAATTAGTGATCGTTTTTTTTTTCAGCACAAACCCTAGTAAATTCTCAAAATGAAGATATACACCAAGACAGGTGACAAAGGCACTACTGCCCTAATTGGGGGCACGAGGGTTAAAAAACATCATGTAAGAATAGAATGTTATGGCACTGTAGACGAACTCAATTCTTGGATTGGCTTGATTAGGGATCAAAAAATAGATAAGAGGTCTAAGGAAACTTTAACCGAAGTTCAGAAAAATCTGTTTGTTGTTGGGGCTATTTTAGCCACAGACCCAGAGAAGGCTCTTCTAAAGAACGGAAAAAAAAGGCTGAACATTCCAGAAATTGAACCTTCTGACATTGAGTTGCTTGAAAAAGAAATTGATGTTATGGATGAAGCCTTGCCTCAAATGACGCATTTTATCCTTCCAGGCGGCCACACCACCGTGTCATACTGTCATATTGCTAGAACGGTTTGCAGGAGAGTGGAACGTATGAGCACGCTTCTTTACGAAAATGAACCATTTAATGAAAATGTCTTGTTATTTTTAAACAGGCTCTCCGACTATTTATTTGTACTGGCACGAAAATTGTCAGAAAATTTACAAGCCGAAGAAATAAAATGGATTCCAGAGAATAGGGAAAAGGATAAATAAAGCACAAAATTTAAATATTTGCTTCAGTTTAATTTGTAATTCTCTAATAATTTCTTTAATTCTTCGTTATCAAACTATTAAAACAAAAATAATGACGATAAAATAGCCCTATTTCCTTGGCTATGTGTATTTAAAAATTATTTTTGCAAAAAATTAAATTGAACAACTGAAATGTATTGGACATTAGAACTAGCATCCTACTTGAGTGATGCACCCTGGCCCGCAACAAAAGACGAATTGATAGATTATTCAATACGTACCGGTGCGCCCCTAGAGGTCGTCGAGAACCTTCAGTCTATGGAGGAAGAAGGTGGCGAGATTTATGAATCCATTGAAGAAATCTGGCCAGACTACCCTACAGAAGAAGATTATCTCTGGAACGAGGACGAATATTAGAAATATTACGTTAATTGAAACAAAAAAGTCTCTATCGAGGCTTTTTTTTTATGTAATTTTGGCAGGTATTTAGGTAAAATGTACACAGGTTTTAAACTGGAATACCTTTTGCGAAGAAATACACCACAGGTGCATTGTAGAAATAATGCCCTACCGCAATCAATATCTTAAAAGCGGTCTAATACAAAACAGCGAGAAATGAGTTTTTTAAATTCGATATTAAAAGTATTCGTAGGTGATAAATCAGAAAAAGACGTTAAAGAGCTAAAGCCTCTTGTAGAACAAATAAGGTCTTTTGAACAGCAATTAGAGGAACTAAGCCACGATGAATTGCGTGAGAAGACCAAAACCTTTAAGCTCAAAATAGCGGAGGATATTAGTGAATTCACCAAAAAAATAAGCGAGCTAGAGGAAGAAGTAAAAACGTCTACGGATATTGATAAGAACGAAGACATTTATGCTGAAATAGATAAACTCAAAGAGGAATCCTATAAAGTAACCGAAAAAACACTTAGCGAAATTCTACCGGTAGCCTTTGCCGTGGTAAAAGAAACCGCCAAGCGTTTCGCCAAGAACGAAACCATACAGGTTACCGCATCAGAATACGATAGGGAACTATCAGGCTCAAAAGATTATGTATCTCTAGATGGTGACAATGCCATTTGGAAAAACTCATGGAACGCCGCAGGTAAGCAAGTAACTTGGGACATGATTCATTATGATGTGCAGCTAATTGGAGGTATTGCATTGCACCAAGGTAAAATTGCTGAAATGCAAACTGGTGAAGGTAAAACCTTGGTGGCAACACTGCCCTTATATCTTAATGCCTTGGCCGGTCATGGAGCGCATTTGGTTACCGTTAACGATTATCTAGCAAAAAGGGATAGCGCCTGGATGGCTCCAATTTTTGAGTTCCACGGTCTTTCTGTAGACTGTATAGACCATCACCGTCCTAACTCCGAAGGAAGAAGAGCGGCGTATAATGCAGATATAACTTATGGTACCAATAACGAATTTGGTTTTGACTACCTAAGGGACAATATGGCGCACACGCCTAAGGACCTTGTACAACGCCCACACCACTACGCTATTGTAGATGAGGTGGATTCTGTTTTAGTAGATGATGCCCGTACCCCATTAATCATATCCGGTCCGGTTCCTGAGGGTGACCGCCATGAATTTAATGAGCTCAAACCTAAAGTTGCGGATATTGTAAGTAAACAAAGACAACATTTGACCGGTGTTTTGGCCGAGGCCAAAAAACTGATTCAAGAAGGTAATACCAAAGATGGAGGGTTCCTTTTGCTTCGTGTGCATAGAGGGCTACCTAAAAATAAGGCCCTTATTAAGTTCCTAAGCGAAGAAGGCGTTAAACAACTACTTCAAAAAACAGAGAACTATTACATGCAGGACAACAACAGGGAAATGCCTGTTGTAGATGAAGATCTATTGTTCGTTATTGATGAAAAGAACAACCAGATAGAGCTTACCGAAAAAGGGGTGAATTATATTTCAGGCGAGCAGAACAGAGATTTCTTTGTAATGCCGGATATTGGTGGAGAAATTGCAAAAATAGAAAACCAGAACCTGGATATTGAAAAAGAGGCCGAACTTAAAGAAGAGCTTTTTAAAGAATTTGGAGTAAAGAGTGAACGTATCCATACCATGAGCCAACTTTTAAAGGCATATACACTTTTTGAAAAAGATGTGGAATATGTGGTTATGGACAACAAAGTAATGATAGTTGATGAACAGACCGGTCGTATAATGGACGGTCGTAGATATTCAGACGGACTTCACCAAGCAATAGAAGCCAAAGAAAATGTGAAAATTGAGGCGCTTACCCAAACCTTTGCTACGGTTACCTTACAGAACTACTTTAGAATGTACAATAAACTTGCAGGTATGACCGGTACGGCCGTTACCGAAGCAGGTGAATTCTGGGAAATATATGAGTTGGATGTTATGGAAATACCAACCAACAGACCTATTGCCCGAGATGACAGACATGACTTGATCTATAAGACCAAGCGTGAAAAATACAATGCCATTATTGATGAAGTCACCAAACTTTCACAAGAAGGCAGACCGGTATTGATCGGTACAACTTCGGTGGAAATTTCCGAGTTGCTGTCCCGAATGCTTACCATTAGAAAAGTAAACCATAATGTACTGAATGCAAAACTTCATAAAAAAGAAGCAGATGTTGTTGCTGAAGCAGGTAACCCCGGTGTGGTTACTATTGCAACCAACATGGCCGGTCGTGGTACGGATATTAAACTTAGTGAAGCAGTAAAGAAAGCCGGAGGTCTGGCCATTATTGGTACGGAAAGACATGATTCTAGACGAGTTGATAGACAGTTAAGAGGTCGTTCCGGTCGTCAGGGAGATCCAGGAAGTTCTCAGTTCTATGTTTCACTAGAAGACAACCTAATGCGCCTTTTCGGCTCTGACCGTGTTGCTAAAATGATGGATAAAATGGGCTTGGAAGATGGTGAGGTTATTCAGCATTCCATGATGACCAAATCTATTGAGCGTGCGCAGAAGAAAGTTGAGGAAAACAACTTTGGTGTACGTAAGCGTCTTTTGGAGTATGATGATGTTATGAACGCCCAGCGTGAAGTCGTTTACAAAAGAAGAAGGCACGCTATACAAGGAGAACGTCTAAAGGTAGATATAGCTAACATGGTGTATGACACCTGTGAAGTTATTGCAGATACCAATAAAGCGGCAAACGATTACAAAAACTTTGAGTTTGAACTGATAAAATACTTTTCTATCACTTCTCCTATTTCAGAAGGTGATTTTGGTAAAATGAGCGTGCAGGACATTGCCAATAAGGTATATGACACGGCATATAAGTATTACCAAGAAAAAATGGAACGTAATGCAGCTACTGCATTTCCAGTTATCAAAAAGGTTTATGAAGACAGTGCCAATAAGTTTGAGCGTATTGTAGTGCCTTTTACAGATGGTATAAAAACCCTTAATGTGGTTACCAATTTACAAAGTGCTTACGAAAGTAATGGTAGGGAATTGGTATCGGATTTTGAGAAAAATATAACATTGGCCATTATTGATGATTCTTGGAAAACGCACTTGCGTAAGATGGATGAGTTAAAACAATCTGTACAGTTGGCCGTTCATGAGCAGAAAGACCCACTTCTAATCTACAAATTTGAAGCCTTTGAACTCTTTAAAGAGATGATAAACAAGGTAAATAAAGAAGTTGTTTCTTTCTTGTTTAAAGGGGAATTGCCAAGTGAGAACCCAAACCAGATTCAGGAAGCCAGAAACGTAAGTAGACCAAAGGAAAATCTTCAGACAAGTAAAGAAGAAATTCCTAATAGCGATGAATTGGCGGCTCAAAATAGAGCAGCAGGTCAAACACAGGGCCAACGTCCACAAGTTACGGAAACCATAGTTCGCGAACGACCAAAAATTGGCCGTAACGATAGGGTTACCATTAAGAACGTTATGTCCGGCGAAAGCAAAGTCGTTAAGTATAAACAAGCAGAACCACTTATTGAAAACGGTGATTGGGTACTAACCGAAAACTAAAAATTAGTACATATAACAGCATTAAAACGGCAGCTTGTCTCTAAGTTGCCGTTTTTTTTTGCCCGATTAACGAGTAAAAAGTCACTTAAAAACAATTGTATCTACTATTGCAAGGCTAGAGTAAATTTCCCCAAGGGTTAAGTTGCAGTAAATTAAGCAACTATAATTCTGATTTATTCTGAATTTAACTTCCAGATATACACTTGCTTTAAAATAGAAGCTTGTTGTACCTCTGCTGAAGTGTCGCATATAACACGCGGGTTCACTTCTTTTTTTAAATGAATACCCAAAAAGGATAGATGCGAAAGCCCAAAATACGCCTTAACAGGATTAATGACAAGACAAAGTTACTACTCAAGTTTAACTATATCTCGTCATTTCTTAGTCTAATTATAGGTTTGGTATGTACGTACGTATTTGATATGTACGGCACCATACCCTATATTTTCTATTTTTACTTTTTTCTGAATTTAATAAACATAGCCGCCTTTAGCAGACATAAGAACCTAACTGCTATGGCTATCTGCACTTCGGTGTTATCATTCATAAGCACCATTGTAATAACTCTATTCAGTGGAGGAATAAATAGTCCGTTCATCTTTATATTAGGACTCATAGTACTTGCCGGCTACATCTCTACAAGGATTTTTGGAAAAATTTATCTTTATCTTATTATAAGCACCATTGTTGCTATATACTTTATTGACTACGCTAATTTTGATTTCATTATTAATGAGGTGCCAGATGATGCAAGAGACTTGTTCAGTTTGTTAAGCATATTGTTTTCCGTTTATTTATTAGGAGGTGTTTTAGGCAAAAACTTGTTGAACACCCATCATAAACTATACCGTTCAAAAGCCAGAATTGAAAGAAGTGTGGACGAAAAGGAAAATCTCTTGCGAGAAGTTCACCATAGAGTTAAAAACAACCTACAAACGGTTTCTAGCCTTCTAAATTTACAAGCTAGAAATACACCCAACCAACAAATAAAAGAATTGGTTAGAAGTAGCCAAAATAGGGTTACGGCCATGGCAATGATTCATGAAATGTTATACGTTAGGGACAACCTTTCAAAAATTGAGTTCGGGTCATACGTAAATGAACTTACACAACATCTTTTAAAAACGGTTGAACGCAAGGATAGAAAGATAGAAGTTTCTACAGACATTCCGGACACATTACTTAGTATAGATACGGCCATACCATTGGGTTTACTAATTAATGAAACCGTAACGAACTCAATTAAATACGGATTTAAAAATTTAGATGATTGTAAAATAACTATTGAACTGGAGAAAAGATATCAGAATAAATATATTCTCAAAATTAGCGATAATGGCCTTGGTTTTCCATTAAATTATGATTTCAAAAACTCGAATACACTAGGAATTAGATTGATACACAATCTTGCCAGACAACTACAAGGAAAAATTGAACGTCTCCCCACTGATAGAGGCACTACCTATAAATTAGTATTTCAAGATATTTCGAGTCAGTTTAAACCATAATTATTATATTGTTCACCGGTTTATCCTAAAATTATTTTTCCTTATTCTAAATTAGTTTTTTCTTTCATTAAATGACAGACATTTCATAATAAAATTGTAGTTTTCTACCTGAAGCCCCTAATTTACCTTTTTTAATTATTAGATTTTTTAGAATCCACTCCTAGCTTACTAGCTATTTGAGCCATATTCTAACACCTCTATTCCTGTTTTCTGCTTCGGCTTCAATAAAAATAGAAATGCCTCATATGAATAAGATCCAAAGTAGATTGGACAACCAAAGTAGGTTGTTAATCAACTTTGCCTATGCTTCATCTACACTTTCATTTATAGTTGGCATATTGTCAATGTATCTATTCAAAATTGTAGGATACATACCTATAACCTTTATTTTATATGCCCTGTTGAACTTAATCAACACGCTGTTATATAAAAAATTCAATAAATTATTGATTAGCTCATTAATAGGTTCTCTTTTGTCCCTTATGGGTGTATTGATTGTTACCATTTTTAGTGGCGGCATAAACAGTCCGTTTGTTTTTGTATTCAGCATTATAATTTTAGGCGGTTACATGGCGGGACATATTTTTGGTAAAATCTACTTAGCAATTGTACTTTTTTCCATCTTATGTATTTATGGAATAAGTGAGTATGGTACCATAACCAATGAGATACCGGAAAATGCCAAGGATAATTTTAGTCTAATTAGTATTGTTTTTTGTTCATACCTTTTATTGGGGGTCTTTGGGAAGCATCTTTTAATAACCAACGAAAGGTTAATTGCATCAAAAGCCAAAATAAAGGAAGGAATTGCAGAAAAAGAAATACTTCTTAGAACTGTTCACCACAGGGTAAAAAATAATCTTCAGACCGTTTCAAGCCTTTTAAGCTTACAATCTAAAAATACTACGAACGATAAAATAAAAGAACTAGCTATTAGTAGTCAATATAGGATAAACTCTATGGCTATGATTCATGAAATGCTTTACATGAGGGATAATATTGCTAAAATTGCATTTAAACCTTACTTAAAAGAACTTACCGACTTCCTAGTTAAATCTGCAAACCGTAAAAATCAAGATGTTACAGTTTCCATAGACATGCCAGATGTAAATCTAGGTCTAGATACTACTATTCCCTTAGGACTCTTAATCAATGAGGCGGTCACCAATTCTTTAAAATATGGGTTTCCTGAGAATAGTTCTGGAAACATAAAAATCACCCTAAAAAAAGATAATGACGAAGACCATAGCTATTCTTTGGATATTACAGATGATGGCATAGGTTTTCCTGAAGATATAAATCACAAGACAACCACATCTCTTGGCCTTAAATTGATGCATAATCTAGGTCGCCAATTAAGAGGTTCCGTATCCCGAATTAAAACCGAAAAAGGAACGGGCTACCACATTACATTTAAAGACAGGGAACGTCATCTACCTAGTATAAACGGATGATAGGTTCAAAACACACTTACCCAATAATTCCCTAGAAATCAATATCTTTAAGAACCGCCACCATTATAAAGAACCAAAAAATGAATAATTCCCGCCGGAAATTCCTGTCGTCTATTAGTATGCTTGCCGCTAGCACCGCCGTTCCCCTCCATGCGTTTAGCTTTAACACTTCTAAAAAACTAAAAGTTGTACTTGTTGGAACTGGTGTAAGAGGCATCACATTTTGGGGAAAAAGATTAGTAGACCAGTATTCTGATATTATTGAATTTGTTGGTCTTTCCGATATAAATTCAAGTCGACTGGCGTACGCTAAAAAATATATTGGGGTTAAGTGTCCTGTTTTTACGGACTTTGATACTATGATAAAAGATACCCGTCCGGACTTAGTTATAGTAACAACAAAAGATTCTACACATCATCATTTTATAATTAAAGGTTTGGAAATGGGGTGCGATGTTCTAACTGAAAAACCCCTTACCATAGATGAAACAAAATGCCAGGCCATTTTAGATGCCGAAAAAAAATCGGACAAGAATTTAATAGTAGGCTTCAACTATAGGTGGAGCCCGTATGCCACTAAAATAAAAGAACTTTTGATGAACAAGACTATTGGGGATTTGGTTTCCGTAGATTTCAATTGGTATCTTAACACTTACCATGGAGCCTCATACTTTAGAAGATGGCATGGTGAAATGGAAAGTAGCGGTTCGCTCTGGGTACATAAATCAACACACCATTTTGACCTACTAAATTGGTGGATAGATTCCGAACCAAGCAAAGTTTTTGCCTATGGAGATTTAGAGTTCTATGGAAAAAATGGACCATTTAGAGGGAAGAATTGCCGTAGTTGCAATCATACCAAAGAATGTGATTTTTATTGGGATATCAATCAAGATAAATTTATGAAAGAACTATATGCAGACCATGAACATGAAGATGGGTACCTTAGAGATAATTGTTTGTTTAGAAAGGACATTGATATTTATGATAAAATGTCCGCTCAAGTAAAATATACGGATAATACTACGCTTAATTATTCACTTACCACCTACTCGCCCTTTGAGGGGTGGCGTGTAGCCTTTAATGGCACAAAAGGAAGAATTGAGGCTTCACAAGACATTCCATATCACGATAGCCCCACCATCTCCGAAGCTGAAAAGCATGCCAATGAAATGAAACAAAGTAAAGAAGAGGAATTATCCTATGAATCTATTATAGTTCATAAACTTTGGAAAGAACATGAAAATGTAGAGGTTGCTATGGAGAAAAAAGGCCATGGCGGTGGAGACAAACGCCTGCAAGACAAAATTTTTAAAACATCGGAAGCGGAAGACCCCTTTGGTAGAACAGCAGGTATTAGAGATGGGGCCATGTCCATTCTTATTGGTATTGGAGCTAGGCGTAGTATTGAAGAGGGAAAAGCCATTGACATTTCTCACCTCACTAATTTAAAACCTCAAAAAAAACGATAAAAAGTGTTAAATGCTATGGTCCAAGGGTAGTATTTAACCTACTTCTTTGATTGTGCGGTAAAACATATTTAGATTTACCTAACCAAGCGGATATTCCTTACAATTAAAGAGAAATACAAATTAGCTTTATATGCAGCAGAGTACCGATTTAGAAAAAAGATTAAAAAGCAAGGTTAGACTGGTATTAAAAGTCAATTATTATTCTTCTGTTTTTTCTTTAATCTTTGCTGTTCTTTGTTTCTTTTTTCTAGACATAAAGGAAGTAATCCCCTATATCTTTCTCTCTTTTGGCATTCTAAACCTTATAAATACATTAGCCTACAAATACCATAAAAGGCTTACCCTTACCTATAACATTGTATCTATGATGACTTTGGCCGGAGCCAGTGTTATAACGCTCTATACGGGAGGAATAAATAGTCCGTTTATTTTTGTTCTTGCTCTTATTGTGATTGCGGGTTACGTTACAACTAAAGCATATGGTACACTCTATCTATACCTAAATTTGTTAATTATTACGCTCATATATGTCCAGAGTATTGCCGACTTTAGTTTTGTAAAAAATGTGGTCCCGGACTCTTCCAAAAACCTGTTCGCTCTTTTAAGTGTTCTGTTTTCGGTTTACCTATTAGGTGGCGTATTTGGTAAAAACTTGCTCCATGCGCATCATAACTTGTATAAAACCAAGAATGAACTCGAAGAGAAAATACGTGAAAAGGAAACCCTAATAAAAGAAGTCCACCATAGAGTTAAGAACAATTTACAGACTGTCTCCAGTTTGCTAAGCCTGCAATCTAGAAGTATTATAGACAAAGATGTTAAAAGTCTTTTGAAAAGCAGTCAAAATAGAGTAATTACCATGGCCATAGTTCATGAAATGCTCTATATGCGAGAAGACCTTTCTAAAATTGAATATAAATCTTACGTGCAGGAACTTACGGAGTATTTAGTCCGTTCTATAAAAGGTACCAGTAGTAACATTACCCTAAACATAGATATTCCAAATATAAAGCTGAATATAGACACGGCCATACCTTTGGGCCTACTCATTAATGAAACTGTAACCAATGCCCTTAAATATGGTATTGTAGATGAAGATAAAGGCGAAATACACATAAGACTTAGAAAAGCCGAGAACAATGAGTTCATTCTTAATTTAGGTGATAACGGGAAAGGGTTTCCTGAAGACATTACCCATAAAAATTCAAAATCACTAGGACTTAAATTAATACACAACCTATCTCGCCAATTACAAGGTTCTATTATGAGAGACCTTAGTCAAAAAGGAACCCATTACACTATAAAGTTTAAAGAAATACGAGATCAGATTACTAGTGTAGCATAAAACACTGGCTACTCAAGAAACTATTTTTTCACTGGAGATTTTAAAGAGCGTAGTATTCCTTTAGTCTTTGGAAACAATACTACATGACTAATAATTAAGGCAATAGCTGTTAAAAAAACAAATAACATCATAGCAATCGTTTTAAAATTATACTCTAAATAGATTTATATCCTTGTGAGCAACACATTAAATGTTATGTACTGATGATTTTACCTCTCAGCATACACCCTTTTAAGTAGCCGGTACTAGTTTTAATTTTCTCAGTAACCTTAATATCATTAGAGCTATAAGCCAAAACAAGACCCATTTAAGAAATGTAATTTTTAACATTGACAATTGCTTTTAGTAAACCAAGCATTCCTAGGTCTTAGGGCAACGGCAAGATTAAAAAGATTTCACATCTAAAATTCGGGGGTAATCTAAATATAATCACAGAACATTCATCATCACATATAAATCGTTGTAATACATTAATTTAAGACCATTTTATAATGAAATGGAATACGTATCTATTAAGCCATCTTAGCTTTGTTTCTTTTTGTAGTGAAAGAAAGCGCTTTAGTTACTCTAGCGTTGTTTCTCTTGTATAAACGTGCTACTTCTACTGTGTTCTCAAAGTTAATCTCTTCAGTAGAAGTTTCGGTAACGATACTCATTTCAACGGTAGCAACTTTAACCTCTTCGGTTGCTGTTTGTGCTTGAGCAGTTACTCCGATAAAAAGAACAAAAATTAAAGTTGCGATAGTTTTCATGACTTGGGCGTTTATATAAATAAAACGCCACAGGCCCCATTCTACCGAGGTTCCGTTCGCCGAAAAACCCTGTATTTTCGGTTATCTGCACAAGTTCGGTTCAAGTGTAAAAAACCATCGGTGAACGTAATCGGACCAAAAAACACTTTACCGAATCAATATGTATTTAATCCGAAAAAGAGATATTCTTCTTCAAGTAAAAATCATCCTAATTCACCTTTTGCAATACTTTTAATCCATTTATAAATCATCATTAGATTTATCACCTATGAAAACCCGAACCAAAAATAACAGCAATAGTAGAATTGTTTCATTTAATAAATAACAAATTGATCAGCTCTATTTTCTTTTTAAAGAATAGGTTGATGCTTATGAGTAACATATATTACGTAGCCTGGGCGGTGAAATATAAACTATGTTACAACTTTGTAGGTTCTAACTACTAAAATGAAAACTTAAAATATATAAGTACTTTTCTTAAAAGATAAGTTCAAATTAAAAAACCAATGATTAAGCCATCTTAGCTTTGTTTCTTTTTGTAGTGAAAGAAAGTGCTTTTGTTACTCTAGCGTTGTTTCTCTTGTATAAACGTGCCACTTCAACTGTGTTCTCAAAGCTAACCTCTTCGGTAGAAGTTTCGGTAACGATACTCATTTCAACGGTAGCAACTTTAACCTCTTCGGTTGCAGTTTGTGCTTGAGCAGTTACTCCGATAAAAAGAACAAAAATTAAAGTTGCGATAGTTTTCATGACTTGGGCGTTTATATAAATAAAACGCCACAGGCCCCATTCTATCGAGGTTCCGTTCGCTGAAAAACCCCGTATTTTCGGTTATCTGCACAAGTTCGGTTCAACTGTAAAAAACCATCGGTGAACGTAATCGGACCAAAAAACACTTTACCGAATCAATGTGTATTTTATCGGATTTAGGATGAAACTATTGACCAAGAAAGGCTTACCAATTAGTTATTGAGAGAAAAAACATCAAATTAAAAATATCAGTTAAGAGCTAGATTTTAAAATTGTTTTTCGGTAGACTTATAATTAGTATGGGTAAATCTTGGAACGACCCATTGATATATCAGCACCTACCGAAAATAGAAACCTCCCCAAAAAAAATACTATTTATCCTACAAACAGATTGTTGAACGAACGATCAACACACAACTTTTGTCGATTATTAGTTAATATTATTGGAACGATACTCCTAAATATATAATTTGCACCCTCTTTTGAAAAAGAAAATGGATTAATTTAAAATCACTGAATTATGAGACGTAATTTAATTACAAGATGGTTGTTAATATCAGCTTTGTTCGTATCATTCATTATGGTACCGGTAGCATGTAGTAGCGATGATGGTGGAACTGATACCGAACAAAAGCCTGACCCAGATCCGGATCCGGAACCAGAGCCAGAACAAGTTGCCGACCCAACAAATGAGAATACAGTTATAGATGCTACTGCAGCAGCCCATGCAAATGGTATCAGTACATCTACAGTAACTGTTACATTAGCAGATTCCGATGGAAAAAAACTGACCAAAAGTGGAGGTACCGTTGTACTATCGGCTACTGGCTCTTCTACTGTTTCTGAAGTTACGGATAACGCTGATGGAACTTATACCGCTACAGTTAGTGGCGATGTTGAAGAAACCATTACTGTATCTGGAAAATTAGACGATGTAGCTATTACCAGCACAGTGGATATTACCTTTAACCCTGATGAATCTAATCCTGCACAGGAAGCGGAGCAGTCAACTGAACCAGCTGGACCTACTCTTCTTAGAATTAATTGTGGTGGTCCAGAAGTGACTTTTGGAGATATCACCTTTTTAGAGGATCAGTATTTCGATGGCCCTACCGAAGCATACAACAATCCCTCGGTAACCGAAGTAGCTGATACTGAAATGGATGCACTTTACCTGACTGAAAGAATAACGGACAACACTGTTATAAAGGGACCTTTTTCATATAAAATTCCTTTAACCAATGGTGTTTACACTGTAAAACTTTATTTTGCAGAGGTCTATTGGGGAGTTGATAATCCAGAAAATCGCGAAGGAGGAATAGGAAGTAGGATTTTCAACATTTCAATGGAAAATCAGGAAATTTTCACGGGATATGATTTGTACAAAGAACATGGAGCAGGAAAAGCAGGCAGTCGTATGTACGATATCGAGGTGACTGATGGTGAATTAACTATCACTTTTGAATCAACTGTTGACAAACCTAAAATTTCTGGAATAGAAGTTTTTGGCACAGGAACTATCGGTTCTTAAGAACAAAAACTTTAGCTATAAAATTATAGGTCTTCGGGAAATATTCCTTGAAGACCTATTTTTTTTGAACCTTTGTCAGTAAGGAAACGTATCTATTTTATACTAATTCCATAAAAACAGAAAAATGATTTTTAAATCTATAATCTCAACTATATCCCTATTAATAGTCACCTCTTGTCAATCACATGTTGAGAAGAAAAAAACCGCTATGGAGTCAACGGTTAAAAAAGAAATTGTAAAACCAACAAACCAAGATTTAGAAAAGTTTGAAACTGCTTATTTCGCAAGTGGCTGCTTTTGGTGTGTTGAAGCCATTTTCGAAAGTGTAAAAGGGGTTGAAGAAGTGGTTTCCGGATATTCAGGTGGTACCGAAAAGAATCCAACTTATGAGCAAGTTGGTGGAGGAATGACAAGTCACGCAGAGGCCGTTAAAATTTATTATGACCCAAAAGTTATTTCATTTACCGCTCTAGTGCAGGTGTTTTTTGGCTCCCATGACCCTACCACACTAAACAGACAAGGGCCTGACCGTGGTGCTCAATACCGCTCTGTTGCATTTTATAAAAATGAAAAAGAAAAAAAGATTATTGAAGCTTACATAAAGGCTCTGACAGACCAAAATGTTTATGAAGGTGCTCCAATTACAACAGAAGTAACCCAATTCACCAAGTTTTATGATGCCGAAGATTATCACCAAGATTATGAAAAAAAGCATCCTAACAACTCGTACATCACCAATGTATCCATTCCAAGATTAAATCGGTTTAAAGCAAATTTCAAAGAATATTTAAAGGAAGATGCCCATTAAGACCTAAGTTTTGTTTTATAATCCATCTAATTTTATCTATTCGTAACCATCCTGTTCCAATTGCTAAAATCAAAAAAATTGATCGGTTTCAATATCTATTTTAAACTTATACTATTATAAGCGTCAAAGTATACCCCTGTGTTCTAAAAAACACATAATTTTGCACTAATTTTAATTAGAGACATTTGAAACAGGTTACAATACAGACAAAAAACATCATCTTAATTGTCTTGGATTACGGTGCTGTTATTCAGAAATTATTGGTGAAAGGCAATGATGGCAATTATACAAATGTTGTGGTTGGCTTTAACTACCCCAGCGCATATAAAAACGATAAGAAATGCTTAGGAGCTTGTGTAGGTAGATATGCCGGAAGAATTTCTAACGGCGGATTTACCTTAGACCGAGAAAAATATCCGTTACATAATATTAATGGAATCCATCTACACGGAGGTAAACAAGGTTTTGCCCAGAAAACCTGGAAGTTTGAAGAAGTCAATAACGGCCCTGAACCTTTTGTAAAACTATCATACACTAGTGGACATTTAGAGGAAGGATATCCTGGAAACTTAAAAGTAACGGTTACATATAAAATAGTAGACAGTGCATTGGTTATAGAGCATAAAGCGGAAACAGACCGTACCACAGTGCTTAACCTCACTAATCATTCGTACTTTAAATTAGATTATGGAGATAGCATAGCAGATCATTTATTACAGATGAACTGCACGCACTTTACCGAATCTAACCAAGATCAGTTACCCACCGGAAAATTTGTATCCGTTAAAGGAACTCCCTATAACTTTCTTGAAGAAAGGCCCATAGGTAACTCATTATTGGATATTCCCTTTGCCATTCACCCTAAAACTAATCTGGCCGCCCGCGTTAGATCCAAAAGATCTGGAATTACAATGACGGTGCAAACCAACCAACCAGCGCTTATTGTTTATACGCCTCCAGAGTTTCCGGGAATCTGTTTTGAAACTCAGAACTTTCCAGATGCCCCCAATCAACCTAACTTCCCTAGTTCGGTATTAAGACCTGGTGAGAAATATCAAAATATATCCAAATATCATTTTTCGGTCAAATAGCAGAAAAAAAGCCCTGAAAATTAAAATTTTCAGGGCTTTTACATTTAGTCTTGGCAATTATGCTTCAACCATTAAATTAAGTTCTACGGTAATATTGTCCCTTGTAGCCTTACTATAAGGACATATTTCATGCGCAGCATTGATTAACTCCTCGCCTTTTTGCTTATCTACAGTTGGTAATAAACAGTCTAGAGTGGCATCTATGAAAAAACCGTCCTCGTCCTTGTTAAAACCAATAATAGCCGTTACGCTAAAATCACCAAGATCTTCTACACCTTGTTCTTTGGCAACTGCCTGAAGTGCCCCGGCAAAACATGTGGAATATGCCGCAGCAAAGAGCTGTTCAGGGTTTGTAGATTTACCGTCCGTTTTTCCGTCCGCACCTGGCATTTTTATATCTAAATCTACAGCTCCGTCATCACTTTTCACATGACCTGCTCTACCTCCTGTATTCGTTGCTTCCGCTTTAAAAATAGTTTTCATTACATATAAGTTTATGATTACTTCATGAAGTTAAGCTATGAATTTGTGAAAAAATAAAATGGATTATTAAATTAATGTGAAAAGCATCTTTACGGTTAAAAAAAGAATGGATTACACCCCTAATTCGTAACTTGGGGTAACAAATGCCGTTACAATGAAATTTACGAAATGGATTCTTATCGTATTTGCTATAGTAGGTCTTTTATTCTTTTTTATTGTTGGACCCTATATGAGAACACAGACCAAAAAGCATAGTCCGGAAAAGACGGCCGTATACACAAATAACGGAATGGATTTGTCCGTAAACTATTCTAGCCCTTCTAAAAAGGATAGAATTATATTTGGCGAGCTCGTGCCCTATGATATAGTTTGGCGTACAGGGGCAAATGAGCCCACTACATTTTCTACTGCATCTGATATTAAAATTGACGGTAAAAACCTTTCTTCTGGGGTTTATTCTCTATGGACAAGACCCGGTAGGCAAACGTGGTCGGTAATATTCAATAAAAATATTCCTGACTGGGGGGTGAGTATATTAAGTGGAGGCAAAGAGACAACACGTATTCTGGAAGAAGATGTTATCGAAATTGAAATCCCAACCGAACAATTAGCGGAAACCGTAGAGCATTTTACTATAGACTTTGATAATACAGGACAGCTCTATATGCGCATCATGTGGGATAAAACACTAGTTAAGGTACCTATTAGTAAATAAGTGTGGAGAACCATAAAAATATAGATGCAAAAGGTATTTCTGAAATTCGGAAAAAAAGGAAAAGTACCATTGACCCTAATAAACTGGCCGAAGCCCTCTGCCAAGGGGACAAAACTGCACTTAGTCGCGCAATCACCTTAATTGAGAGTAACCACCAAAAACATATTACGGAAGCCAATAAGGTCATTGCCCTTTGTCTTCAAAAACCAATCCAAAGCATACGTATAGGTATCACAGGAGTTCCTGGTGTGGGAAAAAGTACTTTTATCGAAACTTTTGGCCAACTATTAACTTCCAAAGGAAATAAAGTTGCCGTACTTACGGTTGACCCTACCAGTCGCCAAAGCAAGGGTAGTATCTTAGGGGATAAAACTAGAATGGAATCTTTAACCAAAGATTCTAACGCCTTTATCCGCCCCTCACCTTCTGGACATTCATTGGGAGGAGTAGCCCGTAAAACAAGAGAAAGCATCATTCTGTGCGAAGCTGCCGGTTTTAACATTATTCTTATAGAAACTGTTGGAGTTGGACAGAGCGAAACCGCTGTACACGGTATGGTAGACTTCTTTTTACTTTTAAAATTGGCCGGTGCAGGCGATGAACTTCAAGGTATTAAAAGAGGGATAATTGAAATGGCAGATGGTATTGTCATCAATAAAGCCGATGGAGACAACCTGCCTAAAGCACTTATTGCCAAAAGTGAGTTTGAAAATGCCTTACAGTTATATCCGCCTAAAGAAAATGGATATAGACCTACGGTATCTTGCTGCTCCGCAACGGAAAACACCGGTATTAAAGAGGTCTGGAAAAATATTGAGAATTATATTTATCAAAGTAGAAAAACGGACTATTTCAATAAAAAAAGAATACAACAGAATAAAAACTGGCTCTACGAAACTATTGAAGCAAAGCTGAAA
Source organism: Zobellia sp. B3R18 (assembly GCF_018860715.1). NCBI lineage: Bacteria > Pseudomonadati > Bacteroidota > Flavobacteriia > Flavobacteriales > Flavobacteriaceae > Zobellia > Zobellia sp. B3R18. Next base: position 187,587 of record NZ_JAHKQG010000010.1, on the reverse strand, counting down.
TCGGATTTTTTTGAAGACTCCTTAATATCAAACGAAATAAACCACTATATTGAACAGATAATTTCCAAAAAAATCTCACCTTTTCAAGCTGCGGACCAATTGATAGCAATTTTTAAAAGCCGCTCTTAAATAATTAGCTTAATTTTGTGAGCTTAATTTCTTATAGCCTAATGGATTTAGTTACCACATCTCTCTTATCAATTGTCATTCCTGTTTTTAACGAGTCGGAAAATGTTGTTCTGCTCACAAAAAAAATTCACGAAAGCTTAGCCGGATACAATTATCAAATTGTTTATATAGACGATTTTTCTTTTGACGGTACTCGTAAGGTTATAAAGGAGATGAAGGATGATAAAGTTCATCTTATTAGTCTTAAAAGAAATTACGGTCAAAGTTTAGCATTGGCGGCCGGTATTGATTATGCTCAGGGAGAGTATATCATTACTATGGACGGCGATATGCAGAATGACCCTAGCGATATTCCCTCTATGCTAGAATATGTAGTTAATGGCGATTATGATGTAGTTACAGGTATTCGTGCCCAAAGAAAAGATTCCTTCGTTAAAAAAATTCCATCAAAAATTGCCAATGCATTAATACGTCGAACGGCCAAATTGGATATTAAAGACAACGGTTGTGCGTTAAAAGTTTTTACCAAGGATATTGCAAAAGACCTTAATCTGTATGGCGAAATGCACAGGTTCATTACCCTACTCGCCCATTTTGAAGGAGCCCGTATCAAACAGGTTCCGGTAAAACATCATGCCAGGCATGCCGGCAGCTCTAAATATGGCTTAGAACGCATCTTTAAGGTGGTTGCGGACATTATGCTGCTTTTATTTATAAGAAAGTACTTTCAGAGGCCAATTCACTTCTTTGGAATCTTTGGTGTTGTTCTAATTTTAATTGGAATTATTACAAACATTTATCTTCTGGTAGTAAAATTTGGAATGGGAGAAGACATTGGTTCACGTCCATTATTGACTTTTGGTATGATGTTCATTTTGGCAGGTATTCAACTTTTTACAATAGGTATCGTCATGGAACTATTAATACGTACCTATTACGAGTCACAGAAGAAAAGACCATACAGAGTAAAGGATGTTACCATAGCGAACCAAGTTCAACCCTAATCTTTAAGATAGAAAGTTTAATGAATATGTACCAGATGCATCTTTTTTAAAGTCCGCTTTCTGGTAGAAGGATTTAAAAAACTTTTGGACAACCTAGAGATTCTAAAATCATTCTCCGTAAACTGCTGGTCCCAATCAAATCCGGCATCTTGAATGCTCCGTAAATCAGTATCATTTACGTAAAGCCAGATATCTTTTTTATTCTCAAGAGTTTTAACGGAAGCGTACTGCACCGGATATTGGTTATAAAAATCCAACGACCACGTGTGAAAATTGGATACTTTATAAATTTGGTCTACAGGAATATTTTCCTCCGAAACAACCTCGGCCATACTAGAACCTGCCTGAAACTTTAGCAACTCCGGATAAAAATGTAGGTTCAGCACAGAATTTAAAAGCAAAGAACTATAAACCGACAAAGTTATAATCCGCAGAAAACGTGCTTCTCTTTTCAGGCAGAAATAAATGATGACCATTAGCAAAAGGGTCAAAAGTACTGGTGCCAAAAAACTTTCAAATTTAAATACGAAAAAACATATAAATAGAACGGCAGTAAAGACTATACTCAATACAAAGTATTGCGAGCCTAAAAGGATTCTCAAAATCTTCTTTTGATCATATCTGATCAAATCATTTATATAAGATGCCGTAAGCACTGCGAATAATGGAATGGTTATATTCAGGTAATGAGGTAATTTAAATTGGGATAGACTCGCTACCGCAAAAAAGATGGTAATAGTACCCAATGTTAAAAACTCAACCTTGCTATTGTATCTAAATTTTAATTTATACAGGGTTTTAAACCGGGCGCCAATAGCAAAGATTGCCGGAATGGTCCAAGGAATAAAAACCCACAAAAAAGTATGGAAAAAGAAAAAATAATCCTTAGAAGCCTTTCCCATAGTTCCCCCGGTACGTTCTAAGCTTTGCTCCCAAAAAATGAAAAAAATACCACTACGATTGGCCGCTCCTCTAATCACCTTTTCAGGATGCATATCAAACTGATGGTAGTACGCATACAACATAGGTACCGTAGCAACTCCAAAACACACCAACCCTACCAGAACTTTCCAACTAAGAATGCTTTCCCATTTACGGGTATAAGCTAAATGGCAAATAATGGATACCCCAATTACAAAAAGAGCAATCTGACCTTTTGCTGAAAATGCCATACCAGCTGCCAATCCTCCAATAAGTATAGAAACTAACGTTCGCTTTTCAATATAGGTCGCAAATTGCCAAATGGATAGGATGGTAAAAGCGGTAAGAACCGCATCTGTACGCACATCTATGACGGACAGCACAATAGTTTGTGCGGTCATATATATCAACGCTGCCAACTTACCCGTGTTCGTATTGTAAAGAAGCTTTCCTAAGCCAAAACAACTATACGCCCCAACCAAAGTTACCAGTATTGCGGGTATTCTGTAAGCCCATTCAAACAACCCGAATATTTTAAAAGATATAGCCGCTAACCAAAAATGCAAATGGGGTTTATCTAGATACTCCGTGCCGCCTTTTATGAGATTTATAAAATCGTTTTCTTGAACCATTCGCATTGCCATTACGGCAAATTGGGCAGAATCGTTCTCAAAAAGGGTAACGAACATACCGGCTATATAAACCAGAACAATCAGCACCAATAAAAATATGTATCTGAAGTTAGATATCATTCAAGTATTTCTCGATTGCAAATATATATAACTTTGAAAACAACCAGCTAAAAAACAATCCTATAAAGGCGCCCGTAAGCACATCCAATGGAAAGTGAACTCCCAAGTAAATTCTGCTATAAGCTACCAAAATGGCCCAAAATATAAGAACGTATCCAATAAAAGCATACTTATGTTTTAGTAGTAACGTAAAGAAAAAAGCTACCGCAAAACTATTTGCCGCGTGCGCAGAAAAGTAACCAAATTTACCTCCACAGGATGACTTTACCAATCTTACCAATCCGTCTAAACTAGGGTCATGACAAGGTCGTAAACGCATCACACCGTATTTAAAGAAATTGCCCAACTGGTCCGTTACTACTATCAACAGGACAACGGAAACCAAAAGCACCAAGGTTTTTTTAAGTCCGTATGTTTTATACACCAAGAACAATAGGGCCGCATATAAGGGAATAGCGCTAAATTTATTAGAGATAAACAACCAAAAAGCATCCCAGGATGAAGTTCCCAAATTATTTAAAAAAAGGAAAAGCTCTTTATCTTGCTGAATAAGTTCTTGCCACATGATAGCTACTCTTCGTATCTAGATACCTCACGGTCATAAAATTCACCCGCCTGTTCTATAAGGCTTTGTGCTTCGGACTCCAACTCCTTTTCATCTTCAGTTGAAAAATCCTCTAACCATTCTACCTCATCATTTTCCAGGTTGATAATAAACCTAGGGTACTCAGTATGTACAACAAATATAGCTGTAGGATAATCTGTATTATCACCTAACAAAAACTTTGGGAATTCCATCTTATGAATTTACTATTAACTTTTTAGTCAAATAATTAAAGCGAATATACAACATAACCGCCGATGCGCTCAACCCGGTCAACAAACCTATCCATATACCGGTACTTCCCAAATCTGTATGTAAACCTAAAAAGTAGCTTACCGGAAAACCTATGGCCCAATAGGCTATAAATGTTATGAGCGTGGGTATTTTAACGTCTTGAAGACCACGTAACGCTCCTAGAACTACCACTTGTACCCCATCGGATATTTGAAAGAACGCCGCCACCAGTAATAATTCAGCGGCCAAAACAATAACCTCTGTATTATCCGCCACGTTTAAGGCATCATCCAAATCCAGATACAAGGTAGGGAACCAGTGCCTACCTAACAGAAATAGCGCAGCAAATACAATCTCCAATAATAAGGTTAGAAAAAATATAGACTGACCAATACGCCTCAATTCCACAAAATTGCGCAGACCTTTCTGGTTTCCCACTCTGATCATAGCGGCAATACCTAGCCCCATTCCGAACATAAAGGTCATACTGCTTAAGTTTAATGCAATTTGGTTGGCCGCTTGCGCATTCTTACCTAACACACCACTAAGCCATATTGCTGCAGTGAAAATAGCTACTTCAAAAAACATTTGTAATGCCGATGGAAAACCTAAATCGATAATTTTTTTGATTACTTTTCTTTCAATATTCTTAAAATCGAATCCGGTTACGTAATCATGGAATTTCTTTTTACTTTTTAACAAATACCAAATATAGGCCACCATTAAAAAGCGGGAAACCAAAGTACCTATTGCCGCTCCTACAATGCCCATTTTAGGAAAACCAAAGGAGCCGAAAATCAGTAAATAATTAATTGTAATATTCACCACATTGGCCATAATTGTAGCGTACATGGGATATTTAGTTTGCGACAATCCTTCTGAAAACTGTTTAAACGCCTGGAATACAACCAACGGAACCAAGGAAAAAGCTACTAAATCCAGATAGGGTAAAGCCAAGGCAACCACCTCTTCCGATTGCCGCATAGAATACATTAATGGTTTGGCCAGTAATATGACCCCAAACAGCATCAAACTTAAAACGGTGCACAACACCAGACCATGTTTTAGGGCACTTTTGGCATCGGACTTGTTTCCGGCACCATCCGCCTCCGCAACCAAAGGTGTTATTGCGGTTGAAAATCCTATACCCAATGACATGGCTATAAAAACAAAACTGTTACCCAATGAAACTGCCGCCAACTCTGCCGTTCCTAGTTGACCTACCATAATATTATCGGCCAACTGAACAAATGTATGCCCCAACATCCCTAATATTACAGGTACTGAGAGCTGAATGTTATATTTGAATTCTTTAGTGTATTGCTGAAACAAAACTGAATGTATTTTATAGGTAAGGATTTAATTTATCTTACCTAATTAAGTGACTTTGTTTTTGGAAAGTTTATTCGGATAGCTTGGCTTCGTCCCAAAAAACATCCATTTCCGCTAAGGTCATTTCCTTTAGTTCCTTTCCCATTTCCTTAGCTTTGGACTCCAGATATTGAAAGCGACCTATAAATTTTTTATTAGTCCGTTCCAATGCATTTTCCGGGCTTATCTTTAAAAACCGTGCGTAATTCACCATGGCGAACATGACATCGCCAAACTCGGCTTCCATCTTATCTTGATTCTTTAATTTTACCTCTTCCCGTAACTCGGCAAGTTCTTCCTGTACTTTCTCCCAAACCTGTTCCGGCTTTTCCCAGTCAAAACCAACACCTGCCACTTTTTCTTGAATACGACTTGCTTTAACCAAGGCCGGCAAACCTTTGGGCACGCCTTCCAAGACACTCTTTTTGCCCTTTCCCTCTTTAAGTTTTATGCTTTCCCAGTTCCGTTTTACATCTTCCTCATTGGTAACCTTTACATCACCATAAATATGGGGGTGCCTGTTAATGAGCTTTTCGCATATTTCGTTACAAACATCGGCTATATCAAAGTCATTGGTCTCACTTCCAATTTTTGAATAAAAAACAATGTGCAATAATACATCGCCAAGTTCTTTTTTAACCTCTTCCAAATCATCTTCAAGAATAGCATCGCCAAGTTCATAGGTCTCTTCAATAGTTAAATGACGTAAGGTTTGCATGGTCTGTTTCTTATCCCACGGACACTGCTCACGTAGTTCATCCATTATGGTCAACAAACGATCAAACGCTTCCAATTTCTGCTGTCTTGTATTCATGGCTGAAAATTTGCGTAAAAGTACAAAGACCCTCCCTTTAACGTGTCGAAAATTTAGAGTATTTTAGAAGTCTTTACTAAGATTTATCCCTACCCGATTATGACTAATATAAACCGAAGAAAATTTTTAAAGCAGTCCGGATTGGCCACTGCCGGAAGCTTGATATTGCCAACAATGGGCTTTTCCAAAATACCTGATGAAGCGTATGGCGTACAGCTTTATACCTTTCGTGATGAAATGGCCAAAGATGCCAAGAGAACCTTGGAACAAATTGCGGCTATCGGTATTAAAAAAATAGAATCGGCAAGAAGCAAAGAGGGACTCTATTACGGGCTTTCTCCAAAGGAAATGAAAAACACCTGTAATAGCTTGGGCATGAAACTCTGTAGTGGACACGTTGCTTTGGACAAAAATTTTGACGATACCATGCGGCAAGCTGTGGAATCAGGTCAAGAGTATGTTATTTGTTCTTCCCTACCTAGCAAAGGGCAAAATATTGATAATTACAAAAAAGTGGCCGACGCATTCAACCAAGCTGGAAAAGCCTGCAAAAAACTAGGTCTAAAATTTGGGTACCACAACCACGAGTACGAATTTGAATCCCATAAAGGCGAAGTACTCTATGATGTTCTCATGGACAACACTGATCCGGACCTTGTTCATATGGAGCTGGATTTAGGATGGGTTATTGTTGCTCAAAAAGACCCATTGCACTATTTTAAAAAGTACCCTAAACGGTTTCCGTTATGGCATTTAAAGGATATGAACATGCACGAAAAGGTAAGTACGGAATTTGGTAAAGGCGGTCTTGATATTGCCACTATGATGAAACACAAATCAAACTCCGGTGTTGAACATATTTTTATAGAGCAAGAAGAATATGCCAGCACTCCTATGAAAAGTATGAAGCATAACATGAACTTTCTAAAAACACTTTACTAATGAAAAATATATCTATACCCTTACTGTTTTCAGTGGCCGCTATACTGGCACTATCCTCCTGTAAGGGGCAGCAAAATTTATCCAAAAATATTATAGCTAAAGATGCCAAATTAACTTTGGTTTCCGATGAATATAAATTTACGGAAGGCCCGGCCGTTGATAAAAATGGTGACATCTATTTTACGGACCAGCCCAATGATCGTATCGTGAAATGGGATGCCGCAACTAATACCGTTTCCGACTACATGAAGCCCTCAGGGCGTGCCAACGGACTCTATTTTGACCATGATGGCAATCTTTTGGCAGCAGCCGATGAAAAGAACGAACTCTGGAGTATAGCCCCGGATAAAAAAGTGACTGTTCTAATTGATGACTACGAAGAAAAAAAGCTGAACGGCCCTAATGACCTATGGGTAGATTTAAATGGGGGCATTTACTTTACCGATCCATTTTATAAAAGATCTTGGTGGAAACACACCGAGCCGGAACAATCTGCCCGGCGTGTATATTATTTACCAAAAGGGAATTCCGTTCCGCGCATTGTAGCCGATGATAATTTTGAACAACCCAACGGAATTATAGGTTCGCCGGATGGCAAAACTTTATATGTTTCCGACAACGGAGCTAAAAAAACCTACTCTTATACCATTGAAGCGAACGGAAACCTAACCAATAAAAAGTTATTTGCCGATATGGGCTCCGATGGTATGACCTTGGACAACCAAGGAAACGTTTATCTTACCGGAGACGGAGTTACCGTGTTCAACTCAAAAGGCGAACAAATAGAACATATTGATGTTCCAGAGAGCTGGACGGCCAATGTAACTTTTGGAGGTCCCGAACAAAAAACACTGTTCATTACCGCAATGGACTCTGCCTATACCTTAGAAATGAACGTAAACGGCGTACGATAGTCCCAGGTATATTATAAAAAAAAGCCATTTCACACTAGTGTGAAATGGCTTTTACAGGTAAAAATAAGTAGGGGATTTTAAACGCTAATTCCACCCGCCACCAAGAGCACGGTATACATTTACCACGGCACTCATCTGCTTTTGTTTGGTTTCAATAAGCTCTACTCTTGCTTCCAACGCGTCACGCTGGGTCATAAGTACTTCCATATAATCCGCTCTGGCAGATCTAAAAAGTCGGTTTGAGATATCTATAGATGCGGTTAGAGCATCAACCTCTTTTGACCTTAAATCATAGCTCTTTTCCAGATTATCTATTTTCGCTAATTGATTTACTACCTCAACATAAGCATTTAAAATGGTCTGTTCATAATTGTAGACCGCTTGCAACTGTTTTGCATTGGCACCTGTATATGCCGCCTTTATTGCATTTCTGTTGATGAGAGGCGCTGTTAATTCCCCAAATACAGAGTAAATCAAAGATTCAGGGCTTTCCAATAAATACTCCGTTTTAAAGGATTGAAAACCTATTCCCGCAGATATACCCAAAGAAGGATAAAATCTGGCCTTGGCCACTTTTACATCTAGTTTAGCAGCCATTAGATCCAGTTCTGCCTGTTTTATATCAGGACGATTGGCCAACAGCTGAGAAGGCAACCCAAGCTGAACCGTTTTCGGAACCAAGGTTTCAAACCCGCTGTAATTCCTTGCTATAGGTTGTGGATATCGGCCTAAAAGAAAATTGATTTCGTTTTCCTTCTGAACAATTTCCTGTTGAATCTCAAACTGAAGGCTCTTGGTATGCAAAACTTCGGCCTCAAACTTCTTAACGGCCAACTCATTTACTTTAGCGGCGGCCTTTTGAAGTTTCACAATTTCCAAAGCATTGCTCTGAATACCAATATTCTGCTTTACGATAGCCATTTGATTGTCCAAGGCCAATAATTCATAATAGGCATTAGCTATTTCGGAAATGAGATTGGTTACCATAAAATTCTTGCCTTCCACCGAAGAGAGATACCGCATGACTGCAGCTTTTTTTGCATTTCTAAGTTTATGCCACACATCTATCTCCCAATCAGCTCGCGCTTCAAGTAAGAAATCGCCCAAAGGCTCCGGAAATTCCTCTCCAGGCCTAATATCGTTATTCGCATCGCTTGCACCCTGACTTGTATACCGGCCCACTTTTTCGAGTCCGCCACCAGCTTTCAGGTCAACAAAAGGAAGGTATTCCCCTTTCTTCTCCTTCACCTCGCTTTGTGCTACTGCTATTTCCTGTAACACAATGTTGAGCTCCTGGTTGTTCTGCAATGCAACATCAATGAGGGACGTCAAATTTTCATCCTTAAAATAATCTCTCCACTTTACCGTGGCCGTATTTACCGTATCATTCATCTCCCCCGAATACTGCTCGGGAACAGAGGCATCAGCTTCACGTACCGTTTTGGTTGGCACACAAGAATGCACTACCAGTACCGCACAAATGGAGACCAGGGTCTTAATATATTTTATCATCTTTTAATTTTTTGGATTTTTCTTTCGCGATAGGATTTTCTTGAGCATTCTACGCAGCTGGCTTACCTGCTCTTGAGTAACATTTTCCTCTTCCGAAGTTCTGATCAGCCCTTCTGTAAAAGGCTCGCTGTTTTCATCTTTTATCAATGAACGACCGTCTGCCATTTTTGCAAAAACAAAATACAACCCGGGAATTACAAGAACCCCTAGAAGTGTACCCAATAGCATACCACCCATAGCCGAACCACCTATGGTACGGTTACCAATGGCACCGGCACCAGTTGCTATAACTAGTGGGATCAACCCGGCTACAAAGGCAAAAGAAGTCATTAAGATAGGCCTGAAACGCATTTTTGCACCTTCAATGGCCGCATCAAGTATTGTAGCGCCTTCACGTCTTTTCTGAACTGCGAACTCTACGATCAATACCGCATTTTTACCCAAAAGACCAACTAACATGATCAAACCAATTTGAGCGTACACATCATTTGCCAATCCCATAGCCTTCAGGAGTAGAAAAGACCCGAAAATACCAACAGGAAGCGACAAAATAACCGCCAATGGCAATAGGAAACTCTCATATTGAGCCGCTAATACCAAGTAAACGAAAATCAGTACAACTAGAAATATGTAAATTGAGCCGTTACCTCTGCCCGCTTCGTCATAGGAAAGGCCTTCCCAAGCAATATCAAAGCCATTAGGCAAACTCTCTTCCGCTACCTCGCGAATGGCCTTAATTGCATCTCCACTGGTATAGCCCGGAGCCGGCAGACCCCTTATAGCTGCGGAATTATATAGATTATAACGCGTAATTTCATTTGGACCTAAACGTTTTTCAAGTTTCATAAATGACGAATAAGGTACCATCTCCCCTTTTTCGTTCTTTACAAAAAGCTGTTCAAGATCAGATGGCATACGCCTATATTCCGGAGCGGCCTGTGTATACACTTTAAAGAAACGTCCGTACTTTATGAAACCCTGTTCATAGGTACTACCAATTAGAATATTCAGGTTTTCCATGGCTTTACCAATAGACACCCCTTTTTGCATTGCCGCCTTATTATCTACCACAAGTTCATACTGAGGGTAATTGGCCGCAAAAAAAGTAAAGAGCCCGGTAAGTTCTTCCCTTTTGCTTAGGGCATCCATAAATTCATTGTTTATTCTTTCAAACTCATGATAATCTGTATTATCCGTTTTATCCAAAAGACGCATAGAAAATCCACCAGAAGAACCAAAACCTGGTACTGCGGGCGGTTCAAAAAACTCAATAACGGCCCCGAGGTTTTTACTTTCTTCCTCAAGTTCTTCCATTACTTCATGTACCGATTCATGCCTTTCCGACCATGGTTTTAGGTTGATAAGACAGGTACCCGCATTGGAACCACGACCTTCGGTCATAATTTCGTAACCGGCCAATGATGATACGGACTCTACAGCATCCATTTCTTCGCACATTGCCTGAAGCTTATGAGCTACATCATTAGTCCGCTCCAATGTGGCCCCTGGTGGCGTTTGAATAATTGCATAAATAGTACCCTGATCTTCGTTTGGTATAAAACCTGCGGGTAAGGTTTCGTTCGTGAAAAATATACCAGCACAAAAAGCGATCAGAATTCCAAAAGTAACCACTCGCCTATTCACTATATATTTAAGTACGTTTACATATCTGCCCGTGAGTTTTTCAAACCCTCTATTGAACCAATCTATAAACCTATCAACAAGTGATTTTTTTCTTGGCACTCCGTGATTGTTCTTCAATATCATGGCACACAACACCGGAGTAAGTGTAAGCGCAACAATGGCGGATATAATAATGGAACCGGCCATGGTAATACTAAATTGGCGGTAAAATACCCCAACAGGCCCTGTCATAAAAGAAATAGGAACGAATACGGATACCATAACCATGGTAATGGCAATAATAGCTCCTCCAATTTCACCTATCACCTGTTTAACCGCTTGATACGGGTTTAGGTGCTCTTCTTCCATCTTTGCATGAACGGCCTCTACCACAACAATGGCATCATCTACCACGATACCAATTGCCAATACCAAGGCAAAGAGAGTTATTAAGTTAATTGACAGTCCAAAAAGCTGCATGATAAAGAATGCCCCGATCAAAGAAACGGGCACCGCAATGATAGGAATAAGAGTGGAACGCCAATCGCCCAAGAAAAGAAACACAACAATGGCCACTAAGATAAAAGCATCACGTAAGGTATGCACAACTTGCTCTATTGAGGCATCCAAAAAGTTAGAAACATCATAACTTATTTGATAGTCTATGCCCGGCGGCAAGTTTTCCTTTAGCTCTTTTAATTTATCCTTTACGGAATCTATTACATCACTGGCATTACTTCCAAAAGTTTGCTTGAGTACTACCGATGCCGAGGGTTTCCCGTCCAAATTAGAGTAAATATCAAAAAATTCACTCCCTAATTCTACATCCGCAATATCTTTTAAAGTAAGTATTTCACCATCTTCATTCGCCTTTATAATAATATCCTTGTACTGGTCTGCCTCATTATACCTACCCTCATAAGTGAGCACATATTCCAACGCTTGGGATTTTTTACCCGAACTACGCCCTAAACGACCGGGCCGAGCAATAACACTTTGCTCATCCATAGCCTCGAGGACATCTTCTGCGGAAATATTGTACGCCCGCATACGGTCAGGTTTTAACCAAACCCGCATGGCATACTTTCTACTACCCAATATCTTTGCACTGGCAACGCCTTTTATACGTTGAAGCTCCGGAACTATTTTGGTATACGCATAATTGTACAGGAACTTTTCATCGTTCTTTTTAGAGCTACTAAAAAGATTCACGTACATTAACATACTTGGTTGTACCGGGGTAATAATAACCCCCTCTCTTTGCACCAATGGCGGTAACAAAGGCATTACTTGATCTACACGGGTCTTTACCCTAACAACCGCTTCGTTCGGGTCGGTACCAGGCTCAAAAATGATACGTAAAGTACCTTCTCCGGCACTGGTGGCATCAGACGCAATATAACGCATGTCTTGCACGCCATTGATTGCCGTTTCAATAGGTATTAGGGTAGATTTCACCAATACATCCGCACTTGCTCCTGGGTATGCTATAAAAATATTTACCGTTGTAGGGGCAATTTGTGGAAACTGTGATATAGGTAATTGCTTAATGGACAAGAGTCCCACAAAAACAATAATTACCGAAATTACAATAGCCAGAACTGGCCGTTTTATAAATTTACTGAACATATTTTTGGTATTTAAGATTGGATATTACTCTGCATAGAGATCAAGAAGGGCCAATTGTTTCTTAGGCGCCATGAAATCTGGCTCTATGTGACTTCCTTCCTTTACCAACCGAATACCTTCCAGCAGTACTTTATCGTTTTTGGACAATCCGTCTTGCACCACAAATAAGTGTGGCAACTCGGAACCTACGGTAACTTCTTTTTGATGAACCACATTGTCTTCGTCAAGCACAAAAACGTACTTTTTGTCAAGCACTTCAAAGGTTGCTTTTTGAGGAATTATAAGTACATCTTTAAGGGACATTTTCATTAGAACATTTCCCGTTTCCCCATGGCGTAAAATACCTTTAGGATTAGGAAAGGTTGCCCTAAATGCAATATTTCCCGTCTCATTATTGAACTCTCCTTCTATAGTCTCTACTATTCCTTCTTGGTCAAACTTTTGATTATTGGCCATTAGCAGCTCTACCCCTACCTTATCATCTGAATTACCGTTAAGGGCATAGTTTAGGTATTCCGCTTCTGAGACATTAAAGTAGACCCACATTTTGCTGTTATCGGATAAGGAGGTGAGTAACTCGCCCTCATCCAAAAGGCTTCCTTCCCTTACCATAAGGTGATCAATTATTCCATCAAAAGGGGCGCGGATATCCGTAAAGCTCAAATGTGTTTCCGCCATAGCAACTTCTGCCTTAGCCTTATCGTATTTGGCCTTGCTCATAGCCAATTCATTGGGAGAAACTACGTTACTGTCCGCCAACAACTGTGTGTTGTTATACTCAATTTTAGCTACTTCGGCTTCCGCTTCAGCTCTCTGTAACTCAGACTTATAGACCTTGTCCATAATTTTGAACATGGGTTGGCCTTTCTTTACATGTTGGCCCTCATCTACAAAAATGGTTTTTAGATACCCTTTTTCCAAGGCTCGTAGTTCTATATTTCTATAGGAATGGATTTGGCAAACATAATTTTTGGTTATAACGGTATCCATTAGTATAGGATTGGTAACCAGATATTTTGCCTCTTTTTCTTTATGTTTTTTTTCGGACGAACAACTTGAATGAAACAATAGCACAGACAAGCTCATGAGCATGAAGATTCTTCTCATTACTTAAAATTTTAGTTTTGATAATGGTTTATGTTGATGTGTTTAAAACATCATTGAGGTAATTTTCTAAAGTGCCTTATTTTCCGCATGGCACTAAAAAAAAAGTTCGGCGCGTAGTATATATGCCGAACAAAACCAAGTATCACAGCTGTAGAACGCTGAACATAAGGTGAAGTGTCTTAAACGTAGACAAGTAATTAAAATGCTTGTAAAACGTAAGTTGATTTTTGATCAGGTGAAAAAAGTAGCCTGTTCCGTAAAATCTAGAAAGTAAGTTTAAGGAGTTGTATTCCTTTAATTGCTTTTCGGATAGCGTAGGCTCATTTTCCTCTTCTTCCTCTTGTTCATCCGTAATTTCAATCTTATTGGTATGTCTTTTTTCAGACGAGGAGGAACTTAATCCCGAGGGAATGAACTGCTCTAGTTCAATAGCAGCATTGTTCCTTTCCGTTTGCTGACCTACACTTACATCCGTACCAGCACCGTAAGCTGAATTTGCGGATATTTGACCACAAACGCCTAAAAGGAGTATTGAAAGAGATAAAAAATATTGTAAATACCTTTTTTTCATCTGTGAGCAAAACTAGTGTACGTCTTTAAGGTGCACAAATAGTATCTTCTTAAAAATTTGTTAACCCCTTTATTTTTTTTCATATTACTATTCCTTCCCTAATTTATCTAACAAAAGAGAAGTAAAAGGTTCGTTTTTTTTAATATCTTTCCATCAGGTCCTTTAGATTACCATCTTTTATAAAAACCATAGGCAGCATGAAAAATGTATTTGACCAAAATGATGTAAACGAAATTATTTCCCGTATCAACCAACTAAATTCAACAAGTACTAATTTATGGGGAAAGATGAATGTGGGCCAAATGTTGGCTCATTGTAATGTGGCTTATGACATGACCTATACGGACAAATACCCCAAACCTAAAGGTTTTAAGAAGTTTATGATTAAACTTTTTGCGAAAAATCTGGTTATAGGCCCTAAACCTTATAAAAGAAATATTCGTACAGCTCCAGAATTTTATATTACCGATGAGCGGGATTTTCAATTGGAAAAAGAGAGACTTATTGCACATTTAGAAAAAACACAACAACTAGGTGCCGCTCATTTTCAAAATAAAGAGTCGCATGCTTTTGGAAAACTCACCTCTCAAGAATGGAACGTCCTTTTTTATAAACATTTGGACCATCACCTTCAACAATTTAATGTCTGATTCGCTTTACCTTTATTCGTTACAGTAAATAGCAAGGCTAAAACTGCCTGTATCTTATGATTGCCCCTATATGTACTACACGGATAAAATTTTGATTTTTCATTATCTTTCCACTAATTAACTAACTCAACAACTTAACTAACTCAACTATGATTGTTTATCTCTATGAATTTATTGGAACCGCTTTACTTATTCTTATAGGTAACGGTGTTGTCGCCAATCTCGTTTTAAAAGGCACCAAAGGCCCTGACACCGGGTGGACCGGTATTTCACTAGCATGGGGTATTGCCGTTTTTATAGGTGTTTATGTAAGTGCAGATGTTAGCCACGCCCATTTAAACCCAGCTGTAACTTTGGCATTGGCCACAGCAGGCAAGTTTAGTTGGGGGTTGGTACCCGGTTATATGGTTTCCCAAATTTTGGGTGCCATGATGGGGAATTTCCTAGTTTGGCTCACTTACAAAAAACATTATGATGCCACCGAAGACCAAGGAGCTATACTGGCAACCTTTTGTACCGCCCCGGCTATTAGAAGCCCCTTTTGGAACTTTGTTACGGAAGCAATTGGAGCCTTTACCTTAGTTTTTGGTGTGTTCTTTATTGCAGGAGGCAAGTTTGGAGAGGAAGCCATTTCCTTAGGTTCCTTAGATGCCCTTCCTGTAGCTCTATTGGTAATGGGTATTGGTTTTGGGCTCGGGGGCCCAACAGGTTATGCCATAAATCCGGCACGTGATTTTGGTCCGCGTTTATTACACGCTATCTTACCCTTACAGGGTAAAGGCAGTAGTGATTGGGGCTATGCATGGGTGCCTATTGTAGGTCCATTGTTCGGTGGGTTTTTAGCAGCTCTGGTTTACCTTGCCGTATCCGTTTAAGCAACCTTTATTCTAAACTCATGAAAAAAATAAGCCTTCTATTTTCATTTTTCTTAATCGTACAAATTGGTCTTGCACAAGAGTTCATAGAAATACCCTTTGAAAAAAGTAAGACCGTAAAATGGGAAAACGAAGAAAGACAATACTTCTCGGATATTTGGAATACAGAGGTAGTTACAAATGTTTCCGTGCCCACCCTTCAAGTTTTTCAACCGGAGAAACCCAATGGCACATCGGTTATTATTGCTCCAGGTGGTGCTTTGTATGCGCATAGCATTAATAGTGAAGGGCGAAATGTAGCCAAATGGCTCGCAGATAAAGGTATAACTGCATTCGTTTTAAAATATCGTCTTGTTCCTACCGGTAAAGATGCGGTACAAGAAGTTAGTGATGACGGTAAGAACAACCCCGCCCGAATAGCAGAAAGAGTAGCTCCCGTACTACCTTTGTCCGTTGCTGATGGGCTTTCTGCAATTTCCTATGTTAGACAAAACGCAGAAAAATATCAATTGGATCCAAATAAAATAGGGTTCATGGGATTTTCTGCTGGAGGAGCCGTAACCATGGGCGTAGCTTACAATTATACAGAAGCTAATCGGCCAAATTTTATAGTTCCCGTCTATGCATGGACGAGTGCTTACCCCGTTCAGGAAGCTCCCGAGAACGCTCCGGATTTGCTTGTAATTTGCGCTAGTGACGACCCATTAGGTCTTGCTCCGGGCAGTATTGAAATTTATAATTCGTGGTTGAAAGCCGGCTACATACCAGAACTACATATGTACGCCAAAGGAGGACATGGTTTTGGAATGAAAAAACAAAGCCTACCATCCGATAATTGGATTCAACGCTTTTATGATTGGTCCGTTGCACAAGGAATTACTAAAACATCTAAATCAAAATAAATGAGGTTTTCCCTAATCTTACTATTGCTCACGGGTTTCAGTTTACATGCGCAAAGCGTCTTTAAAAAAGAAGTAGAAACCATTGTTCAAAAGAACGATTCATTGTACAACCCTTCACTGGAGAGTATTGTTTTTACAGGAAGCTCAAGCATACGCGTATGGAAAGATTTACAAGAAAGGTTTCCTGATTACCAAGTCCTTAACTCTGGATTTGGAGGCTCACAAGCAGTAGACCTTCTTGAATTCACCAATGATCTTATTCTAAAATACAAACCTAAAAAGGTCTTTATTTATGAAGGTGACAACGATATTCAGAGCAAAAAGAGACCCAAAGAAATTATTAATACCCTAGCAGAAATACAGCGTATTATTTTTACGGAAAGTCCGCAAACACAGATTGTATTCATTTCTGCCAAACCAAGTATTTCCAGATGGAAACTGAGAAGGAAATACAAAAGGCTCAACCGGAAAATGGAAAAAATGACGCATACTGATAATAGACTACAATATGTAGATGTTTGGAACCCTATGCTTAATGGAAGAAAAGTAAAACAAGATATCTTTGTATCTGACGGCCTGCACATGAACTCCAAAGGATATGAAATTTGGTATACCGTCTTAAAAGATTATGTAAACTAGGCATAAAAGAGTCCACTCCAAAAAAAATAAAGATGAAATCTAACTTGATCAGCGCGTTATTTATCAGTTGCATATTTGTTGTCCTTTGTTCTTGTGAACCCGAGAAAAAGAAACGTGTGCTGAACCTCCCACAGACCAATCTGGCCATGGAAAACATGATTCCGTTGCCAATGAAGATCATACCTACCAATTCCGGTTTTGCCTTGGATAAATTCACGGCTATCTATACCTCTGAAAATGCAGATGGATTTCCTGAAGTGGGAAAATTTCTATCGGAAAAAATCCATGCTAAGACCGCTTTGGATATTTCCGTGAACGTTCAAGAAACTCCGAGCAGGGAGGGCGTAATCTATATAAACCAATCTGATAGTATTGAGTTAAATACTCCTGAGTCATATCAGCTTTACATTACTAAAGATTCTATTATTCTAAACTCAAATACGGCTGCCGGTGCTTTTAGAGGAGTACAAACAATTAGACAAATCATTCCGGAAACACCACTTGACTCCGTTGCTCCTTATGAAGTATGGAATATTCCTACCGGGAAAATTATAGACAACCCTGTTTTTGAATACCGCGGAAGCATGTTAGATGTAGCCCGTCATTTTTTTAGTGTTGAAGATGTAAAGAAGTATATAGACCTCTTGGCGTATTACAAATACAACGTTTTACACTTGCACCTATCGGACGATCAAGGATGGCGAATAGAAATAAAATCTTGGCCAAAACTTACGGAAGTTGGCGGTAGTACTGAAGTTGGCGGCAAATCAGGTGGCTTTTACACACAAGAAGAATATGAAAATATCGTAAACTACGCTGCGGAGCGCCATATGATTATAGTACCTGAAATTGATATGCCCGGGCATACCAATGCGGCATCTGTTTCTTACCCCTTTTTAAACGGAAATGGTAAGGAAGTAAAACTATATACGGGCATGCGAGTTGGTTTTAGCACTTTTGATACTCGAAAAGACACTACATATGCCTTTATAGATGATGTGGTTAGAGAGCTATCTGCTATTACTCCCGGCCCCTACTTTCATATTGGTGGAGACGAAAGCCATGTTACCAAGAAGAAAGACTATATCTACTTTGTTGAAAAGGTTGAAAAAATAGTTCAGAAATATGGAAAACGTATGATAGGCTGGGATGAAATTGCCACTGCAGATATAGATTCCACTTCGGTTTCTCAGTTTTGGTCGAGTAAAGAGAATGCAGATTTGGCCGTAAAAAAGAACATGAAAATTATCATGTCTCCTGCTAAAAAAGCATACTTGGATATGGAATATGATACCCTGTCCAAACACGGATTACACTGGGCCGGTTATATTCCAACGGACACTGCTTATGTCTGGTCTCCAGAAACTTATGAAGGCATTCCATTAGAAAACATCTTGGGTATTGAAGCTCCACTATGGTCCGAAACCATAAGTAATATTGATGAACTGGAATACCTTGCTTTTCCCCGAGCCATTGGTTATGCAGAACTAAATTGGTCAACTCCCGAAAACAGAAATTGGGAAAAGTATAAGCTTCGGTTAGCCAATCAAGCTCCATTCTTAGACCGGATGAACGTAAAGTACTACCCGTCTCCTTTAATAGATTGGAAAAAAAGCAAATTCACGTATAAAACAATCGATAAAGATTAGAGGTTTTTTAAAAAATTTTGCTGTAACATAATATAGTTGAATCTTAACATTGTAGGTTTTCTTTTTCTAATCTTAAAAGAAGCGAGTGTAATAAATCAAAATTGATAGGCTTTTCTAAATAATCAAAAATATCTCCAAAAGCGGAAGCTTTAAGCCTATCTTCAGGTCTTCCTGATGAGGTAGTAATTATTATTGGCACATTAGGACAAATGCCTAGATTCTGTTTAATTTCCAGAAATTCCCAACCATCTAAAATTGGCATATTTATATCCAGTAAAATAATATTTGGACATTCATTGGTCTTTAAATAGTCTATTCCCATTTGACCATTAGTTACTATCGTTATATCATTGAAACCCAAATCGTTTAATTTAGTTTCAGAAATGAAATTTGTTACGTCGTCGTCTTCTATAATCAGAATCTTTATCATTTTCGTTGGTTATTGATTATTAAAATTGAATATTAAATTCGGTTCCTTTATTAACTTGACTTTTAACCTCTATTCTTCCTTCTTTTTCGGTTATTATAGAGTGAATAATGTAGAGGCCAATACCAAGACCTTCAACGTGAGTGTGCATTCGTTTAAATAATCCAAATATTTTGTTGGCTACAGTTTGATCAAACCCGAGACCATTGTCTTTAAAAGTGAGAAATATCTTATCATCAATCTTTTTTGTCCTTATTTTAATAATGGGTTTGCGATTGGGATGTTTGTATTTAAGAGCATTGGACATAAGGTTTTGCAAAATACTCTCCATTTGAACTGGACAATAATTTATCATAGGACAACTCGAAAAATCAGCTTCAATAATAGCTCTACTATTGATTATATCTTCTGACAAGCTTGCTTTAATCTTTGCTACAACGTCTGCAAAAACAACATTTTCATGATTTCCGTTAAAATTGGATTTTACAGCGATTACATGATTTAAGGCTCTAACTTTATCACACATAACTTTAGTCACTTTCTTCATTCTATCAACAATTGGACTTAAGTCTTCTGAGACCGGCCCTGCTTTCATAAACATTTCAAAAAGACTTTTTAAGTTTGTAAGCGGCGCCCTTAAGTCATGGGCGGCCACATAGGAAAACTCCTCTAACTCCTTATTAGACTTTTTTAGATTATCGTTTACCTTTTTTAAAGAATCCTGAGTATCTTTTAACTCATCTATTGTTCTACTTAAACTTGAAATGTCTCGAGTAGAAATCCCCAGATAATCTCCAATTTTAAAAGCCCTCACCATCCATTTATATTCTACATTATTTAAATTAAATGAAAGCTGATCGTAGCCAACAGGAATTCCAGTCTTAAATACTTCTTTGTAAGATTTGTAGCGAGTTGTTCCTGTTAAGTGAGGAAATATTTCCAGCAAATTTTTCCCAATAATGTCAGGTCTTTTAATCCCTAATGTAACTATTGAGGCATTATTAACGTCTACAAAATTCATTTGGTTATCTAGAATTACAAAGGGAGAATAGGCATTTTCAAAAAAAGCACTTTTTAATTCGCTGTTAATTTCGGCTACATCTTTCATCATATATCATTTGGTTAAAAATCACTTACTGTGCTAATTTCCAGAATTTTAACACAAATCATTAATAAAAAGAGCTATGTAGTAAGAAGCTGACGATGAATGGTAATTATCTATCGATGAAAAACCATAGACAATTTCACAATCAAGAATTGATAAAAGAATTGAAGTATCTAAGTAAGAAATGAAAAATAGCGAGGACTAAGGAATTTTGCCCATGGTAGCACCAAATATTCTTTTTGATAATTTTAATTTAGTCTAAACTTTATCATCAAGTATTTAGAAGAAGTTTAAACGTTTTTACCAGCATATTTTGTGGCTAACAACAGCTTTGTAGCTTTCCAAAATTCTATACTAGTGGGGTTTGGAGATAGCGAATTTTCTGGATTCTCAAAAAAAGTGCTGACTAATAGTTTCAAGTATTGTAAGTTACTATTCTCTGATTTAAGATGCTCAAAAGCCATAAGCCAATCATTAAATTCTCTATTATGGATTTTGTTTCCGGACAGATAGGTTACCCCTGTATGCCTGTCATCAAGCTTTATTCTCTCAAAAAGTTCTCTGATCGTGGTTTCGTCTCCTTCAATATATTGAATAAACCTTTCCTTAAAATAAAGCAAACATCCGGTG
Source organism: Zobellia sp. B3R18 (assembly GCF_018860715.1). Taxonomy (NCBI): domain Bacteria; kingdom Pseudomonadati; phylum Bacteroidota; class Flavobacteriia; order Flavobacteriales; family Flavobacteriaceae; genus Zobellia; species Zobellia sp. B3R18. The sequence continues at coordinate 166,583 of NZ_JAHKQG010000010.1, read as the reverse complement.
ATGTTATTTTGCTTATTGAATTCCTTGGCCTTTTCCACCATTTCCTGGATTTCTTGGGGACCAAAATCAGCATTAGCAATAGAGGTATATACTAAACAGAACATGTAATTTGGTATGTGTTTGGTTGGCTTGTTACTAGCTAAGATAACGATTTAATAACGAAAAAAATATCGAAATTACTGTAATTCAATATTTTACAATTTATTCTTTCATTAAAAGAAAGATTTATCCTACTCTATAAATTTATTGACACACCGCTTATTCTAGTAACAGTGTACGAAAAACAAAACCCTCCTAAAAGGAGGGTCTTAACTAATATATAATATTCTAAAAACTAGACTCTACTCCTCTTCAGAAGCGTTTTCTTTATCTCCGGAAAAATTCGTAATACCATTCTCATGAAGAATATTGTACCATTGTATTACCTTTTTAATGTCGCTGGCATATACCCTGTCTTCATCATAGTTGGGTAAAATTTCAAAAAAATACTCTTCCAACTTTATTTTTTCCGCTTTATGGGGAACCGAGGTTTTCTCTCCTTTTTCCTTAACCTGTATCTTTAAAAATACATCTCTTAAAGGCAACTCTTCGTCTAGCGTATAAATTGCAATTTCAGAAAGGATACTAACATTACTTCGCATACCAACGGTAATACGTTTTTGATCAATAAGTGATTCAGCTACAAACCCGGTACGGGTCTGGGTTACCAATTTGTAAAGGCCCGGCTTTCCGCCAATGGATAAGATTTTATCTAAACTCATATAAAAATTTACATTTTAGGAGCGCAAATATTGCACTTTTCAACGAATTACGATACAACTTTAACGTCCTTTTTTCTGGTTCGGGAAACGCATGCGATAATCTGCTCTAATGTTTCCTTTAGAGATGTTGTTCAATCTGCCCTTAAGCATTCGCTTTTTTAATGCCGAAAGTTTGTCTGTAAACAAAACACCTTCTATATGATCGTACTCGTGTTGGATTACCCTTGCCAAGAGCCCATCATATGTATCTGTGTGTTCCTTAAAATCTTCATCTAGATAAGTAATGGTTACCGTATCTTTTCGCTTTATATCTTCGTGAACATCCGGAATACTTAGACAACCTTCGCTAAAAGCCCATTCCTCACCGGTTTCTTCTTCAATATATGCATTAATGAATACCTTCTTAAAACCGTCCAATTTCTTTTGATCTTCTTCGGATAAATCTTCATCCTTAGAAAAAGGAGTAGTGTCTACCAAAAATAAACGTATAGGCAATCCAATTTGTGGCGCCGCCAAGCCCACACCATTGGCATTATACATGGTTTCCCACATATTCTCTATTAACTCGTTCAATTTTGGATAATCATTTGGCAGGTCACTGCCCACTTTTCGTAACACTGGATCGCCATAAGCGATAATTGGTAATATCATCTAAATTTTATTTAAATAGGCTTGTAGAATAATTGTTGCGCTAATTTCATCCACCAAAGATTTATCTCTTCTTTGTTTTTTCTTTAGGCCGCTGTCTATCATAGTCTGAAAGGCCATTTTAGAGGTAAAACGTTCGTCCTGTCTTTCAACGGGTATGTGCGGAAAAACTTTTTTTAATCGATTTAAAAAAGGAACGATCAAAGCTTCTGACGCACTGGGAGTATTATCCATTTGGCGCGGCTCACCAACTATGAACTTCTCTACACTTTCCTTTTGGGTGTAATCTTTTAAAAAGTCTATTAGTTCAAAAGTACGTATGGTAGTTAAACCTGAGGCTATTAACTGAAGTTCATCCGTAATGGCAATCCCCGTTCGTTTTTTTCCGTAATCCAATGCCAACAATCTTCCCAACCCTCATTTATTTTTTGCAAAAATAACCTATAAATTGTTATAACCGTAAAATTGAAACCCTAAATCATATTTGACCCCCTATATTTGCAACTTTAAACGGATAATCCAATTTTGATTTTCTTGGAAAGTCCAACGAAAAAATTATTATAACTATACATAACACTTAATTATATAGAACAGATGACGGAGTTAAGAAAGACCATAGAAAGTGCGTGGGAGAACAGAGATCTTTTAAAGGAAACGGCCACCCAAGATGCCATAAGAGAAGTTGTAAATCTTTTGGACCAAGGTAAATTACGCTGTGCAGAACCAACCGCAGATGGATGGCAAATTAACGAATGGGTAAAAAAAGGCGTGGTACTTTACTTTCCTATTCAAAAAATGGAAACTCTTGAAGCCGGTATATTTGAATACCATGATAAAATTCCTCTAAAACGCGGTTATCAAGAAAAAGGTATTCGTGTAGTTCCAAACGCTGTTGCGCGTCATGGCGCATACATTTCTGCCGGAACCATTCTAATGCCAAGTTACGTTAACATTGGTGCTTATGTAGATGAAGGAACTATGGTAGATACCTGGGCCACTGTTGGTAGCTGTGCCCAAATAGGCAAAAATGTTCACCTAAGTGGTGGTGTAGGAATTGGTGGTGTTCTTGAGCCGTTACAAGCTGCCCCCGTAATTATTGAAGACAATGCTTTTATAGGTTCTAGATGCATTGTTGTAGAAGGTGTTCGTGTTGAAAAAGAAGCAGTTCTAGGAGCTAACGTAGTTCTTACGGCCTCTACAAAAATCATAGACGTTACCGGAGATGAACCTATTGAAATTAAAGGTAGGGTTCCTGCCCGTTCAGTTGTTATACCAGGGAGCTATACAAAGAAGTTTCCTGCCGGTGAATTTCAAGTGCCTTGCGCATTGATCATTGGTACGAGAAAGGAAAGTACAAATAAAAAGACTTCTTTAAACGATGCTTTAAGGGAATATGATGTAGCGGTTTAAGTAAACTAAAATATCAATTAAGCCCATAGTCGTTTACTGTAAGCGTCTATGGGTTTTTTTGGTAAAATAATGTGATTTGTACGCAACCTTTTTAAATTCATTGGTCTAGTTAATAAGTGAAGCGTAAGAAAAGTACTTAAAAAAGCAATTTATAGTTACTTTTTAAGTTATAATCTAGCAAGTTAAGAACGAACATATATAAATTTTCATTGATTTTGAGTAATTCTGACCATAAGCTTTCGGCATTGATCATTACCTTTAACGAAATGGAGCACATTAAAAAATGTATTGCTTCCGTTTCCTTTGCGGATGAGATAATCGTGGTTGATTCCTATAGTACTGATGGCACGTACGAATACTTAAATGCACTACCCAATGTTCAGGTAATTCAACGTCCGTTTAAAAATTTCACCGATCAAAAGTCATTTACCCTAAACAGAGCGTCTAACGATTGGATTCTATTTGTAGATGCCGATGAAGTTGTACCTAGCTCTTTAAAAACTGAAATTACCCAAACCATACACGACCCAAATGCCTTGAGTGCCTATTGGTTTTATAGAAAGTTCATGTTCAAAAATTGCAAACTGAACTATAGCGGATGGCAAACCGATAAAAATATAAGGTTATTCAAAAAAAGTCAATGTCAGTTCACCCAAAACAAATTAGTTCACGAAACTTTGCAAGTAAACGGTAGAACTGGTGTCCTTAGAGAAAAACTAATCCATTATTGCTATAAAGGCTATTGGGACTATAAAGCAAAAATGGTTCATTACGGGAGACTAAAAGCTAAGGAATTATACGCCCATAAAAAATCTTGCAATATTTTGAAGCTTCTCATTAAACCTATTTGGAAATTTTCCTATAATTACTTCATACGGTTAGGTTTCATTGACTTACATAGAGGTTTTACTGTTTGTTATTTAAACGCTTTAAGTGTCTATACTAGATATTCCGAGCTTTCTAAGCTAGAAGCAAGTGCTAAAGCACAAAAAACTATAGGCAAGGAAGCTTATAAACTTAACAATGTTGATATAGCAACCAACTAAACTCTATGGTCCTAATCAATAAAATGTATTAGGAAATAGAATAGATTTGTTCTCTTTTTCCAAACCTTCACAACCGTTTGTTTTTATATTCCTATTTTCACACTTCGGTAAACGGATGAAAATTGCTATTACCCATTGAGCCTTCATATTGAACAAAATAAATCTACATTTTATAATTGGCGCAAAATAATATGACAAAAACGGCACTTGTGGAAGTTAGTACCAGCCATGAAGAATGTTTTTATTCTCAGGCTAGATTTATGCAGAATACAGAATTTGAACTTGACCTTTATATTCACCCTAATCTAAATTCCCAAATTGCTTCCTATCAAAGGTTATTTAAAAGCATTTTCTTTGCTAAAGAAGAGAGTGGATTGTTTAAAAAACTCTGGTCATCAATTCAACTTGTAAAAAAATTGAAAAACTATGACCTTATTATTTTTAATACTGCTAGTTCCAGCAAATTAATTAGAAATACCATATTCCTTCTAAATCTTTACCCAAAAACCAAATGTATTGGCCTACTCCATAATACCAAAAAGTTAGAGTCTAGCTTTACCCAAAAAATAATTTCCACCAAAATAAAGCAGTACTTTGTTCTAGCCGACCATCTCGTTAAATCACCTTCAAGAAAAATTAAACTTGAAAGCTTCTACCCTATTTACTTTCCAAAAATTAAAACAAGCGTTGTTAAAAAAGAAAATGAAATTTGGATCGTTATTCCTGGAAGAATAGACTTTTCAAGAAGAAATTATACTTTACTCTCAAACGCCTTAGAAAAGGTGAGTACTCTAACCAACGTTAGGTTTATTTTTTTAGGAAAGCTATTGGAAACAACTAAAGATGGCAAAGCACTTCTTTTTGAATTCAAAAAAAGTGCTTTCTTTAAAAAAATTCTCTTTTTTGATTATTATATTGAAAATGAAGAATATCAGGCATACTTGTCCAGTGCAGATTTTATAATGCCTCTATTAAAATCGGACAGTTCCTACTTAAATCATAAAATATCCGGAAGCTTTAATTTAGCGTATGCCTATGAAAAACCTATCTTGGCCCAAGATTTTTTCATGGATATACCTGATTTTTCAGGACATGCAATCTTTTTTCATAAAGATAATTTACATTTCATTCTTGAAGAACTTGATAAGAGAAATCTAAAGCATCCTGCTATTAAACAGTTAGATAAATGGTCATTTGAAAACCAGAAAAAGAACTACCTTAATTTTCTTCGCCTAACACATTAAATGTGACTTATAATTTAGATTTTTTAAGCTCTTTAATGAATAATGTTTAGCTTTACGATTATAGCTTTTTAGAGACACATGAGAATAGGTTATGACGCCAAAAGGATTTTTCACAATAGAACTGGATTAGGCAACTATGGTCGCGACATCCTGAGAATAATGAACTCATATCCTGAAATGGAAGAGTTTTTCCTTTTCAACACCAAAACCCCGAGCGTAAATAGAAAAATTGCTTTAGAAAAATCAACCATTATCTATCCAACGGGCTGGTTTTGGAAAAACTTTCCCGCCTTATGGCGTTTGTTCGGCCAATGGAATCAAATAAACCATTTAAAGTTAGACTGGTACCATGGCCTATCCGGAGAAATTCCAATTCAGCTTAAAAAACAAGGTACAGCAAAAATTGTCACAATTCACGACCTTATTTTTATAAGCCACCCTAAATATTATAATTTTTGGGACCGTGTCATTTATCGCCTAAAATTTTATTATGCGGTGCATGCGGCAGACCATATTGTGGCTATTAGCGAACAAACCAAAAGAGATATAATAAAGTTCTTAAAAGTATCTCCTGATAAGATTACGGTAGTGTATCAAGGATGTCACAACGCATTCAAAACTATATATTCCGAAGAACAAAAAAATGAGATTAGAGCACGTTATTTTCTTCCTGAACAATTTATACTAAATGTAGGTACTATTCAGGAGCGTAAAAACGTCTTGGCCATAATTAAATCTATAAAAGGTACCAACTACCATTTGGCTCTGGTAGGAGGAGAAAAGTCTTATGCAAAAAAGGTACGCAGATACATCCAAGAGCATAACATGCAGAAACAGGTAACCTTTGTAAAAAAGATAAGCGTTCAAGATTTGGCCATTTTATACCAAGCTGCCACCCTACTCTGCTATCCTTCATATTGTGAAGGGTTTGGCATTCCTTTGATTGAAGCGCTATTCAGCAAAATACCCATTATTGTTACCAAAGGTGGATGTTTTCCGGAAGCTGCTGGGCCTGATGCTATTTATATTGACCCGGATAATACCGACGAGATTCTACAAAATATTAAGAAATTATATGAGTATCCCGAATTAAGAAAAGAGTTAGCTGAAAAAGGCTATTCTTATGTTCAAAAATTCAATGATGAAAATGTGGGCGCCAGTCTTGTTGCTCTCTATAAAAAAATTGGATAAATGGGGTCTATTTGCTTTTTTAATACGGCCATTGCTTGGGGCGGAGGAGAAAAGTGGCACTTTGAAGTCAGCCAACACCTCCATAACAAAGGAATACCCGTTTTTGTAGTTGCACACTCAAAAAGTATATTATTAGAAAAACTAAAGAAAACAGACATTCCCCATAAAGAAATTGCACTCTCCAACCTTAGCTTTATAAACCCTTTAAAAATAGTGCTGGTAAGAAATATTTTAAAAACTTGTATCATTGATTCTATTGTTATGAATCTATCAAGTGATGTGAAAATTGCGGGGCCAATAGCTAAATCCCTGAATATCCCAAGAGTTATTTATAGGCGTGGTAGTGCTATTCCTATCAAAGATACTTTTCTCAATAGGTATCTATTTAAAAAAGTTCTTACAGAAATACTTGCCAATTCAATAGCTACAAAAAAAACCGTTTTGGAATACAACCCCAAGCTGTTTCCTAATGAGAAAATAACGGTCATATACAACGGGGTTAAAGTTCCAAAATTACCAAAAACGGATAGTCCTCCCGAAAAAAACAAAACTATTACATTAATAAATATAGGCAGATTAGAGCATCAAAAAAACCAAGGTTTTCTGCTGGATGTCGCCAACAAATTATTACAAAAAGGAATAGATTTTAAGTTATTGATTGGTGGTGAAGGACGTTTACGCGATGAATTACAATCAAGAATAGATAATGAAGGTCTATCAAAAAATGTAGAGCTTAGGGGGTTCATTGAAAAACCTTATGATTTTATTTCCATGGGTGACGTTTTTTTGCTTTCATCTCATTGGGAGGGCTTTGGATATGTTTTGGCAGAAGCGGCACTTTGTGGCAAACCATCTATTGCTTTTAATATTAGTAGCAACCCGGAAGTAGTTGTGCACCAAAAAACCGGAATATTAACTCCCCCTAACAATATAGACAGCTTTGTAGAAGCTATCGAAACTTTTGTTAAGGATAAATTTCTGATTGAGAAAATGGGTGCAGCAGCAAGAGCTTTTGCAGTAAATCAATTTGAAAAATCAAAAAAACTAAGAGAAATAGAAGCGTACTTGATAGATGAATAGAAAGGAGAAAATCTCGGCTTTACTAATTACTCTCAACGAGGAAAAACACATAGATGCGGTCTTACAGAACTTATCGTTTTGTGATGAAATCATTGTTGTGGATTCTTTTAGTACTGATCGCACTATAGAAATTATAGAAAAGCACCGGAATGTACAACTCATACAACGCCCTTTTAAAAATTATACCGATCAAAAACAATTCGCTTTAGATCAAGCTAATTTTAACTGGGTGCTGTTCATGGATGCCGATGAACGAGTTACCCCTGATCTTGAAAAAGAAATTCTTCATGAAATTGAGCACGCCAGCGATCCTGCTGCCGCTTATTATTTTTTAAGAATATTCATGTATAAAGACAAAGTCCTACATTTTAGTGGATGGCAAACGGACAAAAATTACCGACTGTTTCAAAAAGATAAAGTAAAATTCGTTTCTGACAGGATTGTTCATGAAACCCTAGAAGTCAATGGCAGGTCTGAAACTCTAAAAAACAGACTTATACATTACTCTTTCAACAGTTATGAAGAGTATAAATCAAAGATGGTTAAATATGGTAAAATGAAGGCCAAAGAATCCTTTGATGCAGGTAAAAAAGCTAGGTGGTATCATTCGGTTTTAAGACCCAGTTGGAAATTCTTTAATCACTATATACTTAGATTGGGATTTTTAGATGGCAAAAAAGGTCTTGTTATTTCCTATCTAAATGCACTGGGGGTTTACACCAGATTCAAAGAACTTAAACGTCTGAATTCAGCAAATTATAAATGAGACGGAATCCTAAAAGTATAATCCTTTTCTGTCCCACAAAAAATTGGGGTGGGATAGAAAAAAATCTGCTATTAAGAGCCATATATTTAGGTAATGCTGGCTATAAAGTTGTAGTAGTACTATTAGAAAACACATTCGAAACAAAGTTTTTAAATCTCACAAATGTTACTGTTCACACCATTACAAAACGCGGTGGAGATTTAAATTTCTTTGTTGTTATAAGATATGTAAGACTTATTAAAAAAGTTAAGCCTGTAACGGTATTTGCAGCGCTTAAACGAGATTGGTGGTTAGTTTCGTTATCGGCCCACTTAACCAAAGTACCCAATAAAATCCTATATCTTGGCAACCTCAGAAAGGTTAAGTCCAGTCTAAAGTATCGTCTAGTATTTGAGGTTTTTAAGTCCAAGGTGTTGGTCAATAGCGATTCTTTAAAAGATGATTTGTTACAAAATAGCTCTCACTTTAATTCAAGTAATCTTATTAAAATTAATAATGGTATAGAACTCCCAATTATTAAAAAAGATGAAGATTGGCTTCCTTTAAAATCTCTAAATCTTCCCGCAGATACATTTTTCGTAGGTGTTGCAGGATGGTTGAATTACAGAAAAGGATTCGATCTTTTACCTGAGATACTAGAAAAATTACCCCAAAATGTGCATATATTACATGCGGGCACAGGTGGTTTTGAACTGAATATGGATGAAATACTATCCAAATACCCCAATCTTGTATCACGCATTCACTTTCTTGGTCATGTTAGCGCAATGGACCAATTTTTTCAAAATATTGATGTGTTCCTATTATGTTCTAGAGAAGAGGGCATGGCCAACGTATTATTGGAATCATTAAGTCATGGTGTGCCCATTGTATCCACAAAAGTACCTGGTAGCGAAGAATTGTTGGATAACGGTGCCTACGGTATCTTAACCGAAATAAACGATGTGACCGCTATGGCCAATGGCATTCAGTCCATAATGGAGCAACATATAAAATTTGAGCCCGATTATTTAAAACAGAGAATCACAAGTAGTTTTTCTTTAGAAAAAATGATGAGAAATACGGAACAATTATTTTTTCCTCCAGAGTAATAATTTATTGAATCATGACCGAAGAAATCAACAAATGCATAGAAGTCCTAAATCAAGGCGGCCTCATTCTCTACCCAACTGATACTGTTTGGGGCATTGGTTGCGACGCCTCCAATGAAGCGGCCGTAAAAAAAATTTACGACCTAAAGCAAAGAGAAGACAGTAAAGCCTTAATTTGTCTGGTGGCCAACGATGCCATGCTCGAAAGAACGGTAGAAAATGTTCCCGATTTGGCCTATGATATCATGGACCTTTCTACCAAACCCACCACTATTGTATATGATGGCCCAAAAGGGGTTGCCAAAAATTTAATTGCAGAAGACAATACTCTGGCTATTCGTGTAGCTTCGGATAAATTCTGCCGTTACCTGATCAATAAGTTCAAAAAACCTATAGTTTCTACCTCTTCCAACATTTCAGGGCAGCCAACCCCTAAAAGTTTTGCCGAAATAGACGAAGTTATTTTAAAAGGTGTAGACTATGTGGTAAATTTGCAGCCCGAACAAAAAAATGCGGTTCCTTCTGCCATTATCAAACTAAGCAGTGATGGCACGGTAAAAATCATACGTGAATAAAGTTCATGTCTTTCAAGGCATTGACCCTTATTAGTTATTCGTATTTTGAGCAGTATACTAAAAATGAAATCTTTGAACTACGAAAAAGCGCTTTCCAACCCTATTTTTAAAATCGTTTCTCAAGCAGCCGATGAAATTGGTGTGGACTGTTATGTTATTGGGGGATTTGTGAGGGATTTCCTTTTAAAAAGAGGAACGGCCAAAGACATAGATATTGTTGCTGTTGGAAGTGGTATTGAACTGGCAAAAAAGGTGGCGATCCTGCTCAAGGGAAAACCGCAGGTAAGCATATTTAAAAATTTTGGGACAGCTATGTTACGTCATGGTGATATAGAACTGGAATTTGTTGGGGCCCGTAAAGAAAGTTACCATAGGGATAGCCGTAAACCCGTAGTAGAAGACGGAACCCTGGCCGATGATCAAAATAGGCGGGATTTTACCATAAATGCATTGGCACTATCTTTAAAGTCAGATAACTTTGGAGAGCTTCTTGACCCCTTTAATGGGGTTGCCGATTTAGAGAAAAAAATTATTCGCACCCCTCTTGAACCGGGTATTACCTATTCTGATGACCCGTTGCGGATGATGCGTGCCATTCGCTTCGCTACACAGCTAAATTTTACCATTGAGCAAGCTTCCCTACAAGCCATTACGGATAACAAGGAACGTATAAAAATTATTTCCAAGGAGCGAATAGTTGATGAACTTAATAAAATTCTGTCCTGCGCAACACCTTCAACCGGGTTCGCCTTACTCCATAAAACTGGGCTTCTGCCGTATATTCTTCCTGAACTGGTAGCATTGCAAGGCATAGAAGAAATTGAAGGGCAACGCCACAAAGACAACTTTTGGCATACCCTAGAGGTGGTAGACAACATTTCAAAAACTACGGATAACCTATGGTTACGTTGGGCCGCACTATTGCACGACATTGGGAAAGCGCCAACGAAAAAGTTTCACAAAAAAATTGGTTGGACATTCCACGGACATGAATTTGTGGGCTCTAAAATGGTTTACAAACTGTTTAAAAGACTCCGTATGCCATTGAACGATAAAATGAAATTCGTTCAAAAAATGGTACTAATGAGTTCTAGACCCATTGTTCTTGCGGAAGATTATGCTACGGATTCGGCTGTACGCCGCTTGGTTTTTGATGCAGGGGAAAATGTAGAGGATTTAATGACGCTTTGCGAAGCCGATATCACTACCAAAAACCCTAAGAAACAACGAAGATATAAGAACAACTTTAAAGTTGTCCGTCAAAAAATTATTGAAGTAGAAGAGCGAGACCATATACGCCAATTTCAACCTCCGGTGAGCGGTGAAGAAATCATGAAAACCTTCAACCTAAAACCGTCAAAGGAAATTGGTATCATTAAAGAGGCTATCAAAGAAGCCATTCTAGAAGGTGAAATTCCCAATGAATACGAGGCCGCAAAAGAATTTATGTTGGCAAAAGGAAAAGCGCTTGGTCTTACACCCTCCTAAATAGGGTACAATGCCTATTTATATCCCTAAAAAAGATTGGACTTAGCTTAACAATACACCGCAGATTATCACGTTTTAATGTTGAACACAAATGAAAAACAATTAAAATATGTGAGGTGTTTTTTTAGCAACCTCTGTTTGCAGGTTAAAGTACCCGCTTTTCTGGTGATGAACAAAGAACAGTAGTGCTTAGCAACAAAAATAGATACCTTTACAACCACATATACAAAATTGCCTTCTTTTTATCCAACTAAAAAGTCATGAAAAAATTCCTCCTGATTGTACTTTTAACCGCTGCCTCACTTTGTGGACTTAGAGCACAGCAAGATGCCCAATATACACAATACATGTACAATACTATGGCTATTAATCCAGCTTACGCCGGTTCTCGCGGCGTACTTAGTATTGCGGGATTGCACCGTTCGCAATGGGTTGGTGTAGAAGGCGCGCCAAAAACACAGACTCTCAGTTTGCACACTCCTATCAATGACAGGGTAGGCGTTGGTCTTTCCATTGTAAATGATGACATAGGAAACGGAACCAGCCAAGAAACCTATTTTGACGGTGTTTTTTCCTATACGGTACCTATTTCAAGAGAAGCAAATCTTTCATTTGGACTAAAAGCCAGTGCTCATGTCCTAAACTTGGATTTTAGTAAATTGTCCAACTACAGCAACGAAGCCTCTGGAGCAGGCCTTACCAACATTGACAATAAGCTTTCCCCTAATTTTGGAGCCGGTGTCTATTATTACGATGAACGATTTTACATGGGGCTTTCCGTGCCTAATTTCTTGGCTACAAAACATTTTGACGGTGATGCCTCTAGCTCTTCTTTTTTAGCCAAAGAACGCATGAATTTTTATTTGGTTTCGGGATATATCTATGACTTAAACCAAAGATGGCAGTTTAAACCCGCAGTACTATTAAAAGCAGTTAATGGAGCTCCATTACAAATAGATTTATCCGCTAATTTCATGTTCAACAATAAATTTATATTGGGGGCGGGTTATCGTTGGGATGCGGCTCTAAGTGGCATGTTCGGTTTTCAAGCCTCGGACCAAATATTGCTAGGTCTGGCTTATGACAGAGAGGTTACGGAATTAGGTGGCACCAGATTTAACGATGGCTCTTTTGAAGTGGTATTGAGATATGAATTTAAATCTAGGTATAGAAGAACAACCGCTCCAAGATTCTTTTAAAAAAATTTCCACAACAGCTTTAAAACAATTTTTTCGGTATTAACCATTCTTTCTCCCTACTTCCCTTTTTCTCAATCTACCGTATCTACCCTATGGCAAATAAATCATCCTACAGCTTATAAGGTCTATACATCTGGTTTTTCGTACTATACAACATATAATTTGAGACGTCTGTATCCCTGCTTAAATTTACGTTACAACGTTGTAAGTCTTTATCTACAATAATTTTATAAAGACCGCATAAAATACATTCCCTTTTGGCGAATCGTTTAAAAAAAATTTTCGGGGCCTTTCTTTTGTTCTTACTTGCCCATGTGGCAAACGCCCAACAAACCACAAATTGGACAGCGGTATCCTCTTCTGTATGGGAGTCTGTTACCGATGATGGGTTAGTGCGTGTGGAGTGTAGAGTAGCAGGAGGGGTGACTGTTTTAGGAAACGAAACCATGGGCTGTACAAGCGCTTCCACTTATAGCGACCCTCTGGTATTTGGTAGTAATTCTTTAGAAATTTCCGCAAGTTCCACTGCCGATGGCAATTTAAACTTTTATTTTTTTGATGCAATTACAGGGGATCCCGTTCATATTGTAAATCCCATTTTGCATGCTGATAAAGTGGGCACTTTTGCCGTGGTCGCAATACTTTCCGATGCAGCAACTGGAAACTTTAATATTACAAACGGCACATGGACAGAGTTAAGTTCCAATGGTCCTATTTTTCAATCTACCCCTACCCTTTTCAATATTGACGACACTTCCCTGTTGATTAGTGGAGGAGGAGAATGTGTAAACGGTTCCAACATTGGAACAGGTGGAGGAAGCTTACGTGTTGAAAATGTTACAAGTTCCATAGAAATGGATGTAGATGTCACTGGCGGTTTACTTTCTCTCCTTACTGCTTCCGATGAAGTCGAATTCGTACTTACCAATCTCATCATTGCCGACCCAAAAATTGAAGTAACCAAAACGGTCATTGAAAATTTTGGAGACCCGGTCAGTATTGGAAATACAATTGATTATACCATTACCGTAGAAAACACCGGAAACGTTGCTTTGAACGCCATAGACCTAATGGATACGTTTACCGATATAGACACAAATACATTATCACTAACAAGTGGCCCAACCTTTAACTCATCAACTATGGGTTCTGGTGAAGGAACACTCCTTCCTACCGAAAACGCAACTTACTTAGCAAGTTTCGCTCTAAACTCAACCGCTATAGAAGCTGGAGGGGTCAGCAATCAAATTACTGTTCTTGCCGATAGTCCATATGGAACCGATGACGTAAACGACCTTTCCGATGACGGCATTGATACCGATGGAAACATTGAAGACGACCCTACCATAAGCTATTTCCCTACTGCAGAAAATGAAACCGTTACCATATGTGAAGCGGACACAATTGATATTAATGTTCTTTTAAACGATGATTTTGGTGGAAATGGGCCTGCCTCCGGCAGTATATTTATTGTTAGTTCCGCAAGTTCGGGAACTGTTTTGGTTAATGACAATGGTACTTCATCCAACCCTTTGGACGACTATATAACCTATACTTCGGCCACGGGGTATACCGGCTCAGACAGTTTTGTTTACGGAATAAGGGATAGCAAAGGATACACCCAACACGCCACGGTTTCTATTACAGAACAGGCCGCTCCCGATGCAGGTACGGACGGAACGTTGACTATCTGCGAAGGGGCAACGGTAAACGAATCACAACTTTTTGCTCAACTCGGTGGTACTCCCGATTCTGGCGGAATCTGGTCACCGGCAATGGCAGGTGCAGGAACTTATACCTATACCGTTACGGCGACAGCGCCTTGTACTGTGGACAGCACATCCGAAGTGGTAGTTTCCGAACAGGCCGCTCCCAATGCAGGTACAGACGGAACTTTGACCATCTGCGAAGGTTCAACAGTAAACGAAACCCAACTTTTCGCACAGCTTGGTGGAACTCCCGATTCAGGTGGAACATGGTCTCCAACAATGGCAGGTGCCGGAACCTATACCTACACCGTTACGGCGACAGCGCCATGTACCGTTGATGATACTTCAGAAGTAGTGGTCTCCGAACAGGCCGCTCCCGATGCAGGTTCCGATGGAACTTTGACCATCTGCGAAGGAGCGACGGTAAACGAAACTCAACTTTTCAGTCAGCTTGGAGGTACACCCGATTCTGGGGGGACATGGTCGCCAGCAATGGCAGGCGCTGGAACCTATGCCTACACGGTCACAGCAACTTCACCATGTACAGTGGACAGCACATCCGAAGTGGTAGTTTCCGAACAGGCAGCTCCCGATGCAGGTACAGACGGAACATTGACCATCTGCGAAGGCGCAACGGTAAATGAAACCCAACTTTTCGCACAGCTCGGTGGAACCCCTGATTCCGGTGGGACATGGTCACCGGCAATGGCTGGTGCCGGAACCTATACCTATACCGTTGCGGCGACAGCACCTTGTACCTTAGATAGCACATCCGAAGTGGTAGTTTCGGAACAGGCCGCTCCCGATACAGGTTCCGATGGAACTTTGACAATCTGCGAAGGGTCAACAGTAAACGAAAGCCAACTTTTTACCCAACTCGGTGGCACTCCCGATTCCGATGGGACATGGTCACCTGCAATGGCAGGAGCCGGAACCTATACCTATACCGTTGCGGCGACAGCACCTTGTACCTTAGACAGCACATCCGAAGTGGTAGTTTCCGAACAGGCCGCTCCCGATGCAGGTACCGATGGAACGTTGACCATTTGCGAAGGTTCAACAGTAAACGAAACCCAACTTTTTGCTCAACTCGGTGGAACTCCCGATTCAGGTGGGACATGGTCGCCTACTCCTTCAGGAGCAGGAACCTATACCTACACGGTCGCAGCTACTGCACCATGTACAGTGGACAGCGCATCCGAAGTGGTAGTTTCCGAACAGGCCGCTCCCGATGCAGGTACCGATGGAACGTTGACAATCTGTGAAGGCGCAACGGTAAACGAAACCCAACTTTTCGCACAGCTCAGCGGCACACCCGATTCCGGAGGAATCTGGTCACCGGCAATGGCAGGTGCCGGTACTTATACCTACACCGTTACGGCTACTGCTCCATGTACCGTTGATGATACTTCAGAAGTAGTGGTCTCCGAACAGGCCGCTCCCGATGCGGGTACGGACGGAACTTTGACCGTCTGTGAAGGCACAACGATAAATGAGACCCAACTTTTCGCTCAACTTGGCGGAACCCCTGATTCAGGTGGAACATGGTTTCCTGTAATGGCAGGTGCCGGCACGTATACCTACACCGTTACAGCGACAGCACCTTGTACCGTTGATGATATTTCCGAGGTGATAGTCTCCGAACAGGCCGCTCCCGATGCAGGTACGGACGGAACGTTGACCATCTGCGAAGGGGCGACGGTAAACGAAACCCAACTTTTCGCACAGCTTGGCGGTACACCCGATTCCGGTGGGACATGGTCACCAGCAATGGCAGGTGCCGGAACTTATACCTATACCGTTGCAGCTACTGCACCATGTACAGTGGATGGTACATCGGAAGTAGTGGTCTCCGAACAGGCAGCTCCCGATGCGGGTACAGACGGAACTTTGACTATTTGTGAAAGCACAACGGTTACAGAATCACAGCTTTTCGCTCAGCTCGGTGGCACTCCGGATTCCAGTGGGACATGGTCTCCAGCAATATCAGGCGCAGGAACCTATACTTACACCGTTGCGGCGACAGCGCCATGTACCGTTGATGATACTTCAGAAGTAGTGGTCTCCGAACAGGCCGCTCCCGATGCAGGTACGGACGGAACGTTGAACATCTGCGAAGGGTCAACAGTAAACGAAACCCAACTTTTTGCTCAACTCGGTGGGACACCCGATTCCGGTGGGACCTGGTCACCGGCAATGGCAGGTGCCGGAACTTATACCTATACCGTTACGGCGACAGAGCCATGTACCGTTGATGATATCTCAGAAGTTATTGTTTCGGAACAGGCCGCTCCCGATGCAGGTACGGACGGAACGTTGACTATCTGCGAAGGAGCGACGGTTACCGAGTCTCAACTTTTCGCACAGCTTGGCGGAACCCCTGATTCAGGAGGGACTTGGTCGCCCACACTCTCAGGAGCAGGAACCTATACGTACACTATAGAAGGTTTCTCATGTCCCAATGCAACTGCTACCGTTACTGTTATTGAAGAAACATTGCCAGATGCCGGTACTAGTACCTCATTAATCATATGTCCCGATACTACAATATCTACTGCTCAACTTTTTTCACTCTTAGGAACTTCAGAAACTGGAGGAACTTGGAGTCCAAATCCCGAGAACGCTGGTGCAGGGGTTTATGTCTATAGCATTGCAGGCAATATTTGCGGCGGAAATTCTGAGGCTTCAGTTACAGTAACAATATCAAATCTAGATTCAGACGGAGATACCATTATAGATTGTAAAGAAAAACAGGATACTACAGACCCTTTTAATGACTGCGACTCCATTGATGGAACCCCCTTGTCCAATAGCGATTGTGACAATGATAATCTTTCGGAAGAGGAAGAAAATTTATTGGGCACAGACCCTAAGAATCCGGATACCGACGGTGACGGCGTACTGGACGGACAGGAAGTAACTGATAATACCGACCCCTTGGATTCTTGCGATTTCTTAGTGGTAAGTCAGACTCTTGAACCTAGCGCAGATTGGAAGTTGGAAGATTGTGATATGGACAACCTGAACAACGAACAGGAGGTAATGAGAGGAACCGACCCTGCAAATCCGGATACCGATGGGGATACAATTACCGACGGTCAAGAAGTTTTAGATAATACAGACCCACTTGATCCGTGCGATTCCGTAGGAGGAAATCCACCAGCCAATATTTCATGTGAGTTGTTCGTTGAAATAGATATAGTTAAGCCCGGAGATATTTTAAACGGAGCTTTTAAAATTATAAATATTGACCGATTCCCCGATAACCACGTAGAAATTTTTAACCGATGGGGAATTTTAGTTTGGGAATCCGAGGGTTATGATAATCAGAACAATGCTTTTGAAGGTTCTTCACAAGGACGTATAACTATAATCGAAAATCAGAAATTACCCTCCGGTGTTTATTTCTATCAAATAAAATATGTCTCAAAAGGAGAAGATAAAATGATAAGCGGGTATCTCTATCTGATGCGCCAATAATTAAGGATGAAAAAAGAACTTACATCTCTAATACTACTTCTGACCACTGTTTTTTGCTTTGGTCAGCAGGATGCGCAGTTCACTCAGTACATGTACAACACATTGTCTGTGAACCCTGCTTATGCCGGTTCTAGAGATGTCCTTGGGGTCTCCCTATTACATAGGTCACAATGGGTAGGCTTGGATGGTGCACCTAGTACTCAAACCTTCAATATCCAAGGAGCTTATACTAATAAAATAGGTTTAGGTTTTTCTATTGTTCATGACGAAATAGGGAATAACACCAACCAAAACACAAATTTTGATCTTGCTTTCTCATATAATATTCCAACATCGGAAAACTACAAACTTTCATTCGGCCTTTCAGCCGGAGGTCATCTATTAAATGTAGATTTTAATAAGTTAAGGAATTATAGTGCTAACTTGGCACCTTCCGTAGAAAGTGAACTCTACAAAAAGTTTTCTCCCAGTATTGGGGCTGGCGTTTATTTCTACTCCAACAAGTTCTACATAGGTCTCTCTACCCCTAACCTCTTAGAAACCGAACATTTTCAAAATCCAGATGATGATGGCACCGTAATAGCTTCAGAGCGTATGAATGTCTATTTGATATCAGGTTATGTCTTTGACCTAAATTCAAACTTAAAATTCAAACCTGCATACCTCATCAAGGCTGTTGCCGGAGCTCCCCTTCAAGTGGATGTTTCCGCCAATTTCCTGCTCAATGAAAAATTCACATTAGGAGCGGCATATCGGCTAGATGCTGCAGTGAGCGCGTTATTTGGATTTCAAATGGGAAAAAAAATTATGCTAGGACTAGCCTATGACCGTGAAATATCATCTCTGGGAGGGCAACAATTTAACAACGGTTCTTTTGAAATATTCCTTAGATATGAATTCATTAAAAGCGCTAAAATAGATTTAACCCCAAGATTCTTTTAGATATGAAGATAAAACCCACATATCTATTACTTCTACTCCTTTTAATCTGCTGGGGCACGAATTGTTTTTCGCAGAGGAAAAAGAAAGACACGGATGTTGATAATTTTGACCATTATGCCTACATGCAGGAAATTGAGTCCTATGCATCTTTGCTGGAAAAAGGATATGATGAAGTCACTATTCACAAGAAACTTGGTAATGCCAATTACCATAGTGCCAACTATGACGTAGCCACTTTTTGGTATGGAAAGCTTTTAGAAAACGACCAAGTTGCAGTTTCTCCAGACTATGTTTACAGGTATGCTTTAGCGCTCAAATCCATAAAACGATATGATGAGTCCAACCAATGGATGGAGAAATTCAAAAAAATAAAGAACAATGACACCCGGGCCAATCTGCACGCCCGCAATCCGGAATATCTAAAAGAGATTCAAATTCCAAAGGAACAATATACGATAGAGAACCTAGCTGCAATTAATTCCGAAGAATCGGATTTTGCTCCATCTTATTTTTTAAAAAACCTCGTATTTACTACCTCCAGAGACTTGGAAACCCAAAAATACAGTCCCCTTCCCTACCTTAATTTATATGAGTGCGAAGTTGGAGAAAAGGGCAAAACGGGACAGCTTTCTGTACTCTCAGAGGTTCTAAATACCAAAGCCAATGAATCCTCTACATCTTTTTCAAAGGATGGAAAAACTGTATATTTCACAAGGAACAATTTTTCCAAAAAATCTTTCAAAAGGGATAAAAATGGAATCAGTAGGTTAAAGATATACAGAGCTTTCAATACAAATGAAATTTGGCAAGAACCGGAAGACCTCCCCTTTAACGGCACCAATTTTTCGGTTGCCCATCCTTCTTTAAGTTCAGACGGAACAAAACTCTATTTTGCTTCCGATATGCCCGGTGGAATGGGCGCTTCTGATATTTACGTGGTAGATGTATTATCCGATGGTAGTTTTGGAGAACCCAAGAATTTAGGAGCTCCTATAAATACCGAGGGCAAAGAAACGTTTCCTTTTATTTCGGATTCAGGAATTCTATATTTTGCTTCTAACGGACACCCTGGTCTAGGCGGACTTGATATTTTCAAATTCGATATTAATACTGAAAATAAGGTAACCAATTTAGGAAGTCCTATTAATAGCCCGGAAGATGATTTTTCACTTGTATTGGACCCATCCGAAGAAATAGGCTATTTTGCTTCCAACAGAAAAGGTGGAAAAGGCAATGACGATATATATACCTTAAAACGAAATGATACTGACTGCTTTACCTTTATAGAAGGAAATGCCTATGATAAGGATTCTGACCAACCATTGGCAGAAACTCTTATTGAAGCGCTGGACTATGATGGGCAGAAGTTGGCAGAGACCCTGACCGCTTCTGATGGCTCGTACACTATACGTATCCCCTGCCAAGAAAAGCAATACCAGCTCGCCGGCAAAAAAGAAGGTTATGAGGTTGGCACGTTGTTTATGCTGACTACCAGCGATAAAAAACAGATTAGCGGTACGCGTTTAGAGCTAGAACTGTCTACCAAAGTTGCAGATGTAGGTTCCGATTTGGTCAAAATATTAAAGCTTACCCCTATTTATTTTGACCTGAACAGCTCCTACCTAAGAAAAGATGCCTACACCGAATTGGACAAGGTAGTTGATTATATGAGTAAAAGACCGGATATAAAAATTGCCGTGGGATCACATACGGATAGCCGTGAGGGAGATGAATATAATTTATGGTTATCCAAAAGAAGGGCTATGAGAACGGTAGCTTACATAACATCAAAAGGAATAGATTCTTCCCGAATTTCCGGTACGGGTTACGGTGAAACCCAATTATTGAACGATTGCGCCAATGGTGTAAGATGCTCGGAAAGGAAGCATCAACTGAATAGACGTTCAGAATTCATTGTAATAGAAAAATAACCTGGTTCCTGTCTAAGAAATAGCATTAGAGAGGGGGTAAAATAATTCTAGGAGCCTTATTTTTGCACAAAGGAAACTTCCTATGCAAAAGAACTTCAGAAAAGTAGCTAAAGTAGCCCTGGTCCTCGTATATCTTGTTATTATTGCCGGTGCCGTGGTACGTGGAACAGGAAGTGGAATGGGGTGCCCGGATTGGCCCAAATGTTTTGGACACTATATTCCTCCCACCGAAATTTCACAACTACAATGGAAACCAGATACCGATATCAAGAAAGGCCAAATCATTATTGCAGACGAAACTCTTCAAGTGGCCACGGAAAGTTTTAGAACCAGCACTTCGTTTGATAAAAACAACTGGAAAACTTACACCAAACATGATTATGCTCAGTTTAATCCCGCCCATACATGGATAGAGTACATCAATCGCCTATTTGGTGCTTTGGCAGGTCTGGCTACTTTAGTGCTTGCCGTTATGTCTATCCGGCTATTTAAAACCAATAAAAAAATAACCGTTCTGTCATGGCTCGTAGTCTTCGGTATGGGCTTTCAAGCCTGGTTGGGTGCAACGGTAGTTTATTCCGTCTTAGAGCCGGTTAAAATCACGGTCCACATGGTTATGGCATTGGTTATTGTGGCCGTTCTTCTATACATTATCTACTTAACAAAAGGAAAAGTAGAGAAACCCAAAAATTATAGAGATATTGTTCCGCTTGTAGCGCTGCTACTTTTTATGACCTTGGTGCAAGTAATTCTAGGTACTCAGGTAAGACAATTTGTAGATGATCAGATGGATATTTTTGGCGATGCGGCAAAAAACCAATGGCTAGTTAATGCAGATTGGCATTTTTACGTACATCGTTCGTTTTCAATAGTTGTTGTACTGCTAAACGTTTTTCTGGCTCAACGCATTTTTAAATACAAACTTAATTTCCCTAAAATAAATTGGGTACTACTATTCTTGCTGTTAGAGGCCTTGTCCGGTGTTGTCATGTACTACTTTCATTTTCCGCTCGCATCACAACCTATTCATCTGGTATTGGCCAGCTTGCTTTTTGGGGTTCAGTTTTATTTGCTTTTAGAAGCGTTAAGTGCTAAAAGAAGCTATAAATCTTTGTAACTTTGTCAACCCTTAAAAATTGTGGTTATGATTTACAAAATACGTGTCATATTAGATGCAAAAGAGGATATTTTCCGAGACCTAGAAATAGAAGCCAGTACTTCTATGGAAGAGTTTCATAATGCTATTGCACAATCTTTTGGGTTTCTTGGTAATGAAATGGCCTCTTTTTACACTTGCGATGAAGAATGGAACCAAGATGAGGAAATCGCCCTTTTTGATATGAGCGATAACGGTTCTGACGTACGCCTGATGAACGAAACGTTTTTGGAGGATATCATGACGGAAAACAGCCCAAAACTGATTTACGTTTATGATTTTTTAAGCATGTGGACGTTCTATGTAGAACTAGCGGATATTGTTGAACCTGAATCCGGTATTGCATACCCCAACGTATTGTTCAGCTTTGGTGAACTTCCCGAAACTCCACCAGAAAAGAATTTTGAGTCCAAACCCAAGTTTGATTTTGACGATACTTTTGACAATTACGATGATTTGGATTTTGATGAAAACTGGAATTAATTTGTTTCTTCCGGACCAGCAATATATCCATCTTTACAAATCCATTTATTTACAAATCCATTTAGCATTCTAATTTTAAGCAACACGTACCTTATCAAGAATTAAAACAGCTATTAAAATATGATTAACCTATATCCTACCCAAATCGAAACAATTTCCCTGCACCGTGTGGGGAACAAAAACAAAGGCGAAGGTATCTTTCTTTCCGAGGAGCCTTTTTCTTTAAATGATGAGACTACCGGTCTCCTTAAAGAGTACTTCTTTAAGCCTTTTCGTGAGAAGGAAGAGAACTATTTTAAGTTTGTAAATGATGTAGATGTTGAGTTTAACGAACTCTTTAAAGTAGTTACAGATATGTTTTCCGATCCGGAAAGCATGCACGTAAATTCTAAAAAAATAGCACAACACCTTTTTGAACAATCCAACCACCCACATATAAAAAGTGGTGAGGTCTATGTGGCGCATTTGTCTAATGTTATGCTGGATAACGAAAAGACCGAAGCTATTGGTGTTTTCAAAAGTGAGCTAAAACATGATTTTCTTCAATTTGAAGAAAAAGGAAGCAACCTAGATATTGTAATCCAGCAAGGTATCAACATTAACAAATTAGATAAAGGTTGTCTTATATTCAACGTAAACAAAGAAGAAGGATATAAAATTCTTTCTGTAGACAGTAACCGCTATGACACCAAATATTGGCTAGAAAATTTCTTGGATGTAGAGGCACTTGCAGATGAAAACTTCTACACTAAAAACTATTTGAAGTTTTGTCAGAATTTTGCAAAAGATGTGGTATTGCCTGCCGAGGATAAGCAACAGGAGGTTCTCTTTATGAACCGTGCGGTTAATCATTTTGCCAAGAACGATGCTTTTGAAGAGACAGGATTCCTGAACGAAGTAATGGAAAATCCTGAATTAATACCTGAATTCAAAAACTATAAAGTAGAAAAAGGACCCAAATTTAGTATTGAGGACGTATCTAATTTTGATATTGCGAACAAAGCCGTATCCGACGCTCGAAAGAAAATAAAAAATGTCATTAACCTAGACACCAACATACAGATTAAAATGGATTTTATAAATCCGGAATCTGCAGAAAAATTTGTAGAAAAGGGCTGGGACGAAGAACGCCAAATGTACTACTACCTTGTTTATTTTAATAAAGAGGAAAAAAACTAAAAATTAGGGTTGTTGGTATCACTAAAGTGCTATTACCTTTGATGCCAACAACCCCTTTTATTACTGTATTTTTATACGTTGTTCCAATATTTGCTTCATACTCACATCTTCGTAATTACGACGTACAAAGTTCAAGGCCAAATCCAATACTTCGCCCATAGTTTCGGACTTTCTAAATTGCTGGTCCAGTGTTAGTTCGTAGATTTGTTCTCGTAACATTTCCAAATTTTCCCGAGTAGAAATCGTATCTTTCTTAACAATGCCACGAAGCCGTTTTATACGTGCTCCAGAACTTAAAATTCGCTTGGCAACAATAGACCTTTCTTCCAACTTATATTGATCTACGGAATCTCTTCTCAGCTTTTTCCTTACAAGCTCTACCATCTGAAAATTTTCCTTAAAAAATTGGGGTCTATATACCTTTAGTTTCCCTTCAAAACACTGTTGATCAAAATCTATGGCACGTATACGATAAACCACATGGTCAAAGTCATGAACAGGAACAATAACGTAATTGTAAGACCTCATATCTCCCAATAAACGAATCATACAACGCTCATTGAATTTTACGAATTCTTTGGCCAATTGAGATTTTTCGGATTCCGTACAATTGGGCAACATATCCTTTATAAAAACATCTCCCGGAATACCGGCAATATGCTCTTCGATCAAGGTGTCTTTGTAGACCAAAAAGTTAAGGTTATAAGGAGAAAGCATATGCTCTAATTCCAGTCCGTATATCCTAGATGCATCGGTCTTTTTTACGTAAAAATAAGTGAAGTTATCGTTTAAAATATTCCTGACCTTTATCCGAAAAGGTTTGGAGTTTCCAAAGGTGCAGAAGTCTACCGCATCTACATTTAAGTATTGATGAATGTTATCACTACCATCCGAATGGAGTATGGAATATACCTTCTTTAGGCTATTATCAATTTCAATTCTATCAAACTCTGAATAATATACCCGTATCCACAGTGTATCCTCATCATCAGAATCATAGACCACTACAGAACCGGCAAAACGTAACAAATCCTCATAAAAGATGGGTATCTCTATTTTTCGGCTATAATGGCCTAAATATTGGTCTAGCTTCTTGCTCACCGGGTACGCCGGTTTTTTCTTCGACATGAGTCGTTCTTCTGACATATTTCCAATTTCCTTACAAATTAATCAATTCCCACAAATTATGGGTCAACTTACAAGTATTACGCTTAAAACAACATCTTTTACAGGGTTTACAACATTTATTTAGCAGAGTGGGGCAACCTTAGTTATTTTGTTACAGTTCCAAATTGACCAAACCAATGAATACGTTACTAAAGCCATCTCTAAAGGGCATCCTTTATCTTTTTATTGCGTTTAATGCATTTTTCGGTTATTCACAATTAAGTGATCTTCATTACCTACCCCCATTAAAGCAAGGTCAAAATAACCAAGGTATACAAAACCAGGCAATTCATTTGTCTACACCTGAAACAACACCTTTTACCGTTAACGCCTATAGAGGTACGAGCAATACTCCTATACAGACCTTTTCTATTGACAATCTAAATTCGGCCGTTTGGACCCTAAGTAACGGAGACAACAATATTACGTTGGTTAGCAACAGTAATACCGGGGTTGTACTTACAAATAGCGGATTGCGTTTTGAGGCACCGGGCGGGCAAGAATTCTATGTTAACTATAGAGGTAAGTCCGGATCACAGGCCGCTTCTTTAACCGCAAAGGGAAGGCAAGCGCTAGGTACTAATTTTAAATGGGGAGGTGTACCGAATAAAGGTACCCATTCTTCAAAATCCAACACCTTAGGTATTATGGCCACTGAGGATAATACCACAGTAACCTTGTCCGGTTATGATTCCGGCTGTCAGTTTAGGGTCGGTAACAACAGGGCCGGTATTACTGCAGACTCCTACACTATAACTTTAGATAAAAATGAATCATTTGTATTTGAGACCTATATAGGTAATTCATATACCCGAGCCCATGAAGATGGTTGGATCGGGGCTTCAATTGTTTCCAACAATGATATTGTAATTAGTAACGGTTCTATAAACTTTGGTAGTCAAGACGGACAAAGCCATAGAGATGCCGGTATTGACCAACCTGTTCCAGTAAATAAACTGGGTAAGGACTATGTTTTTATTAGAGGTAACGGAAATACCAACGGACTTACAGAATTTCCATTGATTATTGCTACGGCAGATAATACACAGATTTTTGTAAACGGGAATACAACCCCTATTGCAACAATAGACAATGGCGAGTATTTTAAAATTCCTAGCAGTAATTATTCTCGCAATTCCGCTGGTGGTAACATGTTCGTTCAAACATCAAAAGATGCATATGCTTATCAATCCGTAGCGGGCTCATCCGCATTGTATACCCAAGGTCTAAATTTTGTGGCTCCGGTAAATTGTTTATTACCGGATAGAATGGACAACATTCCGGATATCAGGAACGTAGCCACATCAATAATGACCGGTGGACTAACGATTACCGCATCGGTAAATACACCGGACAATAATGTAAAGGTTTTTCAAGATGGCGTAGAAATAAGCAAACCAGCGTCCGAAGCAGTTGCCGGCTCGTCAGACTGGAAAACATTTTTTATAGCTAATCTAGATGGAGATATCAGTGTTACTTCAACCGGGCCTATGGCTATCGGATTCTTTGGTTATAACGGGGCACAGGGTGTTGCAGGTTATTTCTCGGGTTTTGATACCGTTCCGGAAGTAAGGCTAGAAATTAACGGAGGTACTGTTGGAGAATGTTTTTCCGGTTCCAGTATTTTTGAAGCATCAGACGATAATTTTGATGCGTATCAGTGGTTTTTTGATGGAGTGTTGATTCCAGGCGCAAACTCGTTTGATTATGCCGCGACTATTGCGGGTGACTACTTCGTAAGAGGAACAAAAGGACCTTGTACCTATGATTCTCAATCAATTAAGATTTTCTACTGTGAACCAGACGTTAAGGTTGACAAAACAGTTGATAAACCAGAAATAGTAGAAGGCGAAACGGCCACCTTTACCATTAGAGTGGAGAATTTATACTTTAATGATATTACCAACTTACGGATTACAGATAATATTCCAGCAGGGTTGACCTTAAACTCGGCTAATACCATTAAAGGTTCTTGGAACGGTAGTGTTTGGAACATTGGCACCTTGGAACCTGGAGAAGTTGCTTTTTTAAACTTGCAAGTAACTGCAGATGAAATAGACATTTTGCCTTTAGTAAACCTCGTTAACACGGCTACCAATTCACAAGATCAAATAGATGCCAATGTTACCAGAGATGAACCCTCTGCCCGAATTATTGTCCACAACGATTTTGATAATGACGGCGTAGTAGATAGTGTTGATTTGGATGATGATAATGACGGTATTTATGATGCTGTTGAACAAATGTGTATCATATCTAGTGATGTTAATTTCACTTCTCCTTCAAGTACTATACAAGGGGGTACTGCGGTAACAGAAATTTTCTCTAATTACGGAGGTTTTTGGCGAAGTTCTACAGCTTCAAATAATCCCGTATTACCTAACTTATCACATGAATTATTGGCATTCACATCAGGAGGTACTACTTTCTCCACCGGTGTTGCAGACGATAATCTTTTTGATGCTGACGCTAATGGTTTATTAGATGGCATAGACTCCAATAATGATGGAATTGCAGACATTTCGGCTACAGAATCTAGCTGGATGGCCTTGACACCTTCAAATAATATTTATGGCGAAGCAACATTTGAAGCGAATTTAAATGACGGTAACAACAATAATGCTTTAGGGTTGACCATTGTTAACGACCCTACCTCAGACCCATTAAATCCTTTATTGACCCACGGACAAAATGGATTAGATCTTGGTTCTGGTATTGTTAACATTGGTGACACATGGACCTATGAAATAGATCCTATAGTAGCTACCAATGTTGGAGATGGTATACCAGATATATTATTGACCCAAGTGGCAGACCCAAGTGGTGTAGGTCATGTTGTTAGTCTTTATGATGCTTCAGGCGCTCCTCTAGGAAATGCTGTACGTGTGCAAGCCTATAGCGGCGGTGCACTTGCAAATGTTGTTGGTTCGTACAGATTAGATATTTATCACGCAAACGGAAGTATTTTCTATAATAACACCACAAGAGATTACCGCTTGGCCACAGTAGAATTATCAGAATTTGGAATACCCACCGCTAGTTTAAGTAATGTGGCCTATCTACGCTTGCAACTTAGTTCAAATGCCGATGTTGCATTTTTATCCTACAATACAGCGTCCTTCTCCGGATTTTGCTCGAACTTGGATACGGATATGGATGGTTATCCTGATCATTTGGACTTAGATAGTGATGATGATGGCTGTAGCGATGCAAACGAATTTTACAAAAGTGATTCCGCAGATGGCGGAGATGGCGGAGAATACGGTACTGGTGTTCCTGTAGTAGACCCTAATGACGGTACCGTAAATGCAGCTTCTTACACACAAGTTTACGCACCGGTCATTAACTTGGGCAACACTTCTGAATTATTGGGCGGCACAGATATTAACGGACAAGATGTGAGTCTAGGAGATACGTTTAACTATGTGCTCCGCTTTCAAAATACTGGCGACGATGATGCCACCAATTTTACAATTAGAAATGTATTGCCAAATAATGTTACGCTAGATAACATCAATATTGATGACGCTCCTGGAGTAACCAATACCTACAATGCAGGTACGAATACCATAGATTTTACGATTCCAGATAACTTGGTCGAAATTGATGACCCAGAATATAAAATTAAGATTACGGTTACCATATCCGGTGATTGTTCTGAATTTGTGGCTGCTTGCGCCTCTCAATTGGAAAATCAAGCTTTTGCTACGTACCAAGGTATCGTTAATACGAATACCTTTTCTGACGAAGACGGTAGCAATACGGCGGGCTCTTGTGTTACCGACCTTGAAGTTGCCAACAACAACGTCGCCGATGCTTTAACCAACTGTAATGTGGCACGTTCCGTACAACTTTGTGGAACGGAAGCTGAACTTACGGCCGGATCTGGTTTCGAAACCTACAATTGGGCCATTGACAACAACAATAACGGAACTATAGATTCTGGTGACACTGTCCTTAACGACGGAGACCCTGATAGCGACCCTAGTACAATCACTATTACCAACATTGGTAACTATATAGTAGAAAAAACCGTTAGTAACGGTTGTTCTAACCATACTGAACTTATTTCCGTAGAACGCTATGGAGAAACACAGACCAACCCTATTATAGAATACTTTAATCAAGTAAACGGAGACACGAATCCTGATAATGATATTCAAGGTGAAATAGTTACCTGCTCTATAGACGGTAATTCTATGCCAAACATATTCCTTTGTGGAACTGGAGATAGCGCCTTTATTCAGTTGGGAATTACGGATGCACAGAGCATTACTTGGGAGAAACTTGATGAAAGTAGTTGTTCCGAAGCTACATGTGGCGAGGTAAGTGATGACTGTGCGAACACGGACAGTAATTGGTCTTGGACACAAGAAGAAGTATCCAACAATTTTACGATTACCAATAGTGGTAAATACAGAGTGGTAATCGCTTACGAAGGAGGTTGTTTTAGCAGGTTCTATTTCAATGCCTACCAAAACACTTTGGATATACCTGAACCGGATACATCGGACATTATCTGTGATACAGATGGTTCCATACGTGTTATAGATTTGGGATCGGGCTACGGATATCAGTTATATGATGTAGAAAACAACACAATAGCAGTACCGTTCAGTGCCGGGCAAGGACCAATTTTTGACATTGCCGTAAGCGGAACGTACAAAGTACAGATTACACAAATTAACCCATCTACGGGTAGTCCTATAGCCAACAGTTGTATTTTTGAGACGGAAGAAGTTGGTATTCCGGAAAGAATATTTGAGGTAACCCTAGGTTCAACTCCTTTTGATTGTAATGATTCTGGAACCATATCCGTACAAGCGTTGAACGTTTCTCCAGAATACAGTTATGAACTTTATTATGATGACGGAAGTGGTAATGCCGGTGCGTTTGTTACCAACAACCTTGTTTCCTCAGATAATACCCACACATTTTCAGGTCTTTCCGAAGGTGACTATGTAGTGGTAACCACTACAGTGGATGGCTGTAGAGATGAAAGCACTATTACGGTAAATGAAATTCCAGAATTAAGCCTGACAGCGACCAATCTGGAGAACATCACTTGTACTTCTGGTGTTATAGACCTTTCTGTATCTGGTGGAACATCTGGCTATGAGTATGCTATTTACAGTAAAGATGGAGTTGCTACTTATACTGATGAAACTACTATACCGGATTCTGAATTTTCAGAGAATGCCACATTCTTATTCGGTTATGACCTGGCTTCTTCCACTTATATCCCTAATGAAGATGGCGATTATGTTTTTGTTGTAAGAGATGACAATGGCTGTTATGGACTTTCCAATATCGTAACCATGAACGATTTTGGTTCGGTAAGCATTACCGCTTCAAATACGGATATCAACTGTGCCGATTCATCCACATCGGTACTAACGATTAACGCCACAGGAGGTATCGCTCCATATCAATACAGTCTTGATGGAGGAACAACCTACCAATCCGAGAATTTTTTCAACAACATTTCAGCTGGTATTTACACTATAACCGTTAAGGATTCTAGCAACCCTAGCGGAAATGGTTGTGAGGAATCTATTGACTATGAGGTAATGCAGCCGTTTAGACTTACTGCATCCCCAGCTATCATAGAAGACGCTTCTTGCGATACTTCCGGAGCTACGCCTGCAACCGCACTCGTAAAAATCTTAAATACCACAGGAGGTCAGGCTCCTTATGAATTCAGTTTTGACGGAGGTAGTTCTTTTGATGTTGTAGATGAAAAACGCCTAGCTCCTGGAACCCACCAAATGGTAGTAATGGACGCGTTAGGATGTACTACGGATTTAGAAATTACCGTACCGACTACAGCAAACGACCCAAGTTTTGATAATGCTATTACCTACGCTTGTGACGGAAACGGAATCATAACGATTACGCCATCCAACACAACTGATTTTACATATACTTATCAACTAAACGGAACCGATAACACACCAATTGACAGTAACATTTTTAATAATGTAGCATCTGGAACACAAACGGTAACCGTAGGTTATACCAGTACAATTTCAGCTGGGCAAAGTACTGTACTACTAGAGAATTTTGGTACAGGTTCTACTACCCAAATTGCGGAAATAGGTCCTGGATATTGTTACGAACCACAAGACGGGAGCGAAACTAACTGTAACCTTGGTCCTGCAGGTATTTTAGTAAATGCAGAATATGCAGTAACCGATAGAGTTACGAACCCAAATACTACGTGGAGAAGTCCTAATGACCATTCAGGTCTTACAGACGGTAGGTTCATGGCTATAGGTGTAAGCACTTCTGCCGGTAACAATAACGTATTATGGTCTAGGTCTGGTCTTGAAGTTCTTGCCGATCAAGACATAACTATTTCGTTTTATGCCTATAACTTACAAGTAGATGGTACACCAGGCAACAACCCTGAAGTGCTTGTGGAACTAGTAGATGCCTCTGGCACAGTTATTAATAGTCAAGCTACCGGCTCTATTCCACAGAATACCAATGCAAATGATTGGCACTTAAGAGAGGTTACGTTTAATCCTGGTACAAACAGTGCCGTTGGTATCGTGCTTCGTACCAATCTGGATAGTGATGATGGAAACTTTTTGGTCCTTGACGATATTCAAGCCACTCAAGTGCCAGAAATCTGTGAAAAAACCGAAGATATTACAGTAGTTGTAGAGACTGGTAGAGCTTTTGAGGTAAATATCCTTGGAAGTACAAACCCGACTTGTGATGGAAGTAACAATGGTAGTATTCGCTTTGAAGTCGATAATTTCAATCCTGCTTTTGGATATGAATACTCTTTGGATGGAGGTACCACTTGGAGAGCGGAAACAACTTCTCCAATTACCTCAGCTGCTACCTTGGTCGATGGTACATACAGCGTAATGGCTCGTAAAGTAGATGACAATTCATGTACGGCAACCTCAGCAACATCAGTTACTTTGACTTCACCAAATGCGTTGACTGCAACTTTACAGCAAACAGCTGAGTTTACCTGCTTAAACTCAGGTGCTACCTTGGAAGCAACGGCAACAGAAGGAACACCGGGATACGAATATCAGTTGGAACTTACGAATGGCACCATGGTTCGGGCATTTAGCACATCTAATCAGTTCTTGAATGTTCCTGCCGGTGATTACCTGGTTAGAATATCCGATACGAACAACTGCGAAGCATTATCTACAGTGCCAGTTACCGTAATTGCCCCTACTCCAATCTCTGTAGACTTAACGGCTACCCAGTGTTATGACGGTCTTAATAATGGAAGCGTAACCGCAACCGTCACGAACGGAAATGGCAACTATACATTTAAATTGGGTACAGGTGCAGAACAGACCCCAACACCTATCAACGGAACTACATTTACTTTTAACAACTTATCGGAAGGAACGTATGATGTAGAAGTAAAAGACCAATATGGATGTTCCTCAGGAATTCAGTCTATTACCATAGCTCCTGCCGTTACCTTAAGTGTTTCTGTAACCAATGCCAGCAGTTGTGCAGATGGTACTTTAACCGCAACCGCAAATGGAGGCGACACCAATTATATGTATGCATTTATACCTAGCGGAAATACGGTTACGGATGCAGATTTTGCTGCAACCAATACTAGGAACGTACCTGTAGCCGATATTGGAAATTATGATATTTATGTAAGGGATAAATCTAACGGAACCAATTATTGTCAAGCAACCGTTACGGAAGAGGTTCAAGCCAATCCTACTTTGTCCTTCACCGCGGTCCCAACGGATGCCGAATGTTTTGGCGGCAACGGAAGTATTGAAGTGAATATCACAAGCGGACTTGCACCGTTCGATTACAGATTAATCGATATTACAAATGGTAACCCGGACCAATCAGATACGGACGTGGTTAGCAATACCAGAACCTATTTTAACTTAACCCCAGGCACATATGACGTACAGATTACTGACGCCGCTGGGTGCGTACAAGCAGTTACAGGTATTGTTGTTGACGAACCTATTGAGCTAACCAGTGATATAGAAGGTAGAACTCCCGCCAATTGTACGGGTGATGTTAATGATTTTGGGTTTGACTTTTTAAATTACCCGACCACTATAGGAACTGTTGAATTTAGTGCAGATGGTGGTACTACATGGCAAACCTCCGATCAATTTAGAGGATATTTATCAGGTGAAGAAGTTGAGCCTTCATTAAGAACGGTAGATGGTAGCGGTGCTACTATATGTCAAACCGATTTACCTAGATTTATCATTCCTTACCCATTGGATGATTTAGATATTACAATTCTTCCAATAATCGTTAATTGTGATGAGTTACAGGTTAGTGTACGTGGTCAAAACGGTACAGCTCCCTATGAGTACACCTATTCGGACGATCCGGCAAACTTTAACGCCGTTACTCCATCCAACCCATGGACAGTGGCATATCCTTCAGGGACCACTCATACCTTCCCGAATTTAATTCCAGGAAGAACCTATGCCTTCTACGTAAGGGATGCCGTAGGTTGTGTTAGACAAAGTAGTGTAAACGTTAATGATATCGTTACCAATCCAATGGAAATTACGGCCAGCATTACCCCTGCCTGTAATGCCACAAGTAATGGTGAAATTGAATATACGATTACCGATAATCACGGAAGCACTGAGCCAAGCATGGAATGGGTTTTATATGACGTTGATGGTAACGCTATCCGCAATAGCGGAGGTGTAGTAGCCTATTCCGGTACCATTAATATTACAGGGTTACCAGCAGACGAATATTTCATAGAAGTTCAGCAAATAGATGGCTCTGGAACCCCACAATGTATCAGCGCCAGTGAAAATGAAATTCTAGATGAACTGGATACTATCACTGGAGTTCCACAATCTATTCAGGATATTTCTTGTGAGAGTCCCGGACTTATAGAAATTGACAATGCACAAGGTGGTGGCGGTACGTATCTATATACCGTAACCGGACCTGCTCCGTTTGCAACCATAACCGCTACAGGTGATAATCCTATTGAAATTGCGGCAAATTCGCCTGCAGGAACTTATACTGTTTCCGTAGAGGACCAATATGGCTGTTCGTATGCATTAGGTAATGTAACCATGAATTTTATGGCACTACCTACCATAGATGCTATTGATATAGATAACTGCAGCACCAATGCTACTATTATGGTAAGTTCTACCGGAACAGGAACCGTACTTTATTCTTTGGATGGTGGAAGCACATACGAGAATAACGGGGGTAATTTCACCTCTGTACTGGCAGGAAATTATGATATTTTCATTAAAGACGGAACCGGTTGTACGGCTTCACAAAATATTGATGTACAGCCTACCCTACAGGCTACAGCAGGTTTGGATAAGCAACTGGGCTGCGGTGCCGGTAATGAAGCGGAAATAGCTATTGAGGCAATTTCAGGTTCCGGTAATTATGAATTCGAAATTTTAGATAGTTCTGCTGCGGTTAAAATTGCACGCCAAACATTAACGAGCAGTCCTTTCAATGCAATAATAGATGCTGCGGATACATATACTGTTAACGTTTACGACATGGGAACTTCGGCCCCACAATGTAGCAGAAGTTTCACAGTAGAGGTTCCTGCTGCTATTCAACCACAGTTCACTGCCAATCCTACAGATGTAAGTTGCTCGGGTACTAATGACGGTAGTATAGAAGTGGTCCAAGTTAACAATGGTAATAATCCTTTGACTTTTACCTTGACCCCAATGCCGGTAGGTGCATCTTGGGATGCCACTACTCAATCTTTTATAAACTTACCTGGAGATACGTATACCGTAACAGGAGAAGGCCCTAACGGATGTTCAACAATTATGAATTCGGTTGTAGTGAATGAGGATGCCCTCATTTCATTTGCCCTACCTGCTGTAGAACAGTTTGGCTGTACAAGTGACAATGACGCCAATAATGCAAAAATTACTATTGATTACAGTAGTATTTCAGGAGGAAATAGTACTTACAATAGATTTGTTTTCATTGACGATGCTACTTCAAACGTTCTTCAAGATGGCAGCAGTCTAGTTTATGAATATACAGATTTTGCCGGTGGAGATGTAATCGTTCGTGTTTTTGATAGCAAAGGTTGTCCCGTTGAACGGACAGTTACTGTAAATGCTTATGACGCACTAGTTGACGCTACTATTTCCGTTACTAGAGATATCAGCTGTATCAACAGTGGAGAGGACATCAGTATTGATGTAACCAGCACTATTACGGACTTTGCAACCAACCCAACAAACTATGAGTTTAGACAATTGCCGTCCACTACATACCAAGCTTCTAATCAGTTCTTGAATCTTGGAGCTGGTAGCTATACTTTTGGGATTCGAAATATCACTACAGGTTGTGAAATTACCCGTAGTCATTCTGTAGAAAACCCGAATACATTTGATGTTGCCGTAGAAAAACTATCCGATGTTGTTTGCCATGGAGACAACGGCAGTATTCGATTAACACTGGTTGATGCCACGTACACTACTGGGTTCTCTTATTCTATTTATGACACCAATGGTACCCCGGCAGACCGTTCGGATGATGGTGCTGCCGTGTTAACGGGCAGTTCTGTCAATGTTGGCCCTACTCCCGCCATTAGCGTACCTGCAGGAAACTATTTGGTAGAAGTAGTACAAGATGATTTCCCTAATTGTACACAAGTAAGGTCCTTTAACATTACAACACCAAGCGCTCCAATAACTCTAGCACCAATAGATACGGAAGATGTAGGTTGTACCAATGACCTTGGTAGCGCCAACATTGCCCCTGCTGGAGGAAAAGCTCCGTATGACATTATCTTGACCCACAACGGTTCAGGTACAACATACACAGCCAACCAAGTAACTAGTTTCCTTTTTCAAGGTCTTGGAGCCGGGCAGTATACGGTTGAAGTAACGGACAACTTGGGTTGTAACCCTACGTTCGCCAATGAATTTGACTTGATAGTTCCAGACCCTATTTTTGCAACAATTTCAAGCGTAGCCTTAGTTTGTGAAGATGATGCGGATGCTTCTGTTACAGCCACCGTTTCCCCAAGGAACGTAACCACAAACTACAGATACATTCTTAATACGTACGATGATGCTTCCGGTACCAACCTATTGCAGACGTCAAGCTCACAGACTACCGATACCTTTAGCAATTTAAGATCCGGTTTTTACAGCATCAGCATATTAGACGATATGAACTGTAGCTTTGAAACACCAATTGAGGAAATTGTTGAACCTACAAAGGTAGAAGGCCAATTGGTCACAGCTCAACGCTTAAGTTGTCTGTCCGATGCCGAGTTGCTATTGACCGCTTCTGGTGGAACCGCTCCTTATATGTGGAGTACGGACGGCACCAACTTTAATGCCATGAACCAAACAAGTGGTCCTGACACACATTTGTTTACCGGTATTACCGCAGGCACTTACCAATACTATGTTAGGGATAGCTTTAACTGTATTTCCGTTCAGAGCAACAGTATTACCATCAATGCTATAGAGCCATTACAAGTGGTAATAGACGATTCTGCAGCTGTAGTAAACTGTAACGGTCAAAGTACAGCAGTTATTGATGCTGAAGCCAATGGCGGATTGGGCAATTATCAGTACGCCCTATTCTCGGACGCTGCGCTTACCAATGAAATACGTCCTAACCAGAACACAGGTCTATTTACAGATTTACCAATGGGCTACTACTACGTTAGGGTTCAGAGTGATGATTGTGAAGTGGTGTCAACGGAAATTCCAATTGTAGAACCAGCTCCGTTAGAAGTTACTCCAGAAATTGTAGATGTAAGTTGTAATGGTGCCGAAGACGGAAGCATTACCGTGAATGTAAATGGCGGTACAGGAATCTATCAGTTTGCCATCTCTCCAAACTTGAATCAGTTTACAGATGAAAATACTTTTGATGAATTAGCTCCTGGAGACTATACCATCATTGTTCAGGACTCTAACGGTTGTTTTGAGGTTATTGAAGCCACCATTACCCAACCAGAGGTATTGGAAGTTGAAGCACTAGCCACTCCTGAAATATGTTTTGGCGAGGAAAATGGCGAAATAGATTTGACCATAACAGGTGGTACCGCTCCATACAGTACCCGTTTGTTTACAGAAACCAATTTTGTAGAAGGAAGAACCAACTTTAGCAATCTAGCTTCCGGCCTCTACATTATCTATGTTGAAGATGCCCAAGGATGTGAAGAAACCATTACGGTTACCATAGAATCCGGAGTAAACCTCGAAGCTCTTGTTGAACCGGTCTACGGTTGTAACGGAAACATACCAAGCAATTATGTGAATATTGTGCTTGCGGACCCAACTATAGAAAACGACGTTCTTTTTGGACTTGATACTATGGACCCTTCCCAAATGCAACTAAATCCGTTCTTCCGTGATATTGCTCCGGGTAGCCATTACGTTGCCATTTCGCACGCTAATGGTTGTGTAGCCACCTATGATTTTGAAATTGAATCATTTGACCCCTTAACTTTGACCGTAGCCGAGACCAATATCAATCAGATAACGGCAACCGCTTCGGGTGGTAGAGAAAACTACACCTACTATTTTGGGGATACCAACAATGGTTCTGACAACGTTTTTTACATTACTAGAACAGATACCTATATAGTTACCGTAGTAGATGAAAATGGTTGTGAAAGTACCCAAAGTATTTATATGGAATTCATAGATATTGAAATCCCTAATTTCTTTACACCTAATGGAGATGGTAACAATGATATTTGGAGTCCGAAAAACATTGAGATTTACCCGGATATCTTTATCAGTATTTATGATAGATACGGCCGTACGGTGTACCGTTTTAAAGACAACCAAGATGGGTGGAACGGTATTTACCAAGATACCAACTTACCTTCCGGAGATTATTGGTACATCATAAAACTCAACGGAGAGGCAGATACTAGGGAATTCGTAGGGCATTTTACGCTATATAGATAAGTAAAATGAAATTAAGAGTATTTATTTTATTTTTCATAGTGTCACTGAGTGGTTTTTCACAACTCAGTGACCTTCATTATTTGCCACCTCTAAAGCAAGGGGGCAATAACCAGGCGGTTAAAGACCAAGCTGTGTACCTATCCACACCTGAAAACACTGCTTTTAGTGTAAATGTTTATCAAGGCACAAACGTTACCCCAATTGCTAATTTAACATTATCCAACGCAGCACCAGTTACTTATGGATTAGCGCAGGGTGACAATAATATTACCATGGTTACAAATAGTAATACGGGTATTGTTCTTACCAATAGCGGTCTTCGGTTTGAATCACCCGGCGGCGAGAAATTTTATGTGAATTATAGAGGTAGCTCGACCTCCCAGTCAACCTCACTTACCAGTAAGGGTAGACAGGCTATGGGTACTTTATTCAAATGGGGAGGTATTCCAAACAGAGCCACACAAAACAGTCTAACCAATTCTGTTGGTATTATGGCAACTGAGGATAATACCATAATAGACATCTTTGGATACGACCCAAATTGTGAATTCCGATTAGGGAATAATGCCGGAGGTATTACTTCGGATACTTTTCAGGTTACCCTGAACGCAAATGAAACATTTGTGATGGAGGCATACGTAAAACAAACTACGGCAAATATTGATGGTTGGCTAGGCGCCACCATTTCGGCTACCAAAAACATTGTAATCAGTAATGGGGGACTTAATATCGGCGTAAGAGTAGGAAACGGTAGTAGAGATGCCGCAATTGACCAGCCTGTACCTCAAAACAAAATAGGTAAAGAATATGTATTCATTAGAGGAAATGGTTCTAGTGAGACCGAAAAACCAATTATTATCGGTACACAGAACAATACGGCAATTTATGTGAACGGCTCCGCAACGCCAATTGCTACTATAAACAATGGTGATTATTTTGAAATTCCAGAAACCAACTATTCAAGTTCCGTTGCAGGTGGTAATATGTTCGTTACTACTTCCAAAGATGCATATGCTTATCAATTATTAGCGGGAGGAAGCTCTATTGTAACTGTAGGGCTTAAC
Source organism: Zobellia sp. B3R18 (assembly GCF_018860715.1). Taxonomy (NCBI): domain Bacteria; kingdom Pseudomonadati; phylum Bacteroidota; class Flavobacteriia; order Flavobacteriales; family Flavobacteriaceae; genus Zobellia; species Zobellia sp. B3R18. The sequence continues at coordinate 128,047 of NZ_JAHKQG010000010.1, read as the reverse complement.
TTTGTAGCACCGGTTAACTGTTTACTACCTGACAACCTTAATAACATTCCCAATATTCAGGATGCAGCCGGAATTACAATGAACGGAGGTGTAACCATAATAGCCTCTACCACTACCCCAAATGCAAATATTACCGTTACGGATGGCAATGGTGCCGTAACCCTTCCTGCCCCAACACCCGTTACAGGATCTGCGGATTGGAAAACTTTTTATGTAGCCAATTTAACGGGAAATGTATCCGTTGAGTCCACCGGGCCAATTGCTGTAGGTTTCATAGGTTTTAATGGTGCCCGCGGTATTGCCGGTTATTTCTCTGGCTTTGATACGGTACCTGCAGTTGACTTACAGGTACAAGGTGGTGGATGTCTTCCCGGTTCTATCATAGAAGTAGTAGATGCTAATTTTGACGCTTACCAATGGTATCAGAATGGAACTATTGTTACTGGGGCAATTTTTTCGAGCTATACCCCAAGTGAAGCAGGCGATTATTTTGTGAGAGTTACCAAAGGTGGGTGTACTTATGATTCACAACCTATTGCCGCTTATTATTGTTTTCCCGATATTGTTGTAAAAAAGACGGCGGACAGAAATAATGTACTGGACGGAGAGCTTGTTGAATTTACTATAACCGTAGAGAGCTTGGGCGTGAACAATGTTACCAACCTAGTGTTGACAGATATTCTTCCTGTTGGTTTGGAATTAGTTTCATCCTCTGTATCAAAAGGGAGTTTTAACAGTCCGGATTGGACAGTGGGAACTATGAGCCAAGGAGAACTAGAGTCGTTAACGTTGGTTACAAGAGCCAGATTGAACAATATTTATATTACTTCCGCTAGTTATACCAATACCGTAACTAATAGCCAGGACCAAACGGACGCCAATATTTCTGCCGATGACCCTTCGGAAACCATTATAGTAACCTTGGAACAGCCTACTACAGTAATAACCAATAGAAAAATAACCTATCGGGTAAAGAAAAACTAAGGCTTTTGTAACATTATACCCTCTATCTCGTCAAGTATGATATATCAATCAAAAAACACTTGACGTGAATACAATTCTAACGGTTGACCATCTCACCAAAAAATTCGACTACCTGACCGCGGTCAAAGACCTTTCTTTTACCATTGAAAAAGGCAATGTTTACGGCATTTTGGGCCCGAACGGCAGTGGAAAATCCACCACGCTAGGAATTGTTCTGAACGTTGTAAATAGAACGCAAGGCGATTTTTCTTGGTTTGATGGTTCTATGACCACCCACCAAGCTTTAAAAAAAGTTGGGGCAATTATTGAAAGACCCAATTTCTATCCTTACATGACGGCCATACAAAACCTGAAATTGGTCTGTAAAATCAAAGAGGTAAGTGAAACCAAAATAGAGAAAAAATTGGAGCTAGTCGGTTTGTTAGACCGAAAAAACAGTAAGTTCAGGACCTATTCACTGGGTATGAAACAACGTCTGGCCATTGCCTCTGCCCTACTCAATGACCCCGAAATCTTAATTTTAGATGAACCTACCAACGGCTTAGACCCACAAGGTATTCACCAAATACGGGAAATCATAAAGAAAATTGCTTCCCAAGGCACCACCATTCTCTTGGCTTCCCATCTTTTGGATGAAGTGGAAAAAGTATGTAGTCATGTTATCATACTTAGAAAAGGCGAAAAACTATATTCCGGCCGTGTAGATGGCCTACTAGCAAGTCATGGCTTTTTTGAATTAAAGACCAATGATCAGGAACGCTTAAAAACATATCTGGAAAAACACGCCAGCTTTGGACAGGTAAAATTGGAGAACGATTGCATTACCGCTTTTTTAAAAGAAGAAATGAATGCCGGAGAACTCAACAAAACCTTATTTGACCAAGGTATAACGCTATCATATCTGGTAAAAAGAAAAGAAAGCCTAGAAGAACAATTCCTGACTTTGACCAAAAATCAATCCAACTAGAAAACCATGATACGACTCTTACAAATTGAATTCATCAAATTATGGAACAATAGGGCCAGTAAAGTTCTGATCGTATCGTACTTTGTTCTTCTTTGTTCAATTGCTTTAGTGGCCGCCATTAAATTTGATATTGGCCCCATAAAGTTCCATTTAGCCGAACAGGGAATCTTCAATTTTCCATACATCTGGCATTTCAATTCATTTATTACCGCATTCTTTAAACTGTTTTTGGCCATTGTTATCGTCTCTATGATGGCCAATGAATACAGTAATAAAACCATAAAACAAAATTTAATAGACGGACTATCCAAGAAGGAATTTATCCTTTCAAAATTTCTGACGGTCATTTCGTTCGCTCTGATTTCCACTGTTTTTGTATTCGTGGTATCACTCGTTTTAGGTCTTTTCTACTCTAATTTTAACGAAATTGGTATTATTTTCTCGGGACTGGAATTCCTTTTAGCCTTTTTTGTAAAACTAGTAGGGTTTTTCTCGTTCTGTCTCTTTTTAGGCATTTTGGTAAAACGCTCTGCTTTTGCTCTAGGTTTTCTAATTCTATGGCAAATATTTGAATCTTTTATTCGAGGCATTATCAGATGGCGTTTTTTTGATGGAGAAACCACAGATATGATTATGGGATTCTTTCCTCTTAATGCTATGTGGAACCTTATTAAGGAACCGTTCACCAGGTTAAGTGCCGTACAAACGGCCGTAAACCAAATGGGAGAAGAAATTGTCCTAAACTACAATGTACATTGGTATGAAATACTAATTGTACTAGCTTGGACAGCTATCTTTATTTATGGGTCCTATGCGTTGTTGAAGAAGAGGGATTTGTAATTCCCGATAACACTATTCTATGCAATATATGAACGCTGCCTGGTTTACTTTTGAAACAAACAATAAAATCTTTACGGCTCTCAAAGTCACACTTCTTTTGTAATTTTAAGGGATGAAATTTAAAGTAGTCTCAGAGTTTGAACCAACGGGCGATCAGCCACAAGCCATAAAGCAACTTGTAGAGGGAATGGAGGCCGGTGAGCGGTACCAAACCCTATTAGGGGTTACCGGTTCCGGTAAAACCTTTACCGTTGCCAATGTTATAGAGAATGTACAGCGCCCTACCCTAGTGCTCGCCCATAATAAAACACTGGCGGCGCAGCTGTACTCGGAATTCAAACAGTTTTTTCCGGATAATGCGGTGGAGTATTTTGTATCTTATTACGATTACTACCAACCTGAGGCTTTTATACCCTCATCCGGACTCTACATAGAAAAGGACCTTTCTATTAATGAAGATATTGAAAAACTACGTTTAAGTGCTACGTCATCGTTACTCTCCGGAAGGCGAGATGTGTTGGTAGTTGCATCGGTTTCATGTTTGTACGGTATCGGAAACCCAGTGGAATTCCAGAAAAATGTCATCACTATTAAAAAAGACCAAGTAATTGCACGTACCAAATTCCTTCATCAATTGGTGCAAAGTCTATATTCCAGAACCACGGCCGATTTTAGGAACGGTAACTTCAGGGTTAAGGGAGATGTTGTTGATGTCTTCCCCAGTTATGCAGACCATGCTTTCCGTATTCATTTTTTTGGTGATGAAGTTGAAGAAATAGAGGCATTTGACCCGTTCAACAACAACGTAATCGAGATTTACGAAACCTTGAACATCTACCCGGCCAACATGTTCGTTACTTCTCCTGATGTGCTGCAAGGTGCAATTCACCAGATTCAGGAAGATATGGTAAAACAGGTAGATTACTTTAAAGAAATAGGAAAACCGCTTGAAGCAAAACGGCTTGAAGAACGCACAAGTTTTGATTTGGAAATGATTAGAGAACTAGGCTATTGTTCGGGCATTGAAAATTACTCACGTTATTTGGATGGCCGCCAGCCAGGTACCAGACCGTTCTGCCTACTTGATTATTTTCCAGACGATTATTTGATGGTTATTGATGAAAGTCATGTAACCATTCCACAGGTTCATGCCATGTACGGTGGCGACCGCTCTAGAAAAGTAAACTTGGTGGACTATGGTTTCCGTCTCCCAGCGGCAATGGACAACCGTCCGCTAAAATTTGAAGAGTTTGAAGCACTTCAAAACCAAGCAATTTATGTGAGTGCTACACCGGCAGATTATGAGTTACAGCTTAGCCAAGGTGTATATGTTGAGCAGGTAATTAGGCCTACCGGACTTTTAGACCCCATTATTGAGGTACGACCTAGTCAAAATCAAATTGATGACCTCGTGGAAGAAATTCAGGTTCGGGTAGAAAAAGATGAGCGAACTCTAGTAACTACCCTCACCAAAAGAATGGCAGAAGAACTTGCCAAGTACTTAACACGAATTAATGTACGGTGCCGTTATATTCATAGTGATGTTGATACGTTGGAAAGAGTAGAGATTATGCAAGATCTTAGAAAAGGTATTTTTGATGTGCTGATTGGAGTAAATCTACTCCGTGAAGGATTGGATTTACCAGAAGTTTCTTTAGTGGCAATTTTGGATGCTGATAAGGAAGGTTTTTTAAGAAGCAATAGATCGTTAACCCAAACTGTTGGTAGGGCAGCAAGAAATTTAAACGGAAGGGCAATTATGTATGCCGATAAAATTACGGAAAGCATGCAGACTACAATTGATGAAACCAACTACCGTAGAGAAAAACAAATTGCCTATAATACGAAACATGGACTCGTACCAAAAGCATTAAATAAAAGTTTGGATAGTGTACTTTCTAAAAATTCAGTTTCTACATATCACTTCGAAAAAGAGGAGATGAGAGCCGCCGAACCGGACCTTGAATATATGACGAAAGACCAGATTGAAAAGATGGTCCGAGAGAAAAGAAAGGCCATGGAAAAGGCCGCCAAAGAACTGGACTTTATGCAGGCTGCAAAACTGAGAGACGAGATAAAATCACTACAAGAAAAAGCCTAAATTCACGTTGTTAGAGGAAGAAATCCAGTGATTATAAATATATAATTTAATAATACACATAAACAATTTTAAATAACTGATTAGCATATTAAAGACGTTAATTTTTAGACAAGTCTAAATTGTGGTTTTTATCATTTTTCAATAAAAATATACTTGTAGTTACTGTTCTTTAAACAGAAAAAAAATAACACTGTTTTAAGTCAATAATTTACTCGATTCACTTTAAAAAAACAACCGTCAACTGCAAAATAATTTGTCTTTTACTATTCAAAAACGGAGCTGAAAATTGCTTGTTTTTCCACAAAAAAAGCACCCTAGAAATATACCTAGGGCGCTTCTTCAACTAACCAACCAAACTTAAATCTACCCGATTAATAATCGGGATTATGAAACGTTTTGTACTAAGACAAAACAACCAATCTAACTTTTACTTCAACTCAATAAGACGCTTTGGTTTTGGCAAAGCTTCTTCTTTTTTCGGCAATTCAATTTTCAAAACACCATCAACATAATCTGCTTTAATGTCATCTACATTGATAGATTCTGGAAGCGTAAAAGCTCTTTTAAAAGATGAAAATCTAAACTCGCGACGGGTATAATTCTCTTCTTTTACTTCTTTTTCATCCTTTAATTCAGCAGAAATGGTCAAAAGTTCATTGTCTACTTCAATATTAAAATCCTCTTTCTTTCTTCCAGGCACAATCAAATCGAGTTCAAAACTCTTTTCGTTATCCTTAATATTTACAGCAGGAGTGCTTGTTGCTACATTCTCCATACCTCCAAACCAATCAGGCTTAAAAATCTCGTTCATTAATGAAGGAAAAGCCAAGTTGTTTCTTTTTACTATACTCATGATATCTATATTTTATATTAGACTTTAAATTTTTAATTCGATTGATTAAAGACAAATTACATACCAACTACTAAATCATGACTATATGTCATTATTTGCATGTATAAAAGTGACAAAACGTCATTTTTATATGTAATATGCAATAAAAGTTACAGCATGTTCTATGGCAAGATTGTCAGTATAAGGGTTCATCAGTATGGTTCTCCATATTTTTGTAATACCTTGCCGAAAATTTTACGCTATGACCAATAACGATGTTTTTAAGAAGCTCAGAGTAGCATTAATGCTGAGAGATGATGAGATAATTGACATTCTAAAACTTGTTGACTTCAACATTAGCAAAAGTGAATTGGGCGCCTTTTTTAGAAAGGACGACCACCCCAACTATATGGAGTGCGGCGATCAAGTATTGCGTAATTTTTTAAACGGATTAGTCATTCATTTAAGGGGAACGAAAGAAAACCCAAAAACACCGGGTGAAGTACTTTCCAAAAAAGTTGTAAAACCGGCAAAGGTCAATCACGCTAAAAGACCGGATTTTAAGACGCAACAACAAAAGAAAATCAACAAAGATATTACTAATGTAAAATACAAGAACAAAAAAAAATCCTGAGTTCGGTGATGAGCCGCCCTCAGGATTTAATATTTACCTAAACCTATTTAACCTGCAATACGAACAGGCAAAGTATAGGTTCTCCCTTCCTTATACGCCTGAATACTGACCTTTTTATAATTGAGCTTCTCTTTTACAAAAGCTTCAACCACTTCATTATCCGCATTTACACTTAACACCACAATTTCTTGATTTTGGTTTAAGGTAAAACGAACAAAGGCCGTTTCATCAACTTCTTTAATAGTTAAAGAGTTGTCCGTTAGCAGCTCGTAAATTTGAACCGTTAAGTTTTTTATTGATTTCTTGTTTTCACCTTCGTTAGCAAAAACATTACCGATTGAAAGTAGCATTGCAGCTACCAAGACTAAACTAGTTTTTCTCATGATTTATCGTTTTAAATGATTTGATGAATTACTTAAAAGACGATACTGTCATGAGATTGTTACGAAGGAACAGCGTTTTTAACACATTCTTATCATTCTAAACAGCCATACACGCTGTTGCAATAGCATGTTACTTCATGGTCAGCTCTCAAAATTAATATGCCTACTCATGTTCTCTTCTACAGAAATAAAGGATTCTATACCCCTAATACCTTCAATAGTAAGTATTGCCTCTTGATATAGCCTCCTGTAATGTAGACTATCCTTGGCATGTACCTTTATAAAGATGTCATACTTACCGGTACTATGATGGATTTTAACCACCTCTTGAATTTTAGCCAATTCTTCTATTACTATCTTATATAAGAAGCTTTCACGCAGATATATCCCCAGAAAAACAGTCATCTTATACCCCATTTTACTGTAGTCTAGACTTAGGGTAGCTCCTTTAATAACTCCCATATTCTTCATTTTACGTGTACGCATATGTACCGTTCCAGGAGAGATTCCTGCACGCTTTGCAACTTCCGTATAGGGCATCTGTGCATCATTAGATAATAACGTTAATATTTTATGGTCTACTGAATCAAGTTTGTCTCTCATTTGTAGTATTTTTCTTGGTTATTTACTACCCGAATTTTTGGGTCACCTCTTGATAATCAGCTTACAATCATCACAAAATGTTCAATTTAATTTACCATTTAGAGGATTTTAGTAAAAATAGTTTAATGATTTCAAAAAATCAGTTATAATTCACTAATTAAACCTGTTTTTTTATGGATATAATTAAAAATTGACCGCTTCAAATTTTTAATGCCATAAAAATGGTTTTATAACGCAATATTTACATATCGTTAGATTTTTAAAATCTAAAAATTCCAATTCTGTCATATTGATCAATTTTTCATTAAAAATTACCATATCGGTAGATTAAACACTCTTAACTACCTAAAACACAGTGTTTTCAAAGGGTGTCGTATTTTTTTTAATCAAAAAGTCACACTAATATTGTGGTGTCGTTAGGTCACAAACAATGACAACCGACACGTTAAGTATCCGGAACTTTTCTTTTATCGCATTTGACCACCGTCCCCCGATTGGATAAGGTGTGGTTGGGCAAATGAACAATGTTTAGTATCAACCAAAACCTTGTACTTATGAAGAAAGCTCTAATACTATCACTCTTATTTTTAAACTGTATGATCTCATACGGACAAGAGACGACTATTACCGGTACGGTAGTAGATGAAGAAGGAGTCGTGCTACCAGGCACCGACATTATTATTAAAGGCACAACAAAAGGAACACTTACTGATTTTGATGGAAATTATACGATAGACGCTCCGGCAGATGCTATCCTTATATTCTCATCCTTAGGATACGGAACTAAAGAAGTACCCGTAGGCGGTCAAGCAACCGTAAACGTAACCTTGGCCATGGCAGCGGAACAACTGCTAGAAACTATAGTAATTGGTTCTAGGGGTCAACCCAGAACTAAATTGAACACTCCGGTTCCGGTAGATGTTATTAATATTAAAGAAGAAGCTATTAATATGCCGCAACAAGATCTTTCACAAATGTTGGCTGCTTCGGCGCCGTCATTCACCGCTTATACCAGTGGTGGTGGAGATCTATCCTCATTCGTTAGCCCACCAAGCCTTAGGGGTTTGGCACCTAACCAAATGTTGGTTTTAGTAAATGGTAAAAGAAGGCACACCTCGGCAATTTTAGCGGCATCACAAACAGGCACACCATCTAATGCCGTAGATATGAAATTTATACCTTCTATAGGTATCGATCATATTGAAATACTTCGTGATGGTGCTTCTGCACAATATGGTTCTGACGCTATTGCAGGGGTAATTAACGTAGTAACAAAAAAGGGAACCGGTGAATTTACCGGAACCCTTACCGTTGGTGGTTACCCAAACAAGTCGCCTGACTTTAGTGATTCTGACTTGACAGATGGCGAGAAAGCCTTAAACAGATCATCCGGGGATTGGGATGGTTTCAATTTTCAATTTGATGGTAATTACGGAATTGGATTCGAAAACGGCGGTTACTTTAATGTTTCTGCATTGATCAGCCAATCTGAACGAACTATTAGACCAACCGTACTAGAAATAGACAGAGCGCCACTATACAGCGATGGTTACCTGAACAACCAAACCACAGATGTAAACGGAAGACCGGTTATAACCAACCCAGAACTGGTTGCCGCACAAGCAAGTGGAAACACCGCAGCAATGAGCACGTTAACAACAGTAGAAGGGCTCATGGCAGCAAGAGATATCGAACAAGTAGATGTAGCAACGTATTCAGGACTCCCGGCCAAGACACTTATGGGCTTTGGCTTTAATCTTGAAAATCCGTTGAGTGAAACCACGGATTTTTATGCTTTTGGGGATTTCGGTTACCAGTACTCAGATGCTTATAGCTGTTTCTATAGAAGAGCTGCACAAGCGGACAGAACTAGTTTTGACCTATACCCGAACGGATTTAGACCTCAGATTTATACAGACCAATACAATCTTTCTTTGTCCACGGGAATTACCGGAGAGCTTGGTGATTTTGATTTTGACCTGAGTAATACCTTTGGTTACAACTCCGCTAAATATGGTATGTTCAATACTTGGAACGCAAGTATCGGAACCAGTTCACCAACAGAAATGTACTTAGGTACGCACAGCTTTGCCCAAAACACATTAAATCTTGATTTCACTAACTTTTATGATGATATTCTATCTGGACTTAACGTAGCCTTTGGTGGCGAATTAAGAGTTGAAAACTATGCAATCGTTGCCGGCCAAGAAGAAAGCTGGACAGCAGGAACTGCAGGAGTAGTTACCGCTACGGAAGACAACCAAGCCTTGGTTGGTCCTGATGGCTTTCCTTTAGAAGACCTTAACGGCACTCCTATTGTAGACGATTCCGGGAATCCGGTTGTGCTACCATACGCAGGGGTAAGCCAAGAATTGGTTAAAAATTATGCGTTAAACTGCCAGTGTTTCAGGGGTTTTGCACCTGAAAACGAAAGCAACTCTTACCGTTCGGTAATGGCGGCTTATGTAGATATGGAATTGGACGTTACTGAAGCTTTCTTAGTTTCCGGAGCACTGCGATTAGAAAACTACTCAGATTTTGGTAACGTATTGACCGGTAAGGTAGCCGCACGATATTCTATTGGCGATAATTTTGCATTGAGAGGCTCTTTCAGCAGTGGCTTTAGAGCTCCTTCATTACAAGAATTGAACTACTCTCACAGTTATACTTTTTTCGTAGGCCTAGAGCCATTTGACGGTACGTTATATCCTAATAGTAGTTCTGCTGCAAGAGCATTGGGCATAGGTCAACTACAAGAAGAGCGTTCTAGAAACTACAGCTTAGGATTCACTACCAAAATTGGAAAATTGAATTTAACTGTTGATGCCTATAAAATTGACATATTCGATAGAATCTTTGAAACAGGTGAATTTGATGCAGGCCAAGCTCCTGTACTTTCTCCAATCATCGGTAGTGGTTTAGCTAGTTTTAGAATTAACGGTGGTGACATCAGTACTAAAGGTGTTGAAGCCGTACTGAACTACAACAAGAATATTGGTGCAGGTAAGTTGGGAGTTACACTTTCAGGAACTTTCAGAGAGAACAAATTTGAAAATGTAAATATTCCTGACCTAAACACAAATCTTACCGATACCGAATTGGCTGACAACTATGTAAACAGAGGACTTATCGGTCAGTTTGAAACGGGTACACCAAGTAGCAAGATTATCGGAACATTAAACTACTCTATTGGTAAGTTCTCAGCCATGTTAAGAGGTACAAGATTTGGTTCTGTTCAAACTAGGGATAGCAGAGAACGTACGCTTCTTGATGGTAGTGTAGGTTACGCCGATCAATATTTCACACCTGAGTTCACTACGGACATGGGTGTTACCTACAACTTTTCAGATAAAATCAGTTTCACCATAGGAGGTAACAACATCTTTAATGAATACCCAGAAATAGTAAGGTATGAATTAAGAACCTTCAACTTGTATTCTAACTATCAGCAAGGATCATCGGGATCTTACTACTTCGGTAGATTGACATTTACACTATAGAAAAGAATATCCGGTAAAACTTAAAAAAGATAATTATGATAAAGTATATAAAAAACATTTTAGTAGTAATGGTGGTCGCTACAGGTCTTATCTCTTGCGAACAAGAAAGACTTGACCCCGTACTTACCGCAGCTGACGGTGGCGGTACACTTAACCAGTACATGGCATACACCATAGCATCTACAGACCCAGCAGGATCAAATGTAAATGGAAGAATTGTTTTCTGGAAAGACAACCTTGATCGCACTTTAGTACAGGTTGCACTATACAATACTGTAGAAGGACTATCGCACCCTGCCTTAATTATGGATGGCATGGTAGGTACCGGAACCACTACAATGATTGCACTAGATGATGTTTCCGGAGATAGCGGTGAATTTATGACGAACAAATTCTTCGTTATTACTGACACCAGTTTTTATGATTCTATCCCTGATATGGATTCACACATTAACATCTACTTAAGTGACACTGATGATACCATTGTTGCTTCCGGAGATTTAGGCGCCAACGCCTTACCAGTAGAAACGAATTAGACTTTTTAACTTAAATACAAACAGCATTATGAACACTTTAGACAGAAGAGCTTGGTTAAAACGAGGAATGTTGACCGCAGCAGGAGCAATGGTAATTCCGCACGTAACTTTTGGAAAATCAAATACCAAAGGACTACATATTAACGCAAAAGGGCAGACACTTTATAGTCCGTTTTTCAAAGAATATAACGCCAATGTATTTCCAGACACAATGGAGCTTTTGGCCAAGTTAAACGCAAATGAGAACCCATACGGGCCGTCTCCTAAAGCTATCGAAGCCTTTAAGAACGCGGCACCAATGGGAAATAGATATGCGTGGAAAGAACTTTTTGACCTAATGGAAAAAATTGCCGTTGAAGAAAAAGTTACTGCCAAGAACATTATGATGGGCCCGGGTTCTTCTGATCTATTGGAAAAAACTGCTATGGTATTATTTGCCGATGGCGGAAATATTGTTTCTGCTGATCCATCCTACATGTCTCTTATTAAAGTTGCCGAAGCCACGGGTGCCACTTGGAAGCCTGTTCCATTAAAGGAAGACTGGTCTCATGACCTTGCCGCTATGGAAGCAGCTATTGATGCGGATACCAAATTGGTATACATCTGTAACCCCAACAACCCAACAGGTAGTATGACCGATCATGCGGAATTGGTAGATTTCTGCTCCCGCGTATCGGACAAGGTTACGGTTTTCATAGATGAGGCCTATTTAGGGTTCTTGGACGATGCAGCCAAAAAGAGTATGGTTTCCCTTATTAACGAGGGCAAAGACGTTATTATAGCCCGTACTTTCTCTAAAATTCATGGAATGGCAGGCCTTAGAATAGGTTACATTGTGGCGCAAGAGGCTACATTGGATAAAATCCAAAAAATAACCCGTGGAGGAATGGGCATCTCCTACCCTACCATTTTTGCGGCATCCGTTAGTATGGACGATGTAGCGTTCCAAAACAAGTCAAGAAAACTAAATGCTGAATGTAGAGAATATGTCTACTCTGTTCTGGATAAAATGGGATACAGCTACGTACCATCCTCTACAAGTTTTATTCTTTTTCCAATTGAAATGGAAGGCAAAGAATTCTTGGAAAAAATGACCGCGCAACGTGTTGGCGTGCGTGCTTTTGACATTATGGACAAAAACTGGTGTCGTGTAAGTATGGGTACTATGGAAGAAATGGAAATTTTTGGTGCCGCTTTACAAAAAGTCCTCGCATAATTGCTATGAAATACCCCCGAGAGTCGGTTCAATCATCAATTGCCTTGATATTACCAGATATCGGCTCTCTTTGGGTTTTTCAATCCTTTCTACCTACTCATTAATTCTTAAACTACACCCTATGAATTTCGCCCTTCAAAACACGTTAGAACTATTGCTCATTATTGGTTTAGGGCTACTATTACAAAAAAAAGTAGCTAAGCAAGACCTAAAAGGTGTTAAGGTTATCATTCTTAGTGTTGCCTTGCCAGCTGTAATATTTGTAGCTCTACTCAAAATAAAACTAGATAGTTCCTTACTAATTTTCCCCTTACTTGCTTTGGCATTTAACCTTGTTATGCTATTGGCAACCAAATATTTCCTGAACTCAACCATATCAAAAGAAGAAAACTCAAAAAAACGAACCATAATGATGCTGATGCCTTCTTTGGCACCAGGTCTATCCTGTTTTCCTTTTATTGCTATCTATTTAGGCGATGATTCTTTAGCTCTTGCCGCTTTGGCCGATGTAGGAAACAAAATATTTGTTCTTATACTACTATACATGTTGGCTACTCATTGGTATCACAAAAGAGCATTACAAGACTTAAAACCGTCCACTTCCAGTAAGCTTAAAGGTTTAGGACTGGCTCTAATTAAAGAGCCTATAAATATGGTCATAATTGCCGGCCTTTTGTTATTGTCATTTGGTTTTAATTTAGACTCATTGCCCACTTTTATAAAAGACACCGCTTTAAGCATTAAGGTAATAATGACACCGCTTATACTTTTGTTCATAGGTATGGCCGTACGTATTAAATCCGGAGAATTTGGACTTATCCTTTCGCTTTTAACACGCAGAGCAGGCATTACGTTCTGTTTATCCGCTATATTCATTTTGCTGTTTCCGGCGCTATCTACCCCGTTAATTCTTTTATTGGTAGTATTCCCGCAAAGCTCATGTAGCTTCTGGCCGTTTGCCCATATGAGCGCTATTAGTTCTATGGAAGAAGAGAACAAACAAACAAAGCCAACCTTTGATATTAATTTTGCCGTAAACATCTTGGCGTTATCCCTACCTTTTTCTACCATTTTATGTATTGGTATATTCTCTTTTAGCGATTTTTTTATCAACCCGGCGGTTTTACTTTTATTAGGTTTTGGGATGATTGTTGTATCTTTCATTCCATATGTAATTGAAAAAATAAAAAAAAGCAAAGCATCGGAACTATCAGGTCAGTTTAACACCTACGCGGGTATAGACACCCACTCACAGACCTCGGAAAAAAACTAGATTAAAAGAACCCAATATTTTAATTTATATAAAGAAAAGAGCATGACAATCGGTATTCCCAAAGAAGTTAAAAACAATGAAAATCGTGTAGGGATGACTCCTGCAGGAGTCTACGAACTCACCAAACATGGGCATATTGTTTATGTACAATCTACCGCTGGCGAGGGCAGCGGTTTTTTTGATTACGATTATAAAAAAGCCGGAGCCCTTATTTTAGATACTATTGGACAAGTTTATGGCATTAGTGAAATGATCGTAAAAGTCAAAGAACCCATGCCCGAGGAATACGATTTGGTACAACCTGATCAGATTATTTTCACCTATTTTCATTTCGCTTCCAGCGAATCTCTAACCAAAGCAATGATAGAAAGCAAAGCTATATGCATTGCTTACGAAACGGTTGAGGACGAAGATGGCACCCTGCCATTGTTAACGCCCATGTCTGAGGTTGCAGGAAGAATGGCCATACAACAGGGAGCTAAATATTTAGAAAAACCCGCAAAAGGCAGAGGGGTTCTTCTAGGGGGTGTTCCCGGTGTTGCCCCAGGAAAAGTTTTAGTTTTAGGAGCTGGTGTTGTTGGTGTACAAGCAGCTAAGATGGCTGCCGGGCTTGGAGCTCAAGTAACCATCTTGGACATTAACATGAAACGGCTTAGACACATAAATGATGTGATGCCCCCACATGTTATTACTGAGTTTTCCAATGAATTCAATATCCGTAAACACATAAAGACCCACGACCTAATTGTTGGCGGGGTTCTTTTGAAAGGTGCAAAAGCACCCAATCTTATAACTAGGGATATGCTTAAAGAAATGCGTCCGGGAACCGTTATTGTTGATGTTGCCGTGGATCAAGGCGGTTGTGTGGAAACTACAAGACCCACCACTCACGAAGACCCAATCTATATTATAGATGATGTGGTACATTATTCCGTGGCGAATATGCCGGGAGCTGTGCCTTACACTTCTACTGTAGCCTTAACAAACGTTACTTTGCCCTATGTGCTGAAGCTCGCCAATTTAGGCTGGGCAAATGCAACAGATACCGATGCCTCGTTAAGAAAAGGACTGAATATCATTAATGGTGAAATTGTGTATGACGAAATAATGCAAGCATTTTAACCTACCAATAATCATAAAAAAAGGTCTCCAATGGAGACCTTTTTTCAATTATAAAATGATTGACTTTTATCGCTTAGCTACTTCAATTGGAATGCGATAAACAATACCCTTTTCAAAAGTTCCTTTTGATAATTTCTCAAAGTCAATAGCACTTTTCAAAAAATCTTTTAAGGCTTCATTCTCCGTTTCTATAGAAAGGATTCTTAGGTAATTCCCTTCATCAACAGCTACTCTAACTTCTGCTTTAGAGCCTCTAATATCATTAGGAATAACGTTTGTTCCTAACATCTCATAAATTTGTGAAGTAAGAACTTTTAATGCTTTTGGTTCGTGTACTTCAACTTCGGGTGTGTTGGCCAGAACATAACCTATGTTAAATACCATCATCACCATTAATGCATAAATTGATTTTTTCATGGCGTTTGTTGTTTTGTTTTGCTAATTCAGATAACTAATTCACATTAAAGATATTACAAAATAGAGCCCGTATACTGACTATTTACTAAAATTTAACACTAGAAAACAGTAATGTCATAAAACGAGTAAAAAATCTAACGATACCTCAGCTTTTTACTCGACCTGAGTAAAACACAAATTGTAAAATGTTTAATTATGCGTATAAAAAAAGGGATGAACCATGTGGTTCATCCCTTTCAAAATTTATAAAAAGATAGTTTTAGCTTAAAACTTCTTTTACTTTATCAGCAGCTTCTTGGAACTGTACAGCAGAATGTACCGCCAAACCGGAATTATCTATAATTTCCTTAGCAATTTCTGCATTGGTACCTTGTAATCTAACAATAATTGGAACCTTAATAGCATCTCCCATATTCTTGTAAGCCTCTACAATACCGTTTGCAACACGGTCACAACGTACGATACCGCCAAAGATATTCACCAAAATAGCTTTAACACCTTCGTCTTTTAAGATAATACGGAAAGCTTCTTCTACCCTTTTAGCATCTGCTGTACCACCAACATCTAAAAAGTTAGCTGGTTCACCACCGGCCATTTTAATCAAATCCATCGTGGCCATTGCCAATCCGGCTCCGTTTACCATACAGCCCACATTTCCATCTAAATCAACATAATTTAGACCCAATGCACCAGCTTCAACTTCAATTGCGTTCTCTTCACGTAAATCACGCATTTCTGCATATTGCTTTCTACGGTAAAGCGCATTATCATCAATAGATACCTTAGCATCTACCGCCATTATCTTGTCATCCGATGTTTTCAACACTGGGTTGATTTCAAACATACTGGAATCACTCTCTACGTAAGCCTTGTACAAAGAAGCAACAAATTTGGTCATTTCTTTAAAAGCAGTTCCTGACAACCCTAGGTTAAAAGCAATTTTTCTAGCTTGAAACGGTAAAAGACCTGTAGCAGGATCAATTTCTTCAGTAAAAATAAGATGTGGAGTGCTTTCGGCAACCTCCTCAATGTCCATTCCACCTTCGGTAGAATACATGATCATATTTCTTCCTGTACCTCTGTTCAAAAGAACTGACATATAGAATTCACTAGTTTCACTATCGCCTGGGTAGTATACATCTTCGGCAACTAAAACCTGGTGAACTTTTTTACCCGCCGCAGAAGTCTGTGGGGTAATCAGGTTCATTCCTATAATGTTTCCTGCAATTTCTTCTACTTCTTTAAGGTTTTTGGCCAATTTTACACCTCCACCTTTACCACGGCCACCTGCATGTACCTGGGCTTTTATAACGTGCCAACCTGTTCCGGTCTCGGCAGTTAATTGTTTTGCAGCCTCTACGGCTTCCTTTGAATTATGGGCCACGATACCGCGCTGAATGCGCACACCGAAACTGGCCAAAATCTCTTTTCCTTGGTACTCGTGAAGATTCATATATTAAGGTATATTTAGATTCGAAAGCAAAAATAGGAAACGTAGAGGATTTAGACTAATGAAATATAGAGTTAGTTGCGCAGATATATCCTAAGCCTTAAAAACTCTTACCCATAACTGGTTCATTCACCTAAATCACGTTCCTTTTTTTACTTCATAAGTTTTACAATGGTCTAGGAGAACAGAATTACAAATTAAAATCCTTAAAGTCTAAGGGGTCAAAGTTTTTAAAGTTGCCGTTCATTTCTATTGTCTTTTTGGTACGATTCACTTCGCTCAACATTGATATGGTTGAAATTAAATGCGACTTCATAAATAACAAACGATCACGCTCACTTGGCATTTGCAATAATTGGTACTCTTGATCAAACGAAAGCCCCATTTTATGTACCAATACATAACTATTAAACTTCTCTAACGGCAACGGGGTATAGGGCACGGCCATAAGCTCGTACAGTTCGTGAATCTTATCTAGTACCTCCTTTTTTAAGGATTTATCCGCATCTCTTACGCTATCAATAAATTTTATGGTTCCGCCTGCATAAAGCTTGCCATCCATTTGGTTTTTGAAACTTAGGATACGAAAAACTTGGCGTGCTACGCAGGTTACATCCATAGCTCCGTCTTCGTAAGTATTTACAATTTCTACCAATTGAACTTCTGTTCCATAAGTCATACTATCATTAATGTAAACAGGAATACCAAAGGTAACCGCCTCATTTCTACAATCTTTGATCAATTGCTTGTAGCGGTCCTCAAAAATATGTAGCGGTACGGTTTCGCCCGGAAAAAATATAGATTGCAGTGGTAATAACGCCAATTTCATAGTGTAATATTTGCTCTAAAAATACGACCGAAATTACGAACCGCAAATTTAAATTACACAGACCCATGTTTCAAAAATAACAATTTGTTGTATTTTTTATATTTGTAACGGTTTTTTTGCCCATATAAGATTAACGGGTTAAATTTGCTTTAAATACCGAAGATATGAATAATGCCGATTTGCTAAATATAGCAAAAACATATGGAGACCCCGTTTACGTTTACGATTCGGAAAAAATAATTTCTCAGTTTGAAAGACTTACAAATGCCTTTAGCAGTGTAAAGAAGTTGAAACTTAATTACGCCGCCAAAGCTTTATCCAATATAGCTATCTTAAAACTAATGAACAGTTTGGGAAGTGGCCTGGATACGGTTTCCATACAAGAGGTTCAATTAGGCCTTCTGGCAGGATTCAAACCAGAATCTATCATTTTCACACCTAACGGTGTTTCTTTGGAAGAAATAGAGGAAGCATCAAAATTGGGGGTTCGCATTAATATAGACAACCTTTCTATTTTAGAGCAATTTGGCAGCAAGCACCCAGATGTTCCCGTTTGTATTCGCATCAACCCACATGTTATGGCTGGTGGAAATGCGAATATATCCGTAGGTCATATTGATTCCAAATTTGGTATCAGCATTCATCAAATTCCACATTTGTTACGCATTGTTAATGTTACCAACATGAACATTAACGGTATACACATGCATACCGGAAGTGATATTTTGGATATTGATGTTTTCCTTTATGCATCAGAAATACTTTTTGAAACCGCTAAAAACTTTAAAAACCTTGATTTTATAGATTTTGGTAGTGGTTTTAAAGTACCTTATAAAGATGGTGATATTGAAACCAACGTTGAAGAGCTTGGCAAAAAACTAGGTTCCCGCTTTAACGAGTTCTGCAAAGAATACGGCAAACAACTTACATTGGCTTTTGAACCTGGGAAATTCTTGGTTAGTGAAGCCGGTAACTTCCTTGCTAAAGTAAATGTAGTAAAACAAACTACTTCAACGGTATTTGCTAGTATTGATTCTGGTTTTAACCATTTAATTAGACCCATGCTTTATGGGGCTACACATCGCATCCTTAATATATCCAACCCAGAAGGTAGGGAACGTTACTATTCTGTGGTAGGCTATATTTGTGAGACCGATACTTTTGCCAGTAACAAGCGAATAAACGAAATAAGTGAAGGTGATATTCTTTGCTTTAAAAATGCAGGGGCATATTGCTTTACCATGGCCAGTAATTACAACTCTAGGTTTAGACCTGCAGAAGTACTTTGGCATGAAGGCAAAGCTATTTTAATTAGGGAGCGAGAAACTTTTGATGACCTGATCAAACATCAAATAGATGTTAAAAATCTCTTTGCCACCAAGAAGGAAAAGGCCTTAGCAAAATAAACTTGTTGGATTTTCGTTAGTTTTGGTACATTAGTTGGACTAATACCGCAAAAATCAGAATGAAAATACGCACCACATACGCCTTAAAATTTGTCCTGTTTGCCTTTATAGGGCTAACTATCACAACCATGAACGCCCAAGATGTAAAATGGTTGAGCTGGAACGAAGCGGCAGAATTAGTTGCAACGGAAAAAAATCCTAAGAAAATTTTTATAGATGTCTATACAGATTGGTGTGGATGGTGTAAAAAGATGGACAAGGATACCTTTCAAAATTCTGAGGTTGCCGCCTACATGGCCGATAATTTCTATATGGTGAAGTTAGATGGTGAAGGTAAGGAACCCATTGAATTTAAAGGAAAAACCTATAAGTTTATCCCCTCCGGAAGAAAAGGATATCATGAATTTGCCGCAGCCCTTATGCAAGGCAGGTTAAGTTACCCAACCACTATCTTTCTAGACGAAGAAATGAACATGCTTTCTCCTGTACCGGGCTATCAAAAACCAGAGCCTTTCTTGAATATTGCCAGATACTTTGGCGATAATATTTACAAGGACCAAGACTGGAAGACTTATGCCGGTGAAAGCAAATAAACAAAAGAGCTACATATAACATTTTAAAACCCTGATATTGTAAAATAATATCAGGGTTTTTTATTCTCTAAAAGTTAGATTAGTTAAACCTCTTGTATTCGTTTTTACTTTTAAGTACTTTCATTTCATCAAAGTAAATACTCCCCGTTCAAAAGTTCATGAAAGCACTCTATATTACATTAGTTACAGCCTTAATTTTCTCATCCTGTAAAGACCGTACCAACACAGCTCTTCAGTTAGAAGATGGGGTTTCTTTAGAGTTGGCAACTTACAGGAAAAACCAAGTTTCCAACGTCAATTATCAACTTAATTTTAAAATTCCGGAAGCGAAAACCCAGCCTATTCCGGCCCAACTGGTTTTAACTTTTCAAATTTCTGACGTAGATACCCCACTGTATCTTGATTTTAAAGAACAAACTTCCCATTTAAAATCTATTGACGTTAACTCTAAAACCACAGTCATTGTTCACGAACATGAACACATTAAAATAGACTCCAAGTACCTAAAAACCGGGAAGAACATAATAGAGATAGATTTCATTGCAGGGGAATCTTCTTTAAACCGAAATGATGATTATCTCTACACCCTTTTAGTTCCGGACCGTGCCCGAACGCTCTTTCCATGTTTTGACCAGCCTAACTTAAAGGCTACCTATTCTCTGGAAATTACGGCGCCAAAAGATTGGACTGTACTATGCGGAGCTCCAGAAATAAGTAAAGAGGATAATAACGGGGTTACCACTCGTCATTTTGGCCAAACGGACCTAATGAGCACTTATCTATTCTCTTTTGTAGCCGGTAAATTCAATCTTACGCATCAAAATCCAAATGGTTTTGACATGACTATGTTGTACCGGGAAACGGATAAAAAGAAGGTTGCCTATAGCACTGATACCATTTTTAACTTTCACCAACAATCCATAGCTTTTTTCGAGGATTACACCCAATACAAATTCCCTTTTCAGAAGCTGGATTTTGCTACCATTCCGGGGTTCCAGTATGGCGGCATGGAGCACGTGGGTGCAATACAATATAAAGAAAGTGCCCTCTTTTTAGATGAAACTTCTACTGAGAACCAAAAATTAAGAAGGTTAAAACTTATAGCCCATGAAACCAGCCATATGTGGTTTGGAGATTTGGTAACCATGGATTGGTTCAATGATGTTTGGATGAAGGAAGTCTTTGCCAATTTCATAGCGGATAAAATTGCCAACCCGGCTTTTCCAGATATAAACCACGACCTTTCTTTTATGACCACGCACTACCCAAGAGCGTATGGTGAGGATAGAACCAAGGGCTCCAACCCTATTCGCCAAGAATTAAACAACCTCAACAATGCAGGCTCGCTTTACGGAAGTATCATTTACAGCAAAGCTCCGATAATGATGCGCCAGTTAGAAACCATTTTAGGAAAAGAAACCTTTCAAAAGGGTATTCAAGAATACATAAAAACCTACAGTAACGGCAATGCCACCTGGAACGACCTTATACAGATACTGGCAAAAAACACTGAAGTAGATGTTGAAAAATGGAGTGAAACTTGGGTAAATGCTGCCGGGCGTCCTTTATTTCACGACCAAATAGTATATGATTCTAACCAAAACATAGCCTCTTTTGAAATAAGCCAGACCGCAGAAGACGACAGTTACCACATATGGCCCCAGACTTTTGATTTAACCTTGGTATACCAAGATAGCTTAGTAAACATTCCCGTTCAAATGACAGGGAGCAGCATTACCCTTCCTGAAGCGATTGGCAAACCCAAACCTTTATCCATCCTGTACAATTCCAATGGTATGGGCTATGGCGTTTTTCCGCTGCACGAATCAGAAACGGAAAACCTGCCCAAAATTACGGATGATGTGGCACGAGGATATCTGTTCATCAACATCTATGAAAATTTCCTAAGAGGGAATATTACACCAAAGGAGGCACTCCAATTCTATCGCAAGCACTTGGTCCATGAAAATAATGAACTTGTAGCCAATTTACTTTCGGGCTATATAACCCATATTTTCTGGACATTTTTATCCGCTGATGAAAGAACAGAGCATCAACCTATACTAGCCGAGCAACTTTGGTCCCAATTGCAATCGGACCTACCTTCCAATCTAAAGAAAACCTTGTTTTCAACTTTTCGTTCCATTGCCTACTTGGAGGAATCACGTACACAATTGTATCAAGTTTGGCATAAGGATATTACGCTGCCAAATTTAAAATTGAATACGGATGATTATACCACTATGGCAGAAAGCCTAGTTCTTTTTCATCACCCAGATTCGGAAAATATAGTATTGGAAGCCAAGAAAGCTATAGACAACCCTGATAAATTGGCGGAATTTAACTTTCTCCTCCCTTCTTTATCTAATGATGAAACGGTTAGAAATGAATTCTTCAACGCTCTTCTAAACGAAAAAAACCGACAGAAAGAATCGTGGGTCTTAGATGCCTTAAGCCATCTAAATCATCCGCTTCGCGAAAAACAAAGCCTAAAAAACCTGAGAGCAAGTCTTGATATACTGGATGAAATTCAAAAAACCGGAGATATATTCTTTCCAAAAGGATGGCTGAACAATACCATCAGGAAACATACATCCGCTGAAGCATATACCATATTGGAGAATTTCCTAACTGAAAATCCCGATTTAAAACCAACACTCAAAAACAAATTAATGCAAGCTGCGGATGACCTTTATCGGGTACATACCTTAAAAAACAAAGGCCAAAATAATTAATTTTGGCCTTTGTTTTTAATTGATGAACTATCTACTATAGTTAGGTGATTCCTTTGTTATGGTTACATCATGCGGGTGACTTTCATTAATACCGCTAGACGTAATTTTTACAAAACGCCCATTTTCCTTTAGCGTATCAATATCTTTTGCCCCACAATATCCCATACCGGCACGAAGACCGCCAACAAATTGGTGAATACTCTCGTATAACTCTCCTTTGTAAGGAACACGGCCAACAATACCTTCTGGCACCAGTTTCTTTATATCATCCTCTACATCTTGGAAATAACGGTCTTTACTACCCTCTTTCATGGCTTCAACAGAACCCATACCACGGTAAGACTTAAATTTTCTTCCCTCATAAATGATGGTCTCACCAGGAGACTCTTTTGTTCCTGCCAAAAGAGAACCTAACATTACCGTATCCGCCCCTGCAGCAATCGCTTTTGGAATATCACCTGTATAGCGGATTCCTCCATCGGCAATAACAGGTACTCCAGAACCTTTAATAGCGGCAGCCACTTCTAGCACGGCCGAAAATTGAGGAAAACCAACACCTGCAACCACACGGGTAGTACAAATAGAACCAGGTCCAATACCTACTTTAACGGCATCTGCTCCCGCTTCTACCAAATATTTTGCAGCTTCGCCCGTAGCAATGTTACCAACAATAACATCCAAATCCGGGAATTTCTTTTTCACCTCCTTTAAAACGGAAACCACACCTTTCGTATGTCCGTGTGCGGTATCTATCACTACGGCATCAACTCCCGCATTTACCAAAGCTTCAGCCCTGTCTACGGCATCAGGAGTAACTCCTATGGCCGCAGCAACACGTAACCTTCCGTAAGTATCTTTATTGGCTATAGGCTTTTGGGTAAGTTTTGTAATATCCCTAAAAGTAATTAGCCCAACCAGTTTATAATCCTTATCAACAACCGGTAATTTTTCAATTTTATTTTCTTGAAGAATATCTTCGGCCTGGGCCAATGATGTTCCTTCACTAACCGTAACCAAATTTTTAGAGGTCATTACCTCAGAAATAGGTCGGTCATTATTTTTCTCAAAACGAAGATCCCTGTTGGTAACAATACCTATTAGCTTTCCTTCATCATCTACAATAGGTATTCCTCCAATACTGTATTCTTTCATATTGGCCTTTGCATCACGTACAAAAGAATCTAGGGGTAGCGTAACCGGGTCTATGATCATACCACTTTCCGCACGTTTTACTTTACGCACCTTAATGGCCTGTTGCGCTATAGTCATGTTTTTATGAAGAACACCAATACCACCTTCTTGCGCAATGGCAATAGCCATTCGCGATTCCGTAACCGTATCCATAGCAGCCGAAACGACCGGTACGTTTATTGTAATGTTACGAGTGAATTTGGTTTGAATATTTACTTCTCTTGGGAGTACTTCAGAAAAGGCAGGGACTAAGAGTACGTCATCATAAGTGAGACCTTCTCCAACAATTTTATTCAGGTGGGCTTCCATAGCAATTAAAGATTTAATTGCGTGCAAATGTAGTAAAATTAATTGGTTATCACCTTATTATCAATGTTGGATTACGAGTAAACCAAAACCTACAGAAATCACCCACATTCTTCCGGCGAATATCTCTAATTCACATCAAAAAACTACTTCTAAATATTTTGTTTTAAATCGATATAAAAAAGAAAAATACAACTACGCGAGTATCAACTGATTATATCTTTGGAAATCGTTTATAATTTAAGCTGAAGGGTGGTATAAAACGTTCTTGGTTCAGATGGAATAATGCCCGGCCCGGGATAACCCGTAGCCCTCCGGGTAAAATAGGAATTATCCAAAAGGTTGTTCACACCCGCTTCCAACTTCCATTTTTTATAGGTGTAAGAAAGCGAAAAATCTAAAATATCATACGCAGGAATTTCCCCTTCTATACCTCTCTGGTTGTCCTCTACGTCCTGAAGGGCGTTGGTTGCATCTGTAAATTGTTTGTCAAAATACGTATACTGTAGGCTTCCCAACAGGTTTCCATACCCAAAGTTCAAACCTGTTTTTAGGTTTACCTTTGGAATAAATTCTACTTCTTTCCCTTCCACATTGTTCCTTTCGGAAGAAAGATACTCAGATTGTGTCAAAGCCAAATTAGCAAAATAATTAAGCTTCACCTTTTCCGACTGTGGAAAGAAAGTTTCTTTTAGACTCCAATTGGCAAAACTCTCCAGCCCATAAATAAAGGCGGTTCCTATATTACCTCTTGCCCTTAGCAATCTTCCTGTAGAAACTTCTTCGCCAGCTGCATTAACCCGCGTTTCTTCTTTTAGAATTTCTCCCAGTCTATTGTCATAATACAGGCCATACACACTTACATCATAGGAGAGCACATCTTTAAACCTTCCTCTGGCACCAAAATCTGCCGTAAAACCATCTTCATCAGAAATATTCGGGTCAACTTGAAAAGAAGGATTCACTACACGTATATCACTAAAAGTTACAGAACGATAATTCTGCGAAAAGTTACCGTAGAGTTCTACGCTAGGCGACACTTTATAGGTAGCTCCCAAGCCTAAGAGTAAAAATGTTCGCTCAAAATCCCTATTATCATCTACCTCTCTGTTCAACAGCGGGTTATCCGCCAAGTCTAACGTAATTTCTCGATAGCTCCCTATACTCTCAGTCTTAATATGTTCCAATCTAAAACCGGGTGTCAAGGCCAACCTATCCGAAAGATTGAAAATATTTTCACCAAAAAAAGCGACATTAAAATTGGGAAAATTAAACTGGGATTGTCTCTCATAATTCGGGAAATCAACATCAGCAAATGTAAAATCAGCATCGGCGGCAGCGGTACCAGGGCCTTGCCTTTGGTCATTATCCGTTTTATAAATTTTGGAACCTAACAAAAGGGCAGATTCAGTGCCTCCTAAATTATAGCGGGTCAATACTCTTGCCTCTGCGCCCCAGTTACTAAAGTCATCTATCAATAATTCTCTAGGGGTGTCAATATTATCAACTTCAGAAACCCTGTTAGTTCGGAAACCCAAAGCTCTACGCGAGGCATTTAGACCAAATATGTTTAGGCTAAAATCTGTTTTGGCAGAAAACGCATGGTCTAATCGCAATGAATACAAACGCCAGTCTACTTCAAACCAGTTTCGGTCTCGATTGCTAAAAGTGGGGTCTGCATAAAACTGGGCATCGGTCAGTCCGCCAGGCTGCTTAGCCAAATAATGCATAAATGTGGTTTCCAAGCTCACCTTTGTCCTATCCGATATTTCATAACCCAAATGGGTAAAATAATTCTTACTGTTAAAATTAGAATTAGGTCTAAACCCGTTACCACCCTTATAATTTAGATAAGTGTAATAACTGAACTTACCCACTGTACCACTTAAACTATTAAAGCTCGTAAACAAATCGTACGAACCAACGGTCTGGCGAGAAATGAGTTCTATTTCCTTGTTTGGATTCGGTTTTTTGAACTTAAAATTGATCAAGCCACCAAATTGGGTGCCGTACTGCAAAGAAGCGGCACCACGCACCACCTGAATTTCCTCGAGGGATTCGGCAGGTGGGGTGTAATAACTTTCTGGATAACCCAGTACATCTGCACTAATATCATATCCGTTCTGACGCGTGTTAAAATTGGCGGTACGGTTAGGGTCCAATCCTCTACCCCCAATATTCAGCTGCAGGCCGGCATCACCATTATCATAAATATTAAGTCCCACAACCTGACTATATATTTGCCGCGCGTTATTGGCCGCAAGGTTTCCCGTAAGACCCTCCAAAAGAACTACCTCTGTCTTCTTTCCTGCATATATAGCGGTACCCTCTACTTTTTTAAGTTGTTTTAAAGCGAATACTTTCTCTCGTCTTTCAGTTAGAACTACTTCCGAAAGCGCTTGCGACTTTATTCTTTCTAGCTGAATATTGAGATTGAAGGCCGTATCAAAAGTCAGTTCCTTTTCATAGACTTCATACTCAAAAGCAAACACCACAATAGTGTATTTACCCCCCGGAATGTTGGAAAAAACAAAATTGCCATCTGCCTGTGAAGTTTCTAAAAGCCGAAGTTCCTTTAGGTAGACCTCTGCATCTTGTACAGCGTTACCTTTGTTATCTACCACTTTACCAGTAATATTAATTTGGCCAACAGCACTTAATGCGGTTAGAAATGCTATAAGTACAATACTAAATTCCCTTAATTTCATCAGTAAAAGGTATTATCCATTTTTTATGTTCAAACGACTCCCGCTCTTGGCCAAGGTCTACTTTGGGGTCTATATAGGTAGTGCTCAATCTACCATTTAGCGCCACCCGACTATCTACAAATATTTGTACGTTTTTGTGCCCGTCATTTTCAAAATGCTTTTTCAGGTACTGGGCATATTCTAAAATAAAGTCTGGCTGAAAAGACATTTGCTTTTCCTGAAATGGCGTTAAAAAATCGGAATTATCCACATAAAACCATTTACCCGAATCTTTACTGACTACTTTGAATTGTGCATAACCCGATTTTTCCATTAACATTACCCGCCAAGAAAACCGGTAACCTTCTTCCGTCCAGAACAACTCTCCCGGATATGCCAAATAACGCCAGGGCATTACCAACTGCACCACAAAAAACAGTGCTATTAAAATCAGTTTTGGGTTGGCTTTTTCCCTAACTGACAAAGCCAAAACCTTTCCATTATCAAATCGGTTTTTGTTTATTATGCGAAAAAAGCTTGCCAAGTAGTTTAGAAACCTATGGTGAAGAGACGAATCAAAAAATATTAAGGTTGATATGATCATGATATACGGAAACATTCCTATAGGGAACAACACCCGTGTCATCACATGAAAAATAACCACCATAATAAAAGCAAAAGGGCGTGTTTTCTTGTACAAAAGCAAAAATGGAATTGCTAGATCATATCCAGCTCCAAACCAGCTGAAAGCGTATTGCACCCACTCTTCATGCAAAAAATGCCCAAAAAAAGGCGTATCAAACTTGGAGGGCAACCAAATTTTCAGAGGCATGGCCTTAAGGAGCCAATCGGAATTTAGTTTGGCAAGTCCTGCATAAAAATAGACAATGCCCAACATGAGCTTTATACTGTTGACCGTCCACGCCGGAATTTTCTGAAATGCTATATGCGACCTTTGTTTGGCATCCAAAGAAAAATAGGCATTGGCCGGCAAAAAAATCATTAAAAAGCTAAGCAGACTTATAAAGTAGTAATGGTTAAGATAGGTAGTCTTATCCATTAGTTCTATGTACGTAAAGCTTAAAAAGAAGGTAACAATGGCCACTTTGTATTTATAGCCCAAGGTCACAAAGATGGCAGATAATGCACAGATGACAAATATGAAATAGGTATAGTCACCCAAGGGCTTGACCCATTCAAAACCATAATACGAGAAGAAAAATTTAGGCTGAATGTATAATTTTTCTATCCATCCATAACTCCAAAATCTTACAATACTAAGCAACATCATTACACCAAATAAAATGCGAAAGACCGCCAAAGGGGCGGCCTCTATTGGGGCTGATATATGTTTGCTAATGAAACGGTTCATTTTCTAATCGCCATCTGCATCAACAAAATCAATACTTACGCTCATGGCAGATACCATGTCTACCTTTAGCAATGGAACAATACGTTGCACCTCATCATAGGCCAAAAGCATATTGGTAGGTGGCACATTGTCTTCTATTTCTTTTCGAAAAGGCTCCAATTCCTGAACCTTGGTTCTTGCTAAATTAAACTGATCGTTTATCAATTTCTTTAAGTCATCTCCATCCTTAACTGTGTTCAATGCATCTAAATAAGACGCCAAACTTTCTCCGGAAGTGGTTTTACCATAATGAACACCATTGAAAAAATCCTGAACAGCTTCAAGCCCTTCTAAGAATAGTTCATTAGAAATATCTGCCTTATAATAAGCCTCTACGTTTTGAGGAAGTACATTTTCAGAAAAAGCACCTACAGGAATACCCATTTTTCCCGCTCTCAAAAATTTCTCGTAGTAAAAAACATAGTCGTTAATAAAACGATCTACAGATGCGGTTGAGGACGCTCCGTTATTGGCCACAAAGGTTGCTCTATATCCCGAGTTCCATTCCGCAAGAACACCTTGAGTAAGACTTACCATGTCTGCAATAATATCACCTGTATACGAAACCAAATTCTCTTTTTCGGTTCCATTGAATCGATCCAAAATAGCTTGGTCCGTATCACCCAGACCATTAATCAAGTAGTCCAAAGCAGGAAAACCTTTTGCGTCCCTGTTAGAGGCCAAAGCCAAATCATACCCTCCTGAACTTATAAAACCGTCCATTTTATCATTATCCGCAGGGTAAATATTCATATTCAAACGAAAACCTACTGTTTCTGCCGGTCCAATTTCGAACATAGAAACCCTTTGCCACATTTTATAGGCGGACAACCATGATGCTCTAAAAGCAATAAAATTAGCCTCGTTTGAATCAGTTTTAAACGCATCAAACGCGGTTTGCAAGTCCGTAATTTCGGTTGAAAATGCCTCGTAAGAAGGTATAATTATATTATCTGCCCAATTCACCAGCATGGGGCCACGCTCAAAACTTACCGGATCCGGGTTTGGATCTACTACAACATCATCTGTGGGATCACTTCCTCCATCAGAGCTACAAGCCCAAATCATTGCCGCTACAGCTACAATGGCAAAAAACCTCCTCATACCTTATTTTTATTTATTCTAAGTAAGCAAAAATATAAAAAGCAGCCTGTTAAACCTTAACAGAAGCTGCTTTTTTTTTACAACACTTAAATTTTAGTAATTACAACCCTTTGTTACTCGGCTGCTTGGGCAACAGTAAAATCGAATCTTGATGCAATATCCTCTGAAATCATATCAATAGTTTCAGCCTTAACATCCCATAATCCATTAGCACCATCTCCCATTAAATCTTCCAAAAGTGCCTCAGATTCAGCTTTGGTAAAGTAAGGAGCATCCGTACCCGGTTTGCGGGTAAAGCGTAAGCTATAGATAAAGCCGTATGCTTCAGAGAGAGCATGAAAAGCACTTCCATAATTTGGAGTCTCCTCGGCCAATGTTTCTTTCGCACGTTGCATGTAAAAAACACCTCTAACAGCAATTACTTCTGATATTTTTTCTCTAATTATATCTGCCTGAGCATCACGAACTTCGTAATCTCCAGCTACAATAGCAGCACGACCTAATTTAAAAGCCTGAAAAATCTCATCAGCAATTCCAGCAAAATCAGAATCCTCCTCTAATTTCCCGATGTACTCGTTCAAAAAGCTATCCGCACCAAGATCTGCATTAGGGTTGGAAGCATCGGCATTAAGTCCGTAAACGTATCCATAAGCTTCATCCCACTTATGCTCCATATTGGTATAGGACTTGCCTTCCAATACAGTTTCCGCGTCGTTATCAGCACGGCTAGAACCTTCATCTAAAACCGCTGTGCTCAAATAGTTGTTCAATGCTTGATCGGTCATCAAAGCTCCAATCAACCCTTTGGCGAACAATTGATTGTATTCAAGACCTTTTGCATTTACGTAACGGGTTCTCTCCCCATCCGCTAATTGACCTGCAACTCCAGCTTCGGCAGCAACATTCCAGTTGGCAAAAACTTCATTTACCTGACCGTCTATCCATGATTCAAAATCTGCACGAATAAGGGCTTGATCTGTTGCGTTGGTTGAAAAATAATCGGCAGAAGCCGCAGTCTTACTACGAAGACTCTTATCCGAAGCATTCAAATCTGCATCTTCAAAATCCTCCGCACCCTCTTCATGTGCATACATAGCCTGCAAAGTTTCTGCAGTATTGGTATTGGTGGTAAAACCTCCTAAAAGCTCCTGAGCCATTAAGATACGTGTAGTCTGACCTCCAAAGCTAACCGTAGTTGCTCCATCTCTTTCAAAAGAATAACTAGTTGGGTTGTCAATCATGATATCTTCGTTCATATCCGAAGCATTATCATCCGAGCTACAAGATGTAAGAAGAACTGCAGAGCTAATAGCCAATGTGTAAAGAATCTTTTTCATTTTTATGTGCGAAATTTATTTAGACTTGATTTAAATAAAGCGCCAAATTTAATACATGAAAATGTGCCTCGCAACATTATTCTTATTAAATCTAAATAATATTGAATTTAGTATTTGCTCTTCCTAGTTATAGTGCGTGCATTAGCTATACCAAAATATATTTTGTTACTATTTATAATTAATCTAAATAAAAATACTACTTTTGAAATGAGACTTAAGGCACTAAAGTCTTGAATACTTTATCATAGAATTGTTTAACCCCAAATGAATTAGCACATATTATGGAAGACATTAACCCTATTTACCACAACCCTTTTGGCGTAGCTTTCCAATGGAAAAGAAACTCAACAAAAGATATTAGAAAAATACAGATTGTTTTTAGGGATACCGGGTTGTTATTGTCCCAAAACGAACTGGAACAGTTTAAAAAGAATATTGAATGCACAAAGAACAGTAATGCCATGTGCAGCGAGTGTGGCCAACACGAAACCTGCAGATCTTTACTCTTAGACACTCCGGCTCCGCAAATAACCCTTGCCATGAACAAAAAAGAATTGGATGCCGTACATGATTTGGTAGATGGCACCTTGTTTCAATTAAACTTGAACAACTATCTGGACAAAATGTGTGGTGGGCACTAGGATTAATGATAGGCAGTAAACAGTTCGGTAGCTTTGTTATAGGCAGCCTCGAACACCATCCAATTAACTCCTGAATCTGCCTTTTCCGCAGTAAAATAAGAGAGCATTTTTTCCGTAGGCATATTACCGGTCAACTCGTCCTTTGCCATAGGACAACCCCCGAAACCTTGAACGGCCCCGTCAAACCTACGGCAACCGGATTTGTATGCAGCATCTACCTTTTCGTGCCATTTGGTAGGTGTTGTATGCAAATGCGCTCCAAACTCTATTTCTGGGTACCTTGGTATTAATTGCGAGAAGAGATATTGAATAACTTCTGGTGTTGAAGACCCTACCGTATCCGATAGAGATAAAATTTTAGCTCCCATTGCACTCAATTTCTCTGTCCATTCACCTACAATATCCACATCCCAGGGGTCACCGTACGGGTTTCCAAAACCCATAGAAATATAAGTTACCACTTCCTTGCCCGAAGCATCCGCAATATTCAGTATTTCTTGAAGTATTCCTACGGATTGGTCTATGGTCTTATGTGTATTACGCATCTGAAAATTTTCGGAAATAGAAAAAGGATATCCCAGATACTGAATTTCAGGATGGCGAGAAGCATCTTCAGCCCCTCTAACATTGGCTACGATACTCAAAAGTTTACTTGTTGTTTTTGACAGGTCTAGTTGTGAAAGCACTTCGGCAGTATCCACCATCTGCGGAATAGCCTTGGGAGAAACAAAACTTCCAAAATCTATGGTATCAAAACCACAACCCAATAAAGCCTGAATGTACCTTACCTTTTCCTTGGTTGGAATAAAAGGTTTGATGCCTTGCATGGCATCTCTGGGACATTCAATAACTTTCACCTTTTCCATCATGCGTATTCCTTTCTAATGGGCCAGCCATGCCAACCCTTAAACCTACTCAAAATTAGCATTAATTATCCGATACTAAAATATAGACGGCAATACCAATGAACACAATGATTTGAAGCCATTTTAGGTACAGCCCCACTTTAGAATTTTCTGTAAAATAAGATGATATACTACCGGAAAGCACCGCTATTAAACTAAAAACGATAGAAGATATAAACATAAAAATAAGACCCAGCACATAAAACTGTACCGTAGTACTTATTTCTTCACTAAAGAGAAAACCAGGAAAAAAAGCCAAAAAGAAAATAGTAACCTTAGGGTTTAACACATTCATTATAAACCCTTGCTTAAACAATTGCCAAAGTCCTTTTTTAGGTACGGAACCTTCCGTCAGCTCCAAGGTACTGCTGCTTTTAAATACTTTATAGGCCAAGTAAAATAGGTATATGGCCCCCAGTAATTTTATACCAAAAAACAGCGTTTCACTTTCTTTTATTAGAACAGATACTCCAAAGGCTAACAAACTTGTATGAATCAAACAACCGGAAATAAGCCCGGCCGTAGTTGCCAATCCATACTTTTTGCCGTTTACCAAACTCTGCATCAACACATAAATATTATCGGGCCCCGGCGAAACGGACAAGGCTGCCGTAGCCAACATAAACGCATAAAGAGTTTCGTAATTCATGGTAATCTAATTCCTGCTTAAATTTAATACAAATCTTAGCCATCCCAGTTTTAGACTGGAAACCTTGTTATTTACGCTAAAGTAACTACTCTTTTTTATATCTTGTGTGAAATCTGAAGTTCAAAAAAAATGTGCTTGGATTGTATTTTTTTTAGTTGGTCGCAATTCCCCTTATGCTAGACCATAACCGTTATTGCATCTTAAAACTAAAGCCATGAAACAAAGTCAGGTTACCTTTATCCTAAGTTTAGTTCTAGTAGCGTTGCTTTTAGTGGCGTTTGAAATCAGGAACGAAGCAAAACCCGCAGCCCAAACCGTTATGCAAAAAGATAGTTTATTACGCCACGTAGTATTGTTTAAATTCAAACCCGAAACTTCTAAGGAAAATATTAAAAAAGTGGAGGACGCCTTTACCGCCTTACCCTCAAAAATTCCACAAATTGTAGGCTACGAATGGGGGTTGAACAATAGCCCCGAAGGTCTGAACGACGGTTTTACCCATTGTTTTTTCTTAACTTTTAATAGCGAAGAAGACCGTGCCACTTATTTACCACACCCAGACCACAAAGCTTTTGCAGATGCTCTAGGCCCATATCTAGATGGTGTTTTAGTGGTTGATTATTGGACAAAGTAAAACCGAGGACAATCTAACTAAAACTATATCCTTAGGTTTTTAGGACTGCTTTAGTACAGCCTTATTAATGCGCTTTATCAATGCTGGGCCTTCGTATATAAAACCCGTGTACAGCTGAACCAAATCTGCACCGGCTTCCAATTTTTCCAAAGCATCTTTTTCGGAGTGAATTCCGCCTACACCAATTATAGGGAAAGCTTTATTGCTTTTTTCCGTCAAGAAACGGATTACCTCTGTACTTCGTTGCGTTAGTGGTTTTCCGCTTAGTCCGCCCATTTCCTTCGTGAGCGATTCTTCGGATTTTAAATTTTTCCTTTCTATAGTCGTATTAGTAGCTATAACACCATCAATCTTTGTATCGGCCACAATAGCAATAATATCCAGCAATTGGTCGTCCGTTAGGTCTGGTGCTATTTTTAAAAGAATAGGTTTTTCTTTTTGCTGCTTCTGCGAAGCTAATTTTGAGTTTTCTTTTTTAAGTTCCAGTAAAAGAGCTGTTAAAGGTTCTTTATCCTGAAGCTCACGCAAGCCTGGCGTATTGGGAGA
Source organism: Zobellia sp. B3R18 (assembly GCF_018860715.1). Taxonomy (NCBI): domain Bacteria; kingdom Pseudomonadati; phylum Bacteroidota; class Flavobacteriia; order Flavobacteriales; family Flavobacteriaceae; genus Zobellia; species Zobellia sp. B3R18. The sequence continues at coordinate 94,215 of NZ_JAHKQG010000010.1, read as the reverse complement.
ACTTACATTAACCACAAAATAATCTACATGGTCAAAAAGCGCATTAAAACAAATAAGATAATCTGAAACGGCGTCCTCATTAGGAGTTATTTTATTCTTACCTATGTTGCCCCCAATAAGAACTTTATGTTCTTTTTTTAATCGTTCTACAGCATCTACGACCCCCATATTATTGAACCCCATTCGGTTTACTATGGCTTGGTCCGGCTTTAACCTGAATAATCTTGTTTTAGGGTTTCCTTCCTGTGGTTTTGGAGTTAATGTACCTATTTCAACAAAACCAAAACCAAAGTTGGACAATTCATTGTAAAGTTTGGCGTCTTTATCAAAACCAGCGGCAAGTCCCACTGGGTTTTTAAACCTAATCCCAAAAACTTCCTTTTCCAAGCGCGGGTCCTCAATCTTATAAATAGCCCTGAACAAACCGGAAAAACCGATTTTACAAAGAAAACGAACTAATGAAAAGGTAACGTGATGGGCTTTTTCTGCATCTAGCGAGAAAAGTAACGGCTGAAGAAAGGTCTTATACATGAAGGTGTGTAGTGTTTGCGCAAAAATACAAACTTAGCCTAGTATAGACACAACTTATTACAATTTTAAAATCCTAAGTACTGAATTGAAATAGGTCATCACGGCCAAACCGGCAACTCTTTACTCCTCCTCTACAGGTATTTCGTAACTCTTTGGCACCACTTTTATAGGAAGCCTTATAGCTTCGTTACAGAGCTGAAGATAACGTTCATATTGTTTAGTGTTGAAAGCAGATAGCAATTTTTTATCACTATCATAAGCTGCCTGTACCAATTGCTGTTGCAGCCCTTTATATTTTTCGGCCAGTTTTATAAGATCTTCCTGCGTACTTTGCGGATGTTGCGCGAGTAGCTTTTCAATTTGCTCCTCAACACTTTTTGTAGTCACTGCCAATTCTCCCTGAAGCGCCTCCATGAGAACTATCTGCTCCTCGTTCAGTTGAAAAATCGTTTTAATGGTTTCACTGTTTTTTCCACCTATATCCAATGTACAACTTTGTGCATATCCCACAGAAAAAAACATCATGAATGCTATAAAACCATATATTTTACGATACATATAATCTTGATTAAAATTCAACTTCGTTTATATAAACAACTATTTAACCAAAAAATTATATTTCTCCTGTGTATGATTCATTTACATAAAAAAAGCTGCCCCAGTGGGGCAGCCTTTCTAAACTAATTTTTCTCTTTAAAGTCTTACTTTAATGTAAAGTTTACCCTAGCAAATAAGAAGCGACCTCCAATACCAAATTGTTGCGCTCTACGGGACCAATCAAAACGACCTGAACTACGGTTATTAAACTGCTCTTCCGCTCTATCCGGATAGATATCAAATAAATTGTTGGCTCCTACCGTAAGTGTTAAAGCATCCGTGGCTTTGTAACCAATGGAAAGATCCGTCACCAACTTGGTGCCAAAAACCTGCTGATTTCCCACAACCGTAGTGGCTTCCGTTACTTCTCCAAAGTATACGTTTCTTAAGAACATTATCCACTTATCGGAAGTTAAACTATTAGATAGGTTGATTTTTGTACGTGGCACGGCCTCTTCCAAATACACCCTGCTATCCTCTGGAAAATACGTATCAACTAAACCAGCATCCTCTAAAACCTGCGATGCGTTAATATCACCTATTTGATTGGTTTTAGAAAAAGTACCGGCTAAATCTGATTTTAACCTCCAATTATCGCTTAAGTTAGCTTGATGAGTAAGCACTACATCCAACCCACGAGACTCCGTATTAATAGCGTTCGCAAAGAAGGAGGCTGCGGTAGCATTGGCCTGGCGGAGCAAATTGTCCAATTCAGTTCCTGTACCTGGGCCGCTAAACTGTCCAGTATACACTACTCTGTCATTAATTTCTACATAATAACCATCTACCGTTAATGTAAGATTTGCATCTGGAATTTTCGCTGTGAATCCAACACTAACACTACTTGAAGTTTCTTCCTTCAATTCCGGAATTCCCAAAAGCTTTGCTGCTCTACTATCATTTGCAAAAGTTCCCACTTCCTGCGGATCTCCGTTCTGGTCAAAAATTGTAGAGGTGGAATTAAAGTTTATCTGATGTAAAGAGGGCGCTCTAAAACCTGTATTGGCTGCTGCCCTAATATTTAAGTTGTCATTGATTTTGTAACGCGTGGCCAATTTAAAATTGATAGTAGAACCAAAATCGCTATAATTCTCAAAACGCGTGGCAAAACTGGCCAAGAATTTTTCAGAGAAATCTGCCTCTATATCTATATAACCTGCAACACTGCTCCTACCTCTAGATAATTCATTATTAGGACTAAACCCAGGGAATACTTGAGAACCTCCTGGTCTTCCATTTCCAAAGAAATCTTGTGATGGCTGTTGCGATGCTAAAGTGATACGTTGACCATCTGCCGTATATTGAGAATAAGAAGCTTCTTCTCCTGCTTCAATATCATAATTCTCAACTCTATATTCCCCTCCAAAGGCAACATTTAAACCAGATAATGCATCTTCAAAAAAACGGGAAACGTCCAAATTGGCCGTATTCTGAGCAAATGAGAATCCACCTGCATCAAAAATTGTTGGCGAGGCATTTTGCATGGAAGCATTAAAAGTATTTCCTATAGTATATAGAAAAGAGTTTTTTCCATAGGTATTGCTTAAATCAACATCCCACTCATTAATTTTTCCTTTAATCCCTACAGATAAAGACCTGTCTTTTATCGTGGAATTAATTTCAGGTAAAAATCCGTTATTATATGCAGGTGTAAATGTCCTGCTTTGGTTGGGTAATCTGTAAAAACCTGCAGAATTACCAGTTCTAGAACTAATACCCGCAAAAGAATACACTTCCGTTCCATTATCATCTAAAGGCATAGAAAAGTTGGCGAAAATTCGACCACCACGTAATGCAGACTGACCCACTCTCATGTTATAGTCACTTCTTTCCTGTCCCCTTGCAGCAAGTTCCGCGTCCGTTGCATCCGCAGATAAAATGGGCTGAAGTTCCGCTTTTGTAGATGCACCGTTCAAATTTATCCCTGCTTGATTTGCATATTGAATTACATCCGCCACATCATCATCCAATAAATTAGTCAAATCATAACCATCGTTCCTCGCAAACCTTTCAACCACGTTGTATTGATTAAAAACATCACCTTCCCACTCTCTCATTCTACTGTAATCCTGACGAACATCAAAATCACCGGAAAGATTTAAAAAGCCTCCATTTTGCCCCAATGGAACCCCATAACTTGCAGAAACGTTAGTTGTTGCACCATCAACACCACCCGTTTGATCGTTGGCATTTTTAGAGAAATTAGCTCCTGTTGTAACTGTTGTATTTAATTCGTTTACACTCTTGTTCAAGACTATATTAATAACACCTGCTATGGCATCAGAGCCATACTGGGCAGCTGCACCGTCTCTTAAAACTTCTATACGTTGAATTGCTGCCGCTGGTATAGCATTTAAATCCGTACCAACACTACCCCGTCCAAAAGTACCGTTAACATTTATAAGGGAAGAAGTGTGCCTTCTTTTACCATTGATCAATACCAAAACCTGATCAGGCCCTAAACCTCTTAAAGAAGCTGGGTCAATGTGATCCGTACCATCTGAAATGGTCTGGGTATTTGAAGTAAACGAGGGAGCTACATAATTTAAAATTTGGTTCAGGTTTACCTGAGGCGCAACGCTATTCAGTTCCTTCATACTGATTACATCTACCGGAACCATACTCTCTGTAGCCGTCCTGTTAGGATTACGGGAACCAATAATCACAACTTCGGACAACGCTACTCCTGAAGATAATTGCACACTCATGCCACCGGCCGCAGCGGTTACTTCTTTGGTTTCATAACCAATGTAGGAAATGACCAGCTTGTCCCCCACTTCTGCATCAATAGAAAATAAACCATCAAAATCCGTAGTAGATCCTGTAGTTGTACCCTTCACAACTACCGAAGCTCCGGGCAGAGGTTCACCATCTTCGTCTAACACCGTACCCGTTATCTGGGCACTAGCAATTCCTATGACACTCATAAAGAGCACATAGCACATTAAATACTGCTTTTTCATAATTAGTTATTTGAGTTAATTCATTGAAAAGTTAAGTATTTTTTATTTTTAACGTAAGAAAAACACTAAAAACATAATCTTAAAAAAAGTTTCTATTGTTTCTAGTACCCCCAATTTTGTACTTTTGGTTTAAAAATATACCAATGCAAAATATCATTGATCGCTTTCTAAAGTATGTAAAAATAGATACCCAAAGCGACCCCAGTTCCAGCACCACCCCAAGCACCGAAAAACAATGGTATTTAGCAGATTTGCTCGTTGAGGAGTTATTGGAAATTGGAATGGAGGAAGTCTCTATTGACAATAAGGCCTACATTACAGCTACCTTGCCCAGCAACCTTAATATAGAGGTACCCACTATTGGTTTTATTTCTCATTTTGACACATCTCCAGACTTTTCCGGAGCCAATGTGAACCCTCAAATTATTGAGAATTATGATGGAAAGGACATTGTTCTAAACCATATGGAAAACATTGTTCTTTCTCCTGATTATTTTGAAGATTTACTACAATATAAGGGCCAGACGTTGATTACTACAGATGGCACTACCCTACTTGGTGCAGATGACAAGGCCGGAATTACGGAAATAATCACCGCGATGGAATATCTTATTAATCATCCCGAAATAAAACACGGTAAGATTAGAATAGGTTTTACTCCTGACGAGGAAATAGGTAGAGGGGCACATCATTTTGATGTTGAAAAATTTGGCGCAGATTGGGCCTACACTATGGACGGAAGCCAAGTTGGTGAGTTGGAGTATGAAAATTTTAATGCAGCTAGCGCCAAAGTAATCATCAAAGGAAAAAGTGTTCACCCGGGATATGCCAAGAACAAAATGGTAAATGCCATAAGCATTGCCAGCGAATTTTTAGAAATCCTGCCCCCGGAAGAAACACCCCAGAATACCTCGGGTAGAGAAGGGTTCTTTCATGTACACCATATAAAGGGCGAAATAGAACATGCCGAATTTGAATTGATTGTAAGGGACCATGATAAAACGCACTTTGAAAACAGGAAGCAACTGCTTCGTGATATCACCGAAAAACTGAACCACATTCACGGCAATTGTATTAGCTTGGAAATTAAAGACCAGTATTTTAACATGCGCGAAAAGGTAGAACCTGTTTTTCATATTGTGGAACTGGCAAAAGAAGCTATGGAAGCCATGCGTGTTACCCCAATCATAAAACCCATACGTGGCGGAACAGATGGTTCGCAATTAAGCTATATGGGGCTACCATGTCCTAATATCTTTGCCGGAGGACATAATTTTCATGGTAAATATGAATACGTTCCCGTGGAAAGTATGATAAAAGCTACTGAAGTCATTATTAAAATATGTGAGCTTTTAGCCAAAAAAGCGGTGTAAAGACAAATGCTTACCTTTAAGAGAGAATCTTAAAAGTCCATAAACACATGGATACATCCGAAAAAATTGAGGCCTATTTTGCCGAAGAACATCACTTTAAAAAAGCCATTGGCCAATTGCGAGATCTGGTTTTAAAAACCGATGTTGTTGAGACCTATAAGTGGAATTTTCCAACCTATACTATCACTAAGAAAAATGTATTGGCTATTTGTAAATTCAAGAATCATTTTGGTATTTGGTTCTTTAACGGTGTCTTTTTAAGCGACCCCGGAAACATTCTTGAAAATGCCCAAGAAGGAAAGACCCAAGCCATGCGCCACTGGAAATTTTTCTCAGAAAAAGATATTGACCCCATTAAAGTTTCGGCATATATTAACGAAGCTATTGAAAACCAAAAGAAAGGTATTGAACTCGCCAGAAGTCCTAAAAGCAAAATTACCCGCGTAACCGTTCCTCCTGAACTGGAAAATGTATTCAAAGCTCAGCCCAAAGTAAAGGGATGTTTTAAAAAACTATCGCCATATAAACAGAAAGAATATGCGGAATACATTGCAAACGCCAAGCGGGAACAAACGAAAGCAAGTAGAATGGAAAAGATTTTACCTATGATAATCGAAGGCAAAGGCCTTAACGATTTATACCGATAAATAATGCTCCCAAACCTAAATAGATGTTAGGTTTGGGAGCATTTTTCTCTACAACATTGGTAATTTCCAGCCGTTTTGATAATTGGCGGTAATAAGTTTATTCGCCTCTTCTTCTTTAAATTTTCCGGAAGTACCGTCCCAATAGATACGGTTGCCCGTTTTAAAGGCCACATTGCCCATGTGAGAAACCAAAGCGGCATCATACCCGACTTTAATGGGTGCATTTAGTTTAGAATTATCCCTGGTTTTTACCGCTTCAATAAAATTCTTGGTGTGTAGGTCCAATCCGCTTGCATTTCCTTTATCATACGAAACAGCTTCCATTTTAGGGGTTCCTTTTTTACCCCATCCGGCAAACTCTTCCTCTGGTATTACTTCCCACCCGTTCCGATCTACGACCAGTGTACCGTTATTACCTATAAAGGCTATGCCGTGGTTACGTCCATAATTGCCGCCATCAATACCTGTAGCATGTTCCCAAAGAATAGAAAAACCATCATATTCAAAAACGGTCTGTAACGTATCCGGTGTTTCGGAAGCATCTTCCGGGTAAGCAAACTTCCCTCCTAATGCCATAACCGATTTTGGAGTTCCCGCTTTCATTCCGTACAAGGCATAATCCAACAAATGTACTCCCCAATCCGTCATTAATCCGCCGGCATAATCCCAAAACCACCTAAAGTTAAAATGGAATCGGTTTGCATTAAAAGCACGTTCCGGAGCGGGACCTAGCCACATTTTATAATCTACACCTTCCGGAACAGCAGAATCCGAAACAACGGGAACAGGTTTCATCCAACCTTGATAAGCCCATGCTTTTGCCAGACGTATATTTCCTAATTTACCCGAATGCACAAAATTAATAGCATCTACAAAGTGCGGCTGACTACGTTGCCATTGGCCAATCTGTACCATGCGATCACTCGCACCTACATAATTAAGCATGATATTGGATTCCTGTATTGAATTTGCTATTGGTTTTTCACAATATACGTCCTTGCCTGCCATAAGGGCATCTGTTAACTGAAGACAATGCCAATGATCGGGAGTACCAATAATGACCACATCAATATCTTTGTTTTCTAAAAGCTTCCGATAGTCACGATACCATAGCGGCTTCTTAATTCCCGCTTTTTCAAGGTCAGCAGTTCTAGCCTTTAGAACGGCTTGATCTACATCGCAAAGTGCAATCACATTAATTTCGCTAATTTTCAGCATAGAGGTTAGGTCACTAAACCCCATACCCTTACAACCAATAAGCCCAACATTGATTTGGTCATTGGGCCCTACCTTTTTTCTTAAATTAGCCAAAAGCTCCATTGGAAATAAAAATGCGGCACTAGAGCCTGCTAAGGCCAAAGTACTTTTTTTGATAAAGTTTCGTCTATTATGGTACATCATTCCGGTTTGTTTGTTCAGAACATGAATATACTAATTTACCTTAGCACAAGTCCAAAAAAAACACCGCTACTAATAGCGGTGTTTCTTAACATACATTAAAGTGTACGCTTATTTCTTTTCGGGTGCGTTCAGTTTTTTGCTCATTTCCATAGAAATAGCAGAACGGTCAAATTTTAATTTACCGGCCATAGTTTCAAGAATGCAAGAAAAGTCATTGTCATTCAAATCCATGATTTTACCGTGTAAACCACTTTTAGTAATTACCCTATCGCCTCTTTTTAATTCAGCTGCGAATTTCTTTTCATCCTTTTGACGTTTCATTTGTGGGCGTATCATAAAGAAATACGCAACCACAAAAATCAAGATCATTGGAAGAAACTGTCCTATATCACCCATAATTTTATTATCTGATCAATTATTATTTTGTTGGTCCTACCGGAGCAGCTCCTTTAGGATTTACAAACGCTTTAATACGTAATTGCTCTGTACCTTTCTCGGTATTTGCGTTTACAGTAATGGTTTTAGTTACTTGGTTCTGTCCTGACCCGTTAAACTTAACTACCAACTCACCTGTTTCTCCTGGTGCGATAGGATCTTTTGGAGGATTAGGAACCGTACAACCACAAGAACTAGTTGCGTTTGTAATTATCAAAGGTGCGTTACCCGTGTTTTTAAAAGTAAAAACAGTTTCTTGGGGCGTACCTTGCTCAATAGTACCAAAGTCATGTTCTGCTTTTTCAAATTCCATTACCGGAATTTGCTTACCAGCCTCATCACGTTGTGCAGCTTCTACAACATTATCCGTTTTTACTTTGCTCGACGCATTTTCTTTACAGGAAGCGAACGCGATAAGCGAACATAAACTCAGGGCAAAAAATGTTTTTCTCATATCTCTAACTTTAATTTGAGGTAAAATTAATCAATTATTTTAAATCAGCCCCCTACCTATTTTGTTAAGCTTTCCTTCCTTTTTGTATTCTTTTACAAGGTTATCCAAAATACCGTTAATGAAAATGCTACTCTTTGGAGTAGAATACTCCTTGGCTATTTCCAAAAACTCATTAATGGTAACTTTTTCGGGTATTGACGGAAAGTTCAACAGTTCGCAAATGGCCATCTTTAAAAGAATTGCATCCATATCGGCAATCCGATCCTTGTCCCAATTAGGTGTTTTACCCTCTATTTCTTTGGTAAGCTCCCCATCTTTTAACAATGTTTTCCTAAGAAGTTTTTGAGCAAACTCCATATCTTCTTTATCCTTTAATAAACGAGGCAGAAAGAAAGATGTAGATTGATCGTTCTTTACCTTCTTGAACATTTTTAAGATATAGGTATTTACGATAGGAATATCATCTACCCAAGTAAGGTTATTATCTTCAAAATAATCGTAGATTTTTTCGTCTGGAGCAATGACCTCTTTGAACAACGTAATTATAAACTCTTTGTCCGCCGAATATGTGCTGCCCTCAGTGGACATATATTTTTGGTAAGCATCACTTGCAACAATGTTGTTGTAAATGATTTTTACATACTCTTCGTTCAAATACCAATTATCCAACTTTCGCTTCTTAAGCTCAGCTTTTAAAGGCTCATTGTGCACCAACTGAAGCAATAGTTTGTTGTTTACAAATTTTGCCTTATCCGGAAAATCATCCGATGCGTTAGCCAAATATTTTTTAGAGGAAATTCGTAATTGGTCCGATCCTCGTTGCTGAATTTCTATGATCAAGCTCAGCATTAAGAGGTAGAGCGTATACATATTGTCTATGCTAAACCGCAGAAATTTTTCTTGTTTCTCTAAAGATTCGTCTTTAGATTGGGTAATTGCATAAATACATTGCATTACTTTTACCCGTATATGTCTTCGTGTTAGCATTTTAAAGAACTTTTTTGGAATAGTATTGGTTTGACTTTCACGTGGCAAAAATAAGAATAAAGCCCAAAAGACTACTATACAAAACGATGAAACAACGGCTACTTTTTCCAATCCCCACCCACCAACACGCCAAAGCCTTGTTTTTAAGCCTTTTGAGGCTTGATAAAATATAAAATGTTACCGTAAATTTAACTTTCGGAAATCGTTGAATCGAATTTAGGACTAATTAAGTCTCCTAACATCTTATGGTATTTATAACATATGGTTTATCACCAAACCCTTATCTTTGATCCATTAAAAATAGCTCTAGCCTAAACCTTTCATGAAGGAACTTGCACACCTAAACAAATACTTTAAAAAATATTGGTCTAAATTATTGATCGGGGTAGTCATAACCATTGTTGCTCGCGTGCTACAATTGGTAATGCCCAGATACGTAAAAGAGTCTATCCAAGTCATTGAAAACTTTATGGACGGGCAGGTTGGTGAATCAGCAGCAAAAACACTACTGTTAGAGTACATTCTTATAATTGTTGGTGCCGCACTGCTTTCCGGATTTTTCACCTTCTTGATGCGCCAGACCATAATTAACGTATCTAGGTATATTGAATACGACCTTAAGAATGAAATATTTGATCACTACCAGTTTTTAAGCCTCAATTTTTACAAAAAAAATAGGACCGGTGATTTAATGAACCGTATTAGCGAAGACGTAAATCAGGTTCGGATGTACACAGGTCCGGCATTAATGTACGGTATAAATACTATTACACTGTTTGCCTGCATTATTCCTATTATGTTTATGACGGCCCCCACATTGGCCGCATATACACTAATTCCATTGCCTATTTTATCCGTACTTATTTATTACATAAGTAAAGTTATTCATGAACGCAGTACCATTGTTCAGCAATACCTCTCCAATTTATCAACCTTTACCCAAGAAATATTTTCCGGTGTTTCCGTAATAAAGGCATACGCTTTGGAACCGCAAACAAATAACGACCTAAGTGCCTTGGCAATTGAAGGAAAAGACAAAAGTATGGACCTAGCCAAAGTAAATGCATGGTTCTTTCCTCTTATGATCTTATTGATAGGCATTAGCAATATATTCGTTATTTATATAGGCGGAAAACAATATATAAATGGCGAAATAGCTTCCGCCGGTGTCATTGCCGAATTTGTTCTTTACGTAAATATGCTAACGTGGCCGGTAGCTATAATTGGTTGGTTAACCTCCATTGTACAGCGTGCCGAAGCTTCTCAAAAACGTATAAACGAATTCTTGAACGAAACACCGGATATTAGGAACACCGTTCTTGAAGAAACACCGATCAAGGGAAAAATAGAGTTCAAAAATGTAACCTTTACCTATGAGGATACAGAAATAACCGCCCTTAAGAACATTTCCTTTACTATTAATGAAGGGGAAACTGTAGCTATTCTAGGCAAAACCGGTTCCGGAAAATCTACAATCCTAGACCTTATTGCAAGATTGTACGATGTAACTTCCGGAGAAATCTTAATTGATGACACCCCTATAAAGCAATTGAACATTGACAGCCTCCGAAAATCTATAGGTGCCGTTCCTCAAGATGCTTTCTTGTTCTCGGACTCCATCAAGAACAACATAAAGTTTGGTAAGGAAAATGCTACTGAAGAAGAAGTTGTGGAAGCAGCCAAAAATGCTGTAGTACACCAAAACATAAGCGGTTTTCAAAAAGGATATGAAACTGTTTTGGGAGAGAGGGGAATTACCTTAAGTGGAGGGCAAAAACAGCGGGTTTCCATTGCAAGGGCCCTACTTAAAAAACCAGAGGTTTATTTATTTGACGATTGCCTATCTGCGGTAGATACCGAAACAGAAGAAGAAATCCTCAACAATCTTAAAAACGCCTCCAAAAACCGCACCACACTCATCGTTAGCCACAGGGTATCATCGGCTAAAAATGCAGACAAGGTACTGGTTCTCTCCAATGGAGAACTTCTTCAAGAAGGCAACCACACTGATTTAAACGGTGTTGAAGGGTATTACAAAGAGTTGTACTACACGCAACTGTCAGAGAAAGAAAACTAAAAAATTGTTGTCGTATTGGCTTTTTTTTTACATTTTTGAAAGATTAACAACTATTAACTAGACACTAAACGCGATGAACGAAAAAGATTCAATGGACCAGGAGGAAATTCATTCCAAAGTATTACGGGCAGGAAGACGAACCTATTTCTTTGATGTACGAAGTACAAAGGCAGGCGATTATTATTTGACTATTACCGAGAGCAAAAAATTTACACATGATGACGGCTCTTTTCATTACAAAAAACATAAAATTTACCTCTACAAAGAAGATTTTGAGGCTTTTAGGGAAAACGTAGAGGAAATGATGAACTTTATTATTGAGGAAAAAGGTTCTGAAGTTATCTCTGAACGTCACCAAAAAGATTTCAAGAAAGAAGAAGAAATCCCAACTAACGGAGAGTTGAAATCTACCGAAACAGGAAGCTTTACAGATGTTAGTTTTGACGACATCTAAAGCTCATAAAATCAATATAAAAACGACCCTTAAAGGGTCGTTTTTTATTTTACAAAGTCTTGTTCCGTCATTAAAAATCAGTTGTTACGAACATACGCCCAGTTGTAAATAAATAGGAACAATATTACCATTAGTCCTACAAGACCACTGCACAGTAAAGCAATTACGGTAAACAAAAGTGCATAGTATACCGGATAGGCCAATAGCGCAAATCCAAAACGTAACGTTCCCATAAACTCAGGCTCCCAAACTTTAGGCTTGGCCCATTTTCGCCATATAAAAAGTATGGGGAAATTTAGAAATGTAAAAAGAGTATTAACCAAGATTCCTAGAATTCCTTTTTTCTTTTTTACAGGCTCCACAGATATAGAGCTATCTAAGGTTCCTACAACCTTATTGGTCTCAAAAGGATTCAAAAAATCTATATCCAAAGCATTCAGTTGCCCAGAAATGTTTTCATAGGCCTTTTCATCTTCAATATGTGTTGTAAGTTGCTTCAACCTATCGGATACTAGCCCTTTTACATTATTTACAGAACCTTGCACGTCATCAGCATCATACATAGTATTCACTAAAATACTTTTATCAAAGTATATGGCCACTTGATCTGGAAAGCCCGAATTGCTCTTATAATTAAGTCCTACGGGTACAATATGTATTTCCGTATCCGGCAATCTCTCTACGGCATTAAAAAGAATACGTGTAAAACCTTTACTCAAGGGGCGTACGCGACGCTTAATATTATGATTGGCTTCGGGAAACATTACAATAGCATGCCCGTTCCCGAAAATTTCCGCACATTGATCAAAAACCGCTTGGTTGTTCTTTAAGGCTTCCCTCCCATCCCTAATCCTATAAATGGGAATCATTCGCAAATAGGCAAAAAATTTCTTCAGCGTAGGTTTTGTAAACACATCTGATCGCGTTAGAAAGAAAGGTTTCCTATTGCAATCTACCGCAATTAAGAGTACATCTAATAATGCGCTTTGGTGGTTTGGCAAAAAGAGTACTGGTTTATTTTTTGGCACATTTTCCAGTCCTGAGACCTGTATTTTACCGTAGTAGAGATACAATCCGGTCTTAATCCAGGTTTTCAATAGTTGATAGCCTATATTTTTCAAGTCAGTGTTTCTGTTTTAATTGGTTTATAGCTCCAAACTGCAGCAAGCACAAGACCTGAAATCAAGTGCCAAATTCCCCAAAATGCGGCCAATAAGGCCATTCCGCCCAGGCCGTCAAAAAAGGAAAAAATTAAAAGTAAGCCCAGGCCAGAATTTTGAATACCCGTTTCTATAGTTATTGAGCGTATATTTCTTTTGGATAGTCCCATAACTTTCGCAAACGAAAATCCCGTTACAAAGGCCAATATATTATGCAAAACTACAATCCAGAAAACATACATTACATAATCATAAAATACAGCCCTATTGTTATACAGTGCCAAAAATACCAATAGTATAAAAAACACCAATGAAACCACTTTAAGAACTTTACCCAAAGTCCTTGCTAATTTAGGTCTTAGGTGGTTTACCCAAATACCTAAAACCAATGGCAGTCCCAACAGCAATGAAACCAGTTGAATCATTTGCCAAGGAGACAGAGCTACTTCCTTTAGGATTTGATGGGTTGGTTCATACAGACTTCCCCAAAACTGGAGATTTAAAGGCGTAAAAATAACAGCCAACAAGGTTGCCGCAGCGGTAAGACTAACGGACAATGCCGTGTTTCCTCCAGCCAAATGCGATATAAAATTAGAAATATTACCACCAGGGCAAGCCGCCACCATAATCATACCCAAAGCAATACTGGGTATAGGCTCAATTAACCATACCAAGACAAAGGTTAATAGAGGAAGTAAAATAAATTGACTGATCAGTCCCGCAAAAATGGGCTTGGGATTTTGGAAAAGGCCCTTAAAATCGGAAACAGAAATTTCTAGTGCAATGCCAAACATTACCAAAGCAAGGGAAATATTCAGTACCCATTGTGCTTGGGCATCAAAATTAAGTGGTACGTTATCTAGAAGGTTTTCGGTCAATCAGTTATGATATTTTCAATCCGTTGGCAACAACTGCTTTTGGTTCTAAAAGCTCTACATCTTTGCCATTGACAGCACCCAATATAAGACATTCGCTCATAAAATTTGCAATTTGTTTTTTAGGAAAGTTAACTACCGCAACTACCTGTGAACCTAAAAGTTGTTCTTTGGAGTAAAGTGTAGTGACCTGGGCAGATGTCTTTTTTACTCCAATTTCTTCACCAAAATCTATATGTAATTGATATGCCGGATTTCTGGCTTCAGGGAAATCTTCAGCTCTTACCACCGTTCCCACACGCATATCTATTTTTGCAAAATCTTCCCAATTTATCGTTTTCTCCATGTAACAAAAAAATTAATTCACTTCTAGAAGATGAAGGTAAAAATAGATTACGGTTTGGCAAAGACACTCAAAATTCTTTTTATAACTTTAAGCTTTAAACATAACAAAAATGGCAAATACACCCAGTAACATGCTTCCGCTTGGCACTATAGCACCGGATTTTAACTTGTTGAATACCATAACCGATTCCCAAGCCGGCCTAACCGAACTAAAAGGTAGCAAAGGAACGGTTATTGCTTTTATATGCAACCATTGCCCTTTTGTTAAACATGTAAACCCTGAACTGGCTAAAATGGCCAAAATCTATCAGACCAAAGGAATAGGTTTCATTGCCATCTCAAGTAACGATGTTATAAACTACCCACAAGATGCACCCCATCTCATGAAAAAAACAGCCCAGGAAGAAGGGTATACTTTTCCTTATTTGTATGATGAAACACAAGCTGTAGCTCAAGCTTACGATGCCGCCTGTACTCCTGATTTTTATGTATTTGATGCCGATTTAAAGTTGGTATACCGTGGGCAGTTTGATGATTCTAGACCTGGAAATGGAATACACGTAACCGGGAATGACCTAAAAAATGCCCTTGATGCCTTAATAGATAATACGCCGGTAAACGCACACCAAAAACCAAGTATCGGATGTAATATAAAATGGAAAAAATAGTCCCCAACTTTTGGATTATGGGCTACCAGCCCTTTCTCTCTATTAAATTAAAAATTTGGGCAAAATGATGTCTTCCATGCCATGCATAATGACCAATATTAAGGTCTAGAGGTACTTGAACATTTCCGCTGGGATGGGTAAATGTTCTTTGGAGTTGTACATTTGAGAGTCCCTTTAACAAGTGAACCAGTTTACCGTGCACCGCCTTTAAATGATCAAGTGATAGTTGAATAGGTGCCGTTCTAGTATCAAAAAGTTCGGCCCAAGCTTTTTCATCGTAAGCTTTTATGACGGGATTATCCTCTGTTAGTGCCCATTTAAAACGAATATAGCTGTTGTGGTGACTGTCTGCAATATGATGCACCGTTTGTCTTACCGTCCACCCCTCGGGACGGTAGGGTGTCTCTAACTGTTCTTCGTTTAAATTCTTGACCAAATTCTCCAATTCTTGAGGAATCATCTCCAAAACATGAATCCATTCCTTTATGTGTTCATGGGTTATTTGTGCAGGCGCCTCAAATTTTCCTATTGGGTATTTTAACTGTTCCAACTCGTTCTTTTCCATGCCTTAAAAGTAAGAAACTTTAATACATTTTTAACCATAAAATTAAGGTTGCGCTTCATTAATCTACTAAATTTATAGGATTAAATTTCAACCCTAAAAACATATTATAATGGCAACAATACGATTGGGCGATAAAGCCCCTAACTTTACGGCAGACAGTTCCATAGGCGAAATTAACCTATACGATTATCTAGGTGATAGCTGGGGAATTCTATTTTCCCACCCTGCAGACTTTACACCGGTTTGTACTACGGAATTAGGTACCGCTGCACAATTTAAAGGCGAATTTGATAAACGTAACGTTAAAATGATTGCACTGAGTGTAGATGGTGCCGCATCTCATGTAGAGTGGATCAAAGACATTAATGAAGTTCAGAATACTAATGTAGAATTTCCGATTATAGCAGATGAAGACCGAAAGGTTTCCGATTTATATGACATGATTCACCCAAAAGCGGATAGTACACTAACTGTACGTTCCGTATTTATTATTGCTCCGGACAGAACGGTTAAACTTATGTTGACCTACCCTGCTTCTACGGGTCGTAATTTTTATGAATTGTTACGGGTTATTGACTCATTACAACTTACTGCAAATCATAAGGTAGCAACACCCGCTAACTGGAAAAATGGTGAAGACGTTGTTGTTAGCCCAGCAATTTCTACAGAAGATGCCAAAACAATTTTTAGTAAAGGCGTTAATGAAGTAAAACCTTATTTACGTATGACACCGGACCCAACTGCATAAAAAGGTCCTTTAATATTTTTACAGAGCCATCTACTTTTTAATTAAAATAGATGGCTTTATCATTTCTAAAATTCTTACATAAAAAAGTAGCTTAACTTACTAGGTCCAAACTAAAAAACTTTACTGGATACTTAACGATAGGATGTAAGAAACTCAAAGAAAAGCTATTAGGTAGGTTTTGGCAAAAACAGAAAGTTTAACCCTAACCCTCAGTTAAAGTAAAGATAACTTGGTAAAAATCATTGAATTAATTTTTTATAGTTATCTTTGCGGCATAATTTAATTTAATTTTTTTGTATTATGAGTAAAGGAACAGTAAAATTCTTCAATGATTCCAAAGGTTACGGATTTATCACTGAAGATGGTTCAAGCGAAGATCACTTTGTACACATTTCTGGTTTAATCGATGAAATTCGTGAAGGTGACGTTGTAGAATTTGAGCTACAACAAGGTAAAAAAGGACTGAACGCGGTAAATGTGAAAGTAGTTGACTAAGAAAGACGCAAAAACTTTTTTTATACAAAAGCCCTGTTACCAATGGTAACGGGGCTTTTTTCTTTCCCACATACAAGAAATTCTATTTTTGTCGTAATTTTCGTACATTTG
This sequence comes from Zobellia sp. B3R18, assembly GCF_018860715.1. Classification (NCBI taxonomy): domain Bacteria; kingdom Pseudomonadati; phylum Bacteroidota; class Flavobacteriia; order Flavobacteriales; family Flavobacteriaceae; genus Zobellia; species Zobellia sp. B3R18. The sequence continues at coordinate 77,329 of NZ_JAHKQG010000010.1, read as the reverse complement.
TTTTTAAGTTTTTAACGCAACCCTTTTACTTATTGTGCGTCTAGTTAGAAACTAGGTTTTCCCCACTTAACCAAACAATAGAATATGCTTACTTTTTTTGGTATTATTTTCGTATTGCTTGTAGTAAATATTGTTTTACTCATATTAAGCACAAATAGAGCCAAGAACTCCCGATAATCATTATTGGCGGGGCATTGATTCTTTAGCAGAGCGACCTAAAAATTGCGCTGCCCTTCCTTCTTTTGTTTTTTTCCAGCATAAATTTCAGCGTTTATATAACTCCACCTGCTTTTACATAGGCTGACAAAGCTTAGAATAAACTCTTTATTCTAAGTACAGCTTCCACCTATAACATAAAAAAGCCCTGACATTTCTGCCAAGGCTTTGTATACTGTAACAAAGAATAAATTACTTTTCTTTATTTCACATCCATCAATTCTACATCAAATAATAATGTGGCATTAGGAGGAATAACCCCACCTGCACCAGCACTACCATATCCTAAACTAGACGGAATAACCAATCTTGCTTTGTCTCCTACTTGCAGAAGTTGAATACCTTCATCCCATCCTGGGATTACTTGGCCAACCCCTAATTGAAAATCAATAGGTTGATTACGCTTGTACGAAGAATCAAAAACTTGGCCGTTCACCAAAGAACCTTCATAGTGTACTGATACGGTTTTACCTTTTTCAGCTTGTGCACCACTCCCTTTTTGAATCATTTTGTAACGTAACCCACTTGCAGTTTCATCAAAACCTGCTGCTATTTTATCTAATTCTGCAGCTTGCTTTGCTTTCTCTTCCGCTAGGCGCTCTTCCTTGGAACTTTTAAATTTTTCAAAACTAGCCAGTGCATCCCAATTTTGGGCTTCATCACCTACACGAACAATCTCTAAACTATTTATTTTATCGCCTTGAGCAATAGCATCAACCACGTCTTGACCACTTTCTACATGACCAAACACAGTATGTTTATTATCTAACCACGGTGTTGGCACATGCGTAATGAAAAACTGGCTACCGTTGGTTCCAGGACCGGCGTTAGCCATAGAAAGTACTCCTGGTGCAGAATGGTTTAAGTCCGGATGAAATTCGTCATCAAATTTATAACCGGCATCACCTGTACCCGTTCCTTGAGGGCATCCGCCTTGTATCATAAAATCAGGAATTACCCTATGGAATTTTAATCCATCATAATAAGGTTCACCTGCTGCTTTTGCAGTATTTTCTTGTTTTCCTTCGGCAAGGGCAACAAAGTTACCTACCGTACCCGGAGTTTTATCATGGGTGAGTTTTACTACTACTTCACCTTTGTCCGTATTGAATTTTGCGTAGATTCCGTCTTGCATTTTTCATTTTTTTAATGAGCGGCAAAGATAAGCAAATTTGTTCGGAAAAATTGGAGGGAAAAGTCCCCTTACAACTATTCCGTTACGCTCCCAAATCAGTTAAAAAATTACTTTACAATACCATATTTATCAAACAAATACACTAAACTGGCCATACTGGCGGCACCTAGTTCCAGCTCACGTTTATTAACATGCTCAAAAGTATCGTTCTCTGCATGGTGGTGCACAAAATAGCGTTGTGAATCCGGTCTTAAGCCGGCCAATACCATTTGGTCATCTTTTAACGGGCGAATATCCGCACCGCTATAGCCTTTCTCAAAAAGGTGAATATAATACGGTTCAAACAAAGTTTTCCAACTTTGAACCTGTTTTAGGTTTTCATCGGAACAATCAAAAGAAAATCCGCGAGGGGTAAAACCACCTGCATCACTCTCTAAAGCAAAAACATGTTTTTCTTTTTTATTGCTGGCTACCTCGGCATACTTATTACCACCTCTCAATCCGTTTTCCTCGTTCATGAACAAAACCACCCTTATAGTTCTTTTAGGCTTATAACCCGTAGTTTTCAACAAGCGTAATACATCCATACTCTGTACACATCCCGCTCCGTCATCATGAGAACCGTCTCCAAGATCCCAAGAATCTAAATGTCCTCCTACGACCATAATTTCATTTGGAAACTCGCTTCCTTTAATCTCTCCAATTACATTAAACGACTCCACATCATCAAACTGTTTGCAGTTCTGTTTAAAATAAAATTGAGTATCCTCACTCAACTTTAAGGTTGTACTCAACAGCTCTGCTCCCTTTGTGCTAATGGCCGCAGCCGGAATCCTTTTTGACACAGGTGTGTCTCCATACCCCATAGATCCCGTATGAGGGTAATCATCCAACCTCAAATTCATTGATCTTACGATTACACCAACCGCTCCATACTTAGCGGCTTCCTCCGCTCCGGAATAACGTTGATCTACGCAACCCGTATATGCCGCAAACGTGCTGATCAGCGTTGGATCCATAGGACGGTTATAAAAAACAATTTTGCCCTCTATTTTTGATTTGCCCAACTTTTCCAAGTCTTCTATTCCTTGTACTTCTACCACCCCGGCTTTTAATCCGCCCAATGGAGTGGCCACAGACCCTCCCAAGGCACAAATTGACACGTTTGTAGATAAACCCGGACTGGTTTCAAAATATGCGAATTCAGGAGTACCCCGTACCCATTTTGGCACTTTTACCGGCTGAAGCCATACTCTATCAAGACCCAAGGAATCTAACTGTGCCTTAGTATAATCTACCGCCAATTGCGCCTGCACACTGCCGGATAACCTACCTCCTATCTGATTGGAAAGGTAATTGAGCCAATCATAAGCCTTCCCTTTGGTAAGCGCTTGATCATATATTTTTTTTATTTGTTTCTCATCATCGTTCTGAGCGTATCCATAGGTACTTAAGATTAAGCCCAACAAGAGAACTATAACTTTCTTCATTCTGCTTCTTTTTCCAATTGTTGTTTATAGAGTGCCAAATTGGCCTTTATCTTATCGTCTAGCTCCGGTTCCTTAATATCCTTATACTTTTTAAGTTCTTCCAGTAAAACGGATGCTACAATAACCCGTGCCGCTTTTTTATTGTCCGCAGGTACAATGTACCAAGGCGCATGGGCTTTGGATGTTTCATTAATAGCTTCTTCGTAACAGTTCCGGTACGTATCCCAAAGTTTGCGTTCTTTAAGATCTCCCGGGGAAAATTTCCAATTTTTACGTTTTAAAGCTAGCCTTCTAAGTAATCTTAAGCGCTGTTCCTCTTTAGATAGGTGAAGGTAAAATTTAAAGATAATCGTACCATTTTCGGCAATGTGGCGCTCAAAATTATTGATTTGTTCAAAACGTTTATCCCAAAATTTTTGATCTATATCTGCTACCGAATGAATCCCAGGAATGTGCTCTCCCATAATATATTCAGGATGTACACGGGTTACCAGAACATTCTCATAATGTGTTCTATTAAAAACCCCAAATTTACCTTTGGCAGGCAAAGCTATGTAATGCCTCCACAAATAATCATGGCCCAGCTCCAACTCCGTAGGCACTTTAAAACTGTGTACCACAACACCGCGTGCATTAAAGTCCTTGAATACCTCCCGGATCAAACTGTCCTTACCAGCGGTATCCATACCTTGTAGACAGATAAGAACACTATACTTCCCATGAGCATATAGTGTGTCTTGAAAATCACCTAGCTCTTCACGGATGTTTTCTAAATCCTTTTTTAATTCTTTATCGGTCTTACCGAAATCCTCTCTCGTGGGCCGCTCTAGAAGTTTAACCCTCCCGTCCACTCTAAATGAAGTAATTTTTGACTTGTACATAGGTTGAATATAAAACTATTTTACCGTTGAACGGTATCAAATGTTAAAAAAAATGACCGTTTAACAACAGAACTGCCCGGTTTATCCAAAATACCATGCACAGTAGGTTGTCCATCGAAAAAACTACAGGTTAACAAGCTGGCGTGCTTAACTTTACACCGTAAATAACCCCAAATTTTACAGCAGAAAAAGCCTAGCCTATGAAGTTATACTACTTTATATTATTTCTTTTCATGTTTTCATTTTCGCACTCTTTTGGAGCCACCCAAGATTGCGATTATGCCAATTCTAACTTGGGCTACGTAAAAAACCAGACCAAAAAAGCACTTTCTATGAAAGATTTGCAAATGGCCAGATTCTATACATTTAAGGCCCTGAATGCACTTGAAAAATCTAAAAATCAAATAGCGGATTGCGGTTGTGAATATGCTTCGGACAGTGTCATAGAGAATATTGAATATCTAAAAAATGCCACCAGAGCCACCTCTCTTGCCGGTACCCGTATATTACTTAACAAAGCGCTTGAATTCAGTAAAGAAAGTTTAGAAGCCATTGCCAACCATGATGAGCATGGCAGCATATATGGTTCCAATAATCTGGTCATGAATGTTGAAAATCCTGAAGAAGAAGTTACCATGTCCTTCCTTGATAATACCAAAATACAACAAAAGATAGATACTTCTTTATTGAAGTACAAAGCTTCATTGGACAAGGTTATAAATACAGTAGATTGTGCCGAAGCCAGAGCATTTGCACAAAACATCTATGAAAACTGTGAGCAAGAACTTCTTAAGCCGCACCTGTCCGAAAGTAAGAAATACTACAATCTAAAGACAAAAGAGATAACCGCACAAGCCTTGGAGCGTTTAGGTAAATGTGGAAGATAGAATTCTTCTTAACCTTTGCTTATTTCCATACACACGCTTGCTACTTGCTTGCGAAGAGTTTTACATCCTCTTCCGTAACTTCTTTTCCTCCCAAGATAATTAAACGTTCAACTACGTTTCTAAGTTCTCTTATATTCCCGGTCCAATCATAACTTTTTAAAAGTTTTATGGCTTTCGCCGAAAACGTTTTGGAGGCACTGCCCTGTTCCGAAGCTATTTTTTTCGCAAAATGTTCAATAAGCAAAGGAATATCATCACGCCTATCGTTCAAAGCTGGAACCTGAATTAATATAACCGCCAATCTATGGTATAAGTCTTCACGGAAATTACCTTCTTCTATTTCCTTTTTTAGATTTTTGTTGGTTGCCGCTATAACGCGTACATCTACTTTTATATCCTTATCCGTTCCTACACGAGATATTTTACTTTCCTGAAGCGCTCTCAGTACCTTAGCCTGAGCAGATAGACTCATATCACCAATTTCATCTAGAAAAATGGTTCCTTTGTTGGCCGCCTCAAATTTACCGGCACGATCGCGAACGGCAGATGTAAAGGCGCCTTTTACATGGCCAAAGAGTTCGCTCTCTATTAATTCCGAAGGTATGGCCGCACAGTTCACCTCAACAAAAGGAGCTGAGCTACGTTCACTCTTTTCATGCACCCAATGCGCAACCAACTCCTTACCGGTACCATTTGAACCTGTAATAAGTACACGGGCATCCGTAGGCGCAACTTTTTCAATCATATCTTTAATGACGGTGATTTCTTTACTCTCACCGATCATCTCGTAATTCTTACTTACCTTTTTCTTTAACTTCTTATTCTCTACTACCAATACTTTTCTGTCCACCGCATTACGAACGGTAGTCAGAAGCCTATTAAGGTCCGGTGGTTTTGAAATGTAATCAAATGCCCCTAACCTCATTGTATTGACCGCAGTATCCAAATCTCCGTGCCCGGAAATCATGATAAATGGTGTTTCCGGTTTTATCTTACGAGCTGCTTCCAACACTTCTACCCCATCCATTTTAGGCATTTTTATATCACAAAGCACAAGATCATAATCATTGTTCTTAACTGCCTCTAGACCTTTAACTCCATCTTCCGCCTCTTCTAATTGATAGCTATCGCTCTCTTCTGAGAGAATCTTGACCAATACACGTCTAATTGCGGCTTCGTCTTCAATTACTAATATTTTGGGCATAGTATCTTAATTTTAAAGTCCTATTCTAAATCCTGTTCTAAAATAAAAACTAGGGTTATCGTTTAACGTAAAAATATCATTTCTTTCTTCATCTCTCAAAACACCGTCTTGAAATACCGTATGACCGGCGTAGGCGTAGACAAACGTACTCGCCGCCAACTTAAACTGGTAACCTACCGTTACCAAGGCCGCAGACGAGGATACGGAAGAAGCGCTTATCGTATTTGGCAGTACTATATTATTCTGCAAATTCACATAATACCCATCAAATATAAACTCCGTTTGAAATTGGTGTCTTTCTTTTAAATGGTATTTCATTCCCGTTTTGGGTATCCCAACTACAAAACTCCAGTTTTTATGAAAACGCTGTTCGTAATAAAAAATAGGAATGGGGACACGAAGTGCTACCGTAGAATTATAGGCAAGACCTAACACCATTATACTTGGTTTGTCTATATTTTTCTTCTCTTTTAAAAAACCGATTGTTGAGTTCACCGAAAAATCCCCATTCTCAATTGGGTTTGTTAAGGTAGATGACAAACGGGGCGTGACTACTCCAATAAAGCGCCAATTTGGATTGAATTTCCAAACATAGGCCATATTAAAATCCACTACATGAAACTGCTTTAACCCTGCATTACTGAACGGAAGCTCCCGCGCGAGATTATAGGCAAGACGGTTATACTCCGCTCCAATAACTAGGTTGTTGGAATCCTTAACTTTTATTGGCACGTTTACCAAAAGCTTCATTCGTGACAACTCCGCATCGGAATTGTTCCTTGGCATCATCATGTACTCTAATCTTACTACGTCCGGGGTTTGTCCGAACCCGACAAATGACCATAAAAGAAAAAAGATTATACGGGCACTAAACTTGCTACTATTCACCCTGCTTTGGTTCAATATTACTTGTATTACTATATTGAAACGGCTTTTGCTGAATAATATGTATATCTCTTTGCGGAAAAGGTATAGAAATATTGTTACTTCTAAATTCCGCGTCTAACTTATAACGCATTTCACTTTTTATTTTGGGGACACTAAAACTATCGTTCGTATAGAAATTAAGGGAAAACATTAAGGCCGAATCGCCAAAATCTTCAAAAATCACAAATGGTTTGGGGCTTTTTAACAGCCCTTTTTGCTTTGCAGCAATTCCTTCTAAAATACTGGTGGCCAAATTAACATCACTTCCATAGGCAATTCCTATTCTAATCTGCTCCCTAGTGGTTTTATGGTTTTGGGTGTAATTGTAAATTATATCACTAATGAACTTGTGGTTGGGAATAATAATTACCTTATCATCTCTTGTAATGGCACGGGTGGTTCTCAATTTTATTTCAAACACCTTGCCCACTTTACTGTCTACCTCTATAATATCCCCAACATGGAGAGACTTGTCAATTATTATAAAAATACCACCTATTACATCTTGAAAAAGCTCCTGTAAGGCCAACCCCAAACCTACAAAAAGTGCTGCCGAAGCCGTAAGAAGCAGAGTTATATCTATTCCTGCCGCACTCATGGTCAAAAGTATAACCACCATATAGACAACGTACCTAATAAACTTAAAAACGCTAATAAACTTAAGCTTATCGTCTCCGGACATACGCCTGGTTAAAAGGGTACGCAACCATTTTAAAACCACTCCGGTAATCAAAAATGCAGCAACTAGCAAAAGTAGAAGACCAATGGTTATGTTAATGGTGTTCTCGCCTTCGCCATATTTGAGGCCTAGATTAAGAAAGTCTTTAATGGCTCCCCAAATATCTTCTTCTATTATTTCCTCTACTTTACTTTGTGTGTCCTGAATCATGATCAATATCTTAACCACTTGAACAATTCTTTGTAGGTTGGCTTTTTACCGTACATAAGAATACCTACCCTATATATTTTTGCCGCCAACCAAACGATACCTATAAATGTAACGATTAAAAGGGTAATAGATGTAATCAACTCCCAAACAGGCACACCTCCTTCTCCAATTCCTCCAGGTAAGCGCATGAGCATAACAATTGGAGATGTTAATGGAAATAACGAAAAACCAACCGCTATGGGACCATGAGGATTACTAAAAACCGAAAAGAAACCCACGTAAATGGCCAACATTAGAGGAAGAATTATAGGAAATATAAATTGCTGAGTATCCGTTTCATTGTCTACCGCAGCGCCAATAGCTGCATAAATTGAACTGTAGATCAAGTATCCCAGAACAAAATAGATAAGAAAGAAGGTAATGAGCATTACCCATGGAATCTTGAACAGTTCCTGAGCGTAAAGTTGCATGGTATGATCCACGGAAGGTAACCCGCCCCCCATACTCGAAGCCATAGTAGCCCCAGTATTTAGAGCCACAGGATCAATATCAAAAACTGCAAATGATATTAATAAAAGAATACCTGCGGAGATGATCCATATGGCAAACTGAGTGATTCCCGCCAAGGAAGTACCTATAATTTTACCCAGCATAAGTTGAAAAGGCTTAACTGAAGAGATAATTACCTCAATAATACGGCTGGTCTTTTCCTCTATTACACTACGCATTACAAAACCACCATAAATGATTATAAACATCATGATGAGATAACCAAAACCTCCACCAATAAAAGCTTTTATTTCATTAATTCCCTTAAGATTGGTTTCCCCCGTAAAGGTTGCGGTGTTCATCTCAAAACTTGCATCCATCTTGGCAAAATCTGCTGCCGAGATACCCATTTCGTGTAACCGTTCTTGCCGCAATCGTTCTTGGATGGTATTCTCCAAACGTTCCACCACCTGTGTAGGTGGAGCGTCTTTGGTATAAAAAAACGAATTTTCAGTTACCTCTCTTAAACTAGAGTCCTTAGGAAGGTATAGCAGCCCATCAAAGCCTAAACTTGCAACGGAATCTTTTGCTTCCTCTAAGGTTACATCACTAAACTCCACAAATGAAGTAGTCTCACTAGGAACAAAATCATTTAAAAAATAATCGCTTTGGTTCAATATACCGATAACCCTAGATTCATTATCGTTCACTTTGGCCAGATATGCAACAAGCACCACCATGGCAACCATAAGAATGGGACTTAAAAATGTCATTATTACAAAGGACTTATTCCGCACCTTTGCCAAATACTCCCTTTTTATAATAAGTGATAGCTTATTCATTTAGACCTTTACTTTTGCTTTGTACGGTTTGTATAAAAATTTCGCTTGTAGACGGAATGGTCTCTACAAAGTGATTGATGTTTGCCTTGGACGATAAATAGGTGAGCACCTCACGAGAATCATTAGTGGGTAATTGCAGTGTAAGATCCAACTGATTTTCTTCGGCATCAAATTGGGAGGTGTTAATGGTAAATTTATCCGTTAGTTCTTTTAAGAGCATATCTGCATTCTGGGTCTGTAAGCCCACTTTAAAAACATTGTTTTTATATGCTTTTTTAATATCCGATAGCTTACCGTCCAATATTTTTTCCGAACGATGGATCAGTGCAATGTACTCGCAAAGTTCCTCTACAGATTCCATCCTATGCGTAGAAAAAATAATTGATGTACCCTTCTCCTTCAACTTAAGAATTTCATCCTTTATAATATTGGCATTAATAGGATCAAACCCGCTAAAGGGCTCGTCAAAAATCAATAATTTGGGTTCATGTAATACGGTTACAATAAACTGTATCTTTTGAGCCATCCCTTTAGAAAGTTCCTGGATTTTTTTGTTCCACCAATCCCCAATTTCTAAACGCTCAAACCAAAATTTAAGCCTTTTTTTGGCTTCAGCTTTAGATAAGCCTTTTAATTGTGCCAAGTAGAGTGCTTGCTCGCCCACTTTCATGCTCTTGTAAAGACCGCGCTCTTCTGGCAGGTATCCTATTTGTGCTACGTGTTCCGCCTTTAAGGGTTTCCCATCAAACAAAACCTCTCCACTGTCCGGATACGTAATCTGATTTATAATACGAATAAGGGTAGTCTTCCCTGCACCGTTTGGACCTAGAAGTCCGTAAATACTATTTTTGGGAATCTCTAACGATACATTATTTAGAGCGGTATATTCCCCAAATTGTTTGGTGACCTCTTTAGTGACCAAAATATTATCCATGTAAGCAATTTTGTCAAAGATAGTTTTTTGTCCTCACAAGACATTGCCAATATATTCCTAAAAACAAAACCCACCCTTAAGCAAATAAGGATGGGAAAAAAATTGCTATGAAAAAGAAAATTAATATTGGAATACCAATATTAAATCAAATATACGTTTTTTATTTAAAACGCAATTTATATGAATTATGAGAACATATCTTTTACTTTTTCAAAGAAAGATTTGTCAGATTTCTCAGGTTTTGGCAAAAAGTTTTCATTGTTCTGCATTCGTTCAAAGAACTCTTTTTGCTCTTTGTTCAACTCTTTTGGAGTCCAAACGTTAACATGAACCAATAAATCACCACTACCGTAACCATTAATACTAGAGATACCCTTACCTCTTAAACGTAATATTTTACCGGACTGGATACCTGACTCTAATTTTATACGCACCTTTCCACCAACGGCATCAATTTCTTTGGATGTACCTAAAACGGCTTCTGAAAAGCTAATATACAGGTCATAGTGAAGGTTGTCTCCCTCGCGCTTTAAAGTCTCATGATCTACGGTTTCAATAGCTACCAACAAATCTCCCGGAACGCCATTGCCCGGAGCATCGTTACCTTTATTGGGCACCTTTAACTGCATACCGTCCTCAACCCCTGCAGGAATATTAATTGATACGGTTTCCTCTGCCACCTTAAGCCCTTGTGCATCTGCATCACTAGGTTTTTTATCCAAAACCTGACCGCTACCACCACATGTGCTACAAGTAGCTGCAGTCTGCATACGTCCAAGAATTGTATTGGTGATTTTGGTAACCTGTCCCCTACCACCACATGTTGCACATGTTTTATAGGTTACACCACTTGCCTGGATTTTTCTTTTAACCTTTATTTTTTTCTCTACGCCGTTGGCAACTTCCTCAAGCGTCAACTTTACACGGATGCGAAGGTTACTTCCTTTAACCCTACGTTGACCACCGCCACCAAAGCCGCCGCCAAAGCCGCCAAAGCCACCTCCGCCACCGCCAAAAGCGCTACCGAAAATGTCTCCAAATTGACTGAAGATATCATCCATATTCATTCCGCCGCCGCCAAAGCCGCCAGAACCGTCAAAAGCACCATGCCCAAACTGATCGTAACGTGCTCTTTTGTCAGGGTCGCTCAACACTTCATATGCTTCCGCAGACTTTTTGAACATTTCCTCCGCCTTGGTATCTCCCGGATTTTTATCCGGATGATGCTGCAACGCCTTTTTTCTATAGGCTTTCTTTATCTCTGCTGCGCTGGCACTTTTACTTATGCCAAGTACGTCATAATAATCTTCCTTCATCCTTGCTTTTTAGTTTCCTACTACCACTTTTGGGTGACGAATGATTCTATCACCAAGCTTAAACCCTTTCTCAACCACATCAACAATCTTTCCTTTAAGTTTTTTGTTAGGGGCAGGTATTTGTGTAATAGCCTCATGCACATCTGCATCAAAAGCATCGCCTATTTCGGCACTTACCTCTTCTAGTCCTTTAGATTTTAAAGTCTCACGGAACTTTACTCTAATAAGTTCTACACCTTTAAACATCTCTTTATCCTCAGATTTGGCCATCTCTTTTAAAGCGCGTTCAAAATCATCTAAAACCGGCAACATGGAAACCATAATTTCCTGACCAGCGGTCTTAAATAAATCCATTCGCTCTTTTGAAGTTCGTTTTTTGAAGTTTTCAAACTCAGCAAACAACCGTAGAAATTTATCTTTTTCCTTAGCAAGGTCCTCTCTTAATTGTTCTTCCACACTTAGTTCTTCTTGCTCTATATTATTTTCAGACGTTGTTTCTGCTTGGTCTTTGTCCAATACCTGATCAAGGTCTTCTGTATTTTGTTTATCGCTCATTGTGATACAATTTGAATTCTCGCTTTTAGGTTGGCAAAAGTACTGCCATTTCTTTAAAAATGTCAAAATGTCACTAAAAAAAGAAATCAAAAAAATATCTCCAAAGTTTCTACAACCCCAACAAACCACACCGTTAAATATTAAAGCAAAAAAATACCTGCCTACGCAGGTATCCTATACTTTATTATAACCCAAATAATTTACTAGGGAATATATTCTTTTGATAAAGCTTTAATATTAGATGTTTTAGTGCATTCCTTACTATTATATATAGCTTCCAAGGCAACACAAACATTGGGATAGATAAAATTGAACCCCTCTTCCTCTATTTTCTTGCAACTTACGCGCTGGCTAGCAAAGAGTAGATAAGACATTTTACCCAAAATAATTCTCATAGCCATTCTTGGAATATTAGGAAGTATAACTGGTTTTTCAAGGACCTTAGCTATCTCTTTTACCAATTTGCTATTGGTAACAGGGTTTGGCCCTACCCCATTAAACACGCCATCCAGACCATATTGTACAACAAACAAAAACATTCTTGCCAAATCCGAAATATGAACCCAGGACTGCCACTGCTCTCCACTACCAAATGCAGCTCCCACATAATTCTTAATTGGTTTTGCCATTTCCGGAAGCGCTCCTCCCTTACATGACATTACCAAACCTATTCTTACCTTGGCCACATTAAAACCAAAGGTATTGAAGCGATCTATTTCATTTTCCCACAACGCTACAACCTCACCTAAAAAACTATCATCAACCTCTGTATCTTCTTCGGTATAAAATTTACTTAAAGAATCTGGGTATCTACCAATTGCAGATGCCGATACAAAAGATGATATTTTACTGGTATCTACCTTTTCTAATGCCGTATATAAAGTCCTTAAGGAATTGACCCTGCTGGATATTATCTTTTTTTTATTGCTAGATGTCCATCTTTTAGAAATGGAAGACCCCGCCAAATTTATAATAGCAGAAACCCCAGTTAGACAATCCAAATCAATTTCGCCTTTATCAGGGTTCCAATAATACCCCTTGTATTCTGGCTTTGAAGAAATTTTACTTTTACTTGTAGTAAGGTAATTTACGGCAATACCCTTCCTTTGACATTGCTCCACAATCGCACTGCCCACTAGACCTGTTGCCCCTGTAATCAGTATTCTCATGATTCAAAGGTATAGCTTTTGCAAACTAGCTGACTATCATTTAATTCGGATTTAACACTAATACGTGCCAATATGTTAAGAAATGCCGATAACCCGTTTATAATTAACCTTTTATTAGTACAAACAGTTACTTTTTAGCCCTTAACATTTCTCTTTTTCCTGGAGGACCAGGCAGGCGTTCTACCTCAAAACCAACTGCTAACATTGCCCTTCTAACACTGCCTTTGGCGGCATATGTAACTAACACTCCGTCTTTTTTCATAGCACGGTACATCTTGGAAAAAATATCCTCTGTCCAAAGTTCAGGTTGCACCCTTGCGCCAAAGGCATCAAAATAAACCAGGTCAAAAACATTTTCATCATCAATATCCGCAAAAAACTTCTGTTCCTTTTTCAAGAGAAAATTTTCCGAAATCCGAACATCATTTTCCCATGGAGCGGTATGCATTTTCTCAAAATCCGACCTGAATTCTTCGGCTTTTAACTCGGATATATAATTGAGTTGTTCCAATTCTTCTGGTGAGACCGGATATGCCTCTACCCCCCTATAAGTAATTTCAGTGGGATTTTTCTTTGATTCCATTCGGGTAATAAGCGCATTGAGTCCCGTACCGAAACCTATTTCAAGAATATGTATGTTTTTTCCAAAAAAAAGAGATAGACCATGTTTTATAAAAACGTGATACGCTTCTTGGACCGCCCCGTGTTTTGAGTGGTACTGTTCGTCCCAATCAGAAATCTGAATGGTCTTTGACCCATCGCCCGTTGTAATAATTTTTCTTTCCAAACTATTTATTTTCTATCAAAACACCATCTGCCTCAAAACCTAGAGTTTTCTTTGGCTCCTTGATTTTTGCGATTTCAGACTCAGACTTCCCACCATCTTTTGCGTAATGTTTTTGGTCCTCCACACTCATAGACTCTACATACGCATAACCGTTAACGATTACTTCCTTACCCGTAATATCACTTGGCATAAAAAAGCCATAATCCTTAAAGCGAACCATAGTTTCCCGTCCGTCGTTCAATTGCAACTTCATCCAACAGCCCTTAACCTTACAAACATCTGTTACCGTAGCTTTAAATTTTGTACGCAATGTATCCTGCACGGACATACCGCTAAATTTCCGGGCCATTTCGGCACTGGTCAATGCATTGGAGGCTTCCAAATTCGCGCCAATCATTTTATAGTTGACGCCATTGTAAGTTATCTCTTTGGTTTCTTGCCCACTACAGGCCAAAACCACCATAAAAACCGCAAGTAAATTGTTAAATACACGCATTTCCTATAAAAATTAGATAAGTACCGCAAAACTGGGCATTTTTCAACGAAAAAAGAAGAACAGGTAAGGATAAATCGTTAATTTTAATCCTTTAATTTAAAAAGTTATGAACTCGACCATGCAAAAAATCAGCATTGAAAAGGTAAAAGAATCAAAGATCGAACAAGTAGATTTTAACAATCTCGCTTTTGGGAGTGTATTTACTGATCACATGCTGGTCTGCGATTATAAAAATGGCGCTTGGGAAACTCCAAAAATAACTCCCTACCAGCCCATTAGCCTTGACCCGTCTGCAAAAATTTTCCATTACGGGCAGTCTATTTTTGAAGGAATGAAAGCCTACAAAGATGATAATAACAAGACGTGGCTTTTTAGACCGTTGGAGAACTTTAAAAGATTGAACATCTCCGCAAAACGTATGGCCATTCCGGAATTACCCGAAGAGTTTTTCATGGAAGGCTTAAAGGCGCTATTGGAATTGGAAGAAAAATGGATTCCGCAGACCGAAGGGAGCTCTATGTACATAAGACCTTTTATGTTTGCTTCCGGGAACGGTTTTCACGCTTCTCCTGCAAATGCTTATAAATTTATAATATGCCTTGCACCATCTGGGTCCTATTTTTCCGGAAAAGTTAAAGTACTTATTGAAGAAAAATATTCGCGTTCCGCGAACGGGGGCGTAGGTTATGCTAAAACTGGTGGTAATTATGCCGGACAGTTCTACCCAACCCAATTAGCGGTTGAAAAAGGATACAATCAAGTTATTTGGACCGATGACCACAATCATGAATATATTGAGGAAGCCGGTGCCATGAACATTTTTGTTCGTATTGACGATACTTTAATTACAGGCCCAACAAGTGACCGTATATTAGACGGTATTACACGAAAAAGTATTTTGCAGCTGGCAGAACAAAAAGGCATTAAGACCGAAGTAAGAAAGATTACAGTTGCCGAAGTTGTTGAAGCCGCCAAGAACGGAAGACTTAAAGAAATGTTCGGAGCGGGAACTGCTGCCGTAGTTTCACCAATTTCCGCATTTGGCTACAGAGGTGTAGATTATGATTTACCGGAATTGGAAAACAGTTTTGCTTCTCAAATAAAGAAAGACATTACGGATATACAATACAACCGTGCCGAAGACCCATTTGGTTGGAGAGTAGGGCTTTAAAATAAGACCGTTTACATAAAGTGAACATCTTATTATAAAGGATAAAAAAACGGGTGCTAAATTTAGCACCCGTTTTTCATTCTCATAAACGTAGAATTATTTCTCCAAAATTTCCGCAATATTAGGTTTAAAATAGTTGGGGCCTTTTAACACCTTACCATCTTCGCGGTAGATAGGCTTACCATCTTGCCCCAATTTACTCATATTACTACGTTGTATTTCATTGAACACTTCTTCTATTTTATGTTGCATACCGTGCTCAAGAATAGTCCCGCACAAGATGTAGAGCATATCACCAAGGGCATCTGCAACTTCTACCAGGTCATTATTTCTTGCCGCCTCCAGATATTCTTGATTCTCCTCATCCATCAAATTAAACCTAAGCAGGTTCTTGGCTTCCCCTAAATCTGCACGCATGGTTTCTGAGACCCCCAACCCAAACGAGTTGTGGAAAAGCGCTACCGCACTAATTTTGTTTTTCATATATAGTTGTATTGATTTAAAAATAGTTTCTGCCAATAATAGCGTAATTTTGCATAAAAATAAAGAATATGTTCACCACCGGACAAATCGTTTTTGCCGCGCTTTTTGCCATCTGTTTTATCGTAATTATCTTTTTGTCCTACAAAAAAGACAAAAAACTACACGCAAAAAACTACAAAGGGGTTAAATGGGTGGGACTTTTATTCATATCCTTCGTAGTAATCCTACTTTTTATTAAGCATTTCCTTAAAAATTAGGACAATATTTATAGTCTCGATAAAAACACCGCTTTTCACGACTAAAAGTAATTTCTTCTCGTATAACATAACAAATAGCGTAATTTTGCGTTATGTATTCCAAAGGGGTAAAAAAATGATGACTTTCTTCACAATACTTTTAGTTTTAATCGGGGCAAATGCTTTGTTTATGGTATTTAGCTTAAGTGGAATATCTAATGGAGCAAAAAAGACGGAAGAGAATGCATCCAAATCTGCATCATCTAAAGTTTACACGCTTAACAATCTTTCTTCCAAGTTTAAGAAAGCCGTTTAAAACTATCCACAAAAAGCATTACCAAGCTGACAAATTATTTACGTAATTTGCGCAGATGAAACAATTGTTACTTGTATTCTTTGGAGGTGGCATAGGTAGCATACTTCGCTATCTGGTTTCCAAATCACTCAACAATCACTTTCAACATTTCTTTCTAGGCACTTTTATTGTAAACGTTCTAGGCTGTTTACTAATAGGTCTTATTTTAGGTCTTTCTGTTAAGACAAATTATTTAACCTCTAACCAGACACTTTTGTTCGCTACCGGTTTCTGCGGAGGCTTTACTACATTTTCCACTTTTGCCTTTGAAAAGCACTCACTTTTAACGTCAGGGGAATTTATAGGTTTCTTTACCTATCTTATTTCTAGTGTTATTGTTGGCATTTTGGCCGTTGCACTAGGCCTTTGGTTGTCAAAATTGGTCTAAAGGCCTTTATTCACCCTTTTTCTATCCTATCAAAAGTTCAAAGTTTTAGGCAATCAACTTATGATTATCTAACCTTATGACATTTTTTATCCATTTTTTTCAATATTCCATTAGATTCTCTGATTTTATATCATCAAAAATACATTTTGAACAAATTTTATTAAGATACCCCAAAAAAATAGGGGTATAATTTCACATAAACATAAAAATAAAG
This sequence comes from Zobellia sp. B3R18, assembly GCF_018860715.1. NCBI lineage: Bacteria > Pseudomonadati > Bacteroidota > Flavobacteriia > Flavobacteriales > Flavobacteriaceae > Zobellia > Zobellia sp. B3R18. The sequence continues at coordinate 60,265 of NZ_JAHKQG010000010.1, read as the reverse complement.
CATAACACCCCAAAATTTATGGGGTGTTAATTATTTTAACATACATTTGTTTCTCTAATTAATATAATTATTATGAAACAAATCGAGGCAATCATTAGAAAATCGAAGTTTGATGACGTAAAAAAAGCGCTTCATCAAATAGAGGTGAACTTCTTCAGTTACTGGGATGTAACGGGGGTAGGAAACGAAAAACAGGGTCATGTCTATAGAGGAATCTCTTATAGTACGAGCGACATTCAGAGAAGATACCTTTCTATAGTAGTATCCGATGAATTTGTTGAGCGTACGGTTGATACCATTCTTGAAGCAGCTTATACCGGTAATGTTGGAGATGGAAAAATATTTGTTTCCGAGGTTCTTGAGGCTTACAGAATACGAACCAAAGAAAGCGGGCAAGCTGGAATCAACTAAAAAAAACCAATAACTAAACTTTAAAGAAAATGGACGCAGGATTATTTACAGCAAATAACGTTTGGATGATGTTGGCTACCGCTTTGGTATTCTTCATGCACACCGGATTCGCCTTTTTAGAAATAGGCCTTACCAGACAAAAAAATACAATAAACATATTATTTAAGAACATCTTTATTATTACAGGTGGACTTTTACTTTACTACGCATGGGGCTTTAATATGATGTACCCAGGCTTTGAAGAAGGTTCTTCAGGTATATTCGGATTTGCAGGCTTTGGTATTGCAGCTCCAGAAAACGGAATGACTCCTGAATACGCAGATGGCGGTTACACTTGGTGGACAGACTTCTTGTTTCAAGGTATGTTTGCAGCTACAGCAGCAACTATCGTATCCGGTGCCGTTGCAGAACGTATGAAAATTGGTGCCTTTATGATCTTTACCGTAATCTACGTAGGTCTTGTTTACCCAATAGTAGGTGCTTGGAAATGGGGTGGTGGTTTCTTGGATTCATGGGGTTTCTATGACTTTGCAGGTTCTACTTTGGTTCACTCTGTAGGAGGTTGGGCAGCATTGGTTGCTATCTTCTTACTAGGATCACGAATTGGTAAATTTGACGAAAACGGTAAGCCTAAGGCCATACCAGGCCATAACATACCTTTAGCAACCGCAGGTGTACTTATCCTTTGGTTAGGATGGTTCGGGTTTAACGGTGGATCTGTACTTTCAGCCGACCCAGAATTAACTTCACTTGTATTGGTAACTACAAGTTTAGCAGCAGCTGCAGGTGGTTTTGGAGCCGTTATCCTATCTACCATACTATATAAGAACTTAGATTTAACCATGTTCCTTAACGGTATTCTTGGTGGCCTTGTAGGTATTACCGCTGGCGCGGACCTTATGTCTCCTAACGAAGCAATCTTGATTGGATTCTTGGCCGGTCTTATCATTGTCTTAGGTGTTGCTCTAGTAGATAAATTAAAACTAGATGATCCTGTTGGTGCCGTTGCAGTTCACTTGATATGTGGTATCTGGGGAACATTAGCAGTAGGAATCTTTGGAGCAAAAGCAGGTGGTGAGCAATTCATGACCCAATTGTACGGAGTATTGATCGTAGGTGCCTTCTGTGTAGTTTGCACGTTCGCTATCCTTGGAACACTAAAAGCAGTAATGGGACTTAGAGTGAGCAAAGAAGAAGAGATCGAAGGTCTTGACATTCACGAGCACGGTATGGATGCTTACCCAGATTTCATAAACGACTAATAATCATATTAATTAGAAACGGAGCGTTTTGCAGAACGCTCCGTTATATAACCCTTTCAAAATCTTTACAGATTAAAATAATCATTCCACACAGGGATAACTAAACAAAATTCAGATGAAAGCGATTACAAATACAAAATACGTAAAAAATCTATTTTTCCTAGCAATACTACTTTTCTCTGCAACAGCGGTTGTTGCACAAGAGGAAGAAGAATCAAAGCCAAAATTTTCTTTCAGTGGTTCTGTTGATGCGTATTATAGAGCAAATTTAAATGCACCTAACGGAGAAGATGCTCCAGCTCCAGGAAGCTCATTCGCTAACCTACCAGGATTTGCCTTAGGTATGGCCAATGTTATTGGTGCTTACGAAGGTGAAAAAGTAGGTTTTGTTGCCGATTTGGTTTTTGGTCCTAGAGGAACGGATGCCATTTTTGCATCGCCAATGTATTCTTCTACAGGAAACATTGTTAACCAATTGTATGCTTACTGGAATGTAAGTGATGCCGTAACATTAACCTTTGGTAACTTTAACACCTTCTTAGGTTACGAGGTTATCTCTCCGGTTGCCAACTTTAACTACAGCACATCTTACTTGTTCTCTTACGGTCCGTTTTCACATACCGGTCTTAAAGCAGATTTTGCTTTATCTGATGATTTCAGCTTAATGTTAGCGGTAATGAACCCAACTGACCTTACAGAGTTCAACCCAACAGGACAGTACGCTTGGGGAGCTCAATTAGGCTACAGCGGTCAATATTTGAACCTTTTAATTGATAACGGTTCTTATGAAGTAGATTTCACAGGTGGTTTTGACCTTTCTGACACTTTCTTCCTAGGACTGAACGCTGCTTATTTTGATGGTGACGAAGATGACGGTATTGGTAGCTTTGCAGGTGTTGCAGTTTACCCACAGTTAGCAACTTCCGATACCTTCTCAATAGGCTTAAGAGGTGAATATTTTGCTGAAACCGATTCCTTTGGAGCAGTTGGTGGATCAGATGCTGATGGCGATGCAAGTGTATTTGCTGTAACCCTTACCGGTAGCGCAACTATTGGTGACTTGATCATCAAGCCAGAATTAAGATTAGACAGTGCTTCAGAAGAAGTATTCATTGACAATGATGGAAACCCAATTGGAGGTCTTTCTTCTTTCGTGTTGGCTGCGGTCTACTCTTTCTAAAAAAGAATTATAACGGTTAAGTGTTTATAATTTAAAGCTAATTCAAGTAAAGGCCCTGACGTTTAACGTTGGGGTCTTTATTTTTTATTAGGTTCGAAAGCTTTTACCCCGGCACGAATCTCGGTATCCAAATTATTCACACTGGGCACAATAGGGCAGGAAAACTTTTTATTATAGGCACAATACGGATTATAGGACTTATTGAAATCAATAACTATAGTATCACCATCAGGTATTGAAAGATCTATATATCTCCCGCCTGTGTACGTCTGCTCTCCATTAGTATTATCCGTAAAAGGCAAAAAGAGATAATCCCTATACTTTTCCTGCTGCATTAGTTCTTTGTTTTGATACACCTCTAGCTGTCGGTTCTTTCCATTTAATGTAAAATGGGCAATACCGTAAACGGTTTCTTCAGATGCCTCACCAGTAGTGCTGGGCATTAAAAATGGCAACGCCTCAGGTGTACGTACAAACTTGGCGGTTACTACATAATTGGTGTCGGGAGCAAAGAAATCCAATGCTTCAAAGTCTTTTCGGTAACGGTCTGGTAAGGGCGATGTTTCCGGATCCTTAAATTCCTCATTCAATTTTTTCTGATGATCCAAAATAGCCTGCAAGGCATCGGTTTCAAGAACCACCTCTTTTTTCTCAGGTGCATCATGATACTTTTTATCGGTCTTGCAACCTATAATCATAAAGAAAAAAAATAAAACAAGAATTCTCATAAACTTAATTTTTGCAACAAAAATACAACATTAAGTAATTAACCTAATCGAACCGGTTGTACATTGCAACCCAAATGAATAAAATGAAAGCACTTTACACCATCCTACTCGCCCTAACCTTGTTTTTCTCGTGCAACTCACCCAAAAAAGAAGTCAAAATAAAAGTCGAAACGGAAAGAGTTATACCCGAAATATTACCCGATTGCTATAACGTAGCTTTTCTAATCATGAACGGCACTTTCAACACTGAATTAACCGCTCCGTTCGATATTTTTCAGCATACCAAATTCAGAAAAAATATAAAAGCTATGAACACTTTTACCGTAGCCAACACCTTAGAACCCGTTACCACTTTTGAAGGTATACGCCTACTACCGGATTTTGACTATACCACGGATCAATTGCCCCCAATAGATATTTTGGTAGTACCGAGCGCAGAACACCATTTAGATACGGACCTAAGAGATACCGTAATGTTGAATTTTGTACGAAAAATAGACAGCTCTGCTTTATTCATGACCAGCCATTGCGATGGCGCTTTTGTTTTAGCCAAAGCCGGTATACTGAAAGGAAAAACCTCAACCACCTTTCCCAGTGATATTGAAGCTTACAAAGAAATGTTTCCCTCTCTTAAAGTTGCGGACAGTGTTCTATTTGTTCATGATGGAAAGTACATTACTTCTGCAGGAGGCGCAAAAAGCTTTGAAGCCGCACTTTATTTATGCGAGTATTTATACGGAAAAGAGGTTACGGATGCTTTAGCTCAAGGCTTGGTCATAAATTGGGATTTAAACGAGGTTCCTCATCTTAAAATAACCCCATAAGGTTACTCTTCAAAAATAGAATACCTAGCTTCTTTTAAATACTTCTCTACCAACTCATTAAACTCTGGCGTTATACGTAATAAGGCCGTATTTTCCAGAGCGTAGAGCTCACCACGGTTGGTATACCCTCTTTTTAAAAGTTCTTCCAAATAGAAAAGCGCCGTTCCATAATCATCGGTTTTAGCTGTATAGGATATAATTTTCAAGTAGCTCTCAAAATTATCCGGCTCAATTACGGTCTTTAACATCCATAAAAAGTTAAGTGCTTCGCCATCAATAGGACTCTCCGCACTTAATATATCTACATTATCGGAAACCAACGCTTTTACATAGCCTTCCAATCGTTTCCCCATTTTTTGCTGCAGTATATTTGGATTTTTCTGAAATTTCTGAAGTTCTTCCATCTGATACTTCCACCACCCCAAATTGTTGTAGTTATAGGTTAGGATATCTTCTTCAAGGTAATAGTTAAACTCGTCCTTAAGAAAACTTTCCTTTAAAAAAATTGAATTCTGCGCCCTATTTTGATTTCTGAACAGCCTGCTTTTTCTAAGCGTCTTTCTACTGTTCTTTATAGAATCTAAAGAGACAAAAGGTTGGTACATTTCCGTCATTTCCTCTAACCAACCATCTGCTAACAAAGGTTTATTAGTAGTATATAATTTATTTACCTTTAGTAAATCCGCATTATAACTCTCATCTATATAAGCTTCATCTTTAGGAGTCCTACCTTTTGCCATAGCCGCCAAGGTCAGAATTTTGAGAGCAGAACCAAGTTCTTTTGTACTTGGCCATTGGTGACCTCCCTCAAAAACCAATACCTGATTAGGAAACTTCATCTTACTCAAGATTTTTTCTACGGATAGCATTTCAGAATAACTGAAATCCTCATCCCCCACTATACCTATAAAATGAAACGGATTTCTACTGGTAAGCACCTCAACGTTAGCTACTGCAGCTCCACAAGCAATTACCCCCTCAACACCTTTTATGAACGTGGGGACCAAAGTAGAAAAACGGCCACCCGCGGAGAAACCTCCAGTATATATACCGTTCTTTCTAATGGGCAACATAGTGGCTACCGTATTTAACATTCTACTGGTAACCAAAATGTTCTTTGAAATAGATAAGGTATCACTAACATTATTAGACGCCGCAAGAACATAACCTTGTTCTTCCGCAGCAGCACTGAACATGGCCAAAGCCTGTCTACCCCTGCCGTTCATATCAAAAACAAACACCACTGGCCATGTTTTTGAAACGTCAAACTTTTTTGGCAGGTACAAAGAGAAGGTTTCCGGAATTGTATCATTAACTGCCAGGGAATCTATTACCACGCCTTTTTTTAAGGTGATATTTTGGGCAGAACCAATAAACATAGCACTAAAGGCCAGTAACAATAGTATTCTTTTCATAAAAATTGAATCATCAAAAATCTAGCCAAAAGACAGACATTCATAGATTTTTGCTTAACGTGAGCGGGCAGTAAAAAATTAATTCAAGGCTACTCCCCTATTTTTCCTATTTCCACACCTTCCGAGTAAGCCACTTTAACATCATGTTCGCTAAAGGCCTTTTTAATGGCTTTATTGGCATTAAACGTTACTTCCCAAAAATCATCTGGCAACACAAACGGCCTTACGATCAATTGCACATTATGCGAATCAAAATCCAAGATTCCTATTTCCGGTGCAGGTTCAGGTAGAATTTTTGAAACTTCTTGTAGGGCATTCTCCAAAACCTTTTTTACTTTAGGAAAGCTCTCTTCATAGGGCATGGTAACCTCTAACTCCAACCTGATCATTCCTTTTTCCGAATAATTGGTCACTACGGATTCAGTAATCATAGAGTTGGGAATAATCAATATTTTATTACCAGGAGTGAGCACATCCGTACTAAAAATGCCTATTTCCACTACCCGGCCAAACTTATCGTCTACTTGAATCCAATCCGATACCTTAAAAGGCTTAAGCGTTAAAATTAAAATACCGGAAGCAAAGTTACCTAAGCTCCCCTGCAATGCCATCCCTACCGCAAAAGCTGCTGCCGCCAATATAGCAAAAAGACCTGTAAGGTCCGCTCCCAGAACGGTTGCTATAATAAACAGAACCGTACCTTTTAGCAGCACCCCTACAATTGAAGACAAAAATGGACGGAGGGTTTCCGAAAACCCAGTTTTTTCCAGGGCTTTCCTTACGAGCTCTACTACTTTCTTGGCTATCTTAAAACCAATCCATAAAATCAGCCCTGCTAAGAAAATGCGAGGTATATAAAAAACCGCTTTATCTATTGCAATTTGAGCGTACTCATTCAATTTATCCAAATCCATGAATTAAAATTAACAATTAGAGAGCGTTCTTCTATAGAAAGTTTGTGTTTTTTACACACTGGATACTGAAAAAATTTAAAAATGGTATCTAAAGGGGAGTCTTCACACCTAACAAAGGGTCACCCTATTACCTTTTTAAAGAAAAGTGACTCTTAAATTCTTTCCGAACCCCATCTTTTGTGTATTCCACTTTAAACCAATAATCGCTAGACGGAACCGCCTGCCCATTAAAAGTCCCATCCCAGCCCATGTTTCCGTTTAACTGATACAACAACCTACCATACTGGTTGAAAATACTAACATCCGGATTCTCTATTTGAGAAAAACCTGTAATGGTCCAAACATCATTAACACCGTCTCCATTGGGGGTGAAAAATCTAGGAAAATCTACTACAGTGAATTCTTCGGACAACGTACTGCAATTATGAATGTCCGTCACATAGGCCGTATGCTCTCCTGGACTTAGGTTTTCAAACCTATTATCCGACACAAAATCAAAACCATCAACACTGTAAAGGTAACTTCCGTTTCCTTCCGCCATGAGGTCTACCGTATTATTATCTGTAAAAGGATCTGAAACAAAGACCACTTCAAAAACTTCGGGTTGTTGGGAGCTAACTACTTGAGTAGCTATAGAAAACTCACAACCCAATTCAATATTTTGAAGCTGCACCACATAATTTCCTTCCTCATTTGCTGTGTAAAAAGCATCCGTTGCCCCGGTTATTAAATTATCGGCAGAAATAGTGTCTTTATACCAGGCAAACCTATAGGCCGAAGCGGAAAGTCCCGTATTTAAAACAGGTAACGGGTCTAATGTTTCACCTTCGGCATCCAAACAAAGAACATACTCTTCCTCAAGTTCCGATTGAAAATTAAGTCCGAGCAAATTAATCTCAAAAGAGGCAATTTTATAACAACTGCTCCCGGAAGATATTCTTGCAAAAATAGTCTGGGACTCATCTACCAACTCATAAGTTTCTGGGGCTTCAATAGCATTTTTAAACTCCTCTGCATCCTTTAGAGTTGAATAATACGTAACCTGATAAATGTTGGTATCTTGCCCACCTACCATAGGTTGACTATTAACTGTAAGATCTATCACCTCTCCAGAAGCATCATCAATATCGCAAAAAACTAAATCCGCTGGTGCTTCCGTAATAACGGGAGCCGGAATAAACTCTGCTTTTAAGGTTCCAGAAGCCACGCAAGATTCAGAAAAAACCAGTTCTACGCGGTAATCTCCACTCTCGGTTACATTAACAGTAGCAGTTCCTGACCAATCCACAATTTCAACATCATCTTTATACCATTTGTAATCCGTAACCCCTTCTACAGTGGCGTCTAATTCAATAACTTCATCTATACATGCAGGATTACCACTTTCTACGGTCCTGTCCCCGCCTAAATCATACCCCAAAGAAAAACTTCCTGCCTCCAAAAAAACGGCCGAATCTACCTTAGAATCCCTATTATCAGCAATTACCAACTTAATAGTATATGAACTTCCGGGAACTACGGGAGATTCTGCGGTTAAACTTGTAGTTTGGCCATGAAAGGAAATAGCTGAATCTTCGCCATTTATTTTATCAAAGTGGGCGATGTTTTTTCCTCCGCACTCCCCATCAACACCAGGACGTATAGAAGTTACACTTACCGGTAGTTTATTATTGGGCAATACCGCCAAATTTGTAGACACCCCTTTTGAATCCGTTAGGATAAAAGCAAAAACATCTCCAAAAGTACATTGATAGTTTTCTTGATATTCTTCCGAGGCGAATAAAAAATTAAAGCTGATATGATTGGTATGCGGAACAAAATCGAACTGTAGGTAAGAAGCATTGAAAAGTATATCGGAGCCTGTTATGGATTTCAAATCGGCATCACCAGGCCACTGCTCGCTACCTGCATCATGAATGTTGTCATTAGGACCCTCGGCAAACTTGGCCTTCCCCGTACTTAATACAATACCCTCTTCATACGGAAAATCGGAACCATTTGCCTCAAAATATCCTATACCATTTAGACCCTCGGCTAGACCTGTCTTTGACGTGTAATTACCCGTTTCCGCACAATTACTGTTAATCAGTACGTTTTTCACCAATTCTTCTACCGAATAACCGGTATCATCTACCTTAATCTGGCCCATTAGCCCATAAGACGATAGTAGCACTAGCAAAAATCCTAATGTTTTCATTTTCTATAGCGTAATTCCGAAAAAACCGGAATGCTAAATATAAGAAACTCTTTACTAGTTCTAGGCACTTATTTTTAATATAGCTGTTAGGTAATAGTTAATTGCTTAAACTATATTAAAATGTATTCTTGCCTATGGGAGCACTTGACACCACGTTGGACAAAATAATATGGGTACGTGTTTCTCCATATTGAATAAGTTTATCTATGAACCGCTCTAAATGAAATTGGTCCTTTAAAACCACCTCCATAACTATATTCTCGTTTCCGGTTATGCGATAACAGTTTACCACCTCTTTGTAAGTTTTTACCGTTTCCAAAAAAGGTTTTAGTTTCCCCATAAAAGCCCTCAAGGTTATAATAGCTTTTAGATGATGACCTGTCTTTGCATGCGAGACTTTGGTGTTATAGCCTTCAATAATTCCAAGATCCTCCATTTTTTTTATACGCTCCGCCACAGCGGGAGCCGTAAGCCCTACATGCCTACCAATATCCGCAAAGGTTTCGCGAGCGTTTGCCTGAAGTCTTTTGAGTATTTTCCAGTTTAAATCATCTATATTCATTATCGAAACTAAAATTTAAAAATAGATTGTTATCCAAAGCTAAATTACAAAATAGCTTTTGATTCTAAAGACAAAACTTGAAATCTGGCCGTAACTTTATTAATCCAAATTGGTAGTTAAAGAAAAAATGTCTTACAAGAACCTTCGCGCCTTACCGGTCTATAAAAAAGCCTTGGAACTCTGCCATATGAGCAGGGAAATTGCTTCGTACGTTTCTTTGAACAAAGACCTTCTTAACCTCTACCAATCTAATAGCCATAGAGATAGCATTGCAGATTCCCTATTAACGGATGCTATTCTTATTCCAAAAAAAATTGCTTCCGCAGAAATTAGCGGTTGTCATATAGAGCGTATGAAAAGTGCCAGTTTCATTAATATAATGATACGCAACATTAACTCATATTGCAATGGCCTGGAAAAAGATGGCGTAAAAGAAAAAGAGTACCTGAACCTCTTAAGAACCGAAATAAAGAGCTTTAGACGGTCATTTAAAAAATGGCGCAGTTCTTTTCCGGACGGAGGTGCCAATTATTTTAATTGAAAACCTTCCCCCTCATTTTTGTTTTAAATTTTATAACATACTAAAATTGTAAGTTTAAAGTTCTAATTTTGGATTTTAAATTATCGATTTTGAAAACAACTATTCTTATTCATTGTCCTGACCAAGCAGGGATTATAAGTACCACCACCAACTTTATCCACCAACATAAAGGGAACATCGTTTATCTTGACCAACATGTTGATAAGGAGGCCAACGTATTTTTCATGCGCTTGGACAGTGATTTTGAAGACCCCTCATTTGCTACCGAAACCTTTAAACAAGAGTTTCAGAAAGAACTTGCAGATAGGTACCAAATGCAATGGAGCATGCATGAAGGTGGGGTAAAACCGAGGATGGCCATTTTTGTTTCCAAATACAACCATTGTCTTTATGACCTTTTAAGTAGATTTAACTCTAGTGAGCTTGAAGTTGAAATTCCCTTCATTATTAGCAACCATCCAGACCTTAAACCTATTGCTGACCAGTTTAACATTCCCTATTACCACATACCGGTAACCAAGGAAACCAAGGAACAGGCAGAAACAAAGCAACTGGAACTGCTGAAAGAGCATCAAGTAGATTTTATAGTTCTAGCTAGGTACATGCAGATTGTAAGTCCTAAAATCATAAGCAATTTCCCCAACCGCATCATTAACATTCACCATTCGTTCCTACCTGCGTTTGCCGGTGCCAAACCGTATCATGCCGCTTTTAAACGGGGTGTAAAGATTATTGGAGCCACAAGCCATTATGTTACGGAAGAACTGGATGCCGGCCCAATAATAGAACAAGACGTTACTACGGTAACCCATGCGCACAGCATTAAAGATTTCATTGCCAAAGGGCGTGATTTAGAAAAAATTGTGCTTTCTAGAGCTGTTAAACTACATATTCTTAGAAAGACTATGGTCTACAACAATAAGACCGTGATTTTTTCGTAGTATATATTTAAAGAACATCTTATAACAAATCTATAACAGCCATTACTATAAAGGGTTGTGTTTCCTCTATCTCTTTACTGCAGCAAAAATCAAAAATTAAAGCTATGAAAAAACTAATTATACTATTTTTTGCTCTGAGCCTAACCTCATGTCACGAACTACAACAGGTGGTAAACCAACTACCTCAGGGTGAAACGGCATTAGGTAACGACCAAATTGCCGCTGGCCTTAGACAAGCTTTAGACAAAGGCATTCAAAGTCAAGTAAGCAAACTAACCCAAGAAGATGGTTTTTTAAAAAATGAAGCTGTAAAAATTCTGTTACCCGAAGAACTTCAAAAAGTAGATAAGACGTTACGTGATATTGGACTAGGAAGTCTGGCAGATGAAGGGTTAAAGGTGTTGAACAGAGCCGCAGAAGATGCGGTTGGTGAAGCCACCCCTATTTTTGTTGATGCCGTAAAAGGCATAACTTTTAGCGATGCAAAAAACATTTTATTGGGAAGCGACAATGCAGCCACACAATATTTAACCTCAGCTACGCAAACACAACTTTACGCTAAATTTAATCCCGTTATCAAGAATTCCTTTAGCAAAGTAGGGGCCGATAAAATTTGGAGCAACCTTATTACCAAATACAACAACATACCGTTAACAAAGAAAGTAAATCCTGACCTAACGGATTATGTTACCCAAGAAGCACTTAATGGTGTTTATACCATGATAGCTGTAGAAGAAAAGGAAATAAGGAACAATGCCACCTCTAGAACAACGGACCTTTTAAGGCGTGTTTTTAGCCTCCAAGATTAAAGCATAATATTTTACATAAACCCTACAATAACTTGAAAATTAACCCGTTAAATTCATAAGTAGTCTTTACAAATTACAACTTTACCAACCTTGTTGATTGTAAAAATTATATATTAAAATACTGAATTTTTTGAGTTAGTAATTTTTTGAGTTAGTTAGTTTAAAACCGGTGGGAGCACCGGTTTTTTTTATTCTATTAATCAAAATACTATCAGCAAATTCTTATAGTTCCTAATGACAGTATTGAACTACAATTTGCTAAACTAACCTCTATTTACGTCTGCAACAAAGTCTATTACAAAACGATTGAAAAGTTGTGGTTGCTCCACGTTTACCACATGACCACAGTGCTCAATAGTCAACAAACTGGATTGAGATTGTTTTTGAACCATTTTCTTAACGGAAGGAAGAAAAAGGTAATCTTCACCTCCCATAACATATAATGTGGGGATATTGATATCTCCAGCTCTAAAAAAACGTAAGAGTCTATTGATTTGCGAACCCATTTTGTACCATCTTACAAATTCCTTTTGGTACATTCGTTTGGCCTCCCTTACAAAAAGCAACCTAGACTCTTTATGATTGCCATCTGGCATAATCGCAAAAGTAAAAAGCTTGTACAACCATATATAAGGTACCAGTGATTTAAATAAGCCTCCAAAGCCCATTAGAAGTCTAAAGCGCATATCTAACCGAATAATTGCACCGCCCAACACCATACTCTCTACACGTCCCGGATATTTTTCCGCCAAGTTCCTTATCAGTACCGTACCTAATGAAATACCAATGAAATGCGATTTTTGGATTTCAAGAAAATCAAGCACCTCCAATATATCTTCCGTAATGTAATCAAAAGTATACTTATCGTTAAAGGCGTCCTTAAGACCAGGTTGGGAATCACCATGCCCCCTAAGGTCCAAAAGCAATACATTAAAGTGCTTTTTAAACTCCCTTAGCTGTTTGTACCAAATAGAAGAACTGCCCCCAGCTCCATGTACAAAGGTTACCCAAGAATCCGATTCTTGGTTTAGATATGTTACATAATTCAACAAAGTGTTCTCTCGTTTTCTCCCATTAGGGAATCTTGTAATGTATTAAATCTTTTGATCCATTTTAGAATTGAGTAAAAAATATAATTCACAAAGACATGAAAAAACGAAAAATTCAAGAAAAACGTAAAAAACTTAAGAATCTGGTTTACAGTCGACTGCAAACCCTGATGCCCATTGTTAATATCTTATCGTTTTAACAAAAAAATAAATCACATATCCGCAAGGAAAAATGAGTTATTAACAAGACTTAAAACAGATTCGCAACCATTGTATTTGGTAACTGTTAATAAATCATCAATTCAACTTAATTTTTGCTATCTACAGCGATTATCGAGATCCAAAGATGATTTACGTGCGTATATTTGTAATAAAGGAATTTAAGACTATGGAAAATCAATATTGCAAAGTAGGAACAGTTACTCCAATCGCTTCAAACAGAAACGCGATTTCACTTTTAGAGTACCAGTATCAGACCTTTTTGAACAAGGCTAGCGACATGAAGTATACCGATGCCAAATTGGTAGAATTTTTTGAGCAAAAAGCTGAAAAAATCCAAAGGGTTCTAGAAAATATGATGAAGTAATTTCTTCGTAAATTATAAAAGTTCGGCCATTTGGCGTTGTAGTTCCAAAGCTTTCTGCCTTGCTGCGTCCGCAAAATCCGAACCCGTTGAGGCATATATTATACCTCTTGAAGAATTTATTAGAAGACCTACATTTTCACTCATTCCATTTTCACAGACCTCCTTTAGACTGCCCCCTTGTGCGCCAACACCTGGCACCAACAAAAAGCTTTCAGGAATAATTTTTCGGATATCTTTCAAGTATTCGGCTTTGGTAGCCCCTACTACGTACATCAAATTTTCAGCATTGCTGTACGTTTTTGAGGTTTCAAGTACGGTTTTATACAATTCCTTACCCTCTACCAGCTTCGTTTGAAAATCAAAAGCGCCCACATTAGAGGTCAACGCCAATAGTATGGTATGCTTATCCTTAAAAGCCAAAAATGGCTCAACGGAATCCTTTCCCATATACGGAGCTATAGTAACCGAATCAAACTCCAAGTCCTCAAAAAATGCCTTGGCATAACGTGTTGATGTGTTTCCTATATCTCCTCTTTTAGCATCTGCTATGGTAAATATTTCCGGATAATTGGCATTGATATAAGTTATTGTTTTCTCTAACGCCTGCCACCCCTTTATACCATAGGCTTCGTAAAAAGCAATGTTGGGTTTATAGGAGACACAAATATCATGCGTAGCATCTATAATCGCCTTGTTAAAAGCAAATATCGGGTCTTCTTCTTCAAGTAAATGAGGCGGAATTTTCTCTAGATCGGTATCAAGACCAATACATAAAAACGACTTTTTTTTTCTAATCTGGGCAACAAGTTGTTCTGTAGTCATAGAAACGCTACGCTATTATATTAGAGTTTTCAAGAATAAAGAGGCTTAGAAAATTTCGGAAGCTTCTTTTAGTTTTTCGGTATTTTCTACAAAACTAAGTTCATCAATGATTTTCTGGATATCACCATCAATTATATTTTGCAGATCATAGAGAGTTAAACCAATACGGTGATCAGTAACCCGTCCTTGCGGATAGTTATACGTTCTAATCTTTGCCGAACGGTCTCCACTACTTACCTGGGAATTACGTTTTGCCGCATCTTCTTCTTGCTTTTTGGCCAGTTCAAGGTCATAAAGACGTGAACGCAGTACTCTAAAAGCTTTATCCTTGTTTTTATGCTGCGATTTCTGATCTTGACATTGCGCCACCAATCCGGTAGGAATGTGTGTTAAACGCACCGCCGAATATGTGGTGTTTACAGACTGCCCACCAGGCCCTGAAGAACAGAAAAAATCTATCCGTACATCCTTAGGATCTATTTGTACATCAAAATCTTCCGCCTCTGGTAAAACCATTACCGTTGCGGCACTGGTATGCACCCTACCCTGGGTCTCGGTCTGGGGCACACGCTGTACACGGTGAACGCCCGCCTCAAACTTAAGTGTCCCGTAAACATCTTTCCCGGTTACCTCAAACTGAATTTCCTTATAACCGCCGCTTGTACCTTCACTTAAATCAATAACATTGGTCTTCCAACCCCTGTTCTCACAATATTTGGTGTACATACGGAACAAATCTCCAGCAAAGATACTGGCTTCATCGCCACCGGTTCCTGCCCTTATCTCCACTACCACATCTTTGGCATCCTCTGGATCCTTAGGTATAAGCATCAATTTTATTTCCTCCTCTAGCTGGGGCAGGTTTCCTTTTGCTTCTTCTAGCTGCATTTTGGCCATTTCCACCATTTCCGCATCACTACCGTCCGCTATTATTTCCTCAGCCTCCTGAATATTGTCCATAAGCTCTACGTACTGCTCCCGCTTACCGACCAGTTCCTTCAGGTCTGAATATTCTTTAGTCAATTCTACATAGCGCTTCTGATCGGAAATAATATCCGGTTGAATAATTAGGTCAGAAACCTCATCAAAACGCTGTTTAACAATATTGAGTTTATCTATCATTATCTTACATCACTTGTGCTGCGAATTTACGACAAATTTGTACATTTATTGATATCCCTTTATTTTGATGAAAAGCATTTTCCATCTACGTACTTACCGATTGGCTTTTATCTTTTACCGGTCGTTGATGGTTTTTTCCATAATAATCACCTTAATCCAGTACTTCTCCCTTGAACCCACCAGCCTTCCTGAGGCATCAATAAAAATTCTGATTGCAAAATTTATCTTATTCTTTCTGTACTTTCTTTTTACTTTTTCACGCTCATTATCGCAAAAACTCGTTTTTTATAAAAACTTTGGAATCTCCCCCGGTCAATTGTTCTTTCTCTGTTTTTGCATGGATATCCTTCATACAATAATCACCATTACAATCCTTAATTTTCTATTTTGATAGTTGAAATAGACAATATAGAGCTAAGTTTCAAACACAGACGAATTCTGTACGGTGTCTACCTTAAGGCCGAAACAGGAAAGATTACAGGAATACTAGGAAGAAACGGGAGCGGAAAAACATCTTTGATTCAAATTTTGTTTGGAACCTTGACTGCAAAATATTCCAATATCAGAATTGATGGCAATCATTTAAAAAAAGAACTATACAAAACAGGAATAGCTGCGTATTTACCCCAACACCGGTTACTCCCATCAAACTTAAAACTAAACAAGGCATTTTCCCTCTTTGACTCGGACTGGAATTCGTTCACTACCCTTTTTCCATCGTTTAAGAAGTATGAAAAAACAATTGTAAACAAGTTGAGTTCAGGCGAGCGACGAGTCATAGAAACTTATTTAACAATTGATTCAAATAAAAAAATAATCTTATTAGATGAGCCTTTTTCATTTATAGCTCCTGTATATGTAGAAAGGATAAAACAACTAATCAAAGTAAAATCGAAAAACAAGGTCATAATTTTGACCGACCATTTTTACAGAGAAATCATAGAAATGAGTGATTCCGTATACTTATTAAAAGAAGGACGCAGCAGGCAAATACATTCAGAAACCGATTCAAAGACTATGGGATATATTCCATAACATATTTACACCCCAGAATTATGGTTTCTAATCATTCAACAAAATACCACTACTTTTATAGATTTCATTACTGGCATCTACCAGAATAACCTCGGTACCGCCCAATTGATTTATTAGCGCAAGACCATCTTCTTTACCCATAATATACACAGCAGTTGCCAGTGCATCGCATAATTCTGCGCTTTTGGCGAAAATAGAAACACTGTTGACCCCTGTTGTAGGATAACCGGTTCTAGGGTCTATAATATGCGAGTATTTAACCTCATCAAAAAGAACATATTTTTCAGAATTCCCCGATGTGGCTACTGAGGACTCAACAATGGGCAGCCAAGAAAATATTTTTTCATCACTCAATGGATTGGCTATACCTATCAGCCATTTTTCTCCAGTTGCTTTTGTACCCCATGTAGTAAGGTCTCCAGCGGCATTGATGATACCTCCCAACACTTGTTTGGACACTAAAAGCTCCTTGGCCTTATCCGCCGCATACCCTTTACCAATAGCCCCAAAAGATATTTTCATACCTTTTTGACTTAGATATACGGTATGATCTACAGGATTCAATATTATTTTTTCATAGCCTACATTCTTCACGGAAGCGCTAACTTCTTCCGGAGTAGGAATTTTTGCCATTGACCCATCAAACTTCCAAACGACATCCATAGAAGCGAAAGAAATATCAAAAGCACCATCCGTTATTTCAGAAATCTGTTTGGCCCGCTCTATCAACATAAATAATTCCAGACTTACTTTTACCGGTTTTATTCCGGCATTTGAATTGATCAATGAAGTCTCTGATTCCGGGTTCCATGCAGAGATCATATTCTCAATACGCTTAATTTCCGCAGTAGCCTCTTCTATATTTATATAACCTAAATCCTCATTGGCGGAAACAACGGTTATATCAAACCGGGTACCCATAAGCTCCATGGCCTTATGTACGGTAACCAGTTTTTTCTCCTGAGCAAAATTGCTCAAAAGACAAAAAAAAGATATTATGCATAGTAATTTCCTCACTTTAAAAAAGTCTTTAAGTGATTTACATACGCTTCCGGAGTAAGTTTAAGATACCCTGTATTCCCTAAAACCTTACCTTCTTCATTTAAAAGAACAACCAAAGGAAAATGCCCTTGTGGGTTATATTGTTCTGCCAAATCTGCATTTTGAATAACTAAATCCTTACTAAGCTTATTGGCTTTCTTTCTCGGAAAATCCGCCTTATAGAGCACCAAATCCGTCTTTGCAAACTGTTTAAAATTTGCAGATTCCCAAATAGTCTTTTCCAGTTTTATGCAAGGCGCACACCAATCTGACCCAGCAAAAACCAATAATAGGTTTTTGTTGGTTTCTTTTGCCAGAGCTTGGGCTTCTGTATAGTTCTCTTGCCAATTTTGGGCAAAAAGAGAACTAACAAAACTCATGCATAGTAAGAATACGACCTTTTTCATATCTGGGTTAAAACAAATTCAATGCCATTTATTCAAATACGCGTAGCATATTATCCGTTAATTCGGTTTTAAAAATTTTCAATGCCTTGGGTGTAGCACTGTCTACCTTGTTCTTTGGAGTACCATCTTGCTCAAATTGCGAACCATGCACATCACAATAAAAAATACCTCCATGCAAATTGGCAAAACGCACTTCTTCATATCCCTGATGACTACAAACTTGACTGGCTGCAACAAATTCTCCTTCCAAATTTTTAGCCACCACCACTAAATTTTTCAAAACAAAACCGCCATTACTGGCTAGTTTCGCATTTTCCGGAGCGTCCAAATCAAGAGTGAAATCTATTCCAGTAGGTATTGGGGTGTTTCCCTCTGCTTCCCCATCATCGCCACTGTCACTAGAGCAGCCATGTAAACATGGAAAAGCCAAGGCAAAAGCTGCACTGGCCCCTAGGGTTTTTAAGAACTGTTTTCTCTCCATAGTACTACTGTTTACTATAGAAAACGAAGTATTGAAACGATTCGTATGCTTTAATAGACAAACTTGCCATAAGTACTCTCTATGGTCAGTTTTTTAGAAGGACTTGCCTCTACCCTACCTACAATTTGAGCATCTACACCAAAGCTTTCGGAAATTGCAATAAGATCTTTGGCTACGGCTTCACTGGTATAAATCTCAAGACGATGACCACAGTTGAACACCTGGTACATTTCTTTCCAGTCCGTACCGGATTGTTCTTGAATTAATTTAAACAGAGGTGGCACAGGAAAAAGATTGTCCTTTATAATATGAAGCTCATCTACAAAGTGTAGAATTTTAGTTTGCGCACCACCACTACAGTGTACCATACCATGAATATCCTGGGAAGAATATTTGTTTAAAATTTTCTTTACGATAGGTGCATACGTTCGGGTAGGTGACAATACTAATTTACCCGCATCCAATGGTACATTTTCATCAACTTTATCCGTTAATTTTGTGCTCCCTGAATACACCAAATCATCTGGTACGGAAGCATCAAAACTCTCTGGATATTTCTCAGCAAGATATTTAGAGAAAACATCGTGCCTCGCAGAAGTCAACCCGTTACTGCCCATACCCCCGTTGTACTCCTTTTCATAGGTTGCTTGACCAAAGGAGGCCAAACCAACAATAACATCTCCTGCCTTTATATTGGCATTATCTATGACATCTGCTTTCTTTAGACGCGCCGTAACCGTAGAATCTACAATAATAGTCCGAACCAAATCACCTACATCTGCAGTTTCTCCCCCCGTAGAACGAATGGTCAACCCATGGGATGCCAAATCTTTTATGAGTTCTTCGGTGCCGTTTATGATTTCGGATATAACTTCTCCCGGAATCAAGTTTTTATTACGCCCAATAGTAGAGGAAAGCATAATGTTATCCGTAGCTCCCACACAGATAAGATCATCTATGTTCATGATAAGGGCATCTTGTGCTATACCTTTCCAAACGGATAAGTCTCCGGTCTCTTTCCAGTACATATAGGCCAACGAAGATTTTGTTCCTGCCCCATCTGCGTGCATTACCAAACAATAGTCTTCATCATTGGTTAAATAATCCGGAACAATTTTACAGAACGCCTTTGGAAAGAGTCCCTTATCAATGTTTTTTATGGCATTGTGCACATCTTCTTTTGAGGCCGAAACCCCTCTTTGGCTATATCTTTCACTAGTAGACGAACTCATTATTACGGCTTTTTGGCAAAAATAAGGTATTCACCGAATAATCCTTGCTTGACAAAAAAAACTTTCCAAAAGTTCTTAAATACAGAAGAATTTTCACTGAATACCTATACCATGCCTTTATTTAATAGACAATAACTCCCTGTACTTGGTTAATGGCCAAAAGCGATTATCTACCAACCTTTCCAGCTTATCACAGTGCATCCTTATCTCATCAAAATAAGGTTTTACATTATCACTGTATGCAAAAGCTTTTTTATGGGTGTCCGTATATTTATTGGCTTTTCTTCGAGCATCGGTCATAGCATCCGTTTGTTTTTTTAGCTCGGCAATATGTTCCGCTATTTGCTCAATAATTCCGGACTGTCCGTCTGTTAACTTACGGTGTGCCGCACCATAGATTTCCTTTAGGCCCAAAACATTCTTAATCAACATATTCTGATACTCAACAACCGATGGAATTATATGATTGTACACCAATTCATTAAAAACCCTACCTTCTATCTGAATATGTAATATATAGGCCTCTAGCTCTACTTCCTGTCTAGCAGCAACCTCTTTTTCACTCATAACGCCCATAGACTCAAAAAGGTCCAGACTTTCCTTTGAGGTCAGAATCTGTAAGGCTTGCGGCGTATTTTTATTGTTACTTAATTTTCTTCGTTTTGCTTCCTTTTCCCATTCATCGCTATAGCCATCGCCATCAAAACGAATGCGCTTAGAGGTTTTAATATACTCACGGAGTACATTAAAAACAGCCTCATCTTTCTTCAGGCTCTTTTTGTCTACCAATGCATCTACCTCCTTTTTAAAGTCCTGTAGTTGCTTAGCGACTATGGTGTTCAGAATAGTCATAGGCTTGGCGCAATTGGTCTTTGAACCAACGCCTCGCATCTCAAATTTATTTCCGGTGAACGCAAAGGGCGATGTACGGTTACGATCCGTATTATCCAGTAATATTTCCGGTATTTTCCCAACTACGTTGAGTTTAAGTTCTGTTTTTTCCTCCGGTGATAATTTGCCTTTGGAGACTCCCTCCAACTCATCTAGAACACTACCTAACTGCTTACCTACGAATATGGATAGAATTGCCGGTGGTGCTTCATTTGCCCCCAACCTATGATCGTTACTAGCCGATGCAATGGAAGACCTCAACAACTCCTCATACGTATCAACCGCCTTTATCGTGTTTATAAAAAAGGTCAAAAATTGAAGGTTTTTCATGGGCGTAGAACCCGGACTTAAAAGGTTTACTCCCGTATCTGTGGCCAATGACCAATTATTATGTTTACCGGACCCATTAATCTCGGCAAACGGCTTTTCGTGAAAAAGTACCTTTAGATGATGTTTATCGGCTATACGATCCATCACATCCATTAAAAGAAGGTTGTGATCCACCGCTAAATTGGCTTCCTCAAAAACCGGGGCCAACTCAAACTGATTGGGAGCCACCTCGTTATGTCTTGTTTTAACCGGAATACCAAGGCGCATACACTCCACCTCCAACTCTTTCATAAAATTAATGGCCCGTAGCGGTATTACGCCAAAATAATGATCATCTAACTGCTGACCTTTAGCCGCAGAATGCCCCACCAAAGTACGACCGGTTAAATTTATATCTACGCGAGAAAAAGCAAGTTCTTTGTCTATTAGGAAATATTCCTGTTCCCATCCCAATGTTGCGTTTACCTTAACCACGGTTTTATCAAAGTATCGGGCAACTGCCGTTGCCGCTTCATCAACCGCACTTAGCGCACGTAACAAAGGCGCCTTATTATCTAAAGCCTCTCCCGTATAGGAAACGAAAATTGTAGGTATACATAGGGTAGTATCATACACAAACGCGGGACTAGTTGGATCCCATGCCGTATACCCCCTTGCCTCAAAAGTATTTCTTATTCCTCCACTGGGAAAACTGGAAGCATCTGGTTCCTGCTGCACCAATTGTCCGCCGCCAAACTTTTCCAAAGCCCTGCCATCAGGCATCAAATCAAAAAAAGCATCATGCTTCTCCGCTGTAGCTCCGGTAAGCGGTTGAAACCAATGTGTATAATGGGTTGCCCCCATTTCAATAGCCCAACATTTCATAGCCTCGGCTACTTGGTCCGCTATTTTTCTATCAATTTTTGAACCTGAAAAAATAGCACCCTGCACACTTGCCAATGCATCTTTGGTAAGATATTGCAACATTCGTTCACTATTGAAGACGTTGCTGGCAAAAAGCTCCGATCTACGGCCCTTTTCATCAACATTTATACGCTCTCTCTTTCTGCTCTCGGCAATAGCATCAAATCGCTGTCTAGACATACTTTTACAAAATTTTGAACGGCTAAAATAAGGATTAACGATTTAATAATAAAAACTTAAAATAATCAACTTACCACAAAATACCCTGTCAAAAATAGGGCTATCCTAAATTATACTCAATTTTTTGATATTTACCCCCCTAAAAATTAGTATAATTCAACAAAAAACATATTTTTGTTTGTCTTTAAATTTAAAATTAATTACCGTAATTATGAGCAAAACTAAATTAGAGTACATCTGGTTGGATGGATATTTCCCTACACAGAACATGCGTAGCAAGACCAAAGTCGTAAACGATTTTGGAGGAAAATTAGAAGATTGTGAAATGTGGTCTTTTGATGGAAGTTCAACAAGACAAGCAGAAGGTGGATCTTCAGATTGTTTATTAAAGCCAGTTGCCATTTACCCAGATCCTGCACGTAGAGATGCATACTTGGTAATGACCGAGGTTTTAAATGCCGATGGGACACCACATGTATCTAACGGTAGAGCAACTATTGATGATGATGATAACGATTTCTGGTTCGGGTTTGAGCAAGAATACTTTATTATGGATACGGCCACTCAACTTCCTTTAGGTTTCCCTATTGGTGGTTACCCTGCTCCACAGGGAATGTACTACTGTTCCGTAGGTGGTAAAAACACTCACGGTAGAGATATCGTAGAAGAGCACGCTGATCTTTGTATTGATGCAGGATTGAACTTTGAAGGAATTAACCAAGAGGTTGCTTCTGGACAATGGGAGTTTCAATTATTTGCTAAAGGCGCTAAAAAAGCCGGAGATGAAATCTGGGTTGCTAGATACCTTTTAGATAGATTAACAGAGCAACATGGTTACTATATTGAGTACCACCCAAAACCATTAGGAAAAGACATGGATTGGAACGGTTCTGGTATGCACGCCAACTTCTCTAACAACACATTAAGAACTTGTGGCGATAAAGAAACTTACGAGAAAATTTGTGAGGCTTTCCGTCCAGTAGTAAAAGAGCACATTGCCGTTTACGGTGAATTTAACGACCAACGTTTGACCGGTCTTCACGAAACTGCTTCTATTACCGACTTTAGTTATGGTATTTCAGATAGAGGTGCTTCTATACGTATTCCAATCATTACAGTTGAACAAGGCTGGAAAGGTTGGTTAGAAGATCGTAGACCAGCTTCTAACGGTGATCCATACAAAATTGCAGGTAGAATCATCAAGACAGTTAAGTCTGCAGATGTATAATTGCATATAATTTTTTTGTTGTTGACATAATGTAAAACGTCCGAACCCATGGGTTCGGACGTTTTTTTTACATCTAGTTATTTTAATAGGAGAATTTAATCCTCCTTAAATCCTTCCCAAGTACGCACTGCATTTACGGCCTCATCCGTATAATCCGTAAAAACACCATCTACACCGGCATCAAAGAACAAGTGATATTCAGCTTGAGCATTACCCTTGCTCCACTTCTCATCTTCGTTTCTAAAGGTATAAGGGTGTACATCTAAATCATACTTATGGGCCAAATCAATAAAATCGGTTTTTGGCAGAACAGTAATCGCCCCACTCTCATCCCTCGAAAAGGAAATTACAAAAGGTTTCCATGGTCCTATACCATCTGCATATTCAGAAGCAAAGCGCATACCTTCTTCCGTAGAGAAATACTCATAAGTTCTAGCATCCCCATTGGCATAAAAATCAAAAGGAGCGGCATACGAAATAAAATCGCCCTCAGGAACATTAAAATCTAACGTACCATCTGCATTTACATTATAGGTTGATATAAGTTGAACCAACTTTACATCTGACTTTGAGTTGATGTACTGCAAAGGAGCCACCTCAAAACACTGTACAAATACAGGCGAATGGTAAGAATTTAATTTTGCTTCGGACAACTTCTCTAACAAAGCATCTTCAATAGCAAGCCCCAATTGATTGTGAAAGTACGGATGCTTCATTTCTGGATATATCCCTACTTTTTCTCCTTTTGTAGTTTTTCTTGATTTTGCCAAGGCGATGATTTCGTCCAAAGTTGGAATCTGGAACATACCATCAAAACTATTAGAACGATCGGAACGGGCCTGCTTAGCCTTTAATTTTTTGATTTGCTCCAAAGTAAAATCGGACACAAACCAATCCGTTATTTCCTTTCCGTCTAAGTTTTTGGTAGTTTTTAAATCAGCAAACTCCGGTAAATCCGCAACATTGGTGGTACCCGAGATAAACGGTTCGTGTCTTGCAACTAAAACACTATCCTTGGTCATAACCAAGTCTGGCTCTATATAGTCCGCCCCCATTTCAATAGCTTTTGCGTAAGCCTTTAAGGTATGTTCAGGGTAAATAGACTGTGCGCCCCTGTGCGCTATTACCAATGGCTCTTTACGCTCCTTGTCCTGAGCTCCTCCTCCGATAAAATCATCTAACTTATCGCAAGAAGTAAATAAGGATAAAAAGCATAATCCGGCCATTGACAACAATTTCATTTTTTTCATTTTAGTGGTTTTTAATTTGACACTAAAACAACAAAACACATATTAGCCAAGGGTTAATTTAAGTTACCATATCTATACGATTAGATATAGAAATCTTTAGGAAATTGTAAATAAGCAGAAAAGAGACTTATGAAACCGTAATATAAACAAAGGTGATATAGCAAGCTAACAAAACCAACCCGTCTCGCCATCCCAAACGCAAACCTTTAGGAATGAACACCAAAGGAAGAATAAGAAAAGAAATACCTAGCATCCAAAAAATATCATTACTCAACAACCCTTCATCTACCACTTTAATAGGGGTGATTATAGAAGTGATTCCCAATACCGCTAGAAGATTAAAAATATTGGACCCAAGAAGGTTACCTAAGGAGATTGCTTTTTCTTTTTTAATAACTGCGATTACAGATGCGGCCAATTCCGGTATACTTGTACCAACAGAAACAACCGTTACTGCAATTACACGCTCACTAACACCGTATAGTGTAGCCAAACCTACAGCCCCGTTAATAAGCAGTTCCGAGCCGCCCCAAAGCGCTGTACCCCCAAGTCCTAAAAACAATACCAATTTATATAAAGGCAAAGGTTCATCATCTTCGGGCGCTTCATCCTCAACGGCCTGCTTTTGAAAACGGAGTAAATACACCAAGAACAGAAATAAACCTACAACCATAATTATTCCCTCATACTGCTGTAATTCTCCATCAAAAAATATAAACCCGAAAAAAAGCAATGACGCAACCATCATAACAGGCCAATCTGTTGTGTAAAATGTCTTACGCACATCTATACTTCCCATAAGTACGGTTACCGCCAATACCAGTCCTAAATTGGCTATATTGGACCCTACTACATTGCCCAATGCCAAATCCGGGAAACCATCAAGAGCAGCTTTAATACTAACAATAAGCTCAGGAGCGGAGGTAGCAAAGGACACCACCGTCATACCTATAACAATTTTTGGAATATTCAATCGTAATGAAAGTGCCACAGCCGATTTTAAAAGCCAGTTACCGCCGGAAATTAAAAGTGCTAGGCCTAGAACAATAAAAAGAAGATTTTGCATGTACTGGTTTCAGGGTATTATGGAACAAAGATATATAACATTTTAACTTATTGATAGCTTTCTTTCCAGGCCAGCCAAGCATCATTTACTGTAAAACAACTTACTGCCCAAAATGGTTTTACCCAAAAAACATCAATTCTTAACCAAAACTATGCTTAAAAAATAAAACAGCTCTAAAAACACCCCTTCACACATTACACTCTAGAACACTTTAAGCTCATTTAAATTTCAATTTAAAACTTTACTGAAGAGTAAATTTTCAAATTATAAACTTAATTCATTTATACGCTTATAAAACCGCATTCAAATTGAATAATTCGTATCAATTCATTAGGAAATGCACATTTCTTTTAATTATCTTGATTGGATAATCGATTATTACCAGCTATCTATTAACCCTAAAAACCCCTAATTATGATTACACTTGCTAAACTTCTATTATTAATTCTAGTATCGCTGATCACGATAGTAGCGTAAGTTAAATCATATAGGCCTATATAATAAAAAGACCGTCATATGACGGTCTTTTACTTTATTTTCAATAAGTTAGTAGATGAGATAAACTAGCAGATGAAAAAAGCATTTTTTAAATTTCTTGCCAAAGTAAACCAATTACTACTCCCCTCCTTTTCTAAAAAAGGTCTAGACCTTTCTAAAGCTTCAAAACTTCAGATGGCTTTAATTGGCTGGCGCTATTTTGTTACCACCCGGGCATTGGACTAATAATTCAAAAGAGCCCTCATAGGAATATCACCTAATTTATGCCTTCCGTTTAAAAAGTCGAGTTCAATTAAAAAGTTACATTGAACTATTTCACCGCCCAGACGCTTTATTAAATCGCATGTAGCTTTTGCTGTGCCACCTGTAGCCAGCACATCATCATGAACCAGTACCTTTTCGCCGGCGAGAATTGCATCGCTATGAATCTCTAAGGTATCGGTACCATATTCCAAATCATAAGTCTGACTGGTTTTTGCTGCAGGTAATTTGTTTGGCTTACGTACAGGAACAAATCCGGCATTTAGTTTTTGCGCCAAAAGAGGTGCGAAAAAAAATCCGCGGCTTTCCATTCCTACTACTTTATCTATAGGAACATCACCCACCATTTCAAGAAGTTTATCTAATGTATATTGCATGGCCTGGGCATTTGCCAACAGCGGTGTTATATCTTTAAAGACGACTCCTTCCTTCGGAAAATTGTCTATATCTCTAATAAAGGTTTTTAAATCCATTTAATATGTAACTTATATTTTGCCGTAAATGTAAAAAGAAATATATTTGCACCCCGTTAGATAAAAAGCTGGCTGTAATAAGTTCCTTTTTATTTCCCTTTTGGAAAATCTAACTGAATACTTTTTATTGGTCCTGTGGCGCAACTGGATAGCGCATCTGACTACGAATCAGAAGGTTACAAGTTCGAATCTTGTCAGGATCACTTCAAAACCCCTTGAAACACCCGTTTCTAGGGGTTTTTTACTTTTAAAACCGTCCATTTGTCCGAAACCTTCCCGACTTTACTATAAATCACACCAAAACATCATTAACACAAATAATATTGTATTTTTATTGTGTTTACACAATAATATTATAATTTTACTTGTGTAAACAATTATTTAAAAACCTGTATTATGAACAAAAAATCTGACTCAGAAAAACTTCAAACAGTTTTAAATGCACTCAATTTAACCGCCAATGCTTTTAGCCAAAAACTTGGGTACAAAAGCCATTCTTCCGTATATCACGTGCTAGACCCAAGGAGAAAATCAAAACTTAACACCAATATGGTTAGGAAAATAGTAAACACATTCCCAAATATTAACAATGATTATCTAATAGAAGGCGAACTTCCTGTATTACTTGATGACAACAGTATCATATCTCAGGCGAATAAATTAAATATTCCTATTCAGACTGATACTGATATCTCTAAAATAAAGAGAATATTGGATATTCCAGATCAACTGGATAGAATAGAATCTAAACTGGACCAGTTATTAAGTAAACAATAAAACTTTTAGACAAAGACTATAGTCTACTAACCCTTAAATAATTCACCGCAATGCCTATAATCAAATCCGTAGTAGATTCCAGCCTGGTATATTACCCA
The DNA here is from genome assembly GCF_018860715.1 of Zobellia sp. B3R18. Taxonomy (NCBI): domain Bacteria; kingdom Pseudomonadati; phylum Bacteroidota; class Flavobacteriia; order Flavobacteriales; family Flavobacteriaceae; genus Zobellia; species Zobellia sp. B3R18. Next base: position 32,751 of record NZ_JAHKQG010000010.1, on the reverse strand, counting down.
AAAACCAATTATACCATTGCTAAATACTTAGACCTTACCAAATTCATATCTCTACTTTCTTTAAACTCTTTATTTTTTTGTCGTCTGGATAAACTAGAAGACCATTTTGAAGGAACTACGTCAAAATTTAATATAGAACGTAGAAAGCGAAATTTTAAGAAACAGCGTTCATTGAGTGCTAATTTACCTAAGTTATCAGAAGAAGAACTAGATGAAAAAGTAAAAATAAGCATTGACGCTGATAGAAAATTTAAATCTGTAAGTTGTGTTTGTTGTTGGAATAAATATGATTCTGAATCCTCAGCATTATGGAAAATTTATTCAGATTTCAATAAAGGTATAATGATTAAATCGAATATACACAAAATCGAAAATGCCTTTGAACACACCCCAGAAAATTTAAGCTTGAGTGAAGTTAACTATATAAATTATGATACAGACAGTATGCCTCATGGCAATAGAATGCACCCTATAACACATAAACATGAAGCTTATAAATACGAAAATGAAATTAGACTAATTCATGTTGTCAAATACGGACATGGATTTTCCTATGACTGGAACACAGAAAAATTTAAATATGGAAAAAATTTAATCGTAAATCTAAATGATTTAATATCAGAAATAGTCATAAGTCCTCTATCCGCAGATTGGTATATAGATTTAATAAAAGATATATGCAGTAAATATGGGCTACAAAAGAAAATTAGAAAATCCGATTTAGCCAAGTAAAAGTACAAACAACTTGTCAATGTAACATCTATTACACTACCCTAAACGCTTTAGCTTTACATTTGTACAAATTTTTAATATGGATAGCATACTTCAACCCTGGCCATGGTACATTTCTGGTCCATTAATCACCTTGGTGATGGTTTTTCTCATCTATTTTGGAAAGACTTTTGGCATGTCTTCTAACCTAAGAACTTTTTGTAGTATTGGAGGGGCTGGAAAATATTCCGATTTTTTCAAGTTTGATTGGAAAGCGCAACGATGGAACCTTACTGTAGTACTTGGTGCTATTATAGGTGGTTTTATTGCCGTTAACTTTCTATCGGATGGTTCTGCTATAGAACTTAACCCACAAACCGTATTGGACCTAAAAGAACTGGGTTTTGAAAATGCCGGCACTTCCTTGCTACCGGCCGAAATCTATGATTGGAACCACGTATTGACTTTAAAAGGCCTGGCTGTTTTAATAGTAGGTGGCTTTCTAGTTGGTTTTGGGACCCGTTATGCCGGTGGCTGTACTTCTGGGCACGCCATTACCGGCTTAAGCAACCTTCAACTACCTTCTTTAATTGCCGTTATCGGCTTTTTTGCAGGAGGACTTATTATGACACACTTTCTATTACCCCTAATTTTTTAAGGCATGAAGTTTCTAAAATTCTTACTTGTTGGTATATTTTTTGGCATTGTATTGGTTAAATCAGAAGCTGTTTCTTGGTACCGAATATTTGAAATGTTCAAGTTTCAATCATTTCATATGTATGGAATCATCGGCTCGGCCGTGGTACTAGGAGCTATTTCCGTGTGGGCAATTAAAAAATTCCGTGTAAAAAGTATAGAGGGGAAAGAAATAAATCTTCCCCCTAAAGATAAAAGTTTTATCCGTTATATATTGGGCGGTACCATATTTGGATTAGGATGGGCGCTAGCGGGTGCATGCCCGGGCCCTATGTATATACTCTTAGGAGCTGGGTTCTTTAGTATGCTCATTGTTATAGCGGCCGCCACGCTTGGCACATTTGCCTATGGCGTGCTTAGAAACAAACTTCCACACTAAAACCTATAGAAATCCTAGACGATTTCCGCACTTAGACCCGCCTGTAGCAATTTGCTACATCTAGGTTCTAAATCTTTGTACTCACCTGTCTTTACGGTACACTTACCATTGTAATGTACAATAAGGGAGCATTGCTCCGCTTGCACAGGTGTATGATCACATACATCAACCAAAGTTTCTATAACATGGTCAAAAGTATTTACATCATCATTAAAAACAACAATTTCATTTTGTTTTACTACTTCTTCCTCTAATAGTAGCTCTTCCGATACTTTTTCTTTGAAACTCATACAATCAATTTAAAATAGTATACCCTTCTAAAATACGTATTTTACTGCAACCCAATTATTTTTTTTCAGATTTTTTTCAAACTTTAACCCTGACTTCAGGCACTGTTCCGAAATTAAGGGAATATCTTCTTCATAGAAACCGCTTAAGAATAGGATTCCGTTTTCCCTTAAGTTTTCAGCGTACACCGGTATATCCGCCAGCAAAATATTTCTATTGATATTCGCTAGAATGATATCATATTTCTGTTTACCTAAAAGCGAAGAATCACCTTCAAAAACGGAAATATGTCCACAATTATTACGTTCTACGTTTTCCTTGGCGTTCAAATAGCACCAATTATCAATATCGATAGCATCTACATGACCGGCATTTTTCATTGCCGCCAGTATGGCCAAAACTCCGGTACCACTACCCATATCCAAAACGTCCTTTCCTTCAAAATAATTTTCCAAAATAAACTGAAGCATCATATGAGTGGTTTCATGATGTCCGGTACCAAAGCTCATTTTAGGTTCAATAACAATATCATACTGCACATTGGGCTTTTCATGAAACGGAGCACGAACAACACATTGGTCCGCTACTTGAATTGCCTCAAAATTCTCTTCCCAAGTGGCATTCCAGTTTTCCTGTTCAATCTCTTTTACAGCAAAGTTTACGGTAAACAGCTCATTATCCAGAATTTCAACCGTTTCAAGAATACTCTCGTTCCAGTCGTCTTTCTGAATATAGGCCAACACTCCATCTTCATTTTCCACAAAACTCTCAAAACCAACCTCGCCTAACTCGGCAATTAAAATATCCGAACCAGGCTGCATTGGGGTTACGGAGAAATTATACTCAATATATATAGTGTTGGACATCCTAGTGTTTTTTAACCGACGTTTGGTCGGTTTTTCGTTCGTTAACTTACAAAACTCCCTTGGCTTTGCTATTTAGTATATGGTCATTTCTTTGTTAAATAAACAACCCTTTCCACAAACTGGGAAAGGGCTATTAAAGTAACGTTCCAATCTAAATTTAGATTGCTTTTATAATGGCTACAAAATCATCTGCCACCAATGACGCACCACCAATAAGACCACCGTCTACATCTGGCTTGCCAAAAATCTCTTCTGCATTAGCCGGTTTTACACTACCTCCGTAAAGGATAGAAACATTATTGGCTATTGAAGCATCATAAGCTTCCGTAATGGCCTTGCGGATAAAGGCATGCATTTCCTGTGCTTGTTCCGGTGAAGCCGTTTCACCTGTTCCAATAGCCCAAACCGGCTCATAGGCCAAAACTATTTTACTCCAATCCGATGCGTCCAAAGAGAAAAGCGCATTTTTCAACTGGCTTTCAACAACTTTAAAGTGGTTATCCGATTTTCTATCTTCAAGCTCCTCTCCAAAACAGAACATTACACGAATGTTCTTAGCCAAGGCAGCCTTTACTTTTTTTGCCAATATTTCATCGGTCTCTCCAAAGTAAGCCCTTCTTTCCGAATGTCCAATTATCGCGGTATCAATACCAATACTCAACAACATGTCTGCAGATATTTCTCCGGTATACGCACCACTTTCCGCAAAGTGCATATTCTGGGCAATAACCTCTATGGCCGAAGATTCTAAAGTTCTTACGGCAGATGCCAAGTTTACATAAGTTGGCGCAACCATAACCTCGGCCTGCGTATCCGGTAACTTAGCCGCCAATTCGGTCAACAATGCTTCAGTTTCAGCCAAGTTTTTATTCATTTTCCAGTTTCCTGCAACAATTTTGCTTCTCATTTTTTAAGTGTTTAGTGTTATTGTATGGGGTTGATTCATTTTCATCGACTTCTGAAATTATTCAAAAACCAACTCATCCAAATCGTTATAATGTACTTTTTGTTTGATTGTTCCTTTCTCCAAGACCAAAGCCCCTGGGTTGGAACGTACTATTGTTTTTAATGCGGTTTCATCTGTGAAATAGAATTCAAAATTCAATTTATATTCTTTTCTTAATGCGCCTGTCAACTCATTATTTGAGGCGGACATACCAATGACCTTATACCCTTTCTTTATAGCCTTGTCCGTAACTTTTTTCACCTCGGAATATACATCCTTATTGGTTTTTCTAAGGTCATAAGCTATAATCATGACCAACTTGGGTTCTTGCAGCAAGGTATCCGCAAGGTTCACACCTTCCTGCTCTATGGTAAAATCATGAATAGGAGGCTCGTATCCCTTTTGCACTTCTGTAGTTTCAACATCAATGAATTCTCCATCTACCTGCGGATAATCTCCTTGGGTTACTATAATTTTATCCTCTCCATTCACCTTAAACCGCCAAGCATAATCATAAATAGGCTTTGGAGCATCATCCGGAACAATCATTCCTTCGTTAATATTCGCCCCAATCTTATAGGGTCTAAAGTCTATAACCGGTAGATGGTTTAACACATAGACACAATATCCAATACACAAAACCAAAGAGGCAAGTGTAGCAATTCTTTTAGCATTGGCACCAATTATTGGTGTTATATATTGCTTACCCTTAAAAAGGATTATGATGAACACAAGAAGAATAATGTCTTTCGTAAACGATTCCCAAGGCGTTAGTTTAATTGCATCTCCAAAACAACCGCAATCCGTAACCTTATTGAAATAAGCAGAGTAAAAGGTTAGAAATGTAAAACCTATAATCATGAGCAGCAGACTCCAAACGGTAAATTTTACCCTAAAACCCACTAAGAGCATCACACCCAAAAGCACTTCAAAAATCACGACAAAAATAGAAATGGCAAGTGCATGAGGTTCAAAAAATGTAAGATCAAGAACTCCCGGGCTAAAATATTCTTCTAGCTTGAACGAAAAACCAACCGGATCGTTCAATTTTATAAAACCACTGATAATAAAAAGTATACCTACGATTACTCGGCTAATGCCAACAAGATATTTCATATTATGATTTAGAGTTTACACCAAGATGAATCATTGCAAAAATTGCGTAGTTAACCATATCCTGATAATTGGCATCTATACCTTCGCTCACTAAGGTCTTACCCTTATTATCCTCAATCTGTTTTACACGTAAAAGTTTCTGCAAAATAAGATCTGTTAAGGAACTTACCCTCATGTCTCGCCATGCCTCTCCGTAGTCATGGTTCTTATTTTCCATTAGGGTTTTAGTAACCAAAGCATGCTTATCAAAAAGTGCCACTGCCTCTTCTACGGATAGGTCCGGTTGATCGGCCACGCCTTTCTCCAGCTGAACAAGTGCCATTATGGAATAGTTGATAATCCCAATAAATTCAGAACGCTCGCCCTCATCCACCTTATGAACTTCATTTTCCTGAAGACCCCTAATGCGCTGGGCCTTAATAAAAATCTGGTCGGTTAACGAAGGAAGTCTTAGTATACGCCAAGCACTACCGTAATCCTTCATTTTCTTTTCAAAGAGGTCTCTACAGGTTTTGATCACCTCATCATATTGTTCGGAAGTCTTCTGCATGGCTATCCTTTCTAATTTGCGTAAATTTCACTCAAAATTCTGAATTTTTCAAAGTTCGTGTTTTAAACTTGGTTAATCAAGGGAATACCGCTTCAACTTTATCATATATGACACTAAATTGCAAAGGTCGCCTCATCCAATTATCCACCCCAAAAGTGATGGGCATATTAAACTGTACTCCAGACTCATTTTACGATGGCGGAAAATACAGGGACAACGACTCCATTTTAAAGCAGACCGAGAAAATGCTGAACGATGGCGCCACCTTTATAGATGTGGGTGGTTACAGTTCCAGACCGGGTGCCGAACATGTTACGGAAGAAGAGGAGTTAAAACGCATGCTTCCCCTAACCGAACTATTACTGAAGCACTTCCCGGATATTATTCTGTCCATTGACACCTTTAGAAGCAAAGTGGCCGCTGCCTGTCTTGATGCCGGAGCTGCCATGATAAATGATATTTCCGCCGGAAAGCTGGACGACCAAATGCTACTGACCGTGGCCAAACATCGTGTGCCCTACATAATGATGCACATGAAAGGCACACCCCAAACCATGCAACAGCAAACAACGTACAATGACCTTCTAGTTGATATAATTTCCTATTTCTCCGAACGGATTAATGCCGCCAAGGCCTTGGGAATTGTAGACATTGTTATAGACCCTGGGTTTGGGTTTGCAAAAACCTTGGAGCAGAATTATGAAGTTTTACAAAAACTTGGGCTTTTCAAAAATCTTGAGCATCCATTGCTTATAGGCCTAAGCCGAAAATCCATGATTTACAAAGTGCTTAAAACCGATGCAAAAAATGCTTTAAACGGAACCACTGCCCTTAATATGGCCGCAATTATGAACGGCGCCAATATTTTAAGGGTTCATGACGTTAAAGAAGCGTATGAATGTGTTAAACTTGCAGAAGAATTAATGCCTTGTTAAAAGTGTATGGATTTCACTAATTTTACAAAAACACCTCCGGATTGGACTTTCTGAATTTTCTAGAATTTAAGATTACCGATATACTAGACATTATTCTAGTAGCCATACTCTTGTACTATGTTTACAAGTTGGTACGGGGTTCTGTTGCCATTAATATCTTTATTGGAATTGTAATTGTCTGGGGATTCTGGAAATTGACCGAACTCTTGGGCATGGAAATGATCAGCAGTCTGGTTGGTGCCTTTATGCAAGTGGGACTTATTGCCCTAATCATCGTTTTTCAGCAAGAGATAAGGAAGTTCCTGTTAATGATCGGTTCTACCAATTTTGCCAATAAACGAAACTTTATAAAGCATTTTAAATTTTTAAGGCAAGATGGCGTAACCGTGAGTATGGATGTAGACGCCATTGTTGCTGCCTGCAAAAAAATGAGCTCTACCAAAACCGGTGCTTTGATCGTACTGGAGCGAAACAACTCTTTGGATTTCATTAAATCTTCAGGCGATAAAATGTTCATTGAAGTGAACAAACCAATTCTTGAGAGTATCTTTTACAAGAACAGCACGCTACATGATGGTGCCGCAATAATAGAAAACAACCACATTGTAGCTACACGTGCAATTTTACCGGTTTCCAATGAACGTAATATTCCATTGCGCTACGGACTTAGGCATAGGGCCGCCGTTGGGGTTACTGAAAAAACAGATGCCTTGGCACTTGTTGTAAGTGAAGAGACCGGAAATATATCTTATATAAAAAACGGAAGATTTATTGATTTTGGCAGCATGGACGAGCTGACCGCAATAATAAAAGAAGACTTAATAGACTAAGCTACTTCTTCCGAAAGAAACTGTGCCTCGTAAAGGTTACTGTAATACCCTCCTTTTTTCAACAGCTGCTTGTGGGTTCCAGTTTCAACAATTTTACCGGCATCCATTACAATAATAGTATCGGCTTTTTTAATCGTAGCTAAACGATGCGCAATTATTATAGAGGTTCTGCCTTCTGTTATTTTCTCCGTAGCCCTCTGTATAAGTTGTTCAGAATAGGTGTCTACGGAAGACGTTGCCTCATCCAAAACCAAAATACTGGGGTTACTTACATAGGCCCGTAAAAATGCAATAAGTTGGCGTTGCCCACTGGAAAGCATTGTTCCCCTTTCCTTTACATTATACTTATAGCCATCCGGAAGACTGGTAATAAATTCATCTACCCCAATCTGTTTGGCCGCTTCTTCAATAAGCTCTAAAGTAACATTTGAGTCCTTTAAGGATATATTGTTCTCTATAGTATCCGCAAAAAGGAACACATCTTGAAGAACAACTGCTATTTGAGACCTAAGCGATGCCAAACTGAAATCTTTAATATCCACTCCATCAACTAAAATAGAGCCTGAATTAATTTCATAGAAGCGATTCAATAAATTAATTATTGTGGATTTTCCGGCACCGGTAGCTCCTACAATTGCTACCGTCTCCCCTGCTTTTACCTCAAATGAAATACCATGCAAGACTTCCTCATCTTCCAAATATCCAAAACGTACGTTCTTAAAGGTTATATCTCCTTTTACATTCTCTTTGACCACAGTACCCACATCCTGTATATTACTTTGGGTATCTAAAATTTTAAAGACCCGGTTAGCCGCTACCATACCCATTTGCAACGTATTGAACTTATCCGCAATTTGGCGCAAGGGCCTAAAAAGCATATCGATCAACAGTATAAATGCAAATAACGTACCCAGCTCTTCCTTAGAAAGGTCGGATACATTTTGGAGTCCGCCGTACCAAACAATTAAACCCACAGCAATTGACGAAACGATTTCTGCAATCGGGAAAAAGATGGAATTGTACCAAACCGTTTTTAACCAAGCGTTTTGGTGTTTTTCATTAATGACCCTAAATTTCTCGCTTTCAATTTTTTCACGCGTGAACAACTGCACGATTTTCATGCCCGTTATTCTTTCCTGCACAAAAGAATTGAGATTGGACACCTGGGCCCTAACTTCGGCAAACGCCACTTTCATTGCCTTTTGAAACAAACGTGTTGCATAAAGAATTAATGGTAAAATGGCAAAAACGATGAGGGCCAGCCGCCAGTTCATTATCAACATTACCACGGCCGCCACGAACATTTTCAATAAATCCGCAACAATCACAAAAAAGCCTTGGCTAAAAATTTCACCGATCCGCTGCATATCTGCAACGGCCCGTGTTACCAGCACGCCCAATGAGGAATTATCAAAATATTTCATTCTGAAACCCAGCATATGCTTAAATAGGTTGATACGGATATCCTTTATAACAGATTCCCCTAACCAGTTGGCGTAGTAATTAAACAAAAGCTGACAAATAACCTGCCCCAAAAGAACACCTGCCATGGCCATAGTAAGAAACAACAGCTTGTCTTCGTCTCCCAATTTAATGGCATCATCAATAATTCTCTGAACAATTATTGGGGTCATCACGGCAAATCCGGATAACAGAATAGCCGCAAGGGCTACCCCGTAAAAAGTAACTCGATACGGACGTGTATGCGCTAACAGCCGTTTGAACAGCCTCATGTCAAATGCTTTTCCCGAATCTTTATCCATTTTTTTCAGTAATCTTTTTGGGGTATAAAACAGAGGTCAAATATAGCCCTTTTGCCGGTACCGATGGGCCGGCATTACCCCTGTTCTTGCTATTTATGATTGATTTAACATGGGCCGGTTTTATTTTTCCCGTGCCTACATCCAGTAACGTACCAACCACGGCGCGTACCATATTTCTTAAAAAGCGATCTGCTGTTATAGTAAACACCAATTTATCGTCTTTTATTTCCCAAACTGCCTTTTTAACATCGCACAAATAGGTCTTTACGTCTGTGTGTGTCTTGGAAAAACATTCAAAATCACTGAATTGTAAAAGGAATTGAGCAGCATCGTTCATAGCTCCTATATCCAAGGGGTGTTTTACGTAATGGGCAAAATCAATATAAAACGGATTTTTATTTTGTAGCACCCAATATTCATAGGTACGCTCTTGGGCATCAAAACGGGCGTGGGCATCTTCATGAACAGCAAAAATATCATGAACGGCAATAGCTTCGGGCAAAAGCGAATTCAACCTATAAACCAATTGCTCCAAGTTTTGAATCTCGTCAACCTCAAAATGAGCGAACATTTGTTTGGCATGCACACCCGCATCTGTCCTTCCCGCACCGGTCAAAGCCAGAGGAGTCCGTAACAAAGTAGAAAATGCCTTTTCCAGAACTTCCTGTACAGAAATTGCGTTGGGCTGGTTTTGCCAACCATGGTAATCCTTGCCCAAGTATGAAAATTCAACGAAATATCTCAACCGAAACCTTTAATTTTGTGAGCAGCAAAGATACTTTTCTTTGAACAAACGAAACAAGGCACTATAAAATAGTAGCCGAGCCACAACCCATCATTTAATTTCAAATCCGTTTATGACCAAGATTCTATTGCTATCCGACACCCATTCGCATATGGATGATACTATTTTAAAATTTGCCCGTCAAGCGGATGAAATATGGCATGCAGGCGATATAGGCACTTTGGAAGTAACCGATACCTTAAAAAAAATTAAACCCCTAAGAGCGGTTTACGGAAACATAGACGACCATGTTATTCAAAAAGAATTTCCATTAGATAGTCGTTTTTTCTGTGAAGGTGTAGAAGTTTATATGACGCACATTGGCGGATACCCACCCAAATACAATATTAGAACCCGCGATGTTATTAAAGCAAACCCACCTAAACTGTTCATTTGCGGACATTCACATATCCTAAAAGTAATGATGGACAAAAAATTGGGTGTGCTACATATGAATCCCGGTGCCTGCGGAAAGCACGGTTTTCACCAAATGAGAACAATGCTTCGTTTTGTAATTGATGGAAATGACATAAAGGATCTAGAAGTAATAGAAATTGGAAAAAGGTAAAAATATAGGGCACCAAAACCATTGGGCGCCCCAATTTTTTACCCTAGCTAATATTCCAAAGAAAGGCCCAATGAAAAAGTGCCCCCGTCATATATATTCTTTCGCTCTACCAAAAAACCGGAATAATCGGAATAGTTGGCTACCAAATTCAAATGGTTCGTTAACTTGTACATAGACGTTAAACCAAAATTGGTAAACGTAGTTCCTTCACCATATAGAAAAGAACCGCTTTGAACATTGTTCTCGGACGATAACCGTTCTTGAATTTTTAACTTCCCTATTAGATACAGCTTATCAAAAAACAAGTGCCCTACCTCTGCTCCAACCTGAAGTTGATTGCTAAAAGACTCCGTTCTGAAATTGATGCTTGTAAAGGCGGAAGCATACGTTTTTCCGTTAGCAAAACCATGAGATGCCGCTAAGGTGGTCCATACATTAAATTCCCCGTCCGAAAGCGGAAGGTTAATTTCGTTAAACTGGCCAAAGTCATCCGCAGTGTTGGATCGCGCAAAATTCTCACCATCATTACTAGGTATATCCAACCCAACTTGAAGCGATAACGGAAAGCTCTTTAACAGTCTATATTTTATTGCCAATTGAATGTTACCTACCCCAGCAACGGTTTCGGTGGTACTAAAACTATTCAATCTTACCAATGGCACATCCAATATAGCGGTAAACCTATCGGAAATACCGTACTCACCGTAAATCAAAAGTCCGCCACTGTTGAACGTACTGCCCTGATCGGCCAGTCTACCTTCTGTAGTATAGTAATCATTAGAGGAAAAATATGATGCAGTAGCCTGAACATAAAATCCCTTTGCTTCTCTTGTCCACCCACTCTGCGCCTGTACATAAGCTGCACAAAAGGAGAATACCAAGAGAACTATATATTTATTATTTTTCATAACTCTGTTTTATTTGTTTGGGCGAGCTAACCTATTTGTTCGCTTCACCCAAAAAAGAAAAAGCCTTTGGGAGACATAGAAAAACAGAATCATGTGTCTCTATTCCCAAAGGCCATAAAATTCTAATTACTGCAATTGTACATTTCCAAAAGGAATGTTTGCAGTAGCACACCATAAAATAATGTGAGTATATTTATCCTCAGGAGCTGCATCTAACTTAATGTACATTTCACCATTACCCTGTACGTTGCCGATCAACATTAAATCTGGGTTTCCATTGGCAGGATCAGCAGTAAAAGTTTCTGAAGTAGAGAAAAAGATACCTACTGTACCTGTTCCCAATTCTGTCATAAAGTCATCATCAAAATGCACAAAATTGGTGCTTTCCGTATCTGCTCCCAATTCTACAAGACCTTGGGTAGGCGTACCACTCTCTGCTGTTAAGTTTCCGCTTCTAGTTACTGTTAAATCACCAATTGGCATAGATGAATCTACTTCAACGGTTTCTGTTTCGGTAACCGTTTCTGTTACTGTTACTGTTTCTACATCGTCATCCGAACAACTAACTACAAAAGCTGTCATGGCAAAAGCTACTAGTGCGAAAGAAAATTTTCTGTTTTTCATAATCGTAAAATTTTAAAATTGTTTAATTGTTTTTTGAAACAGTTTCGATACCGACTATCGATAGCTCCGTTGTTTCTTGGGACAAACATAGAAAGGTGGTATCACGAAGAATTCAAGAAAAGATGAAAAGTCTATCACATTAAATTCGCATTCTGCGATACTTTTGTGATACTTTACAAACCGGAACGGTTTTTCAACTAAATGGAAAGCATAAAAAAAACCCGGTAACTACTCCGGGTTTTACGCACTAATACTACTAAGATGTAAGGTTTATCGCAAACGATCAACAGATTTTACAAGATCCTCATCCTTCTTAATGGCTCTATTGGCAAGAACCAAGAAAACGATAGAAATAATAGGAATGAGCATCCCAATACCCTTCTCCGAGACCGAAATCTCTCCGGATAAATTTAGCGACCTATAAACGAAAAATCCTAGTAAAAAAAGATTCAATATCATATTCAATCTGTTCATCACAAATTGATTTTTTCTATTTTTAAACAGCACAATGGCAATAAGCGCCAGTAAAGCGGAAACATAAAACGCTCCCGATATAAAAACGTCATTTTTTGCAAAAATTTCATTTCCCTCCGCATCTGACCACAAATTTACCCAGAACGGCAATACCCCTGCAATAAGAACTACTACTAATAAAAAAACCGTCTGTATTCTTTGAATCATTCTCTAAACGCAATTTTGCCCCACAAAAATACACGTCTTTTTGAAAAAAAACGGTGTCACAAGCAAAATAATTCGTAATATTGTGAGATTATTAGTTATTACACTTACCTATTGGGAAATCTTTCCCTCGTAATACTCGGATAACAATTCACTTCTTATCAATACTAGAGACGTATAATTTATATCATACTTAATGTTTGAAATTTCAGATTTAAAAGCAAAAAAACTGCCTGAATTGCAGGAAATTGCCAAAGGCTTAAATGTGCCAAAGTTCAAAACCTTAAAAAAGCTGGACCTTGTTTATCAAATCTTGGATGTACAAGCAGCCAACCCCAAAGTTGTAGCAGAGGTAACCGCCCCTAAAACTGAGGAAAAACCTAAACCTAAGCCAAAACCAAGAGCACGTAAGCCTAGGATAGCTCCTGAAACCAAGAAACCCGAAACTAAAACCGCTACTCCCGCTCCAAAGGAAAATCCGGAAACCAAAGAATCTACACCAGCACAAGCAGAAGTAAAAAAACCTCGCCCAAGACCTGTTAAAAGGGAACCTAAGAACAACCCTCAACACAAAAACCAGAACACTTCCAACGGCAACAACAATTCCAACAATAAAAATCAACGTCACCAAAAGTCTACTTATGACAAGAGTAACTTTGATAAGGACTTGAAAAACCGATACAAAGAACCAGAATTTGAGTTTGACAGTATCATAGAAAGTGAAGGTGTTTTGGACATCATGCAAGATGGTTATGGCTTCTTACGCTCTTCTGATTACAATTATCTTTCGTCTCCAGATGATATTTATGTATCACAATCACAGATTAGACTTTTTGGTCTTAAAACAGGAGATACCGTTTTAGGTAACGTAAGACCTCCAAAGGAAGGCGAAAAGTATTTTCCGCTGATCAAGGTGAACAAAATAAACGGGATAGACCCTCAAATCGTTAGAGACCGTGTGTCCTTTGAGCATTTGACCCCTCTTTTCCCACAAGAAAAATTTAACTTGGCCGACAGGCAAAGTAATATCTCTACTAGAATTATTGATTTGTTCTCTCCTATAGGAAAAGGACAAAGAGGTATGATCGTATCCCAACCAAAAACGGGTAAAACCATGTTATTAAAAGCTGTTGCCAATGCAATTGCTGCTAATCACCCTGAGGTTTACCAAATAATTTTACTTATTGACGAACGTCCTGAAGAGGTAACGGACATGCAACGTAACGTACGTGGCGAAGTTGTAGCCTCTACTTTTGATAAAGAAGCTACGGAACATGTACGTGTAGCCAATATTGTTTTGGAAAAAGCAAAACGTTTGGTAGAATGTGGCCATGATGTTGTTATCCTTTTAGATTCCATAACCCGTTTGGCCAGAGCCTATAACACGGTACAACCGGCATCCGGTAAGGTATTGAGTGGTGGTGTAGATGCCAATGCACTTCATAAGCCTAAAAGATTCTTTGGTGCTGCAAGAAATATAGAAGGCGGTGGATCACTTTCTATCATAGCAACCGCACTAACAGAGACCGGTTCAAAAATGGACGAGGTTATTTTTGAAGAATTCAAAGGAACAGGTAACATGGAACTTCAGTTAGACCGTAAGATTTCTAACAGAAGAATTTTCCCCGCGATAGACCTTACTTCTTCAAGTACCAGACGTGATGATTTGCTGTTGGACGAAAGTACAATACAGCGCATGTGGATCTTAAGAAAATACTTGGCAGATATGAATCCTGTAGAAGCTATGGAATTTATTGAACAACGTATTAAACAGACCAAAAACAACGAAGAATTTTTGCTTACAATGAATCAATAAACACAGATTCATTTACTGAAATATCAAACAATAGAATCCTGGGTTCCCAATTAAAAAATGGGAATTCAGGATTTTTTTATGGACAAAATTCTTAACACCTATCTTCAAAGAAGAACCAAAACCCTACATTTTTCCATCTATATAATCACCCAAAAATTACGGAATTCTGTAGCCTAAACCCGAAATATCCGTTTTTTCGGATATCTTTATGGAGCAAAAATTTTTCTTCCCCCGAATTTTGCATGTATAACAAGTAGAACTTTAAAAACTTATGTCATGAAAAATTCGTTAAAACCAGCGCTGGCTTGCGCAACATTATTTCTTTTTTTAATGGTTACCGGTTGTGTTGAAAAAAATAGCAAACCTTGTCCGGAATGCCCCGGTGAAACTGCCGTGGACACTGCTTACAGCAACGGTATTATCATGCCTGAAAAGGCCCACAAACTATACGTGAACTATAAAGATAGACGCGTAGACCTTATTCAAGATTATGAAGATGCCATAGACCGCAATAACAAAGATCCTAAACAGCAGTACGACAAAAAATCACAAAGTACCGAAAGTGGCAATGATGACACCGCTAACCCGGGAAAATTTAAAGTAGCGCGCTATGTCTCCTATGAATATGAAGACCTTAAAAAATACATGGCCTATATTGAAAAGGAAGCCGAACTCTCTGGAGAAAAATTAACCACCTTACGCTTTTACTTTGCCAATTATGCCAACGAAAAGAAATTTGAAGATGGCAAACCGGTAAAGCATCCAAGACAAAATACGGTTATGATGTCTCCTACAGTAAAAAGAGATGGTGGCAACCATATATTTTATATTGACGATTCTAAAAAAGGAAGAGACAGAATTGTTCTCTTAAAGGACAACTTCAATGACATGCACGGCAAAGGAGACCAAATGACTCCGAACAGCAAAAATGAAGCTTCATTTTTACCTAACCTGTTCTCTGCTCCCAAGCCATACTTTGCCCCTAAAAGCACTACAAAGAACGAAGGGCACTCAAGCGATTAATAGCCAGTATTTTAAATTAATATTTATCTTTTGATAGATCTAGATTACTTTTTGAAAAATTCGCTAATCCCAATGTATGCAATTACATTGGGATTGGCTTTATTTAGGTACCCAAAGTATTTTGATTCAAAACTTAAATACCTGCCTATAATATTCTTTTACACCTTGTTAAATGAGTTCCTTGGCTACCTTATAAACAACTATGAAGAATTCAGTTTAATTTCTGCAAACACTTATCGTAACAACAACATGGTGATTTACAATATCTATAT
Source organism: Zobellia sp. B3R18 (assembly GCF_018860715.1). Taxonomy (NCBI): domain Bacteria; kingdom Pseudomonadati; phylum Bacteroidota; class Flavobacteriia; order Flavobacteriales; family Flavobacteriaceae; genus Zobellia; species Zobellia sp. B3R18. The sequence continues at coordinate 16,998 of NZ_JAHKQG010000010.1, read as the reverse complement.
GCTGATATTTTATCTCTACTTCTATTATATTTTTAGATTTTATATTGACGATTCAAAACAAAAGCAGAATATACTATATGGGGCCATTTTCTTCTTGTTCATCTGTTTAATAAACGCCTTTATTGATGACTTTAGTAGACTCCCTCAGGTATATTCCTATCTAGCTGGCGGCATAGTTCTTATTTACACCTGTACATTGTACTTAAAAAAATTCTTTGCAATAGACAAATTTTTCCCAACCAAAGAAAACCTTTTGTTCTGGTTAAGTACCGGCTTAATTATTTTTTATGCAGGCTACCTGCCAATCAAAGTCATTAGATACATTCATTCAATTCAAGAAACACCAACTCCACCGATAGTAAAAAGAATTCATCTAACGCTAATTATCGTAAGCTACCTCTGTTTTGTTATAGGCTTCATAAGAATGAAACGAAGACTGCGCAGCTAAAACCAAACAAATAGAGCACAAAAAAAAAGCCCCGATGCATTGCATCAGGGCTTTTTTGAATAAATCATATAAATCTTACAATGCAGCAACGTGCTTTGCTAATTTACTTTTTAAGTTAGCCGCTTTGTTATTATGGATAATATTACGCTTAGCCAATTTATCGATCATACTAACAATGCTAGGCAACAAAGCTTCAGCATCTTTCTTGTTCTCTTCACCACGCAACTTTTTGATAGCATTACGCGTAGTTTTATGCTGATATCTGTTACGAAGACGTACCGCTTCGTTTCTTCTGATTCTTTTTAATGCTGACTTGTGATTTGCCATCTTCTTCTAACTTGTTATAATTTTTTTAAAAATTCCTTCTAGAACCTTTTGTAGTCCGTAGGGGAATCGAACCCCTGTTACCAGGATGAAAACCTGGCGTCCTAACCCCTAGACGAACGGACCATTAATCTAATTTAGGGATAACACCCAATTTACTTTTGTAGTCCGTAGGGGAATCGAACCCCTGTTACCAGGATGAAAACCTGGCGTCCTAACCCCTAGACGAACGGACCATACTTTGCGCAATTGCGGATGCAAAAATACAATTATTTTTTACTAACGCAATAGTTAACTTAATTTTTTTAATAAGCTTTTGCAAAAAGTACTCTTTTTGCGGAAGGTTCTCCTGTTACCATGCACTTACCATCAGTGTTTTCGGCATCTAACGGGATACATCTAATAGTTGCTTTGGTCTCTTCCTTTATTTTTTCTTCGGTTTCATTAGTTCCGTCCCAATGGGCAGATATAAACCCTCCTTTTTCTTCCAAAACTTTCTTAAATTCCTCGTACGTAGCAACTTCGGTAATATGCTCTTCTCTAAATGAATGCGCTTTTTGATAAATATTTTTTTGAATATCGTCCAAAAGAAATTCAATTTTAGCAACTACATCTTCCGCTGGCACGGTATCTTTTTCCAAAGTATCCCTTCGAGCAACTTCATACGTACCATTTTCTAAATCTCTCTGACCAATTGCCAAACGAACGGGAACACCCTTTAACTCATATTCGTTAAACTTGAAACCTGGTTTATGGGTATCTCTATTATCAAACTTAACAGAAATACCTTTGGCCCTTAATTCTTTTACCAAAGGTGCAACCCTATCTGAGATAGCATCCAACTGATCGGTTCCTTTATAAATTGGCACGATTACCACTTGTATTGGCGCTAATTTTGGTGGCAAAACCAATCCATTATCATCACTATGAGTCATAATCAAAGCTCCCATAAGGCGTGTAGACACTCCCCATGAAGTAGCCCAAACGTATTCTTGCTTACCTTCTTTTGTAGCAAACTTCACGTCAAAAGCTTTAGCAAAGTTCTGACCTAAAAAGTGTGATGTTCCTGCCTGTAAAGCCTTACCATCTTGCATAAGCGCTTCAATACAATACGTTTCTACCGCACCGGCAAAACGCTCACTTTCTGTCTTTAGTCCCTGTATAACGGGCATTGCCATGTGTTCTTCAGCAAATGCCGCATACACTCCGTTCATTGTTTCCGCCTCTTGTATAGCTTCCGCTTCAGTAGCATGGGCCGTATGCCCCTCTTGCCAAAGAAACTCCGCGGTTCTAAGAAATAGGCGTGTACGCATTTCCCAACGAACTACATTGGCCCATTGGTTGATCAACAAAGGTAAATCTCTATATGACTGGATCCATCCTTTATAGGTATTCCATATGATAGCCTCACTTGTGGGGCGCACCACTAACTCTTCTTCTAATTTTGCATTAGGGTCAACTCTCAATTTTCCAGGTGCATCAGGGTCATTTTGGAGCCTATAATGAGTAACTACGGCACATTCCTTGGCAAAACCTTCTGCATTTTTTTCTTCCGCCTCAAACAAACTTTTAGGTACAAAAAGTGGGAAATACGCATTTTCATGTCCTGTTTCCTTAAACCTCTTATCTAGCTCTGCTTGCATTTTCTCCCAGATAGCAAAACCGTATGGTTTGATCACCATACAACCTCTTACAGCTGAATTTTCGGCTAAATCGGCTTTTACCACGAGTTCATTATACCATTTGGAATAGTCCTCGCTGCGCTTTGTCAAATTCTTACCCATTATATTTAGTTTGGCACAAAACTTGTGCTTATGTTAGCAAAATAATTGGGTAAAACTACTTATTTTTACTATGTTCAACAATAAAAATTGCACCCATGACACATTTACCACCCAGCAGTAAAATTCGGCTTCTTGCACTTTGTACCTTAACCGGCATTGTTGCAGTGTCTTGCGGCTCGTACCAGTCTGCCTCATATTATGATAATGATGGAATTTATTCTAGCGACAACCAAGTTAGCGTAGAGCGCCAGACTAGACCTCAGCAGACAAAAAAGCTGGATAACGAAGAACCCTATTCCGATTATTTTGGACAACAAGCGGGTCAATATGACCAAATGCTGGAAGGTGAAATATTTACGGATATAGATTCATACTCCAGTGACACTGCCCAAGACAGCATTTCAGACGGGCAACTTACAGATTATTATAATAACAACAATGATTACGCCGGATATGCAGGATGGGGTGATAATGCAACTGGTGTAAACATCAATATTTACGATAACGGATGGAACAATTTTGGCGGTTTTGGCTGGGCTTCACCTTGGCTATATAACGGCTATGGTTGGGGAGGTTACGGATATGGTGGTTTCTATAATCCTTGGAGATACAGATACAGCCCTTGGGGATGGGGAGGCTACGGATACGGTGGTTTCTATGGCGGATATTATGGCTGGGGCGGTTACGGAACTTGGTGCCCTCCATATGGCTATTACAATGGTTTCAACAACTACTCCTACCGAAACCGAAACTACGCCTACAATCGCAGCAGAAGGGGTTACCAACATAACACCAATGCTATTGTTGGAGGCAACTCAAGATATGTTTCACGTAGTTCCAACGTAAATCGCAGCAGTAGGTCAACACCAAGATACTCTGCTACTAACTCAAGAAGGACCAGTACCAACAGAAGTTCCGCTTCTGGAACTTCAAGAAGCTACAGCAGCAACCGCTCGTCCGCATCTAGAAGAACTGTAGGCGTTGACAGGAATAACTCTTATAGAACAAGCAGAAGCACAAGAGCTACTCCCAAATACAACAGTTCATCAAGAACCAGCACTTCTAGAAGCAGCGCAACTACACCGCGAAGAACCTCTACATACAGAAGTTCAGGAACTAGAACTAGCGGTAACAGTACATATAGAAGCACTTCTCCTAGAAGCAGCTCCTACAGATCTTCGGGAACAAGCAGAAGCAGTTCCAGCGGAAGCACCTATAGAAGTTCTGGCCGCTCTTCAAGTAGCTCGGGCTCCTACAGAAGCTCAGGAAGTTCAAGCAGATCTTCATCGGGGTCAAGCTCTAGATCTTCTGGATCAAGGTCATCATCAAGTAGAAGAAACTAAGTCCAAAATCAAGAAGTAACTTACTTTAAAATTGCTAGGAATGAGAAAATATATAACATTCATAGGGCTATTTGCATGTGCCATTACAAGTGCCCAGACTATAAATGATGTTTTGCGCTACAGTACCGAAAACCTTCAAGGTTCGGCACGTTTTCAAGCTATGGGAGGAGCTTTTGGTTCTCTAGGCGGAGATTTATCGGCCCTGAACATTAACCCTGCCGGTAGTGCAGTTTTTAACAACGGACTATTTTCTATATCCGGAACTAACTATTCCAGAAATACGGATTCCGATTATAACGGAACTTTAAACAGCACCCGAAACAACAATTTTGACATTAACCAAGTGGGTGGTGCATTTGTATTTAAATCTACCGATCCAGATAGCAAATGGAGGAAATTATCCCTTGCGGTGAATTATGACGTTGTCCAAAATTTTGACGACCGAATTACAACTTTGGGCAGTAGTAACGAAGCTATAGACAATTACTTTCTTGACTATGCGGATGGCATACGCCTTCAACCCTTAAAATTACAGCAGAACGAAACTATTGGTGAAGCTTACCTGGATATAGGCGCAACCAATGGTCTTGGTTTTTTTGGACAACAAGCCTTTTTAGGGTTTCAAGCGGGTATTATTGAACCAACTGTTGATGACGACGATAATACAAGTTACTTTTCCAACGCAAATTATCAGAACGTTAACCAAGATTTTAGACAAACGATATCAGGATATAACAGCAAGTTTACGGTTAATGCAGCCACGCAGTATGGTGAGAATTTCTATTTTGGAGCCTCCCTTAACTTTCACACTATTCAATATGATCGTTTGGACAGATATGACGAATCTCTTACGGATACCGACACCCAAGAAATAAGGACCGTAGCTTTTGACAATTTGTTGGTTACGGAAGGTACAGGCTTTTCGCTCAGCCTTGGTGCAATTGCAAAAGTAAATGACGTTATTAGATTGGGCGCTAGCTACCAGTCACCAACTTGGTATCGTTTGACCGATAATTTTTCCCAAGGAATAGACTCTAACTACCCTAATAAAGAAAGTAATTTCAATTTTTTTGACCTGAACTATATTAACATTTTCGATTATCAAATTAAAACACCCGGAAAAGTAACAGGAAGTATTTCTGCTATTTTTGGTAAAAGCGGACTTTTAAGTGTTGATTACGGCTATCAAGACATGTCTAACGCAGAGTTAAGACCTACAAGCGATTCAGGTTTTGCAGATGAAAATGAATTTATCTCCGAAAGCCTAGGGGCGGTATCATCTATCCGGATTGGAGGCGAATATCGTATACAACGAGTTAGCTTAAGAGCTGGATACCGTTATGAGCAGAGCCCTTATGAAAGTGGAAATATTATTGGAGACCTAAATGGGGTTTCCGGTGGACTTGGGTATAATTTTGGTAGAAGCCGATTGGATTTAGGGGTAAACCGTACCGAGCAAGACGTACTCCAATACTTCTTTGATACAGGAATAAATACTCCCGCTCTTTTAAACAGAGTTAATACCAATGTTACTATTGGCTACACTTTAAATTTCTAGAAGAATAAAACTATATATGTTCTTAAAAGTCTGGCAACCGCCGGACTTTTATCTTTTTAGGGCAAAGTGTGCCTTTGTAGTTTTTGCTACTTGAACGTTATTTTCTTGCTCCCCGTACTCCAATTTAAACCAATAGGTAGAGGAAGGCAAAGGGTTACCGTTTAGAGTTCCGTCCCAACTTGAATTTACCCCTAGTTGTGCCAGTAATTTTCCATAACGATCAAAAACAAAGACTATAGGATCAGTTAACGTCTCTATTCCTTTAATGTTCCATGTATCATTGGCTCCATCATTATTAGGGGTGAAAAATTTAGGATAGCCTACTACTAAAAATTCAATAGGTTCTGTTGTTCCGCACCCATTTTTATCATTGATTACCAAAGTGTTTATACCGGGAGGAACATCGTTAAAAACGGCCTCATCCTGAAATTCTCCTTCGTTAATAGCGTATTCATAATCACCATCGCCATCAACAAAAATTTCAATATTGTTCAAATTCGGGTCTAAGGACAAGTTAGAATTTAGGGTCTCAACACGATCAAGAACGGGTATTCCATAATAAGTGATAAGAATATCGTCTAAAATATGTCCACCGGCATCCGTAGTTATATCCACAAAATACCTTCCCGTATCCGGACTGGAAACAGAGATTTGGGTGGCAGATGGACCCGACCCTAACGGCGCATCTATGGTACCATCATCATCATAATCAACAGACCATGCTATATTGGAAATATCCGGTCCCGCCGGTGAATTCAAAGCACTCAATGTAATATCCGGGTCGCCTTCGCAAGCTGCTATATCCAAGCCTAAAAATTCATCTCTTAGGGTACAGTCCAAGGCCGTATTCTGATCGGCCGCTACAGAACTTCCTGTAAAGGTGAGCATAAATGGCTCTCGCTCGTCATCAAAATTCGTATTAAAATTATTGATTAAAATGTAATACACCTCTCCTGGCAATACATCTAAATACTCATCATAGGTGTTCAAATTCTGAGTAACGGAAGGTGATCCCGCTTGACCATTTTCAGGATTCACCCCTAAGCCAGTAAACCTAGTATTGTTCACTTCGTAATTACACCGTATGGGCTGCACTGCTCCGGTACCTATAGCCGTGCAATCTACATCAGGACCGTAAACGGCAAAATCCCATTCCGCCGTTGGCGTACCAGAACCACTCACGGGCAATGCTTCCAAATCAAACCCAACTTGGCCTTCGGTGCCCGCCCTAAAAACAAACCAAGATGTATTGTTCTCAATATTAGCATTACTAACGCTACCCTTCTCAAGACAACCGGTTTCCGTAATTACTTCCGGATCAAAATCATCTATCACGCCCGTACCGTCTGCATATCCCATAATGGGAGCATCGGCACATACGGGAATGGCCGTCCGACAATCAGCTGAGTTTTGGGCTTGAATTTCTATACAAAGAAAAAAAACCGCACAAGTAACAGATAGTAAAAAGCGCATAGGTATGGGGCTAAAACAATACTATTAAATAACTCAAAGACAGTAATTTTAGTATGCTTAAGCAGAAATAATAGACGGTTTATCGATAAAATACCCAATCTAAAAGTAGATTCCAGAGACCTATCGCTTCAAAGAAAAATGATTATTGATGTATTTGGCCGTCACGGTCTGGCCATCGGCAGCCGTATAGGTAAGCTTGAACCAATAATCCGTTTCCGGTAACGGTTTCCCGTCAAAAGAACCGTCCCATTGCGAATTGCTAGGATCCAATTGAGCCAATAGTTTTCCAAAACGGTTATAAATGGTAAGTATAGGAGAATCCAATAAATCCGCTCCGGTAATGCTCCAGAACTCATTGGAACCATCTCCGTTAGGAGTAAAAAATTTAGGAAAGCCTATCACCACAATTTGTTCGGACACATCTCCGCATCCCTGCGGATTTTTTACCGTAACCGTATGCATTCCCGGTTCAACTTGATAAAATTTATTTCCGGTTTGATATGCTCCGTTGTCCAAGCGGTATTCATATTCCACAGAAGCATCCGTTAACACGGTTACCGTATTATTATTCTGTAAATCTTCAATTTCAATATCTATGATCTCAGGCGGTCTGGATGTTAAAACCGTTACCGTTCTGGAATCACTACAACTCAAACCAGACTGTGAGTGGGTAACCGTTAGTTCATAATTACCTTCTGCGGACACCAATATATTGGGGCTCGTTTCACCAGAACTCCATTGATAACTATAGTTAGGGTTGGTATTTCCCAAACCGATACGTACCCCGGCATCCGCTTCACATAAAAACACTTCCGATGGAAAATCCAAAACAGGTGCTTCTATATTGGTCATTTGAAATTGCTGTGAAGCATCATAACATCTTGAATTACCTATGGAAGTAACCCGTACAAAAATGGTTTGAGAACCAGATTGAGTTTGATACTGTTTAGGCAAAGCATTTGCTCCACCAACCGCATCGGCCATAGTAGCATGGTAGGTTACTAAAAATTCATTAGGGCTTTGAACTCCCAAAACTTCCGAATCTTTCTGAGAAAGGTCATACATGGCCAAACCTCCACACGAAGCATCGTCCGTGACGGTCTGAGCCACTGGCATATCCGTAAAAAACACCTGAACATCACTAATAATAGTTTCCGAAGGACGAATAACTTCTAGCCTATAATTTGCCGAAGTACTTACTTCATAAGTAGGGCCATTTTCGCCAACTATTTCCGCAAATCCACTACCAGTATCTGCAAACCACCTATATAAGGATGCTCCCGAGGTAGTACCGTCCAAAACAACCGTCTCATTTTCACAGGCAGCTATTGGTGGCCCAAGAAGGTTATTGATTATGGAGCAATCCAAAGCATCAAAAGGATTGGTCACAAAAATATGACCTGAGAACTGTATGGAAAATCCAGAGTTGTTATTACTGAAATTGTTAATGAGTAAATAATAGTCTTCTCCAGGTTCTACATCCAACCAAGCTTCATATTGAACATTCTCCGCATTTCCGGTAGGGTCCTCTCCCACTCCAATAAATGTATTCTCATCCTGATTATCAAAAAAGTTGCATCGTACAGGCTCCCCTAAATTACTGCAGTCATTAGATCGGTAAAGTGCAAAATCCCAATCTTCCAGAGTATCTATTCCAATATTAAAACCCAATTGCCCCGAAGCCCCTGTTCTAAATCGGTACCAAGCAGAATTAGACTCAATAGCACCGGTCAAGGTTTGTTCTAAACAACCACTAACAGACGCACCGTTAAAATCATCTATACCAAAACCTGTTGTACCTCCGTTAACCGGGGTATTGTTACAAATGGGTATAGCATTGCTACAATCTGGGGAAACCTGTGCTTGCACAGCACCTATTCCCAGAAAGAGCAACATGGCCCATAAGATCGTAAAACGATTCATTTAACAAATTGCACCTTGGTATACCATAAAAGTAATTTGTTCCTTTTCTTAACAGCAATTTATGTTGTGTATCAGGACATATAGGACATAAAGTGCCATATTATGTATATCTTTGCAGTTCGTTTTACTCGGCACGAAGTGTAATGTATTGAAACTTTTTAAGACGAATTGGGCATTAGAAATGCCAATAGATATAAGCAGATGAAAATTGATAGTACTTTGGAAAAGCAATTTGAAGATTTAGGAGACGATCACGTTTCCACATCAGAGGACACCCCTTTACGTAAAGATGCATTCGTGTTGAGCGATGATGAAAAGATTGAAAGAATACAGGGTAACATAAGGGAGGTATTGCTCACTTTAGGTCTTGATCTTGATGATGACAGCCTAAAAGGCACACCCAATAGAGTTGCTAAAATGTTCGTAAAAGAGATTTTTGGAGGGCTTCACCCGGACAGAAAACCAAAAGCCTCTACGTTTAGCAATAAATATAAATATGGCGAAATGTTAGTTGAAAAGAACATTACGCTTTATTCTACTTGTGAGCACCATCTTCTACCCATCGTAGGCCGTGCCCACATTGCCTACATCTCTAACGGAACGGTTGTTGGTCTTTCCAAAATGAACCGTGTAGTAGATTATTTTGCTAGAAGACCTCAAGTACAAGAGCGCTTGAACATCCAGATTGTACGCGAACTTCAGAAAGTTTTGGGCACAGATGATGTTGCCTGTGTTATTGACGCTAAGCACCTTTGCGTAAATTCAAGAGGTATACGCGACATAGAAAGCAGCACTGTTACAGCAGAATACGGAGGTAAGTTCAAAGAAGAAGCCGTGCGCCGCGAATTTTTAGATTACATTAATTTAGATACTACTTTTTAATAGCTCTAGCATAACATGCAATTGTACCTGAACCAGAAGTTAAAGATTTACAATTCCCTTTCCGGTAAAAAAGAAATATTTGAACCTTTAAACGAAGGCCATATAGGCATGTACGTCTGCGGACCTACGGTTTACAGCAACGTCCATTTGGGCAACTGCCGTACTTTTATGTCCTTTGACATGATTTTTAGGTACCTTAAGCATTTAGGTTACAAAGTGCGTTATGTGCGTAACATTACGGATGCCGGACACTTGGTAGATGATGCGGAGGACGGCGAAGACAAAATTGCAAAAAAAGCAAGGTTGGAACAGCTAGAACCTATGGAAGTGGTACAGCGTTACACTATAGATTTTCACAACATTCTAGAGCAGTTCAATTTTCTGCCCCCAAGTATTGAGCCAACCGCTACGGGCCATATTATTGAGCAGATTGAAATCATAAAGGAAATTCTTAACAAAGGTTTTGCCTACGAAGTAAACGGATCGGTATACTTTGATGTTTCAAAATTTAACGACAGCCATGAGTACGGTAAGTTAAGTGGAAGAAAATTAGAGGACATGATTGCCAATACCCGAGAATTGGCCGCTCAGGACGAGAAAAATAGTCCGCAGGATTTTGCTCTTTGGAAAAAAGCGGAGCCACAACACATTATGCGCTGGCCTTCGCCCTGGGGCGATGGTTTTCCCGGTTGGCACTTGGAATGTACGGCAATGAGTACCAAATATCTGGGCGAAACTTTTGATATTCATGGTGGCGGTATGGACCTTAAATTCCCGCACCACGAATGCGAAATAGCCCAAGCCGAAGCGTGCTACGGGCATTCTCCCGTAAGATACTGGATGCATGCCAATATGCTGACCATGAATGGCAAGAAGATGGCCAAATCTACAGGAAATAATATACTTCCCGGCGAAATTTTTACCGGAGAGAATGATATTCTGAGTAAAGCCTTTTCACCTTCAGTGGTTCGGTTTTTTATGATGCAAGCGCATTATACAAGTATCCTAGATTTGAGCAACGATGCACTTCTAGCTTCTGAAAAAGGGTTTAGCCGCCTAATGGATTCCCTTTCCATTTTAGATGGATTAGAAACTGGCTCCAATAGTAATTTTGATGTTGAGGCATGGAAGCAGCAATGCTATGATGCCATGAACGACGATTTCAATACACCTATTTTAATTGCGCATCTTTTTGAAGGAGTCAAGCATATAAATCTTATTAAAGAAGGCAAAGAAAAGATTACTGCAGCCGATAAGGATACACTCACCCATACCTTAAATGCTTTTATATTTGATATTTTGGGCTTGGAACAAAAGGGAGGTACTTCTGAGGATGCAGGAAAACTTTCAGGAGTTATAGAACTATTAATAAAACTCAGAAAGGAAGCTCGTGAAAACAAGGATTTTGCGACCTCCGATAAGATTCGCGACCAGTTGGCAGAACTTGGTATTCAACTAAAAGACGGTAAGGAAGGCACCACTTTTAGCATCTAAATTTACATCTGATTTCTAAAATTCAATGTTTTTGCTTGATAATCACTTGGTGAAAGTTGCTGGTGCGCCTTAAACACCCGGTTAAAATACGAGCGGCTTTCAAAACCACATTGCAGGTACACATCTTTTATACTTCGTTTGGGGTCTTGAAGTAAACCCACAGCAAGCTTGATTCTTTCATTATTAATGAACTCAATTGGAGAAATTCCCAGTTCGGTCTTAAAGACCCTATGAAAATGTGAAGGACTCATACAAGCTTTGTTACTTAGCTCCTCAACGTTTAAAGGCTCATGTAAATGTTCCCGAATATATCGTATTACTGTAGCCAGCCTACTGCTAGCATCTAATTGTAATGTTGAATTTGAATAAATTTTACGTTCATTGGTCTGTAAAATGCGAATAATCAGTTCCCGTAGCATATTGTCCACAAAAAAATCTTTGGAAGGGTGATTTTCACTGAATAAAAACAAGAGTCGTTGTAAAATTTGAAAAATACCCGCATCGTTTACAAAATGAAAATTGTAATCCATTAAGCCCCATTCCCTATTGTCGTGCTTTGGCATATTTTCGTTCATGAGTTGTAGCACCCGATCAATTTTATCCTCGGAAATAGCCAGTGCCAAACATCGGGTAGGGTTCTTTTTCATGGCCTCCGGAAAATCTATGCACATAGTTTCATTAGAAGGCAGCACTAAAGACTCTCCCGGCAAAAAATCAAAGGACTCGTAATCCCTAAGGTGCATAATTTTCTTTCCCTCTATCATACTCGCCAAAACTGGCTGGTCAAACTTTAGCAATACCCTTTCCGCCTGTTGGTGCGTTTCAAAAACATGCAACGCCGCATTATTTAAGGTATAGGAGGTTTGATTCTCAACTAATGTTTCCAACTTTCGGTTCGAAAGAAATTTATCCGATAATCCAATCATAACAGAACAAGTATCAATTCAACTCAATAATTACTAAGAAATATACAAAATAAGCATCAGTAAAATACCAATTTAACAAAGAATGATAGTATTGGTCATACTAATGGTAGAAATGGTCAGATAATTTGATTCTAACTCCACTACATTTAGAAAACCATTTATATATAACTGATATACAGATATATAATCAAGAACATTCTATTAATTTAACACCCTTAGTTATGAGCACACAAACAGTTGAAAAAGACGTTCTACAAAAACCTAAGTTTAAGAGCCAGTATGAAAATTATATTGGAGGAAAATGGACCGCTCCTAAAAAAGGAGAATATTTTGAAAATTTATCACCCGTAGACGGGAATGCTTTTACAAAAATAGCGCGCTCCACATCGGAAGATATTGAATTGGCCATTGATGCCGCTTGGAAAGCCGCTCCGGAATGGAATTCCTCTTCTGCCACTACAAGAAGTAATATGCTCTTAAAAATTGCAGATGTTATGGAACGCAACTTAGAAACATTGGCAAGGGCCGAAACTTGGGATAATGGCAAAGCCATTCGTGAAACTATGGCTGCGGATATTCCATTGGCTATAGACCATTTCAGATATTTTGCGGGCGTTATAAGAGCGGAAGAAGGCTCCGTAAGTGAACTGGACTCCAATACCGTAGCCTTGAACGTAACGGAACCTTTGGGCGTTGTAGGGCAAATCATTCCTTGGAACTTCCCCATACTAATGGCCACTTGGAAATTGGCGCCAGCGTTGGCGGCAGGTAACTGTGTTGTGCTAAAACCTGCTGAACAAACACCCGTTGGTATCATGGTACTTATGGAACTTATTGAAGGTATACTGCCAGATGGTGTACTGAACGTTGTAAACGGTTTTGGTGCAGAAGCGGGAAAACCACTAGCTTCAAGCCCTAGAATAAACAAAGTTGCCTTTACCGGAGAAACCACTACAGGTCAGCTTATCATGCAATATGCTTCTAAAAACATTACCCCGGTAACTTTAGAATTGGGCGGAAAATCTCCCAACATTTTCTTTGAAAGTATTATTGATGCCGATGACGACTTTTTTGACAAGTGTCTGGAAGGTGCCGTTATGTTCGCCCTTAACCAAGGAGAAGTCTGTACTTGCCCTTCTAGAATGTTAGTACAAGAAAGTATCTATGACCGTTTCATGGAAAGGGTAATTGAACGTACAAAGGCAATTAAACTAGGTCATCCGCTAGATCCTACTACCATGATGGGTGCACAGGCCTCCAACGACCAATACGAGAAAATTTTAAACTATATCAACATTGGAAAAGATGAAGGTTGTGAAGTTTTAACGGGAGGTGAAGCCGCATACAACGAAGGCCTTGAAGGCGGCTACTACATTCAGCCTACCATACTTAAAGGCAACAATAAAATGAGAGTTTTTCAAGAAGAAATTTTTGGACCTGTAGTCTGTGTTACCACCTTTAAAGATGAAGCCGAGGCTATTGAAATTGCCAATGACACTTTATATGGACTAGGCGCCGGGGTTTGGACTAGAGATACGCATCAGGCCTATCAAATATCAAGAGCAGTACAAGCGGGTAGAGTTTGGGTAAACTGCTATCACCTATACCCTGCCCACGCTCCGTTTGGCGGCTATAAAAAGTCTGGAATAGGCCGTGAAAATCATAAAATGATGTTGGCGCACTACAGACAGACCAAAAACATGTTGATTTCATACGATAAAAAGGCCATGGGCTTCTTTTAAGATGAAAACGCAAAGAGTTTTAGTTTCAGATGAAGCAAAGGAGATTATCCAACATTTGAAAGAAACACATGGTAAGCTCATGTTCCACCAGAGCGGTGGATGCTGCGATGGCTCCTCACCTATGTGTTTTAACGAAGGGGAACTCATGCTGAACGAGACAGATATTTGGTTAGGCAATATTACGGACTGTGACTTTTACATGTCCAAAGATCAGTTTGAATATTGGAAACATACCCAATTAACTATTGATGTTACTCAAGGAAGAGGGGCCAGCTTTTCCTTGGAAATTCCATTAGGAGTTCGGTTTGTTATAAAATCAAGGTTGTTTACCGAAGAAGAAACACTTGATTTGGAACCGGTACACCATGCATAAAACCGATTAAAATCTGTAATCATAGCTAAAAATCCGCATATTAAAATGCGGATTTTTTTATTTGGGACATACTGATACTTTCTAAAAGGATTAATCAATTTATCGTACTTTTACTGCTCTAAACACAATGTCTTGGCCCTATCCCTAAAAAAAATAATGATAGCCCCTTTTGTATTTTTGGTCAGGTTCTATCAACTTGCCATCTCACCGTATACACCGGCAACGTGTCGCTACTCCCCTACTTGCTCACAATACACTTTGGAAGCCCTAAAAAAACACGGTCTTTTTAAAGGAGGCTGGTTGTCCGTAAAACGAATTTTTAGTTGCAATCCTTGGGGAGGAAAAGGCTACGACCCGGTACCTTAAAATTTATAACGTCGATTTAAGATTCAGTAAAGCCCAACGGCTATCTATTTTATTATCTTAGTGCCCTTAAAACACCTTAACATGTACTTTTTAGGTATCATCTGGAATCCGAACGAAACACTTTTCACACTCGGCCCGTTACAGATTAAATATTACAACTTACTTTGGATTACCGCTTTTGCCCTTGGTTGGTACATTATGAAGCGTATTTTCACTAACGAAAATAAAACGGTTGAGCAATTAGACTCTCTTTTTATCCACACCGTTCTTGCCACTATGTTGGGCGCGCGTCTGGGGCACGTGTTCTTTTACGACTGGCCCTATTACAAAAACCACCTATTAGAAATATTACTTCCAATACGGGAGAGTGATTCCGGCCAACTCTTTGGTTTTATCAACGGCTACGAGTTTACCGGTTTTACGGGGCTTGCCAGTCACGGTGCAATTATAGGTGTTCTTATTGGCACCTACCTATATCAAAAGAAATACCCAGATATGAAAACCCTTTGGTTGTTAGACCGTATGGTCATACCATTTGCCATAGGTGCCTTTTGCGTACGATTAGGTAATTTTTTCAATTCGGAAATCAATGGAAAGGTAACCGACGAATCGTTTATTTTTGCTACTAAGTTCCTTAGGGATTCAGATGATCTTCATCCATCAAAAGCATTGGCCATAACGCAGGAAAAAACTGTGAATGCGGCCTATAGTGCCATAGAGAACAACCCACAATTTGCTGACCAATTGGCACAGATTCCGTTTCGTCATCCAGCGCAGTTGTATGAAGGAATAGCCTATATCTTTGTTTTTATACTTCTGTATTACCTCTACTGGAACACGGACAAAAAGAATAGTACGGGATACCTTTTTGGGTTGTTTCTGGTCCTACTTTGGACAATTCGTTTCTTTGTGGAGTTCGTTAAGAAAAGTCAAGGTGGCTTTGAAGAAAGTTTAGGTTTACTTTCAACCGGACAGTGGTTGAGTATTCCGTTCATTCTAATTGGTCTTTATTTTATGTTCAGGCCAAAAGCTACTAAATCATAATTTACATTGATTTCTTTTAAGACTAGAAACTAAAATCAGTGTTTTGTCTATGAGCAAAGCACCTCATTTATCATCGGCTTTTAAGCATAAGCGATATTAAAATGAAATACTTCAAAACATATTTATATCTGAGCCTTGCTGCACTCTTGTTCATTGCATGCAAAGATGAGCCTAAAAAAGTAATTAAAGCGGAACCTGTAGTCTTTAAAAAAGAGGGGGAACTTTCTATTTTCAAACAGAAAACTGATAGTTTAATCACTTCTTTTGATATTGAAATTGCCGATAGCGAGTACGAAACCCAAACTGGACTTATGTACCGTAAAAGTATGAAGACCAACCGCGGCATGCTATTCATTTTTCCTGATGTGGCTGCACATTCTTTTTATATGAAGAATACTGAATTTCCTTTAGACCTTATTTTCATTAAGGAAGATATGACAATTGCCAATTTTCATGAGAATGCACAACCTTTAAATGAGTCTAGCTTACCTTCTGCCGGTCCGGTGCAATATGTTTTGGAGCTAAATGCCGGGCTCGTTCAAAACTTTGGTTTACAACCGGGTGATAGTGTCGCGTTCACCAAATTATAATCTCAAATGGATTTGCTTTTAGAAGGAAAAGAAACCCAGCGACTGCTATTCCGAAAAGTAATTCCATCTGATTTTGACTTATGGCTACCTTTTCATGAAGATAAGCGGTCCAACCAATTTTGGGAAGGATTACCCAAGGACCCAAAAATAGCCTGCCAGCAACAATTTGATCGCATATTTGAGCGGTATGAAAACAATTTAGGCGGCATGAATGCCTTAATTTCAAAATCAACTGGAGAATTTATTGGTTTATGCGGCCTACTTAAACAAACCGTAGACAGTATTGAAGAATTGGAAATAGGCTATTCCATCCTACCAAAATATTGGCGACAGGGTTATGCTAGTGAAGCTGCTCTAGCATGTAAAAAGTACGCTAAGCACTCACAATTAGCCGATTCCTTGATTTCTATAATTCAAGTAGATAATATTCCATCTCAAAAGGTAGCCCTAACCAACGGAATGCATTTAGACAAGACCACTACATATCATAACAATACTGTACATATTTTTAGAGTCTTATTATGACACAAATACTTCTAATTTTAAAAGGTTAATTGAAAGCACTCCTTTCTTTCCATAAGCTTTCAATTATTCAAATAAAATTACTGAATGTTATGGATAATAGCGATAAGTGAAATAATCACAAATTTAATATCCAGTAATTCCATCTTATCCAATAATCCTGCATTTGGTCCAGAGTTCCGATTAAAAAAGTTCCTTGGTTATGC
>NZ_JAHKQG010000006.1:0-220876 GCF_018860715.1 Zobellia sp. B3R18 | reverse complement strand
CAAGGAGAAGTTGGTCCTCAAGGTCCACAAGGGGATACGGGAGCCACAGGAGCGACAGGTCCACAAGGTGAAGTTGGTCCACAAGGTCCGCAAGGGGATACAGGAGCTACAGGAGCCCAAGGCCCGCAAGGAGAAGTAGGCCCACAAGGTCCACAAGGAGCTACAGGAGCTACAGGAGCAATAGGTCCTCAAGGTCCACAAGGGGATACAGGCGCTACAGGAGCCCAAGGTCCACAAGGTGAAGTTGGTCCTCAAGGTCCACAAGGAGATACCGGTGCCACAGGAGCAACGGGTCCACAA
This sequence comes from Zobellia sp. B3R18, assembly GCF_018860715.1. Classification (NCBI taxonomy): domain Bacteria; kingdom Pseudomonadati; phylum Bacteroidota; class Flavobacteriia; order Flavobacteriales; family Flavobacteriaceae; genus Zobellia; species Zobellia sp. B3R18. The sequence goes on along the minus strand of NZ_JAHKQG010000006.1, from coordinate 220,576 downwards.
GGTCCTCAAGGCCCGGCCGGTCCGCAAGGAGCCCAAGGTCAACAAGGTCCACAGGGGCAACCAGGTCAAAACGGACAAAACGGACAAGACGGTCAGGATGGGGCTCGGGGTCCTCAAGGCCCTCAAGGTCCTCAGGGTCCTCAGGGACAACCAGGTCAAGATGGTCAAGACGGTCAAACTGGAGCTACCGGCCCTCAAGGCCCAGCAGGTGATCCTGCCACAGACGATCAGACCCTTAGCCTATCAGGAAGTAATTTGGCAATCTCTGGAGGGAATAGTGTTGATTTATCCAGTTTGTCAGATCATGATTGGTACGAGGTAGGTACATCAAATGCTCCGAACAATATAAACGATAATATTTTTACTCAAGGAAATGTTGCTATCGGTAGAACCTCTATTACGGCTAATAGGGCTTTAGATGTTGAAGGTAATGTTGAAATAAACGATTACCTATATATGAATGGTAAGAATACTTTGAGGGCAACTGACGATAATTATTTGCGTATTAATTGGAGCAACGACTATGCCTTAGGAACATTTTTTAATGGAAATGTAAGAATGTATGACGGTTTGGTAGTAAATGAAAGGGGAGCAAATAGTGATATGAGAGTTGAAGGAGACACTGAAACATTTTTACTATTTACAGATGCTTCTTCCGATGAAGTAGGTATTGGTACCAGTTCACCAGATGCTAGATTAGATGTAGAAGGTGGTACAGTACGTTTTTCTGATTATGGATCAAATGCCGTAACGGGTAATGCTACTACGTTAGTAGGTGTTGAGGCAGATGGCGATCTTGTTGAAGTAAACTCTTTAAAAGCGTCGAAGATTTTTTATCCACCATCAATTGAAGTAGATGCTTCAACAAATGGTACTGGAAGAACTATAGACTTGCACGCTCAATATGTTGCGCAATTCGGTTCGCCAATGGTAGCTAGTGCCTCGGCACCAGCAGCTATTCCAACGTATGCCAATACGGAGTTGTATTACTATGTTACTTTTTACGACACGGCAGTTTTTGACAATGTATCCGTAAATGCATCCGGAATAATGACCTATGATGTTATTGGACAACCAGCAAGCTATAACTCGTTGATCAATGTAGTTTTTGTAGTAAAATAATTTAAACGGTAACCAATCGATTTGAAAGCGATAACTACATATAAAAAACTGGCCCTCAGTTTGGTTTTTACCATTCTGGGGTTTGCCGTCTCCAATGCTCAGTATTTATTACGCGCTCCAGATGACACCCCAGAAGAAACCAGAACCAACTTTCGCTGGTATGAAGCGCAGGACACCAGTACCATTCTAAGTACGGATTCCTTCTTGGAAGTAAATGATCAAGGGATTTATTTTGCAACGTACGATGGTACCTTATGTGGTAAGAATGCAACCAGTTATTTTATAGTAACCAATTGTAATTCGCCTTATAATGAAGTAACTCTTGATATTAGTGATAATACGGATAACCTTTCTTCGGGAGCAACAGTGAGTTGGAACCCTCCTTTGCCAGGAGACCAAAGTGCTCCTATGGTTATTGCCACACAAAACGTGGAGCGCTATATAGCTACTATAACTAAGGCTGGTAATGCAAAAAGTCTACCTAGTTTTACAGTCGTCTGTATTGATGAGTCGGCCATTCTGGTCGATGATCTCGTTACTGTAGACGAAGATGATTCAGTGGTAGTGGATATTTTTGACAATGATAGTGAGCTGCCTACACAAGGTACACTTACTGCAACCAATCCGGTAAACGGAACGGTAAATATTGATAATAACGGAACACCTAACGATCCTACAGATGATATTGTGACTTATATTCCGGATCCAGATTACAATGGTCAGGATACGTTCAATTATACGGTCTGTAATATTTTTGGGGACTGTAGTACGGCTACGGTTACAGTAGATGTGCTACCTATTTTGGATACTCTTGATGATAGCATAGCTACTACAGAAGATACGCCGGTTGAATTGGATATTCTTGGGAATGACAATGATATTCCAACAATAGGAACTTTGACGACCACGGACCCAACAAATGGAACGTTAGTATTGGATAACAATGGTACACCCAACGATCCATCGGATGATAGGGTTACATACACTCCTAATGAAAATTTTGATGGAAGCGACTCATTTACTTATACGCTTTGTGATACGGTAGGTAATTGTGATACGGCTACGGTAACTATTTTGGTAACAGATGCCATTGATTTGGATACAGATGATGATGGAATCTTAAATAGTTTTGAAGATTTGAATTTAGATGCCGATAATGATCCGTCTACACATCCAACGGATACGGACAATGATGGCATTCCGGATTATTTAGATATTGATAGTGACAATGATGGTATCCCGGATAACGTAGAGGCTCAAACCACTATTGATTATATCCCGCCTGGCGGATTGGATTTAAATGGAAACGGAGTGGATGATGCCTATGAAAATAATGGTGGATTGGGAATTATCCCAGAAGATACGGACGGAGACGATTTACCGGATTATGTTGATGATGATAGTGATAATGATAATGTTCCGGATAGAATAGAAGGGCATGATCATAATAGAGACGGTATTCCTGACGTTACTTTAATTGGTTCGGATAAAGATCGCGATGGTCTTGATGACGGGTACGAAGGCGAAACGGCAATTGATCTTGATGTTAATGATGAAATAAACGATCCATATAACGATTTGCCAAATACGGACGGCGATGGAGAATCTGATTATAGGGATACGGATGATGATAATGATGGTATCCAGAGTAAAGACGAGGATATAAATATTGATGGGAATTATGCCAATGATGATACGGATGGCAATGGCATACCGGAATATTTAGAGCCTAATGCAGAGGAAGAACCTATTGAGGTATTTAACGTAGTGACGCCAAATAATGACGGAGCCCATGACGTACTGACCATAACTGGGTTGGAAAACTACCCGGATAACTCAATTAGGATTTATAATAGATGGGGTGTTCTTGTATATACTACACAGGCTTACAACACCGAAGGAAACGTGTTTGACGGAACCTCTCAAGGAAGGGTTACTGTTGATGCAGATAGAAAATTACCGGTTGGTACGTATTTCTATATTTTAGATTACAAAGATGCTCAAGGTGAACAAAAATCACTTTCAGGATATATATACATTAACAGATAGCAGTAATGATGATCCCAAATCTCAGAATAACCGCTTACAAACTAGGTGCGCTACTCGCCGTTCTTATTACGGTTGGTATACAGAATGCCGTTGCACAACAAGATTCTCAGTATACCCAATATATGTATAATACGGTGAGCGTCAACCCTGCTTATGCGGGTTCTCGAGGTCATATTAGTACAGCACTCTTGCACCGTTCCCAATGGGTAGGGTTGGATGGAGCTCCTACAACGCAGACTTTCAATATACATTCCCCTATTGGGTATAGGGGTGTGGGCCTAGGTGCTTCAATAGTTAATGATAAAATTGGCCCTACTTCTGAGACTTATATTGATATAGACTTTTCATATACGGTATACACATCCTCGGAAGGTAGATTAAGTTTTGGGCTAAAGGGAAGCGCCCATTTACTGGACGTTCGTTTTTCGGAACTCAATCAATTTACAACAGATACAAGTTTACAGAATGATATAGACAACAAGTTTTCGCCTAATGTTGGTGCAGGTATTTATTATCATAATGAGAGGTTCTATGCAGGTCTTTCCGTTCCACGTATATTACAGACCCTTCATTTTAAAGATGGTCCGGCACCGTCTACGGCCAAAGAACAAATGAACTTTTACTTTATAACAGGCTATGTTTGGGATTTAAACGATAATACAAAGTTTAAACCCGCTTTATTGACCAAACTGGTTACTGGAGCCCCATTGCAAGTTGATATTTCGGCAAACTTTATGTTTAGCGAAAAATTTATCCTTGGAGCGGCCTACCGTTGGGATGCGGCATTCAGTGGTATGCTAGGGTTCAATATTTCCAAGAAGTTCTTGATTGGTCTTGCTTATGATCGCGAAGTTACCGAGCTGGGTAAAGCGGTCTATAATTCGGGCTCTTTTGAAGCCATTTTAAGATATGACTTCATAAGCACAAAGGGTAACTTAAAATCACCTCGTTTCTTTTAGAAGTTTTTATAAAATTGACTCACTTTCCTTAATTTATCATCTTCTCTTCACACGATACTAACTTAAAGGTATTATTTTTGTCCGGAGGCGCTTTTTTTGTGCTTTATAAAAAAGGAGATATTTGAAAGAAGAAGAAGTAATCTTGGTAGACCAAGACAATAACCAAATAGGAACAATGCCTAAAATGGAGGCGCATGAAAAAGCTATGCTTCATCGCGCATTTTCTGTTTTTGTAATGAATGATAAAGGTGAGACTATGTTGCAGCAACGAGCTGCCCACAAGTACCACTCTCCCAATTTATGGACCAATACGTGTTGTAGCCATCAACGTGAAGGCGAGAGCAATATAGAGGCGGGAAAGAGAAGATTACAAGAAGAGATGGGTTTTGTTACCGAACTTAAAGAACTGTTTTCTTTCATCTATAAAGCGCCATTTGATAACGGGTTAACGGAACATGAGTTTGATCATGTTATGATGGGTAGTTATACCGGAGAACCAAAAATTAACCCGGACGAGGTAGCGGATTGGAAATGGATGAAGCCTTCTGATATTAAAAAAGATATGGCACAAAATCCGGATACGTATACGGCGTGGTTCAAAATTATTTTTGAGAAATTTTATGACCACATAAGCCAAAATTCAATTGAGGATGAAAGTAAAGGTTAGTAGAAAGGCCCATTTTAATGCCGCCCATCGTTTGTATCGTAAAGATTGGAGCGATGATAGGAATGCTCAGGTCTTTGGTAAATGCAACAACCCCAATTACCACGGCCATAATTATGAGTTGATTGTTAGCGTTACGGGAGAAATAGACCCCGAAACGGGCTTTGTTATGGATATGAAAGTTTTAAAGGATTTAATTGGCGATAAAGTAGAAGATGCTTTGGATCATAAAAATCTGAATGTTGAAGTTCCGGAATTTAAAGACGTTAATCCAACTGCAGAAAATATTTCAATTGTTATTTGGAACAAACTAAGACCTCATATTAATGAAAGGCACGAGCTTGAGGTTGTATTATATGAAACCCCCCGAAATTTTGTCACCTTTTCAGGATAGAACATAAACTAATAACTATAAAGAAACACTATGCATCCCTTAAAATTCAATCCTATTTTAAAAGAGCGCCTTTGGGGCGGCACTAAACTTAAAGACGTTTTGGGCAAGCCAATTGAAAACGATATCACTGGCGAAAGTTGGGAGCTTTCTACGGTTCCGGGAGATATTTCTGTGGTTTCCAACGGAGATTTGGCGGGTGCGTCATTACAAGACCTAATAGAAAAAGATCCAGAAAGTGTATTAGGAAAAAGTGTTTATGAACGTTTTGGAACCGATTTTCCAATATTAATCAAGTTTATAGATGCCAAACAAGATCTATCCATTCAGTTGCACCCCAATGATGAGTTGGCCAAGAAACGTCACAACTCTTTTGGAAAAACTGAAATGTGGTATGTTATGGATGCGGATGATGACGCTAGCTTAATTGTTGGTTTCAACAAAGATGTTAGTAAAGAGGAGTATGCAGAAAGCATGAAAAACGATACGCTTCTAGACCTTTTAAACTATGAAAAAGTTAAAGAGGGCGATACCTTTTTTATCAATACCGGAAAGATTCATGCCATAGGTGCCGGTGTACTCTTGGCAGAAATCCAACAAACATCAGATGTTACATATCGTGTTTTTGATTTCAATAGAAGGGATAAGAACGGAAACCTAAGGGAATTGCATACAGAGCAGGCTTTAGATGCTATAGACTATAATAAGAAAGATGACTTTAAGGTAAAGTACGATAATACTAAAGACAAGGTCAACCAAATGGTTGATTGCCCATATTTTAAAACGGATTTTCTGGATTTGAATGCAGGAATGACACAAGATGTTACCAATCGTGATTCGTTCACCATTTTTATGTGCGTAGGAGGTGCGGCTACTATTGCCAATGAAAATGGCAGTGTACAAATCCAAAAGGGAGAGACTACTCTTTTACCGGCATCATCCAACACTATAAAAATAACAACAGAGGGAGCGAAACTTTTAGAGGTAACCATTTAACCTCTTAAATATTTCACTCTATATATTTTGTTCAAATTGAGTATAAATAGCGTATTTTTGCGTAAAATTTATTGATAATGGCAAGTGTAAAAGAATTAAAGAAGGATATTAATAATGTCTTGGGAGACATCATAGAAGCGGTATACATTGTAGAAGCTGCCAATGCTAACCAAGAATCTAAAGAAGGAGCAAAGGTTATTGATGAAGCTATTGAGACTTTTGATGACCTTATTCAGAAAGTGAACCAAAGAGGTGTTGAGAATAGAAAGAAGCACCTAAATGCTGTTCGCCAAGAATTGGAAACAAAGGCAACAGGCCTTGTTGAAAAAGTGAACAAACTAGGTTAGACCTAACAAGAATTAAATAAAAAGCCCGCTATTGCGGGCTTTTTTACTTTTTGATCTTTTCTAGATACGTTTTTAATTGTTTACCGTATTTAGATTCCGAGACTTCGGGCGTTAGTACATTATAAATAGAATCAAGATATTTTACGTTGGCATCGGGAACTTCGGTCAAAGCTATATAAGGCGCTATGTAAGAGTTCTTGTTGTTAAGCGCGTAGTTTAAGGAAAAAGCATAACCGCGCTGAAGATTACGGTCGCTAAGCTTCTGAATGGAATCCAATTGCAATGAATCCAAAACGTTTTTAGGGTCGTTGGCCAATTGAATGATCTCTAAGGTTTTCATGTTAAAGCGAGACATGGTTTTTCTGTACTCTTCCAGTTTTATCTGGCTTTCAGAACCCGCAATTTTAGCATTGGTATCAAAAGTGTTCCAAGACGTGTTGATCGTAATTGTACCAGGCTCTCCAAAAAAGGTGATACGGTCGTTTACTTCATTGGCGTCCTTTTTATTTAAATAGAGATAGAAAATCTCTGGACTTTCTAGCTCAGTTGTAAACGTAAAATTACCATCGCCTTCTATTTGTAAAGAATCTATAGTAGTCAGAACGCTATCCGGTACGTGTTGTAAGTAAAGCGTACCTTTTTTTAGTCCCTTTACGTTCCCGGTTACGGTCATGGTGTTTTTTGTGCTGCCTCCACATGATAGCAACAGTAAAGAAATTGCACTTAAAAGAAATATGTTTTTCATGTTCAGTTTTTGGTGGCGCAAATATCTATATTTTTTTTGGTTTACTCATTAATCGGTATTTAAATGCTTTCGGGTACGGGTTGTTCTTTAAATAGGTCTAGTGGTTTAACCTTTGGGTAGTTTACTCAAGAAGCTATTTTTAAAATTGATGAGCAGTTCATAAATGTGCAGTATTTTTGTTTGGATGAGAAGAAAGAATATAGCTAAAATTACGACCAATAAGGGCTATGATTTTATAAATAATTCAATATCTTCTCAATCATTAATTTTTTAATACGGAAGAATATATGAATGCTGAAAATGAAAAATGGATTGCGGCCATTGCTTCCGCGGATTATGTAAAGAACGGAATGATCGTGGGCTTAGGGTCTGGATCTACGGCGGCTTTTATGATTGCGGAATTAGGCAAGCGGATTGCAGGCGGACTGATTATGAAAGGTGTGCCGTCATCCGATGCTACGGCCAGACTGGCCAAACAGGCAGGCATATCACTGCTTTCTTTGGATGAAGCGGGTACCATGGATATCAACATAGACGGTGCCGATGAGTTTGATTCCAAATTTCAGTTGATAAAAGGTGGGGGAGGTGCATTGCTCCGAGAAAAAATATTGGCCCATAATTCAAGATTCAACATCATCATAGCGGATTCGGGCAAACAAGTTGAACGTTTAGGAAAATTTAAGTTGCCCGTAGAGACCATTCCTTTTGCAACGGAAACTATCATTTCAGAATTGAGCACAATGGATTTGAACCCTCGGTTACGCATGAAAAATAATGAGGTGTACAAAACAGATGAAAACAACTGTATTTTAGATATCGATATTTTTCAGAAGGATGATTTAAAAGCGTTGAACGATGTGCTCATTCAAATTCCCGGGGTAGTGGAGACGGGACTTTTCCTTTCTTCTACGGATATAGTTCTTATGGGCCTGGGAAATAAGGTGGTCACTTTAAAAAAGTAGCTTTTTGCCCTCTCGGAAGTTATGGGCAATGGAAAAATGAAACAGATGAAATTCAATATACAAGAGACGTTCAATAAGGAATTACCGGCTGATCCCATTATGGAGAATAGCAGAAGACAGGTAGAAAAAGCTTGTTTTTCATATGCTACTCCCAAACAAACGACTAACCCAAGCCTGATTCATGTTTCACCGGAAATGGCGAACGAACTCGGTATTTCTGTAGAAGACACTCAAACCGAAGAATTCTTGAACATCTTTACCGGTAATAAAGTCCTTGAAGGAACTACACCCTATTCCATGTGCTATGGCGGGCACCAATTTGGTAATTGGGCCGGGCAATTGGGTGATGGTAGGGCCATTAACCTTACGGAAATAGAACATAACGGGAAGCATTGGGCACTGCAGCTAAAAGGAGCGGGTGAAACCCCTTATTCCAGAACGGCGGACGGGCTGGCGGTTTTGCGCTCTTCTATTCGGGAATATCTGTGTAGTGAGGCCATGTACCATTTGGGCGTACCTACTACACGAGCTTTGTCCTTGGCGTTGTCCGGAGACCAAGTGCTTCGGGATGTGCTTTACAATGGTAATGCCGCCTATGAGAAAGGAGCTATTGTTTGTCGTGTTGCCCCTTCTTTTCTTCGTTTTGGCAACTATCAGATTTTTGCCGCACGTGAAGATATCGCTACCATGAGAACATTGGTGGACTATACTATAAAACACTTTTTTCCGGAATTGGGAGCGCCTTCCAAGGCGGTTTATGTACAGTTTTTTCAGGCTGTGGCAGATGCTACTTTAGATATGTTGGTACATTGGCAAAGGGTAGGTTTTGTTCACGGCGTTATGAATACGGATAATCTTTCCATTCTTGGTTTGACCATAGATTATGGCCCTTATGGCTGGTTGGAAGGTTACGACCATGGTTGGACACCAAATACCACAGACCGCCAGCATAGTAGATACCGGTACGGGAATCAACCTAATATTGGGTTGTGGAATCTATACCAATTGGCAAATGCGTTATATCCTTTAATTGATGAGGCAGCACCTTTGGAGAATGTCCTAGAGGGTTTTAAAAACAAGTTTGAGGAAAAGTATTTAGATATGATGAAGTCTAAAATAGGGCTTTTTGAAAAGGATGATTTGGACCAACAATTGCTGAACGATTTGGAAGAAAACCTTCAGCTTACCGAAACCGACATGACGTTGTTCTTTCGGAATTTAGCCGATATTAAAAAGGATGCGGGTAATGTAGATTCTTTCTTGAAAACCATTGGTGAAGCCTTTTATACGCCTGATGAGGTAGAAGGTGCAGTTCTGGATAAATGGACACTTTGGTTTACGGCTTACCAGAATAGATTGATAAAAGAAATGCTCTCAGATGCCGAAAGGAAAGAAAAAATGAATGCGGTAAACCCCAAATATGTGCTACGCAATTATATGGCACAATTGGCGATTGATGATGCGGATAAGGGAGATTATGCTTTAATTGATGAGCTGTTTGTTTTGTTGAAGAAGCCGTACGATGAGCAACCGGAGTATGAAAAATGGTTTGCCAAACGTCCGGATTGGGCACGTAACAAAGTAGGTTGTTCCATGTTATCCTGCAGTTCGTAAAACTAAATGTATGACAGAGAATCCGTCTAAAACAAAAATTGGACTCGGTATGGCCGCTTTGGGTCGTCCGGAATATATAAACATAGATGATGGCAATAGGGATAAGTCCTTAGTTGCTTTCAGGGCCAATGCTTTTAAGGTGTTGGATGCCGCTTATGAGAAAGGGGTGCGATATTTTGATACCGCCCCGTCTTATGGAAAAGGTGAGGAATTTCTAAAAGATTGGCAGGATAACCGGGCACATACAGATGTAGTAGTGGGTACCAAATGGGGCTATACCTATGTGGCCAATTGGCAATTGGGTTATGATGGTCCGCATGAAGTAAAAGAACACTCCCTGGAAAAGCTCACGGAGCAATGGGAGTTCTCTAAGGGGCTTCTTCCTTTTTTGGAGTACTACCAAATTCATTCTGCAACATTTGAAAGCGGCGTGCTACAGAATAAACCCGTATTGGAAAAACTACTGGAGATAAAAAGAACGACCGGACTTACCATTGGGATTTCTACAAGTGGGCCTAATCAAAAGGAGGTTATAGAAAATGCTCTCCAAATACGAATTGATGGCGAGGTGGTTTTTGATAGTTTTCAGGTTACTTTTAATATGTTGGAACAAGCCGTTTTGCCAGTTTTTCGTGATATAAAATTACAGGATAAAAAATTGTTAGTTAAAGAAGCCTTGGCCAATGGCCGCATATTTGAAAATGAAAAATATCCTCAGTATCAATCTTTGTATACCAAATTGAAGACTTTGGCTGAAAAGTATAAAGTAGGTGTAGATGCTATTGCATTACGGTATGTAATGGACAAGGTACAACCGGACTATGTGCTGAGCGGTGCTGCGGATATACATCAGCTGGAACAAAATTTAAAGGCGAATTCCTTCACTTTATATGAGGAAGAATTAGCAGCGCTTACCAAGGAAAAAGTAAACTCCAAAGCCTACTGGGAAGAGCGTAGTCAGTTGAGTTGGGATTGAGTTTCTATTGTAGTTTCGCGTTCATGCTTAAGTTATTCGTATGAACAAAATCTTATTTAATTCAATTTAACTCTGTGCCACATTCAAGACAGTTGTAGTTTCCTTTATCGAAATCTCTGTATGAAATGGACTTGCATACTTCAGATTTACATCGTCTAACCTTGTTATTAGTGAATTCATCCATCAATATAGCTTTACAAGCGAATCTACCCGCTCGAATATCGGTAAATGCATATTCGTTAACAGCTTTTTTATTTTTTCGTTTGATGGTGCCAATTTTTTTTATGAGACTTGTGGTAGACCATGGTTGAATAATATTTCTTATGGCAGGCGCATCTGCGGCAACCTTATTTACAACTAGTTGTTCTATTGAGAAAGAAATACAATTTACTTTTGCAAGGTGATTTTTGTTATTACGATTTTGGAGGAATTCATTAACTTTTTCTACACAAAATAAATCAATTGAATTGTTTACAACTTCCATTGTAAACTTTTTGGATTTTGCATTTTTCTTTAGTTGTTCAGATAAAATTCGATTGCAAATTCTTATACAATCTCTAGGTGAAAACTCAGAAAATAAAATAGTTCTACCTAATCCTCTTTTATCTTCGAACAATGAACCAGCATCCATTATTCTTTCGGAGCTAAAAGCGCTTAATCTTTTATTGAGCATTGTTTGAATTTGTTTAAATTCCCAATTCAATGTGAATGGAAATATACGGTCAGGTCTAGCCTCCTTTTCACAATAAGGTTTTAGAGCGTCCCAAAGAAAAAATTTGAATCCAATACCATTTGTTTCTAATAATTCTAAATCTTTTATTAATTCGGAAATGAATTGGTAACTGGCCTTAGGGTCATTACCCGTTAAGCTTTGTTCGTCAACTTTATCAACTAAAATATAAATAGTTGATATTCCAAGTCGTTTTAGGAATTCTTTTAGATTGATGAAATTATCTTTATGAGAAAGTTTTAACTTTTTATCTAGTTTAATTTTTGAGATGTCTATTTCAGCACCTTTTGATTTGCTAATCACTTTTATTACATCAGAAATAGGTTCTTTGAATCTTTTCCATAAATCAACAAATCTATCTTCAATAGTTTTTAACGAATTGATTGCTTGTTTGGGAAATGATGCGGGCGTTTTAAACAAATAAATTCTACACAGCTTATAAATAAACTGTCTTTCGGAATAGTCAAATTCATAGATATAGTCAAAGTCTTTTATTGAGTCAAGACGGTCAAAAAAAGAAAGCAATAATAATCTATTCAAATAACTAAGGTGATAAGATATACCTATTTCATCGGCTGAAGTAAACTCTGATAAATCGTGGTCAGTGTAACTTATGGTGAGGACGTTGTCGTGGTTTTTAGCTCTTTTTTCAATCATTAAACGTTGAGCAGTTTTACCACCTCCTCTAGGTGCATATATTATGTTAGAAACTGGTGACTCAGGGTCTCCCCAGACATCTTCAAAATAATCAGGATAGATGAAATACTGTTCGATTAAACCACTTTCCTTGTCAGCATTTGTATACTGAAAAGGGTTTTCATTCAATCCTAAACTTTGGATGTATTCTGTTTTGGTCATTGCTTAATAATTAGCTTTGTCCAGCTTTTTCGTATTTATAAAAATACCATATTAGAATTCATAGACAAAGATGCTGATATTTAATTATCATAGGTATTAAATTTCTGTTCCTATTTACAGTGCCGAAGCAACTTCCATCAAGTAGGCACATAGCAGTGCACCGCCCGTACCCACTACATAACCAAAAACAGCTAGAAGTACCCCAACGGAAGTCAACGATGGGTGAAATTCCGCAGCTACAACTGGGGCCGAAGCTGCACCGCCTACATTGGCCTGACTTCCCACGGCCAAGAAAAAGAAGGGTGCTTTTATCAGTTTTGCTACAAGAATCAATAGTCCCGCATGAATAGAAATCCAGACAAGGCCAATGGCAATCAATCCCGGGTTTTCGAGTACTTTACCCAAATCCATTTTCATACCAATAGTGGCCACAAGTAGATAAATGATCATACCGCCTATTTTACTGGCACCGGCACCTTCATAGTTTTTAGCTTTGGTAAAAGATAAGGCTATACCTGCCGCTGTGGCAATGACCACCATCCAAAAGAAACTGGATCCCAAGAAAGAGAGAAAGCTTTTTTGATCACGAACACTTTCAAACGAACTGGTCAGCATATCGCTAATATGATTACCAAAGAAATGTGCAATGCCAGTTGCGGTAAACGCAAAGCAAAGCATCATCATATAGTCTTTTAAGGTAGGTACACGGGTTATTTTTTCGGCGAAAGCGGTAACCTTGACCTTTAAAGTTTCAATAGCGGAAGTATCGGCTTTAAGCCATTTGTCAATTTGTTTGGTGCGGCCTACGCCTAGTAGAATAACAGCCATCCAGATATTGGCCACAACAATGTCTACCAGCACCATGGCGCCGTATTTTTCAGGATTGTATTTAAAGATTTCGTACATGGCCGCTTGGTTGGCACCGCCACCGATCCAACTACCGGCAATAGTAGAAAGCCCTCTCCAAATAGCATCAAAATCGTTTCCCCCTACGGTATCGGGAGAAAAGATAGAAACAACTAAAATAGCAATAGGTCCGCCAATAATAATACCAACACTACCTGTTAGGAACATGATAAGTGCCTTGGACCCTAAGCTCATAATCGCCTTTAAATCTATACTTAATGTCATAAGCACCAGTGCTGCAGGCAGTAAATACCTACTGGCAACATAATACAGACTGGAAGTATGGGTGATAACTTCACCGGTATCGCTCAAGGTTTCCCATTTTTCGGCAACAATACCTGTAGATGCCAATATACCTGGCAATAGGTAACACATAAGCACCCCTGGTACTATACCGTAGAATTTGCTCCAAAAACCGGTCTTTTGGGAAGAGCCATAAAAAATAAAGCCTAGACAGAGGGCTAATAGTCCAAAAACAACGGTATCATCGGTTATTAACGGGGCAGGTAATAAAGGTTCGGTCATATGATTTGTGGGTGCTTTTCCTCAAATATAATCAAATTACCAGATGCTTTTTAATATAGTCTGCTACGCCATTTTCTGTATTGGGTAGGGTAACGGCATTGGCAATGGCTTTTACTTCTTCTCTAGCATTACCCACAGCAACACCACAACCGCTGCTTTGCAGCATTTCAATATCATTGTAATTATCACCAAAAGAAATAACATGTTCTAGTGATTCATCTTCTTGTAACAAAGATTTTATGGCAGATAATTTTGAAACGGATTTTGGCGCAACTTCAATGAGCGTATCATTTGAGCGGTACAGGTTTAGGTGTTCTCCCAGTTTTTTTTCAAGAACAGGGTAGAGGTTATCGGCATCCTCTTTTGTGCTCATTAGCATTATCTTATGGGCACCAATATTGCGTTTTTCCCAGTCCAAAAGCGTTTCGGAGGTAGGTCTAAAGACCGGAGTGGTCTTGGTATATTTTATTTCTTTTTGAACACGTTCAGAATCTTCTTCAACATACCACTCATTGTTGTAATATAAACCGAGTTTGGTATCGTTTACTTCGGCTAAATGATATATTTCATCAAGATGGTCCGTACTAATATGTACGGAGGAAAGTTCTTTATCGCCATCCAGCACCAAGGCGCCATTATAGCAGATGATAGGTTGCTCCTCAATGGCCAGGTCTTTTTGTAAATACGTCATAGCACTTGGCATACGCGCAGACACCAAAATTATTTTTACCTGTGATTTAATTCGATTGATTTCTGCTATCGTAAATTCGGAAACATCACTTTTTGTGGTCAATAAAGTACCATCTAAATCTGAACAGAGTATTTTGTAATTCAAGTCGTTTGGTTTTAAAGTTTGTTAGGTTTGGTCTCAATTTCCTTGTCTGAACTTTTTGGTTTTCTTTTTGTCCGGGTTTTTGAACAAACGCTTAAAAAACCCGTCCCGTTTTACCGGTTCACAGTCCAACATCTCTAAAGTTGCTGGGTTGGGCCGTTTAAACTGCGCCTTTGTAATTTCATTATAGTAGGGATGCTTGTTCATTTCCTGCATCCATTTGGCAAAGATAGGAAGAGCTGCGTTAGCGCCTTGCCCTAAACTGGTGCTTCTGAAGCCTATCTCATGATTGTCCAGTCCCACCCACGTTACATGCACCAATTTTGGCATAATGGCTACGAACCATGCATCCTTATTATTTTGCGTGGTTCCGGTTTTTCCGGCAATGGCATTGTTCAATTTATAAGTAGAGCGGATTCTAGAGGCCGTACCCTTATCAATTGTACCTTTCATCATTTCTACCATAATTTGCCTCGTTTCTTCCGAAAAAGCGGTTTCACGAGCTCTTTTTGGCTTAAATTCGGTTAAAAGGGAATCTTTTCTATCCGTAATTTTTTCAATGAGATAAGGTAAAACAGCTTTTCCATCGTTTACATAACTGGCATAAGCACCCGCTAGTTCATTTAAATATATTTCTCCGGTACCTAAGGCCAAAGAGGGTTGCGCAGGTAGTTTGGAGAAAATACCCATATTTTTGGCCATAGTGAGCACATTGTTGATACCCGCTTTTTCCAAAACTTTTACCGCTACGGTATTTACAGAATGACTTAAAGCTTCTTCCATGGAATAGTTGAGGTAAGCCTCATCTTTCTTTCCGGAATTACTGGGAGACCAGCCTTTTAAATTTTCGTACGCTACTTCTTCCGCAGAAAAATAGGTGCAGGGCAAAGTGCCGGTTTCTAATGCCGTTGTGTAGACAATAGGTTTAAAGGTAGAACCCACTTGGCGTTTACTTTGCGCTACATGGTCATATTTAAAATGCTCAAAATCTACACCACCGATCCATGTTTTAACGGCGCCCGTTTTAGGGTCTAATGCCAAAGAACCGGTGTTCAAGAATTTCATATAATGCGTGATACTATCAATAGAACTGCCCTGAACGGTCTTTTCTCCCTCCCAATCCGTTAAGACCAATTCCTTTTTTATGCTTAGGGAGTCCATGATTTTGTCATGCTCCAACCCTTGTTTCTTCAATTTTCGGTAAACATCCGAGTTTTTAACGACCTTTTCTATCAGCTTCTTATTGGCGCTCCATGGGGCATTTTTTCCATAGCTTTTTTCAAAACTACTTTGTAATGCGGTCATATGCTCACGCATGGCTTCTTCCGCCCAGAACTGCATATTGTAATCTAAAGTGGTATACACTTTTAGGCCGGAAGTGTAGATATTATATTCATTACCTTCCTCTTTTTGCTTGTCATTCCATTTCAACAGTTGTTTTCTTACTTCTTCCCTAAAATAGGGCGCAAGTCCGGCATTGCTGTCAAAATCACGATAGTCCAGTTTTAAGGGGAGGTCGATAATGCTGTCTTTTTGCTCCGCGGAAATATAATCGTTATTGGACATGGCCAGAAGTACCAGGTTTCTTCTGGTTAAACTTCTCTCGGGAAAAATACGAGGGTTATAGCCATAAGTGGCCTTGAGCATGCCCACTAAAACCGCTCCTTCTTCTACCGTTAAATCTTTTGCTTGTTTATTAAAAAATTTAAGGGAAGCACTTTCTATTCCAAAAGTATTGTCGCCAAAAGAAACGGTATTCAGGTAATGCGTAAGGATTTCATCTTTGGAGTAAATGTCCTCTAGTCGGGAAGCAATGAACATTTCCTTTATTTTATCCACTACGATATTGGCTCTTTTTCTATCCCTCCGGGGATATAAATTCTTAGCAAGCTGTTGGGATAGGGTACTGCCCCCACCGGCAGATTGGTCTTGCATAAGTATGGTCTTTACAGCTACACGCCCCAAACTTTTATAGTCTATGCCGTTATGCTCATAAAAACGTTCATCTTCAATGGCTACCAATGCGTTAAGTACATTTTTGGGAATAGCCTCAAAAGCTATGGGCTGCCTGTCGTACAAATAAAATTTACCAATAAGGACGCTATCTGCCGTGTATACTTCCGAAGCCCTTTGGTATTGAAAATCCGAAAGTTCTTCCTTGCCCGGTAATTTACCCCAAGCTCCCCAGTAAATACTTTTTATAAACAGAAAGGAGAAAACTATGAGTGCTATTAGGGCTAGCAGGGTATATCTTAATATTGGAGACTTTATTTTTTTTAAGATCAAATCCGTGAATTTTAGGTGTGCAATATCAAATTAAAAAATGAAACCCTAGGGTTTCTTAACAATAGATTTAACTTCAATTTTCTACTTTTGCGGCTAAATAAATTTCATGCGAAAAATAGTATTCTTTCTGTTCTTAATAACAACACTTTCTAACGCAAATGATGGTGAGTGGTCAAAAACCGGACACCGCACCGTGGGCGAAGTGGCTCAACATCACCTTTCAAAAAAAACCAGAAAGGCACTTAAAAAGTTGTTGAACGGAGAGAGTCTTGCTTATGTATCTACGTTTGCAGATGATATAAAAGCCGACAGGGCCTATAAAGAATTTAGCGCTTGGCATTATGTAAATATTCCCCAAGGAAAAAATTACTCAGATATAGAGCCCAGTGAGCACGGAGATCTTATAATGGGTATCAATAAATGTATTGAAATTATCAAAGACGATAACAGCAAAAAAGAGGATAAGGTTTTTTATCTGAAAATGCTGGTACATTTAATAGGAGACCTACACCAACCCATGCATGTAGGACGTTATGAGGATAAGGGAGGCAACGATATTCAGTTGCAATGGTTCAATACCGGAACTAACCTGCATAGAGTTTGGGACTCCAATATGATAAATGATTATGGTATGAGCTATACCGAGTTGGCTTCTAGTTTACCCCAACTTTCAAAAGAACAAGTAAAATTTATTCAACAAGGTACAATTTATGATTGGGTAGAGGAATCTCAAGAAATTGCAGATAAACTTTATGATTCCGTTGAAGTAGGAGAGAAGCTATATTACCGTTACAGTTACGAATGGTGGGGCACGGTTGAAACCCAACTACAAAAAGGAGGGTTGCGTTTGGCCAAGGTCCTGAACGAACTTTTTTAGATTTAAAAACGAAATAGTTTACCGTTTGGAAATTTTGTTCATAGATATATGGCGCTGCCGTGTACTCTTGAACCTATGGTCTTCCGTATTATTTAACTTGGCATGTTTGGTATTTCTGCCCTGAACTCGTTTACGCCACATCCTAAAACTTTTGGGTTTAAGGTGGTATCTCATAAGTTCAATAGTTTCCTGTTCCGATATGCCAAATTGAAAAGTTATAGCATCAAAAGGAGTGCGGTCTTCCCAGGCCATTTCAATAATTCGGTCTAATTCTCTTTCCGTAAATGTCTGTCTCATAGCATAACAAAAGTAATTAAGGACAAATTAATATTTGAACTCAATAGAACTAAAATTTTGGCTTCTTAACGACATAATACATTTTTAAGTAAAAGTCTATGTTATATTAGAGTAGATGGTTGCGAGGACATTAGTTGGCACCCGGCGGCTAAAGGCAGTGATCTTCTCATAAGTAAAGGGTAAAAAAAATCGGCTATTTTTAATGGCCGATTTTTTTATGTAATAATTCTAAACGTCAGGTTTATGCGCTCATTAATAACTCTGGCCGTTTTTGGAACCTGATGCAGCCAATGTTCTTGTGTAGCACCTTTCATTAGTAAAAGACTACCATGTTGTAATAGAATTTTTTGTTTCAGGTTTTTATCCTTTCTATGTTTTAGGTGAAAGAAACGCTCTTGCCCTAAAGTCACCGATGCAATAATTGGGTTCTTGCCCAACTCCTTCTCATTATCTGCATGCCACCCGTTACTATCCTGACCGTTCCTGTAGAGGTTGAGTAAGCAAGTAGTAAACACTACCCCAGTACATGTTTCAACTTTGTTTTTTATTTCTAAAAGCTGAGGTGTAAACTTATGGGGCGCCATTACCAACTTGGAATAGGAGTAGGGCTTACCGTTATTACCATATAAAGCCGTTAGCCTTGGTTGGGCATAGGTCTTACCGAATACCGTAATATTATCTTGTTGCCAAGGGGTTTCTTCTTTAAGCGACTGAAAATAAGAATCGGCCGTTGCCCTTTTTATAAAATTTGGATAATAGGTAATATCACTATCCGGTAGGTTCAAATTCATTTCGTCCGGGAACAGACCATCTATCATTTAAGAACCGTTTTTAACTCATTCCTGTATTCAGATGGGTTTTGACCTGTAAATGCCTTAAACTGTTTGTTAAAGTGAGAAAAGTTGTTGAAACCGCTTTCAAAACACACCTCGGTAATACTTAAAGGTTGTTCTGCCAAAAGTTTGGAGGCATGCACTAAACGGTACTCATTTACAAACTGAACAAAAGTTTTATTGGTAATCTTTTTAAAGTAACGACAGAAAGAGGGTACGGTCATACTTACCATGTTACTTATTTCATCCAATGTTATTTCTTCCTTAAAGTTGTTCTTAACGTGGTTAAAGACTACGTTAATACGATCATTGTCCTTCACTTCGGTTTCCATAGAGAATCCTTCGGCATTAAGAATCTTAAACTCTTTGGAGCTGCCCAATTCGTTTAAAATATTCAATATGGAAAGTAAACGCTGAAAATGGGTCTGGTATTCCAGAATCTGCATTTTCTCTCCAATCTTTCTTTTGGTCTTTCCGGAAAAGGCTATACCACCTTTTGCCATTTCAAAAAGCGATTGAATCTTTTTCATTTCGGGAATATTAAAAAAATCGTTTCCCAAGAAATCCAATTTCATTTGAATGACCGTTTCGCTTTCATTACCGGTAAGTGTATTGGTAAAACCGCAATGGGGTAAATTACTACCTATTAATATAAGGTCTCCTTTTGAGTAATACGAAACATGGCTTCCGATCTGTCTTTTACCAGACCCGCCATTTACGTGAACGAGTTCTATTTCCGGATGGTAATGCCATACGGTGTTTTTATTATTCTTTGTCGCATCAAACCTTTGATACGTATAAGAATGCCCAAAACTAGGTTCTATGGCCTCAAAAGCGGGCTTCTGATTTGTTAGCGGGGGTTTGCTCATAATACAAAATTAAACAAGGCTAATTCCTTCTTTCTTTGCAAAATTAACTAAAATATGTTCAATATTACCTTATGGGCAATATTGCTGTATATGGAATGGTAAAATAGCACATTTATTGGCGAATTGTGGAGTAGTGAGAGCAGGATAACGGCAGTATGTTTGTATCATATTATTAACCTACCCTGTGTAACAGCGGGATATAAAAAAAAACGATATGAGAAAAGTAGTAAGAACCGCCGCAATGATCGCTTTGTTATTGACTACAACTGCTAGTATCGCCAGCGAGCCCAAGCTTAGTGTTGTACCAAATGAAAATGTAAAAAGCTTTGTTTATGAACTAGATGCCCATGCGGGAAGAACAACCATCAAGTTTATGGATGCAGAGCAGAACGTTATATTCTTTGAAACTGTTGAAAAAGAAAACTATGCCAAGAAGTTTGACCTTTCTAAACTTAAAGATGGTCTATATTTCTTTAAATCAGAAGATGATTTAACTACAATTTCCTATACAATTAGTGTAAACGGAAGCAATGTAGAGGTAATAGACAAAAAAGAAAACAGTAAACCGGTCTTTAGACAAAAAGATGGAATGGTTTATTTAAACCTTTTAAACCTAGATAGCAAAGACGTAGATATTCAAGTTTACGATAGTAGTAACAGACTAGTTTTCTCTGAAAAAAGAGAGAATGAAATGGTTATTGAAAAAGCATTTGATTTTACCAAAGCTTACGAAGGTGAGTATACCGTTGTAGTAAGAGATAGCAAAGAAACTTATTACAAGGAGATTTCGGTAAACTAAGATAGTTTAAGTTGAGTTGAGTTAATTGCCCCTAATGTTGTTGAGAGCGTTAGGGGCTTTTTTTATAGTAATAGATAGCTATAGGCCCAATACATCAAGACCAGTTGTAAAGGCAATCTTGCTATTAAGAGCCACTTGGGAAATCCGGCCGAAGCTTTTTTGCTGGATAGCATATAAAAATGTACCAGTAAGAACACGGCTAGCATGAGTACAATTCCGTAGATAGCATAGTTCTTCGTAGCAGGAATGCAAACACCTATACCTAATAAAATTTCTGCAATACCGCTAAGTTGCACCAATAGCTTGTGGTTGGGTAGATACCGGGGCATAATGCGCATATAGGCTTTTGGTTTTACAAAATGCATAATACCTGCCATTACGTAAACGATTCCCATTACGTACAAGTGCCATGGATAATTCATGATTTAGGAAGGAATTTCTTTAAACGTTCGCGTTTATACTCGGGCAAAGAAGTATTGGTCAAGGCCAACTGTAGTATTTGCGGGTCTTTTTGGCGGGTAAATAATAACTGATAAAAATCCTTAACGGTAAGCGCGTTTTGAGATTGCTCCACCAGCAGTAATTCGTCTCCTACCTTTACTTTACCCTCTTCTAGGATGCGTACATAAGTGCCTGGAAACCCATAATCTATATACTGTTTTAAAATACTTTGGTTTTGAAACCGGATACCCAACTTATAACAAGGCTCTCTAGGTTGTGATACTTGAACCAAGGCACTTCCTATCTTATAAATATCGCCTATACGTATAACGGATTCATCAAAATTACTAACGCTAAGATTTTCTCCGAACATACCCCAGTTCCAATCCAAACTTGGGTATAAGCTTTTCCAGTACTCATAATGTTCCGTGGAGAATAGAAAACAGGCCTTGTTCACGCCTGCATGATATTTACGGTCAATTACGGTATCATTAGCTACATCCGTTTTTCCTAAAAACAGGGGGGCTTCTACCGGGTATTTAAAAATGCCCGTTAGTTCTTCTTTACCGTTCCAGGTAATGGTAGTTGGGCTACCAATGTTAGTTGATATAATTTTCATGAATTAAAAATAAGTAAACCATCCGCAATTAACGAATGATAACTGCGGTTTAAAAAACAATTGTGATGGGTAATCTATTTGCGCTAGTACATTACTAGATTAGTCTATGTTTGTGATCAGTGAGTGTATTTTGTCTTAATATTTCGTTTGCGCACACGAAATGTTTGTGAATATGGTAATTTATTCGTTTTTTTTGTGTTTATTTGATATTTATCTAAGGTAATTTTTTGCAATTTAATCCCCCTGGGCACCTTCTTATGGCGTTATTGACCTTTTTACTCTTTACCGGTTTTGTTGCTTTCTATGCAACATACAAGCTTAGACGCGATAAATTGAACACCAAAGACGGCTATTTCTTGGGAGGTAGATCCTTAACCGGAATTGTAATAGCAGGTTCTTTACTCTTAACCAATATTTCTACTGAGCATTTGGTGGGAATGAACGGTTCCGCATATCGAAACGGAGCTATTATTGTAGCATGGGAAGTTACATCTGCCTTGGCTTTGGTCATTGCGGCCCTGTATTTTGCCCCTCGCTATTTAAAAATGGGATTGACTACCATTCCAGAATTTCTGGAAAAAAGATTTGACGGTCTCACCCGTACTTTTGTGGCGCTCCTGTTAATTATTTCTTTTGTAGCCACTCTGCTGCCTATTGTGCTTTATACAGGTGCTTTAAACATAGAAGCTATTTTTGAAATTTCCGAATTATTGAATGTCACCCAAAGTGAAGGTATATGGATAACTATCTTGATCGTAGGTAGTATTGGTGCCGTATATGCCATTTTTGGCGGCTTAAAAATGGTGGCCTATACAGATACGATAAACGGGTTTGGCCTATTGGTAGCAGGGTTATTGGTGCCTATTTTGGCTTTGCTAAGCATTGGCGAAGGCAATTTGTTTGAAGGAATGGCAACAGTATTCAAGCACAGCCCAGAGAAATTCAATGTGGTAAGTAAGGAGTCGGGAATAGGGGAGGGAGCACGTTCCGCAATTTTACCTTTTGAAGTGCTGTTTACGGGGCTTATGATCAATCAGATATATTTCTGGACCATGCACCAATCCATTATTCAACGGGTTTTGGGAGCGGTAAGTCTAAAAGAAGCCCAAAAGGGATTACTTTATACGGGTTTACTTAAGATATTGGTGCCTTTGGTAATTGTTTTGCCGGGCCTTATCGGCTTTTACTATTTTGGGGAAAGTCTTTATGACAATCCGGATAACGTTTATCCACTTTTGGTAAAAAAAGTTTTACCTCTGTGGCTCACTGGTTTCTTTGTCGCAGTAATGATGGGAGCTATCTTAAGTACTTTTAATAGTGCATTGAACAGTGCTGCCACTGTATTTAGTTTAGACGTTTTTAAAAAATACATACAAAAAGATGCCAGTGAAAAAAAATTGGTGGTCATTGGCAAGAGTACTTCTGCTATTTTGGCCGTTTTGGCAATAGGTATAGCGCCTTTTGTAGCTAATGCGCCAGATGGACTTTACCAGTTGTTACAACAGTTGAACGGAATATTCTTTATACCCATTGCCAGTGTAATTATTGCAGGTTTTCTATTTCCTAAGGTTAGTGCTATTGGGGCGAAAGCCGGACTTATGTTTGGATTGGTATTCTACGTGGCCATGTATTACATTTTTGAAGTGAATCTTCATTTTATTCATATTTGGGGAATAGAATTCGTGCTGAATATATTGATTATGCACCTAGTTTCCGCATTAGGAGAAAAAGAAGAAAAATTTATAATGAAAGATGCGGGGGTATTAAACCTTCAACCTTGGAAGTATGCCAAACCCTTTAGTCTCTTTCTAGTGGTATTTACTATTATTTTATATCTTGTTTTAGGTAATGTGTAAAGCATAACCAATGCCGTGGTGTAGATTAATAGTCGGAGTAAGTAGTTTAAAGCTAAATTGTTAAAGATGGAAAAAACGTTCAGGGATTATGAGGCTGTAGATGTGTCGGCGGCCGTTAAGGAGCATTATAGAAAAATGCGGTCAAAGCAAACGGTAGACTATGTTCAACGTATGCACAAGAAATATTTGACCTATGACAAACCAATGGACCTATGGGAGGCTATGGGACATTTGAATAGATTGATAGACGTTAGCGATCCTGATTTGGATTTGCCCAACGTACAGCATTTAATTCAAAGCGCGGAGGCTATTAGAGAAGACAATCGCCCAGATTGGATGCAGCTTACCGGTCTTATTCATGACCTAGGAAAGGTGATGTTCCTATGGGGAAGCGATGAGGACGGTACCAGCCAGGACGAGCAATGGGGAACCGTAGGTGATGTGTTCGTAGTAGGTTGCGAATTGCCGGATACTTGTGTATATCCTGAGTTTAATAAATTGAATCCGGATATGGCCGATTCCCGTTATAATACGCCTACAGGTATTTATGAAAAAGGTTGTGGTATGGACAATCTTAACCTAGCATGGGGGCATGATGAGTATCTGTTTCAAGTACTCTCTAATCATAAAGAGAACCAACTGCCCAAAGAAGCTATGGTAATGATACGTTACCATTCCTTTTACCCATGGCATACGGGAGGTAGTTACAAAGAGTTGTTGAACGAAGGTGACAAAGAATATTTAGAACTTATTAAAGATTTCAATAAGTACGATTTGTATACTAAGTCGCAAAAGATATATGATTTAGAAGATGTAAAGGATTATTACCAGCCTATTGCAGAAAAATATTTGGGTAAAGGTCCTATAAATTGGTAATAACCCTCTTAAAATTTACAAACGGCCCCTTACTATTAAGTATAGCGGCCGTTTATTTTTTTACCGCAAGAATTTTGATGTTTATAGTGTTTTCACCAATATTTTCTAAATCGTGAACCATTTCTTCCCCACTGCAGGCCCAATAAAAATGGTCACCTTCTTCCAAACGCAGCAAGGCTATTTGTCCGTTAATATTTCTTGAAATCATAAGACCGTCCGTAAAACAGGTGCAACTATAGTCATTAGTATGCCTTCTAAACGGAGTCCGTTCCTTAGGTTTCAATACTATTTCGGTTAGAATTAGTTCTTCATTTTCAAAAAGAGTATCACCAATATTTTCGCTAAATTTTTCTTCTTCTATTTCTTTTAGTTTCTTTTTATCCCAACTGTCAAAATTACCCTTGGGATTAAGTTCTGTAAATACCATACAAAATGTGCTTAGTTTCAATAAACGGAGCAATAACCTGGGCGGAATAGTGTGCTCTTCTTATATTTAGTGTAAATTAATTCTGTCTCCAAAGTTCCTTAAGATTTAACAATTTAGAAAGATTAATAGTACAAAATGTGATTTATTTTTGTTTGATTTTGATATTTAGTGTTGGATTCCTAACATTATTTTGGATTAAAGAATTTATAGAGTAGGTGTAAATTTTGGAGATATCTGCAGTATTTCTAGCTATAATCTATTATAAATAATGAGCGTAGTTTACAAAAAAATCTATGCATAGGGGAAACTCATACTATTTCATGGTTTTTGAAATTTTTCGGGAAGATATGAATTTTAACAAGAAAAAACGCCCAATTGCAAAGTTATGCAACTGGGCGTTTTGTAAGTTTATTTATTAAGTGCTACTTCACCATCTCGTAGCTACGTTTTATAAAATTGGTTAATTCTTCCCCTTTCAACAGACCTTTTGAAAGACGGGCCAAGTCAATAGATTGACTAATTAATCGTTCACGTTTTTTTGCGGTTTTGGTGTTCAATATTTCACCTACCAGCTCGTGATTTGTATTTACGATAAGGTTATACATGTCAGGCATTGATCCCATACCAAACATACCGCCACCACCTCCAGTCTGTTGCATCTCTTTCATACGACGCATAAATTCAGGCTCGGTAATGATAAACGGAGAGGCATCACTATCCATGGCTTCTAGTTGAACGGTATAGCTCTTGTCCGTAATGGCTTCTTCAAGATTCTTTTTAAGGGTTTCCTTTTCCTCATCGGATAATTTAGAAATCTGAGTGTCCTCTTTTTTAATCAAGTTATCCAAATGATCTGCATCTACACGGGCAAAAGAAATCTTCTCTTTAGAGGTTTCCAGTTTTTGCATTAAGTGACCAATGATTGGCGAATCCATCAGCAAAACTTCATAACCTTTAGCTTTTGCAGCTTCAATATAACTATGCTGCGAAACTTTGTCGGAAGCATAAAGAATAACAAGTTTGTCATCCTTATCCGTTTGGTTTTCCTTTATTTTGTCCTGAAGCTCCTCAAAAGTAAAGTAGCTGCCGTCTACGGTAGGGTAGAGTGCAAATTTGTCTGCTTTGTCAAAGAATTTATCTTCGCTTAGCATTCCGTATTCAATAACGATTTTAATATCGTTCCACTTTTGCTCAAAATCCTCTCTACTGTTCTTGAACAGTGAGTTTAATTTATCTGCAACCTTTCTTGTGATGTAAGAAGAAATTTTCTTTACGGCACCATCTGCCTGTAGGTATGATCTGGAAACATTCAAAGGAATATCCGGAGAATCAATTACACCACGCAACATGGTTAAAAATTCAGGAACAATACCTTCTACATTATCCGTTACAAAAACTTGGTTTTGGTACAGTTGAATGCGGTCTTTTTGAACGTTAAGGTCATTGGTCAACTTTGGAAAATAAAGTATACCGGTAAGATTAAACGGGTAGTCTACGTTCAGGTGAATGTGGAACAAAGGTTCCTCAAACTGCATTGGATACAGTTCCCTGTAGAAATTCTTGTAATCTTGATCCTCTAAATCAGCCGGTTGTTTGGTCCAGGCAGGGGTAGGGTTGTTAATAATATTATCTACTTCTTGAGTAGGTGCTGGATCTTCTTCTTTGGCATCTTCTGGCTTAGGAAGCGTCTCTGTTTTCATTCCAAATTTAATTGGAATTGGCATGAACTTGTTATACTTGTTCAGAAGTTCGCTAATACGGTTGTCTTCTAAAAACTCAGTCGAATCTTCGGCAATATGAAGAATAATCTCTGTACCGCGTTCTTGGCGATCACCTGGTTCCAATGTAAAATTTGGAGAGCCGTCACAGCTCCATAATACCGGTTCTGCATCTTCCTTAAAGCTTCTGGTACTGATCTGTACCTTATCTGCAACCATAAAGGCAGAATAGAAACCAAGACCAAAATGACCTATAATGCCGGACTCTTTGGCTCCGTCCTCATACTTGTTCAAGAATTCTTCCGCACCGGAAAAGGCAAGTTCGTTAATATACTTTTTAACCTCGTCTTCGGTCATACCGATACCTTGGTCAATCACGTGAATTTTTTTTCCTTCTTTATCTACTTTTACCTCGATCATAGGGTTGCCATATTCAACTTTGGCTTCGCCTATGGAAGTAAGGTGCTTTAGCTTTAAAGTAGCATCCGTTGCATTGGAAATAAGCTCTCTTAAAAAGATTTCGTGGTCACTGTACAAAAATTTCTTAATCAGAGGAAAAATGTTCTCTACTGAAACATTGATTTTACCTGTAGCCATAAATTATAAATTTTAGAAATGTTCGCGCTAATGCTTGAACTTTGTTTAATACTATTTTTTCATTCTTCGGCATAGAAAAACATAGGTGATGTACACCTGTTTGCTGTTTGTCAAAAAAAATACCATACAGAGAGACTGTGACAAACTGACACGTTCGTATGACGGAATGGTTGCGGTTTGTAATTTTGTTTAATTAATTTTTATTTTAGTTAAACATTTATTATCTTTGAGGAAGATGTGATGAAGATTGCTGTGAAAGGGAAAATTTTCGATCAATATCACGTTTATAATCATTTATTGGTTAGGTTGTTTTTAAAACGTGCTTTCATCTGAAGGCACGTTTTTGTCTTTTGTGATAAAATTGGTATTCCCTTAACAACGAATGCGCGCTCTTAGGCGTAATTTTATATAACTAAATTGTTGGAAAATGGTGGCAAAATCTAAAGCAAGTAAGGTAACGGAAGATAGTATAATCTCTATGTATATGGATTATGTTCTAGAGCATGAGAGCGTACCTAAATCCATTTATAAATTTTGTAAACAAAATAAATTATCGGAGGCCGATTTTTATAGATTATTTGGTTCTGTAGAGAGTTTGCAAAAGGAAATATGGAACAAATTCTATACAAACACAGAAGCTCTTATTCTCAAAAATGAAGCGTATAATAACTTTTCCAATAAGGATAAGATGCTTACTTTTTTCTATACATTTTTTGAAATGCTCACCCTTAACCGTAGTTATGTTCTATTCGCTTTAAAAGAACATAATAGTCCTTTAAAAAATCTAGGACAACTAAAAGGGCTGCGCAAGCATGTTAAATCTTTTGCGGCAGAACTTATTAATGATGCCAATGCTAACAAGAATCTTAAAATTACCAAATATAATCCCCAAGTGTTTTCGAAAGGAGCATGGTTGCAGTTTTTATTCTTGCTAAAATTTTGGATGGACGATACTTCTCCCGGATTTGAAAAAACCGATGTAGCCATAGAGAAATCTATACATACCGTGTTTGATATTTTTGATAATACCCCACTTGAAAACATTCTTGACTTCGGTAAGTTTCTTTATAAGGAAACATTTGCTTAGCCAACTTATAACATACTCACTTTTCCAAAAGAGACGATATGAAAACAATTGATAGTATACCTACAGGTAAAATAGAAAGGGCAGGAAAACTGGTTAAAACAGGTGTTAAAATTGGGGGCAATTATGTTAAATATTACAGTAAAAAGTTGGTGAATCCTGAAATGGATAAAAACGAACTGAACGAAAACAATGCGGAGGATATTTATGACGGACTTAAGAGCTTAAAGGGTAGTGCCCTAAAAGTTGCTCAAATGCTTAGTATGGAGAAAAATATACTCCCAAAGGCGTATGTAGACAAGTTTTCGCTCTCACAGTTTTCCGTACCACCTCTTTCTGCTCCCTTGGTACGTAAAACATTTAAGAAATATTTGGGCAAATATCCAGAGGAGCTGTTCGATACTTTTGAAAAAGATAGTATAAATGCCGCTAGTATAGGCCAAGTGCATAAGGCAACAAAAGACGGTAAGGAATTGGCGGTAAAGATTCAATACCCGGGTGTTGCGGAAAGTATTTCCAGTGATTTGGCATTGGTGAAACCCATTGCCATAAAGATGTTTAATCTTCAAGGAAAAGACTCTGATAAATATTTTAAAGAAGTAGAAAACAAACTCATAGAAGAGACCAATTATTTTTTAGAAATTGAGCAGAGCATTAGTATTACTAAAAGTTGTTCCGGGATTAAAAATTTAGAATTCCCCAAGTATTATGAGGAGCTTTCAAGTGAGCGAATTATTACAATGGATTGGATGTATGGCCAACATCTGGGCGAATTCACCAATAAAAATTTTAGTCAGGAAATAGGTAATAAATTGGGGCAGACCCTTTGGGATTTTTATATGTTCCAAATTCATGGTCTAAGAAGGGTTCATGCTGATCCTCATCCCGGAAATTTTTTGGTAAGTGAGCAAAATACGTTGATTGCCATAGATTTTGGCTGTATTAAAGAGGTACCCAACGAGTTTTATGTGCCTTATTTTGAATTGGCCCAAAAAGAAAATATTGAAAACGACGCAGTTTTTATGGCGAAACTGTATGAGTTGGAAATATTAACGGAAACCGACTCGCCCGAAGAGCTCAAATTCTTTAAAGCGCTATTCAAAGAAATGCTCACACTTTTTACTTCGCCTTTTCATGAAACTAGTTTTGACTTTGGTTCTAATGATTTCTGGGAGAAAATAGCAGATTTAAGTGAACGCTATTCCAAGGATAGTCAGATTCGTAAAATGAACGGAAACAGAGGGTCTAAGCACTTTCTATACATGAACCGGACATTCTTTGGGCTCTACAATTTACTTCATGACCTTAGGGCAAAAATTGATGTAAATAGCTATAAGCAATACCTTCAATAAATAGCATAAGGTTAAATTCATCCTATTAATTTTGCTTATCTTAGAAATTTACGGGTTAATTTGCACCCTGGTTTAAAGCCTTAGCTTTTTAAATTAAAAAAAACCTTCTATGTATAATTCAAAAATTACGGGACTTGGATACTTTGTGCCCGAAAACGTAGTGACCAATGATGATTTGGCCAAGGTAATGGATACCAATGATGAATGGATCCAAGAACGAACGGGTATCAAAGAAAGAAGACATGTCGTAAAGGGTGGTGATACTACAACAACCATGGGCGTAAAGGCTGCAAAAATAGCTATAGAACGTGCAGGCATAGATAAGGATGATATAGATTTTATCGTCTTTGCTACGCTAAGTCCTGATTACTATTTTCCTGGGCCGGGCGTTTTAGTACAAAGAGATCTTGGGATAAAAACGGTTGGGGCCTTAGACGTAAGAAACCAATGTTCCGGTTTTATATATGCGCTTAGTGTTGCAGACCAGTATATCAAAAGCGGTATGTACAAGAATATTCTTGTAATTGGTTCTGAGTTACATTCCCATGGCCTTGATATGACTACCAGAGGTAGATCTGTGTCCGTAATATTCGGAGATGGAGCTGGAGCAGCGGTTGTAAGTAGGGAAGAAGATACCTCAAAAGGGGTTCTTTCTACACATTTGCACAGTGAAGGCCAGCATGCTGAGGAGTTGTCCTTAATAGCTCCGGGTATGGGCAAACGTTGGGTTACGGATATTATTGATGAGAACGACCCTAATGACGAGTCTTACTTTCCATACATGAACGGGCAGTTTGTATTTAAAAATGCAGTAGTCCGTTTTAGTGAGGTAATTATGGAGGGTTTAAAAGCTAATGATTTAACACCTTCGGATATTAATATGTTGGTGCCGCACCAGGCCAACTTGAGAATTTCCCAGTTTATACAGAAAAAGTTTGGTTTAGGAGATGATCAGGTTTTCAACAACATTATGAAATACGGTAATACCACTGCAGCGTCTATCCCTATAGCGCTTACGGAAGCTTGGGAAAGCGGTAAGATAAAAGAAGGAGACCTTGTGGTTCTTGCCGCGTTCGGTAGCGGTTTTACTTGGGGTAGTGCTATTATAAAATGGTAAGCTTATAAAACACAAAACCCCGATGTCTCCATCGGGGTTTCTGTCGTTGATTCTGCTATACTAAACACTAACCATTAACTATAAACATATAGCTTTATCACCGACCAATATTTTTTGAAAGTTTACACTTTTTAGAACGACTTTTATAATAGACGTATATTTTACTAAAAAGTTACATCCTTAAAGAACTTTAACATCATATTTAACATATGAAAAATACCCTTGTATTCGGAGCTTCTCTAAAAACGAATCGATATAGCAATCTAGCGGTTAATCGGCTTTTAGACCATAGCATCAAAACTGAAGCATTCGGTTTACGCGAAGGTAAAATCAGGGATATACAAATAAAGACCAATTTAAATGAATTTCAAAACATTCATACCGTTACTTTGTATATAGGTCCAGCACGTCAGCCTGAATATATCGACAAAATCTTACAAATAAATCCGAAACGTGTAATATTTAATCCGGGCACTGAAAACCCTGAATTTTACAAATTACTGGAATCCAAAGGGATTGAAGCGGTCGTGGCTTGCACCTTGGTCTTATTGGCTACAGGGCAATATTAATTGATCGACGAAAAACATGTAGGTTTTTTCGCATAAAACTTTAACGTTTTAAAGTTTTCTTCTCAACTTGTTATTTCTTGACTGCTTTTATTACGAATAAAATAAAGTCCTATAAATGTTAATAGGCCATTTAAGGGGAGTAGCTCGTAACCTACTTTATACCCGCCCAAATATTCAACAGGAACATTGGCCAGCGCTACAATACAAAGTACGGATAACAGCGCTATAATCCACACATAACCGTCTTTTACGGCGTATTTGGTGAATATACCAAAGGTAAAAAGACCTAGTAAAGGTCCATAGGTATAGGTGGCAACTGTCAATAGGCCATCAATAACATTTCTGTCCAGAATATATTTGAATGCAATAACTGTTACTATGAGCAAGATGCTCATGCCAATGTGAGTGGTTTTCCTAATTCTATTCTGGTCTTTTTCGGCCTTTTCATCAATGCTGAGAAAATCTACGCAAAAAGATGTGGTCAGAGAGGTTAGCGCACTGTCTGCACTACTGTAGGCCGCTGCTATTAAACCTAGCATAAAGGTAATGGCAACTACCATGCCCAGACCACTGTTAAGTGCTATTTCTGGAAATAACAGGTCCGGTTTTGCTTGGCCGTCCATTAATGGTGTTGCAATATTGAACTTAGCAGCATATATGAACAAGAGCGCACCTAGTAAAAGAAAAACAAAATTTACGATTACCAATACCACGCTAAAGGAAACCATATTCTTTTGCGCATCTTTAAGAGATTTACAGGTAAGGTTCTTTTGCATCATATCCTGGTCTAACCCTGTCATGCAAATGGTAATGAACATACCGCCAAGAAAAGACTTTAGAAAGTGGTTCTTGTTAAAAAAACTATCGGTAAATAGTACTTTGTTGTATTGTTTTAGTTCTTCGGACGCTAGGAACTCCGTAAAACTCCAGTCCAGTTTTTGGTTAATGAAGTAGATGCTTAATCCAACGGATAGGAGCATAAAGGCGGTTTGCAACGTATCTGTCCAGACAATAGTTTTTATACCACCTCTAAAAGTGTAGATCCAGATTAGTAAAATAGAGAGAACCACTGTAATTTCAAAAGGAACACCTAATTCGTCAAAAACAAACTGCTGCAAAACAATGGCTACTAAGAAAAGTCTGAAAGCGGCGCCTAAAACCCTGGAAATAAAGAAAGATAAGGCACCCACTTTATAACTTACGGTTCCAAATCGCTTTTTAAGATACTCGTATATAGAGGTTACATTCAGCTGATAATAGATGGGAAGCAAGATAAAGGCGATTACAAAATAGCCCGCCAGATAACCAAAAACCACCTGCATGTAACTAAATTCCGAGGCCTCTACCCAACCCGGTACCGATATAAATGTAACTCCGGAAAGCGAAGCGCCCACCATACCAAAAGCAACCAAGTACCAAGGCGATGATTTCCCCGCTTTAAAAAAATCAACGTTAGAGTCATTTTTTCCCGTAAAATAGGATATCAATAAAAGCAGGAGAAAATAAGCACCTATTAAGATCAGGATGTGGGTGGCGGTCATGTAATAAAATTTCAAACCAAAGTACAAAAAGTAAAAATAGTACGTAATTTTGTGTCTATGGATTTTTCATCTAAACTTCTAGAAAATGCCGTATACGAAATGTCGCAGTTGCCGGGTATCGGTAAACGAACGGCACTTCGTTTGGTACTTCATTTACTAAAGCAGCCAAAGGAACAGACAGACAGGCTCTCTAATGCGTTGTTGGATTTGCGTAGCGAGATAAAGTTTTGTGAGAACTGTCATAATATTTCGGATGTGGCTATATGCGAAATTTGCGCCAATCCCAAACGGGATAGAAGTTTGGTCTGCGTGGTTGAAGATATTAGAGATGTGATGGCCATTGAAAATACGAGCCAATATAAAGGGTTGTATCACGTTCTTGGAGGTAAAATATCGCCAATGGAAGGAATTGGCCCGCAGGATTTAACCATTGGATCTTTGGTAGACAAGGCAAAAAAAGGAGAGGTCAAAGAGTTTATTTTTGCGTTGAGCTCCACCATGGAAGGCGATACCACCAATTTTTATATTTATAAGCAATTGAATGGCTTGGATGTTAATACATCTACCATTGCCAGGGGAATAGCCGTGGGGGACGAGTTGGAATATGCAGATGAGGTTACTCTAGGACGGAGTATTTTAAACCGAATTCCGTTTGAGGGCTCATTGAAAGCGAATTAAAATATAGTAAGTTTAATAAATAGGCGTTTTTTTTGGTATTTTTGCGACCAAATTAGCTTAAAAGCAGAATAAAATAAGAATATGTCAAAGTTTGAACTGAAATTACCGAGAATGGGTGAAAGTGTTGCAGAAGCAACTCTAACCACTTGGTTAAAAGAAATTGGGGATACTATTGAGTTGGACGAGCCTGTTTTTGAAATAGCTACGGACAAAGTAGATTCTGAGGTTCCCAGTGAGGTTGAAGGTGTTTTGGTGGAGAAGCTTTATGATATAGACGATGTAATAAAAGTAGGGGATACCGTGGCTATCATTGAAACGGAACAATCTGTTGAAGTGGCCCAGACCAAGACATCTACCGCTCCGGTTGAAGCATCTAAAGCCACTAAAGAGTCTGCCGCTTTGGTAGAGGAAACTGTAAAAGTGGCCAAAGAAACGGTAAGTGCTCCTGTGCATCAAGTCCAAAAATCGGATTCTGACCGTTTTTATTCGCCTTTGGTGAAAAATATTGCCAAGCAAGAAGGTATTTCTATTGCTGAGCTTGATACCATAGAAGGTACGGGCAATGAGGGGCGGGTTACCAAAAATGATATTCTGGCCTATCTTGAAAATGGCAAAAAAGCAAAGACCCAGCAACCTGTAGCTCCTGCTCCTGCTCCAAAACAAGCGGTGTCTTCCATTGCTGGTCAAATTACTTCGGATGTTGGTATGGCCAATGGTTCAGATGTAAAACAGATAGAAGATGGCGAGGTTATTCCGTTGTCCAGAATGGGCAAACTTATTGCTAAGCATATGGTCAGCAGTGTATCTACTTCTGCTCACGTTCAAAGCTTTATAGAGGTAGACGTTACAAAAATTGTGAATTGGAGGAACAAGGTAAAGAACGCTTTTGAAAAGAGAGAAGGAGAGAAGCTTACGTTTACCCCAATTTTCATGGAAGCCGTTGCAAAGGCACTTAAGAAATACCCTTTAATGAATATTTCTTTGGATGGTGATACGGTAATTAAAAAGAAAAATATAAATATAGGTATGGCTGCCGCCCTTCCGGATGGGAACCTTATTGTTCCCGTGATAAAAAATGCGGATCAATTGAATTTAGTGGGAATGGCCAAGGTGGTAAACGACTTGGCAGCTAGGTCAAGGGAGAACAAACTAAAACCGGACGAAGTTCAAAACGGTACCTATACCGTTACCAACGTGGGTACGTTTGGCAGTGTTTTTGGCACCCCGATCATTAACCAGCCTCAAGTGGGTATATTGGCATTGGGCGCTATCCGAAAAATTCCATCTGTTATAGAAACTCCGGAAGGAGATTTTATAGGTATACGAAGCAAAATGTATCTTTCCCATAGTTATGACCACAGGGTGGTAAATGGAGCTTTAGGTAGTATGTTCGCAAAAGCGGTGGCAGATTATTTGGAAGCTTGGGATATGGATCGTGAAGTGTAAGATTTGGAGACAACACTATTTTGTTAAGGCATTCTCACTTAAAAAGCGTATTTGTTTTAAATCCGTAATTTATTTCGGTTTTTCATTGGGCTTTCGCTATAAATAGATTAATAGTCTTATTTTCATGCGATAGATAAATAACCATCAGGTCGCCAAACCAACAATGCCAATACCAGATTTTAAAACGTTCCCAATACGAATTTTAGATTCGTTCCTTTTCCTTTTATTTTTGACTCCTGTTCTTATGTTTGCGCAAGAGGCAAGTGTAGATCAAGAAGAAAAAGCACCCCTAAAACTTTATATAGATTGTAATTGCGAAAAGAATTATCTAAGGCAAGAAATAAACTATGTAAATCACGTTCGTGATCAGGCACAGGCCAATGTTAAACTCTTTATTTACGATATAGCCAATGGTAGCGGAGGACGTACCTATATGTTGGAGTTTGAGGGTGTAGAGGATTATAAGGATATTTTTGGAAAACTTACTTACGATAGTACCGCCAGCATGACGGATGATGAGGTGCGCAAGGGACTTTTAAAGAAAGTACAATCCGGACTTCTTCAATATGTTTTGGAATCGGATTTAGCGGAGAATATTACGTACACGGTCAATAAAGAAGGACTTGGTGAGATTCAGGAGGTAGATTTTAGGGATCCTTGGAACAATTGGATTTTTGAAGTTTATGGGGAAGCCAAGCTTAAAAGGGAATCTAGTCGTAAAGAGTTTGAATATGAGTTGGGCTTTCAAAGTGATCATGTAACGGAAAAATTACGGATTCGTACGGATGTTGAACTCAATCAGGCCAATAAAGAATTTGTTAGGAATGAGGAAACGTTTACCAGTGAACGTTTTAGGTATTCTGCAGATGGTAGTATCGTTGCCAGTCTATCGGACCATTGGTCTGCCGGTATTTTTGGAGGTGTGCAACATAACACCTTTACGAATCTTGACTTTAAATATTACGCAACCCCGGCCATAGAATACAATATCTACTCGTACAAAGAAGTGCTCCGTAGAGAAATCGTTTTTGCATATAAAATAGGCTACTTTCATAATGATTATATAGAACCAACCATTTTTAGTAAAGAAACGGAAGGTGTTTTTAATCATTCATTAGATGTACAGATAAGGTATCGTCAGCCTTGGGGTAACGTTTATGCACGGCTAAGGGGGTCTACTTTTTTGAATGATTTTGCCAAAAATAGAATTCAGTTGAACGGAAGTTTTTCAGTGCGATTGTTAAAAGGTTTAGCGGCACGGTTTTCGGGCAGGTTCGAGATTATAAGGGATCAGATCAACCTGCCGGGAGGAGATGCATCTCTAGAGGATGTGTTACTGCAGCAAAAACAGATTGCTACTGATTTTGAGACCAGCCTTAGTGTTGGTCTTAGCTATACTTTTGGTTCCGCGTTTAATAATGTTATAAATACTAGGTTGTAGTGCTATTTTTCTTTAATAAGAAAAGTATGGATATGTTTTCTTGAACCTTGTTAAAGGTTATCTTTGTTTAAAAAAATTGCTAAAAACATGGAACTTAATCTTACGCGTCCCATTTGTTTTTTTGATTTGGAAACTACGGGAACTAACGTTGCCAAAGACCGGATCGTAGAAATATCTGTTTTAAAAGTATACCCTAACGGGAATAAGGAAAGTAAAACCTGGTTGGTAAATCCGGAAATGGAAATCCCGGAAGAGGTGGTTGCTATTCATGGTATTTCAAATGAAAAAGTTGCCAATGAGCCAACTTTTAAAGACCTTTCCCGGACCATCTACGCCATGATTAAAGACTGCGATTTAGGAGGGTTTAATTCAGACCGTTTTGATATTCCTCTGTTGGCCGAAGAAATGTTAAGGGCAGAGCTAGACTTTGATATGAAGAGTATGGTCTCCATAGATGTACAGACTATATTTCATAAGATGGAAAAGCGTACCCTAGCGGCAGCATACAAGTTTTATTGTGATAAAGACCTTACCGATGCCCATAGTGCCGAAGCGGATACATTGGCTACTTACGAGGTGTTATTGTCCCAATTGGATAGGTACCCGGAACTGGAGAACAATGTAAAGAAGCTGGCCGAATTTTCTACCCATAGGCAGTTTGCGGATTTTGCAGGCTTTTTAGGATATGATGAGGATGGTGTTGAAATTTTTGCCTTTGGTAAACACAAAGGAAGAAAGGTTCTGGATGTATTGGAAAAAGAACCTGGCTATTTCGGGTGGATTCTTAATGCAGATTTTCCGCTGTATACAAAAAAGGTGCTGACACAGGTTAAATTAAGTCAGCTGAACAATAAGCTAGGTTAAGAACTAAGAGGGTTTCCATGAAAATTATCTGTATCGGTAGAAATTATACAGAACATATAGAGGAATTGGCCAATGAAAGACCAGATGAACCTGTAGTGTTTATTAAACCGGATTCCGCAATTCTACCCAAAGAACAGGATTTCTATATTCCTGAATTTTCCAATGACATACACTATGAAGTAGAGGTATTGGTCAAGATTAAAAAAGTAGGGAAGCACATTAATGAAAAATTTGCCCATACCTATTATGACGAAGTTGGCTTGGGAATAGATTTTACCGCTAGAGATTTACAATCAAAGCTCAAAGAGAAGGGTTTGCCGTGGGAAAAAGCAAAGGGTTTTGATGGTTCAGCGGTCATAGGAGAGTGGCTTCCGAAAACGAATTTTAAAGATTTAAACAATTTAAATTTCTCTTTGTTGAAGAACGAAGGAGAAGTTCAAAAAGGGAATACCGGTCTCATGCTCTGGAAGATAGATGAGCTGGTCTCGTATGTTTCCCGGTTTTTTATGTTAAAAAAAGGCGATGTAATTTTTACGGGTACACCGGCCGGTGTTGGTAGAATTGAAGCAAATGACTACCTTTCAGGTATTCTGGAGGGTCGTGAACTTTTTCATTTAAAAGTAAAATAATGATTTACAGTCTTGATAAAATCAATGAAATGGCAGAAGGAGATGAAGATTTCATCAACTCTGTTATCTCTGTTTTTTTAGAAGAGGTGCCGCAGGATTTAGAAGATCTAGAAGCTGCCCTAAATGAGCAAAACCATGACCAGGTTTACAAATTAGCTCATAAAATTAAACCTAATGTAGATTTGTTGGGTATGGAACAGACGCGTGCCGCTGCCTTACAGATTGAAACGTTGGGAAAAGCAGAAGCCAATATGTCCGAGATACAAGTGGTTTTTCCCTTGTTGAAAAAAGACATAGACCAAGTAGTGGCCGAGCTTAAAAAAGATTTCAATATCTAATGCTTGCTGAAATCATTACCATTGGCGATGAGATTCTAATAGGTCAGATTGTTGATACCAATTCCGTTTTTATCTCCAAAGAACTTAATAAAATTGGGGTATCTGTCTACCAGATTACTTCAATTCAAGATGATAGGGAGCATATTCTTCAGGCGTTGGAAGACGCCAAAAAGAGGGTTCAAGTTGTTATCATAACCGGAGGTCTTGGCCCTACGAAGGATGATATTACAAAGCACACGCTATGTGAGTTTTTTAATGACACCTTGGTAGAAAATGCAGGTGTTTTGGCACATGTAGAAGAACTTTTTAGGAAGTATATTACCACTACGCCAATATCGGATATCAACAGAAAACAAGCTTTGGTTCCTTCTAAGGCCACGGTTTTGCACAATGCCTTTGGTACGGCTCCTGGCATGTGGATCCAAGAAGATGGTGTAGCCTTTGTTTCGTTGCCGGGAGTGCCCTATGAGATGAAGAATTTAATAACGGATAAGGTAATTCCTAAGATCATTTCGGAATTTAAGCGTCCTTATATTTTGCATAGAACAGTGGTTACCTATGGTCTGGGCGAAAGTTCTATTGCGGATAAAATAGAAGATTGGGAAAATAACTTACCTGCTTCCATACGATTGGCATATCTACCCAGTTTGGGTAAAGTAAGGTTACGATTGACCGCTAAAGGTCCGGATAAGAAAGCGCTTGAGGATGCCGTTGATGCCGAGGTACAAAAATTAAATCCGTTGATCGGTGATATTATGTACGGCACTGAGGATGAGGAAACCTTGGAACAAGTTGTGGCCAAACTATGTACGGAAAAAGGATTGACCCTTTCTACGGCCGAAAGTTTTACAGGAGGGAAAATTGCGGAGCAACTAACAGCCTTGCCAGGAGCGTCAGCTTACTTTCAGGGTAGTGTGGTGAGCTATGCCACAGATGCGAAGATAAACGTGCTTAAAGTGCCAAGGGACGTTGTAACAACTTACTCTGTAGTGAGTGCAGAAGTAGCTAAGGAAATGGCAGAAAACGTTAGACACCTGTTCAAAACGCATTATGCTATAGCCACTACAGGTAATGCCGGTCCTACAAAAGGAGATTCGGATGCGGAGATCGGAACGGTCTTTATAGGCATTGCAACACCAAACGGAGTTTATGCCCATAAGTTTAATATGGGAAGCCATAGAGAACGCATTGTAGAGAAGTCCGTTAACAAGGCTTTGGAGCTGTTGCAAAAAGAAATTTCAAAAATCTGAAATATTGTTTTGTGCATCCATAAAAATGATATAAATTTGCACCCTGTTTAAAGAAAAATCAGCGCGATGTCAAAAGTTTGTGAAATTACGGGGAAGAGAGCGATGTTCGGTAACAACGTATCGTTTTCTATCAATAAGACCAAAAGAAGGTTCAATGTTAATCTTTCTAAGAAACGTTTTTATATTCCCGAAGAAGACCGTTGGGTAACCTTGAAGGTTTCTGCAAAGGCGTTGAAGATTATCAACAAAAAGGGTATTTCTGCTGTATTGAAAGATGCAAAAGCAGAAGGATTGGTAAAATAAGCTTAGAATACGATGGCAAAGAAAGGAAATAGAATACAAGTAATTTTGGAGTGTACCGAGCATAAAGAATCGGGACAGCCAGGTACTTCACGGTACATTACTACCAAGAATAAAAAGAATACTCCCGAAAGAATGGAGATTAAAAAGTTCAATCCTATTTTAAAAAGGATGACAATCCATAAGGAGATTAAATAAGTTTTCGTTTTAGCGAGAACATAAAAGCATATTAGTCATGGCAAAGAAGACGGTAGCAAGTTTACAGACAAGTTCAAAAAGATTGACAAAAGCCATTAAAATGGTGAAGTCTCCAAAAAGTGGTTCTTACACTTTTGTAGAATCTGTTATGGCCCCAGAAGCGGTCAACGAATGGTTGTCTAAAAAGTAAGATACTTTTTTAAAGTATGATAAAGCCTCTTCATAAAGAAGGGGCTTTTTTTGTTGTTTACCGCACAGGTTGAAGAAGTTTCAGGGCATAGCCCGTGGGTTTGAATTCACAGTAGTGCTATTTATAGTAAAAACTTCCGCCTTACTTTATTATCTTTGAGCCTATTAATACAAAGAGCACATGAGTTTATTCAAAAATATATTTTCGTCAAAGAAAAAAGAAAGCCTTGATAAGGGCCTGGAGAAATCCAAAACTTCTTTCTTTTCAAAGCTTAGCAAAGCGGTTGCCGGTAAGTCTAAGGTAGATGATGATGTATTGGATAATCTTGAAGAGGTGCTAGTTTCTTCGGATGTAGGGGTAACAACGACCTTAAAAATTATTGAACGTATAGAAGCCCGCGTTTCCAAGGACAAATATATGGGCACGGATGAGCTTAACACCATTCTTCGTGAAGAAATTTCCGGCCTTCTCTCAGAAACCAATCTTGGCAACCAAACGGAATTTTCGATTCCAACAGATAAAAAACCGTATGTAATTATGGTGGTGGGCGTTAATGGCGTGGGTAAAACAACTACCATTGGTAAATTGGCCCATCAATTTAAAAAGCAAGGTCTAAAAGTAGTCTTGGGTGCTGCAGATACTTTCCGTGCTGCAGCCATTGACCAATTGCAGGTATGGGCAGATAGGGTAGATGTACCCATCATAAAACAGAAGATGGGCAGCGATCCGGCCTCAGTAGCTTTTGACACTTTGAGTTCCGCCGTAAAACAGGATGCCGATGTGGTTATTATTGATACCGCCGGACGTCTACACAACAAAGTGAACTTAATGAACGAGCTCACGAAAGTAAAGCGCGTAATGCAAAAAGTTGTGGATGATACCCCGCATGATGTTCTGCTCGTACTTGACGGATCTACAGGTCAAAACGCTTTTGAGCAGGCTAAGCAATTTACAAAGGCTACGGAAGTAACGTCTCTTGCGGTTACTAAACTAGATGGTACTGCAAAAGGCGGAGTGGTTATCGGAATTTCTGATCAGTTTCAAATTCCTGTTAAATATATTGGCGTTGGCGAAGGTATAGAAGATTTACAGGTGTTTAATAAACATGAATTTGTAGATTCATTTTTCAACGTATAGTATCTAGGTTTTGGGGTGGCCAAGTATAAGGTTGCACTAATTGATTACCGCATTTATTTTACCCCATAATTCGTTGTCAAAGCTAGAAAGACCCAATTGGGTTTCTCCCGCACTATCACCACAGCGTACCACCACTAAATTTCTACTGGGAACCACATATATTTTCTGGTCGTTAGCACCTAAAGCGGCGATCATATCTGTTGGAGCATTAGGTATTAGCGAACCTGAAACTACGGTTTGTGAAGTAGTGCTCATGTAGCTTTCTTTGCCATTTAGCCACCATAAATAGCCGTATGATTTATTAATGTCTTGGGAAGTGCTGGTCATTTCATCAAAGTAAGTTTTACTAATAATACGTTCTGCGTCCCAGATCCCTTCATTCTGGATCAATAACCCCCAGCGCGCCATACTTCTAGTGTCGCTAGCGTACAAAGTCAATAAAATCTGTTCGTTCCAAGAGCCGTTCATTCCAATTTTGTCCCTGATTTTGGTGTAGAAATAATCATTAAAGTCTGTTCCCGTAGCGTTGGTTACGATGTCTTTTAACATGGTAAAAGCACCTTGGTGATAGGCCCATCTTTCACCGGCATCGGCTTCATAATTAAAACAGGAGGGTTGTGTACAAATCCATTTTAAGGTCTGTCCTACATAATCTTGCAACCCTGTGCTCATACTCAAATGATTTTTAACAGTTATTAAATCTTGTTTTTCGGTAGTTAAGGAAGACCAATTGGTTCCTAAATAGTCGGAAGATGTATCATTTATAGATAAATAACCTTCGTCTTGAGCAATGCCCACGGTGCTGGAAACCAGCGTTTTTCCGGCCGAGTACCAAATCCAGTTGTCATTTTGGGAATGACCGTTAAAATACTTTTCTATTACGATGCGTCCGTTTTTTAGAACAATAAACCCTTTTGAGTTCTTGGTTTCTAGGTAATCATATAAATTGGGTAGTTTGTCTTCGTTCCAATTTAGTTGTTGTGGGCTAACCGTTTCCCATGATGTACTTCCAGCCTCAGGAAAATACATGCCACTTGGTTCGGTTTCTATTTCCGGCTCAACTTGGGGAGTATCTTTTGAACAGCTACTGAGGAAGGCTAAGATTAAACCTATGATAATACAATTCTTATATTTCATGACTTTGGTTTCATGTTGGACATCAGATGTATATGAAAGTTTAACGTAATTCGGTAAGAAATCGTACCAAAACGGAGCTGTTCGTTCAGCTTGTTGTATTTTTGCGCTGAATTTCTAGTTATGAGAACAAAATCGCAGAAGCAGAATAAAATCAATGTAGTTACTTTGGGGTGCTCTAAAAACGTTTACGACTCCGAAGTACTCATGGGGCAATTGCGTGCCAACGACAAAAAAGTGGTACATGAAGAGGAAGGTAATGTTGTGGTAATCAATACCTGCGGATTTATCGCGAACGCAAAAGAAGAAAGTGTCAATACTATCTTGGAATATGTTCAAAAAAAGGAAGCTGGACAAGTAGATAAGGTGTTTGTGACCGGTTGTCTTAGTGAGCGCTATAAACCGGATTTGCAAAAGGAAATTCCAAACGTAGACGAGTATTTTGGAACTAGTGAATTGCCAAACTTGTTAAAGGCACTTGGGGCGGATTATAAGCACGAGCTTATAGGTGAAAGGCTGACTACTACGCCTAAGAATTATGCGTATTTAAAGATTGCTGAGGGTTGTGATAGACCTTGTTCATTCTGCGCTATTCCAATAATGAGGGGTAAACACCGCAGTACACCAATAGAAGATTTGGTGACCGAGGCCCAAAAATTGGCTGCAAAGGGGGTTAAAGAGTTGATTCTTATTGCGCAAGATTTGACTTACTACGGACTTGATCTTTATAAAAAGAGAAATTTAGCAGAGCTATTACAGGCTTTGGTTAAAGTTGATGGTATTGAATGGATCAGGTTGCATTACGCTTTCCCAACAGGATTTCCTTTGGACGTGCTTGATGTAATGAAGGAAGAACCTAAAATCTGTAATTACCTAGATATTCCGCTTCAACATATTTCCGATTCCATTTTAAAAAGTATGCGGCGTGGTACTACACAGGCCAAAACAACAAAATTGTTGAAGGAATTTAGGGCCGCCGTTCCAGAAATGACCATTCGTACTACCTTGATAGTTGGTTATCCTGGTGAAACCGAGGAAGATTTTCAAACCTTAAAAGACTGGGTTACCGAAATGCGTTTTGAGCGTTTGGGTTGCTTTACCTATAGTCATGAAGAAAATACGCATGCATATACTTTAGAAGATGATGTGCCGGAAGACGTAAAGCAGGAAAGAGCCAATGAGATTATGGAAATACAATCTCAAATTTCATGGGAGTTGAACCAAGAGAAAATAGGGGAGACTTTCCGTTGTATCATAGACCGTAAAGAAGGGCAGTATTTTGTAGGCCGTACGGAGTTTGATTCGCCCGATGTTGATAATGAAGTGTTGATAGATGCCGCTCAATTCTATTTAAAACAAGGAGAATTTGTAGATATAAAGATTACCGAAGCGGCTGATTTTGATTTATACGGTGAGCCTGCGTAATGGCGTAAACTCTTTATTAAAAATTAGAACCTGTTCAGCAATGGACAGGTTTTTTTGTGGCAAATAGTTGTGTATTAGGGTTATTTTAAACGTAATAATTACACTTCAAAATTATTCATTACTTTAGGGGAAACTAATTTTAGCGGTGCGTACTGCTAATTGAACGTATTTAATCAACCTTAAGAATTGTAGTGGAGTATGGACGACTTACGAATTGAAAAAATAGAACTTTTTAAAGTGCCACCACGTTGGCTTTTTCTGAAAATAACAACAAAAAGTGGAATTATAGGTTGGGGTGAGCCTGTTGTAGAAGGTAAAGCGGCTACTGTGGAAGCTTGCGTACAAGAACTATCTCAATATATAATTGGACGTTCGGCCAATGATATAGAAGATATTTGGCAGACTCTGTATGGCGGCGGCTTTTATCGTGGTGGACCTATCCTTATGAGTGCTATTTCAGGTATAGATCAAGCCCTTTGGGATATTAAAGGCAAACATCTTGGAGTACCGGTCTATGACCTTTTGGGTGGTGCAGTACGTAAGAAAATGAAAATGTACTGTTGGATTGGAGGGGACCATCCGGAAGTTGTTCTTGAGCAGGCTCGTGAAAAAGTGGAGCAAGGCTATAAAGCCGTAAAAATGAATGCTACTGGAGCTTTTGCCTGGATTGACTCCTTACAAAAGATAAAAACCGTGGCCGACAATATTAGGTTGCT
Source organism: Zobellia sp. B3R18 (assembly GCF_018860715.1). Lineage (NCBI taxonomy): Bacteria > Pseudomonadati > Bacteroidota > Flavobacteriia > Flavobacteriales > Flavobacteriaceae > Zobellia > Zobellia sp. B3R18. Next base: position 175,996 of record NZ_JAHKQG010000006.1, on the reverse strand, counting down.
TCGCGAAGAGTTTGGAGATACGTTGGATATAGGACTTGATTTTCACGGAAGAATCCATAAAGGCATGGTCAAGCGTTTAATTGATGAACTGGCACCATACAACCCTATGTTTATTGAGGAACCCGTACTGAGCGAGAACAAGGAGGCTTTTGATCATATTTATCCATATACCAGTATTCCTATTGCAACCGGAGAGCGTATGTTCTCTCGTTGGGATTTTAAAGAACTCTTACATAGTGGCACCGTAGATATTATTCAGCCAGATTTAAGTCACGCAGGGGGTATTTCCGAAGTACGTAGAATTGCTGCAATGGCAGAGGCTTATGATGTAGCATTGGCACCACACTGTCCATTGGGACCTGTAGCCCTTGCTTCATGTCTTCATGTAGATTTTAACTCCATAAATGCCGTTATTCAAGAAAGTAGTTTGGGCATACATTACAACAAAGGTTTTGATTTGTTAGATTATATGGATAATCCTGAAATTTTTGATGTGAAGGATGGTTATATAGAGCTTCTAAAAAAACCGGGTCTTGGAGTAGAAATTAATGAAGAAAAATTAAGGGAGGGCCAAAAAATTGGTCATAATTGGGCAAATCCCGTCTGGAGAAATGAGGACGGAAGTTTTGCGGAGTGGTAAAAAAATCTGTCTAAATAGCAGTTTTTGAACGATTTACTTCTTAATTTAAAAGAAAATTAACCAACCCGCTATGCTTTATGTTATTGCTTTAGTCTGCGCCCTTACATTTATTATTCTGGGTATTGTTCGCTGGAAAATCCATCCGTTTTTTGTGTTGCTGTTGGCGGCCATAGGCTATGGTTTTATAACCGGAATGAGTGTTACGGCAATAATTGATTCTGTTAATAATGGCTTTGGAAGTATAATGGGTAAAATTGGTCTCATCATTTTCTTTGGTGTGGCCATCGGTACCGTTCTTGAAAAATCGGGAGGAGCAATGGTTATTGCAACCCGTATGATTCAACTTATTGGAGAGAAATCCATTCACTTGGCCATGATGTTAACGGGGTATCTTCTTTCCATACCCGTTTTTGCAGATAGTGCTTTTATTATTATGAATTCGCTTAATAAGGCACTTTCGGAAAAAGCAAAGGTTGCCTACGCTGGTACAACGGCAGCTTTAGCGTTGGGACTTACGGCCACACATGTAATGGTACCGCCAACACCTGGGCCTATTGCCGCAGCGGGAATTTTAAATGCGGAATTGGGTAGTGTAATTCTGTGGGGATTGGTAGTAAGTTCACTGTCATTGGTCAGTTGTTATTTTTTTGCCGCTAAGATTGCTTCTAAGGTAAATGTCCCTATTCGTATGGAAGTTGCGCCAGATGTGGTGCACAGGCCAAAATTGTCACTTTCATTATTATGCATCATAGTACCTATTATTCTAATTGTATTAAAATCGGTTTTTGATTATCCGGAACTAGATATGACAGGCTCTGCTGTGTACCCCATCATAGCTTTTTTGGGAACACCGGTTATAGCGCTTTTAATAGGTGTTATTTTGTCCTTGCTGCTTCCGGAGAAATTAGACCAACATGTATACTCCGCAACCGGTTGGCTCGGAGATTCGTTGCGTATTGCCGCTCCTATTATCCTAATTACCGGTGCAGGTGGTATTTTTGGGGCAATGCTTCAAAATTCAGGTTTTGCAGAGTTGATTACGGAAAGCTTTTCGGGTATGTCCATCGGTTTGTTTTTCCCTTTTCTGTTAGCGGCCTGTTTAAAGACCACACAAGGTTCTTCTACGGTGGCTTTGATTACTACCGCTTCTATTGTGGCACCAATGATGCCTGCCCTTGGTCTAGATGAAACTTTTATGAAGACTATGACCGTTTTAGCTATTGGAGCAGGCTCTACAGTGGTCTCACATGCCAATGATAGTTTCTTTTGGGTATTTACACAATTAACGGGAATGGATGTCAAACAAGGAAACCAGATACAGACCGTAGGCACCTTAATATTAGGTACATCTGCAATGACTTTGATTTTCTGTATTTCTAAAATTATGGGGTGATGTTAAATCGATATTTTACCTTAAACAAATAATTATGAGAAGATTTTTTTTGTTTGCTTTGGTGTTAGGACTTCATGTTACCATCCGATCACAAGAAAAAAAGGATACCTTTTCGGTAGAAATACTTGATGACAGAGCGTTACAACTCATTGATAGTGATGCTGAAATAAAAGTACTGGGAAGCGGGTTTACCTGGACAGAAGGGCCTTTATAGATTGCAGATGGTGATTATCTATTGTTTTCGGATATACCTAACAATACGGTTTTTAAGATTGATGCTTTAGGAAAGCAAAGTGTTTATCTAAAACCTTCTGGATATTTAGGGGAAAGCGATTATGGGGCCGAACCTGGTTCCAACGGATTACTTTTAAGTCCCCAAGGGGAATTGGTGTTAATGCAACACGGAGAACGACGTGTGGCTAAAATGAAAAGTGCATTGAACGCTCCAAAGGCCGAGTATGAGGCGTTGGCGGATTCTTTTGAAGGTAAACGTTTCAATAGCCCTAATGACGGGGTATATGATGCAGAGGGAAATCTCTATTTTACAGACCCTCCTTACGGATTGCCCGAACAAATGGATGATTCACAAAAAGAACTGGACTACCAAGGAGTGTATTGTTTAAAGACATCTGGTGAGGTTGTTTTGGTTGATAAATTATCTCGCCCCAATGGTGTTGCGGTGAGTAACGATGGCTCTAAACTTTATGTTGCGGTTTCCAATCCTGAGCATGCGGTATGGTACCAGTATGATGTTTTTGCACCCGGTAAGGTAGATAATAAAAAGCTGTTTTATAATGTAACTGAACTGGTGGGTCAAAAAGAACAACAAGGTTTACCCGATGGTATGAAAATGCATAGCAAGGGGTATTTGTTCGCTACGGGACCCGGGGGTGTTTGGATTTTTGATGATATGGGAAAACCTATCGCCAGAATCCTTACAGGTGAAAAGACGGCCAACTGTGTTTTTGGGAAGGATGAAAAAATACTGTATTTAACCGCTGATGATTATATATTGAGTGTTTCGCTTAAATAGAATCTGTGGCTAAAAAAACAAAATCCCCACGGTACACTGTGGGGATTTTTGGTTTATGACCTTGCTGTAAATTAAACTATGGTATTTACCTTTTGGGCCCATTTTTCTGCGGTTTGCAATTCTCCGTTAAGTTGTAGGTTGTTCTGAGTGTTGAACAACTCAAAAACCACATCACGACTTGCAGATGGGCTAGTGGTGAAAACAAGTTCTATACGTTCAATAATTTGTTCTACCTTTCCATTTTTCCGTACAGATTTCCCTATTTTGGAGACATTGCAATTTTTTACATCCTTCAGGTCAACAGATAGTTTCTCTAGAGTATCCTTCTCTTTCTTATAGAAGAAAACCACATTTTTAGTGGTGTCCATTCCTATTATAAAATCACCAATATATTCATGCTCGTGTATTTTGCAGTTGTCAAGATTTGCAAAATCGTTCAAAGCGCGAAGCATTTCTTTTTCTTTTTTCTTTACACTTCTGGTAACCAAAACAAAAGGGGCTACACAAATTACTACTGATATGGTCCCAATAAGGGTTGTACCTAAATCTAAATTCATTTTTAAGTTTTTTAAATTGATAAATGGAGCTATGCGCGATGCAAGCCCAATGAAAAAGTGTCAAATTCAGGATTTGACTACGAGTGACTTAAAAATGATTTACCAGAAGTAATGAAAAGGAAATATAATATCCGTTTTACCTAAAGAAACCAGCAGGTTTTGCGAGAAACGGGTGTATTGCGCCAGCTTGCTTTCAAAGCTGCTTTCGCTTATTTTTTGCGTTCCCCATAAGTGGTTTGAACCTTCAAGTTGATTGGGAATGCTGTTAGATGGGGCATCAACTAGGGTTTCGGATTCCGAGGTATGGCAATAAAGCTTGGCACTTACCGCAGCAACCGATTCTTTTTGGGAGTGATTGGAGCTTTCGGTCGTAAGGGTTTGGTCAGTATTTAATCTCATGCCAATGGCACAGCAATAAATTGCTGTTAGCATGAACAGACCAAATAATTGTTTAACCGATTTCATGAGAACAAAGGTAGAATTATATTTACCTGAAAATGCTAAAAAAATGTTATTGATTTAAACATTCCTGAACCTCGTTCAGCCCTTCCATATTATCGGAAAGCACTACTAATGTATCACCGTCTTCAATAACTGTAGAGCCTTTTGGGGTAATATAAACGTCTTCTCTTTTGATCATGGCAATAATGGCGTTCTTGGGGAAACTCAAATCCACTATTTTCTTATCTACCGCAAAACATTGGGGCGTAATTACAATTTCTTTCATGACCGCCTTGGGAACTTCTGCAAGGAACTTCTCTTTTTCATAAATACGTTTTGCTTTTTCGGGCAAACCTACATGAAGCCATTTGGCAACCAGTGCCAACGTGGTGCCTTGTATAAGCACCGAGGTAACCGAAATAAAGAAAACGATGTTAAAGATAATATGTGCCTTGTCTATACCGGCCAATAGGGGGTAAGTGGCAAATACAATGGGTACGGCACCACGTAGGCCCACCCATGAAATATAGAAACGCCTGCGGAGTTTCATTTTTATAAACATAAGGCTGATAAATACGCCTACAGGCCGTGCTACAAAAATCAGGAACAATGAAATGGTAAGGCCAATTCCTATATACGGCACAACGTGACTGGGGAAAACCAGTAGTCCTAAAGTCAGGAAGAGTACAATTTGCATTAGCCAAGCCAGACCATCAAACATACGGAAGATGGTTTTTTTATGGATAAGGTCTTGGTTCCCTAAATAAACGGCACAAATGTAAATGGCCAAAAATCCGTTTCCACCAATAAAATCAGTAGCAGAAAAGGTGATGAACATCAAAGCAATAACCAATACGGGGTAAAGCCCTTCAAAATCTAACTTAATTTTGTTGATAACCAGTTTACTCACCTTTCCAAACCCAAACCCAGCTGCTCCACCAAGTATCATTTGTTGTAGAAAAAGAGGAATAATGGATAGTAAACCTTGGTCTTGATTAATTACCAAAGAAAGAAAGGCAATGGTAAGCACATAGGCCATGGGGTCGTTACTACCACTTTCTAGCTCTAATGTGGGTCTAAGGTTGGTTTTTAAGGCTAGGCTTTTACCTCTTAAAATAGAAAAGACCGCTGCAGCATCTGTTGAAGATACAATAGAGCCCAATAACAGGCTTTCGTAAATTGTAAAGTCGGTAACAAAATGCACGAAGGTTCCCAATGAAACGGCGGTAAGCAATACACCAATGGTAGAAAGTAGAATACCCTCTTTAAGAATGGGTTTTACCGCGGGCCAACTCGTGTCCAATCCACCGGAGAATAGAATAAAGTTTAGAGATACGACACCAATAAATTGAGCTATTTTGGGGTCGTCAAAAACAATTCCTCCAATTCCTTCCGATCCGGCCAACATACCAATACCCAAGAAAAGTAATAAGGTAGGAACACCAAATTTATAAGATGTTTTACCAACAACAATACTAATAAACAGTAATAGAGAGCCAATTAAAACAATATTTTCAATAGTAAGATTCATTCCCTTTGTATGCTTAAAAAGTATCTGTGCAAGATATTGTTTCTAAAGAAGGAAATCAATCAAAAACAAGGGCGAGTTGCCGTAAAGACCAATAAAAAATACAATAGGCGTAGTTGCAGTGTTATATTTAGCGCAACCATTTTTAAGAAAAATTATCTAAGTAAGAGAAAAGAACGTTACAGCATGAAGAAAATACTAATTCTAATTATAATGGGGGTAGCTTTTTTAAGTTGTTCCGATAACGATGAAAGTTTAAGCAATTGTGATTTTGAAACTATAGTAAGTAATGAACAATACAAAAACTCACCGTCTGACCATATAAACATAAATAGTATGGAAATTAATGAAAACTGCTTGAAAATTAGTTTTAGTTCTAGTGGTTGTAGCGGAGACACTTGGGAATTGAAGCTTATAGATTCAGAAGATGTTCTAGAATCAAACCCGCCTCAAAGAAATTTGAGATTGTTATTGAAGAATGAGGAAATGTGTGAAGCATACATCACTAAAGAGCTAACATTTGATATTTCTAACCTGCAAGTAAACGGAGGCCAGGTCCAACTGAATTTAAAAAGCTTTGAGAAAAACATTTTATACAAGTATTAAAAACCAAGATATAACGGTGTTTGAAGGGTGTTGCTTGTTTCGTCCACCTTTTAAAACCCTAAAATATTTTAGTTTATTGCTTACAGTTTGGGTTAAGCGTTAACCAGATTAACCAGTACCTAAGATAGTTAGAATGCCAGTACCATTATAGCTATGCGAAGAGCAAAGTTTATAATACTACTGGCAAAATCTAATTTTACACTATTACTTTTTCTGACTTTTTATAATACTTCTTCCGCAACCAGAAGGAAACCCTAACCAGTAAAATAAGAGCGGGTACTTCTACCAGGGGACCAATTACCCCGGCAAATGCCTGTCCGGAATTTAATCCAAAGACAGCAATGGCTACAGCTATGGCCAACTCAAAATTGTTGCCGGCAGCCGTAAAGGCTACAGAGGTAGTTTTATCATACGTGGCACCAGTTGCTCTAGTAACGAAAAAACCAATGATGAACATTAGTAAAAAGTAGATGAGTAGAGGAACGGCTATAATGAGCACATCCATAGGTATTTCAACTATTAATTCACCTTTTAAAGAAAACATCACCACAATCGTAAAAAGAAGGGCTATAAGTGTCATAGGCGAAATGGTAGGGATAAACTTCGTTGAATACCATTCCTCTCCCTTTAACCAAACCAGAATAAAGCGGCTCAATATTCCCAATACAAAGGGAACACCTAAGTATATAACAACACTTTCGGCAATTGTAGCAATTGAAATATCAACAATAGCACCTTCAAAACCAAAATAGGGAGGTAGTACGGTGATAAAAATGTATGCATAAAAACTATATGCAAACACTTGAAATATACTATTGAGAGCTACCAGTCCGGCACCGTATTCACTACTTCCTTCAGCCAAATCGTTCCAGACCAAAACCATGGCTATACAGCGCGCCAGACCTATTAAAATTAGCCCCACCATATACTCAGGATAGTCCTGAAGAAAGATTATGGCCAATAGAAACATCAATACGGGACCTAAAACCCAATTTAATAATAAGGAAATCGATAGAATTTTTACATTCTTAAAAACCTTGGGTAGCAGTGCATAATTTACCTTGGCCAATGGCGGGTACATCATAAGAATAAGTCCTATAGCAATGGGTATATTGGTTGTACCACTACTAGCGGAATTTATAAGCTCAGGGAGTTGTGGAAATAAATTTCCAACGCCCACTCCTATAAGCATGGCCGCAAAAATCCATAGGGTCAGGTAACTGTCTAAAAAGCTTAATTTCTTAGCCATTGCTATGCGTTTATTTTTGAAAAGACAAAGTAGAGCTCAGTAGCTATCTGTATACTTCTTTCATGATACTTCTCTGCCTGTTGAGGAGTATTGTCAAAAGCTTTAGGGTCTTCAAACGTAATGGGAATACGCTTCTCCGCTCCAGCAATAAAAGGACAACCACCATCTGCCTGGCTACAAGTCATAATTGCAGCAAAATTGGATTGCGGATTAAAATCGTCGTCCAATGTTTTTGAAAAACAGATTACCGGATGTTCGTTCTCTGCATACTTAATGCTGTAAACAGGGTTTTTGTCCTCTGAACGCTTTACCACATCAAAACCCGTATTTTTTAGGGTCTCGGCAGCCATTGGAAAAAGTGCTGTTGCTTCAGTTCCTCCAGAATAGCAAAAGACGTTTTTAATATTGAAATGATACGCCATGGCCTGGGCCCAAACTTGTGAAAGGTGACTTCTTCGTGAGTTGTGAGTACAAATAAAATTTAATCGTATTTCTTCGTTCGCGTCTACCTTACTTTGTATAAAGTCTGTTAAGGGTTGCAATACTTCTCTACGCTCGCTAGATATAGAGTTCACTTCCAAAGAAGCAATGGTCTTTTCAATCTGTTCAAAAGTTTTCATTATGTTCTATTTAGTTGGATATTATAGAATAGTTAACAACAGCCGCTTTTTGGGTCGCAAGAACTACCCTGGCCTAGATTTGAGAATTGTAGTTTAGGTTTTTCGGCAGGAATACCACAATTATCCTTTGCAAGACAATCTGTTTGTTTGGTGGTCAATAAAAAGTTTGTGCCGTCAAAGTCCAATCCAAACTTACCTATAGTTTCCGCTTGGTATTCCACTTCTATTTCCAAGTCTTCAATTCCCAAAGTTTTTTCGGAAAGCTCTATGATGTGAACTAACTTTTCAGGATGTAGCCTGTGGTCGTAGTCATTGGCGTTCCAAAGTTGAAAGTTCACCACCTCTTCTTTACGAACCGTTCCTCCACAGTCTATAAAATGTTTGGTAATCTTACCTACTTCTGTAACATGAAAGTGGTTTGGTACCAATTCCCCGTTAGGTAATTGAAAAGCAATTTTGTCTAGTTTAGAAAGCTCCGTTTTAATTTCTGATAGTTTCATATTGAATTTTTATTAATTGTATTTTTACGATAAAAGGATATAAATTTTTTTAACAGCAATCGCTTTTAGGCAAGTCTTGGTCTAAAAATTTGAACATCACTTCTTTCATTTTTGTCCAATTTTCTTTGTGAATGCAATAACAAACACTTGTACCTTCAACCGTACCCTGTATAAGGCCTAAATTCTTTAGTTCCTTTAAATGTTGTGAAATGGTAGGTTGTGCCAAACCGATTTCATTTACTAAATCGCCACAAACACAGGTGTCAATTTTAAACAAATGCTGTAAAATTGATACTCTGGCCGGATGTCCAAAGACCTTGGCATAAAGTGCAATTTCATTTTGTAGATCGGTGAATATTTCTGTTTTAGCTAATCCCATGTATTTATTTCATAAGTACATTGCAATATTACGATTAATATATTTTCTGCTACGAAGAAAAATGAATTTTAACAGAATTTTGAATAAAAGGTTTTACAGATTATAGTTTTAGAAGACAGTTCAATCGTAACGAGTTTCCTTTGTCGTCATCCGTGACCAGTGCAATTCTGATTTTTCCATCGGGAGTTTTTTCGGCCACGGTAACCGATTCAACTTTAATCGGAGTATCTGAAGATGGAATGGAGGCAACGCTGTATTTGTCCGAAAAGGTATTGTTCTTTATAGGAATGGCGCCTATAAAACTTCCGGCTATTTCACCATCATTATATGCAGTACCTGTTTTTTCTACAGAAGCCGTGAATATGACCAGGTTTTCGTCCTCTAAAATAGTAGCTCCGGAAAAACCGGATTGGAACCCGTCTATTATAGGTAATTCGTAAAGAAGTGTCTCTGGTTCAGGAAATACAGGGCTTATCCCTTCAATATATCCGATTAAATCTGCATATTTAAAACTGAATACAACGTTTTTTCCTCGGTTAAAAAGGTAAATTATGTCATGATAGATCGCTACACCTTCAATGTTCAAGTGTGCGCCACCAAGGGTTTTGTTACTTCTTAAATGATTGTATAATTCTGTAATTTGATAGGTTTTAAAAGAGGTGCTATCTTCTAGTGAGATATGAAGGAAAATGTCTCGCTCCGGAGATTTGGCACCTGACCCAAAAGCCAAGATTTCATTTCCGTTTATAGTTTCCAAAGCCTCAAAGTCGGGCTTTTTTACTTTATCCAGCCTATTACCATTTAAAAATTCCGTGGAATAAATAGTGGTTTGGTCTAGAACGGTTCCCTTATCATCAACCTTGAACAAATATGGGGAATCATCTCCTACCACATAAAAATTTTCGCCAGCTTTGGTGATGCCAGAAGCGCTGGGAACGTTGTGTATCAATTTGGTGTCTACTACCTCAATTTCTAATGCTTGCCTATTGCACGTAGCGGCAAGGGTTATCAGTAATGAAAAGAAGGCGATTTTCATATGAAACGGTAATTTGGATTTTGTGTTGACTGCTTATAGGGAGGAATTGTCCAATCAACCTTTAATTATTTTTTTGGAGTGCGAATTTAAAAGTATTATTGAAATATTTTGAGCCTTGGCATAGGTTTAACACCTTGTTTTTCAAAAATTAAACGGTAACGTTTGTTATGGAGTAAAGTAAAAGTTCTAAGGAGTCATTTGGTAGGATAACTGTACTGGTTTTAGATAGTCCAAGCTTGTTTAATAGCCTCTGAGAAGGAAGGTTGTCCTTTCCCGTTATAGCGATTATCTCGTTTAAATGAAATTCTTTAAATGCTAGGTCCAATAATTTTGACGATGCTTCAAAAGCATAACCTTGGTTGGCATATTCGGGCAGAAAAGCAAACCCTATATCTATACCCTTTAAACCATCTCGATCATGCAATCCGCATGAGCCCAGTTTTGCACCATCTTCTTTGCGAACTACAGTATAGTTGCCAAAGCCTAATCTATTGAACTGTGGTTTTATTTTAGTTTGAATATAGTTTTTGGCGGCATCTGTGGAATGTATGTTTCTATCCCCTATATATTTAATCCAATCCGGAGTATTGAATAGTCTAAGTATGAATGCGGCGTCTTCCTCAGAAGTTGGTTTTATCTCAAGTCTATTGGTGTAAAAACTTTTCATGTATGTTTTTGTAAGAGTAAAATTTCAACTTCTACAGAGGTTTCTATTTTTGAAAGTCTATTTTCTTAAAGTTTAGATAGTTTCGTTAAAACAAAGGCCATTCTATGTCTAATATCAACTTTAATGCGGTTTTTTACGTATAATAAATAAGATTAGTCCTTTTTAGATCTGGTCTTGACCAAAACCAAATCAGTTTTAATACAAAACAATGTCTAAAAATAGTAAAATAGAGAATAGGGGAGGTGTAATAATTATAATACTCGTGGCCTTATTAGCTGTTATGAAAGTAGTTAACAGTAAGTTGGAGGAGAAGATAGCCAGGGCCAATTATAAGCACGTGAGTTATTCCAGTTGGTACAATGCCAAAAGTATCAAACAGATACTAAAAGAGAACCAACGCGATTATTTGGAGTCATTGCGGGGTACGGGACTTGTTGCAGATGATAAACTGGAACAGTTAGATTTTAGAATAGAACTTACAGATGACCTTATCCGAAAATACGAAGAAGAAAAGACCGAGATTCTTTTAGGCTCGGATAATATACCTAGAGAGGCTTGGTCTCAAGATTTGGATGGTGAAATGGGTAAAATTGTAGGTCTGCGGGCATGGGAGGAAATAGGCCTTACAAACCGCGGTTTAGTGGCCCAGATAGACATAGGAATTTTGTTTCTTCAAATAAGTATCTTATTTGGGGTGTTAGGACTGATTATTAATGAAAACCGTAGATTGCAAGAGGTTTTTACCGGTTTTATGATTGGTGTAGGTTTTATAGGTCTGGGGGTTTGTTTTTACGGATACTACTCCATACTTTAATAATCGGTCTTTTGTAGCGGACTTTTTAAATTCCCTAAAAAACTTACCACCATTTTTCTTCAGTACAATTATCAAGGGCGTATAACGCGCCTAACTTTGGAAAAGTTACCTCAAGTTTTTGTTCCTTGGCGGCCTGTTTAAATCTATCTGCGGGTTCTTTCCAATCATGTTGGGCCAAGGCAAATCCGGCCCAGTGTACCGGCATTACTTTTTTAACTTTGGCATCTAGCGCCGCTTGTATGCTTTCTTCCGGGAACATATGTATCTGATGCCATTTTTGGTTGTACTGACCATTTTCCATAAAACCAAAATCAAACGGACCAAGTTTCTCACCTATCTCTTTAAAATGGGAACCATAGCCACTATCTCCGCTAAACCAGATGTTTTGATTCTTAGATGTAAACGTCCATCCTCCCCAGAGCGATCTGGACCTATCCGTTAATCCCCTGCCCGAAAAATGTCTGCTTGGAGTAAATGTTACTTTTATATCATGGAATGTAGTATTGTCCCACCAATCGAATTCCGTTATCAACTTCGGGTCAATGCCCCAAGTGACCAGATGCCGTTTTACTCCCAAGGCTACATAGTACTTTTTGGTTTTGTTTTTTAGTTTTAAGATACTGTCATAGTCTAAATGGTCATAATGGTCATGGCTCAGTACCATCAAGTCTATTTCTGGAAAATCATCGATCAAGCCCAGTGTGTTTTCAGAAAAGCGTTTGGTTTTGAACGGTGCTATGGGAGACGCATTGGGCCCTAACATGGGGTCTATTAGAATGGTCTTGGCATTCATTCTCATTAATACTACGGAGTGTCCGTACCATATGTATTTAAAAGGGGTATCATCCAACAGGAAAGATTCTTTATGGAACGAAGCAACAGGCACTGGAGCGGCAGGTTCTCTTTTCTCCGTATCCGTAAATTGTTTGTACAAAAGTTTTGGAATATCCCAAAAGTTAATGGACATACTGGTTTCTTCAAGATTAAGAAACTTGCCGTCTTTCCAATTTTCCGATTGGCCGTAACGTTCGGTTAAGTCATTTGTTAATTTACCTCCGAACTGCTTTTTAAAATTTTTCATTTGACTGCTCTCCCTTAGATAAACAAATATAGGAGTTTGTCAAAGGTGCGCGGCGTTTTGTAATTGAAAAAGGAAGTGTAAAGTCGTTATATTTTAGCGAAAAGAAGTTTTGAAATTTAGTCTACCATAAAAAGTGCATTGGCAAAAAATAGTTTTCCGTTTTCCCAAAACCCACGAAATAGAGGATTGTCAACAAAATAGATCAATTTTCCCTTACCGTGGGATTCTACCCCAAACACCAAGCTTTCCCCAATTTTCTTTTTGGCATCACTTCCTGCAAAACCAGCAGCAGGTTTGGTGTCTTCTTCCTGCAGATAAACTACTGTGCCTTTGTCCAGGTACTTATAGGCGGCCCCACCTAATTTTAGGCTAAAGTAAGTGTCATTATAACCATAGGCCAAAGGGTGGGTTTGGTCTACTTTGGTCTTGAATATAGCTCCTGTAATTTCTTTTCTAATCTGTTCCCGCTGATTATGGTCGTAAACGGGGATGGCAGAGTTGGAATCTTCTTCGGTTTCCTTTGGTTTCAGTTGAAATTTATCTTCCTTGGCCAGGGCCTTTAAGGCTCCACCTAAAGCTAACAACTTTCCTCCATCGCTTATCCAATCTTTTAACTGGCTCATTCTGTTTTCGGTAAGGAAGCTACTGTAATGACTTCCGTCCGGAAGGATGAGAATATCGTATTGTGAAAGGTTTACATTTTTAAAGTAATCCGTATCCAATATGGTAACAGGGTATTTTAACTGTTGTTCAAAAAAATGCCAGATTTCGCCAAAATTTAGAGTGTAAGTAGGTTCTCCCGAGAGGATGGCTACTTTAGGCCGCTTTATGATTTGTACGGAATTGGAGCCAAAGTCTTTACCATCCTCAACAAACCCTGTTGTGGAGGCTTTTAGGGTCTTATTATGGTTGTTGGCAATGGCGGAAAGAGACTTTAAAAAATCAGGATTGTTTTTATTATCGGCTTTGGTAATTAAAAGTGTACCACGGTTGTATTCGGTGCCCTCCATTGAAAAAGGATTCTTAGCATGCCTAGCTTTAATGCCGCTATTCAGAAGCTCAGCTAAAAATTGGGCGTCGCTAAAGCTGTTCCATTCTACTATAAATGCGTAAGCTTCCTTGGTGATTTTAGCTTTTTCCGGCGCCGATAATTTCGGTTCACGGGTATCTGCGTTTACTCTGGTTTCCGAAGCTACGGCATCAAGTCCGTATGCATAGGGCAAAGACCAAGCGGTAATATCGTAAGTAAGGGAGTCCGTAAGTTTGGTGTTGGGTTCAAAAAGTACTTTTACAAGTGTAGCCTTTTTTTGTTCGGTGCCAATAACTAAGGTGTTTGTATTGGTTTTTATACTACTTACTTTACCTGTACTGTAATTGTAGCCTTTGGCGATTTTATCCGTGGCCCAACCATAATTTATTTCGTGTTGCTCCAATAAATGGGTAAGAGCTTTCAGCTTATCCGTATTGCCGTTAAGAACATAACTCTTGTATTTATAGTCTTTAGGGCGATAGAATTTTTTGAATTCCTCGTTTAATCTTGATACGTTTTTAGAGGCAATCTCTAACGTAGATAATCCGGTGGTGTGATGATGTAGGATTCTGTCCTTTAAGGTAAGGGTGTCACCTGAACCTGTTATGACCCCTAATCCGGCGCTTCCGCTACCACCTTGTTCGTAGGTCATGCCAATACTTCCACTATACGTAGGGTAGGTATCTCCGTAACTAGGATAAAGGAGGTCAAAAATTTCTTTTGTAAAATAAAACCACCCGTTGGCATCAAAATATTTAGCATGGTTCTTCCCCATGGTGGTCTGGAATTCTCTCTGAAAATCCGTAATAACCTCATGAAACGGTTCTGCGGCAGGGGCAAAATAATAAGGGTTGTCTACACCCTGTTCATGAAAATCTACATGTACATGGGGCAGCCATTTATTGTAAGCTTTAATGCGCTGTTGGCTTTCAGTCTGTGTAAGCCATGCCCAATCCCTATTTAAATCAAACATATAATGGTTAGGTCTACCGTTTAGCCATGGCTCGTGATGCTCCTTACTATTAGGGTCTATGGTATTAGGTGCGTTTTTATATTGATAGTACCAGTTTACATAACGTTCCCTACCATCCGGATTCATACAAGGGTCTATGATTACCATGGTATTCTTTAGATATTCCGTTTTCATAGTCAGAATTTCATAGACTGTTTTCATAGAGGCTTCAGTACTTACGCTCTCATTGCCGTGTACATTATAACTCATCCATACAATGGCCTTTGTGGGGTTCCCTTCACCATCTGTGTTTTTTAAGTGTTCTTGGCGGATGTTTTCAATATTTTTTATGTTTTCCGGAGCGGATATGTATGCAAGTAACAAAGGTCTTCCTTCATTGGTTTCGCCATAATTCTCTAATTTCACTCTGGTCGGGTCAGTTTGGGCCAGATACTCGTAATAGTCCATTACACGATGGTGTCTGGTAAACTGTGAGCCCAGTTCATAACCTAAAAAATCAGAGGGCGATTTTATTTCTTGGGACGAGAGTGTAAGGTAAAAACAAAAGGCAAAAACAGATAAGAGAATTTTCATTTGTAAGGTGTTTCCAGAGAATACTACCAAAGCTAATGATTATGGTTAAATAAAGATGCGGTTTCTCCATTAGTGGTATGAAAATTAGGTTGAAGTAATTAACGTATTTTTAGGAAGTCGCATTAGCGAAGAGTTTTATATTTACACCCTTATGGATATTGACTGTTTACCCTTTTACCGGACCGGCTATTTTTCGGAATTTATATGTGATTATCTTGCCCAAGAACCGCAGGTACGCAACTTTTACAACCGGTTTCCCAATCTAGAGAATTTTGAAGGTCAAATAGCTGAAAAGGCTACAAGTTTTCCCGATGCCCATAGGGAAGTGCTCTACGAAGCATTACAAAAGCAATACCAGGGGTTTGATGTAACGGATGAAACCCAGACACACTTAAAAAAACTAAAGGAACCCATTACTTTTACTATAGTTACCGGGCACCAATTAAACCTTTTTACGGGACCGTTATATTTTCTCTATAAGATAGTATCTACCATAAATCTTACAAAGGAGCTTAAAAAAGCATATCCAAAATACAATTTTGTACCTGTGTATTGGATGGCTACGGAAGACCATGATTTTGAGGAAATCAACTATTTTAACTTTCAAGGAAAAAAGTTAAAATGGAATAGAACGGCATCTGGGGCCGTAGGTCACTTGGATACGGAAGGTTTGGATGAAATTTTTGAAGCGTTTTCAAATCAAATAGGGAATAGTACCAATGCCCTTGCGTTAAAAGAGCTTTTTAAGAAAGCTTATTTACAGCATGATAATTTAACCAATGCAACGCGTTATTTAGCCAATGCACTTTTTGGAAATGAAGGTTTGGTCATTGTAGATGGTGATGATAAGAGTTTAAAAAGTCTTTTAGTGCCTTATGCCGAGAAGGATATTTTTGACCAATTGGCACACCGGAAGGTTTCCGAAACCATAGCGGAATTTGAAGCTTTGGAGCAGAAATATACCATTCAGGTAAACCCTCGTGAAATCAATTATTTTTACCTAAAGGAGGGGCTCAGGGAAAGAATTGTGGAGCAAAACGGGGAATATTTTATAAACGATACTGAAATTCGTTTTACGAAAGAAGAATTGCAAAAAGAATTAAAAGCTTACCCGGAACGGTTCTCTCCCAATGTAATCGCAAGACCATTATACCAAGAGGTAATCCTGCCTAATCTATGTTATATAGGTGGAGGAGGGGAAATAGCTTATTGGTTGGAGCTGAAAGCCATGTTCGAGGCCATGCAAGTACCTTTTCCTATTTTGTTGCTGAGAAATTCGGCATTGGTGATAACTGAAAAGCAAACGGAAAAGTTGGCTAAAATGAACTTTGCCGTAAAAGACCTGTTTTTAAAACAAAGTAGCTTCATTAATAAAAAAATCAGGGAAATATCTAATATTGATATTGACTTTGCCCCTCAAAAACAACTGTTAGAGGAGCAATTTAAAGCTTTGTATGATTTAGCAGAACAGACCGATGCTTCTTTCTTGGGAGCCGTAAAGGCCCAAGAAGTAAAGCAAAAGAAAGGTTTGGACCATCTTGAAAAAAGGTTGCTGCAGGCTCAAAAACGAAAACTTAAAGACCACGTGCTTCGCATGACGGAAATTCAGAACGAACTTTTTCCGAATAAGTCTTTACAGGAGCGGAACGTAAATTTCTCCGAGCTTTATTTGGAGTTAGGAGAAAGTCTAGTGCCTATGCTTTTGGATACCTTAAAGCCACTTCAACAAGAGTTCACAGTAGTAAAGGTATAGTTGGCAGTACAAGTTAAGGGGTTAAAAACTCCCCTTCCCAAGATGCATCGGTTCTGGAAAAAAGTACCCTAATATGGTTGGGTCGCTTTAATTTTAGGTACTCAATAGTGTCAGGTACTATTTCAATAGCGCAAAAATGGTTGCGGTCATCTAAATATGTAATGGTATCCGGTGCTTTTATAATACTCCCGGGGGCGACATGGGTAGTGTAGTCTTTTTTATTGCTGTCCGGAACAGCACTCCAGTATTCTTTTAGTATTTCAGGTTTAGTAATTTTTGATGCTTTTCCTTTTATGACAATCTGCAAAAGATTTTCAGGATGATAGAATAATAAACTTACATCTGCTTTATTCTCAATATCCTTAACTTTTTGGGAACGCTTGTCCGTATAGAATACAAGGCTTAGGTTGTCATTAAAATGTCTAAAGACCACTGTACGTTGACTTGGAGTCCCAGATTTGCCCATGGTGGCCAATGTAAAAAACCGAAAAGGATGTCCTCTTTCTGCAATTCCCTTTTTTATTTCGCTTAGGGTTTCATCCCAAAAAATAGAAGTCATTTATATGCTTTTAAATAAAAGTAGAAAAAACTTTTAAAAACGGGTAGGGTATTTGTCAAGTAGAGTGTTATTAGTAAAAATGCTATGAAAAAGTTTTTTAACTAAACGATTTCATGTGTTTAGGTTGGTTTTTTTGATTTTGATGAAAAGTCCGGGTTTGGTATCCCGGACTTTTACTTTTTAAGGATTTCCGTTTAATTCATATTCAATCACCTTTTCAGTAAGTTGATATCCCGCAAAGACGCCTACCCCGTTTTTTCCTTCAATATTGTTAGGCATGATGCTGTACTCAACAAAAGGATTACCATCATTATAATCGTTTAGATAAGTGGCCCGGCGGTTCAAATAAAGCATTTCTTCTACATTAGCCACTTGTAAGGTTATTTTGGCGGTAGTTGAATTTTCAACGTCGTAATTGGTGATAATGGTATTAGCACTAAGAGTTTCCCCATCTCCGATAACATCTGTTAAAAAACTGCTTAGTTCAAAATCTATTATGTAAGGGTAGATCTCTCCTTCGTACGTTTCTTCAGCTATTGCTCCTATTATGTAATAGTTTTTTGAGCCGCTAATATCTTGAAAAGCAATATCCAGATTATAATCTTGGTAGAATTCGTTTTTTTCTCCCGCGGTTATTTTTTCCGTAATGGGCTCAATCTTTTTGGGAATGCTACAGGATGAGGTAAATTCTTGGTTGTTAGCGGAAACCCTTAAAAAATAAGTTGCCTCTCCTTTAATATCAAATTCGGAAGCATCTACCTGATAATTTCTACTTTCCGGATTATAGGTAAGTTGAATTTCATTGTCATCTTCATCACTAATGAGAACGGTTGCATCCTTTATGATGAATGGGTCTGTGTTTGACCCGTAGCCCATGTCATCCACATGGTCATATATAGGGGTTCCTACGGCAGGAACCGCTGTTGAAACATGAACGGTAAGCACAGTATCGGTAGGGGATAGATATCCAATAATATAGATGCCGTCGTCTACATTGAGCAACTCATCTGCATCTACAGGGTCTTGGCACGCGCTACACAGCAGAACTAACATTAAACTTATCTGAATGTATTTGCTCATGGTTAAAATTTAAAGGTGTAGTTAATAGAAGGTATCAATATGAGTACGGAGGTCCGGGTCAGTTGCTTTTCTTCCGGAGCATCTGGGTTGTAAAAATCGTAATCCTTATTCTCAATGGTGTATATAAACGGATTTTTACGGGCATAGGCGTTGTAGAGCGAAAGTCCCCAAGTGCGTTCTCTGTTCTTCTTTTTCTTTTTATGGAATTGAACGCCCAAATCTAACCTATGACTGGTTTCACCTCGAAAATTGTTTCGTTGTGTGGTGAAATTTTCCATTCCCGAATAGTTATAATACGTTGGATAATTGGCAACCGGGAAATTTACCGGTTCCGCAACATGCTGTTGGTTGGGCAAGGTGTAATGGTTGCCGGTAGAAAGTACCCAAGTACCCGATAAGGTTATTTTTTCACTTGGTTTGTAAATACCTACTAGTGATATATCGTGTCTGCGATCATAGCGATCATAGAACTTCTTACCCAGGTTCAATTCATCAAATTGCCTTTCGGACCATGCTAAAGTATAGCCTAGCCAACCCGTAAAAGGGCCTGTTTGCTTTCTAAAAAGTATTTCGGCACCGTAGGCCCACCCTTTTCCGGAGGTAATATTTTCTTCCCAATTGGTATTCTTTCCACTTTCAAAATCGTCAATTGCTAAAAAAGAGGCTCCTTCTTTATAGGCAATGACATCATCTAAGGTCTTGTAATAGCCTTCTAAGCTTATGGAGTAATCTTTGTCAAAGAAATCCTTTGCGATACCTACAGCGAACTGCTGGGAGGTTTGCGGTTTTATATTGTCCGTAGATGAGACCCATAAATCCGTTGGTAGGCCTATGCCGGAACTGGACAGTAGGTGAATATACTGGTTCATCTGCGAATAAGAGGCTTTAAAGGCCAGGTCGGTTTTCATGTTATAGGATAATGCCAGCCGGGGTTCAGGGTTTACATAGTGTTTATCCTTATAATTGAAATAGCTAAGTCTAAGGCCGGGAGACAGACTCAATTTATCCGTCAATTTCCAGTCGTCTTCCGCATAGATGGCACCTTCAAAGGAATTTAGTTCTTGTTCTTTATCTATATCCGCGTTAAATTCATCTTTTAGCAATAACCGCTGTGGTGTAAAGTTGTGCATGGTTGCGTTGGCACCAAACCGGATTGTATGCTGATTGTTCGGATAATAGTCAAAATCAGTCTTTAAGGTATAGTCATTAATACCCGAACTGCTTTTAAACAGGTATTGTTGGTCATCAAAATCTTCCTCAATTGATATTTTAAACTTGTAGTTACTGAAAATCAGTGAGGTGTTAGAGAAAAGTTTATTGTTAAACTGGTGGTTCCAACGAAGGGTAGAGGTGATATTTCCCCATTGCAACCTTGATTTGTCTCTGTTTCCATCATCATAAACACTATTGTCATAGAATTTGTCTTGTCCCAAGTAGTTGCTCCAGAACAATTTGTCTTTTGGACTAAAAATATGATGAATCTTAAAATTGAAATCGGTAAAGTAATACCCCGTTCTATTGCCTTTTTTACTATCTATAAAGGGCCGTGCCATAATATCTGCATAAGTACGGCGCCCGCTGGCAATGAAAGAAGTCTTACCTTTATTAATAGGGCCTTCAAGTAATGCGGATGAGGAGATAAGCCCAATGTTAACCTTGCCTGAAAGTTTTTCTTTGTTCCCATCTTTCATATCCAATTTAATGACGGAGGAGAGTCGGCCACCAAAACGGGCGGGGAAACCACCTTTAAAAGCTTCTACGGATTTAATGGCATCACCGTTAAAGACCGAGAAAAATCCAAAAAGGTGATTGGAGTTGTAGACCACCGCATCATCCAAGATAATAAGGTTTTGGTCCGGTGTGCCCCCGCGAACAAAGAAACCGGAACTTCCTTCGGAACCTCCTTGAATTCCGGGCATGAGCTGCAAGGTCTTCATTACGTCTTTTTCACCTAATAGTGCAGGTATATCCTGAATATCCGCAGGATTGATCTGTACTTTACTCATTTGGGTGACCTTGCTTTCCTTTATGCTCTCATCTGCCGTTACAACAACTTCGTCCAGATTTTGGGTAGATGGTTTTAGGGTGACGGATAGAATTTTGTCCTCCGTTAAATTAATTTGTCGTTTTTCATTTCCGTAACCAATGTATGAAATGATGACTTCATGGTTTCCTTCGGGTAGGGTCAATGAGAAAAAACCATAGTCATTTGTGGTGGTGCCCAATTTTAATTCAGGAACATAAACGGATACCCCCAATAGATGTTCCCCACTTCCACTTTCTGTAACATATCCGCTAACGATATATTTTTCATCCGCTTGATTGGGGGTAAAAAAGTTGTCTTTGAAAATAAAAGGTGTTCTGGAATTTTTTTGAATTCCCTTTTCTATCCTGCAAGGGAGTCTACTCATTTTTGAATGTCCTTGTTGAAATAGAGCAAGAAAAAATGAGGTGCAACAGATGGCTTTTTTCAAGATGTGTTCGTTTTTTGATTGATGTAATTACTGCTTTTGTGCACTGATGAAATGTTTTTATAGCAGTAAATTCTTACGCAAGAAAGTTATAATCTTTAAAGCATGCTGTTAACAAAAAGATAAATAAAATGAACATCAAGAGAGGTCAAAAATGGTTTTTGGTTTTTTCTGCGTCCGTAACCCAATCGGCCAAGATTACCGCGTAAAATAGCTAAAAAAGGTCAGTTTTAACATAATTTAACATTTTGTAGGAATTAGTTTAATTTATTTAAAACCAGTATTTTAAATTATTTGTAATGAAGTGTTGATTTCGATTTTTGCATTTTCTTCGAAATCGCCCTTTTTTGAGCGAAATCCTTGGTAATTTTTGTGAAAAAATTGAAAAATGAACGTTGAGATGGACTTTTGGGTATTGTGAAAAATTTAGCTTTTGATGAGTCTTTTGGGTGGGTATTTTTTGAATTGTAGGAATTTTAGTTTTCAATTTGGCTTACTCCCTACTGTTGTAATTCTGTTATTTGGGGTGATTGTTAAAAACCCGATTATAAATATGTAAAAAGAGTCTTTTTGGGAGAATGGAATTTGCTATTTTTGGCCATGCAAAACAACGTCCTTATACTCGATTTCGGTTCTCAGTACACACAACTCATCGCTAGAAGGGTTAGAGAACTCAACATTTTTTGTGAAATAAAGCCGTATAACAAGCCTCCGGAGGACTTATCCTCTTATAAGGCGGTAATCCTGTCGGGTTCCCCGTTCTCGGTGCGGGCCGATGATGCTCCGCATCCGGATCTGTCCGAAATCAAAGGCAAGAAGCCTTTATTGGCGGTTTGTTATGGAGCGCAATACTTGGCTCACTTTGGTGGCGGCAATGTGGCGCCTTCCAATACTAGGGAATATGGTCGTGCAAATCTGTCCTATATTAAATCTGGCGAAGCGTTTTTTGAAGGTGTTTTGGAAGGTAGTCAAGTCTGGATGAGCCATAGTGATACCATACAAGAACTTCCTGAAAACGGAGTAGTTTTGGCAAGTACACATGATGTTGAACGTGCTGCGTATAAGATTGAAAACGAGGATACTTATGCTATTCAATTTCACCCAGAGGTTTATCACTCTACAGATGGAAAAAAAATACTGGAAAACTTCCTGGTAAACATCGCTGGAGTGGAACAAACTTGGACGCCGGATGCGTTTGTTGATTTGACCGTGGCAGAGCTAAAACAGAAAATAGGTAACGATAAAGTTGTGCTCGGTTTGTCCGGTGGAGTAGATTCTACGGTTGCAGCTGTGTTACTCCATAAGGCTATTGGAAAGAATCTTTATTGCATTTTCGTGAATAACGGTCTTTTAAGAAAGAACGAGTTTCAGGACGTACTTGATCAGTACGAGCATATGGGGCTTAATGTAAAAGGAGTTGATGCTTCGGCACGCTTTTTGGATGCCCTTGCCGGAGAAAGTGACCCGGAGAAGAAAAGAAAGATAATAGGAAAGGTGTTTATAGATGTTTTTGATGATGAGGCGCACCTAGTGCAGGATGTAAAGTGGTTGGCACAAGGCACTATTTATCCAGATGTAATTGAGTCGGTTTCTGCTACCGGAGGTCCATCGGCAACAATTAAAAGTCATCATAATGTAGGTGGTTTGCCGGATTTTATGAAGCTAAAAGTGGTAGAGCCTTTAAAAATGTTGTTCAAGGATGAGGTTAGGCGCGTAGGTAAGAGTATGGCCATAGGTGATGAGCGCTTGGGAAGACATCCTTTTCCTGGTCCTGGACTAGCAATTCGTATTTTGGGTGACATTACGCCGGAAAAGGTGTCTATACTACAGGAGGTGGATCATATCTTTATACAGGGATTGCGTGATTGGGGCCTTTATGATAAGGTTTGGCAGGCCGGAGCAATGCTTTTGCCCGTAAATAGTGTAGGGGTTATGGGAGATGAGCGTACTTACGAAAAATGCGTAGCTTTGCGAGCTGTAGAAAGTACCGATGGTATGACCGCCGATTGGGTGAATTTACCCTACGAATTCTTGCAAAAGACATCAAACGATATTATCAACAAAGTGCCGGGCGTTAACAGGGTTGTGTACGATATAAGTTCTAAGCCGCCGGCAACCATTGAATGGGAATAAATATGAATCAGTTTTTTAAAGTAGGTCTAACATTATTATTGTTCGTTTTTGTGGGGTGCAAAGCTTCTGCACAGAAGTTTACCACGCATGCCGTAAAGAAGGGTGAGACCTTGGAGGGTATAGCAAAACAGTATAGGTTGGATACTGAAACCATACTTAAATTAAATAAAGAGGTAAAACGCGGTGATGAGCTGAGGGCTAATACAATATTGGTTATTCCTAAGGATAGTAAAGCCAAGGAAGTTGCCTCTCAATCTACAAGAAAAGTAGAGCCCGCATCCGTGAAAAAAGATGTTGGCGAAGCGCAAGAAGAACCTATTGGATTTACATCGTACCGAGTAAAGAAAAAGGAAACATTGTACAGTATTGCGAAACGGTTTCACATTACCGAAGAAGCAATTAAGAAATACAATCCAGAATTATACTCTTCGCAACTAAAAAGAAAAATGACATTGAAGATTCCGAAATACCGCAGTGTAAGACCGGAAGACGAGATTGTTGTTAACGAAGATGATTTTGAAATCTATGAGGTAGCTCCCAAAGAAACCAGATGGAGTATTGCTTATAAGTATGGCATTACTGTAGATAGTATGGTGGTCTTAAATCCTGAGTTGTCAAAATCCAATGACTACTTAGCCGTAGGGCAAGAGTTAAAATTGCCAAAGATTGCGGGAAGCACTGTAGATAACCAGCAAACAGAACTGTATACTTCGTACACGGTTCCTCCTAAAATGAATTTCTTTCAGTTAGAGCAGAAATTTGGAGTAAAATCGGATGAAATCGTTCGCTTGAATCCTGAAATTACAGAAAGAGGTGGCTTAAAAGAAGGTATGGTAATTCGTATACCGCAGAAAAAAGCGGATAGCGGAGCCATTAATACGGAGAACTTTAATTTTTATGAGGTAAAGCCAAAACAAACCGAATTCTCACTTACCCGTAAATTCGGTATAAGTTATAAAGAACTTTTAGCATTGAATCCGGATTTGTCCCAAGGGTTAAAAGCGGGTATGATACTAAAATTGCCTAAAGAACAGGAAGGTAATTTTGAGGTTCGTAATTCATTGGTGTTGGATAAAATAAATCTTGTGGATAGTGTTAACACGCAGAACAAGCCAAAGTTGATGTTTCTTTTGCCTTTCCGATTGGATAAGTTGGACCTAAGTGATAAAGATCGTGTAGCTAATATCATAGATAAAAGAAATAGCCTTAAGTATAGTTTGGGGCTTTACTCGGGGGCATTGGTGGCAATTGATTCTATTGCAGATTTAGGAATTTCAGTAGATGTTAAAACTTTTGATAATCAACTGAGCTTGGCAAGAACCAAAGAAATCCTTCAAGGAGAGAACCTTTCCGGGTACGGTGCAATTGTAGGTCCGTTGGATATGCCTTCCTTGAAAGAGACTGCGGTAAGGGCTAGTGGTAAACAAGTTCCTCTTGTAGCTCCTATTCCCGCTAAGAGCGATTTAAGTTTGTCCAATGTTTTCTTTTCGTATACTTCTGAGGAGGTGCTACGTGACCGTCTGATTAGTTATGTACAGGAAAAGCGTACTGCTGAGCAGCATATCATCATTATTGCAGATGACAAGAACAAGGCTGTACAAAAACAACTGTTAGCAAGCTTTCCCGGTGCCGATACATTAAAAGTGGCCCAAGAGGAAAAGAACATCGGTATTAACATAGAAAAGTTAACGGAGCTTCTTTCTGAAGATTCGGATAACTGGGTTTTTGTAGAGACCGATAATTTCAAATTGGTTTCAAGTGTAAGTTCTATTTTGAACTCTAGAAATACAGAGGATATAAAAGTGCGCATGTTCACTACAAATAAAAACAATGCTTTTGATAACGAGGTAATCAGTAATGCCCACTTATCAAATTTACATTTCACTTACCCATCTGTGTATAAAACAGCTTCAAACGATTCATTTTCTAAACGATATGAAAAACGATTTGGAAGTACTCCGGATAGATATGCCGTGCGTGGTTTTGATATTGCGTATGACCTTCTGTTGAAGCTGGCGTACAAGAATAACCTAATGGAAGCTTCCAAGGTTATTGGTGAAACGGAGTATTCCGGTAGTAAGTTTGATTATGAAAAGCATGGTGCTTCTGGCTACTTTAATCAATCATCCTATGTTTTAATGTTTGAGGACCTTCGGATAAAAGAGGCGGAGTAAGTTTAGAAATCAGTAAAATTTATTTCTTTTTTGAATCAGGTAGTACTAACTTAGGGTTTACGAATAGAACAATTAATTCTAAACCCAATTTAGTATGACTTCAAAAGTAACCTACAACGGAGAATTAAGAACCACTTGTGAACATGTGCGCTCCGGTAACACTTTCATTACGGACGCTCCCGTAGATAATAATGGTCTGGGACAGGCTTTTTCACCAACTGATACAGTAGCTACCGGGTTGGGGAGCTGCATGGTTACTATGATGGGGATAAAGGCCAAAGGACTAGGAGTAAAGTTGGATGGTTCTACGGTGGAAATCAAGAAGCACATGGCTGCCGGACCAAGACGTATCTCTAAAATTGAAGCCAAACTCATTTTGCCTTTGGATGTTTCGGAGAAGGATAGAAAAATCTTGGAGCATACGGCAATGACGTGCCCCGTGCACTACAGTTTGCATCCGGATATAGAAAAGGTAATCACATTTCATTGGGAGCTCTAAAAAACAGCCTTTGGGCCATTTGCTTGTTGGTGACCGGTATGGTTTTTTCCCAAGAGGAAGAAATCATGGTTTGGGATGCGGACAGAAAACTGCAATGGTCCGATTTTAAAGGCAGTTATTTTAAAACCGAATGGGCCGCAGCAACAACGGCCAGCGGTATTAGTTACTCGTTTTCATCTTTTAAGAAAGATGGGCAGCTCTATTTGAATTTTGTAGTGCAGAGCGAATTTTACCCCAATAAATCATGGTATCGCCCGGAATTATGCGATTCAATTATTTTAAGCCATGAGCAGTTGCATTTTGATATATCCGAGCTCTATGCCAGGAAAATGCGGGAACGGTTGGCCAAGACTCAATTTACAATGGATGCCAAGGCGGAAGTGAGGGCTATATATAAATCTATTTTAAAAGAGCTAAGCAACTTTCAGAACAAATACGATAGGGAGACCAATTTTTCCAGAGACTTGCAAAAGCAGTTGCTCTGGAACCAAGAAATTAAAGCTGCACTTAAAGAAGAAAAGCCTTCTCAGAATTAAATTCTAAGAAGGCTTTTAATATTTTATTTCTAGGCTGTTAGAATCTAAAAGAAGCTCCTAGTGTTAGGAAGGCAGCACCATAACCCGCTTCTGCAAAACCGGCAATACTGTCTGTAAAATACCAACGACCACCAACAAAAGCGGTTGCGCCAGGTCTGCTATTTAGGTCGTTAAAATCATCTCCGTTATAAATACGCATAGATATCATAGCTCCACCGTATACATCCAGGTTATCAATATCAAAACCGGTATAGTGATAGGCGCCACGAGCTCCTATGACCGTATAGGACCAGCTATAATCCGCATTGTTGAAGTTGCTGTCATAGGTGAATTTTTTGTAACCAAGGTATCCACCAAGACTAACAACACCGGGGCCAGGAACATCCCAAACGCCTCTTTCGTAGCTAGCACTGAACACGGGACTTTGTGTAGAAGTGTCGTATCCGCCGTAATATCCTCCTAAGCCAAGACCTACGTTAATTACGTTTGAGCCTACTTCAAATTCCTGGGCGGATGCAAGCTGCACTACAAACGTAAAGGCAGCTAATAGTGTAAGTGTTTTTTTCATTGTAATAGTGTTTAGTGTAATGTTGTTATTTAGAATAAAATTCTGGGTAAAATTACGTACATATTTTTTAATTGGCTTCTTTCGGCTTGTGAATTCGGTATAGAACACCATTTTATTTAGAGGTTGCAAAAGCATGTTTTTTCTTTGTATAGGAGCTATTCCCACGTAATAGTGCCGTTCATGGTCAAAGTTACTTTCGTTTCGGTATTAACAACTGTGGTTTCATTAAAAACCATTTCCTTTTTATCAAAATCTATATTGTAGTCGGCGCCGCAATCAATAAAGTTTCCGCCGCTAGGTACGGAACATCCAAAGCGGTATTCTTCACCGTTAATAAATATGACCATAGAGATGTCTTTTTCCGCAGAAGTAGTTCCACCGGCATTAAGGTCGTCTCCACCTATAAGAACAAAGCCTTTGTCAAGGTTTTTAGGTTCTGGTCCTTCTTCTGTAATTGGAGTGTTTTCGTCCGTTAAAATCACTGATTTTTCCGTGCCTGTCAAATCTGCACGACCAACGGCAATGTGTCCAACAACGAGCTCAGTGCCAACATCAGAGGTTTCATCACCGGACAATTCAATAGTGCCAAAATTGTTAGTTGTTTCTTCTTCTTCTTCTTCTTCTTCTTCTTCTTCTTCTTGCGGACTTTCTTCCACTTCCTCTTCTTCGTTGGTTTCCACTTCTTGTTCCTCTTCTTGTTCCTCTTCGGAGGTACTCTCGTTCTCTTCTTCTGTAACCGGGTCTTCTTCGCTTTGCTCTTTTGGAACGGGAGGGTCTATGGTTGAATTATCTTCGGAACAGGATATGGTGGTGCTCAGAAGGAGTATAAGTGTGTATATGGATACTATTTTCGGTAAATTCATTGTTCGCGATGTTTAGATGTTTGCGTTTTTAGTTTTGGAGTTATGTCCAGGTTACTGTGCCGTTCATGGTCAAGACAGAATTTGTTTTAGTATTGACAACTTTTGTTTCTAAAAATTGAATTTCCTTTTTTTTCAAGTCGATGAGGTAACTGGTCGTTTGCTGTAACTTGTTATTGGAAATGGGTGGGGGAGTGGTGTATTTGTACGCTACCCCCTCCATTGTGATATTTACGGACAAGGAGCTGAAAGAACTGTTGGCAGATGTTGTTCTTAGGTCTAGGCCAGTGATCAGAAAATAGTTTTGACAATCTTTGGGCTTAGGGCCGTAATCATTTATTTTGGTGTGGATATCTGTAAGTAAGATGGTTTTTCCAATAGCGGAGCTGCCTACGGCAAGGTTTCCGATTTTTAAGGACGTTCCCAAATTTGGGGTCTCTTTTCCGAACAATCGTATCACTCCTGAAATACTACAGGTGTCCTTTTTGTTTTTTCTCTTGCTTAAGTACTTGCTTTTTGGGAGGGATAGATTTAGACCCAGTAGCAGCAGATTAGTGCGGTAATGGTTCAGGTTTATTGCATTCATTTAGAAAAACAAAGTGAGGTTAAGTTTATTGTAATATCATTAATTGGCTGTGTCGCAATTTGCGGCATAGAATTCCAGTTGAGATTTTTGTTCTTCGCTTATAAAATCTTTACAAGTGTCCAGAATTTTTGCTACATCAGACTTTATATCATCACAATCTCTATTCTCGTCGTCCCATTTTTCATCAATGTCTTCAATTAAACGGGCGCAATCAAGTGCTTTTTGTGTGTCGCTAAGGTCGTCTACAACATCTTTTACGGAGCAATTAATAAAAGTAGACAAGGCTAAAAGAAAAGCTGAAAAATAGATTATAGATTTTTTCATGGTTTTGAGAGGTTTGTGGGTGAGGTTGTTATTGTTCGTTATATTCAAAATAGTAATCGGTAAACTTGCCATCGGTTACGGTAATGGATGTGCCGTCTTCAGTTTTTCCCGCAAAATTGAACTCACCAGAAAATTTTTGATTTTCGAAATCAATTGCAGTAATTTTTAGATAAATATTATCTACTTCTTCAAGGTTAGGGTCATCGTCTTCGTTCTCATTGTCATCTGTCACTTCACTTTCGTAATAATTTGCAATCACTCCTTCGTGGAGAAAATCTACTAGGGGGGAATCCCAGGTTTTGCCTGCTTTGAGAGTGGAAAAGTCTTCTCCTACGGCCCATAAAATAATTGTTTTAGCATTTACCAGCCCTAAGCTTATGTCGTAACCTGAGATGTATACCATAAATAGCTCATCGTTCTTTGTAATGCTTGCATAAATGGTATTGAATTGTTTTAAATATTCAGATGATTGAAATTCATTGCTGTTAGCAATAGCAGTCATGGAACCAGTATATAAGGCTTCTTCTTCTTCTTCTTCTTCTTTCTGTTCTTCTTGTTCTTCCTCTTGTTTCTGTTCTTCTTGTTCTTTGTCTATTTCTTCAAATTCATCTGAAAGGTCTTCGGCTAATTCGTTTATGGGATGATTGTCACATCCAACAGCAAAGCAAAGGGAGAGTGCGATGAAGATAATTAAAAATTTGTGTTGGTAGTGGTTCTTCATCATGGGAGTTGGATGTTTGGTTTGGTACGATGAAAGTAAGAAGAAGCGGCCTACTGTACCATGGGCATTTATTAACCGTGATAATCGTTGGGGTATGTGTTGGTTTTTTTGATATAATCGTAATTTCTGCATTTTTATATGTACAAACCTCAAAAAGAACAATTTATCACAATATTTCTTTTGTCTGTGTGGTGCTCACTTCTGCTAAACTGTTAAATTTGGAGAACCATATACCAACTGCGCCAATGCATTTTTTTAGAATAACCAGCCTTGTCATATTCCTTCTGTTATCAGTGTATACAGTAGAAGCGCAGCGGTCCAAAATTGATAGTTTAACTCTTCTTTTACGTAAAGCCAAGAATCAGGATTCGGTTAGGTTAAAAACTTTGAACGAGCTAGCGTATACCTATTATTCCGTTGATCCCAAATCTGGGGTAGATACGTCTCAAGAGGCTATTGATTTGGGGCTTCAATTGCAAAATTATGAAGGCACGGCTACTGCATATGCCTACAGGGGCCATAACTATAGCGCATTGGGTATGGACTCGCTGGCTTTGGAATCGTATGACTTGGCTATGAAAATACGAGAGGAGAACAATGACCTAAAGGGTGTTGCCAGGTTAATTTATAATAAGGGTTTGGTGTATTTTAATGAATCTGACTATGCCAGGGCCAACGATAACAACCGTAAGGCGTACGAGGTTTTTGAGCAAGCCAAGGATAGCTTTTTGATGGCTAAAATGTTAAATAGCATCGGCATTAATTATATGTACCTCTCTAAATATCCTGAGGCCATCAAAAGCTACTTGGATGCTAAGCGTATTTATGAGGATTTGGGGCTTACTCAGAATCGTCAATATGCATCTATTCTTAGCAATATAGGACTGTTGTATGCTAGATTGGAAAAGTTTAAAGAGTCGGAAAAATACCAAAAACAGGCCCTTTTATTTTTTGAAAAGAGTGATTTTCAGGAAGGTGTGGCCAATGCGCTAACCAATCTTGGGCGGGTTTATAATGACACCGGAAACTCGGAAAAGGCCATTGAGAGTTATAGGAAGGCTTATGATATCATGGAGAGTAATACCAATGAAAGAGGTATGGCCAGTGCGTTGACCAATATGGGAATCGCATATACTGAAATGGGAAAATACGCTAAGGCAGTGCCCTATTTTAAACAGACACAGAAAATATACGAGAAGTTAAAGAATACTAATAACCTGGCAATAGTACATCGTTCTTTGGGCGACTGTTATTTTTTAGGAGCGGATAAAAAAATGGCGCTTGCCGAAGAAAATTACGAGACTTCGTATAGATATGCCAAAGAAGCAGGTAGTATAAACTTACAGTTCAATGCTCTTGAACAACTGGCAAGTTTGCAAAGTGCAACGGGAAATTATAAACAGGCGTTTAAGAATAAAACCGATGCCGTAGTGTTGCGAGATAGTTTTGCTTCCGTAGAGAAAAAAGAAGAAATAGCAATTCTTGAGGCAGATTACGAGTACGAAAAAGAAAAATCTGCCCTTTTGGCTACCCATGAAAAGGAACAGGCTGTATCTAATGCAGAAATGGAACGTCAAAAACTTATGATAACGGGTTTGTCCCTCGGGGCACTTTTGATTGTTATTTTTTCGGTTATTGCTTTTCAACTGTATAAAAAAAGAGAACGGGTCTTGTCCGAAAAGAAAATTTCCGAATTCAAGACCAAGGTAGCGGAAACCGAACTAAAGGCACTTCGCTCACAAATGAATCCCCATTTTATTTTTAATGCCATGAACTCCATTAGTGATTATATGGCCAAGAATGATTTGCAGACCGCCAATACATTTTTGGTGAAGTTTTCTAAACTCATTAGGGCCATTTTGGAGAGTTCCGAGAAAAAATGGATTCCGCTAGAAGAAGACCTTGAACTTACGGAACTCTATATGCAAATTGAAGGATTACGTTTAAAGGACAAATTCGTGCATTCCTTTAAGGTGGGCGAAGATGTAGATGTTGAGAATACCATGGTACCACCACTAATCTTGCAGCCTTTTATAGAAAATAGTATCTGGCATGGGGTATCAAAAAAAGAGGCTATGGGGCATATAGATATTTCGGTGAAAACCGAGGGGCAGTTTTTAGTCTGTACGGTAGATGATGATGGGGTAGGGCGAAGAATGAATGGTGCAGCAAAAAAAGGAAAGACTTCAATGGGACTTAAAATAACCAAGAACAGACTTGATATTATAAACCAGTTGAAAAAAGAAAAAGGAAGCATCCAAATGTTCGATAAGGAAGAAGGGCTTCGCGTGGAGTTAAAACTGCCATTGGAACTTCAATTTTAAAGAATTTATGTTGAAAGCGATTATAGTTGATGACGAAAAGCATTGTCAGGATAGGTTACTTTTATTGCTGAAAACCTACGGTACGGTAGAAGTACAGGAAGTGGCCTCCTCGTACGAGGAAGGTCTGGACGCCATAAAAAGATATAGCCCACAAGTAGTTTTTTTGGATATACAGTTACACAATAAAACCGGGTTTGAATTGCTGCAGGCGGTGCCGAGCATTGATTTTGAGGTTATTTTTACAACGGGTTATGATAATTACGCTCTGGAGGCTTTTAAGTTTTCTGCATTGGACTATCTCTTAAAACCAATTGCGGAAGATGACTTGCAAACAGCCTTGGAAAAGCTGAAAAAGAAAATTTCGCTCCAAGAGATATCGCAGAAAATGGAAGTCTTGTTCCAAAATCTTGAGGGGCAAAAGACCAGTGATTTTCAGAAAATAGCGGTACCTACTGTAGATGGCCTTTCTATGATTGCCATAAAGGATATTGTTCGCTGCCAATCGGATATTAACTATACGCATCTGTATTTAAAGGATGATAAGAAACTTACCGTAGCCAAAACATTGAAGTATTTTGAGGCATTGTTGGATAAGCATCATTTTTACAGGACACATCAATCGCATTTGATCAATTTAACTTGTGTGGATAAGTATGTAAGGGGTAAAGGTGGCTACGCACTTATGAACGATGGTTCACATATAGAAGTGGCGGTGCGGAGAAAAGAAGATTTTTTAAAGAAATTAATGGGCTAAAAAAAACCTCCCCGAAGGGAGGTTAATAATTTTATACATCACAAATGGTAACGCCTTCTTTTAAGGCTGCAATTTGATCGTCCCATGTGGGAATGAATTCTTGGGCCACATAGCCTTTAAAACCTGTAGCAAGAATTGCTTTCATGATTGCAGGGTAAAAAAGCTCTTGAGTATCGTTTATTTCGTTTCTACCTGGATTTCCACCGGTGTGGTAGTGTCCAAAATATTGATGGTAATCTTGAATATTTCTAATAATGTCACCTTCCATAATTTGCATGTGGTAGATGTCATATAATAGTTTAAAATGCTCTGAACCTATAGCTTTGCAAAGTTCTACGCCCCAAGCACTGGTATCGCACATGTAATCCGGGTGGTTTACTTTAGAGTTCAAAAGCTCCATTTGAAGGACTACGCCATGTTTCTCTGCAATAGGCATTATTTTTTTAAGTCCTTCAGCGCAGTTTTTAAGTCCTTCTGCTTCATCCATTCCGTTTCTGTTACCGCTAAAGCAAATAAGGTTGGTATAGCCTGCTTCAGCTACTTTTGGAATGTGTTGTGAGTAATCTGCAATAAGTTCTTCGTGCAAAGAAGGGTCGTTCCAACCTTTTTCAATGCCGAAACCAGCGCCCCAGCACATAGAAGCATGAATTCCGTATTTTTTCATTAAAGGCCAATCTTCAGGACCAGTAAGGTCCATTGCTTTAATACCAAGTTCATTTAAGCTTTTTAGGAAATCTTCCATAGGAATATCCTTGTAGCACCAACGGCAAACGCTATGGTGAATATTTTCTTTTAACTTTACACTTTCAGCAGTTGGAGATGCCATGGCATTTGTAGTTTTGCAGGCCACCAATCCAACCGATGCGGCTGCAGATGTACCAATAAATTTTCTTCGTTTCATAATTTTGGCTATTAGGCGAAAATAAAGATAAAATTTTTAGATTTAAAAATGAATATAGCTCCGGATAAAGAAAAGTTAATAGAATTGGCACACTATAGAATGCCATTTGGGAAATTTAAAGGTAGGTATCTGGTGCAACTTCCGGAACCCTATTTGGTTTGGTATCAACAAAAGGGGTTTCCTGACGGAAAATTAGGAATACTACTTAAATCTATGTTGGAAATTAAGATAAATGGATTAGAGCCGTTAATTCATAAGATTCAAAAAGATTTTCCTAGGTAATACCTATGATTTCACTAGGGGATTTATATCTTTGTGCCCCGTAACAAAGAACACCAATATGTCGCAGACAAAGTATATTTTCGTTACGGGAGGTGTTACTTCTTCTCTAGGGAAAGGTATTATAGCCGCATCGCTCGCCAAATTGCTACAGGCACGTGGCTATAAGACAACGATACAAAAATTAGACCCGTATATCAACGTAGATCCAGGTACGCTAAATCCGTATGAACATGGCGAATGCTATGTAACCGATGATGGAGCGGAGACCGATTTGGATTTAGGGCATTACGAGCGTTTTTTGAACGTTCGTACCTCACAGGCCAATAACGTAACTACAGGTCGTATCTACCAAAGTGTAATAGAAAAGGAACGCCGCGGCGAATTTTTAGGTAAGACCGTTCAGGTGGTACCTCATATTACCAACGAAATTAAACGACGTGTTCAATTATTGGGCAATAGTGGCGAATATGATATTGTAATTACCGAAATAGGAGGTACCGTAGGTGATATTGAATCCTTACCTTATATAGAGTCCGTTAGACAATTACTTTGGGAACTTGGTGAAAATAATGCCATTGTAATACATTTAACCCTTGTTCCGTTTTTATCCGCAGCCGGAGAGTTGAAGACAAAGCCTACTCAACATTCCGTTAAAACGTTAATGGAAAGTGGAATTAAGGCCGATGTTTTGGTGTGCCGTACAGAGCACGAGATTTCTGACGAGATAAAAAATAAATTGGCGCTATTCTGTAACGTAAAGCGTGAAGCGGTCATTCAGTCTATTGATGCTTCTACAATTTATGATGTTCCCCTGTTAATGCAGGAAGAAGGTTTAGATACCGTGGTCCTAAAGAAATTGGCTTTGGCCGATGACGTAGAGCCGGATTTAAACCAATGGAAAGATTTCTTAGATCAGCATAAGAACCCGCAGAACGAGGTAAATATTGGCTTGATCGGTAAATATGTTGAACTTCAGGATTCTTACAAATCTATTTTGGAGGCGTTTATCCATGCCGGAGCAGTAAATGAAGTTCGTGTAAATGTGAAGTCCATTCATTCCGAGCATTTATCGGGTAAAGGACTTGAGAAAAAACTTAGTGACTTAAACGGTATACTCGTTGCACCAGGTTTTGGCGAACGTGGAATTGAAGGAAAAATACAGGCCGTACAGTATGCACGAGAGAACAACATTCCGTTTTTAGGTATTTGTTTGGGCATGCAAATGTCTGTTATTGAATATTCCCGTAATGTTTTGGAGCTTGAAGATGCCAATTCAACCGAAATGGATGAGAAAACACCTTATCCGGTAATTAATTTAATGGAAGAACAGAAAACCATCACCAATAAAGGGGGTACCATGAGATTGGGTGCATGGGACTGTGAGCTGTTGGATGGTAGTCTGGTAAAAGAAATTTATAAAGGAGCCGATAATATATCGGAAAGACACCGTCACCGTTACGAGTTCAATAGTGATTTTAAAGAGCAACTGGAGGCAAGTGGACTTAAAGCTACAGGTATAAACAAAGAAACAGGTCTTGTAGAGATTGTGGAAATACCTGAGCATCCTTGGTTTATAGGCGTTCAATACCACCCGGAATACAAAAGTACGGTCGCTAGCCCGCATCCGTTGTTCGTAGGGTTTGTAAAAGCGGCATTAAAACATAAAAAACAATAAACTAATGCCATTCTGGCATAATTTGAGCAATTGGGCATATATTTGCTAATTGACTGAACCAAACCCCTGTACATGATCGCTTTCTAAAATTGAAAGCGGTCTATTAACAATTATTTAGATGGAAGAAAAGAAAGTAGATATAAATTCCATAATCGGTTTTGTGCTGATTTTCGGGATATTGATATTTATGTTTTATCAGAATCAGCCCACTCCCGAAGAGCTAGAGGCCGAAAAAGCACAACAGGAACAAGTTGTTAAAGAGGAGGGCAGTGAGGCTTTACCATCTGAAAATTTAGCACAGTCTCCCACAATAAACCTTCAGGATTCTACGGCTGTAGCTAATTATCAAGGTAAAATAGGTGCCTTTGGGTATACGCAGCCAACCGATAAAATTACCAAGTTAGAGAATGATTTGGTTTCTTTGGAAATAAGCAACAAAGGCGGGCAGATTGTAGAGGCGCGTATGAAACAATACCATACGTACGATTCTATTCCTGTATATTTAATACACGAGGGTAATGCTTCGTTTGGTCTGAACTTCACAACCTCGGACAACCGTGTGCTGAACACCCAAGACCTTTATTTTGAGCCGTCCTTAACAGAGAGCAACGGTAACAGAGTGCTTTCTATGAAAGCCAAAGCGGGCCCTAATAACTTTTTAGAGTACCGTTATGAGATGAAAGAAGGAGATTACCTTGTAGATTTTACCATACGTTCACAAGGACTTAACGGTATTATAGACAGTAGCAGGCCTATAGATTTAGAATGGAATTTAAAGGGTATTCGTCATAATAAAAGTGTAGAGTACGAGAATAGATATACGGAACTTACCTACAATCATGATGATGGTAAAATAAGCTACTTATCACTTACGAGCGATGATGAGGAAACGGAAGAAGATGTAAAATGGCTATCCTATAGACAACATTTCTTTAGTTCTATTTTGGCCGGTAAGACCAACTTTAAGAATGCCGTACTTACTTCTAAAAACTTGGTGGAAGAAGAAAGTAAGGAAACGAAGTTTACTAAACTGTTTGGTGCAAAAGTGCCTTTGGAACTAACAGGAGGTGAGCTAGCGCAGAGTATGCATTGGTACTATGGGCCAACAGATGTAAAAGTGTTGAGTCAATACAAAGAATTAGGCTTGGATGATTCCATACCATTTGGATGGGGAATTTTTGGTTGGTTAAATAGATATTTGTTTACACCATTCTATTCTTTCTTAAGTTCTTTCTTACCGTTTGGTGTGGCCATTGTTGTTATGACCATTTTGGTAAGATTGGCAATGTCTCCCGTAACGTATAAATCCTATTTATCCCAGGCTAAAATGAAGGTGCTAAAACCTGAATTAGCGGAATTAGGAGAGAAGTACAAGGATAATGCTATGAAGAAGCAGCAAGAAACAATGAAGCTGTACGGAAAAGCTGGGGTTAGCCCAATGAGCGGATGTATACCGGCGCTATTACAAATGCCTATTTTCTATGCGTTGTTTATGTTTTTCCCTACATCTTTCGCTTTGCGCCAGAAATCATTTTTATGGGCAGATGATTTATCATCCTATGATGTTGTGGCCAATTTACCTTTTGATATTCCATTTTATGGGGATCACGTTAGCTTGTTCCCAATATTGGCTTCTATTGCCATATTCTTTTATATGACCATGACAACCGGTCAGAATATGCCGCAGCAGCCAGGTATGCCTAACATGAAGTTTATCATGTACTTAATGCCGCTTATGATGTTGTTTTTCTTCAATAACTACGCGAGTGGATTGAGTTTGTACTATTTTGTATCTAACATGATTACTATTGGTATTATGTTGGTTATTAAAAACTTCATTCTTGATGATGAGAAAATTCATGCCCAGATTCAAGAGAACAAGAAAAAGCCTAAGAAAGAGAACAAGTTCCAAAGAAGAATGCGTGAGATGATGGAGCAGGCCGAAGAGCAAAAGAAAACTGGCAAGAGGTAGTTCTAAAATTTACTTACCATCTTTATTATAATAAAAAAACCCTGACGTTAAGTCGGGGTTTTTAGCATAAAGTTAGGTTGGTTTGATAAGATTTGGGACTGTAAAGATGCAGCTTAATCAAGCTTTAAAAAAAAGAGAGTTGTAAAGAGCCCTTTTTTGTATGCTAACACAGGCAGCGGTGTTGTTTATTATTTCGGCACTTGAATTAATTGTTGTTTAACTCAGCATCGTCTTCAAAAAATATACGGGTCATATGCCATTTCAACGCTCTATTCAATCTTACATATCTTATATTAAATCAGTACTTTGTAAAAAAATGTCAATAAAAAAAGGTTGCTAACTTAGCGACCTTTTTCAACAATTGTAATAGTTTAGATTAGTCTTCCGATGCGCTAGGAATAAGAACCATATCTACTGCGTGAATGACACCATTTATGGCCTGAACATCTGCTTTTACTATAGCAATTCCCATATTTCCGGCTCCATCGGTAATTTCAAAAGAGTCTCCAGATGCGGAAAAAGTTAAAGCATCACCTTGTAATGTTGCAGGAGAAACCAAACCATCCGATAAATCGGAGGAAACAATGTTTGCTTCAGCAATTACATGATGCGTAAGTACAGCGGTTAAATCTTCACCTTCAGGAACCGCGGTAAGAGCAGCAAAAGCACTGTTCACCGGTGCAAAAACCGTAAATGGATTATTCTCGGTAGTAGAGCTTAAGATAGAAACAAAATCAGGTTGTCCTTCAGAAGTAAGTGCACCCACTAAAGATGAAAAGTTTTCACTGTCAGCAGTGGCAAACGTTACAACAGTTGGTAAATCTATAACGGTATCTACGGCGTGTATAATCCCGTTTGTAGTAACTACATCAGCTATAATCACCTTGCTGGAACCATTTAAGGTTACACCATCATCTGTATTAACATAGATACTTAAATTATCACCATCTTCATTGGTAGCGGCAGTATTCGCATAGCTATTGCTCAAATCACCTGCGGCTAAAGCTGCTCCCGCTATAACGTGGTTAGATAGAATAGAGTTTAATTCGTTTCCGTTAGAATTTTCAAATGCGGTAAAAGCATCATTGGTAGGAGCAAAAACAGTAAATTTTTGATCGGTACCGCTTAATAAATCCGTAAATACGGTGTTTCCATCTGCGGTCAATGCACCTACCAATTCCGTAAAAGCACTATTGTAAGTAGCGTGATTTACAACATTTGGTAAACCAATAACCTTGTCCACAACATGAATAGTTCCATTGGAAGCTTCAATATCTGCCGTAGCTACAGAAGAACCGTTAATAGTTACCCCATCCATAGTATTCACGTATAGACTTAGGTTTTTTCCATCTACACCGGCTGTAGAAGATGAACTATAATAAGCAGTTTCTAAATCTGCGGCCTTAACGTTACCTGAAACCACATGGTTCAAAAGTACTTGCTTTAAGGTTTCTTCGGGAATATCATCCAAAGATGAAAAATTGTTATCTGCTAAAAAGGCTTGAAAAGCCGAATCCGTAGGAGCAAATACGGTAAAAGGACCGTTACCTTTAAGGGTAGTTACTAAATCGGCTTCGTCAAGGGCTTCTACCAAAATAGACAAATCGGAATCGGAAATGGCGACATCTACAATTGTAGTTTCAGGCATTTCCTGTGGAATTTCGGGAGCGTTGTCATCATCACTACACGAAACAAATAAGATAGATACTAGGGCAAGGGGTAAAAGACCCTTAAAGTTGTTGAGAATCATAATAAAAATGTTAATGGTTTATATTAAAGCGAATAGAATTAAAGATTGACTAAAATCTAATCTGCTTTCTACGTTAAATCTGCGGCAATCTATGACAAAAATATTATTTTGTTTAACTCTTTTGACAAAAAGCTGAACACTTTTGAATTTAATGAAATGCTAAAATTGAATTAGAAAAGGTGGTATCCGTGTTTATTGATTAAATTTGTAGCTTTATTTATATTCATGAAAAAAGTAGTTGTAGGCCTCTCAGGAGGTGTGGATTCAAGCGTAACCGCATACCTTTTAAAAGAACAAGGGTATGAGGTAATAGGCTTGTTTATGAAGAATTGGCATGATGACTCGGTAACTATTTCGGAAGAATGTCCATGGTTAGAAGATAGTAACGATGCTTTGATTGTTGCTGAAAAACTGGGTATACCTTTCCAAACGGTAGATTTAAGTGTGCAATACAAAGAGCGTATTGTAGATTATATGTTTGCGGAATATGAAAAAGGACGTACGCCTAATCCAGACGTGCTCTGTAATCGAGAAATTAAGTTTGATGTCTTTATGGATATCGCCTTGGGATTGGGAGCGGATTACGTAGCTACGGGCCATTATTGCAGAAAAGGGACTATTACAAATGATGATGGGTCCGAAACATATCAGCTTTTGGCAGGTGTTGACGGCAACAAAGATCAGTCCTATTTTCTATGTCAGCTTTCGCAAGAACAATTATCTAAAACCTTATTTCCAATTGGGCATTTGAATAAACCTGAAGTACGACAAATTGCCGCAGATAACAATTTGATTACTGCCGATAAGAAAGACTCCCAAGGTCTTTGCTTTATAGGAAAAGTGCGTTTGCCAGAGTTTCTTCAGCAAAAACTGAAACCTAAAAAAGGGGTTATTGTAGAGGTGCCTTCGGATGTTATCCAGTATCAAAAAGAATTGCCTCAGTTTAAGAACAAATATGCAGAACTGTCTTTTTTCTCTGAGAAACCGGTTTATCAGGTTCAAGACGGAAAAATTGTGGGCGAGCATCAAGGGGCGCATTACTTTACCAAAGGGCAAAGAAAAGGTCTTGATGTTGGGGGGACTAAAGAGCCCCTGTTTGTAATTGAGACAGACGTAAACGAAAACGTAATTTACACAGGACAGGGCAAATCGCATCCTGGTCTATATAGAAGAACACTTTTTGTAACGGATGATGAACTCCATTGGGTACGAACAGATCTAGCGCTCAAGGAAGACGAAACTATGGAGGTAATGGCGCGCATTAGATATCGTCAACCTTTACAAAAGGCTGTTTTGTATAAAATTGATGGTGGTCTATACGTAGATTTTGAAGAAAAACAGTCCGCTATTACCGAAGGACAATTTGTTGCCTGGTACTTAGATGACGAGCTTATTGGCTCGGGCGTAATTTCATAGACAGGCTTTAATATATTTTCCATGCGGAACAGGATTACGGAACTTTTTGGTATTGAATATCCTATTGTTCAAGCGGGTATGGTTTGGACTAGTGGTTGGCGATTAGCTTCTGCCGTTTCCAACGCCGGTGGTTTAGGCCTGATAGGAGCTGGTAGTATGTATCCGCAAGTATTAAGGGAGCATATTCAAAAATGTCAACAAGCAACCCGTAAGCCTTTTGGTGTAAATGTGCCCATGCTTTATCCTGATTTGGATAAGCTCATGGAAATTATAGTAGACCTAGGTGTAAAAATTGTATTTAGTTCCGCAGGGAACCCAAAAACGTGGACCTCCTATTTACAGGAAAAAGGAATCACCGTAGTTCATGTGGTCAGTAGTTTAAAATTTGCGCTAAAATCTCAAGAGGCTGGGGTAGATGCCGTAGTTGCCGAAGGTTTTGAGGCCGGCGGACACAATGGCCGGGATGAAACTACAACCCTTACTTTGATTCCCGCTGTAAAGGAAAAATTAGATATCCCCATAATTGCCGCAGGCGGAATTGCAACCGGAGCCGCAATGCTTGCTACAATGGTATTGGGTGCGGATGCAGTACAAGTGGGGAGTCGCTTTGTGGCGAGTGATGAGGCATCATCACACCTATTGTTCAAACAAAAAGTAGTAGAAACAGGTGAAGGTGGTACACAGCTTACCTTAAAAGAATTGGCTCCCGTCAGGTTGATAAAAAACAAATTTTATAACGATGTTCAGAATGCCTATGCTAAAGGAGCTTCTAAAGAAGATTTGATTTCTTTACTGGGCAGGGCCCGTGCCAAGCGAGGTATTTTTGAAGGTGATATGGAAGAGGGCGAACTCGAAATTGGGCAAGTAGCATCACTGATCCATGATATTAAACCTGCTGCAAGAATTGTAGAGGATATGATGGCCGAATTTAAAATGGCAAAAAAGGCCATGGCATCTTTATAATAAGAATGGCATAAATGGAAACCCCATGATAAAAAAAATCCCTCCGGTTATGGAGGGATTTTTTTTCTTATTAGCCTTCTTTTAAATTGGCCAAGTACTCTATTAGGTCCCGTAATTCCCTTTTAGAAATTAAACGGCCCATTGGCGGCATCGCTGATGGCATATTTTCTCGTTTCTCTATTCGGGATATAGGAATGTCCAAAGGCTCTGCTTCGGAAGTTCTAAGCGTTAGTTCTTCATGGTTTTCGGCTTCAAGGATTCCGTTTACTTTTTGACCGTCTTTTAAAGTCAGCGAGACACTACCATATCCGGGCGCCAATCGTGCGCTCGGTTCTATAAGTGCTTCCAAGAGTTGTTCTCTGGTCAAAATATTACCAATGTTCTCTAGAGAAGGTCCAACATCGCCTCCTGCGCTACCTATGGCATGGCAGCGGGTACATTGTGCTGTTGGGTTTTTGTTGAAAACGTTTCGCCCATTGCGGTAATTACCACCTACTAGAGTTTCCTTAAACGCGTCCATTGAATTCCCATTTTCTTTAAGGGGTTTCAACTGTGCAATTAAGTTTTCGTCTTCTGTGGCTTCCACAGCCTCAATAAGGTCTAGAATAACACTTTGTTTTAGGCGGTCTGCGCTAGCTTGTTTTATCAACCCTTCTAAAACTTCTCCACTTTTCTCAACGGGAAGTTCACCTAGAACACTCAATAATTGTTGTTGCTCACGAACCGAACCTTTTTTGAAAATAGGACCTATAATACTTGGTAGATTCTCTTTTGAAATTTCCATTTTGGACATCAGTCCTATA
Source organism: Zobellia sp. B3R18 (assembly GCF_018860715.1). Lineage (NCBI taxonomy): Bacteria > Pseudomonadati > Bacteroidota > Flavobacteriia > Flavobacteriales > Flavobacteriaceae > Zobellia > Zobellia sp. B3R18. The sequence goes on along the minus strand of NZ_JAHKQG010000006.1, from coordinate 133,772 downwards.
GCAGTAGTACGAACATCCTTGTCAGCATCTTTCATACCATACTGCATGGCCGTTTCAATTTTGTCAAAACCTAGTTTTCCTAAGGCATTTAAAATTTCGGACCTAACCATTGGCGACTTATGTTTTTTCATAATGGAAAAAAGAGCGTCGTTATGAGAGTCGATTCCCAAATTGGCCAGTGTGTTGGTAATACCGATTAAAATATCTGTATTGGTGTCCTCGATAAAATCTGGAATATCCTTTTCAATTTTTTGCTTTACAACCTTAGGGTCTCTCTTAATTTCACCACGGTAGCGACCATCAACTCTATCCAGTACGGACGGTTCTGCCCAAGTACCAATTGTAGCGAGAGCTTCACCTCTTAGAATATTGGACCTGTTTTTGTCCTTGGCAAAAGTAATGAGGTTCTCAAGGGCTTTATCGTCTCCTACACGAAGTGCTGCATTAATTGCTCTTCTCAACAAAGGCTCCGAGTTGAATTTTTGCACTGTTAACATGTTCGCAAGTGCTGGAAGTGCGGCTTCAATGGAAAAATCATCATTGATTGCCCTTGCAGCCTCAGTAACAATGTATTCGTCTTCGTCATTTAAAAATTCAGCAACAGCAGGGTCTTGAAGTCTTCGTAAAACGAGTACGGCCGCTATTCTCAAGCTTCGGTTTGGATTGTGAGCCAGAGTAGTAATGGATTCGGTTTTACCAATTCTGGACAATGCCAAAACGGCCGCATGTCTCAGATACACATCCTCGTCATTGTTGGCTACAATAAGGTCCAATAGTGGTTGAATGGCGGCTTCGGTTTTAAATCTTCCCAAAGCTTGTGCCGCAAAGAACTTCACTCTTGGATTGTTATGCTTTAGAAGCGGTATTAATTTTGAGCCCGCTTCAGTATATTTTACATCGCCTAAAACCTTAGCGGCCTGGGCAATTATTTCAGGGTCATTGTCGGCTAACAAGGCAACAAGTGGCTCGGCCTCCGATGCCTTTTTATCGGCCAATTGGCCTATTCCCCAAATAGCATGTATACGTGCAAACTGGTTGGAATTTTTAGCGGCCGCTTCTTTAAGGGCCTTGTAGCCTTTTGAGCCATTTTTCACCAATTGAAACTGTGCTTTTTTTCTAATACGCATATCACCATAAGAGAGCAATTGAGTCAACTCGTCCGTAGATTGCTCTTCATAGTCCAAGGTCATAAGACGTTCTGTTTCTTTTCGCTCTGCGGATAAATCGTTTTTGGCATCGCTAACATCAAGTTTCCAAACGCGTCCGTAGTTTTTAGTTTTCCATCCGTTTACCCAGTCGGCCACGTACATGGCACCATCCGGACCAAATTGAATCCCCGTTGGTAGAACGCCACTCAAGATACTTTTGTCCGTATTCAGTTCAAAAGAAGCACCTTTAGGTTTTAAGTCAAAGGCCCAAATATTGGATCGGTCAGGGTTACCCACGAACTCTACTAAAAAGAATTTGTTGAGCCAATCCTTACCTAAAGCGGTACCCGGGTTAAAGGTCATACCGGTAGGGCCGTTATGGAAGTTTTTAATGGGCGGTACAATATATGCGGCCTGTCCTTCCCAACGTGGGGTAAACAGTTTTTCATCCATCCAAACCTTGTAGCCATTGTTTTTAGGGTCTGTGTATTTACCGTACTGCCAATTGGAACGCCAACCGGAATCAGAACCTTCAACAAGGTGTACCAGTCTTTCGCTTTCTCCGGCATGGTCGCCATCGTTATCGGAAGAGATGATGTTTCCATAGGCATCAAAAACAAATTCATGGGTATTTCGTAATCCTCTGGCAAAAACTTCAAAGCTGCTTCCGTCAGGATTGGAGCGTACAATAACCCCTTGGTTAGGGTATTTCAGGGTTTGGCCGTCTGCAGTGGTAAGGTTAGCCCCAATATCGCCAATACCCCAGTAAATCTTACCGTCTGGGCCTTCTATGGCACCGGACATTCCGTGGGCGGCAAAACCTATATGAACGGCAAAACCGTGTGCTAGTGATGTTTTTTCATCTAGGATTAAATCATCATTGGTATCCGTTAAACGCCACATATCCGGGCCTACACCAACAAAAACGTCATCTTCTCTTACTAAAAGAGCTCCAGCAACGTCTGTAATTTCGTCATTAAAATCTTCCAGTATTCGGGTAGATTTATCTGCAATGCCATTGTTATTGGTGTCTTCTAGCATCCAGATTTCATCCTTTTCTACGGTAAGGTCTTTCCAGTCATGGCTACCGTCTTCATTAAGGTCCGGGAACCATTCATTTTCTTCGCTCTTTTCCGGGGCAAATGTTTCATGAAGGAATTTGCGACGGTCCTCTACGGATTGTAGGGAAATAGAAGCGGTCATCCAATCTTGATGCCCTCTAATGTCAAATTCCGAGTTTTTCTGACGATTGGTACGTGTAAGGTACACTTTGCCTTCATCGTCAATTTGCATGGCAATAGGGTCCGGAGCCAAAGAATCTGACGCCCAAAGCGTTAGTTCTAGTCCGTCTGCGATTTTAGGACTTATGCCTTCTCGCATTTCTTTTGCTCTACTGACTTCGGTAAGGGAATCTTCTACAATAACCAGAGGGGTTTCCTTTGGTTTTTTTGGCTTGGATTCACAAGCGCAGAACAGGGTGATTAGAAGCGATACTGCAACTAATTGAGTGAGTTTGGTTTTGTTTGTCATTACTGTTTTGTATTCATTGGTAAGTAGCTGATAAAAATAGGCAATTATGAATACAGTAAACAACTAGCTTTTAATCTTTTTGCTGCGCATGTATGGCCCTTACGATAATCATAGCCTTGTCTTTTTCATCATCTCGCACATAAATGTCCAATTCGCCATTAATGTTAGCGGCAAAACCTGCTAAACGGGCAGATTCAGTAGCATCTTTAATGATAGGGTTGATGTCTACTTCCTTTAACTTCTCTTCAATACGTTGGGCGGTAAAACGGTTTCCCGAGTAAATTTTTACTTCTTTAGATTTCATAACTTTATTTTTATAACAATATGAAGTTAGTGTGTTATAGTAAAATTATGACCTCATAAAAAGTTAATTTTTGATGCTATGGCTTCTATTGATGAAAATGTTATTTGTTTTATGATTTCGTTAGAAAACTGATGGTCACCAAAAGTTGTCCCACATGGCGTTGGCTATGTTCAGCGGCATGAAAAAGAAGCCCTAAAGTGGTTGACGGTAATTTTTTGCGACCCACGGTACGCGGTTCTTTTAAGGTAGCTTCGTTCAATGTCTCGAAAAACAATAATGCTTCCTTAGTTTTATTTTGAAAGTTGAGAACTAAATCGGCGGCGTGTAGTTCTGCAGTCGGTTTTCCTTCATTGGCAAGGTAGGAAAATTGTGAATCCGTTAAACCCTTAGACTTGGCATAGGTAATCATACGGTCCAGAACTCCGGTAATATGTTTTAGGTGAAACCCTACAGAAGCCCTTCCGGCAATTTTAGTCCAGAGTTGGTCTTCGGGAAAACCCTGTAAATAACGTTCTATTTCTTCTGAAGATTGTAAGAGGGCATGAGCAGCGGGCTGCAAAAGCGAGGGAATTCCTGGAACCGGACCTCGCAGCCAAACTTCGGGCTGTGAATTTTGCATGAGTTATAGATTTTAATTTTTAATGGTCTTCGTGGTAATGTTGTTTTAAAATATCATTTCCAAAATCATTGGTCAGATCACGAATAACAGTGTGTACATGGTTGGCGTTGTTTTGGGTATTGTCATATTCAATTAAAATGGTAGGTCCTTGTAAACGGTAGTAGTGGCCTTTACCAGGTTTCAAACTACCTGCCCAAGCAAAAGAAAGCTTGTTTATATCCGCTTTGTCTATTTTTGACGACATAGATTTAGAAAATTCGGCTTCATAGTTGTTCAAGTAGAGGTGTAGAAGTTTTTGAAAGATTGTTTTTTGTTCTTGTGACAGGTCGGAATACCATACGCCATTGGGCTCTAACCTAGATGTGTTCCTGTTATTTCGGGTAAATATTTCGAAAGGTGCTTCATTAGAAAATACGGCTTGTACCAATTGTTCCTTAGATAGGGAGTTGAGCAGTTCAAAACCTAGTTTGGTCTCTTCTTTGAGTACTTCTTTCCCTTTTAAATTTCCGCTTGGCACAACACCTGGATTGGAACCCATAAAAGAGGGTGTAGCGGATACAATAGCTCCTTTGGAGGCTACAAAGTTCAAGGATACATGATGACCTTCAAAGCGCCAACCCCAATATGCTCCTTCCGCAGGTTTCCCAAATATTGAAAAGTGATAGTTTAAGGCGTCTCGCATTGGAGTGCCGTCCGGCATGGTACGTTCGTTGTTTTCTAGCACCGCTAAAATATTTTCCAGCGCCATTATTTCTGAGGTCTTTCTAAACCCTTCATGGCTCAAAGAAGCTTTTAATAGATGGGTGGCAGCCTCTTTTTGTTCTTCATTAAAGTCGTGAAAAGTGGGTCCTTTTCTTGCTATGGGTACATAGTTAAAATTGAAACGCTCTTCGTCGTTAATTTTAAATTGGGCCTTCACTAGAAGGTCTGAATCTAAAGTGTACAAAAAAGTTTGGGCAATATCGTGAAGGTCTTGAGCCTGTGCCTTTACAAATAGGAATACACAACAGGCTAGGAGTACGAATGGTTTTGGTCTCATTTCTATGGTTTTTGGTAAGGAGGTGAGCGAAACTAGTTTAAATTTAATAAACTCTACCCCAATTTACGAACCATAGGATTTGTACCCAATTTTAGTAAACGCTGTAATTGAGGTGGTTTAGTGTAGGTTTGCGCAAGAGGTCTAGTTCCTTTGAGTACCCGGATTTTTTAAAACTACGTAACAGTGCCTCAAAGTTTGAGCCGTTGGTAATCAGTTTTAATTGGTACTCTGCGCATTTAATAATAATCTGGGTCTCGGAAATTTTATACTCGGAAGGGTAAACCTTAAAATATCTTGATATACGGCTAGGTACGCCCAATTTTGTTAAAATATGCATTGGCGATAGATAAAAGGTATCTATAGTTTCTTTGCCTCGAACCAAACTAATGGATTCTATCTCTTCCTTTAAAATGGGAATGATACTGTCATGATTATCAAAATTACCAACAACCATAACCCCCATTGGTAAAATGTCTAGATTGCACTTTGTCTGACTTAAAAGTAAATCCGTTTTGTAATCCTTGTTTTTAAAATCTACAAGACGAAACTTGTATTTTGGATTAGGCTTTAAAAACTTAAAAAGGCTTGCAGCGGGTTTTGCAGTTAGAGGAGAAGTGCTTTTCATTCCTGTTCTGTAGGTTTGGTTCGTTGTTAGGCTTTTAGGGCGGTATTCTACATACCATGAGGGGACTGCAATTTACAGAATAATGATGATATTTTTTGGCTGTTAGTACCATGTTGCGGCATAAAACAAGGTTATCAAAAATGCGTTTTATCGATCAGTAATAGTGTTAGTAAGGGGTGGGAATTTCTTTTTATTCCATTTAAAAGTTATCAACATAAACGTTGGTGATAACTTGTTGAAAACTTTTTTGAGCTTTATTCGTTGTTGTAGCTGTTTGTTTTTTATGGGGACCTTTAGAGAAGCCCACGAGCCTTGATTTCCAGATACTTATTAATGGTGTTCATGGTTAGGTTTTCTGGCTTGGTCAAAATGGTTTGAATGCCATATTTCTGAAGTTCCTTTTGCATTAAGCGTTTTTCCAAGGCAAATTTTTCGGCAATAGTCTTGTGGTAAATGGCCTGAAGATCTTCTGCATCCGTAGAAATTAGTGTATCCAATTCTGTGTTCTCAAAAAAGATTACAACGAGCACATGTTTTTTGGAAATAGCGCTCAAGAACGGAAGCTGTCTTTTTAAGGCCGATATGTGTTCAAAGTTAGTGTAGAGCAGTAAAAGGCTTCTTTGATTCACTTTTCGCTTTATATGCGCGTAAAGCATGCCAAAATCCGAATCTGAAAATTGAGTGTCAATACTAAAAAGTTTTTCCAGGATGGTATTCAAATGTGTGATTTTCTGGATGGCCGGAACAAAGGATTCTATTTTTTTTGAGAATGTAATCATTCCCGTTTTGTCGTTTCGCTTTAGGGCAACGTTTGAGAAGGCTAAAGCGGAATTAATAGCATAATCTAAAAGTTTAAGCTCGTTAAATGGCATTTTCATTACTCGGCCCGTATCAATTATGGAATAGATTGGTTGGGAACGTTCATCTTGATATTGATTGACCATCAACTGATTTTGTTTGGCGGTAGCCTTCCAGTTAACAGTTCTAAAATCGTCACCTTGTACGTACTCCTTTATCTGTTCAAATTCTTGAGTATGCCCAATGCGGCGTATTTTTTTTAGGCCAACCTCGGTCAGTCGGTTATTGATGGCCAAAAAGTCATATTGCTGCATCTGAATGATACTTGGGTATACGGGTACCATTTGATCCTTTTGAAAGACAAACTTGCGCTTTACTATTTTTAAAGGCGATGACGCAAATACGTTTAAATTTCCAAAAACATACTCGCCACGGTCAACAGGTCTAACGGTGTAGCGGTATTCTTTTTTATCCCCTTTTGATAAACTGGTTTTATATTCAAAATTGCGCTTCTGAAATTGAGCGGGAAGTTCATCTATAATTGATACATGGACTAGAAATGCATACTGACTCTCAAACTGTATTAAAATAGGGTTTAAATCGCTGTTGGATAATTTTTTTGGTAATATCCTAGATGCTTTTATACCTGTTTTAGCGGTATATAATAAATACGCATCAAATAAGAAGAGCGCAATTAAAAGTAGGGTTAAAAGCCATGTAATAGGGTAGAGCATCGGCACCCAATAGCTGAGTATAAAGCTGGCGGAAAGAACAGTGATATACCTGAAAAAAACGTTGTGTATGTAGAACGATTTTAAAAATTGCATGCCTATCTCGGAATTTCTACCGACTCCATTATCATTTGAATTACGCTTTCCGTGGTCATGCCCTCCATTTCACGTTCGGGAGTTAAAATTACCCTGTGGTTAAGAACTGGCACCAAAGCTTTCTTAATATCTTCTGGAGTTACAAAATCCCTTCCGTTAATTGCAGCAAAGGCTTTTGCGGCATTTAAAGTAGCAATGGAAGCCCTAGGTGACCCACCCAAATAAAGATGCGGGTGGTTTCTTGTTTTGGAAATGATTTCGGCAATGTACCGTATAATTTTTTCCTCAACTATAACCTCTTGAATGTTCGCTTTAAAACCAGCTAATTTTTCGGGTGTAAGCACACCGTTTATCATTTCTTTTACGACAGTACCTTTGCGTTCATGATGAGTTTTTATAATCAGAATTTCCTCATCAAGCGAAGGGTATTCTACTTTTATTTTGAATAGAAAACGATCTAGTTGCGCTTCTGGTAAGGCGTAAGTTCCTTCTTGATCAATTGGGTTTTGCGTAGCCAATACCATAAATGGAGCTTCCATTTTGTAAGTGGTACCGTCCATGGTTATTTGACGTTCTTCCATGGTTTCGAACATGGCGGCCTGGGTTTTTGCCGGAGCCCTGTTTATCTCATCAATAAGCACGATATTGGAGAAAATAGGTCCTTTCTTATATTCGAACTCGGAAGTTTTTATATTAAAAATTGAGGTACCTAGAATATCGCTTGGCATAAGATCCGGTGTAAATTGAATCCTGCTAAAATCGGTTTTTAAAGTTTTGGCAAAAAGCTTTGCGGTAATGGTCTTGGCAATGCCCGGGACCCCTTCAATAAGCACATGCCCATCTACTAAAAGGGACACAATGAGAAGTTCAACAAAGTTTTCTTGGCCAATAATAACCTTGGAAAGCTCGTTTTTGATTTCGCCAACGGCGTTCTTCAAATCTTCTAGAGGAACGCGATTGTTAAAGTTGAGGTCTTCATTTTGAATCTCATTATTTTCCATGTGATTTCTTTTTAAAATTTTCTATGGCCGAATTCAGTTTTTGTAACTCATTATCGGTTAGGTTATCCTTTACTTCCAATTGTGCTATAAGTGAGAAAAGTGCTTTAATTTCTTCCTTGGTATGATGGCTTCGCGATGCTAAATTGATGTAAAACTCGTCGTCCTTATTCAATGTATTCAAATAGAAACGGGAGCGGATGTATTCCAGAAAATGAACCACCTTATGTTCCGCAATTTGTTTTCGTTCCCCTTTTTCAAAGTACATATCGGCAATGGTACGGGTAAAGGCCAGCGTTTGGTTTTTAAGCGGGTTAATTACCGGTATGGCCCTTTGCTTACGTTTTCCTTCAAAAAATACATAGATAACAATACCGATCAGGGCAAGATAGTAAGCCCACCTAAATTCTTTGGTATTGAGAAAAACGTGCATAGGTGATGTGTAAACCGCTTTTCCGCTTTTGTAATGGTTATCCATATAAATTGTTCGGGAATCGTCTAAATAGGATAGAAGCCCCGCCGTATATGTTTTGTTGTTGTCCTTTAGAATAAAGTAGTTTGTAAAAGCTTTAGGAAAAGTACTTAGAATAATCTCTCCTTTTCCAAATGACCTTTTGATTACGTTGTTTACTTCTTCATCTTTCTTTTGGGTCTTCTCTATATTGGTTACAGTTCCTAAGATAGTCATGGAATCCGTCCCGTATTTCACAAAATACGTAACGTAATCTTCTTTGTTAAAAACGTAGCCGTCTTCTGAATCTAGCGCAGGGTTCACCAATCTGTGTTTATGGGACCGTATGTTTTCTAATCCGCTAAAAAGGGTAGCGGTATTTAGCTTAAGAGTGTCCAAAAGTTTTTCTTCGTAATCTTCAGAAGCTATAAATAATGTATTGCCCTTTTCTACCCAGTCTAAAAGAGAGAACAGTTCCGAATCACCAAAACTTACATTGTTGTTTACAAAAAAGTAGGTTCCGGAAGCTTCTTCGTTAGTTTTAAGGAATTCAAAAGGAGGAATATTAACCTGCTTAATTTTATTCGGAAAAAGATGTTCCATAACATCGTTCAACACAAAAGTGCCATAGGGTATTTTGTGCTTGGCCACGTAAGAGTTGGTCCAGTTGATCTGTTTGGGACTGTTATATTGAATAACCATTAACAGGGCCACCGTAGCTATGGATACCACAATATATTTTAGACCTTTTTTATCCATTGGAGCTTATGATTTTTTCAATGGATTCAAATGTTCCTTTTGCTTTTTGGTAGGCGGTTTCATCAATATAAAAACCTCCGTACCAAGTAAAATTGTATAAACGGGTAATTGCGGTAAACGGACTTTGGAGATCGGTTTTTGAAATTTCTTTTAAGTAGTCATCATTGGTTTTTTGCAGTTCCCATGAAATGAGTTCTTTCTCGCTCATTAATTTTAATACCTGTAAATAGGAGTATCGTACCGCCAACCGGAAGTCCTTTTGGGAAAGGGCTTGGTTAATTAAATCCTGAATATTTTCATTTTTAATTATATGCTCTTCCTCTGAAAGGGAAACCAAGGCCTTGTTTTTTGAGGCTTGTTTAAGTGCACTGGCGTTGATATTTAGAAAAAACCGAATGAGAATATAGATCAGTACACCTAGAAGCAAATAAGGTACAAGGCGTATGAATGCGGCAAGAATGCCAGAAGCTTCCTCAACACCAAAAATATTCTCAAGAATACGGAGCATGAGGTTGTTGAGCCAGCTTTTAAAATCGTCCCACCAAGTGGGGTCTATTTCGACAACTTCATACTGAAAATCCTTATCCTCATAAAATTTGCTTAGATCGGAGTCGCTAATAGTCTTGACTTCAAGAGGAGCGGAGTCATAGACAATATTTAGAGAATCTTTCTGCGCAGAAAGAATTCCGGCCCAGTATATGCCTAGCAGTAAAAGGAAATGCAGTTTTCGCATATTTATTCGTCAGCCGTTCCTCCAAGATTTTTTATACGTTCGTAAGTACCCGTAAAGTTCTTTTTTTCGTTTAAATCAAAATAAATTAAGACACTGGCCACAATAGAAATGATGTTCAATAGAAACTGGGCAAGCGTACTTATAATTCCCAAAACAATAGAAATAGGATCTGCAACGGTAAAATTTTCGGCATCTATTTCACCGGAAAGTATACCCATCTTGGCGTAGGTATATATCGTAGCCGGTAAGGCAAAAGCATAACCGGTAACCGTAACTATGATACCCACAACAAAAAGTGAAGCAAAGGTTACCCACCAATATTCTTTTACCAAAGTAAAACTATTGCTAAAAGCATCTGAAACTCCTTTTCCTTCAAAAGCAAGGATACTAAAGGATAGCACCAGCGGTACATAAAGAAAAACACCGGGAATAATACAGAAGAGAAAACCGCACCCAACACATAGTGCCACTAAAAAGCCGAGCCCGATAAATTTCCAAAAGGAGCTATAAACGTTTTCCTTAATTTCGGTAAAGTCTATATTTCCGTTGTACTTTATATATGATTTGATGTAAAACAAGGTAGTAGCTTGGGCCATTACATAGGTAGTGACGGTGGCGATAAGAAATACTAGGGCAACCACAAAAACGACCAAGCCACTAACGGCGGAGTTGGAGCTACTTATGCTAAAGTTCATGAAATCTCCTATCTGGAACATATAAAAACCGTAGCTAATAAGCATAACCACTAGAAAAGGAGCGATAATCTTAAAGAAGACACCAAAAAACGTTTTGAATTCGTTTCGCAAAAAGCCAAAGGTGTCCGATAAAATTTGGCTCATTTCCCGTTGTTTTTTGAACTCTATAAACTGTTTCATGCGGTTGGTTTTTTGTGAAGTTGTTTAGGATATATAACGTAGTAAAAGAGAATTAGTACCAAGGAAGATAAAATTATAAAAATGGCCAAAGCATCCGGCATTTCTGTATGTCTTGTGACAAAGCCTTCTAAAAAACCGGCAATGATGAAAAAAGGAACCGTACTGAGCATAATTTTTAATCCGTTTTGCACCCCTCTTTTAAAAGATTCCAGCCTAGTATATGTACCTGGGAATAGAATGCCGTTGGCCAACACCAGTCCGGCACATCCCGCAATTATAATTACGGATATTTCTATGGTGCCATGAATCCAAATGGTACGTGCAGACTCCCAAAGTAATCCTTTTTCGTAAAAGAAATATTGAAAACTACCCAACATAATTCCGTTTTGCATCATAACGAACAAGGTGCCAATACCCAATAAAATACCGTATGCAAAGGCCATAAGCGCTACCCGAATATTGTTGATGGTTATGCCAAGAAACATATTAAACTCCCCCATTTTCTTATAAACGGCCATGGGGTCTCCCTTGTCAATATTTTCCAAGGTCATATTTACATAGCCATCACCCAAAATTGAACGAACAAACGTACCTTCGTTTGCGGCAGAAAATGCACCTACCAGACTAAAAAAAACAAATACCAGAAAGGCGATCAGTAATTCGCGTTGGTGATGGTAGAACATCGTAGGGAATTCGGTTTTCCAAAATTCCACAATACGGTTTTTAGGTTCACGTTTGGTCTTGTAAATTTTTTGGTGGGCCTGAGAGGCCAAAGTGTTGAGGTAAAACTCTGTATTGCTGCCGGCATAAAAGGTTTTGGCGTAGCTAAGATGGTCCGTAATTTCAATGTAGAGGTCGGACAATTTATCTGGTGTCAATGCCGTTTTGTTGGTCAGGGCATTTTCAAAAGTAGCCCATTTGTCTTTATTTTGCTTTACAAAGGCGGCTTCGCGCATCAACTTTTGGTTTATACCAAAGAAACGAAACTATGGAACAATTTCAAATAGAAACAGCCCAAAATATAACCATTAACCAGCATACGGCACATCTAGGAGACCGCATGCTTGCTTATATGATAGATAGCTTTATCATTCTAGCCTATACCATAATCATGATTATGGCACTGCTTTCTTTGGATATTGATTTTGGGGATATGTGGGCGCTCTATATGCTTATTAGTTTGCCGGCCTTTCTGTACTATGTGCTTCTAGAAACGTTTATGAACGGGCAGACCGTTGGTAAGACCGTTATGAAAATACGAGTGGTAAAACTAGATGGTTCCAAACCCGGTTTTTCTAGTTATTTTGTGCGGTGGATATTACGGATTATAGATGTAGTACTTACTTCCGGAGGTGTTGCGGTACTTACTATTTTAATTAGGGGCAATGGTCAACGTGTAGGAGATATAGCCGCAGGAACAACCGTAATTAGTGAAAAGAAAAGAGTCTCTTTAAAAGATACCTTGTTACGCGATTTACCTGAAGATTATAAACCTCAATTTCCACAGGTTACCATTTTTAAGGACCGTGAGATGCAGACGATCAAGGAATTTTATGATTCCGCCAAACGCAACGGAAATCATAATGTAATTGTATCTTTGAGCGATCAAATAAAAAAGGTAACGAGCATAGCTACGGATATGACACCTTTGGATTTTGTGGATAGAATAATCAAGGATTATAGTTACTACACGCAACAACTGTAATCTGGTTTAAATATTCTTTCCAACGTTGCACGGTGGCCCAAAATATTAGGAACACTCAAAAATACATTTTCACACATGTTTTATTTTTTAATCGATATTTTGGGAACTATTGCTTTTGCCATTTCCGGGGTTTTGGTGGCGATGGATAAGAAGCTGGACCTTTTCGGGATTTTTATAATCTCGTTCGTAACTGCGGTAGGCGGGGGCACCTTACGTGATATGCTCATAGGTAATACGCCCGTACTTTGGATGCGTGAGCCCGTGTATATTACGGTTATTGCCGGGGCCGTTGTTTTTTCGGTGATTTTTGTGAGACACTTAAAATATCTGAGAAAAACCTTATTTCTGTTCGATACTATAGGAATTGGCCTCTTTACCATGTTGGGTATAGAAAAAGGATTAACGGCGGACTTGCTGCCCGTAATGTGTGTGGCACTAGGCACCATTACAGCTTGTTTTGGAGGTGTTATACGCGATATGCTGTGCAATGAAATTCCCGTAATCTTTAGAACCAAGGAGATTTATGCAACGGCCTGTATTCTTGGGGGTATAAGTTATTTTATACTCGTACTTCTTCCTATAGACGGAGCCTACGCTTATATTGCCGCTATCCTAATTATTATCATTACCAGATTGTTGGCGGTCAAATTTGGACTTGCCCTACCTAATATTTATAAGAAAGTAGACGTATAAATAATTGATTTTTATTCTATGACCTCCGCTTTTTGAATATAGATATTCTGTTGCGGCCAATCTCCCTCGCCAATTTCTACGCTGTTAATTTTATCTACAACATCCATTCCTTCTATGACCTTTCCAAAAGGCGTAAACTCGCCATCTAAATGGTAGGATCCTGGTTTGGTGACCACTATAAAAAACTCGTAAGGTGATGCCAGCATATGCGGATTGTCAATCTCACTACTGGGCATAGAGATTACCCCTCTATGGTGTTTATGGCCTTTTCGCGTGTCGGGAGGAAGAAGATATCGTCCAATCTCGCTTCGTTTTTTTCCCGTTTTTCTATCGTCTGAATTGCCCCCTTGAATGATAAAATTCTTCACTATCCGGTGAAATTGGGTGTCGTTAAAGTAGCCTTTACGTGTTAAGTAAATAAAATTGGCCTTGTGGTACGGCACATTGTCAAAGAGTTGCACGGTAAAACTCCCGAACCGGGTGGTGATTTTTACTTTATCAACTTTGAGGTCTTTTTGGTATTCAAAGAAAAAGTCGATGGCATTTTCTTCCGTCAGAACAAATTCCTTTTCTTTTTCTATTTCAGAAGAATCAATTTGAACAGAATCTTTTTTCACTTCGGCTTTAACCGTAGACTTTTGCTTTTCTTTAGGACTTTCGCCACAGGATGCGAGAAAAATAAGTGGTAATATTGCTAATCTAAAAGAATTTCTGATTGTCATGAATTTTGATGATTTCTCTATTCGAATCCCAAAAATAAAGAATCTGCCTTTACCCGGGGAAGCTTCGCATTTAAAAATGGCTCCTCAATTTAGATTAGAGGAACTCCAAAATGCTCGTAAAAAGCCTCAAATAACAAAAAAAGCCGCAGTTATGGCTCTTTTTTATCCAGATGAGGCAAATCTAACTCGGTTATTGCTCATTTTACGTAAAAGCCACCCAAAAGATGTCCATTCCAATCAGATAGGGTTTCCTGGAGGACAGGTCGAAGCCCAGGATATCGATATGATGGAGACAGCTTTGCGGGAAACTTATGAAGAAGTAGGGGTAGACCCTAGAAATATTGAGGTAGTAAAATCATTGACGGAAATTTATATTCCACCTAGTAATTTTGATGTTCATCCTTTCATTGGGCTATATAATAGAACGGAACCCTTTTTGCTACAAGAGACAGAGGTAGAGGAACTGGTAGAGGTGCCCCTGCTGGATTTTATGGACGATAGCAATATTTTTACCCAAGAAATGACGACTTCTTATGCCTCAAACGTACCCGTACCTGCCTTTAAATTAAATGGTTATACCGTTTGGGGCGCTACCGGAATGATGTTAAGTGAAATCAAGACCTTGTTACAACAGGTTTTATAGGGGTAAATTCGTATTTTTGTGCCCTATGGGCATATTTAAGGAAAATCCTTTCGGGCATATTCTGTTTCTAAAAAAATGGCTTATCCGCATTTTAGGATTGGTAACACATTCAAGGTACAAGCGTTTTAACAGTTTGGAGATAGAGGGGTCGGACATTATCCGTTCCTTACCGGACAAGAATGTGCTTTTTGTTAGTAACCATCAAACCTATTTTGCAGATGTGGTTGCTATGTTCCATGTGTTCAATGCCAGTCTTAAAGGGCGGGACAATAATATAAAGAACGTAGGGTATATCTGGAACCCCAAGTTAAACATGTATTATGTTGCCGCTGCGGAAACCATGAAAAAAAGCCTTCTGACCAAGATATTTGCCTATGCGGGCTCCGTGAGCGTAGAACGTACTTGGAGAGCGGAAGGAAAGGATATTAAGCGACAGGTGAAAATGAGCGACATCTCAAGTATTGGGAAGGCGCTTAATGATGGTTGGGTCATAACTTTTCCCCAAGGTACGACCACTCCATGGAAGCCCCTTAGAAAGGGTACCGCCCATATCATCAAAAAATATAAACCTGTAGTGGTTCCTGTTGTTATTGATGGTTTTAGACGTTCTTTTGATAAAAAAGGGCTTCGAATAAAGAAAAAGGGTATTCTTCAATCTATAGTTATTAAAGAACCTTTGGATATAGATTACGATAACGAGTCGTTTGATGCCATTATCGAAAAATTAGAGTATGCTATAGAGCAACACCCATCATTCTTAAAAGTAATCTCCAAAAAAGACTTGCTTGCCTACGAAGAAGAAAATGAGTTACGTAGGTACAGAAACCGACATAAAATTTAGACTTCCAGTTTTCTAAGTTCTTTATAATTCTTCTTTAGCTTCCTTAGGAGCAGTCCGTAGAGGAGGAAATAAATACCGCCAAAGAATGCAATCATAACCACGCCCAATATGGCCATGGAGACCATTAAAGTAGTTTTTAACTTTTCTGGAGAAACATTTTGTGCATTGCCCGCCATTTCCGTAAAATTATCCATAAAACTATCGTTCAGGTAAATGCCTATTATAACTATAGCTATGAATACTAATATGGTAGACAAGGAAAATATAACGTAGTATTTAACAGTTCTTCTGGTCCTAATAATTTTGCGCATGAGATTCTTGGCGCTATCCAACACGGAAATTTCTTTATAGCGCTTATAGAAAAGGTATACAAAGTAGAATACCACCACGTAATAAATAATGGTCATGGCCAAGAAATAATGGTCTACAACGGTGTTTTCGTAAATGCTCATACTCTTCCTAAAGGAAGGTATTAAGTAGAGTAGATTGGGTAAAACTATTTCTAGGATGCTAATAATGAGAATCCATTTGACAATAGAGGATGATTTTCTCCATGTCATTTTATGTATATCACTATAGGTCAGCTTAGGGAGTTCATCTCCCTTCTTCTGCCAATCTTTCTTTAAAAGTTCCAGTTCGTCCATCATCTCCTTAAGGATTCAATACGGTTCTTAATTTGGTCTTGATCCGGTTCATCTTCACACGGGCATTAACTTCAGTAATACCAAGGGTTTCACTTATTTCGCGATAATCTTTGTCCTCTAGGTACAAAAACACTAGGGCCTTGTCTATATCGCCTAATTGCTTTACCGCCTTGTACATAAGCTTTAACTGCTCTTCTTGGGTGGCATCGTATTCGTCGGCTTTTATTTTAAAAATTACCGATTCATAGTCTTGTGTCTGAATACGCCTTTTAGATTTTCTATATAATGTAATAGCTGTATTCAGAGCCACACGGTACATCCATGTACTAAACTTAGATTCGCCCCTAAATTTTGGATAGGCCTTCCAGAGCTGAATCGTTATTTCTTGAAACAGATCATTGTGCGAATCCCTATCGTTGGTATACAATGTACAGACCTTGTGAACAATGTTCTGATTGTTCTCAAGTTCCGTCACAAATTGATGTTCCAGTTCGTTGTTCACGGCAAGGTGGTGGTTGTTAGACTATAAGTAGCCCAAAAAGATTAATTGTTACAGAGATTATTTTACTGAATGGATAAAAAAAGAGATGTAATATGTTTTTAAGAATAAATAGCATTGGTTTTTAGGTGGTTATGTAACAAAAGAGAAAGTGTTTTTCTACCTGTATTTCTGTTTTATTTTTGAGTTTTAAGTTCTAGAATGAGAATAAACCATGATTTCAATGAATTTTCTTACATTTTAGAGAATTTAAATATAATAAAACCTTTAGTTTATCGGTTGGGGTACACAATGAATGTTTAATTTTGCCCATATTTTTTATACATGTCAGATACAGATGCACTTAACTTACCAAAATCTAGTTTACCGCGAATTGTAATTGTTGGTGGTGGTTTTGGAGGGGTAGCCTTAGCAAAAAAACTAAGTAAGAAAGAGGTTCAGGTAGTTTTATTGGATAAGAACAACTACCATACGTTTCAGCCACTTTTATACCAAGTATCTACAGGTGGTCTGGAACCGGATTCCATAGCTTATCCCATTCGGAAAATTTTACAGGATTATAGCAATTTTTTTTTCCGTCTAGCGGAAGTGCAAAAGGTAGAGCCTGAGTCCAAAAAAATTGTAACCAATATAGGAAGGCTTTCCTATGATTATTTGGTAATAGCCGCGGGGTCTACCACAAATTTCTTTGGTAACACAGAAATTGAGCAGAACGGTATGGCCATGAAAAGTATACCGCAGTCGTTGAATCTTAGAAGTCTTATTCTTGAGAATTTTGAGCAAGCCTTGTTAACGGACGATCTTCATGAGCGAGATGCTTTAATGAATTTTGTAATTGTTGGTGGAGGTCCTACGGGTGTGGAACTGGCAGGTGCCTTGGCAGAGATTAAAAAAGGAATACTTCCAAAGGATTACCCCGATCTGGATACGCGTAGGGCACAGATAAATTTAGTACAGTCCGGAGATAGTCTATTGAAGGGAATGAGTGAGAACGCTTCAAAAAAAGCGGAAGATTTTCTAGAGAGCCTTGGTGTAAATGTTTGGAAAAATACACGTGTTGTGGGCTATGACGGCAAAACGGCCCGTACAAAAACAGAACTTGTGTTTGAGGCGGCCACGTTGGTTTGGGCAGCGGGAGTAAAAGGTGTGCCTATTGGCGGTCTAGAAGCGGAGGAATTCTTGGTGAGGGGTAACCGTCTTAAAGTAAACGAGTTTAACCAAGTTCAAGGGCAGGATAGTATTTTTGCCGTTGGCGATATTGCCTGTATGCAAACCGAAGATACGCCCCATGGCCACCCTATGATGGCGCAACCGGCTATTCAGCAGGGAAGGAACCTTGGTGAGAATTTATTACGATTGGTGCGTAATGAACCTATGAAGCCTTTTGTTTACAAGGATAAGGGTAGCATGGCTACCGTTGGCCGTAACAAGGCTGTGGTAGACTTAAAGAATTATAGGTTTCAGGGTGTTTTTGCTTGGTTCGTGTGGATGTTCGTTCACCTGTTTTTTCTAATAGGCTTTAGAAATAGGGTAGTTGTCTTTGTAAACTGGGTATATAATTATGTGCGTTTTGATAGGGAAGCACGATTGATTATACGTCCCTACCAACGCGACTATTCACTGTTTAAAGATCAAAAAACCTTATAGATCGATGCTTGATATGGCGTAAGCTCAAAATGGTTGTCGATTTTGTTGTTTTCCGCATCGTCATTGGAAATAATAAGATGCGCTTTATCAAAACGTACCTCGTCTATAGTAACCGAGCTTCGTTTGGTAGAAAAATTCAACAGAACTAGAAAACGCTCGTCTTCCCAAGACCTTAAATAGGCATACACTAGTTCATTATTCGCCAATAATAATTGGTACGCCCCATATACCAAAGCAAGATGGTCCTTGCGCACCTGTACCATTGTTCTAAAATAGTTAAGAACCGAGTCTTTTTCCGGTTCCTGTTCGGCAACATTTATTCCTTCCTTGTAATTTTCATTTATTTTAAGCCATGGTTTGGCTTCGGAAAACCCGGAGTTATGTTGTGTGTTCCATTGCATTGGGGTACGGGCATTGTCCCTTCCTGCGTGTTTCTCTTCTTTTAGGAAAGTTTCTAAATCACCTCCCGCTTTTTTAATGGCTTTGTAGCGGCTATGGGTATTTATATCCTGATAGTCGGAAATAGAATCAAATTTTATATTGGTCATACCTATTTCTTCACCATAGAGAAAATAGGGTGTACCCCTCATGGAAAGCAAAAAAGTCTGCAATAGAGTAGCCGAGTTTTGCCAGTGTGTTTTTGAATCATTCCCCCAACGGCTAACGCTTCTTGGAAAATCATGATTGTTCAAATAAAGGCTTCCCCACCCTTTTTGTGCAAAAACCCCGTCCCATTCCGAAAAGACTTTCTTAAACTCCGTAAGCTTCCATTGTTCTTTTCTCATTTTAAAGGTCTCGCCCGGTTCACGGTCAAGGGACATTAAATCAAAATGAAAGAACATATTAAGTTCCTTGCGGTCTTCGTCAACAAAATTAAGGGCCTGTTCTTGGTTAACACCAGGTGCTTCACCAACGGTCATAACATCATATTTGCTTAGTACCTTTTGGTTCATTTCTTTTAGATACTCGTGCAGGTGTGGTCCATCTGCATAATAAGGGATAAAATCGCCTTTGTATTTTTCGGGAAGCTCCGGGTAATTGACATCTTTAGAAATGGTTGATATCACATCCATTCTAAAACCATCTATTCCTTTATCAAACCAGAATTTCATAAGGTCGTACACCTCTTCCCTTACCTTAGGGTTTTCCCATTTTAGGTCAGGTTGTTTGGCGGAGTAATAGTGCAGGTAATATGAATCTGTTGGTTCATCATACTTCCAAGCGTTACTATCTTCATCAAAATAGCTAAATCGTTTTGGAGGAGTACCTTTTTCGGCGGGCCACCAGTGGTAATAGTCCCTATATGCGTTGTCTCTGGATTTTCTGGATTCTACAAACCATTCGTGTTCGTCACTACTGTGGTTCACTACTAGGTCCATTACCAAGCGCAGCCCTCTCTTTTTCATTTGGGTCATAAGCTCGTCCATATCATCCATGGTGCCGAACTCGGCCATAATATTTCTATAGTCCGAAATATCGTAACCGTTATCATCATTGGGAGAGGTATAAACAGGATTTAGCCAGATAATATCAACGCCAAGACTTTGGATGTAATCCAGTCTTTTAATAATGCCCTGTAAATCTCCAATACCGTTACCGGTGGTATCTTGAAAACTTCTAGGGTAAATCTGATAGACTACACCTTCTTTCCACCATTTTCGTTCGGTATTATGTTTCATTCTTAGCTATTTAAATTTAAATATAGAGTATGTAAACGGAACAAAATAGCATAGTGGTATATAGAGTTGAACTACAACGTTTTCGGTTCATAAATATATTTTTTAGATGAAAAATAGGCCCCAAAGCGCTTTATGATACTTGCTTGCGAATCGTTAAAATTGTCAGAAAAAACCTCGTTTTTAGGGTGGGGTTCTTATATTTATCGAAGCAAAACCAAACTATGATTACACTTGTCCGAATCATATTTCTTCTTTTATGTATGGCTATAGGTAAGGCCCAAAGCTCGACTGTAGATATAGATTTCAGCAAATTTCAATTTGACCCATCTTCTAATTTTTATACCAAGAATTTTTCATATCCTGCGTTTATGGACAATGAAATGCACACTCAATCAACTTTTGGCTATGAGTTGGATGAAAAATTTCTTGTTGAGCTCAGAAATTATTACGATACCTACCGTGATGTAGATTTTTATCAGTTGGCACTTGAGTTCAAATATTACCCAACAGATAACTTTTATTTGGTTAATGGCATACGTATGGAACGGGCATTGAGCAAGTATGATAATGAAGTGCCTAAGCCCCAATTTATGATGACCAATGGGGTTGGTTACGATGTAAACAAAAATTTCATGATGGAGGCAAGGCATGATTTGAACATCACAAAGGAAAAAAATAAGGCCGCAGGAAAATCAAGTATGTTTTCGGTTTTAAGTAAAATTAAATTTTAACTCTTGTTCTCTATTTTCTTGGGTGGTATTTGTTCATGACATCCGTAAGATGGGTGCGGTCTACGTGCACATACACTTCTGTTGTAGTAATACTTTCGTGTCCTAGCATCTGTTGAATGGCTCTTAAATCGGCTCCGTTTTGTAGTAGATGGGTGGCAAAAGAATGCCTAAAAGTATGCGGACTTATACTCTTTTTCAGGTTTATTGCTACGGCCAGACTTTTAATGATGGTGAAAATCATGGCGCGGGTAAGTTGCCTACCCCTTCGGTTTAAAAATAGGATATCTTCAAACCCTTTTTTTATGTCTTGGTGCACCCGTACTTCGTTTCGGTAGATGGTAATGTACTTTTTGTTTACCTCGCTAATGGGTACAAAACGCTGTTTGTCTCCTTTTCCGGTCACTTTTATAAATCCTTCTTCAAAAAATAAATCGGAGATTTTGAGGTCTACAAGTTCTGAGACTCTTAATCCGCATCCATAAAGAGTTTCTAGCATGGCACGGTTTCTTTCGCCCTCAGCTTTTGAAAGGTCTATCGCACCAATAATGCTGTTGATTTCATCCTCGGATAGGGTATCGGGTAACTTTCTTCCAATTTTGGGCGACTCTATTAAATCCAAGGGGTTGTCTTCCCTGTACCCTTCAAAAACTAAATAATTGAAAAAACTTTTAAGTCCGGAAATAATTCTTGCCTGAGACCTTGGGTTCATGGTCTTTGCTACCTCGTAAATAAACTGCTGTAATGTTTCTTTTTTGATTTGCTTAGGGCCGTCCTCTAAAGAGTTGCTTTTTAAAAATGCAATAAGCTTACTAATGTCCCAACTGTAGTTTTTAATGGAGTTATCGGAAAGGCCACGTTCTATTCTAAGATAATGCCCGTAGTCTTGAAGCGCTTGATCCCAATTCATAATGTAAAGTTAACCATTGTGAGGTCATGATTTTTTATTTTTTAAATGGCTGCAAAAATAAAACGCAATTTTTTCTGTAAAGAATTGACGCTAAGTAAAGTTTTCTATCTTTGGTTATGATATAACCATGGGCCAATTTTTATTTTGTCCGTTATTTCCTTCTCCTAAAATATTTCTTTACGGAGCGATAACGGATTAAGTTAAGGTTCTTAAAATAACCATAATCATGAAAATTAAATTTTGCGTTATTCTAACGTTTGTTTTTTTTGGCGTACAAAGTAGTATTGCACAAACCGTAATACAGGGTACAGGCCCTTCTAGCGGGTTTAATATGGGAGACATAAAATTTGGGGGAAAGGCCGGAATTAACTTTACAACTTGGTTGGGTAATGACTTGGATGGTGTTTCAGCTAAGGTAGGTGCTTATTTTGGTGGTATTGTAGAAATACCCGTTATGGATAATTTTTATGTGCAACCTGAATTAATTTTTGCTCTTACAGGTGCCGATTTAGGACCTTCCAATGTTAATTTGGCGTATGTTCAGATACCTATTATTGGTAAATATCACATTACAGATGAGATTGCTGTTGAGCTAGGTCCTCAAGTAGGTTTTCTTTTGGCAGATAACTGGGATAAAGACTTACAGGGTCAAGATATTGAGTCAATTGAGCTTGGTTTAAATTTAGGGGCTGGTTATAGGATGGATCAAAATTTTTATTTTCAGTTCAGAATAGGGGTGGGACTTACAAAAATAGTAGAAACTCCAGCAATCGTAAATGGAGAAGTGGTGAAACTTAAAAAAGTGAGAAACGGAGGTGTATCCGTTGGTGCCGTATACTTTTTGTAATCTATAAAACATATCAAAATATAACGGCCGCTATTAGCGGCCGTTTTTAATTTCTCTTGTTAAAAAATCACATTAAAAAGTTTATTTTTGAAGTATGAAAGTAATCATTATCAACGGTCCTAACCTGAATCTGTTAGGGAAGCGTGAGCCTGAGGTTTACGGTAACAAAACATTTGAAGATTATTTTGCTGATCTACAGTTTAAATTTAAGGACGTTCAGCTAGAATATTTTCAATCTAATATAGAAGGGGAGCTTATTGGTAAAATACAGGAGGTGGGCTTTTCCTATGATGGTATTGTTTTAAATGCTGCAGCCTACACACATACTTCCGTAGGTATTGGAGACGCTATAAAAGCGGTATCTACGCCTGTTGTTGAGGTTCATATTTCAAATACGCACAAGAGAGAAGAGTTTAGACATGTATCCTATATTTCTCCCGTAGCAAAAGGAGTAATCCTTGGTTTTGGGCTTCTTAGTTATGATTTGGCCATACAGAGTTTTGTGAAGTAATTGGCTAGAATCTTCTTGCATTAAGTCGAATTTTAGCAGTATTGGCACCTATTTAAAAGGTTTAACGTCAACCGTCTCACAACAATTTTTGATTTGTAACTACAACAAAAAGGCAATGAACTTCGTTTAGCCTTTAGTTTTACCAAACAACCAGCACAAACCAAATTTAAAATTGCCATGATCAAATCTTTCTGTTTATTCCTGACCTTGACCTTTTCGTGTATTTCGTTATTTGCCCAAGAGGGCTTTAAAATTGGCGCCCATGCGGGTATGCCTATAGGAGATTATAATGATTTTGTTAGTGTGGTCATAGGTGCCGATGTAGGCTATATGTGGGCTCCTAACAAGGCCTTTGATTTAGGGGTGAAAGCGGGTATAGTTCACGGTTTTGCCGAAACCTTTACCGGTCAAAATGTTACTGTAGATTACCCTAGTGTTCAATTTTTACCACTTGCAGCCTCAGTGAGGCTTTGGCCTTCAAAAACCTTTTCTATAGGTGGTGATATTGGAAACGCTTTTGGACTGAACGAAGGAAATGATGGTGGATTTTACTATCGCCCACAAATTGGATTTCAAGTAGGGCCAAAATCTGAGCTGAACTTTTCGTACACGGGCATCACAATAAACGATAGCACATGGAATACCATAACTATGGGCTTTGTCTATACCTTTTTATCCGCTAGACACTTTAGATAAGCTTAACTTAAGAGGGTGTTAGGCTTGTGCGGTGTTATCGCTCAAGTACTTTTTTTCCACATAAAAAGTGGCAAAGGGTAGGAGGGATGCAACCAGTAGTATAATTCCTTTTTTGATGCTCCATTTCTTTTCCATCCACAGAACTACGGCCAAAATAATATAGGTGATAAAGAGTACGCCGTGCGCGTAACCCACATATTTGTTGGGCATGGGTAGACCGGCTAAATATTTTAACGGCATAGTTACGGCAAATAGGGCCAAATAGGAGATACCTTCTAAAATTGCTGTAATCCGAAAAAAATTGAGCATACGGAATGGGTTTTTATTGTGTTCGTTCTAATAAAAAATAATGGGCCCGTGAGATGTATTTGAGAACATTCTTATCGGGCCCATTTCTAATTTAATCTAATCTAATTGCAATTTATTATAAGTGTATCACCTCATCGTAAGCGGCTGCTACGGCTTCCATAACAGCTTCGCTCATAGTTGGGTGAGGGTGAACGGCTTTTAAAATTTCGTGACCTGTAGTCTCTAATTTTCTGGCAACAACAGCTTCGGCAATCATATCGGTAACACCGGCACCGATCATATGACATCCTAACCACTCGCCATATTTGGCATCAAAAATAACCTTAACAAAACCATCTGGAGTACCGGCTGCTTTTGCTTTACCGCTGGCAGAGAAAGGAAATTTACCAACTTTGATGTCCAATCCTTTTTCCTTGGCTTGCTTTTCAGTAAGACCTACAGATGCAATCTCCGGTGTACAATAGGTACATCCTGGAATGTTGCCATAGTCCAACGGCTCAACATGCATATCCGCTATTTTTTCAACACATAGAATACCTTCGGCAGAAGCAACGTGTGCTAGCGCCTGACCTGGAGTTACATCACCAATAGCGTAGTACCCCGGTATGTTGGTCTGGTAGTAATTGTTTACTAATATTTTATCCCTATCGGTAGAAATCCCCACGTTTTCAAGACCAATGTTCTCAATGTTGGTTTTGATACCAACAGCAGAAAGAACAATGTCCGCTTCTAGAATTTCTTCTCCTTTAGCAGTCTTTACGGTAGCTTTTATGCCTTCACCGGAAGTGTCAACAGAAGTAACCTCTGCAGAAGTCTTGATTTTTATACCGGCTTTCTTTAAGCTGCGCTCCAGTTGTTTTGAAATATCCTCATCTTCTACCGGTACTATATTGGGTAGGTATTCCACTACGGTTACTTCAGTGCCCATAGCGTTATAGAAATAAGCAAATTCAATACCAATGGCACCACTACCAACAACAACCATTTTTTTAGGTTGCTCTTTTAAGGTCATAGCCTCACGGTAGCCTATAATTTTTTTACCATCTTGTGGTAAGCTAGGCAGTTCGCGGCTACGGGCTCCGGTAGCGATAATAATATGGTCTGCACCGTATTCTGTTTCTTTGCCTTCGTCATCCTTTACGGATACCTTTTTGCCTGCTTTTAAAGTTCCGTATCCTTTGATGACCTCAATTTTATTTTTCTTCATCAAAAACTGGACACCTTTACTCATACCGTCTGCAACGCCACGGCTTCTTTTGACCACAGCATCAAAATCCTTATCCACATTTTCTGCGGATAGACCATAGTCTTCGGCATGCTTTAGGTAATTAAAAACCTGAGCTGATTTCAAAAGTGCCTTGGTAGGGATACAACCCCAGTTTAAGCATACACCGCCTAGATTTTCTTTCTCGATAATGGCCGTTTTAAAGCCCAATTGAGAGGCTCTAATGGCGGTAACATATCCTCCGGGTCCGCTACCCAAAACAATAACATCGAAATTGCTCATATTTTTTATTTTTTTGCTGTTGTAAATTTAAGAAGCCAGCTATAGCTAAGCAGGTGCAAAAGTACAAAACCTAACGGAAAGATTAATACCAAAATTAAAGTCTAGTTCTAAAAAGAGGAAGTTTGGTACTGCTTTGAATCAAGATTTTGTGGCGTACATAACAACTCACTTCTCAAACATGTTCTTGTTATATTGGTCCGAGTGGCCTTTTGGAATGGAAAGTGATACCCATGCCGTACCCTTGATCATTTTACCCAAAAGAACAATTTGGCCCACATGGCCACTGTAATGTGCAAGTTGTCTGTGTACGGCTTGGACTATGCTGTGGTTCTCGTTTCGTATCTTAATTACCGTATCAAAATTTTCTGTAGATACCGATTTTAAAGCGTTGAAGAGACATTGCCAACCACTTTCCCAAGCGGCTAGCATTTCTGTTTTTGTTGTGGAGGGGTTCTCAAATTCGTCCTCGCGGTTGCGCCAAGGTTTTTCTCCATCCTCGGTCAGGAAGTTGGTCCAACGGCTTAACATATTGCCGGACATATGTTTAACTATCAGGGCAACAGAATTGTCATTTTCGTTCAACTTCCAGTGAATATCTTCTTCGCTGAGTTGTTCAAAAGTTCTGTCGCCCATCGTTTTGTATCTATTAAATTCAAAAAGGGCACTTTCAATAAATTTCTCAGGATAGTTCATACATGCTGTAATTAATACTATAAAATTATTGAATTACAGGAGTAAGGGCACTATTCCGCAGGCACAAAATTTAGCGCAACTCCATTTATACAGTGCCTTAAGCCAGTGGGCTTGGGGCCATCTTCAAAAACGTGCCCTAAATGACCACCGCAGGTAGCACAGTGTTCCTCGGTTCTTTTATAACCAATTTTATAATCCACATCATAACCCACATTTCCTTTTATTTCTTCGTAGAAACTAGGCCATCCGCTACCGGAATCAAATTTGGTATTGCTTTTGAACAACTCCGTGCCGCAGGCAGCGCAGACATAAGTGCCTTCTTGTTTGTTTTCCAATAAATCCGATGAAAAAGGGTTTTCGGTAGCGGCCATGCGCAGTACATAATATTCGGCATCCGTAAGTTCTTTTTGCCACTCCGCATCCGTTTTTACTACGCTAAAGTTTGTTTCTTTTTTGTCTGATGTTTTTTGAGCGGTTTCTTTCTTTTGAGAATTCCCTTGGCACCCTACAAGGGCAAAACCAATGGCAATAAGTATATTTTTGTACATAGCGTTTTAATTTTTTTACGTTTTCAATTAGACGAAAGTGAAGCTTCTTCCTTTCAAATTTAACTGTATTTACGATAATTTTCTGGAATGGTTTTGGTTTCCCCTAAAAACTGAACACCCTGCTCTAATCAGGGCAGGGTGTCTATTTTAGTTTTTTCGGCGAATGTTACTTGAACGATGCTTTTAAAACATCGGCTTCCGTAAGACCCATGCTGCTCATTACCGCAGAAATGCTGCTTTTGTCTATTTTGGCAGTTGCAGCTTGACCAGGCACTATAACGAATCTGAAAAGCTGGCCTTGTGTAAATTGGGTTTCTAAATTTGATAGGTCATAGTTGCCAGAGATAAGGATTTCTACATCTTTTGTAGTATGCCCCGGAGTATATTGAATGGTTCCTTCGTTTGTAAAGAAAGCTTGGGGTATAAGATTCCAAACATCATCTTGGCTACCGTCTTGAAATTCTACTGTTCTGTCATACTGGTATACTAATACGGCATCGTTGGGCAATACCTCAAAACTTGTAAAATCTTCAAAGACTAAAATGCTTTCATACAAATTATCTTCTGATATATAAGAGAAGTCTACATCATCTACTTCAAAAACTTGAGCTTCTCTGCCATCAAATCCGTTTTCACCATCACGTCCGTCAAATCCTGGAGGGCCGGTTGGACCTTCACAGGCAGTAAAAAAAAGTGTAAAGAATGTGCCGAGCAAAAGAAGGGATTTTTTCATAGTATTCATTTTATAGTTGAAAATTTTAAAGATATTTAAGAATCTTTTTTCAAAAAGCGTTCCATTTTTGAATTATTCGTATCTTTTATTTGTAACATTGAAATGCTGACATAAAGTTAATTAACAAATATGTAACCTTTTTTGTAAAGTTGCTTAGATTTGTCAGCATTACTTAACTAATCGAACACTATGCCACAAGTAACTGTTTTTAGTCTTTTCTCCGAATTTGATATTGATCTTTTTAAATCAGGTAAACATTTTAGATTATATGAAAAACTAGGTTCCCATCCAATGGAATTGAATGGTGTTAAAGGCACTTATTTTGCGGTCTGGGCTCCATCTGCACGTGCGGTATCCGTAATCGGTA
The DNA here is from genome assembly GCF_018860715.1 of Zobellia sp. B3R18. Taxonomy (NCBI): domain Bacteria; kingdom Pseudomonadati; phylum Bacteroidota; class Flavobacteriia; order Flavobacteriales; family Flavobacteriaceae; genus Zobellia; species Zobellia sp. B3R18. The sequence goes on along the minus strand of NZ_JAHKQG010000006.1, from coordinate 106,144 downwards.
ATTTTAATAGTTGGGATGATAGCCAGCATATGTTAAATGTAAGATGGGACGGTAGTGGTATATGGGAAGGTTTTATTCCCGAGGTTGGCGAAGGTGAAATTTACAAGTATAAAATTTACTCAAATAACCATGGAGCGGTAACTGAAAAGGCCGATCCTTTTGCAAGATATTGTGAGCATCCCCCAAAAACTGCTTCTATTGTTTGGAAAGCGGATTACACATGGGGAGATACGAAATGGATGGAAACCCGTAAGGAAAAAAATGCATTGGATGCTCCGTTTTCTGTCTACGAAGTACATTTGGGTTCTTGGAAACGTGATAAAGACGGAAACTTTTTAACCTATGAGCAACTGGCCAAAGATTTGGTGGCTTATGTAAAGGAGATGGGCTTTACCCATGTAGAGTTCATGCCTATTATGGAGTATCCTTACGATCCTTCTTGGGGATATCAGCTAACCGGATACTTTGCGCCCACATCAAGATTTGGAGATCCTGAAGGTTTTAAACTATTGGTAGATGCGCTACACCAAGCAGAGGTTGGAGTTATTTTGGATTGGGTGCCTTCGCATTTTCCTGAAGACGCACATGGCCTTGGCTTTTTTGATGGTTCTCACCTTTATGAGCATCCAGACCGTAGAAGAGGGTATCACCCAGATTGGAAGAGTTTGATTTTTAACTACGGAAGAAACGAGGTACGTGCCTTTTTGATCAGTAATGCCATTTTCTGGCTAGATCAGTTTCATGCAGATGCCTTGCGTGTAGACGCGGTAGCTTCTATGCTTTACTTGGATTATTCTAGGGAAGAAGGCGAGTGGGAGGCTAATATGTACGGAAATAATGAAAACCTTGAGGCCTTATCCTTCATTAGGGAGTTTAATGAGGCCGTTTATGGTAGTTTCCCTGATGTGCAGACCATTGCGGAAGAATCTACGGCATTTTCTGGAGTCTCTAAACCTGTTATGTACGGAGGTTTGGGCTTTGGAATGAAATGGATGATGGGATGGATGCACGATACACTAGAGTACTTTAAGAAAGAACCTATCTATAGAAAGCACCATCAGAATGATCTTACGTTTAGTGCAACCTATGCCTTTACGGAGAATTTTATGTTGCCATTTTCACATGATGAGGTAGTATACGGTAAGCAATCATTGGTGTACCGCATGCCTGGCGATGAGTGGCAGCGTTTTGCAAACTTGCGTTTGATGTTCGGTTATATGTTTACCCATCCCGGAACCAACCTTATTTTTATGGGTGGTGAATTTGGACAGACTTCTGAATGGAACTTTCAAAAAAGTTTGGATTGGGACCTTACGCAGTATGAAGTTCATAGTGGAATACAAGAACTTATAAAGGATTTGAACGCTGTTTATAAAAATTTTCCGGCCCTCTATCAGAAGCAATTTAGTCCGGATGGCTTTCAGTGGATAGATTATGGAGACCATGAAAACTCGGTACTTACGTATATTAGAAGAGGCCATGATACGGAAGATGATATCTTTATTGCATGCAACTTTACACCTGTTCCTAGGGAAAAATATAGAGTGGGTATACCTAAGACCTCAGGTAAGCTAAAAATCATTCTAAACAGTGATGATAAAAAGTACGGAGGAGCGGGAATTGACCCTAAAATTTCGGGGATAAAGAAAAAACCTTGGCATGGTCGCGAACAATCCGTAGAATTGACTATTCCACCTTTAGGTATTGTTATTTTTCAGTAAGTTGCTCTACTATAATGACAATAGTTGGTAAATGTTGTGAAATCATTTCGTTTTTAAGGTTTAAAGTCTTTTTTTTGTTAGTCTTTAAATATCAAACTAATGATAACCAATACAGAACTAGAATATAAAGGAAACCTTTACCCAAATCATATTGTAGATTATGTAAGGGATAAGGATAAGTTCTATTTTACTACCGAAAACGGTGTAATCTTAGAAGTCACGGTAATTCAGGATAGGACCATACGGTTCCGTTATGCTACGGAGCATGCGTTTCAGCCAGATTTTTCATATGCCGTTGATCCTAACGCGAGCCGAGGGTATAGTCACCTAGATTGCTTGGAAACAAAAACGGAATACATTATAGAGACCTCAAAACTTCAGGTCCTTGTAGACAAAAAAACATTACGTACCCAAATATCCGATTTAAACGGTAATATCATCAGTGAAGATGAATTAGGCTTTCACTGGGAAGAAAACTACGAACACGGCGGTAATACTGTGAAGATGAGTAAAATAACTCAGAATACGGAGAGCTTCTACGGTATGGGTGATAAAGCTACTCATAGTAACCTTAAGGGAAAAAGGGTCAATAATTGGGTAACCGATCAATACGCATATGGTAAAGATCAAGACCCATTATATAAAGCGATTCCATTTTATATAGGCCTGCACAGCGGCCAAGCATACGGTATTTTCTTTGATAATAGTTTTAGAACCCATTTTGATTTTGCTCACGAACGCCGTTCAACCACAAGTTTTTGGGGAGATGGTGGTGAAATGAACTATTACTTTTTCTACGGACCGGAAATGCATAAAGTGGTAAGAGCGTATACCAACCTTACGGGAGCGCCAGAACTACCGCCTTTATGGGCTTTGGGCTATCATCAGTCCAAATGGAGCTATTTTCCGGAAAGTAATGTAAAGGATATAGCCAAACAGTTCAGGGACCTTAAAATTCCATGTGATGCCATTTATTTGGATATTGATTATATGGACGGTTTTAGGTGTTTTACATGGGATAAAAAGAGATTTCCCGAACCCAAACGTATGATCGATGAACTATATGAAGACGGTTTTAAGACCGTAGTCATGATTGATCCGGGAATTAAAGTGGACAAAGATTATTGGATATATCAAGAAGCTGTAGAAAACGATTATTTCTGTAAGCGGGCAGATGGTCCACGAATGAAGGGTAAAGTATGGCCCGGGGAATGTAATTTTCCTGATTTCACCAATCCTGAAGTGCGGGAATGGTGGGCGGAACTTTATAAGGAATTTATGGCCGAGATAGGGGTGCATGCCGTTTGGAACGATATGAACGAACCTGCGGTAATGGAAGTACCTTCTAAAACGGCACCATTGGATACACGTCATGATTATGACGGCCACCCTAGTAGCCATAGAAAAGCGCATAACATTTACGGTATGCAAATGGTACGGGCAACCTATGAAGGTGTTAAAAGATATGTGTACCCTAAGAGACCCTTGGTTATTACGCGAGCGGCTTACTCCGGTACGCAACGTTTTGCTTCAACTTGGACGGGAGATAATGTAGCCACTTGGGAACATCTATGGATAGCCAATGTGCAAATGCAACGTATGTGTATGAGCGGTTATTCTTTTGTAGGTTCGGATATTGGCGGTTTTGCGGAACAACCAAACGGGGAGCTTTTTGCCAGATGGATTCAATTAGGGATTTTTCACCCTTTCTGCAGAGTGCATTCCAGTGGAGATCATGGCGATCAGGAGCCTTGGTCCTTTGGAACGGAGATTACGGATATTGTTAGAAAGTTCATAGAATTACGTTATGAATTGCTACCATACCTGTACACAATGTTTTGGAGGTATTCAAAAGAAGGAACTCCAATGTTGCTACCTATAGTTTGTTATGACCAAGAAGATACGCAAACGCATTTTAGAACGGATGAGTTTATTTTTGGAGAACAGATTTTGGTATGTCCAATTCAAGAGCCAAATGCTAAAGGGCGCAGAATGTATATTCCTAAAGGGAATTGGTACAATTATTGGAACGATGAAATTGTTGAAGGAGGGAAAGAAAAATGGGTTGTAGCAGATATTGATAAGATTCCACTTTTCATAAAGGCAGGTGCCATTATTCCAAAATATCCGGTACAGCAATATGTAGGAGAGTTGGAAATTAAAGAACTTATATTGGATGTATATTTTACCGAAGGAGAGGAAAACTCTGCGGTCTATGAAGATGCCGAAGATGGTTATGCCTACGAAAACGGAAAATATAGTCTAAGAAATTTTAAACTTCTGGGTAAAGAAGGGGAACTTAAAATACAACAATTTAAAGACGGGGCTTTTATTACCAGTTACGAGACGTTTAAAATCAATTTGCACGGTCTTCCCTTTAAAATTGGTAAAGTACAGATAGATAACGAAGATGTGGATTTAAAAACTATTATGCCAAATGGGGATAATACGGTTCATGTAAGCAAAGATTTTACGCAATTGCGCATAACTGCCATTTAAGTTTTTTCGTATTTTACAGGTCTAAACATAACCGTTATGAAAAAAGTAATTTTAGTTCTCGCCCTTTTCTTAGGGGTAGCTTCCTGTAAAACAAATCCGTTTACAGGGAAAAAAGTGTTGAATTTTTATCCGAACAGTCAGCTTTTTCCAACTGCATTTGCTCAGTATGACCAATTTTTGACGGAAAACAAAGTGGTTGAAAATTCGGCGGATGCCAAAATGATAACAAAAGTGGGGCAACGTATATCTTCCGCAGCAGAGAGATGGTTGACCGCCAATGGGTATTCCGGATATCTTAAAGATTATAAATGGGAGTACAATCTGGTAGATGATAAAACAGTGAACGCTTGGTGTATGCCAGGAGGGAAAATTGTTTTCTATACAGGTATTTTGCCCATTTGTGCCGGTGAAAGAGGTGTAGCCGTTGTAATGGGGCATGAAGTAGCGCACGCACTGGCCGATCATGGCGCACAACGTATGAGCGCCGGAACGTTACAACAATTAGGGGCGGTAGCCGGAAATGTGGCTATTCAAGATCCACAGAAAAGGGAAATGTTCAACCAAGCCTATGGTGTTGGTTCTCAAGTAGGGGTAATGTTGCCGTTCAGTAGAAGCCATGAGACAGAAGCGGATCGTATAGGTCTTCAGATTATGGCTATTGCAGGTTATGACCCTACGGAAGCGGCCGAATTGTGGAAACGTATGAAGGCCAATAGTGGAGGTCAAGCTCCGCCGGAGTTTATGAGTACGCACCCTTCCAATGATACTAGGATCAATAATCTTACGGAATGGGCTCCAGCGGCAAAAGCTGAGGCCAAAAAGTTTGGGGTTACTAGTTTTCAGTAAATCTTACAATTATTGTATATTTAAAACCGTTCTCAAAAAGAACGGTTTTTTTATACCATTATGCCAAAAACCAACCTTCCAAAAGGAAGTAAAAAACTACTGAATGCTTGGGCATTCTATGATTGGGCCAATTCAGTTTATAATTTGGTCATCTCTTCAGCGGTATTTCCTATTTTTTACGGAGCCTTAACCTTGGTCAAGGACAAGGAAGGTAATGTTCTAGATGACACAGTACGCTTCTTGGGAGTAGATTTTAATAATGATACTTTAATTAGTTACGTAACGGCAGCGGCTTTTTTGGTGGTCTCGTTTTTAAGTCCGTTTTTAAGTGGAATTGCGGATTACGTAGGCAACAAGAAAATATTTATGAAGTTCTTTTGCTATCTGGGGGCTCTCTCGTGCATAGGGCTCTATTGGTTTAGCATGGATTACCTCTGGTTTGGCCTGTTGTGCTATTTTACTGCTTTAATAGGATTTTGGTCTAGCTTGGTTTTCTACAATTCGTATTTGCCGGATATCGCTTTTCCCGAACAGCAAGATGCTATAAGCGCAAAAGGATATTCTTTGGGATACATTGGTAGTGTAGTTCTTTTGATTATTTGTTTGGCAATGATTTTAAAGTTTGATTCGTTTGGGTTTGAAGACGAATCAACACCTACCCGGCTCTCTTTTGTGCTAACGGGCTTATGGTGGATCGGTTTTAGTCAATACACTTATTATCATCTCCCCAAAGGGAATAAAAAGGAAACTTTTACAAAGGATATACTGTTTAACGGTTTTAAGGAATTGAAGCTTATTTGGTCAAAGATAAAGACCAACGTGCCGTTAAAGCGATATTTGGGTGCGTTTTTCGTGTACAGTATGGCTGTACAGACCATTATGTTGATCGCTACTTATTTTGGAATAGAAGAATTGGATTGGGGTACCACGGATTCCACTACGGGGCTGATTGTTAGTATTTTGCTCATTCAGATTGTTGCGGTTTTAGGGGCTTTTGTAACGTCGCGTTGTTCATCACGTTTTGGCAACATCAACGTTTTAATTGTTTTGAACCTTATTTGGATTTTCATCTGCATTTTTGCCTATACAATTACCACACCTATGGAATTTTATATAACCGCCGGGGCGGTGGGCCTTGTGATGGGGGGTATACAATCCTTATCTAGATCAACATATTCCAAGCTATTACCGGAAGATGCGGTAGACACCACTTCTTATTTTAGTTTTTACGATGTTTCGGAAAAAATAGGAATTGTGATAGGAATGTTGAGCTATGGTTACATTGCCCAGATTACTGGAAGCATTAGGTATTCAATCATATTTTTAGGCCTATTTTTCTTAATAGGGATGTTTCTTTTAACGCGGGTAAATAAAAAAGCCTCTATAAAAGAGGCTTAGTTAGATGACTGTAGTAATCGCTTTTTGATGTATTATCCTTTAGAAACATCGCCCGAACCCGATGTTTTTGTATCTATTTTTTTGGGGTTCCCGCGGTAGCTAATATCTCCGGAACCGGAAACCCTTGCTTTTAATTTTTCGTTTACCGTAACTTTTATATCCGCAGAACCGGAGATTGTGGCTTCTACATTATCGGCATTTAAATCGTAGGCCCTAATGTCTCCAGAACCGGAAATTGTAGCTTCAAAATCATGAGTATTACCACTTAGGTTCATATCTCCAGAACCGGACATGGAGGCCACAAGGGCATCCGTTGTAACATCTAAAGTAATATCACCCGAACCGGACATAGATGTTTTGAATCTGGAGGTTTTTAAAGTAGTGTGTCCAACAATATCCCCGGAACCGGATAGACTTAGCGCATCAATACGTTCTACAGGTACTTTTACTTTTATGCTGCCTTTGTGTAAAGAAGGCCTTATGCTTATGCCTTTTTTGACTCTTATGACCAATTTTTCACCCTGTACTTCGGTAACGATGTAATCCAATAAATTCTGTTCTCCGCTAATCACTAGTTCTCCTTCATTGCCTTCTACAAGGTCTACGTCAAAAGAGCCGGAAACCGCAATGGCATCGTAATCGCCAACGCTACGCTCTATACTCACTACATTTCCATTGCCTTTAATGCCTTTTCCCCATTGTGCGGAACAAGAAACGGCTGCTAATGCTAAACTTAATACGATCCAATTTTTCATGACTGTTTGTTTTAATTGATTATGATGATGATTTAATTTTTATAGAATGATACGCCCCCGTAGTCGCTAGAAATAGAAACGGAATTACCACTATTGTTAGAACCGTAATAGCCTTTGTAAAACCTACTTGTATTTTTTTCTTCGCTTATATTAATTTCAAAATCATCCTTACCACTAACGCCTGAATAAGATGTTTTAATCTCAAAGTTGAAGTGGTAATTAGGATCATAGCCTATTTTAACCCCGGTATAGTCTGTTCTTAGTTGCATATTTCCGGCATCTTGGGCCATGTTCGCTATTTTTAGGGAGCCGTAATCCGCTACGATATCTACATTGCCGTGAACCGTACCCAGTTGAACATTAATATAATCTCCTGTTCCATGTATGTTGTTGACTTCGGCAATTTCAATTTTACCATAGTCGCTGTTATATTGCAAGTTTTTCATTTGGGCTACGGAACCGTTGGTGTAGTCTGCACTAATAATCAAATCACCTGCTTTTTCAATGTGAAAACCGGAGTAATCAGCTGAAATTTTACCGCTGTTAATAAAGGAAATGGTAGATTTTGTAGTGTAATCAAAATTCAATTGATTGTTCCTGCCACGCAGTTCCCCAATATCCAACCTGCCATAATCGCAGTTTATTTTTGCATGCCCGTCTACTCGGTCAATACTAATACTGCCATAATCATTGTCTAGATCAACATTGTTCTTTACCGGCAACTTTATAGTATAGTTGATTTGCATGTTTACATTATTGCTTTTTCCCCAGTTCCACCCCCATCTACTATTATTGTTATCAATGTTGGTTCTAGCGGAAACTATGCTTTTTGAGGCTTCAAAATCTACTGAAATCCCATCTAATTTTTCCTGAGCTTTTTCTTCGTTATTGCTGTTGGTCTTAATATGAACTTCAATAAGAATGCGGTTTTCGTTCCAAGAAATAATGTTCACATTGCCATAGCTGTTGTTAACTTTTAAAAGAGCATCGGCATTGACGTAAAACTCCTTTTTTATGGTTTTTTCTTTGCTGTGTTTGCCTTTTGGTTCTCTGGTGTTTGCCATGAGTAACATGGGAACCATCAGAAAAAATAGGGCAATGGATTTATATTGTAGTTTTTGCATTATCGTAATTTTTTAAATTTTTTATGGTTTCAATTGTATTGAGAACGTCCTGTAATAGGTCAATACGCGTTTGAAAGTTTGTGATCATTGCACTTAAAATGAGTTTACTGTTGCCTCCATTAACCAAGTCTTGCTCCAATTGGGTGTAATTGGTTTCCAGTTTCTTAAGTTGTATCATGGTGTCATCAATTATCTTTTTGGTTTCGGGCGTGCTTTCGCTTTTAAGTGTGTTGACCTGTTGTTCAATAAGGCTCGCAAAATAAAATTCAGTACGTGATACTTCCGGTGATATCTGGGCAACCTGCTGTTCCAAAGACGGCTTTGATTTATACACGTTAAATACAATTGTACATAGAATTGCAATAGAGGCTGCAATGGACAAAGGTTTCCACCAAGATTTGTTCTTTCCGGTTAAGGTCTTAGTGCCTTGTTGGGTGTCCAGTTTTTCTAAAAACCGTTGCTCGTGGCCATGGGCGGGTGCCTCAAGGTCAAAAGAACCTTCTAGGTTTTTGAATAGTTTATCTATATTGTCTTCTTTCATCTTAAGCTTCCATCAATTTATTTCTTAGGCTCTCCTTGGCCCTGGAAATAGTGGTTCTACAATTGGCATAACTCATATTCATAATTTCACCGATTTCTTCATAATCGTAACCTTCAATAAGATGTAAGGTCAAAGAAATTCTGTAGTTGTCCTTTAAACACTTCATGGTTTCCATCACTTTTTGAGCCTTCGTTTCAGTTAACGCATGAGGGTCTGCGACACCTATATCATTATCTTCAACCTTGTACAATACATCTTGTATGGCAACTTCGTTTTTTTTCTGTTGCTTTCGGTAGTGATAGATACTATTGTTTATTACAATGCGTTTTAACCAAGAGCCAAAAGTTACCTCGCCTTTAAACGTATGCAGTTTCGTAAACGCGTTCAGAAACGATTCTTGCATGACATCTTCGGCTTCATCGCTCTTTTTTACAATACGTACGGCCGTGTTGTACATGGCCTTGTAATAACGATTGTAAACTTCGAGCTGGGCACTTTGCTTTCCGTCCAGACACATTTGTAATAAAGTGTCAATATGTTCTCTTTCTTGGCTCAAAAAGTGAAAGGTTTTCTTAAAGATGACCTAAGATATGGATTGTTACAGTTTGGTGGGAAAAATAAATGAACGGCATTTCTTTGGGTATGGCATAAGAATTGTCAATATTGCACCGATAGAAAAGGCACTATTCTACATTTTAGTAATGTTTACAGTGTCTTAGAGGAATATGAAGATAACAGATAACTAAGGGTTTCTGTCATTAAAATGACAGAATGACCGCAATTGATACTATGGGAGATCCTAAATTCACGAATTTTGACAATATGTCGCTACAGTCCATTGATGAAGATGCTGAGCTGATACCCCTTTTGACCGCAGAAGACGAGGAAGAGATGAGTAATGAAGCCTTGCCAGAAACACTACCAATATTGCCTTTACGCAATACCGTTTTGTTTCCTGGTGTGGTAATTCCTATTACAGCCGGCAGGGATTCGTCTATTAATTTGATCAAGGATGCCAACAATGGGTCCAAGGTAATAGGTGTGGTATCTCAAAAAGACAAGGATACTGAAAACCCTACGGTAAAAGATATAAACGTTCTGGGAACGGTAGCCCGTATATTAAGAGTGTTGAAGATGCCCGATGGAAATACTACGGTAATCCTACAAGGTAAAAAGCGTTTTGAAGTAGCTGAAATACTTACCGAAGAGCCTTATATGACTGCTACCGTGAGGGATACCAACGAGCAAAGGCCTAACCAGACCGAGCCGGAATTTTTGGCCATTATAGAGTCTATTAAGGACTTGGCTCTAAAGATTATTAGAGACAACCCGAACATACCAAGTGAAGCCTCTTTTGCAATTAAGAACATTCAGAGCAATTCATTTTTAATCAACTTTGTTTCGTCCAATCTTAACCTTGGCGTAAAGGAGAAACAGGAATTGTTAGAAATTAACAATCTTCAGGAGCGTGCACTTGCCACATTAAAACATATGAACCTTGAGCTTCAGAAATTGGAGTTGAAGAATGATATACAGTCCAAAGTACGCAATGACATGGACCAACAGCAGCGTGAGTATTTCTTGCACCAACAAATGAAGACCATTCAAGAGGAGTTGGGCGGAGTTTCGCATGACGATGAAATTGTTGAAATGCGCAAGAAAGCCAAAAAGAAAAAGTGGGACGCAAAGGTAAAGGAGCATTTTGATAAGGAATTGTCAAAAATGCAGCGTATGAATCCACAAGTGGCCGAGTATTCCATCCAAAGAAACTATTTGGACCTATTTCTAGATTTACCATGGAACGAGTTTTCAAAGGATAAGTTCGATTTGAAAAGGGCTCAGAGAATATTGGATAGGGATCATTACGGACTAGAGGACGTAAAGCGAAGAATCATTGAATATTTAGCGGTTCTAAAGCTTAGAAACGATATGAAGTCTCCTATTTTATGTCTATACGGACCTCCGGGCGTTGGTAAAACCTCGTTGGGTAAATCCGTAGCGGAAGCCCTAGGAAGGGAATATGTAAGAATATCTTTGGGAGGTTTAAGAGATGAGGCCGAAATACGTGGGCATCGTAAAACCTACATTGGGGCAATGCCAGGTAGGATTGTTCAAAGCTTGAAAAAGGCAGGAACGTCCAATCCCGTTTTTATTTTAGATGAGATAGATAAGCTATCCAGTAGTCATCAAGGTGATCCATCGTCCGCAATGTTGGAGGTTCTGGATCCAGAGCAAAATGGTGAGTTCTACGATAATTTCTTAGAGATGGGTTATGACCTTTCTAAAGTGATGTTCATAGCAACGGCAAATAACTTGTCAACTATTCAGCCGGCGCTACGTGACCGTATGGAAATCATAAACGTTACGGGGTATACTATTGAGGAGAAGGTTGAAATTGCAAAACGTCATTTGCTTCCAAAGCAACTAAAGGAGCATGGTCTTAAACCAAAAGACCTTTCCGTTGGAAAACCGCAATTAGAAAAAATAGTAGAAGGATATACGCGTGAGTCCGGAGTTCGTTCTTTGGAAAAACAGATTGCTAAAATGGTACGTTATGCGGCCAAAAATATTGCAATTGAAGAAGAGTACGATGTAAAGGTGACCAATGAAATTATAGAAAAGGTTTTGGGTCCTGCACGTTTGGAGCGCGATAAGTATGAAAATAATGATGTAGCAGGGGTTGTAACCGGTCTTGCATGGACAAGTGTTGGTGGAGATATTCTTTTTATAGAATCAATCTTGTCCAAGGGTAAAGGAGCTTTAAATATTACCGGAAATCTAGGAAAGGTAATGAAAGAGTCCGCCACTATTGCTATGGAGTACATTAAGTCCAATGCGGATAGGTTTGGGATAAATTCAGAAGTGTTTGATAAGTATAATGTTCACATTCACGTTCCGGAAGGCGCTACCCCTAAAGATGGTCCTAGTGCTGGTATAACCATGTTAACCTCATTGGTTTCTTTGTTTACGCAAAAGAAAGTGAAGAAAAGTTTGGCCATGACAGGAGAAATAACGCTAAGAGGAAAAGTGTTGCCTGTTGGTGGTATAAAGGAAAAAATCTTAGCGGCTAAAAGAGCAAGAATCAAAGAGTTAATTCTTTGTAAAGACAATGAAAGAGATATTTTAGAGATAAAAAAAGAGTATCTTAAGGGCTTAAAATTCCACTACGTTACAGATATGCACGAAGTGGTAGATATTGCTATTACGGCCCAAAAAGTTAAGAACGCTAAAAAACTCTAATGTCTAAGATTACAATTGCCATAGACGGATTTTCTTCTACCGGAAAAAGTACTTTGGCCAAGCAATTGGCCAAAGAATTAGGTTATGTATATGTAGATACGGGCGCAATGTATCGTGCCATAACGTTGTTTGCTATGCGTAACGGATTTATTGGTGGCAAGGAAGAACGACTTGAAGATTTGGTGAAATTGTTACCAAAAATCAGGTTAAAGTTCGTTCCCAATCCTGATCTTGGTTTTGCCGAAATGTATCTCAACAATGAGAACGTGGAGAAAGAAATACGCACCATGCAGGTTTCTAAACATGTGAGTAGAATTGCTGAACTTGAGGAAGTACGTTACATGTTGGTAGAAATGCAAAAGGCTATGGGCAAGGAAAAGGGCATTGTTATGGACGGCAGGGATATTGGTACCGTAGTTTTCCCCGATGCCGAGCTTAAGATTTTTATGACTGCATCTCCACAAGCAAGAGCAACGCGCAGATATAAAGAGTTGTTGGATAGGGGGGAGGAAGTCTCGTATGAAGATGTGTTGGAAAATGTGCAGAAGCGAGATTTTATAGATTCCCACCGCGAATTTTCTCCATTGCGTAAAGCGGATAATGCCATAGAGTTCGATAATAGTGATATGGGACTCAAGGAACAATTTGAACGGCTACTCAGTATAGCCGATCGCTGTATTGAGAAAGTATAAAAAAACGTGCCAGAAATTAATCTGGCACGTTTTTTATTTGTTTTCGGTTCTTTTTAGATATTAGGGATAACAAGAACTTGATCAGGGTGAATAACATCCGGGTTAGTCAATACACCTGTGTTGGCAGCAAAAATCTGCTTGTATTTCATTGGGTCCCCGTAATATTGTTTTGCAATTTTGCTCAAAGACTCACCGCTCTTTACCGTATGTCTGTGATACACAGAAGAATCACCTACCGAAATATTGGCCTTAAGATCAGAAGGGTTTTCGCCGCCCAATTGCTTTATCTTGTCCCAAAGCAAATTCTTTTCATATTGGGTGTTGGCTTCGCCTTTAATTTTTAGCACACCGTTTTCTTCGGAAACATCTCCATTTTTTATACCTAATTCTTCACCAAGATTTAAAACTTCTTGATATTTTGCTTTAACGCTCATACGTAATACTTTTTAATGGTTAATATTCTTGACCCCAAGATAACGATAAAACCACTGTTTTACGTATAAAATGGAGTAAAAAAAGGTTGCAGTAACAATGCTGTGGTAATAAGGTTGGTAAACTAATAAAAAAGATGTATTTTTGCACTCCTTTTTTACAAATTCATCAAGAGCGAAAAGGAAAGATAAAAAATTGACATATAACAACTTCTGCGATCATTGTTTAACTCTTGTGCCATCGTAGAATACAAATTTAAGATCAGCAAATGGCTGAAGAAAAAGCAACAGCTCAGGTAGAGGAAACTTCTACCGAGGCAAAACAAGAAGTAAAAGAACAAGCTCCTAAGCAAGATCCAAAAGAATTTTTGGAAAACTTTGATTGGGAGAAATACGAAGAAGGTATTGAAAGAGTAGATGACTCTAAATTAGAGGAATTTGAAAAGTTGGTAGCTGAGAACTTCGTAGATACTGCCGATGAAGAGGTAGTTGAAGGTAAGGTAGTTTATTTGACCGACCGTGAGGCGATCATAGACATCAATGCCAAATCTGAAGGTGTTATTTCTTTGAACGAATTCCGTTACAACCCTAACTTAAAAGTGGGTGATAAGGTTGAAGTTCTTATAGACATCCGTGAAGATAAAAGTGGCCAATTGGTACTTTCTCACAGAAAGGCTAGAACCATTATGGCTTGGGATCGTGTAAATGCGGCCCACGATAAAGAAGAAATTGTTAGTGGTTTCGTTAAATGTAGAACTAAAGGTGGTATGATCGTAGATGTGTTTGGCATCGAGGCGTTCTTGCCAGGTTCTCAAATTGATGTGAAGCCTATTCGTGATTACGATCAGTACGTTGGTAAGACAATGGAATTCAAAGTGGTTAAAATTAACCATGAATTCAAGAACGTTGTAGTATCTCATAAAGCGTTGATCGAAGCAGATATCGAAGAGCAGAAGAAAGAAATCATCAGCCAGTTAGAAAAAGGACAGGTGTTAGAAGGTGTTGTGAAAAACATTACTTCTTACGGTGTGTTCGTTGATCTCGGAGGTGTTGATGGTTTGGTACATATTACCGATCTGTCTTGGAGCCGTATCAACCACCCGAACGAGGTTGTAGAATTGGATCAGAAAATCAATGTTGTTATCCTTGATTTTGATGAGAACAAATCTAGAATCCAGTTGGGTATGAAGCAATTGGAGAAACATCCTTGGGATGCCTTGAGCGATGAAATCAAAATAGGAGACAAAGTAAAAGGTAAAGTAGTTGTAATCGCAGATTACGGTGCATTTATTGAGGTTGTTGAAGGTGTCGAAGGTTTGATCCACGTTTCTGAAATGTCTTGGTCTACGCACTTGCGTTCAGCTCAGGATTTCGTGAAAGTTGGTGATGAGGTAGAAGCTGTGGTATTGACATTGGATCGTGAAGATCGTAAAATGTCTCTTGGTATCAAGCAATTGACTCCAGACCCATGGACTGATATTACTACTAAATACCCTGTTGGTTCAAGACATTCTGGTATCGTTAGAAACTTTACCAACTTTGGTGTTTTTGTAGAGATGGAAGAAGGTATTGACGGTTTGATTTATATCTCTGATCTATCTTGGACTAAGAAAATCAAGCACCCATCTGAGTTTGTTTCTGTTGGAGACAAAATGGAGGTTGAAGTGTTAGAGTTGGATGTTGAAGGTCGTAAGCTTAGCTTAGGTCACAAACAGACTACTGAGAACCCTTGGGATAAGTACGAAGCTGAATTTGCTGTTGATACTGTTCATAAAGCAACTATTACCGATATCGTTGATAAAGGTGCTACAATAGACTTTAATGAAGATATCACTGCTTTCATTCCGCAACGTCATTTAGAGAAGGAAGATGGTAAGAAATTAGGTAAAGGAGACGAAGCCGAATTTAAGATCATTGAGTTCAACAAAGATTTCAAACGTGTTGTTGCAAGTCACACTGCTATTTTCAGAGAAGAAGAGCAGCGTAACGTTAAGGCGGCACAGAAGAAAGCTGCTGCATCTGCAGAGGAAGCTAAGCCTACTTTAGGTGATGCTAACGAAGCATTGCAAGCGTTGAAAGATAAGATGGAAGGTAAGAGCTAAATCTTACACTAATCTATATAGAAATCCCCATAGCCTTTTGGTTATGGGGATTTTTTTTGGTCTATAAAACTATTTTTAAAGGACTTAAGAAGCTTCTAGATTTTATTACTTTGGAAGAAAACGGTATACATTTAAAAATCACTTTTTTTCTAACTAGAATTCCCTATTTTTGTTGAGCTAAAGCAATAGAGCAGTATGGGGCAAAAAGTACTTCTTTCTGAAAAGGAAATAAACATCATACTCCATCGTTTGGCATGTCAACTTCTCGAAAACCATCTAGATTTTAAAGATACCGTACTTATAGGCATTCAGCCTAGGGGTATTTTTGTGGCAGATAGGTTAACCAAAATTTTGCAGGAAGAATACGGCGTAAAGGAAATTAAGCTAGGCTTTTTGGATATCACTTTTTATAGGGACGACTTTAGAAGGGGGGATAAAACCTTGGAAGCAACCAAGACCAAAATAGATTTTTTGGTGGAGGATAAAAAAGTGGTACTTATAGACGATGTACTGTATACCGGGCGTAGTATTAGATCTGCATTAACGGCAATCCAATCTTTTGGGAGACCTTCAGAAATAGAGTTGCTAACCCTTATAGACAGGCGTTTTAGTAGACATTTGCCTATACAGCCAAACTATAGGGGCAGGCAGGTAGATGCTATAAACGATGAAAAAGTTAAGGTTCTTTGGAAAGAGAACGATGGTGAAGACGTGATATATTTGATAAATAAATAACAATGGCGGAACTGAGTGTAAAACACTTACTGGGAATCAAATATTTAAATGAGAATGACATTCAGCTCATTTTCGAAACCGCCGATCATTTTAAGGAAGTTATTAATCGTTCGATAAAGAAGGTGCCTTCCTTACGGGATATTACTATTGCGAATATCTTTTTTGAGAACAGTACCCGAACTAAGCTATCTTTTGAGCTTGCAGAAAAAAGATTGTCTGCGGATGTCATTAACTTTTCGGCGGGCCAATCATCGGTTAAAAAAGGGGAGACCCTAATAGATACGGTCAACAACATCCTATCTATGAAAGTAGATATGGTGGTTATGCGCCATCCCAATCCTGGGGCGGGAATATTTTTGTCCAAACATGTTAAAGCATCTATTGTCAATGCTGGAGATGGTGCTCATGAACATCCTACCCAAGCACTTTTAGATTCTTATTCCATTCGTGAAAAATTGGGTGATGTTGCAGGTAAGAATGTTGTGATTGTTGGGGATATTTTACATTCCCGCGTAGCGTTGTCCAACATATTTGCTTTAAAGCTTCAAGGTGCGAACGTAAAAGTATGTGGGCCTAAGACCTTACTGCCAAAATATGTGGAATCATTAGGGGTAGAAGTAGAAACGGATTTAAGAAAGGCTTTAAACTGGTGCGATGTGGCAAATATGTTGCGAATCCAGAACGAAAGACTGGATATTAGTTATTTCCCTACCACTAGGGAGTATACGCAGCAATTTGGTGTCAACAAAAAATTGCTGGACAGTTTAGATAAAGAGATAGTAATTATGCACCCAGGTCCAATAAACAGAGGTGTGGAAATTACCAGTGATGTGGCGGACTCAAAACAGTCCATTATATTAAATCAAGTAGAAAATGGAGTTGCCATTCGTATGGCAGTGATTTATTTATTAGCTTCAAAAATAAAATAATAAAAGTATGATTTTCGATTCGGACGGTTCTACAACTATCGTTTTTCAAGAAAATACCACGCTTTCTATTTTCTTAAAAAACCTAAATGACGCTTACCCAAAGATAAAGAATGACAATATTGTCGTAAACCTTTTTTCCTTTTCAAAGTTGAAGGCAGATGATGTTCTTGAGTTTTTGCAAATTTCGGATTTGCATAAAAAAGCCAAGAAATCTTTTGTTTTGGTAACAGATAAGGTTTCTTATGATGAGGTGCCGGATACCATAATGGTAGTGCCAACCATTCAAGAAGCCCACGATATCATAGAAATGGAAGAAATTGAACGAGATTTAGACCTATGAGTAACTATCACCTGTCTCAAGTAAACATAGCTAAGATGCGGGCTCCAATAGATAGCCCTGTAATGGCCGATTTTGTAAATGACCTAGATCGTATAAATGCCATTGCAGACAAGAGTACGGGTTTTGTCTGGAGACTTAAAGGTGAGGACAACAATGCTACCGCCCTGCGCGTTTTTGAAGATGATTTTCTTATTATCAATATGTCCGTTTGGGAATCCAAAGAAGCTTTGTTCAATTTTACCTATGCCTCGCAACATGCGGGTGTCATGAGAAGAAAAAAGGAATGGTTTCACCAAATGTCAGATATGCACATGTGTCTGTGGTACACAAAGGAAGGTCATGAACCCACTCCGGATGAGGCTAAAGAACGTCTTAGGTACCTTAATGAGTATGGTGAATCTCCTTATGCGTTCAGTTTTAAAGGGCAATTTACGGTTGAGGAAGCCTTAAGCTATTCGCCTAAGAACTAGAAAAATGAAACTGCATATTCTTGGTTGCTACGCTGCAACACCTCGTACGTTAACCAATCCTACTTCTCAGGTTTTGGAAGTCAAGAACCATATGTTTTTGATAGACTGCGGCGAAGGTACCCAAGTACAGTTACGAAAGCATAAAATAAAGTTTTCGCGCATTAACCATATTTTTATTTCCCATTTACATGGTGATCATTTTTTTGGTCTCCCAGGTTTGGTTTCCACTTTTCGGTTGTTAGGCAGGGAAAAAGAATTGCATATTTACGGCCCCAAGGGAATTAAAGAAGCTATTACCTTACTCCTAAAGCTTGGTGATTCATGGACCAATTATCAACTGTATTTTCATGAGCTTTCAAATAGGGAATCGGAAATTGTTTTTGAAGACGATAAAATTTCTGTAGAAACTATTCGGTTAAATCATCGGGTATATACAAACGGTTTTCTATTTAAAGAGAAACCAGGGGAGCGTAAACTTAATGTAGAAGCGGTTGCAAAGTATAAGGTGGATAGGGCCTATTTTCAAAATATAAAAAACGGCAAGGATGTTACGTTAGATAATGGAACTGTGGTTCCTAATGCCAAGTTGAGTTTTGATCCGCCAACCCCTAAGAGTTATGCTTATTGTAGTGATACCGGTTATAAGCCAGATATTGTTGGTCAAATCAAAAACGCTACGGCATTGTATCATGAGTCCACTTTTTTGGAGACAGAGGCCCATTTAGCGGTAAAAACTAAGCACTCTACGGCCAAGGAAGCAGCGGCAATCGCCAAAGCGGCAAACGTGGGTTTGCTGGTTTTAGGTCACTATTCTACCCGATATAAATCCATAGAGTTTTTTAAAGGCGAAGCATTGGAAGTTTTCTCCAATGTAGAACTTGCCGATGACGGCAAGTTTTTTGAGTTTTAGTTTCCTTCCTACTTTTTCGTTACCAATCTTTTGCTGAACTTTGGTTAAAAGGATTTTAGCAAGAAAATTATGCAGAAAGATTTAGGCGATTATCGCAAATCATATGAAAAGAGTGCCCTTTTGGAAGATTCCATTTCGGATAATCCTATGGAGTTGTTTCAAAAATGGTTCTATGAAACGGAAGCATCGGACGGAGTGGATGAACCAAATGCTATGACCGTTTCAACTATTGGTTTGGACGGTTACCCTAAAAGTAGGGTGGTGCTTTTAAAAAAGTTTACCCATGAGGGATTTATATTCTATACCAATTACCATAGTGAAAAGGGCAAGGCAATAGCCGCTAACCCAAATGTGTGTATTTCCTTTTTTTGGCCTAATATGGAAAGACAGATTATTATAAAAGGCAAGGCCGAAAAGATTGCCGAAAATATGTCTGACGGTTATTTTGAGTCCCGCCCGGATGGGAGCAAGCTTGGAGCCATTGTTTCTGAGCAAAGCTCTGTTATTGCATCTAGGGAAGATTTGGAAAATAAGTTAAAGCAATTAGAGCAAGAATACCAGGACAAGGAAATAACAAGACCGGACTATTGGGGCGGGTATATTGTAAAACCGCAATCATTGGAATTTTGGCAAGGAAGACCTAACCGCTTGCATGATCGTATTAGGTATAGCTTAATTAATGGTTTGGATTGGAAAATGGAAAGATTGGCACCTTAAACCGAAGGTTAGAGCAAAATTTGGAAGGGGCTAAACATTTTTAAAACTTTAAATTTGGGTTAAATGAAAACATTGATAATGGTCAGGCATGGGAAATCTTCTTGGGATTATTCGGTGAGCGATAAAGATCGGCCGCTTCAGGAAAGAGGTGTGAACGATGCACTTTTAGTGTCCTCCAAGTTTAATTCTCAAGGAGAAAATATAGACGCCGTTTTTTCAAGTCCCGCAAATAGGGCATTGCACACCGCTATGATTTTTACTAGACAGCTCAATATTTCTTTGTCCTTGGTACAGATTACGAACGAACTGTATGATTTTTCAGGGGAATCGGTTTTTGACTTTATATCAAACCTTGATGATTCGTTAGATTCTGTGATGATTTTTGGTCATAATCACGCTTTTACCCATGTTGCCAATTCTTTGGGAAATACCTATATTGACAACGTTACGACCAGTGGCCTGGTACAGCTCAGTTTTCCGGTCAATAGCTGGAATTCAGTAACAAAAGGAACAACAAAACAAACCATTTTCCCGAAAGACCTTAGATAAATGATAAAGACAAATTACAAATATATAAACAGAGAAATAAGCTGGTTGCGTTTTAACGAAAGAGTGCTTCAAGAGTGCGAGGATGAGAATGTACCGTTAATAGAACGTCTTCGGTTTTTAGGAATTTTTTCCAACAATTTAGATGAATTTTTTAAAGTGCGTTATGCTACCGTAAAACGAATTTTTGAAGCGGGAAAATCGGGCAAAAGTGTTTTAGGTGGTGAGAAGGCCAAGGATTTACTGGAAGAGATTACCAAATTTGTAATTGAGCAGCAACGCAAAAGTGTTGAGATTTTAGACGAAATACAGAAGGAGTTAGAAAATCAGGATATCTATCTTCTTAAGGAAAACGAATTGACCGAGAAACAAGGGGAGTTCGTTAAGAAATACTTCATTCAAAAGGTGAGTCCGCAGCTTATGACCATCATTTTAAATGATTTGGCGGAGTTTCCAATGTTAAAGGATACAGCGGCATATTTAGCCGTAAAGATGGTTTTAAAGAGTGATGATCGCACCAAACGTACCTTTGAGAAAAAGGAAAAACGATATGCACTTATTGAAATTCCTAAGGGTATTGACCGTTTTGTGGTTCTGCCTAAAGAGGGTGATAAGAACTATGTGATTATTCTGGATGATATTATCCGGTATTGTATGGACAGTGTTTTCCCTATGTTCGATTATAAGTCCATATCCTCTCATATGATCAAGATTACGCGAGATGCGGAACTTGATATAGATAATGATTTAAGTAAAAGTTTTATTGAGAAAATTTACTCCAGTGTAGAACATAGGAAAATTAGTGATCCGGTACGTTTTGTATATGACAAGAACATAGAGTTGGATACGTTGGATTTTCTTAAGGATAAAATGGGGATCGAGGATGCGGATAGTGTTATACCGGGAGGTAGATATCATAACAAGCGGGATTATATGGGTTTCCCTAGTTTGGGAAGAGAAGATTTAATGTACAGTAAAATAGCTCCCTTACCGGTAAAAGGTTTAAATCTTGAAGGTAGTCTGCTTGAGAAAATAGCTGATAAGGATTATTTGCAGTACACGCCTTACCATACATTTTCATATGTGCTTAAATTTTTAAGGGAAGCCGCTCTAGATCCAAAGGTAAAAGCGATCAAGATTACGGTATATCGTCTTGCCAACGATTCTCAGGTGGCCGCTTGTTTGTCCAATGCGGTTAAGAATGGAAAACAGGTGACCTTGCAAATAGAACTTCGCGCACGTTTTGATGAACAAGCCAATATTAGATATGCCGAGGAACTTCAGGCGGAAGGTGTAAAACTCATTTTTGGTGTACCAGGGCTTAAAGTACATAGTAAGATATGTATGATAGAAAGAGAGGAAAACGGGGTGCTGAAGCGCTATGGATTTATAAGCACAGGTAACTTTAACGAGTCTACTGCAAGAATTTATACGGATTATACACTGTTTACGGCAAATGAGCGTATTCTAAAAGAATTGAATAAGGTTTTCGATTTCTTTGAGACAACCTATAAAATCAATAAGTACAAGCATCTAATAGTGTCTCCACATTATACCAAATCTTTTTTTATAAAACTGATAGATAAGGAAATAGCGAACGCTAAAGCGGGTAAAGAGGCGTACATCAAAATTAAGATGAACAGCTTTACTTCGTATAAAATGATAGATAAATTGTACGAAGCCAGTAATGCCGGTGTTAAGATACAACTGATCGTGCGAGGTATCTGCTGCTTAATACCCGGTATAAAAGGTATGAGCGAGAATATTGAGGCCATTAGTATTGTAGATAAGTTTTTGGAACACCCAAGAATCTTTATTTTCTGTAACGATGGTGATACCAGAGTGTTTATTTCTTCTGCGGATTTTATGACCCGTAACCTAGAGAATAGGGTAGAGGTAGGTTGTCCTATTTATGACGAAGATGTAAAACAAGAGTTGATAGATACGTATGAAATTTCTTGGAACGATAATGTAAAAGCTAGAGTGTTCAATGAAGAACAGAATAACGCTTATCGTGTAAATGATAAGCCTAAGCTACGTTCGCAGTTTGCTACATATGATTATTACAAAAATAAACTAGGTCCGGATATTTCAATGGCAGAGTAAGGAATAATTAGGGTTTCAGGTTTTAGGCTAAAGCATATGGGCTTTTCTAAAACCTGAAATTCTTACCCGTGAATGCTTTCGTTCTTACTTAGGTTTTTCATTATTTCAGCCTCAAAATCTAGGAGTGCTTGCCATTTCTTGTCCACTTCTTCACGATTTCCATATTGCCTTGCAAATTTTAGGAACATGGTGTAGTGCCCGGCTTCACTTACCATAAGCTTATGGTAGAACTCAGCAAGTTCTTTATCCTCCAGTTCTTCAGATAGCAATCTAAAGCGTTCACAGCTTCTGGCTTCGATCAATGCGGCGTATAAAAGACGATGTACCAATTGGGTGGTGCGGCTTCCGCCTTTTGGAAAGAATTTGATCAATTGAAGAACATACTCATCTTTTCTATCCCGTCCTAAACTTTGTCCTCTAGCCGTAATACGGTCATGTACCATTTTAAAATGGGCCATTTCCTCTCTAGAAAGTGCTATCATTTCCTCCACCAACTCGGTATACTCGGGAAAACTTATGATTAATGATATGGCCGTGCTTGCTGCTTTTTGTTCGCAGTAGGCGTGATCGGTCAAAATCTCATCTATATTTTTCTCAACAATATTCACCCATCTGGGGTCAGTTGGTAACTTAAGGCCTAGCATAATTATATTTTTCGTAAAATTAGCAAGAATCTTTGTAAACTATAACTAGAATTTAGCATCTTAAATATCCAGTTTCCCCTAAAGAATAATTAGTTTTGTAGATAGTTGTTTTTTATTAGACCGAAAGGTTAAAAAAGCAGGGTTGTTACCACTTGTCAAGAAACCCGAATAACAGATTATGGAATTAACCAAAATAGACCAAAAGCTCCAGTCTTTATTAAGCACTAATTTAGACTCGGAAACAAATTCATGGTTGCAACAAAAATTAGAGCAGATCATTGGCTCAAGTTCTACTAAGGACCTGTATATGACCTATAGCCTGCTGGCTAGTAAAATAGATTCAGGCACTATTCTGAATCTAAGTGAGGATGCGGATGCAGTAACCCAATATTTAAAAACTCAAAAAGCTACAACGCTTCAGGTAGCGCGTATTTATCTATTGATAAAGGTGCTATATGCCAACGAAGATTTTTTTGTGCCCAAAGTGGCCAATTTAATTCAAGTTGCAGATATTGGTGAGCTCGAAACTTTTCTGAAATTTCTAATCTTATTGCCCAATGCGGAGAATTATAAGCAGACCGCAGTTGAAGCTTTGCGTACGAACATTGCCACTATTTTTGAAGCGATAAGTATGCGGAACCCTTACCCGGCAAAATATTTTAATGATCAGCAATGGAACCAAATGTTTTTAAAGGCTGCCTTTATGCAGTTAGACCTCTCCAATATTTTGAATATTGACGAGCGGGCCAATAAGGACTTGGCACGGATTATCTCAGATTATGCACATGAACGTTGGGCGGCTTCAAGGGAGATTGAACCTTTGTTTTGGAGACCGGTCGCGGGATTTTTAGATGATAATTTATTGAAAGATATGGAGCGCTTGTTTGCAAGTGATAATCCTGTTGAAAATAAAGTGGCCGCATTATGTTGCTATAATTCCGAAGCGTCAAAAGCGAAAGAATTACTGGATAAGTATCCCGAAATAAAAACTCAAGTAGAGCGTAAAATTATTACCTGGAAAAATATAAAAGATTAGTATGGAAGATAAAATGATGATAATCGACCCGCATGTACATATGACATCGCGAACTACGGACGATTATGAGGCTATGGCCGCGGCCGGAGTAGTAGCTATAATAGAACCTTCTTTTTGGTTAGGACAGCCAAGAACGCAAGTGGGTTCGTTTCAAGATTATTACAGTAGTTTGGTAGGTTGGGAGCCTTTTAGGGCGAGCCAATTTGGTATTCAGCATTATTGTACCATCGGCTTAAATTCCAAAGAAGCCAACAATGAAGCATTGGCGGAGCAGGTTATAGAGCTTTTGCCATTGTACGTGCACAAGCAGAACGTTGTAGCTATTGGAGAAATAGGGTATGACGACCAGACGCCAGCGGAGGATAAATATTTCCGTATGCAACTGGAAATGGCCAAAGAGTTAGACATGGTAGTGCAAGTGCATACGCCCCACCGCGATAAAAAAGCAGGTACTTTAAAAAGTATGGAGGTGTGTTTGGAACATGGTTTAGACCCTTCAAAAGTGGTTATTGACCACAATAACGAGGAAACCGTTAAAGACGTTCTTGATAGAGGTTTCATTGCAGCGTTTACCATTTACCCAAAGACAAAAATGGGTAACGAACGTATGGTAGAAGTGGTCAAAAAATATGGTAGCAACAATATCATTGTAGATAGCTCTGCAGATTGGGGTGTTAGTGATCCTTTGGCGGTGCCAAAGACGGCAAACCTTATGCTTAAAAGAGGAATTGCAAGAGAGGATGTTGTAAAGACATGTTATCAAAATGCATTGGATATTTTTGGTTCCAATGGTAAAATGAAGGAAGAGCACTGGTTAAAGCCTAATGGAATTAATCAAACGCAACTTTTTAATGATAACAGTGTTTTGAGGGGGCAGGAGCCTAGGATAGATTCTGATCAGATTACATAATGAATCGCACGTTTCTTGGTTATGCACGATTGGCAAGACCTGCTAATTTACCGACTGCTGCGGCCGATATTTTGGCCGGTGTAGCTATTGGAGGTATTTTTGTAGGTGGTCTTCAAACTGATTTTCTAGGTTCGGAGCGGTTTTTTAATGTGATATACCTAATATTTTCATCCGTACTTCTCTATGCGGGAGGCGTAATTCTAAACGATGTATTCGATTTTAAGATCGATCAAGTAGAACGTCCCGAAAGGCCTATTCCTAGAGGTATCGTTCCTTATAATTCGGCGGCGTTATATGGCGGTGTTACTTTAACTGTTGGCGTACTGTTGGCATTCCTTGTGTCCGTAACGTCCGGAATGGTTGCTGTAGCATTGGCATTTGCCATACTTTTATATGATGCAATTGCTAAGAAATATGATTTTTTCGGGCCTTTAAGTATGGGGCTGTGCAGGGGAATCAACTTGTTATTGGGCATGTCCATCTTAAATGATTTTAGTTTTTGGTTCATGGCCTTCATACCCATCGTATACATCTTTGCGATTACTTTAATAAGTAGAGGGGAAGTGCATGGAGAAAATAAAAATCATATTGTATTGGCAGGAGTTCTCTACGGAACCGTAATTTTAGCCGTTGCAACTATGGCTTTTCTACATACGGATGCGCTTTTATTTCCGTTATTGTTTTTGATATTGTTTGCGTTCACGGTTTTCAGGCCTTTGATAAGAGCACATTCCATAAACTCACCGGAGAATATCAAAAAAGCGGTTATGGCGGGTGTCATAGCGTTAATTTTATTGGATTCGTCCATTGCCGTAGCTTTTTCGGACTGGTGGTATGGGTTGGTTATTTTGGCACTGCTTCCGGTGTCCAAGAGCCTATCAAAATTATTTGCGGTTACCTAAGGTCAATTGTTATTGGCGTTCAAAAGAAAAATGATGTTTAAAACGATAGAACAAAAATTTGAGGTTTCATATCAATATGGCCTTCACTTTACCCAAAACTTGTTCGGTACCGAAAATACCTTGTTCAAGGATATTATTAAGGCCTATAAAAATGAGCCTGTTAAACTTCTTTTTGTGGTTGATGATGGTGTTGCGGCTGCGCACCCGGCACTTATGGACAATATAAAATCTTACTGTAAGCACTATCCTGAAAATCTGGTGCACATGAAGAGCATGATAGTCCAAGGGGGCGAAGCATGTAAAAATGATGAAAGTCAAGTTGAAGCAATACTTAAAGGAGTTAGCGAATATGCTATTTGCAGACATTCATTTGTTGTGGTAATTGGTGGAGGAGCGGTAATTGATATGGCAGGATACGCCGCGGCAATTGCGCATAGAGGTGTAAAATTAATTCGTA
This sequence comes from Zobellia sp. B3R18, assembly GCF_018860715.1. Lineage (NCBI taxonomy): Bacteria > Pseudomonadati > Bacteroidota > Flavobacteriia > Flavobacteriales > Flavobacteriaceae > Zobellia > Zobellia sp. B3R18. Next base: position 80,093 of record NZ_JAHKQG010000006.1, on the reverse strand, counting down.
TACCAACAACTGTTTTGTCTCAAGATGATTCCGCTGTGGGCGTTAAAAATAGTGTGAATGCTTTTGGGAAAAAGAATTTCATTGGCACTTTTGCGCCACCATATGCGATTATAAACGATACGGATTTTCTAAAAACCTTAGAGCAACGCGATTGGATTTCCGGTATTTCCGAAGCCTTAAAAGTCGCATTGATCAAGGATAAGGTCTTTTTTGAGTATTTGGAGGAAAACGCATATAAATTGCGGGATAGAGACATGGAAGCAATGCAGTACACGATATATAGGTGTGCCGAAATGCATATGCACCATATTGCCCAAGGCGGAGACCCTTTTGAGAGTGGTTCGTCCAGACCTTTGGATTTTGGGCATTGGGCGGCCCATAAATTGGAATATATGACCAATTACGCCCTACGTCATGGCGAAGCCGTTGCAAAAGGCATAGTATTAGATGTGGCTTATGCGCATTTAACAGGTTTGATTAATAAAGCGGATTTAGACCGTGTGGTGGCTGTTTTCCAGAACATTGGTTTTGATTTAAGCTTTCCATTGGCTTCCGAGAAAGAGGTAAATGAATTGCTGAACGGAATAGAAGAGTTTCGCGAGCATTTAGGAGGAGAACTTACTATAACACTTATTTCTGATTTAGGTGTTAAGCATGATGTTCATCAGATTGACCGCCAGACCATGAAAAAGGCACTGGACATGGTAAACGAAATTTCAAAACTTAAAGTAGGGTAGTTTGCAGATAGATAACAATTTTCAACTCACTTATTGTACCAATATTCACCCCGGATTTGATTGGAAGACTACGTTTGATAGTCTAAAGGAGCATGTTCCCCAGATAAAGCAAAAAGTAGCTTTGGACACACCTTTTGGATTAGGGTTGCGGTTATCCAACAAAGCTAGTGAAGAGCTTGCCATGAACGGTAATCTGGAAGAATTCAAGCAATGGTTGGGCAAGAACAAAGTGTATGTTTTTACTATGAACGGTTTTCCATACGGCAACTTTCATAATGAACGTGTAAAGGATGATGTACATACCCCGGATTGGACCACTGCTGAACGATTGATCTATACCAAACGTTTGTTCGATCAGTTAGAGGCTTTGCTTCCTGAAGGTATATCTGGTGGAATATCTACCTCTCCAGTGAGTTACAAATATTGGCATACTACGGAAGAGGCTACAAAATCAGCTTTTGAGACCGGAGCAAAGAATATGGTGGAAGTAGCCATTCATCTACATCACATAGAAAAGCGAACTGGAAAATATGTGCACCTAGATATAGAACCGGAGCCAGATGGCATGTTGGAAAACAGTGACGAGGTGCTTCATTTTTTTAGGGATTACCTTATACCCATCGGAACGTCCGTAATTACCGATAAACTTGGTTTGGATGCTTCAGAAGCCAATAAAATTATACACCGGTATCTTACAGTCTGTTATGATATCTGCCATTTTTCATTGGCCTACGAAGAACCTTCGGACACATTTAAGAAGTTCGCCGACGCGGGAATAGCGATTGGAAAAATTCAAGTTAGTGCGGCCCTGAAAATACTTGCCAATCCGTCAGGAAATGATGAAATATGGGAGGCCTTGGCTCTTTTTGATGAGCCTACATACCTGCATCAGGTTACCGAACAGGTGGATGGAAAGGTAAAAACCTATAACGATCTGCCTATTGTCTTGGAACATAAGCGTGATTTTAAGGAGTTACGTGCGCATTTTCACGTACCTATATTTTTGGAACGGTTTGGGGTGTTGGATTCTACGCAAGACCATATCGTAAAAGTGATGGAATATTTAAAAAATAATCCTGTTTCCGAGCACTTGGAAATAGAGACCTATACATGGGATGTTCTTCCCTCCGCTTTGAAAAGAGACCTTTCGGAGTCTATTGTCAGAGAGATTGAGTGGTTTGTTGAAAAGTTTTAGAGGATGAAAAAAACGCTAGTGATTAATGTTGTGGGCTTGACCCAGCGGCTTATTGGGGAACATACCCCATTTATAGAATCTTTCTTAAAAAAGGGAAAATCGGCTTACATAAGTCCAATTTTACCAGTAGTAACATGTTCGGCACAATCTACTTACCTAACGGGTAAAACACCTAATGAGCATGGTATTGTTGGCAATGGATGGTATTTTAAGGACGAATGTGAAGTGAAATTCTGGCGTCAGTCCAATAAATTGGTACAGAGCGAAAAGCTTTGGGACCAATTAAAAAAGGAAGACGAACATTTTACATGTGCCAACCATTTTTGGTGGTACAATATGTATTCTAGTGTAGATTATAGCTTAACGCCAAGGCCAAACTATTTGGCTGATGGCCGAAAGATTCCGGATGTATACTCTTATCCTCCGGAGCTCAGGGATACATTGCAAGATGAGTTGGGTACTTTTCCGTTATTTCAATTTTGGGGCCCAAAAACCTCTATAAAATCTAGTAAGTGGATTGCCGATGCTGCCATTCGTACGGATGAGATGCACAATCCAACATTGTCTCTTGTCTACCTTCCACATCTAGATTACAACTTACAGCGCCACGGGTTGGATTTCAGCAAAATAAAAAGGGATTTAAAGGAGATAGATGCTGTTGTTGAGCAGTTGGTGACTCATTTTAAACAGCGTAACGCGCGTATTGTATTGCTGTCGGAATATGGTATTACGGATGTAAACAACCCTATTCATTTAAATAGAATTCTACGTTCCAAGGGGTATATCGCTATTAGGGAAGAACGTGGGTTGGAGCTTTTGGATGCGGGGCAGAGTAGGGCTTTTGCGGTGGCCGATCATCAAATTGCACATGTGTATTTGAACGACCCATCTATAAAATTAGAAGTCAAAGCTTTATTGGAGACCGTTTCTGGAGTAGAAAAGGTTTTGACAGGTGAGGAGTTGGAAAAAGCTAATTTAAAGCATGAGAGGTGTGGAGACCTAGTTGTGGTAGCAGATGCCGATTCTTGGTTTACCTATTATTTTTGGTTAGATGATGCCAAGGCACCGGATTACGCACGTATGGTTGATATTCATAAAAAGCCAGGTTACGACCCAGTAGAAATGTTGACAAACCCAAAAGACAAATTGGTTATGGCAAAAGTTGTAGCTAAGTTGTTGAAGAAAAAAATGGGTTTTAGAACGGTTATGAATATTATTCCGCTAGATGCTACTTTAGTAAAAGGTTCTCATGGTAGAATTCCCGAAGACAAGGCAGATTACCCTATATTGATAACCGATCAGATCAATTCTTCTTTTGAGGATGATATAGAAGCTACGGATGTGTATACTATCCTTAAGGAGCACGTAACGGAGGAAATATGAAAAATTTCTTTAAAATAGTGGGCGTTGTATTCGCCATTCTTTTCACTTGGGCCGCCTATCTACAGTATAATGACCCGGATGCTACTACGTGGTATCTTATTTACGGACTTGCGGCATTGGCCTCTGCTTTGTTCGCAATGAACCGTTTGTCTGTTTATGTGGCTATATCTTTTTTCTTTTTAGCCGTAATTGGTACGTATACCCAATGGCCGGAGCAATTTCAAGGTTTTGCTATTGGTGAAGGTGATATTGTAAATATTGAACGGGCTAGGGAAGCAGGTGGTTTGTTGATTATTGCCGTAATAATGTTGGTGTACGCACTAAGAATCCGGTTTGAAAAAGGGCTAAAGATCTAAATCAAAAGTTTTTCTAAGTAAATCTATGGCAGGGTTTTTCTCCCTGAGCTTTTCATATTTTTCTTCTGGAGTAAACGCAAACTTTTTTGCAACGGTTTCGTTTACGGTAATCTTTAATTCAATAAAGTAGTTGTTCAGGTTTCTTCTCAAATGCTCCATAAGTCCATATTGCTCGCGCTCAATTTCCTTTTTCATGGTTTCATTGGGTAATTCAATCCAAATGGTTTTACCCTGAACTAGTTTTGGAATATCTACATTAAGGTTGGAGGCCAAAATTTTCTTTCCGTCGTTATCAATTTTCTGAATATAATCTGCCCAATGTTGTTGCATTTCCTCTTCGGAAAAAGCATCTTTTGGGAGCTTACTTTCATCAATTGTTTCATCCTTTCTGCTAAGCTCATGTTCTTTTTTTGCCTTTAAACTAGACAGGGAAAGCCCTGAAACCCTTCTTTCTCCACCTATACTGAGTTTTTTTACGGGTACAGCTTCAGGTTGTGGCTGTGCTGTTTCCTGTATTTTGGGCTCCGCAACGGCAATTGAACTTGGAGAAGGAATTTTTTCCTCGTTTTGATAGGTTTCCTCTCGTTTTTCGGTAGAAACAACAGGTTCAGGAGTAGTCACTTCTGGTTGCTCTTTTGGAGCGGGAATACTAGTGTTTGCCGGTGTTTTTTGAACTGCGCCATTTCCTTTGAAAAAGGATGCTGGAGCTATATAATCAATGTTAGAACCGTCTAGGAAGTCGGATTCAGAATTTTTTTTTTCGGCCTCAAATCCAATTGAAGCTAGTTTCATTAAGGTAAGTTCTACCAGCAACCGTTGGTTTTTACTAGTCTTATACTTCAGGTCACAGTCATTGGCAATATTCAAAGCTTGAAGAAGAAACTGCATTGAGGTCTTCTTTGATTGCTCTAAATAGTTCTGTTTGGCCACATCGCCTACTTCCAAAAGGTTAATGGTGTCTTGGTGTTGGCAAACCATTAAGTCCCTAAAATGAGAGGCTAATCCGCTGATAAAATGATGCCCGTCAAAACCTAATGATAGGGTTTTGTTAAATAATAAGAGTAGTTGCGGTATGTTATGAGTCAGAATTAAATCGGTCGCAGCAAAATAAGTGTCGTAATCAAGAACATTTAAATTTTCCGTCACGGCCTTTCTGGTCAGTTCTTTTCCTGAAAAACTAACGACCCTATCAAAAATTGAAAGGGCATCCCTCATTGCACCATCTGCCTTTTGGGCTATGATATGTAGTGCATCATCATCTGCAACAATGCCTTGGTTCTCAGCAATGTATTTTAGATATTCGGCAGCATCTTTAACGGTGATTCTCTTAAAATCAAATATCTGACAACGAGAGAGTATCGTGGGTATAATTTTATGCTTCTCGGTGGTGGCCAAAATAAATATGGCATGTTTTGGCGGTTCTTCAAGTGTTTTTAGAAAAGCGTTGAAGGCCGATTGCGAGAGCATGTGAACCTCATCTATGATGTAAACCTTGTATTTGCCCACTTGTGGTGGTATGCGTACTTGGTCTATAAGATTACGGATGTCATCTACCGAGTTGTTGGAGGCGGCATCCAGCTCAAAAATATTGAATGCAAAATCTTCACCTTCACGTTCCGTTCCATCAGAATTTATCTGTTTGGCAAGAATACGGGCGCAGGTAGTCTTACCAACTCCTCTAGGGCCGCAAAATAAAAGGGCCTGTGCCAAATGATTGTGTTCAATGGCATTGGTCAAAGTATTGGTAATGGCCTGCTGCCCCACAACATCCCTAAATGTTTGAGGTCTATATTTACGTGCCGATACAATAAAAGGTTCCAAAAAAAACTATGGTTTAGAATTTACATCAATTCAATCCTACAAATATAAAAATAGGAATGGTACCAGTGTTTTATTTCGGTGGGATAAAGTCTTTATTTATCAACAATTGTACTAATTTAGCGCGTTGAGCAGGTCTCCTTATCGCTGCCGTGAAAACGGGAGAGGAAAGTCCGGACACCATAGTGCAGCATAGCGGGTAACGCCCGTCGTCCCGTTTAACGGAATAGGACAAGTGCAGCAGAAAGTATGTACAGGTAATGCTGTAGTGAAACCAGGTAAACTCTATGCGGTGAAACGTCATGTAAATCGGTGCTTGAGGGCTGCACGCCCGAGCCGAAGGGTAGGCGGTTTGAGCCTAACAGTAATGTTAGTACTAGATAAATGATAAGGGAGTTCCTTTGGGGCTTAACAGAATCCGGCTTATGGCCTGCTTTATTTTTTCTTCCAAGAATTCAATTTTAATCTTGGTCAGGATTTTCAAAAAAACTGAACATACTACTTCCGTATTTTCGGTTTTCCACAAAATTGTTGATATGGGATAGGTCCATTTGGCTGGCATGTTCTATAATAAGAAGGCCATTATCCAACAATAATTCATTTTCAAAAACCAGTTCAGGTATTTTTTCAAATGACTCCAAAGGAAGGTCGTAAGGCGGGTCCGCAAAAATGATAGTTGATTTTTCCCGGGATTTTTCAAGGTAACTAAAAACATCACTTTTAAAAGCAGAAATACTCATTTCTAGATTTTCCGAGGTTTCGTTAATGAACCGTATACACCCATAGTCTGCATCTACGGCACTAATTTGTGTGGTGCCTCTAGAGGCAAATTCATAACTAATATTTCCTGTTCCGGCATATAGGTCCAAAACTACGAGTTCGTCAAAATAATAACGGTTGTTTAAAATGTTGAACAGGGCTTCTTTGGCCATGTCCGTAGTAGGGCGAACCGGTAATTTTTTGGGAGCTGTTAATCGCTTTCCTTTGTGTAAACCTGAAATGATGCGCATTAAAAGGCGTTTATTACGGTAAAATCAATAGTTTCTTCTGGTCGGTCTATGCCTGGGTGTTCGGTAAATGAGGGGTAGAAAATGGAAACATCTTTTACGTAGTTGTAACATAGGTCGTAAATATCATCGCCTTTTTCAATATCACCAAAGAGTTTTAGACAAACCGATTCCGTGTCAAGCTCCAGTTGCTCCAACGTAAAGAGCAGGTAGTAGAGAAAATCTTCTTTGGTTACAAAATTGAAGCTGTTGAACAACAAAAGTTTTTTTGATGCGATTACCGTAACGTCCATTTGGCGTTGCGAAGTATGTATATAACACACAGCTTCTTTATTGGTAGCATGGTTGTTCAGTAATGACTCTACCATTACGGTGCCATTGTGCTTAAAGGTAAATTCGCCAAAAAGGTCGTAGATGTAGTTGTTGATGTTTACAAAAGGAACATAAACATTGTTAATCTCAAAACTTTCAAGTTCATCATAAGCCAAATGGTCGTTGGCCAAGATTTTGGTGTTGAACTTTAAATAATTGGCCAGCTCGTTTTCATTGAACAAAGCTTTTGGTACAAGGCTGAAGAGGTTGTTTCTGTGTACGACAACTATTTCTGAAAACTGCTCTTTTTCAATGGTATGGGATGAAAATAAGAGCTTTAAACGTTTTAATATTTCATACGGGGTAAGTTCTTTTGCAAAAACTACCTTTTCAGAATTTAGTATAGTATTCGCTACGGTATCAAATACACAAAAAGAAAGTCCATTCAAGCTAACTTGAATGGACAGTTTTTTAAAATTTTCCACTGGTTCTCCAGTATTATTTTTTGTCTGCTTTTTTGTCATATATAGGGGGCCAGTTACCAGCAGTACTAACTTCGGTAAGTGAGCCAATTTTTATGTAAGCACCGTTTACCTCTTCCACACCAACTTCTGCTTTTTCTTTCTTTAAAAGAGTAGGTTGTTGGTCGTAAAGAACAACAGCCTTGTCTACTTTAGCCTCATAAACAGGGGCTTTGTAATTTCCTTTAACAAGAACATCAGCTTTCATTTCAAACTTCTCACCATTTTTAGCGAAAGGAACTTCCATAAGAGTCTTGTAACGAGTATCGTTCTTGAAAAGTGAATCTTTAACTGAAACGGTACCTAAGGTATCTATAATTTTTACTTCTTTAAGAAGGTCAATTTGGTAAGTTTTATCAAACTCCATGTATGAAGAATCGCGTTGCTGAGTAATAGTGTATTCAGCAGTATCGATAAATTTAATCAAACTGTTAAAATCATTGGCGTATTTTCTGTTCACCGTTTTGTAAGCTTCTTGAGCGTTTCCTATATCTTTCAATTTAGCAATAACTTGCCCGAAACGTTCTTCCTTTACTTTGTTGAATTCGATAGGCCCCGTAACTGATTGGTATATAAGGTATGCCAAACCTACACAAGCTACCCACAGTACAATTTGAATTATGGTCTTCATTTCTTAAGTGTTAATTATATTTAAGTGGTTGTGACAAATCTACAATTTTTTTTCAATCGCAAAAGTTTTTCGCCCAAAAATCCTGTTTATCTTTGATACCTATGACAATGTTGAACGATGCTTCTTTTTACAAAATTTTAAAGGAAAAATTTCCGCACGAACCTACCCTTAAGCAAGCGATAGCGCTACAAAAACTAGCTACGTATATACTTTCTGACAGAAAGGATGATGTGTTCCTACTTAAAGGTTTTGCGGGAACAGGTAAAACTACCTTGGTGGGGACCTTGGTAAGTAGCTTGTGGAAGACCACTATGAAGGCAGTGTTAATGGCACCCACAGGAAGGGCGGCAAAAGTCATGTCCAACTATGCAAACACCCAGTCCTTTACAATTCACCGAAAAATATATTTCCCTAAAAAGCAGGGCGGCGGCGGTATTCAATTTGTTTTGGCTCCCAATAAGCATAGAAATACCATTTTTATAGTAGATGAGGCTTCTATGATTCCGGATGCACCTACAGATTCCAAGCTTTTTGGTAACGGTTCGCTTTTAGATGATTTAATACAATTTGTTTATGGAGGACATAATTGCAAACTAATTTTAATTGGTGATACCGCTCAGTTGCCACCCGTGCACCTAAACCTAAGTCCGGCGTTAGACCCTGATAAACTGGCGTTAAATTACGATAAGGAAGTGGTTCGCCTAGAACTGGATGAGGTAGTGCGCCAAGCCGAAGATTCGGGTATTTTGGTTAATGCTACCCTGCTTAGGGAGCAATTACAGAGTAGTTTTGTAGATGAGTTTAAATTTCATTTAAGCAATTTTAGAGATATAGTTAGACTGGTTGATGGGTATGAGATTCAAGAGGCAATAGATTCAAGCTATTCTGAAAACGGAAAAGAAGAAACCGCATTTATCGTGAGGTCCAATAAGCGGGCCAACCTGTACAATGAGAACATTCGTAGTCGGATTTTGTTCCTGGAGAATGAGATATCTGTTGGGGATTATATGATGGTGGTCAAGAACAATTATTTTTGGTTATCGCCCAATACGGAGGCCGGTTTTATTGCAAATGGTGATATAATTGAGGTGTTAGAGCTGTTTGCAATAAAAGAACTCTATGGTTTTAGGTTTGCGGAAGTAAAGGTGCAAATGGTAGATTATCCTAATCAAAAACCTTTTGAAACAGTTCTACTGTTGGATACAATAAAAGCGGAAACTCCATCGCTACCTTACGAAGATGGGAATAGGCTTTACCAAGAGGTAATGAAAGATTTTGTGAATGAATCTTCTAAATACAAGAAGTTTCTGGGCGTGAAGAATAATAAATATTTTAACGCGCTCCAGGTAAAATTTTCTTATGCCATTACTTGTCACAAGTCTCAAGGAGGCCAATGGAATACGGTTTTTGTAGAACAGCCTTATTTACCAAATGGGGTGGACAAGGAATATCTTAGGTGGTTGTACACCGCGGTTACCAGGGCAAAAAAACAATTGTATCTTATAGGTTTTAAGGACGATTTTTTTGTTGGTGATGAATAGGCTAAATTGCACTCGTACAGGGTATTAATTTTAAGGTCGTACGGACCGGAAATAATAGTGTTAAGATGACATCGGAAACCATAATCAGTATTTTTTTAGGTGTAGGTTTAGCCGCTTCGGTAGGGTTTCGGGTATTCCTGCCTCTGTTTGCACTTAGTTTGGCCTCGTATACCGGAGTTTGGGAATTAAACGAAAGTTGGCAGTGGATAGGAAGTTTTGCAGCCGTAATAGCATTTGGAGTCGCAACTTTGGTGGAAATTTTTGCCTACTTTATACCGTGGGTAGATAATGTTTTGGATAGTTTTGCGGTACCTTTGGCGGCCATTGCAGGTACGGCCGTAATGGTCTCTACGGTGGCAGATCTAGATCCAGTGGTAACTTGGTCTTTGGCTATAATTGCAGGTGGCGGTACGGCTACGGCCATAAAAGGGGCCGGGGCAACCGGTAGGTTGGCCTCTACGGCTTCAACAGGCGGTTTGGCCAATCCTGTGGTTTCTACCGTAGAAACGGGCACGGCGGTCGTGGTAACCACGGCATCCATATTCGCTCCTGTACTTGCCGTAATTTTGGTCATAATTATTTTGGTAGTGATTTTTCGTATTTACAGAAAATTAAGACCCAAAAGAAATGACCGGACGTAACAATAGAATAAAAACTATAATTTGTATATAAAGTGAAAATAATAGCCATGATACCTGCCCGTTATGCGGCATCTAGATTTCCTGCAAAACTGATGCAGGACTTGTCGGGAAAGCCCGTTATACTGCGCACTTACGAAGCGGCAGTAGGAACCAAGTTGTTTGATGAGGTATACGTGGTAACGGATAGTGATGTCATTTTTAATGCTATAAGCAACGCCGGCGGAAAAGTCCTGATGAGCCAAAAAGAGCACGACTGTGGAAGTGATCGTATAGCGGAAGCGGTAACCAATATGGATGTTGATATCATTGTAAACGTTCAAGGAGACGAACCTTTTACGGATAGGGAAAGTTTGGCCGGGGTCTTGGAGGTGTTTAAAAATGATCCGGAGAAAGAGATAGATTTAGCCTCGTTAATGGTCAGGATTACGGACAAAGAGGAAATAAGCAACCCCAATACGGTAAAAGTAATTGTGGATAACCGTAATTTTGCACTGTATTTTTCCCGTTCGCCAATTCCTTATCCCCGAAATAAAGAGATTGAAAGTGTATACTACAAGCACAAAGGTATTTACGCCTTTAGGAAAAGGGCTTTAATGGATTTCCAGAGACTGCCTATGCTGCCTTTGGAAGCTATTGAAAAAATTGAAGCCATCCGATATTTAGAATACGGCAAAAAAATTAAAATGGTAGAAACTACCGTTTCGGGAATAGAAATAGATACGCCCGAAGATTTGAAAAGAGCGCAAGCAGCATGGAAGTAGATTACAGTAATATAAAGGTAATTGGCTTTGATGCCGATGATACGCTGTGGGTAAACGAAACCTACTTTAGGGATACCGAACAAAAGTTCGCCAAGCTTCTAGAGGGATACGAAACCATGAACACCATTGATCAGGAGCTCTTTAAAATGGAGATTAAAAACCTTGAATTGTATGGGTATGGTGTAAAGGGGTTTATGCTTTCTATGGTAGAATCTGCTTTGCAGCTTTCTAATAATCGGGTTTCTCAAGACACAATAGGTGAAATTTTAAATCTTGGTAAGGAGATGTTACGCCAACCTGTGGAATTATTAGACGGTGTAAGAGAAGTTTTACGTAAATTAAGCAATAATTATCGGTTAATAGTTCTGACCAAAGGTGATCTTTTAGACCAAGAGCGTAAATTGGAAAGGTCAGGACTTTCGGAATTCTTTCATCATGTGGAGGTTTTGAGTGATAAAAAAGAAGAAAACTATCTACATTTGTTGAACCATTTAGAGATTGATGTGAATGAATTTTTGATGATAGGAAATTCATTAAAATCAGATGTGTTGCCGCTTATTGAAATTGGTGCTCAGGCGGTGCATGTGCCCTTTCATACTACATGGCAGCATGAAGAAGTTAAAATAGAGAATGGTGATTATAAGTATCTGAAAATAAATAAATTATCGGATATAGTTGAGTATTTGAAATAGCTTATGGAGGTAAAGAAAGAAGTGCAGGTAAAACATAAAACTGTAGGTAAAAAGCCGGAATTCAAGAATTTTCCCATGGTGCCTAGAGTTGTTTTTGGCAAAGGAAGTTTTAATCAATTGGGAGATATTTTACTACCCAAAAGAAAACATTCCGAAGCTCCTTTTATTTTCTTGGTAGATGATGTTTTTGAGGGAACCGAGCTGGCTCAAAGAATCCCATTAATTTTCAACGATCAGATTATATTTATCTCTGCGGAAGAGGAGCCTAAGACAGTGCAAGTTGATGCTTTGGTTCACAAAATAAAGAAAGAATATAAAGACTTGCCAAGCGGTATCGTTGGTATTGGAGGGGGCACTTTGTTGGATTTGGCCAAAGCAGTGGCTATTTTATTGACAAACGAGGGCAGTTCATCAAAATATCAAGGGTGGGATTTAGTTCAGAAACCATCTATTTTTCATGTTGGTATTCCTACAATTAGTGGCACAGGTGCCGAGGTTTCTAGAACCACAGTTTTGCTTGGGCCTGAGAAAAAACTGGGAATCAACTCTGATCATACCACTTTTGGTCAAGTGCTGCTAGATCCGGATTTAACCCAAGGGGTTTCAAAAGAACAATGGTTTTACACCGGTATGGATTGCTACATCCATTGCATAGAATCGCTTACAGGTACGTATTTGAACGCCTTTAGCCAGAGTTACGGAGAAAAGGCTTTGGAGTTGTGTAAAGAAGTTTATTTAGATGATTTATCTGAAGAGGATTCACGGGATAAGTTAATGATGGCTTCTTGGCATGGAGGCATGAGCATCGCATATTCTCAAGTGGGCGTAGCGCATGCCATGAGTTATGGCCTGGGATATTTGTTAGGTGTTAAACATGGTATTGGAAATTGTCTCGTTTTTCAGCATTTGGAAGAATTCTATCCAGAAGGTGTGGCGCTTTTTAATAAAATGAAAGAAAAACATGGTATTGTTCTACCTACAGGTATTTGCTCTAATTTAAGTGAAAAAGAATTTGATACCATGATTTCTGTTGCAATGAACATGGTTCCCCTATGGGAAAATGCACTTGGAGAGAATTGGCGAGACACCATTACTCCTGAGAAATTGGAATCCATCTACAGAAAAATATAGCCTTATTAGATGTGTAACACAATCGTTTCCCTAGCTGGGAACGCTAATTTTTCTTTGTTGAAACTCTACATATACTCATGCAAAAACTAGCTCAATTTATTTACTTCAAGGTAATGGGCTGGAAAATGGTAGGTCAATTTCCCGGTCATCTGAACAAGTTTGTAATTGCAGTGGTGCCACATACCAGTTATATGGATTTTTTTCTGGGCCTGCTCATCAGAAAAGTTTGGAATGAGCAAATCAATTTTGTGGGTAAAAAAAGCCTGTTTACATTTCCCTTTGGATATATCTTTAGACGGTTGGGAGGAGAGCCCATAGATCGCAGTAAGAACAATGATATGGTTTCCGCTACGGTAAAGGTATTCCAAAAACGGGAAAAGTTTAGGTTGACCATTGCACCCGAGGGTACGCGCAAGAAAGTAGACAAATGGAAAACAGGGTTTTACTATATAGCCAAAGGAGCTCAAGTGCCTATTGTTTTGATAGCTTTTGATTTTGGAAAAAAACAGGTCAAAATTTCGGAGCCCATGCTTACTACCGATGATAAAGAAGCGGATTTTAAAGTTTACGAAAGCTTTTTTAAGGGGGTTGTAGGTAGGGAACGTAGATCATGACTTTTTACAAACTATTCTTTTTAGGAGCCAACCAACTGTAAATCTTTTAGTTGCTTAGGTTTCCATATTTTTAACATTTTTTTTTAAAACCATCTAGTTCGTTCTTCGTAGGTATAGATAAATAAAACACGAATAGATGAACAAAAATGTAATACAACTCAGTTTAGCAATCGCTTTAGGTTCTTTCTTAATGGTCTCATGTGATAAAGATGATGACGATACGGTAGAGATGCAACAACAAGAGGAGCAAGTACAGTTATTTGCTTCTAACAATAGCAATGGAAATGTTACGGTTTATGATATGACAAAGGGAGAAGTCAAAACATTGACCACAACTTCTACCGCCGCAGAAGGTATTTATTATGATCATGATACAGATGAAATTATCCAGGCATCCAGGTCATCGGGCCAATTGAATGCATTTGCGAATATTTCTACTTTTTTGGTAGATGCAGCACTTACGGCATCAGTTTCTAGTTCTGCGGATTTAGAAAGCCCAAGGGATATTGCTGTAAACGATGATTTTATTGTAGTTGCCGATAATGCCGATGTAGATGGAAATGCGGACACACCCGATGGAAGGTTGTTTATATACACCAGAAGTAATGGGGAAATTACGTTACGAAATATAGTAACTACAGATTTTGCACTTTGGGGAATTGAAATGGTAGAAGATGATTTATATGCCGTAGTAGATAAAACCAATGAATTGGCTGTTTTTACAGAATTTACAGCAACGAATACTACAAATGCAACAGTGAGTGCGTCAAAACGGATTGCAATAGAAGGAATTGTCCGTACCCATGGTTTGGCTTATGATAATGGAACAATGATTCTGACAGATGTGGGTGATGCCGCGTCCGATTCCGATGGGGCTTTTCATATCATCTCTGATTTTGATTCTAAATTTGGTGCGGTCGCAAACGGAGAGGTTATGGCAGTGGCCAATAACCAAATTAGAGTATCTGGAGCCAGTACCTTTTTAGGTAATCCAGTTTCCGCCGAATATGATGCAGATTCAAAAATGGTATTTATAGCAGAAGCAGCTAATGGAGGAGGCCGAGTTTTAGCTTTTTCAAATACAGATGCTGGTGGAGATATAGCTCCTTCAGTTAATAACAGTTTGGCTTCGGCTTCATCACTTTACTTTTATTCTAACAAGTAAACAGATTGTAGAGCATAAAAAAAGCGACCTGAAAAGGTCGCTTTTTTGTTTTATGGATGCTGGAATAAATTATTCTTGCATGGTGTGATATACGTTCTGTACATCATCATCTTCTTCAATTTTCTCCAAAAGCTTTTCTACATCTGCCGCTTGTTCATCCGTAAGTTGTTTGGTTACTTGCGGAATACGCTCAAATCCAGAAGAAAGAATCTCTATTTTCCGGTTTTCCAATTCTTTTTGAATAGCACCAAAGCTCTCAAAAGGAGCGTAGATAAGGATTCCGTCTTCATCAACAAAAACTTCTTCGGCACCAAAATCAATAAGTTCTAATTCCAGTTCTTCCGGGTCAATTCCTTCTGCAGGAATTCTAAAGTTGCAGGTATGGTCAAACATAAATTCTACAGAACCCGAAGTTCCCAAGCTACCATCACATTTGTTGAAATAACTGCGAACATTTGCTACGGTTCTTGTGTTATTGTCCGTTGCCGTTTCTACCAAGATTGCAATTCCGTGAGGGGCGTAGCCTTCAAATAAAACAACTTTATAATCACCAAGACTTTTGTCACTTGCTCTTTTAATAGCACGTTCTACGTTGTCTTTAGGCATGTTTACAGACTTGGCATTCTGTATAACCGCCCTTAATTTTGCGTTGGAGTCTGGGTCTGGCCCACCTTCTTTGACCGCCATTACAATATCTTTGCCTATACGTGTAAAGGCTTTGGACATTGCGGACCATCGCTTCATTTTACGTGCTTTTCTAAATTCAAAAGCTCTTCCCATAATCTGTAACTAAATATTTGTTGAACGTAGCAAATTTAATAAAAATGGTAAGGGTTGCAAGTAACTGAGCGTCACCAATTCAATAAGGATGCATTTTGACTCAGGTTTACGTGAAATCTTCACATTTTTTATTCGCTTTCTATAATCTCTTCAATGCTGTGTGCCAATTTAAAATCCTTTTCCGTCACGCCTTCTGCGTCATGTGTATTGAGTCTAATGTTCAAAGAATTGTATACATTACTCCAATCCGGATGGTGGCCCTGTGCTTCGCACTCAAATGCAATACGGGTCATAACCGAGAAGGCGTCTTTAAAATCCTTGAACTCAAATGAAGTTTCTATTGCGCCATCAACATATTCCCAACCGCTAAGTTTGGCAAGTTGGCTTTCAATTTCTTGTTCCGTTAATTTTTTCATAGTATTCTAGTTAATTTTTGTTCGTGTGAGTAGGGACTTTGAAAGTAAGCAATTCAATGTAAAAAAGAGCATAATTTTAAATTAGCGCATTACATGATGGTCAATTATATCTTGATATCCGTACTGTAAATTTTTGGGCAACTTGTTATCCTTTGGCAATACGGCAAGATAACGCTCTTCATTGGTGGTAAACACCCTTTTGTAAATAGGGGTGAATTCTCCAATGCGTTCAATCACTTCCTTTATAAAATCTTCATGGTGAACAAGGTCGTTACTTCCCAAGTGAAAGATTCCGGTTTTATCCCTGTTTATAAGATAGTGTATTTGCTGTGTAAGCTTATCATCGTTGGTTACGTTTAAAACCAAATTAGGGAAAACTTCCACGGGAGCATTGTCCCAAATATATTTTTTAATATCCTTTATTCTTGGAGAACTATTACCAAAAACCATAGGTACCCTAAGGATGCCCATTTTTTTCTGGGGCAGCCTAAGAAGCATGTTTTCAATTTTAATTTTTAACCGTCCGTATACACTTTCGGATAACGTCTTGTCATGTTCGTAGGAAGGGTATTTCCGGTACGCATCAAAAACATTGGCCGAAGACAGGAAATAGAGACGGCATTCATTCTCGTTCAAATATTCAACCAGATGTTGATGTGCCATGATTTGAGCGGCAAAATTACCCCGAACGGCAGAAATAATTATTTGAGGACGTATTTTGTTTAAGATTTCATGTACGTCATCCTCTTCCATATCATATTTGAAGAACTGTTGGTTGTCTTCAAACGAACGCCTGGCCGAGTTGTAGGTACCGTACGTATCAAAATAATTGCACAGTTCCTTGTATATGGCATTACCTAAAAAACCACTGGCGCCCAAAATGAGAATCTTTTTACTTCCGTCGTCCATCTTTCCCCTTCTCTTACTCATATATGTTGTTTACCCCTTGTAAAAAGGTGGTTTTACAACAGTAGCCGATACTGCGTTTTTTCTAATTTGAATATGTATTTTGCTGCCTGTTTCTGTAAACACGGTAGGTACGTAACCAAGCCCTATGCCTTTGCCCAGTGAGGGTGACATGGTACCGGAGGTAACTACGCCAATTTTATTTCCTTGTCCGTCTACAATGTCATACCCCTGCCTTGGTATACCTCTTTCGTCTAGTTCAAAACCAATGAGTTTACGTTCAGGAGCGTGTGCTTTTATTTTTGCTAAAGAATCACTATTTACAAAATCTTTAGTGAATTTAGTAATCCACCCAAGGCCTGCTTCAAAAGGAGAAGTACTATCGTCAATGTCGTTTCCGTAAAGGCAATACCCCATTTCTAAGCGTAAAGTGTCACGAGCGGCAAGTCCTATAGGTTTAATGCCATGGGCGGCACCGGCCTCAAAAACTTTGTCCCAAACTTGCTGAACTTCACTGTTCTTACAGTAAATTTCAAATCCGCCAGAACCAGTATAACCTGTTGCAGAGATAATAACGTGTTCAATTCCTGCAAAATCGGCAACTACAAAATTATAGAATTTTATACTGGCCAAATCTACAGAAGTTAAAGACTGCATGGCTTCAACAGCTTTAGGCCCTTGGATGGCAAGAAGAGAAAACCCATCGGAAATATTACGCATTGTAGCACCTATTTCTTCATTGTATTTAGAAATATGGGCCCAATCTTTATCAATATTGGAAGCGTTTACTACCAAGAGGTAGGTTTCTTCTTTAATGCGATATACGATCAAGTCATCTACAATGCCACCTGTTTCGTTGGGCAGGCAGCTGTATTGTGCTTTTCCAATAGTGAGTTTTGAGGCATCGTTAGAAGTTACTTTTTGAATTAATTCAAGTGCTTTTGGGCCTTCAATAAGGAATTCACCCATATGGGAGACGTCAAAAACGCCTACACCTTTACGAACGGTCTCATGTTCTACATTTACGCCTTCGTAAGAAACAGGCATATTATACCCGGCAAAGGGCACCATTTTGGCTCCCAATGCTTCATGGGTCTTGGTTAATGCAGTATTTTTCATTGTACTTCTGTATTTAGGTTCACAAAGCTATTGAAATATTTAACTATAGTATAACCGCAGTTTGTTATGTTTTGCATAATCTTTGTAAATTACCCGAACACAAAAAATAATTTTCTAAAAACAAATAGGATGGTGAGACTACTTTATGTAATGGTGGCGTTATTGTTGGTTCCTTTGGCCAACATAGCACAAGAAGGGCCTGCAGATTTTCTTCCTGCGGATTTTCATAAAGGTAGGAGAGACGCCGTTCGCGCAATGATGCCGGCTAATAGTGTTGCCGTATTTTTTGCCAATGCCGTACGAAATAGGGCAAATGATGTGGATTATGTTTATCATCAGGACCCTAATTTTTATTACTTAACGGGATACAATGAGCCTAATGCCGTTCTGGTTCTTTTTTCGGAAGACCAACAAATTTCGGGGGCCAGTGATAATGAAATATTATATGTACAAGAAAAGGACCCACGGGCCGAGCAATGGAACGGAAAACGTTTAGGGGTTGAAGGAGCGAAAGGTAGACTGGGTTTTAAAACTGCTTTTAACGGAAGTGCTTTTAAAGCGGCAGAAATTAATTTTAAGGATTTTGATAAAGTACTGTTCTTTGATTTTGAAAATGACTATCGCGATTCTAGGGACGAAGCAGATTTGTTCGATTTGATTCAGGCGTTTAAGGTAAAGGCCAATTACCCTGCGGATTATGATAGTTCAAAAGATAGATTCTACTCTATGATTACCTCTACGGATGTTGAGAACAGTGCTAATGTTGCTCAGATTTTAGGACGTTATTTGAACAGGGATGAAAGCTTGAAAGAAGATGAACTCATAAATGGATTTGTAAATGCTGAGGATGATAAGTTACGGAGCGAAATAAAGGAAAAAGTGTCCTTAAAATTAGCGGCGAACAACTTAAATTCCTCTATGTTAAGTGAAATTATGGCGAGCCTTCGTGAGACTAAGCTTCCAGAAGAGATGGTGCTTTTGAAAAAGGCTGTTGAGATTTCTGCGGTGGGTCAAGTTGAGGTTATGAAAGCCATGCATCCCAACATGTCTGAAACGGAGATTCAGGGGGTGCACGAGTATGTTTATAAGAAATATGGAGCCGAGTATGAAGGCTATCCTTCCATTGTAGGAGGGGGTAACAACGGTTGTATTTTGCATTATATTGAAAACAATAAACCTAAGGTAGGTGATGATTTGGTATTGATGGATTTGGGAGCGGAATATCACGGGTATACTGCAGATGTTACTAGGACTATACCTGCAAATGGAAAGTTTACAAAAGAACAAAAAGAAGTTTACGATATTGTTTATGACGCGCAGGAGGCAGGTATTAAGGCAAGCGTAGTGGGGGCTCCGTTTCAGGCACCGGGTCAGGCAGCGAGTAAAGTGGTTACAGAGGGATTGATGAAACTGGGCATTATTACAAAAGAGAAAGACGCCCGTATTTACTTTCCTCACGGCACTTCTCACTATTTGGGTTTAGATGTGCATGATGCCGGCACTTATAGGCCCTTTCAAGAAAACACGATTATAACCGTGGAGCCCGGTATTTATATTCCGGAAGGTAGCGCGTGTGATGAAAAATGGTGGGGTATTGCGGTACGAATTGAAGATGATATCCTAATTACAAAAGATGGCCCGGTTAATCTATCGGCTATGGCTCCTAGAAAAGCTGAAGAAATAGAGAAAGTAATGAAACAGCCAAGTCCGCTGGACAAATTTGAACTTCCTACTTTAAACTAGTAAAAAAAGCCCCTAAAGAATTTTCTTTAGGGGCTTTTTGTTTGCTATCTATTCAGTAGATATTGCTTTAGCTCGTCGTATTCCTTAATTGAAATAGCCTTCTTTTCTTTATCCATTACCTTTTGGATTTGCTCTGGAATTTCAACGGACTTTCCAATGGTGTCTTCTACTACATCCAAGAATTTAACCGGATGTGCGGTTTCTAAGAAGATACCATACGTATTTGGGTGTGATTCCTGATATTTTTTCAATCCTAAATAACCAACGGCACCGTGTGGGTCTGCAATATATCCGCTCTCACCGTATATCTTCTTCATGGTCTCCCTTGTTTCTGTATCTGTAAAAGAATAGGAGCTGAGGTTCTCTTTTAGCGTATCAAAATTGTCTTGATACAAATGTCTAATACGGATAAAATTACTCGGGTCACCCACATCCATAGCATTTGAGATAGTAGCTGTAGACGGTTTAGGTTTGTATTCTTCCGTTTGCATAAACTGGGGAACGGTATCGTTAACATTCGTAGAGGCAATGAAGTGCATTACGGGCATACCCAAACGTTGGGCTACCATTCCGGCGCATACATTTCCAAAATTTCCGCTAGGAATGGAAAATACAATTTCTTTTCCTTGGGATTTTGCCTGTTTGTAGGCAAATAGAAAATAGAACAATTGGGGCAACCACCGTGCCACATTAATAGAGTTGGCAGAGGTCAATTGCATTCTTTCTAGAAGGGCTTCGTCTAGAAATGCGGTTTTTACCATTTTTTGACAATCATCAAAAGTACCGTCAACTTTAAGGGCTGTTATATTTTTACCTAAAGTGGTCAATTGGCGCTCTTGAATATCGCTCACTTTTCCGTCCGGATATAAAATTACCACACGAACACCTTCTACGCCTAAAAAACCATTGGCTACGGCACCGCCAGTATCGCCGGAAGTCGCTACCAAAACGGTCACATCTTGTTTTTCGCCTTCGGAAAAATAACCGAGACAGTTGGCCATAAAACGGGCGCCTACATCTTTGAACGCCATGGTGGGGCCGTGAAAAAGCTCTAACGTAGCTACGTTATCTTCAATTTCTACCACTGGAAAGTCAAAATCTAGCACCTTGGCTATAATTTCTCTAAGTCTATCGTTAGGGATTTCCTTGGATACAAATTGGTGAATGGCGTTGAACGCGATTTCGTGATCCGTAAGGTCTTCAATATGTTCAAAAAATCGCTTTGGAAGCGGTTCTATACGTTCTGGAAAATAAAGGCCTTTGTCAGGAGCAATTCCTTTAATTACGGCATCTTTAAATGAAACGTCGGGTGCTTTTTTATTTAGACTATAAAAATTCATTACTGTAAAATCTTAATTCCTTCACTATTAATTTTAGATACATGAACGTCATAGTCAATACCAATGTTCTTGTATACTTCTTTGATTGCTTCACCTACCTTTTGAGCGGTGTCTATGCCTTTGCTGAATGCAAAAATTGAGGGCCCTGAACCTGAGATACCGCAACCTAGAGCACCTGCTTTTAAAGCTTCGGTTTTAACCTGGTCAAAACCAGGTATAAGAATGGAGCGTATAGGTTCTACGATATGGTCTTCCAAAGAACGTCCAATAAGGTCGTAATTTTCGGTATATAGACCGGCTATAAGACCACCTACGTTACCCCATTGTTTGATGCCATCGGCCAACGTAATATTGGTCTTAAGAATCTTCCTGGAATCAGATGTCTTAACTTCTATCTGTGGATGTATTACCGTAGCGTACAATTCGGGTGGCGTATGAATGGGGACAATATCCAATGGAGCATAACTGCGTACTAAAGTAAACCCGCCAAATAGGGCAGGGGCTACATTGTCCGCATGGGCTACACCGCTTGCCAACCTTTCGCCTTCCATTGCAAATGTAACCAGTTCAGCTGTCGTGAACGGTCTGTTCAAAAGCTCGTTCATGGCCCAAACGGCACCGGTAGAACTTGCCGCACTACTTCCAATACCACTACCGGCTTTAATTTTTTTATAGATTTCTATTTCAAACCCACCTGTATAATCACTTTTTTCCACAAGCGCCAAACCCGCTACACCGGCAACATTTTGCTCGGTTTCCATAGGTAAATCCTGACCTTCCAGTTTGGTGATGCGAATGCCTTTTTCTTGGGTTTTCCTAACTACCATAATGTCGCCTACATTATCAAGGGCAACGCCTAATACGTCAAATCCACATGAGATGTTGGCAATTGTGGCCGGGCAAAATACTTTGATTTCCTCCATAATTAGAAATTTCCAATTCTGATGATATCGGCAAAAATACCGGAAGCGGTAACATCGGCACCTGCACCTGCCCCCTTAATAATCATAGGCTGATTTGGGTAACGTTCCGTGTAAAATAAAACGATATTGTCACTTCCTTCTAAGTTATAGAAATCATGTCCTTTTGGTATGGCTTGTAAACCTACGCTTGCCTTTCCATCTTCAAACTGTGCAACGTATTTTAGTTTGCTATTAGCGTCGTTAGCTTCTTTGTACATGGCCTGAAAATCTTCTTCATGCTTTATCAGGGTAGCAAAAAAGTCTTCGTTATTATCGGTATCCAAACTTTCTTGTGGTAAGAAAGATTTGTTTTCGATATCGGTAATTTCTAGCTGATTTCCGCTTTCACGAGCTAAAATCAATATTTTTCGCATTACATCTACACCGCTCAAATCAATCTTTGGGTCAGGCTCTGTATACCCTTCTTGCTGGGCCTGTTTTACGATATCGTGAAAAGTAGTCTTGTCATTAAAATTATTAAAGACAAAGTTTAAGCTTCCAGAAAGTACCGCCTGAATTTTGAGGATTTTATCACCTGAAGCAATTAAATGCTTCAAGGTGTCAATGATTGGAAGACCTGCGCCTACGTTTGTTTCAAACAAAAACGGAGCATTGTAAGTTCTAGCCAATGATTTTAATTCTTGGTAATTTTCAAAAGCTGACGAGCAAGCAATTTTGTTGCAAGTAACAACAGAAATGCTGTTACCCAAATAGGTGTTATATGTTTTTGAAACCTCTTCACTGGCCGTATTATCTACAAAAATGCTATTACGGTAATTAAGTTCGTTCACTTTTTGCATGAACTTAACTTTATCCGCTTTTTCACCAGCAGCTAATTCTGATTCCCAGTTTTTAAGGGGAATTCCGGTTTCATTGAAAACCATAGTACGGGAATTAGACATACCTATTACACGTATGTTCAATTTTAGGTTTTCCTTCAAAAATTTCTTTTGTTGATGCACTTGGTTCAAAAATTTGGAGCCAACGTTACCAACACCCATTACAAACAGGTTCAATTGTTTTATATTCTCTTCAAAGAATTCTTCATGAAGCGCATTCAGGGCCTTTTTAACATCTTCTTTTTTGATGACCGCAGATATATTTCGCTCTGAAGCCCCTTGCGCAATAACCCTTAGATTAACATTGTTCTTACCTAATGTGCTAAACATTTTACCGCTTAAACCTTGATGGCTTTTCATGTTGTCACCAACTAGTGCTATGATGGCCAAGTCCTTTTCCGCAATGACAGGTTTAATTTTGCCTCTCTCAATTTCATATTCAAAAGCAGTGTTTACGACTTCTGTCGCCTTATCGATATCATCCGCGGAAATACCAACACAAATTGAATGTTCGGACGAAGCTTGAGTAATTAGAACAACACTTATCTCTGATTGGGAAAGCACCTCAAAAAAACGTTTTGAAGTTCCTGGTATCCCTACCATTCCTGGGCCTTCCAAAGATAAAAGGGCAATATTCTCAACGTGACTGATACCACGTACGGTCTTCCCTTGTTTATTCTTGTTCTTGGTAATAAGGGTACCTGCGTTTTCAGGTTCAAAAGTGTTTTTGATTACGATAGAAATGCCCTTGGCCAATACAGGTTGAATAGTTGGGGGATATAAAACTTTAGCACCAAAGTGCGATAGCTCCATGGCTTCTTCGTATGATATGTGCGGGATGGCCTTTGCTTGTTTCACCAGTTTTGGATTAGCAGTATACATGCCGCTAACGTCCGTCCAAATTTCAAGGAATTCCGCATTCACTGCTGCAGCTACAATAGCGGCGGTATAATCCGATCCTCCACGTCCTAAAGTAGTGGAGTTTCCATTTTCGGAGGAAGCAATAAAACCTCCCATGACAATGATTTGATGCTCGTCCACATTAAAGAACTGCTCACAATTAGCATTGGTCAGGTCAAAATTTACTGCAGCCTTACCATTAATATTATTGGTCTTTATGAGTTCCCTACTATCTACATAACCAGCATTTAACTTTTCCTGTGAAAAGTATTCGCTAATGATATAAGATGATAAAAGTTCGCCATAGCTAACAATTTTATCCGAAAGTCTTGGAGTGGTCTCGCCAATTAAGGAGGCGCCTTCTAGTAAGGTCTCCAAAGTGTTCAATTCGCTCTTCACCTTACTTAGCACCTTACTTTGTGCACTTACGTGAATGAGAGCTTTTACCGTATCTAAGTGTCTATCTTCTATTTCTTTCAAGATAGATTTGTACCCTTGGCTCTGGGATGAGGCTAAGTGCGCTGCATTCAATAATAAGTCTGTAACACCGCCAAAGGCCGAAACTACCACAATGGTTTTTTTGGCTTCTGTGTTAGCAACAATATTTTTTACTAATGATATGTTAGAGGCGTTGGCAACAGAAGTGCCGCCGAATTTTAAAACTTTCATGTTAGATGAAATTTACTCTTAAAAAATAGATTGGATGCGAAATAACGCGAAAACGAACTGATATGTTTTTGTCTACCCCAAAGGGGTGGTGGTGCCAAATGTGTTGATTGAACCATTGGTCGTGAAGAAAAATTCAGTTGATATGTTTGCGATATGCTGGTACATTGTAAAAATGAAAGCATCAAAAGTAGTACTTTTGGATTCTTAATCAAATTTTTGTTGTTAGTTATTGAGCGATAATGTTAATTACTTACATTATTCAGATTTTTGTGAGATTTTCGCAAAAAATTAATGGCTAAAGTCTAATATTTCGGCAAAACGGCTAACTATATAGAACTAGTTACATACTTAAGAACCAGATAATTCTACAATTTTATACATGAAAATCTTCTCGTCAAAGCAAATTTATGAAGCTGATAAGGCTACAATTAAAAAGAACAATATTTCTAGTGACCAATTAATGGAAGGGGTTGCCGTTCAACTTTTTAATTGGTTGCACCTTAGGATTCAAGGGGCACCGGTTAAAATTCACTTGTTCTGCGGAATAGGTAATAATGGGGGAGACGGTATTGCGTTGGCGCGGCATTTACAAGAACATGGTTATAATATTGGAGTCTATGTTGTAAACTATAGCAAGAAGCGGTCAGATGATTTTTTGGTGAATTTAGACCGATTAAAAGACCGAAAAATATGGCCGGAATTTTTGGATGATAGCTCAGTGCTTCCAGAAATTGGTCGTGATGATATTATTGTTGATGCTATTTTTGGCATTGGACTTAACCGTGCTCCCGATTCTTGGGTGGTGAATTTGTTTGAACATATTGAAAAATCTAAAGCCTTTGTGCTTTCTGTGGATATTCCTTCCGGTTTATTTACAGATAGAGTACCAGAGGACGAAAAAGCAGTTGTAAAAGCGAACCATACCTTGAGCTTTCAAGTGCCTAAATTGGTTTTTTTCTTGCCCGAAACTGGCATTTTTACGGAACAATGGGAAGTTTTAGATATTGGTCTTGACTCCGAATTTCTGGTGAATACGGAAACGGAATATGAGCTGATAGGAAAAAATGAAATGCTTCCTGTTTACATTCCCAGAGAGAAGTTCTCGCACAAGGGTACCCACGGGCATGGATTGATTGTGGGCGGTAGCTATGGAAAAATAGGAGCGGTTCACTTGGCTTCAAAGGCCTGTTTGTATGCGGGTAGCGGTTTGGTTACGGCTTTTGTGCCCAAATGCGGATATATTCCGTTGCAAACCAATTTTCCAGAGGCCATGGTTTTAACCGACAACGATGAAAATCATATCTCAAAAATTGAATTTGATATTGACCCCACGGTAGTAGGTGTTGGTGTTGGATTAGGAAAGGATGCGAGTACCGTAAAAGCATTGGATGAGTTTTTGAGGGCGAACAAAAAGCCTCTGGTTATAGATGCTGATGCGCTTAATATTCTTTCAGAAAACAAGGCATTGCTGGGTAAAATTCCTGCTCAGACCGTGTTAACACCGCACCCAAAGGAGTTGGAGCGATTAATTGGAAGCTGGAAAGATGATTTTGACAAGCTGAAAAAAGCCAAAGAATTTTCAAAGAAATATGATTGTGTATTGGTGATTAAGGGTTCTCATACGATTACTATCTATGATGATAAGGGATATGTAAACACAACGGGTAATCCGGGAATGGGGACAGGTGGTACAGGAGATGTTTTAACAGGGGTGATAACGGGTCTGATAGCTCAGGGTTACAACCCACTTAACGCGGTCGTATTTGGGGTTTATTTACACGGAAGAGCAGGAGATATAGCTGTGGAAAAAACCGGATATCAAGCACTTACGGCATCTCATGTTGTTGACGCAATTGGTTTGGCCTTTATAGATTTGTTTGCTCAACCGGAAAATGGGCCTGAGCAGAGCGGTGGAGAGGCGTCAGCAGAATAATAAACTGACTGAAAGACATAAAAAAAGCCTCAAGATTCTAGAATCTTGAGGCTTTTTTTATGGAATAAAACAATATTATTTGGTCTTAACCCGTCTTTTTACCCAAGCTACCGCATTATCAAACTCAATAAAAAATTTCATTGGTTTTTTGTAGAAGAGTTTTTCAATTTTAAAGTTGTGCATATCTATTTCCTTTACGGAAACAATAGCCATTGCCTTAAGGTTGTCTAACTGTCTCAAATAGGTGTATATGGTAGGGTCTACGGCATAAGAATTTTTTCTTAGACTTATGTAACCAAAATTTTTGTCCCTAAAATGTATTTCTGAAATTCCTATGATTTGGTATACTCTTTCCAATGTAAGTGTTGCTCCTTCATCGAACAGCGAAACCATATAGTTTTCGTAAACCTGTATTTTTCCAACATCTAATTGATACTCCCTGACTATAACAGTCTTTTTTGGTCGTCTCACTTTCATTTTAAATATATTATAATGTCCTGTGACGAATGTATATGTATCGTAATCTTTTGCGAAAAATAATAGACTAAAAGCGTAAATATCGTTTATAGTGCTATTGCTGGAAAATAAATGTGTTGTGTTTCTTACTTCAAAATTTTATCATAAGAAAAAAGGGAGTCAATTTATTTGACTCCCTTTGCTCACATTTCCTACGTTAAGTTTATGTATTAGAAGATTTTTCTGCTTTTTTGATTTCTATGGTAAGCTCTTCCTTCTTCTCGTCCAAATCCATCAAAATAGTATCTCCTTCATCAAGTTTAGAGTTCACTATTTCTTCGGCTAGAGCATCTTCAATATACTTCTGGATGGCTCTTTTTAAAGGTCTAGCTCCATATTGCTTATCAAAACCTTTATCTGCGATATAATCTTTGGCTTTATCGGTAAGATTTAAATCATATCCAATATCCTTAATTCTTGCGAATAGTTTGCGAAGCTCAATATCTATGATTTTGTGAATGTCTGCTCTTTCCAAAGCATTAAAGACAATAACATCATCAATTCTGTTTAAGAATTCAGGAGCAAACGCTTTTTTAAGCGCACCTTCGATAACACTCTTTTGGTGACTCTCTTCTTGGGACTTCATGGCAGATGTTCCAAAACCGATGCCTTGACCGAAATCTTTCAATTTACGGGCTCCAATATTGGAGGTCATGATGATTATAGAGTTTCTGAAATCTATTTTTCGTCCTAAACTATCCGTAAGGAATCCATCATCTAAAACTTGCAAGAGCATGTTAAATACATCTGGATGTGCTTTTTCAACTTCATCCAATAAAATCACAGAATAAGGTTTGCGTCGTACTTTCTCCGTCAGCTGGCCACCTTCTTCATAACCCACATATCCCGGAGGTGCACCTACTAATCTAGATATGGCGAATTTTTCCATGTACTCGCTCATGTCAATACGGATTAAAGCGTCTTCCGAATCAAAAAGTTCTTTAGCCAATACTTTAGCCAATTGCGTTTTACCTACCCCGGTCTGACCTAAGAAAATGAACGAACCAATAGGCTTGTTAGGGTCTTTTAGTCCGGCACGGTTTCTTTGTATGGCTTTGGCAACCTTTGCAACCGCATCATCTTGACCAATTACATTGGATTTTATGAGGTTGGGCAATTCAGCTAATTTATTGCTTTCCGTTTGCGCTATTCTGTTTACGGGTATACCGCTCATCATAGAAACTACATCCGCTACATTGTCTTCGTTAACCGTTTCTTTATGGAGCTTACTGTCTTCTTCCCATTTTTCTTGCGCAGTGGCTAAGTCTTTCTCAAGTCGCTTCTCGTCATCACGTAACTTAGCGGCTTCCTCGTATTTTTGTTTCTTTACAACACTATTTTTAAGTACGCGAACGTCTTCTAGCTGTTTTTCCAGTTCTAGAATCTGCTTAGGAACATCCATATTCACAATATGAACACGCGAACCGGCCTCATCTAGGGCATCAATGGCCTTGTCCGGTAAAAAACGATCCGTCATATAACGGTTGGTTAACTTTACACAGGCAACAATAGCCTCGTCCGTATAGTTTACGTTGTGGTGATCTTCGTATTTACCTTTTATATTATGAAGAATTTCAATAGTCTCTTCAACAGTAGTAGGTTCTACGATTACTTTTTGGAAACGTCTTTCTAGAGCACCATCTTTTTCTATGTACTGACGGTATTCGTCTAGCGTAGTAGCACCAATACATTGTATTTCGCCTCTTGCCAAAGCAGGTTTGAACATGTTGGAAGCATCCAAACTACCCGTAGCGCCACCAGCGCCAACAATGGTGTGGATTTCATCAATAAAAAGAATAACATCATCATTCTTTTCAAGTTCGTTCATAACGGCTTTCATGCGTTCCTCAAACTGCCCACGGTATTTTGTACCGGCAACCAAAGAGGCCAAGTCTAGCGTTACTACTCTTTTATTGTAAAGAATACGTGAAACTTTCTTGTTTATGATGCGCAAAGCCAGACCTTCGGCAATGGCACTTTTACCAACACCGGGCTCACCTATTAATAAAGGGTTGTTTTTCTTTCTTCTGCTTAGAATTTGCGAAACTCTTTCAATTTCTTTTTCTCGTCCAACTACAGGATCCAGTCTGTTTTCCTCTGCCATAAGGGTAAGGTCACGACCAAAGTTGTCCAATACAGGAGTTTTAGACTTCTTATTGCCTTTTTGTCCGGCAGTAGTGCCAAAACTTCCTTCATTTCCTTCACTGTCATCATTATCACTAGGAAATGATTCGGAAGTTGGAGAGTCTACAATATCATCATCGCTTGTAATCATAAATTTAAACTGTTCCTTAACGCCATCGTAATCAACTTTTAGTTTGTGAAGTAGTTTCGTGGTAGGGTCATTTTCGTTTCTCAAAATACATAATAGTAAATGTGCAGTATTGATCGAGGAACTTTGGAAAAGCTTAGCCTCTAAAAACGTAGTTTTAAGGGCGCGCTCTGCCTGTCTCGTCAAATGCAGGTTCTTTTTATCTTTTTGTAAAGTGTTCGGGTTTGGGTTGGAAGGGCTAAGAATTTCTACCTTACGCCTAAGATGATCTAAATCGACCTCCATAGCGTCAAGAATACTAATTGCTTTGCCGTTGCCATCTCGTAAAAGCCCCAACATTAGATGCTCGGTACCAATGAAATCATGGCCTAACCGCAGCGCCTCTTCTTTACTATAAGCAATTACGTCTTTTACTCTCGGTGAAAAATTATCATCCATAAATTTATCCTTTCATCTATAAAATTAGTAAAACTATACCAATCTAACGCAAATAGTGTACCTAATATTAGAGAAAGTAGCTTGAAATATTGAAAAAGGAATGCCCCTAAAAGGTGCTTGGGGTAAGAAGGGTGGCTTTTTGGTATTGAAAAAGTGTTGATAAATTGTTTAATAAAGAAGGGCGTATGTGCTTTAAAGGCTATCATTTTGTGTATATTGGCATGTTTTTTAACTAAAATAATTCTAGGATTTAAAAATGGCAGAAGGAGAAAAATTGATCCCGATTAACATCGAAGAGGAAATGAAATCTGCTTACATCGACTATTCGATGTCAGTCATTGTGTCACGTGCTTTACCTGATGTCAGGGATGGTTTAAAACCAGTTCACAGAAGGGTGCTTTACGGGATGTACGAACTTGGGGTGCGATCCACTAGTTCCCATAAAAAATCTGCGCGTATCGTGGGTGAGGTTCTAGGTAAGTACCACCCGCATGGTGATACATCCGTATATGACTCTATGGTGCGTATGGCACAAGAGTGGAGCTTGCGCTACATGTTAGTAGATGGTCAAGGTAACTTTGGGTCCGTAGATGGCGATAGTCCTGCGGCAATGCGTTATACCGAGGCAAGAATGAGAAAGATTGCCGATGACATGTTGGCGGATATAGATAAGGAAACCGTAGATCATCAATTAAACTTTGATGATTCTTTAAAAGAACCTACCGTTCTTCCTACCCGTGTACCTAACTTATTGGTAAACGGAGCTTCTGGTATTGCGGTTGGTATGGCAACAAATATGCCTCCCCACAACTTAACAGAGGTTGTAAACGGAACCGTAGCCTATATTGAGAATAATGATATTGAGATCGATGAGATCATGACCCATATCAAAGCCCCTGATTTTCCAACAGGAGGTATTATATATGGATACGATGGAGTTAAAGAGGCTTTCCATACTGGTAGAGGTAGGGTAAAGATAAGAGCAAAGGCTGTTGTAGAAGAGGTACAGGGTAGGGAATGCATTGTGGTTACAGAGATTCCGTATCAGGTGAACAAGGCGGACATGATCAAGAAAACAGCCGATCTTGTTAACGAAAAGAAAATAGAAGGCATCTCTAGTATTAGGGACGAGTCCGATAGAAATGGAATGCGTATCGTTTATATCTTAAAACGAGATGCCATTCCTAACATTGTTCTTAATACCTTATATAAGTATACTGCACTACAAAATTCTTTTAGTGTCAATAACATTGCGTTGGTAAACGGCCGTCCGCAGTTATTAAACATAAAGGAAATGATTCATTATTTTGTGGAGCATCGCCACGAAGTAGTGGTAAGGCGTACGGAGTTTGAACTTAAGAAAGCGGAAGCTCGTGCCCATATTTTGGAAGGGCTGATTATTGCATCTGATAATATAGATGAAGTAATTGCAATTATTAGGGCATCTTCTAATGCAGATGAGGCAAGGGGGAACTTGATGGAACGTTTTAAATTAACGGAGATTCAAGCAAAAGCCATTGTGGAAATGAGACTTCGTCAACTAACAGGTCTGGAGCAGGATAAGCTACGTGCCGAGTATGATGAGATTCTTGTAACTATTGCCGATCTTAAAGATATTCTTGCTAGAAAAGAGCGTAGAATGGAAATCATTAAGGAAGAGCTGTTAGAGGTAAAAGAGAAGTACGGAGATGAACGTCGTTCCGAAATTAACTTGGCCGGTGGAGATTTAAGTATTGAGGATATGATACCGGATGAGCAAGTAGTAATTACTATTTCGCACGCTGGATATATCAAAAGAACCCCGGTTTCTGAGTACAAGACACAGAACAGGGGAGGTGTTGGTCAAAAAGCATCATCTACTAGAAATGAAGATTTCTTGGAGTATCTTTTTGTAGGAACCAACCACCAGTACATGCTATTCTTCACTCAGAAAGGTAAGTGTTTCTGGATGCGGGTTTATGAAATACCGGAGGGTAGTAGAACATCAAAAGGTAGGGCTATCCAAAACCTGATTAATATTGAGCAGGATGATAACGTTAAAGCGTTTATCTGTACCCAAGATCTTAAGGATGAAGAGTACGTAAACAGCCACTACGTAATTATGGCCACCAAAAAAGGTGTGGTTAAGAAAACTAGCTTAGAACAATACTCACGTCCAAGACAAAATGGAATCAATGCTATTGGTATTCGTGAAGACGATGAGTTGCTAGAAGCAAAATTGACTACCGGTACTAGCCAAATTTTCTTAGGTTTGAAGTCTGGTAAGGCTATACGTTTTGAGGAAAGTAAGACACGCCCTATGGGTAGGAACGCTTCCGGTGTGCGTGGTATTACCCTAGCGGACGATAATGATGAGGTAATTGGCATGGTTTCCGTTCATGATATGGAAGATAACCTTCTTGTAGTTTCTGAAAATGGATATGGTAAACGTTCCAATATAGATGATTACCGTATAACCAATAGAGGAGGTAAAGGAGTTAAGACCATTTCTATTACTGAAAAAACGGGAGGTCTTGTTGCCATTAAGAATGTTTCGGATTCGGATGACCTAATGATTATCAATAAATCAGGTATCGCTATTAGAATGAGTGTAGAGGATCTTCGGGTTATGGGTAGAGCCACACAAGGGGTTCGTCTTATCAATCTAAAAGGTAACGATTCTATTGCGGCAGTAGCTAAGGTGATGAAGGACGAAGACGATCTTACGGATGCAGATGTATTGGATATAGATGTTAAGGCAGAAGAAGATGGCACGGCTCTTGATATTGACAATACCGAAGGAACAGAAGAAGAATAAATTTTGAACTATAATTATAACACTAATATTTAATTAAATTGAAAATGAAACGTAGATTTTTAATAGTTGCGAGCCTTTGTTTTTGCATGGTAGGATTCGCACAGAA
Source organism: Zobellia sp. B3R18 (assembly GCF_018860715.1). Classification (NCBI taxonomy): domain Bacteria; kingdom Pseudomonadati; phylum Bacteroidota; class Flavobacteriia; order Flavobacteriales; family Flavobacteriaceae; genus Zobellia; species Zobellia sp. B3R18. Next base: position 47,852 of record NZ_JAHKQG010000006.1, on the reverse strand, counting down.
GAACGAAATAAAAGCAGCCGAAAAGGCTATGAAAGCTGGTGATGCTGCTTCTGCAAGTAGCGCACTTGAAGCTGTTTCGGGTTCCATTTCAGGAGCTGATGCAAAATTACAGGCGCAATACTATTTCGTAAGCGGTAAAGCCTATGCAGATTTAGCGAAAAAAGGTGATGCCAGTGCTTTCAAAAAAGCAGCGGATGCTTTTCAAAAAGTGATTGAAGTAGAAGAAAAAAGCGGAAAGAAAAAATATTCCGATGAAACTCAACAACACATGTCTGCCTTAAGTGCTGATTTGGTAAACTCTGCTGTAGAAGATAACGGTAACAAGAAGTTTAAAGAAGCTGCGGAGAAGTTGTATACCAGCTACAAGATTAGCCCAAAGGATACATCTTACCTTTACTATGCGGCAAGTAGCGCTGTAAACGGTGGTCACTATGAAGAGGCGTTGTCTTACTATAACGAACTTCAAGAAATAGGTTACGACGGTAGTGGTGTTATCTATAAAGCTACTAATGTAGAGACAGGTCAAGAAGAGGAGATGGACAAAACTCAAAGAGATTTGATGGTAAAGTCTGGAACTTACAAAGACCCTAAAGATGAGAGATCTCCGTCTAAGAAAGCTGAAATCGTTAAGAATACGGCTTTAATCTATACTCAATTAGGACAAGATGATAAAGCTTTGGAAGCTTATAAAGCGGCAAGAGCTAACGATCCAGAGGATGTAAACCTGATCTTGAACGAAGCCAACCTGTATTACAAGATGGGTGATAAGGAAAAGTTTAAAGAGTTAATGGCGGAAGCAGCTTCTGTAGCTCCTGATAATCCAGATTTACATTACAACATTGGGGTAATTAACATGGAGCAGGGTAACTTGGAAGATGCGAGAGCTTCTTACAAGAAAGCTTTGGAAATCAACCCTGGTTACACTAATGCTCAGTTAAACCTTTCTACAACTTACGTTAACGAAGGTAACGGTCTAATTGATGAGATGAACTCGTTGGGCAATTCTAAAAAAGATATTGCTCGTTATGATGAGCTAAAAGAAAAGAAAGATAACCTTTTCACTCAAGGAGCTACTGTATTGGAGGATGCTTTAAAGTTGAACCCAGATAACCAAGGTATCTTAACGCAGTTGAAAAACATCTATGGCGCAATGGGCGACACGGAGAACTTTACAAGAGTTAAGAAGCTTTTAGGAGAGTAATCCCTGTTTATAAACACAAAAAATCCCCTTGGAATTTTTCCTAGGGGATTTTTTTTATGCCGTTTTTTTGGGTCTAAACAATTTGTTTAATTACCCTAAGTTTATGGGTGTAACTACCTGTTTCATTATTGAATATTCCGGTATGGTCAATACGATCTATCCGTACTTTTCCATCTACGTGAATGATGTAGTTATTTTCCATGATAATGCCAACATGGTAAATTTCACCTTCATTGTTGTCAAAAAAAGCTAAATCCCCAGCTTCGGTTTCCTCAATAAAACTTAATGCATGACCTTGGCCGGATTGATCGGCCGCTTTTCTAAGTAGCCGGTACCCGTTAACTTTATACACCATTTGGGTGAATCCTGCAGCGTCAATACCAAAAGGAGTTTTTCCGCCCCACAAGTATGGAGCGTTCAGGTATAGTAATGCCGTCTGTATGATTTGGCTTTTGTCTTTTTTGTTACCGTTGCATTTACCGTCAAAAGTATGGGAAAGTATAGAGCAATTACTTGTTGTTGATCCTAGAATCACGGGTAAGAGAACTGAGTTTTCCGTTTCTACGAAAGAAATAAGGTCTGAAGTGTAACTTACGTTTTTAGAAGACTCTATACTCTTATATGTCTCTTCGGAAATTAGGGTCATTTGGTGATTGTTCACCCATCCTTCAAATTTATCGAAAGCAAGGCGAATGCGGCTCCAAGCCTTTCTACGCTCCAAGACTTTAAAATGTTCGCCGTATACCAATTGAGAAACCATTTCTGACGTTTCATCGGCATTTACACGAACGGAAACTATACTTAGGGGACAAATTCCGTATTGCATATGTTTGGTTGAATGAAGGTGTTCTTTATCGTTCTACAATTATTGCAGAAGCTCCACCTCCGCCATTACATATTGCGGCAGCCCCTATTTTTGCATTGTTCTGCTCTAAGACATTCAACAGCGTTATAAGAATACGCGCCCCAGAACAACCTAATGGATGTCCTAGGGATACGGCACCACCATTTACGTTTACATTTTTATCCGTTAACCCCAATAGTTTCATATTAGCCAATCCTACCACGGAAAACGCTTCGTTAAACTCAAAGAAGTCTATGTCATCTATTAAAATACCAGCTTTGGCAATAGCTTTTGGAAGTGCTTTGGCCGGTGCGGTAGTGAACCATTTTGGTTCTTGAGCGGCATCGGCATAACTTTTAATAGTAGCCAAGGGTTTTAAATTTAATTCTTTCGCTTTTTCTTCGCTCATTAAAACCAGTGCAGCAGCTCCATCATTAATAGTAGAAGCATTTGCTGCGGTAACCGTTCCGTCTTTTGAAAAGGCTGGACGCAGTGCGGGAATTTTATCCATTCTCACATTCTTGAATTCTTCGTCTTCGGAAACAACTACAGGCTCTCCACGACGCTGAGGTACTTCTATTGGCGTTACCTCATTGTTGAATTTCCCGTCTTTCCATGCTTCTGCGGACCTTTTGTAAGACTGCACGGCAAAATTATCTTGGTCTTCTCGGGAAAACTTGTATTCTGTTGCACATGCATCGGCACAAACTCCCATAGCTTGTTGGTCGTAAGCATCTACCAGACCGTCTTTTTGCATTCCGTCTTCCAAAGTAGTGGGGCCAAATTTTTGTCCGTTTCTCATATGAACATAATGCGGAATAAGGCTCATATTTTCCATTCCTCCGGCCACTGCAATTGAAATATCGCCTAGGGCAATAGCTTGAGCTGCCTGCATAACGGCTTTCATACCGGAAGCGCAGACTTTATTTATGGTAGTACAGGGTACATTATCAGGAATTCCTGCAAAAATTGCCGCCTGTCTTGCAGGCGCTTGTCCGGTTCCTGCTTGAACAACGTTACCCATTAAAACCTCTTCAACTAGATTGGGTTCAAGATTTATTTTAGCGAGTGCCGCTTTTATGGCCGAAGCCCCAAGTTTAGGAGCTGGAATTGAGGATAACGCTCCCATAAAACTACCTATTGGAGTTCTGGTGGCAGATACAATGACTACTTTTTTCATATTAAGACAAGAATTTCTCGTATCACAAAACTAAGAAATTAATAGGCAATACATTTCGTTGTTTTGATAAAAGCCCCTCGGAAGTTTATAATTTTCTATTTTTGACTCAGATACATGGCCCATGCGCAATTTTTTGGATAGACTTTTTAAAAACCAATCGCTTTTATATAAGTATTTTCTATACTTGGTATCGGTGGTTTGTATAGTTTTATTCTTTCCCCAAGGGGGAAAATTTAAATACGAGTTTCAAAAAGGAAAACCATGGCAGTATGAGAATCTGTATGCTCCTTTTGACTTTTCCATACAAAAAAGTAATGAAGATATTTCTAAGGAAAAGACCGAGCTTCTTAACAATCAAATAGATTATTTTAAACTAGATACTTCTGTTAAACAAGAAGTAGCCCAAGAATACGAGCAAAAATTTTCTACGGTATTTACTGGCGAACGATTTAGTCCAAGTGCCTTGGAAGCTTTGGATGGAGCGGGGAAGGATATCCTAGAACAGTTGTATAAAAACGGAGTTCTGGCAAAAAACAGTAAACCAGGGGTAAAAGAACAGTTCTATCTCGTAAATGATAACCAAGCGGAGCGTGTTGCGGTCAGCAATTTTGTTCAGATTAAGGACTTGAGAACTGTACTTAAAAAAATTCTTCAAAAGAAAGATTTAGACATATATGCTCAAGAATATCAAGACTTGTTCTTGGATATTGTGAGGCCAAACATTACGTATGATAAAAATCTCTCTGAAAAAGCGCTGAATGAAGCGTTATCAGGCATATCACATACCAGGGGAACGGTAGATGAGGGAAAACTCATTATAGCCAAAGGAGAGGTTGTTGAGGCCGAAAATTTAAATGTGCTGAACTCTCTAAAAACGGAATATGAGTCAGAATTATGGACGGCCAACAACTATTATTTTATATTGTTCGGTTATACCGTTTTGGTTGCCCTAGTGCTCATGATGCTTTTTCTCTTCCTAAAAAAGTATAGGAGAGAGAATTTTGAGAATAGCACTAAGGTTACCTTTATTTTCTTTAATATTCTGTTCATGGTGTTTGTTACCACTATGGTAGTTAAATATGATGAAGCCTTCGTTTTTGTAGTGCCCATTTGCATTTTACCCTTGGTGCTTAAGACCTTTTTTGATGCTAGGTTAGGTCTTTTTGTTCATGTGTTGACCGTACTTATTTTGGGCTTTGTAGTTCCCAACAGTTTTGAATACATCTTTCTACAGATAATTGTGGGAATCGTTACTATACTCACGGTATCCGAACTTTATAAAAGAGCCAATCTTTTTATATCCGTAGGCCAGATTACTTTGATATATGTTGTGGGCTATTTGGCTTTTCATATCATACATGAAGGAAATCTGGACAATATTCAATGGTTTACGTTGGGGCTTTTCTTTTTGAACGGAATGATAACCCTTTTTGTGCAACCACTTATATATGTATATGAAAAGGTCTTTGGATTGGTTTCCGATGTGTCTTTGTTGGAACTATCGGATACCAATTCTAAGCTATTAAAGGAGCTTTCTAATAAAGCTCCGGGAACTTTTCATCATTCATTACAAGTAGCGAACCTAGCGGAAGCTGCGGCAAACGAAATTGGTGCAAATGCCATGTTGGTCAGAGTAGGGGCGCTATATCATGATATTGGGAAAATGAACCACCCCACTTATTTTACGGAGAACCAGATTACCAATGTAAACCCTCATGATGAATTGTCGCCAAAGGATAGTGGTAAAATAATAATCAACCATGTAATTGATGGAATTGAACTGGCCAGAAAAAACAAGATACCGGATCGAGTCATAGATTTTATACGATCGCATCACGGTACATCTTTGGTTTATTATTTTTATAAAAAACAACAAGAGTTGGAAGAAGATGTGGATGAGGCTAATTTTAGATATCCAGGGCCCATACCTTTTTCAAAAGAAACGGCCATACTTATGATGGCAGATTCGGTTGAAGCCGCATCCAAGAGTTTAAAGAATCCTACTTCGGGTATTATTGAAGAATTTGTAGACAAAATTGTAGCGGGCCAAATGAGTGCCGGACAGTTTTTGAACGCTAATATTACCTTTAAGGAGATTGAGGCGATAAAAAAGATTTTTAAGCAAAAATTGATAAACATCTACCATCTGCGAGTGGAATATCCTGAATGATAAGGGGGTATGAATATTAGAAAGTAGGCGATTCAAATTATTTTAGAGGCCATCTAGAAATAGTTTTAAACTTATTGAAAAAAATAAAGAAAATAGTTGCGAACTTGAATACAAAAACATACATTTGCAACCGCAATTTTAGCCACGGAGACGTACTAAAATTAAGTTCATTGAAGAGATTACTGGAGAGGTGCCTGAGTGGCCGAAAGGAGCGGTTTGCTAAATCGTCGTAGGTGGAAACACTTACCCAGGGTTCGAATCCCTGTCTCTCCGCAATAGCTGTCAAAGCAAATTGCGAGGGCAGAAAAATTTCTCAAGTATTGAAATAATATTGATAACCACTCGGGGTGTAGCGTAGCCCGGTTATCGCGCCGCGTTTGGGACGCGGAGGTCGCAGGTTCGAATCCTGCCACCCCGACAAAAACCAGTTCAGAAATGAACTGGTTTTTTTATTTTCAAAGAAAATAATTCTAATAGAATAGCGGCTCAAATAATCAGTTACTAAATTTATAGTTTTCAACTTCTTTTTAATTTTTAAATTAATTAGACTTTCGTTTAACTTTTTTTAATGAAAAACCATAGCCATGACAAGTTTGTATACACTTGCATTTTATCTGTAAATAAGGATTAAATTCCAATAGTATCTAGACTAAGAAACCCATTGCTTATTAAAAGCTGAACAAATAGCTGGTAAAGTGAAAGCGATTCATTTCACAGATGGTACAATATTATTAAAAAAGCTCTTTTCCCAGAAAACAGGATGACGCAATAAAAGTAAATATACTAGCCTGATTTTACCATAAACTGACAGTTGGACCTGTCAATAAATTTGGTATATTTTTTGTAAATCGGAAATTAAGTATTTTGTTTTTCAGCTCACCAACGGGTGAGTTTCATAATCTATTGTTTAATATTAAATATCTTCTGTTATGCAAACACAAGCTATTGATAATCGAGCAATGAATCATGAAAGTGCTCAGCAACGTTTCCGGGTAGAAAAGTTTGATATGAACGTGCAAGATGAATATATTCAAGTTCGTATCGCTTCCCCCGTATTAAAGCCTAACAACTATAGCGTTGAAATCAAGAATGATAAGCTTAGACTCAAACTCATCGGCAATGATGACGGCAGTAAGCCATTGGCGCTTCCTCTAGTCTGTGATTTCTATCTTCCCAAATCTGGATACAATGAAATAGGAAAGCAAATTTTTAAGAACGAAGTGTTGACTCTGACTTTATTTAAATCTACTCTTAAGCCAGAGTTGCAGCGAATATTGGCTTTACATACGGCTTAACCCTTAATATGCTTTGTTATGAAAAAAACCAAATATCAAATAGGGTTGGGGGTGTTTTGTTTTTTTACTACTGTTTTTGGGGCATCCCTAAAGCTTTGGCACTACCCTTATGGAAATTTCTTTTTGCTTCTAGGGTTGATTAGCATGCTCGTCTTAATGGTATTGCTTATTCCTAGGGAGAATAGTTTTTTAGATAGGTTTTCAAAATAATTCAAGTAGAACATCAGATTTTGATTTCTGCATTTATAAAATACTATTTATTATCTATAGAAAGTTTAATTGTTTAAATATCAGTGTAATATGTCATTTTTTCAGTTTTTGAAATTTTGACAGAATACATTTTATTTGGCATTCATTTTGCCTCTTACCGTACACACATTTGGATGAAGTTTAACTAAAAAAAATTAAAGCTATGAGTAATCTAGTGAATGTAAAAAATGGAGGTTTTGCTAATTCAAATTATAACAACCTTAGCCTCCCAAGTTGGTCTTCTTGGATAGATGAAGTGTTCAATAGAGATTTTCCTTTGGTTTTTACCTCTAATTTTAACTTAGGAATGACCTTGCCTAAGGTAAACATTAGAGAAACTAAAGATGCTTATGTTGTGGATATGGCCGTTCCAGGTCTCAAAAAATCCGACTTTGAAATTGATATTGACAATAAGGTACTTTCAATTACCAGTGAAGTTGAAAAAAGTAATGAACATAAAGATGACAATTATATACAACGTGAGTTTGGATATTCTTCATTTAAACGTTCTTTCACATTGCCTGAAACGGTAAAAGAAGATAAAATCAAGGCAGGTTATAAAGAAGGAGTACTTACGATTCACCTTCCGAAAAAGGAAGAAGCTATACAAAAACCGCCACGAAGTATTAGAATTTCATAACCTAAAATGGCTTATTCAAGGTCGGCAATGCCGGCCTTTCTTATCTTTTATATTTAAAATAGGATTGTATAACCGTAAATATTATAAAGATGAAAAAATACACTGTGATGCTATTGGCAGCTTTCTTATGCACCGCTTGCAATAGTCAAGAGAAAGAGAGCAGAGATAAACATATAGCTCAAAATAAAGAAAATACGACATATACACCTATGGGTAGCTGGAAAATTAATAAGGAATTTGATGAAGCGGGAAACTTAATTCGTTATGATTCTATCTACTCTTATTCGTCTGGCAGCAATCTGGATGAGCTTGCCTCATTTGACCGAGATAGTGTTCTAAAGTCAATGCAATCAAGATTTTATAAGAACTTCTCAAGCTTCAACTTTGACCAAGAAGGGTTTGGTGATTTCTTTAAAGAAGATTCACTTTTTACCAGACGTTTCTTTAGCGATGATTTTTTTGAAAGTGATTTTGGCAAAGATTTTATGAGAATTGACGAAATGCACGAACAAATGGAAGCGATGCAGAAACACTTTTTAAATCGGTATAAACCATTAATAGAGGCTGATGACGATAAGGATTCAACGAAACGGCAGTAGATAAACGGAAGAACAATTAAGTTGAAAAGTCCGGCATTTCTTTGCTGGACTTTTTTAATTGAAAATTAAAAGCGTCATTTTTTAGTAATTTGATTTTCCCTTTGATACCTTATTTCTTTAACTATCAAGAAAACTTCTTAATATATTCAGAAGGGGTTTTCCCATATTTTTTACGAAAACATTTGCTAAAATACTTAGGGTTTCGAAAACCTACTTCATAACTTACTTCGGAAATATTCATTTTACTTTGTTCAAAGTAAAGAGCCGCCCGTTTTAGCCTTATTTCGCTAATAAATTCTTTTGGAGTAAAATTAGTCCATGCTTTTATTTTAGAGAATAACATTGTACGGCTTACTCCTAATTCTTTACAAAATGTAGCAACATCAAACTCGGCGTTGGAAATGTTGGATTCTACAATTGTCATGGCTTTTTCCAGTAATTTTTCATCTAAGGAAGTTACGGTTAGCTCACTGGCCAAGAGATGGGTTTCACTTGAGAATTTTTCTCTCAAACGTCTTGAAGATTCCAACAGGTTTCGTACTCTTAATTTAAATTCTTTAATATTAAAGGGCTTGCTAATGTAGTCATCTGCACCACTTTCCAGACCTTCAAATTTATATATTAAGGAGGTACGAGCTGTAAGTAAAATTACGGGTATATGGCTTGTTTTAATATTTTGCTTAAGGTGCACACATAATTCTGTTCCGAACATTTTAGGCATCATTACATCGCTTATAACCAAGTCAGGATTAAATTTCAGTGCTTTTTTCAACCCTTCTTTTCCATTTTTAGCCTCTTTAATTGCATATTCTTTACCTAGGAAATTTTTAAAAAATGATCGTAACTGGTCATTGTCCTCAACAATTAAGATTAAGGGCAATTCATTGTTTGGGCGAAGGTTTTCAATTGGGTCATCAAAAATTAACTCTTTATCCCCATGGGTTAATTGAGAGGTGTATTGTGCAATATCATCACTGAACTTAAAATCAGGAATGATTTCCTCTTCTGAAAGATGTTCTTTTCCTAGCGGTAAACTTACTTTAAAAATGGCTCCCTTTCCTTCATTATTGAGAGCCTTTATAGATCCATGGTGCAACTCAACGGTGTTTTTGGCAATGGCAAGCCCTATGCCTGTTCCTTTTGTATAATTGGGGCCTACGTTTTTTTCTTCGGGTACTTCAAAAAACCTATCAAAAACCTGCTTAAGATAGGGGTAGGGAATACCAATTCCTGTATCTTTTACATCTATAAAAATGTTTTCATGGTTTTTGTAAACATAGATACCAATTTTGCCACCGTTTGGCGTATACTTAAATGCATTGGAGATGAGGTTATAAAAAACTTGCTCTAGTTTATATCTATCGTAGAAAACTAAGATTTCTTCGTGGGAACTCTCAAAAGTATAAGTGTATTTTTTATCCTTGGCATATTCTGTAAAGGACAAATATATTTCCCGTAGAAATTTTATGATATTTCCTTCGGCGGCTTGCAGTTTGGATTGGCGGTCTTCTAATTTTCTAAAGTCCATTAACCTATTGATTAATTGAAGTAGGTGATTGGCACTACTTTCTATGACCAACAATTTTTTATACATTAGGCTACTACCTTTATAATCTGCAAGTATTTGTTGTAAGGGACCTAAAATTAGGGTTAGGGGAGTTCTAAAGTCATGTGATATATTGGTGAAAAACTGCAGTTTGGCTAAATGATTTTCTTCCTGTCTCTTATTTTCTAACTGCTCCCATCGTAAATCCTGTTTCAACCGCGCCTGAGATTTTACAATGAGGTATAAACTGAAAGAGCCAATAGCAATTAGTAGACCATATAGGGCAAAAGCCCAATTGCTTTTCCATGGGGCAGGTTTAATGGTGATTTTTAGCTGTGTTGCGCTTTCATTCCAAATACCATCATTATTTGCACCTTTTACCTCAAATAGGTAATCTCCTGGTTTTTGAAGTGTATAAAAAGCTTCAGTATTTTTTGTGAATGTCCATGTGTCATCTAAACCAACCAGCCTGTAGGCATAACTATTGTTATTGGGGCTTATATAACTTGGCATGGAATAATTAATGGAAAAATGAGAGTTCTGATGATTCAGGGTAATTTCATCGGAATAGGTTATGGTGCTCGTTAATATTTTCCGTTCATCATTTATGGGTATGGATTTGTTCTTTATTTGCAAATCCGAGAGGATAATTTTTGGAGCATAGGTATTGGTAATTAGTTTTTTAGGATTAAAAAATGTGACCCCTTCGTTACCTCCAAAATAGATTTTTTCATCATTTAATCGCAAACCTGCGTTTGGGCTAAACTCATTACTATTTAATGAATAGCGTTGGTCGTAAACCACAGACTCTTTGGAGCTAGCATTGTATTTAACTATTCCTTTATCAGTACTCAGCCAAAATTCATCTTTGGCATTTTCAATAATAGTGAATACTGAAGAAACGGAGTTTTCTTTATTTAATGGTATTTGTTCAAAATCTAAACCGTTAAACTTAAATAAACCTTCGGTTTTTGTGCCAACATAAATTTGTTGCTTACTGTCTTCAATCACCGTCTTAATATCATTACCGTAAAGTGTACTTCTAAAGAATTGAGATACTTCATATTGGTTTTCTTCCTCATCTTTAAATGTTATTAGGTTTAAGCCTCCCAAACCGCCAGCCCAAATCCTACCCATACTATCTATACATAAGGTTTTTATAACGTTTGACGAGAGTACCGGGCCTGTTTTCGACTTTTTTCCATAGATTCTAAAAGTCTTGGTTTTTAAATCATACCTGACCAGTCCTTTGCCAAACGTACCTATCCAGTATACTTGGTCTTTTGCTTCTTTTATTACGTATACACCCGTATTCTTGAGGTAGTCTTTAAGCTCATTGGATATAACATCTTCCAACATTTTTTTTGAATGGACATCATACACGAGAATACCATAGTTTAAAACCCCCGCCCACAGTACGTTTTTCTTAGAAAGGTATAAGGTTTGAATGTTGTTAGGCCTAAGTTCTTCAGCATCCGATAAATTAAGGGTCTCAAGTTTTTTGTTTTTTGGATTCAGGATGGTAATATCTCCTCCTTCCGTGCCAAAGTATATATTAGAGGAATCATCTGAAACAATTGAGTTAACTATATTATTATCAATATCATGATTGACAAAATTCACGAAGTTTTCATTAGACTCTGTCCATATATTAACACCACCACTATATGTGCCCAACCAGATGGTTCCATTTTTATCCTTAAAAGCAGATTTAATAAAATTTTGACTTAATGAGTTTTTTGCCCTATTGTTACTTTTTAAATCCCATATCTTTTTTTCGGGCCCTATGACCCGTACCCCATGTGAAGTTCCTAGCCAAACGGATCCATCATTGGAAGATTGAACAACGCGCACATCTGCAGAGAGGGGAATAATCTGTTCGTTGTGTAAAAGAAATTTTTCATTCTCAGTGTTGAACAGCATATAGCCGTTGTATTTGGTTGCTATACCTAAGGTGGTAGAATCTATTTGGTTTATATCTTGAATGAAAAGGTTTTCAGTCCCGTCATTGTATTTAAACTGTTTAAAGGTAAATCTATCATTGTTTTTACTCTCCAATCTGGCCAAGCCCTTGGTAGTCGCTATCCAGATCCGTTTGTTTTCATCAATAAAAATACGTTGTATGTTCTCGCCTGGCAGGCCATTGGCATCACCTTCTTTGTACAGTATATGGGTAAAGTTGTTTTTAGATTTGTTAAAGATTGATATTCCATTTGCCGTACCGAACCAAATTTCTCCATTCCCTATTTCTTTACTGCAAATAACTACAGCGTTGCATAAACCATCAGGACCGTTTCTTTTATAAAAGCTCTTAAAAGTATTTTTAACGGGATCGTACCGGTTAAGCCCATTATAGGTTCCTACCCAAATGTATCCATCACTATCTTCATTTATAGATAGAATGTCGCTATTGCTTAAACTGGTCGAATCTCCAGGAACATATTTAAAAATGTCAATGTTGGTGCCATTATATCTGTTTAAGCCATTTCGGGTGCCAAACCACATTTGCCCCAAACGGTCTTGTTCAATAGCAATTACCGAATTGTTTGAAAGCCCATTCTCTACTGATAAATGGCGAAAATGGAAATCATTTTCTTGCGCAAGAAGGCATTCTCCTAGGAGGAGAAAAAAAATCATAAACCGGTTACGATTCAGTGTTGACATTCGTGATTTTTAGTTTCTTGACACAGTTTTGATATGAAGCAAGTATTATAAAAAAATGATTTAATCTTTCTTGGCAGCCATATGGTTTTATGGAAAGCCTTGGAACTTAAAATGATGCAAAAAACGGAGTGGGCAATTTTAACAATGGAGCAATGTCGGTTTTCAAAATTAATGAAAAGAAGGAATTACCAAAATTATTTTTTTGGTGAAGTGCTAATTCTGTTTTAGAAATGACTACATCGGGACAGTACAGGATGCTATCATTTTATTTGAAAGTTAATTTTGAGAGATATCTATTGATTTCAAATGGAAATGAAAAAATGCATTGTTGTTTACCTGTTCCTTTTTTGCATGGTTTTGTGTGGAACCTTAATGGGGCAAACTAATATAAAGGAGACAAAAACGTTTCCGGAGATTCAACCACCAGCGGGGCGCATTGCTATTGTTGCAGATGGGAATTCCCCTGATCCTGATGATTTAGGGGGTACTGCTGTTTCTTTGGCACTATTAAGAGCTGCAAATCTAGATAATAGACTTGTGCATTATTCCCATAGTTGTGATTTGGTTAGGGGTGACCGAATTTCTGAACGAGCGGAAAATGAAAGACATGCATTAATGCAGAGTTCGTGCGATGTTACTGCAAGAAGGTGGGGTGGTTTTTCGGACTTAACTTTTTTAGATGCTAGTTGGCAAAAAGAAAAAACGGTGAACGATTTAAAAACTGCAATTAACGCTTCATCCGAAAAGGATCCGCTTTGGATTATCGAGGCAGGGGAGCCCGATATTATTGGAATGGCCCTAGATGCATCGGAAAAATCAAAACATAAATATGTAAAAGTAGTAACGCATCATCCAGCTAATGATAATGCGGGAGACTTTTACACATGGCAGCAAATATTGGATTTTGGAGTGGAAGAAGTTCGTATTCCGGATCAAAACACCCATTTAAAAGTAGCATTGCCAGAATGGGATTGGGCCAAAAACCATCCGGATTCTAGACTGCAACAAATCTGGCTTCAGGGGAAAATTGCCGAAGTAGATGATGTTGTTAAGTTTCAAAAGGGAAAATGGGATTGTTCGGATGCAGGTATGATTTTGTACTGGATAACTGGAGCAACGAACGGAGGACTGGAGTTGGGAACTGTAAAAAATGTAAAAGCACTTTTGTTGGATTTCATAGATAAGAATTAAAATCAAAAATTTTTGAACTAAACTTAATATGGAGCATGGAAAATCTAGTATAGAATCTCTTACAGGATGTTATTTGATAAATCAACTATTTCTTAAAGGGATTTCTATAGTTCTCTTTTTAACGGCAATTACGGTTAAGGGGCAGTCATTGCAACATCCCATAATTTATACAACACAACAGGAAAGAGATTTTGTTTTAGAGAAAATTAAAAAATATGATTGGGCAGAAAGTGTCGTCTCTCAATTGCATGAACATGTAGATGGAGCTTTGGAAGTTCATCAGACCCATCCGTTGATTATTTTAAATAGAATACCCGCGTTTGAGGTTCATGACCATGAGAACAAAGAAAGAGAAGCCGGCCCAATAGCAGCTGCGCATAACGAGGTATTGTCTCTAGCGGCTAATGCAGGAGCGCTATATTTCATAACACAAGATGAAAAATATGCACAGTTTGCAGCTGATATTTTAGCCGTGTACACAGATGTTTTGTTTATTAAAACGCCCGAAACCACTACTATATGCGGGTATGCTTTTTTTGATCCAAGAACTACATATGCCCCATTTGCCGTAGCCTACGATTTTATCTACAATTATTTAAAGCAAAAAAATGTAAAGGTCTTTGATAAAGACAAGGGTCACTTAGTTGCTTTTGATAATACTAAAGCACAAAAGGCAATTGCCAATATGGTAGGCAATGTTCTGCAAGAATATGGAAAGCCGGATGTACATGGTAAGAGAGTTTCCAACCATCCTATACTTACCGCACCTGGAGCACTATTTGGAATTTTATGTATTGAAGATGACATGGAACGTGAGCGTTTGTTCAAAACTTTTTGGGAGAAGGGTACAGCGCATCAAAACTCGTTCAAGAACACCATCTTGCCTATGTTCTCGGGGCAAGGAATTTGGCCGGAATCACTTAGCTACAGTTTTATGCCCATTATTATGATGGTGTTGAATATTGTAGATAGTGTAAAACCGGAAATGAACGTAGCGGCAGATTATAAACATGTTCTTGAAGGAAACTTTCTATTCGATTATTTACGGCACCCCAACAGGACCTTTGTTAGATACGGAGATTCAAAACGGTATAATGACTTTACAGGGGATTTGTATAGATACACATTGAACCTTGCATCAAGAAAAGGATATAAGACATTGCAGAATAAAGCGGAATTAGCTCTTAAAAATTCTTATGAGGCCAATGGAGGTCATAGACCAAACCTATCCACGGGTAGTGTCTTTGATAATTTTAATTTGTTGGAGCTATTTTGGGGGCAGTCCGTACCCAAAAAAATAAAAGACTCGGTTAACTTGGATAAAGCCACCGTTATTGTAGACCATGCGGGTATAGCTCTTCAACGAAATTATGTTGATGAAAATAATGAAACGTATGGATTATGCGGTATTATAGGCGGAGCTCACTACGTACATAGTCACCTTACGGGAATAAGTATGGAATTGTATGGAGCGGGCTATATAATGGCGCCCAATGCGGGTCTGCCGGCTTCTGTTCCTGAGCGAAAAATTCCTTTGCACGAACACTATTTCAGATTATACGCGGGAAATAATACAGTAATCGTGAACGGTTCTTCCCATGGGCGGGACGAGGGTTCATGGAAGGGCAAGGCTAATGTTTGGCAGAATAAAACGGTAAATATCGCAGCGGAACCCAAGCATTTGGAAGAAAGAATATCCAAAGAGTTCAATTTTGCTACTCAATTCTTGGATGATACCGTAAACAATGCAAAACAGGAACGTACCTTAAGTATTATAAGAACTAGCGCAACTACGGGATATTATTTTGATATGTTTCGCTCTAAATCCAATGATGAGAATAAATTCCATGATTATGTCTATCATAATATAGGCGATAGAACTCAAATTTTTACTTTGGAAAATCAGGAATTGGCACTAAAAAAAACAGACCGCTATCAAAATGACATTGGTGACGTAGTGAAGTCTCCCGGATGGCGTTATTATGAGGACACACAATCAACTAAGGCTACTAAAAAAGGAATAAAGGTTAGGTTTGATATTGAATTTGACAATACTTACATGCACCTTTTTATTCCAGAAGGAGTTTCTAGGGAATACACCAAAGCATTGGCACCTCCAACTCGCGAAGCAAAAAACGGGTATATAGATAAAAAGACGCAAGTATTGGCCGTTAGGCAACAGGGCGAAGCTTGGGATAGACCCTATATTGGAATATTTGAACCTTCAACTCAAAAAGAAGCTAGTATTCAAAAGGTAGAACCATTATGGGACGAAGATAAGATTGTAGGTGCCATTGTAATCTCCAAAGTTGAAGATTCGCTTATAACCGACATTATCATTGTACAGGACAGGGACAATGCCATTTATAAAAATGATGAATTGAACCTGTATTTCAAAGGGCGATTTGGTGTAGTTCGTAAGACGGCTAAAGCTCATGGTGCTAATATAGTATTATACATAGGAGAAGGAGAGGTGTTAAAATTGGGTTCTAAAGAATTAAAGTCAAACTCTTTAAAGAGAGGGGTAATACAATTTGACGCGGAGTAATAAACATCGAGCATGTTTCTGGTATGACTTGTAATAGATTCAATTTTAAGTTATCAAGAAAATCACTAGACCTAATGATATGTTAGACAGGATTTGGAAAACTAGTAAAATTTCTAAAGGAAAAACTGAAGCCAACGGCTTTTTAAGTAGAATTTAGAGCGAAGGTTCGTAACAAGATAAGCAGAGAAAAGTAAAATTTCCAGTCTTTAGTCAGAACTTAATTGTCATAGGATCGTTAAACCCCTCAAGTTTAAATTGAAAAAAGCAGATATAGAAAAATAATTTGATTTCTATTTACAAATAAGAATTGTTGTGTACTAAAAATATAAGATGAACCTAATTCTAAAAACTAGTCTTTTTTGTCTAATTCTTTATTCTTTTTCTTGTGGCAGTAACGCTAAGAATATGACTAATCGTTTAAAAAAAACTGAAACAAATAATGAACAAGCACCCAATATCATTTTCTATTTGGCAGATGACCAAGATGTATATGATTATGGCTGCTATGGTAATGAAAAAGTACATACAACTGCCGTAGACCGTTTAGCCCAAGAAGGTTTATTGTTCACAAATGCGTTTACCGGTCAAGCAATTTGTGCACCAAGTAGATCTCAACTCTTTACAGGAAAATATCCATTAAAGAATGGTTGTTTTGCCAATCATACTGCTACGAGACCAACCATTGAAAGTGTTACCGACCACATGAAAAAATTGGGGTATGAAGTAGTATTGGCCGGAAAAAGTCATGTAAAACCCTCTAATGTTTATCAATGGGATAGAGAATGGCAACCAGTACCTAAAGAAAACGTACCAAGAGATTACATTCCGTTAGATAGCATAGAAAATTATTTAAAAAATAAGACTAAACCATTTTGTATGTTCATAACCTCAAAATATCCGCACGGAAAATATTTTGAAGTTGATAACCCTAAAGCAGAGGATATTAAATTCTATCCATTTAATGAGGATAAAAAGACAGACCCAGAATATGTAAAGTCTAAAGCAGGTTACTATAGAAGTATAAAAGAAGATAATACGCAACTAGAACGTGTTTTAAATTTAGTTGACACGTATTTAAGGAACAATACACTTTTTATTTATAGTGCAGATCATGGTGTTTCTGGCAAATTCACTGTTAAGGATATTGGTCTTAAAGTACCCTTAGTAATGCGTTGGCCAACGGTAATAAAGGCTGGCACAGTCTCTGACCAACTTGTTCATTACACAGATGTACTCCCCACCTTTTTGGATATTGCAGGCGGAAAAGCTATGCCAGATATGGATGGCAAAAGTTTTCTACCAATACTTCAGGGTAAGGATGTTGAAATAAACGAATATGTATACGGTGTTAGAACCAACCAAAATATACTGAATTCAGAAATTTTCCCCTCAAGAATGATTCGTAACAAGAAGTACAAATACATTAGAAACTTTAATTCTCTAGAAGTAGTAGAGAATAATCTCACGGGAAAAACATATGTAGATTACTTTATAAAAAGAGGGGCAAATAAATTTAAAAATGAACCATTTGAAGAGTTATATGATATTGAGAACGACCCATTTGAACAGTACAACTTGGCAAATGTTGAAGAATTAAAATCAGTAAAAGACACCCTTTCAAAAAAAATGTTCATTTGGATGAATTCTCAAGGCGATCTTCTTAATAAAATCGCCGGTAATATGCCCATTATAACTCCTAGTGGAAATAAAGGATTTAAGTTGGATCAAGATACGCCAACACGACAAATTGCCGATTCACTAAAAAACACATTGCAAAAAGAAGACTATACCATAATTGAACATTGGTAAACATAAAAGATGTAACATGAATAGATTTTTATATATCATATTATTTTTGGCAACCTTATTATTTTCATGTAAAAATGAAAATAATAAACCTATTGTAACCCAAGATAAAAAACCGAAAAACATATTGTTCATTGCAGTTGATGATCTGCGCCCAGAATTAAATTTTTATGGTGCCAAACACATAATTTCACCAAACTTGAACAAATTGGCCAGTGAAAGTTTAGTCTTTAACCGAGCATATTGTAATATACCGGTATGCGGTGCATCAAGAGCAAGCATACTTACTGGTATGAGACCTACAAGAAATCGTTTCTTTGATTATAGCACTAGAGCAGATGTAGACGTACCCTTTGCTACTTCATTACCTAAGTTTCTTAAACAAAATGGTTATACAACACGATCAAACGGTAAAATTTATCATCAAATAGATGATGATAGTTTAGCTTGGGATGCCATTTGGTTTCCTGACGGTAATATTCGTAATTATCAACTTAAAAAAAATATTGAAGAAAACGGAAATGCCAATTTAGCTGTTGCAGGAGCTACCGCATTTGAAATGGCAGAAGTTAATGACACCGCTTATTTTGATGGTAAAATTGCCCAAAAAGGTATTGCCGACCTAAAATTGCTGAAAAACGAGAAAAAACCTTTTTTCTTGGCTCTAGGTTTTATGAAGCCACACCTACCGTTTACTGCACCAAAAAAATACTGGGACCTTTATGATAGAAACGAAATAGAATTACCTCAAAGTTATGTACAACCAGAAACTACACCTAGTGAAGCCTTTCATAATTTTGGAGAATTGCGTAACTATGGCAACATTCCTAAAAGTGGGGAAATCCCTGATGATTTAGCAAAAGAACTCATACATGGTTATTATGCTTGCGTAAGTTATGTTGATGCGCAAATTGGTTTGGTATTAGACGAGTTAAAACGCTTAGATTTAGAAGATGATACAATAGTTGTTCTTTGGGGAGATCATGGTTGGAATTTAGGAGATCATAAATTATGGTGTAAACATGTCACATTTGAAACGGCTTTAAGAACACCCTTACTACTAAAAGTTCCAGGAAAAACCAGTGGTCAAACAACAGATGCTATAACAGAATATATAGATATTTACCCAAGTATTGCAGAACTTGTTGATATTGAAAATGTTCCAAAAACCGTACAAGGCAAAAGTTTTGTCCCTCTTTTAAAAGGTGAAAAATCTAGTAAAGATTGGGCAGTAAGTAAATTCAAAGATGCCGTTACATATATCAAAGGCGATCTATTTTATACTGAATGGATCAAAGATGATGGTACTGCCTACGCAAGAATGTTATTTGACCATTCAACAGATTCTTTAGAACTTGATAATTTGGCAGAGAAACCCGAATATAGGGAAAAGGTGAAGGCGCTTTCAAAAGACTTAAGGGAAAAATGGGGCAAAGATTTTTTAAGCGAATGACAAATTAACTGAAGTTTACAAAAATGAAAAATAACACGATTTGGAGTGTTCTATTGTTAATAATGACCCTACATAGTATAAAGGCTCAGGAGAAGCAAAATGTGCTAGTATTTTTAATAGACGATTTAAGAACAGAATTGGGCTGTTATGGAAACGATATGGTTAAAAGCCCTAATATTGATAAGTTGGCCAGTGAGGGTACACTATTTACCCGTGCCTATAGCCAGCAAGGAATCTGCGCTCCATCACGAATAAGTATATTAACTGGGTTACGTCCCGAAACCGTTGGTATTTATGATTTGTTTACCCCGCTTAGGTCAGTACATAAGGAGATGTTAACGGTGCCTAAATATTTTAAAGAGCATGGTTATAAAACCGTAAGTATTGGTAAAGTCTACCATCATGGGAGGGACGATATAGAAAGCTGGACCAATTTTACTCAAAAAGAACCCAACTCATGGGCAAGCCAATCCAATCTAGAGCTTATCGAAAAATTTCAAAAGGAAGGTCGAGAAAACACAAGAGGCCCTGCTTTTGAAAATGCAGATGTACCTGATGAAGGTTATAAGGATGGCAGGGCAACCCAACATGCCATACAAACTTTAAAAGAACTGAAGAATGATGATTTTGTAATGTTCGTAGGACTTACAAAGCCTCACTTACCATTTAATGCACCTAAAAAGTACTGGGATTTATATGATAAAGATTTGTTCGTAGTACCATCTCGGAATGAGCCTATAAATATGTACACTAATGCCCTTACGAATTGGAACGAACTACGTGCCTATTATGGTATTCCCCAGGAAGGTACTTTAGACGATAATCTTACAAGAGATTTAATACATGGCTATTATGCATCAATTAGTTATATGGATGCTCAAGTTGGTAAGATAATGACAACGCTGAATGATTTAGATTTGAGAAAAAATACCCTTGTTGTTTTTATGAGTGACCATGGCTATAAAATCGGTGAGTATGGAGCATGGTGTAAGCATACCAATTTTGAATTGGATGTACGGGTACCTTTGATAATTAGCAACAATTACGATGGTAGCGCCCCTCAAGAAATGCAGGTGTCAAAAGCCTTGGTTGAAAATGTTGATTTGTTTCCCACTCTTGTGGAAGCCTGCAATCTAAAAATGCCTTATTTGGACGGAAAGAGTTTATTACCGTTACTTAAAAATCCAGATGTAACGTGGAATGATGGTGCATATAGTTTATATCCAAGAGGAGAGAAAATTATGGGTTGTACCGTTACGGATGGTTTATGGCGGTACACGGAGTGGCGAGATAGCCAAACGCAACAGGTTAAATCAGTAGAACTTTACAATCATAGTGATGGCAATCCAATAGCTGTGGAAAATCTTGCGGGCAAGACAGCGCATAAAAGGGTTGAGACAAAAATGAAAACCTTGCTGAGAGAACGTTTCCCTAGAACTGATTATTCGTTTTATAAGTGATAGAGTAATTAAGGAAATAGTTTAATGTATCACGTTCAATACCTAGTAACGGCTCTTTGCTATGGGAAAGAGTAATGTAAATATGATGTCTGTTTTTATAGTAGGATTTTCTTTTTTAACGGCAATAATTTTTGTTCTACACAGCCGTGGTTTTTTAATAAGGAGTTTTTATAAAGGGCGTGTATAACATATCTCAAACGAGCTTTACAGTACAGTGCAGGACACCTTTTTTTATGCAAAAGCCTAATTTTAAATTCTTTTCTAAGCAATTTTTTTGATGACTTAAAAAAAATGCTTTGGATTGATTACCGATAAAAATAGTCAAGCAAAACTATTTGTGGTTAGAATTAAAATAATCTAATAAAAAGATAAATGTCAATTAAACCAGAAACAACAACTTTTGATGCTATTGTAGTGGGTACCGGAGTCAGTGGAGGATGGGCAGCAAAAGAGCTTTGCGAGAACGGGCTTAAAACTTTAGTTCTGGAACGTGGAAGAATGGTACAACATGTAGTTGATTATCCAACTATGAACCTTGATCCGTGGGACTTACCAAATGGAGGTGAGACCCCAGCTAAAATAAAGGAAAAATATCCAAAGCAATCGCGTTGGGGTTTTGATGAAACCACACGTCATTTTTTTAATGACGATTCAAAATATGATTATGATGAAACAAAAAGATTTGATTGGATTCGAGGTACACAGGTTGGTGGCCGTTCCCTCATATGGGGCAAGCAAACCTATCGTTGGTCAGATTTGGATTTCGAAGCCAATGTCAAAGATGGTATTGGTGTAGACTGGCCTATTCGATATAAAGATTTAAAGCCATGGTATGAGCATGTGGAAAAACATGTAGGTATTAGTGGAGAGGCCCTAGGGTTGCCCCATTTACCGGACAGCGTGTTTTTAAAACCTATGGAACTCAATTGCGTGGAAGAGCATTTAAAGAATGGTATTTCTGAAAAATATGATGATCGTGTACTAACCATAGGTAGGGTTGCTCATATTACGGAAGGGTCAAAACCGGGGGCAGGAAGAGGAACCTGCCAATACAGGAACCGTTGCAAACGCGGGTGTCCGTACGGTGGTTATTTTAGCTCAAATTCATCAACACTTCCCATGGCAGAGGCTACAGGAAATATGACGCTAAGACCAGATTCTATTGTTTGCGAGGTATTGTACGACAAGGAAACAAAAAAAGCTACAGGAGTCAAGATTGTAGACGCCAATACTAAGGAAGTAATAGAGTTTAAATCTAAAATAGTCTTCTTGTGTGCTTCGTCCATGGCTTCTACGGCAATTTTGATGCAATCAAAGTCAGATGTTTTTCCAAACGGTATGGGCAATGCCAGTGGTGAATTGGGACACAATATCATGGATCACCAATTAGGTGGTGGTGCAAGCGGAAAAATAGATGGCTATGATGATAAGTACTATAAAGGACGAAGACCTAACGGGTTTTATATACCAAGGTTTAGAAATGTAGATTCCACCTCTAAAAAAGTAGATTTTATACGGGGTTACGGATACCAAGGTAGTGCCGGGCGTAATGACTTTAGTACTTTGATTCCTGAGTATGCCTACGGAGAAGAATTGAAAGCAGCCATGCTGGAACCTGGAGGTTGGCGAATTAACTTAGGCGGTTTTGGAGAAGTATTGCCGTATCATGAAAACCATATGTCATTAAATTATGATAAGCTTGATGACTACGGTTTACCTACAATTGTTTTTGATGCCGAGTTCAAAGATAACGAGAAACGGATGAAAAAAGATTGGATAGAGCAGGCCCAAGAAATGTTGGAAAATTCAGGCTTTAAAGATGTCAGGGCCAACAAAAGGGAATCGTACATGGGAGGCGGTATTCACGAAATGGGTACGGCTAGAATGGGTAAGGACCCAAAAACTTCGGTTTTGAATAAATACAACCAGCTGCATGAAGTGCCTAATGTATATGTTACCGATGGGGCTTGTATGACCTCTGCAGGATGTCAAAATCCTTCACTAACATACATGGCTCTAACGGCAAGAGCAGCCAATCATGCTGTAGAGGAATTAAAGAAAATGAATATTTAAACAACTGTTTTGGAAAGAAGAAAAGCACTAAAGAACATTGGGTTATCGCTAGGTTCCTTAACCATGTCATCTGCCGTAGTCACACTTATTCAAAGTTGTACCCAAGAAAAAAAGGTTTCATGGAACCCTGTATTTTTTTCACCCGATGAAGCTGATATTGTTTCAAAGACCTTAGAGGTAATGATACCTAAGACTCCAGATGTGCCTGGAGCAACAGATTTGAACTTGGCCCAATTTATAGATGGCTATCTAGATGTTATATCTACGGAAAAAGAAAAAACTGCATTTAAAGCAGGTGTAGAGCAGTATTTGTCTACAACCCTTGAAAAATCTGGAAAGAACGTTTCAACTGATTTAACGGAAGGTGATATAGAAAAAAGGGTGGCCCATTATTTTAAGGCTGATGCCGAGAATAAAAAGAAATGGAATATGGAGGTAGCTGCCTCCGAAAAGGAGGGAGCTCAACTACTATCCGATGATGCGGTTAATTTTTTTGTTTTGAATTCATTACGAAACAGGGGAATAGAAGCTTTTAAAGTCAGTAAAATTATTGGGGAAGAGGTCTTGGCCTATGACCCTATTCCGGGCGCGCAAAAAGGATGTGTAGATTTACAGGAAGTATCGGGAGGCAGAGCTTGGTCTTTGTAACTTTCTTTATGCTCCATATCTTGGTCAATTACATTTTTAGTACCAACTTATTGCCACATTTATCCGAGAACAACAAAGCCCAGCTTTAAAAGCTGGGCTTTGTTGTTCTTCCCAAATAGTAATGGGTAATTTTATTTAGCCGGTTGAGGATACGAAAAGCGGTAAGTTCCTGAACCCAGTTCAAGCTGTACACCTTGCTGTGTTTGCTTTAAGTTTTTTTGCATTTCGGCTTTTAACTTAGCGCTGTTTAGCTTAATGTTTTCTAGTGTAGCTCCCGATAACGTTACAGATGCGGTAGTATTAGCGGGTATGGTTACTTCATAATGAAATTCGCCATCTTTTATCTCCCAGTCAGATTTTATTTTTCCATAAAGGGATATGAATTCAGCCTTTGCAGCTGTCAACCCTCCACCTGGGTGAGGGTCAAATATGATGTGTTTATAACCTGGTTTTTTAGGGTCTATTCTCAATCCTCCTACATGGGTATAAAGCCATTCTCCAATGGCACCGTACGAATAGTGATTAAAACTGTTCATACCTTCAATAATAGTCCCGTCAGGTTTTTGCGTGTCCCATCGTTCCCAAATAGTAGTGGCTCCCATGGTTATTGGATAAAGCCAGGATGGAAATTCCTTTCTGTTGAGTAACATAAAGGCCAAATCATCGCGTCCTATTTTGGAAAGGGTTGTGCAGAGTAGGGGAGTCCCTAAAAACCCTGTAGTCAAATGCCCGAATTTTTTCACGTCCTGAGCGAAGTATTCAGCGGATTTTTTCTTTAAATTTTCAGGAATCAGATCAAAGGAAAGGGCCATTGCATAAGCTGTTTGCGTGTGAGAGACCAAACGCCCGTTTGGGGTAACATACTCCTGTACAAAAGCTTTTTTTATGTTTTTGGCTTGCTGAGCATATTTCTCAATGTCTTCGGTTTTTCCTAATACTTCGGCTATTTTGCTAAAGAGTGATGTGGAATAATAAGCATAGGCGGTAGCAATTAAATCTTTTTCGGTTACGGAACCATTGTAGTCGGGTTTGTCCGCATTATAGGCTAACCAGTCTCCCCAATGCCAATGTTTAGGGTCGTTCCATAAATAATCGTCACCAGATTTTTTGGCCATGTAGTCAACCCAACCTTTCATACTGTCGTATTGCTCTTCCAAAATGCGTTTATCGCCGTATGATTGATATACGGTCCAAGGTATTATTACAGCGGCATCTGCCCAGCCAGTGGCACCACCTTTAGCGCTAACACCCTTGCCTCCCGTTAAAATGTCAGGCACTACGTTGGTCACGGATCCGTTATCGTGCTGGTCCAAGGCTAAATCTTTTAACCATTTTGTATAAAATGTAGCTACGTCAAAATTAAAAGCAGCAGTCATGCTAAAAACTTGAGCATCACCTGTCCAACCCGCTCGTTCATCGCGCTGTGGACAGTCTGTAGGAATATCTAAAAAGTTGTCTCGTTGTCCCCATTGAATATTACTCTGTAATTGATTGATCATTGGGTCTGAAGTTGTAAAACTTCCGGTAGGCGTGATATCCGAATGAATCACAATTCCTGTAATAGCGTCAGGATTTAGGTTACCTGGGTAATCTATAACCTGTATGTATCTAAAACCATGGGAGGTAAAATGTGGTTCAAAAATTTCTTCTCCTTCACCTTTTAAAATATAGTTGTCTGTTGCCTCAGCTGCTCGTAGGTTTTTGGTGTAAAAATTACCATCTTTATCAAGGACTTCCGCAAATTTAAGGGTCACCTTATGGCCTTTAGGACCTTTAACCTTCATTCTGGCCCAGCCCACTATGTTTTGTCCTAAATCCAATACCAACTCTCCTTTGGGGGTGGTAATGAGCTTTTTGGGTTTTATTTCTTCAGTTGCTCTTACCGGAGGTCCTTGTGGCGCTACCAGAATATCTTTGGAATGGTCTAAGATTTCCACTTTTTTCCAATTACTATCATCAAATCCGTTTTGATTCCAACCGTCCATTTCTAATCGGGCATCGTATTTTTCACCATTGTACATATCAGATTCAAGTATAGGGCCGTAAGATGCTTTCCAATCACCATTACTTACTATAGTTTCACTACTTCCATCGGCATAGTTTATATGTAATTGTACTAAAAGGGCAAGTTGGTTTCCGTAAAAGGCATAATCGCCTTTCCAGCCTATGTTTCCTCTATACCAACCATCGCCTACAATAGCACCTATGGCATTATTGTCTCTCAGCATATTCGTTACATCGTAGGTCTGGTACTGCAACCTTTTGTTATAGGTAGTGTAGCCAGGCGTAAAAAGGTCATTACCTACTTTTTTCCCGTTCAGGTAAAGTTCATAGACTCCCAAAGAAGTGGCTTGTACCTTGGCCGAAACAATGGTTTTATTCGTTTGGAACTCCGTTCTAAAGTACTGCGACGGATGTGATTTTTTTTCTGCAGTAATGTCGTTCATAGCAATGTACGATGCAGTCCATAGGGCTTTGTCTAAAATACCCATTTCCCAATAGGCGGGAGTACTCCACGCCGAAGCTCTGTTTTTGTTGTCCCAAACCCGGACTTGCCAATATACTCGCTGCATAGATTGCAGTTTAGGGCCTTCGTAGATTACGTTTACGGATTGGTCACTTTCAACTTTTCCTGAAGTCCAAATAAGATTTTTACCTTCTTGCAGATTAACCTTTGAGTCCGCTACGCGAATTTCATAAGCTGTCTGGATCACATTTCTCTCGTCTGAGTTCAATTGCCAACTTAATCTGGGTTTGAGGACGTCAATACCAATAGGGTTGGTTTTGTATTCTGTAACTAGCTGGTACACCTGGGCCTTTTTTATGCTGAAGGCCGTTAGTCCCATGGTTAGGATAATAAGGAGTAAAGAGGTGATCTTTGTCTTGTGTTTCATTTTCAGCGAGTTTGAGTTGTTCTTGTTGAGTTAATTAGTATTTTAGTTTTTCTCTGTCCCAAAATTCCGAAGACCCGGTACAATTTTAATGTTCAGCATGGAATTATCCACAGGCCATTTTAGCACTACCAATTGTTGGCTATAGTCGTCCCAAATAAAATCGGATGGATTTCCGTTTTCAGGAGATTTGTAGACTTCAAGACCTATGTTTTTTAATGGGTTGTGATACAGTATAAAATCATCGTTGATAATAATTGAGAAACCATCAGGGTAATGCCGGTCTGCTCCAATGAAAATTTTAGAGGCTCCTTTACTATTATTGGATTTTATCTTTAAATTGAGTGTACGCGTCGCAAAATTGTATAAGAAAGATTGTATATCTCCGGCAATTATTTGAGGGAAAGGTCTTGAAATAATGTCAGTAATATATTTTCGTTCTACTGTTCCCGCATCCATTTCATCACTAAAAATCGCCCATGTAGATGGGCCGCCAGGAAGGAAGTTTTGCATGCTTCGGTTTCCTAAAAACCAAGCTTTTATAGAACCTATTCCCATGCGGTCAAAAATCTCCGCTGTTTTTATGTAAAGCTCCCTGTACTCTAATTGGCCAAGGTGACCAGATGTAAGAGTGTCTGTAGTAGCAAAGGTGGGAAAGCCCCATTCGCCTACTAAAATTGGCGCTTCAAGCATGTCAGATTCCCTATCGAACCTATCCATAACAGGCTTGATGAAATCTATTTTGTTTTGGTAAATGTGCGGTGCGAAAATGATATTTTTCCGATTTACGGGTGCCGTTATCTCTGCATATTGATTATTGTCAATTCCTTCTCCTTTGTTCATGAAAATGGATTGGAGCAATATCTTTTTATCAGGATTTATATTATGGCTTTCGTCTATAATTTTTTGATATAATGGTATTAAGTACGTATTGGTCAAATCCTCATAGGAAATATTCATGGTCAATTTTCGTGGCTCGTTTACAATGTCATAGCCAAGAACAGAGGTATCGTTCGCATATCTTTTCCAAATTACTTTCCAAGCGTTAATATAGGTTTGGTGTTCATTTTTCTTGTTTGTCCAAAACTCTTCCCATGAAAATCTGGTAACCCCGTAGACCGTTAGCTTAAAGACAGTTTTCATGCCAGAGTTTCTTCCTAGGGAAACAAGTGAGTCTAGTTTTTTTAAGTACGTTTGGTCTAGGCTTCCACCAGGAAAGGAACTTAACTTGCCCAACTCTAAACGGATGACCTGAGCGTTGGCGCCCATACGCACCATTCTTTTATAATCGTCAGAATCAAAAAAAACTTCTCCTTTATGGTCGTTAGTGTTAATTACAAAACCCCGTGTAATAACGTGCCTGCCGGAATCATCTCTAAGTCCGTGTTTAATTTGAGATATTGCGGTCATAGAGGTTAAGAGCAATGCTAGTAACCCAACATTTTTTTTATTTGATATAGCTTGGAATTTATTTTTCATTTTCGGAGGTAAAATACGTTCTTGGATAGTGATATCTATCTTGTACTATCCTGTTTAATAAATGTTCTTATGCCAATAGCCACGTGTTTATTTGGAGCCATTAAGCTGAATGGTTTGACATTCTGAATATTTGGAGAACCTATTTTCTTGATCCCAAACCCTCACTTTCCAAAAGTACGTTTGGCCATCTTTTAGATATATTCTTCCATCTTTATAAGCTTTGGCAACCTTTTGGATTACTTGGCCACTGTTCCATAAATCACCTATATTTTGGTCTAATTTTTTCTTTGAGGTAGCCAATAAAATTTGATAGGAGGTTTGTTCAAAGTTTTTAGTGGGTACCTGCCATTGAAATTCGGGTATAGATTGTGGTGCTTCTGTAATGTTGACCTTTAATGCTGTAGGACCATTGAAATAAGTATCACTTTTTTCATTTATAAGTGCATTGCACTTGGTCCTTAGCTTCTCTAAAACGGATTTAAATTCTGGGTCTTTAGCTAGGTTCTTTGTTTCTTGTGGGTCGTTTTTTATATGATACAGTTCTTCGAGCGACATATTATTTACATACCTGAAATATTTCCATTCTTTGGTGCGTACCCCTTCACTGGGTGGTATATGTTCAAATTCCCAGAGATGTTCAAACAGAACGGTATCTCTTTTCAAACTGGTTTGTTCTTTTGTGGCAACGGGCATAAGACTTTTACCGTGCCAATTTTGTGGAATTTGAATTCCTGCCAAATCCAAAATTGTAGGTGCAATGTCTATGTTAAGGGCCATTTCTTTACTGTCCTTCTGGTTTTTTACACGTGGGTCAAAAACAATCAGTGGAACTCTTAGTGAATTATCATATAACAACCATTTACCGGCCATTTGGCGCTCTCCTAAAAAGTATCCGTTATCACCCATTAGAATGATGACTGTGTTCTTATAAAGCCCTTTCTTTTTTAGTTCTTTTCTAATTTTTTTTATTTCTCGGTCAATGCCGGAAATCATGCGGTAATATCCTTTAACACTATACTGGTATTTCTCAGGTGTGTCATAACGCCATCTCCATCTTAATCTGTTAAAACCGGATTTAACAAAATCTGGCTGTGATTTAAAGTATAGGTCATCAGAGAGTTTTGCTGGTGGTATGATTGTGTTTTTAAGAAGTTTATCCGATTCGTCTTGCCAAAAATATTGGTCTTTGGCTGAGTCGTGCGCATGGGGCGCACTAAAACTAAGTGACAGGCAAAAGGGTTGAGAGCTATTTTTTGAATCTATAAAATCAATTGCTTTTTGACCCGTATATCTGGTAAGGTGTACTGTGTCCTTACCTATTGTTTTGTAGTAATACCCACGTTTGTCCGGGTATTTATCTTTACGGTCATAAGATTCAAACTCGTTAAATTGTTTTTTGAGTCCATCATAGTGTACACCATATTTTCCGTAAAAGGCAGTATAGTATCCGTTATCCTTTAAAATTTTAGGATAGGAATTTTGCATATATACATCACGAATTTTCTTTGTACTAAAATTGTAGTTGTGTGAACGTTCGTAAAGCCCAGTAAGGATACTGGCCCGGCTTGCCGCACAAATAGGCGTGGTGACCATAGCGTTCTTAAAATAGGTGCCTTCTTTGGCCAATTTGTCCATTTCCGGGGTGGAAATGAGTTCATTACCTGCGTAACCCAAAGCATCAAACCGCTGATCGTCCGTTAATATGAAAATAATATTAGGTTTGTCATGATTTTGGTCTGCTGATTTTTGTCCCCAAAAGTTTATGGAATGCACCATGGATAGAACTAAAATAATCAGGCCTATTTTGTTTTTTTCTATTTTCATTTGGATTTTTTGTTTTTAAGAAATCAGCCCCAGTCTAGGAAAAGAATTGTTTAATTTTTTATTGGCTTCTTTTTGTAAAAGAGAGAAGTCCTGTTGATTTAAGGGTAAATATGGTTTGTACCCGTCTGTCAATAAAACTCCTTAAAGAACTTTATTAGGATAAATACCCTCCGGAATACATACAAATAGACCAGAGGATATTTTTTGAATAGTGGGGTGCTTAATGGATAGTGTTTAGTTGTTTGGAGTAGGGTAGGGCCTATTCCTAACTGGGTCGTTAAGGCTGTGACCTATTCCATTATTGAATACGTAATTATGGTTCCTTACCGTTTCGTTGTTACCTCCTCCAAATGCCGAGTTGGGTAAAGGAACGGGGTTTTGGTTTATTTGTATGCTCCACAGGGCGTTACGTCTCATATAGATCACACCGTCTTCCCCGGGTATAAGGGTTTGGAATTTAACGCTAACATCCGTTTCTAATAAGACATTGGTCTGGGTAATGTAGGTAGTAACGATATGATACTTTAGAATTAATCGTAAGACATCTAAGTCTGCCCTTGCCATTATTTCTTCAGGAGTCTCTCCTTCCTCAATTTCTTCGGAACCGGTTATAAGATCTATAACGTCTCCATTTCCTAAGAAGGAGTTGTTATTGAGAAGAAGGTAGGTTCGTTCATTATTGGCTGAATTGTATTCATCAACCATATCGGCAGCTTCAATTGCGGCCTTTAGATAGTTGAAATTATCACCTATTAACTCACCTTCATCATCCAATTCCAATGCTCGGCCAGAATTTATGAATTCCCAAGCTGTAATTTCTGCAAACGGATCTACTATATCCACTTCGGGTTCAAAAACGAAGCGTTCTTGAACAGGAAGGTCGCAACCTATGAACAGGCAAACTATGCTTAGAATGCTCCAAGTTTTAAGAATATGTATACTTTTCATTTTTTTAATTTTATGTTTTCAGTTTAATAACCAGTAGTTTGCTCCAGATTTTCATTTTCTAGCAAGTGTTCTTCAAAAACCGGTAGAAACAAACGCTCCTCTGTTAATGGCACTCCTTCTTCGGAACTACTTAAAATAGGGTTCATAATTTCGATAGCTCTTCCTGTTCGTATAAGGTCCCACCATCTGTGGGCCTCTCCAAACAACTCCAATTGACGCTCATCTAGAATGAAAAGCTCCCTTTCTTCAACGGAAACTCCAAATTCTATTGCATCTACAAGAGGAAGCTGTCGGGCGGTCCTGATTTCGTTTACCAACTCTAAGGCCCTGGCATCATTGCCCAACCTGTTTTCCAGCTCGGCTAAATACAGAAGTGTTCCGGAATATCTATATAGAACAATATCCGTATCATCAAACTGAACATTATAATTGGACTTATTGTATTTGGCCATTCTGGCCTCTCCAATTTCTCTCACACTTAAATCTGCTCCTCCCTCTCTAGAAAAATAGAAGCGATAGTCTCCATATATTGGAACAAGAGAGTCTCTTTCTGTACCGTTTTCATCTGTAATAATGATAGTTTCTGCTAATGCGGGTTCTGTGTCCGGATATTTTGTAACCCACTCTAAAGAATCTACAGGGAATTTTTCACGCCATTTGTTCTCTAAATTTGTGGACATTAAATAAGAGGGTACACCTGCAAAAAAGAGGCTGAAAATTCCAGATCTGTTTACATTGCCTCCACCGGCAGGTTCTGTAATGTTATAATTAACTGACATAATCAATTCCGGACCGGTTTGGAATTTTAACGGCCCTGCTTGATCGCCTTCTAGACCATTGTCGTTCAGGAAAAGGTTTTGCCAATCTTCCGGGGTGTTGGTCAAACTGAACCTATTGCTGTTCACTACTTTTAAAAGTGCTTCACGAGCGGCTTCATCGTTGCCTAGATAACCATAAACTTCAGCTTGTAGAGACCACAGGCTCGTTAAGGAAAACCTGTAGGGATCTGTTAATCTGTTTATGGTGAAATTTTCTTCAGCGGCCAACATGTCCGGTATAATGACCTCATTTATTATAGTGTTGGCATCCGTTCTAGGTTTGGCCAATGCCTCTATGTCTTCGGCACTTGCTGTGGGCTCCATAAATAAAGGAACATCGCCCCAAACACGTATGGCTTGAAAATAGGCAAAAGCTCTAAGGGCTTGTGCCTCCGCTAATAAGTTGGCGTCAAAATTTGGTATAGTTGGAATTTGTGAAATGGCAAAATTTGCTCTATTGATCATATCGTACCAGTTGCCCCAGTCCAAAGCTTGACTATTTCCTTGGGTTACATTGTTATTGGCAAGTTCCGCGTTATTTGGATTGGCAGCTTCATTAAGGTCATAATTGTCAGCCCTGAACTCGCCCCAATAAAAATGTTGGAGCCTCACGGCACCTTGCATGGCGTCATATGTACCTATTACCGAGCCTAAAGCGTCTTTGTTGGTCCTGAAAAAACCATTTGGGTTAATTTCACTTATTGGTGATTCGTCTACCAAATCGTCGCACGATAGTGCAAATGAAACAACCAAAGTAGCCAAGGCTATTTTTAGTATATGTTTATGTGTGTATATAGATTTCATTGTTTCTTAATTTTAAAATTTAAGATTTAAGCCTAATATTACTTCACGGTCGTTTGGAAATCTTAAACCATCATTACCTGGTTGAAGTGGATTACCGCGTGTTCCCAATTCTGGATTAAATCCTGTGTAATTTGTCCAAGTAACCAGATTATTGGCAGATATGTAGAATGCACACTTTTTAAAGATGTTCATTTTGTCCAAAACTGATTTTGGTAACTCGTACCCAAGACGAACAAATCTTAGTTTTATGAAACTTCCATCTTCAACAAAAAAGCTATTGGGTCTTTCCCGGTTCTGTGCCACTCGGGTCAATCTAGGATAAACGGTAACATCTCCTGGGTTCTGCCAAGCACCGTCAATACGAAAAGGACCAGGAGTTTCTACACTATTGTTTAAATCATCACGTTCTTCGTCCCATCTTTTCCAAACGTCATTACCAAAGGTGTAATCCAAAAGGAAGCTTAAACTCAGTTCTTTGTACTTAAAATCATTGGAGAAACCACCAAAGGTTGTAGGTAGTCCATTTCCAATGGTCTGGCGATCTTCGGTAGTAATATTAAAATCTCCGTCTAGGTCTTCCCATATGATGTCTCCACCTTGTGGGGTAGCTCCTCCATTTTTCATTTGGTTAACATTACCCGTATAGTTCTGGCCGTTTAGGGTATAATTCTCAAAATCTCCGGATGCATTAAAATTAGGTGTAAGCTGTACGCCGGCATCGGTATACGCATTAGACTCGTCATATTGGTAAACACCAAGGTTTTTGTATCCTGAAATGTTACCAATTGGCTGTCCCTCCTCAATTAAGTAATCACCGCTTCTAAAAGGAGTGCCTCCTGCTAATTTGGTAACTTCATTTTCTTGGATAGTGATATTAAAGTTACTGTTCCAACTAAAGTCTTTTGTTCTTAATATGGTACCGCTAAGATTAAACTCAAGCCCTTGGTTCCTTACGGCTCCAACATTTTGGCGAATACCGTTAAAGCCAGATTCTTCCGGTAATTGAACGGTTGCCAACAAATCTTCGGTATCTTTTCTCCAAGCTTCAAATGTAAACGTTAACCTGTTCTTGAACATACCAAGATCAAAACCAAGGTTGGTTTGGTTGGTGCTTTCCCAGCTTAACTCCGGGTTACCGAGCCTAGTAGGAGAAACTCCACTTACGTCGTTATAAATGGCTCCTGGTAAAAATGCCGAAACAAAATCGTAATCTCCAATCCTGTCATTACCGGTCTCACCATAACTAGCTCTTATAAGTAAATTATTAACAACACCGCTATTCTTAAGGAAAGGCTCGTTACTAACACGCCAGCCTACTGAACCCGATGGGAAATAACCAAATTCTTTATTGTCACCAAAACGAGATGAACCATCACGTCTTATAGTACCACTTATGAGATAGCGGTTGTCAAAATCGTAATTAAACCCTCCGAACAAAGAGAACAGATTACTTCGGGAGTTGAAGGTTTGCCCAGCATTGATTGCAAGGTCTTCCGGTATGGCATTATTAAATGTCCTAATGTCTTCAGAGACAAATTCAGTACTGTTAAGACCAAAATTCTCTCCAAAACGACGCTGAATCTGCATACCTGCGAACCCTGATACACTATGTTTTCCAAAAGTGTTGTTGTAGTTCATGAAATTTTCTTGCTGGATGTCGTAATCTATTCGATCTCGAAAACTTCCCTCTGCATTTACTGCTCTTCTACTCAATACCAATAATGGAGAAAATATATTATCTCTTCTTAGCCTAAAGTTTAGACCCAGTGTAGATTTTAGGGAAAATGAAGGGGTAATTTTATATTGTATGGAATTAAAACTTTGACCTCGCCAAGTTCTTAGTTTCTGGGTACGTAGTTCAGCTTCTGCCAGTGGGTTTTGTCTACTGAACAAATCAGGTGTGTAAGTGCCATCAGGCTGAAAGAGTGGGTAATATGGAATACGCTGCACCAGTTGTGTAAAAACCTGAAATTCGCTTAAACCGTTAAGCTCTTCAAAAGACCCATTAAATGAAGTACTCACCGTCAGTTTTTTACTTGGTGTAAAGTCTAATTTAAATCTAGTGTTGATTCTTTTAAAATCACTGTTAAGGACAATACCGTCCTCTTCTAAATATCCTGTATTCCAATAGGCTTTTAATTTATCGCTGCCAGAACTTAGTGAAACATTTATTTGATTACGGATGCCGGCTTTTGTAATCAAATCTTGCAAATCAGCAGAATTTCTCACCAATAGGCTTAGTGAATCCCTATCACGACCGGCAGGGGTTTCCCTTTGTTGGGGTGTTCTTCGTACATCTTCATAAAATAAGCGCTGTCTTGTATTGGATACCGGAATTGCACCGTTTAAGGTATTGATTCCTGTTACAACATTTACGTCTACGTTTACTTCCCCCGATTTTCCCGACTTGGTTGTTATAAGTACTACACCATTTGCTCCTCTTGTTCCATAAATAGCTGTAGTAGCTCCATCTTTTAGCACTTCTAAGGAGGCAATATCATTTGGGTCTATGTTATCTATGTTATCTAGTTGCTGCCCATCTACCACATAAAGAGGACCCGTACCGCCAGCGCTAAAGGTAGAAGTTCCCCTTACTCTAATATCAAAAGAACCACCAGGGCCACTGTTTGATGCGATTTGAACTCCCGCTAAACGACCTTGTACCCCTTCAAAAGCGTTGGTAGGGGTGACTTGGGCAATATCTTCAGACTTTACAGAAGACAATGCACCTAGTACTTTTTCGCGAGAAACTGCAGCGTAACCAATTACAACTACTTCATCTAAAGCTTGTGAATCTTCTTCAAGAGTAACATCTATTACCGTTTTTTTACTAGAAGATCGTTCTACGGTTTTATAACCTATGTAGGAAAATACTAGAGTTTTACTGCCGTCGGAAAGTTTAATACTGTAATTACCATCAAAGTCGGATACCGATCCGTTGTTAGTGCCTTTTTGTACAATGTTCACACCTGGTATGGGCAGGCCGTCCGCAGCAATTACCGTTCCATTGACCGTCTTTTGCTGGGCACTGGCATAGTAACTGGCCAAGAACATTATGGACAGAGCCAAAAAGCGTTTAAAATGTTCGTGAAAGTTTCTTTTCATCTCGTTAAATTTAGTTTTGTTGAGTATTTGTTTGAATCGAACAGGGGAGGAAGCAGTCTTAGTTTTACTACCAGGTCTTAGGCGCCTATTAAGAGAGAACTATATCCCTTTTCCCATTAAATTCGCTTGACCAATGATACTTATTTGGATTAAAAGTACTTGCCTGTACCATGCTGAAATTCAGTAGTTTTGTACGTTTTTACCCCTTTGAAGTATTATTGTGTACCATCTATAACAGCGATAAAATAATATTTATGTTTAAGGTAAAATTTAAGTTATTGATTTGGGGGTGGATATAGTCTAATACAAATTTAGGCTAAGTGTATTGTAGGAGGAATTGGTGCTTTTCCCGATTGTGGTCTGAGTGATAACGTTTGATTGCTGGGTATCCCAAGATTGATGAAAATGTTCTCTAAAGCGTATGAATAGAGTTGTGCAGTTCCTTTTTGGAATGGGTATGGAGCCGTTGCATTTCTTCTACACATTAATCTCAAAATGTTCCGGATTATATTTCCGCTTGCCAATAGATATAAAATGTTCTTTTCGAGTTTTAAAGTGTGTAAATACAGTAAAAAAGGCGCATAAAAAAGAGGGACAAAATGAATTTGCCCCTCTTTACCAACTAACTCAAAACAACTCAAAAAAAAATTGTCAACAATGTAAAACAGTGCTCATGTTTTATCGGTACCCATTGTTGGTTGGATCTGACTCCAATAACGCAGGATTTATTTGTAATTCTTGTAATGGAATAGGTAATAACACATGGTAAGGTTTAATATTCAGATTAGGTTGCCAGAAACGGTATTCCAAATTTTGGACTACATCCATTAAAATTCCCCATCTTATCAAATCGTACCGTCTATGGGCCTCACCCGCTAACTCCCACTTACGCTCATCATAAATGGCCTCCCTAAATTCTTGTTGGCTGAGTCCTACAAGCTCCCATTCAGATTGTGTAGCATAAGCCCGCTCTCTAACTGCATGAATGTATTGATATGCATTTGCTGGACCGTTTAGTTCATTTTCACATTCGGCCGCCATAAGGTAGACATCGGCCAACCTAAATATTAACCTATTGTCTTTGTGATTAAACCTAGGAGAATCAGATGTGTTTAAATTCCAGATTTTTGGCATGTAAGGGAAGTTAAGTTCAAACCCTAAATAATTGTCCATCACATTTAAAGGCCGTCTTAAATCGTTAAGAGGAAATTTTTCGGCAAAATCTTTTGATGCAACTTGTAAACCAGTTCCGTTAAAAGCTTCGCCATTGGCAGAAAGAGCACTTGCCAATGCAGCACGTTCACTAGAGTTCTTTGGTTCGTCTCTAAGACGTGGACTAAACATACTTGGCCTCCAGTTTCCGTTACCAAAAACACTAGGTAAACTACCATCGGCCCTTACCGTACCTTCTTCAAATTGGCCTCTAATATCTTTGGCAAAATCCAAGGACCAAATAATCTCTGCATTGTACTCATTTGAGGGGGCAAAAACTTCTTCATAAGTAGGCAATAATGAATGGCCGGACTGGTTCATGATTTCTAAACACTTATCCAACGCAGGTCTCCAGTCTTTTTGTTTCATGTAGATTTTTGCAGCTATAATGGCTGCTACCCACTTAGAGGCTCTCCCGCTATCGTCACCGCTATAGGAACTGGGTAAGTTTGCTTGTGCAAACTCTAAATCAGCCATGACTCCACTAATAATCGTAGCCTCATCTGTTCTTCCTAAAACTCTAACCTCGTCCAACGGTAATGCTTCGGTATAATATGGTGCGTCTCCCCAAAGATTGGTAATATGCCAATAACATAAAGCGCGTATTAATGTAGTTTCGGCAATTATATTGGTCTGTGCTTCTTGGGATATTGCATCGTTACCCGTTACTCTTTCAATTATGATATTCGTATTGAAAATAACTCTGTACAAATCTTTCCAAGTATCCGAAACACTCATTTTTTGAACGGAAACATCTGCCAATGCCTCATTCATGGAGTAATTGCCAATAGGCTCTACAAAATCAGCGGCACGGTTAGGCTCAATTATATCTGCACCATTGTCATAAAAATGATCTAGACCTACTTGCCCGTAGATAGAGTTGTTCTTTAGAATTGCGTATATACCGTTCACAGCCTGTCTTGCGTCGTTTTCCGAAGCAAAGAATGTTTCAGGGGCAATAAGGGCTCTTGGCTCCTCTTCTAAAAACTTCTCACAGCTAAATCCTGAGAAGATTACTAAGACATATAAAATTATAGTTTTTGTTTTCATCTGTGTTGTTGTTAAAAAGTTACGTTTAGACCAAGTGTTACAACTCGCGGATTAGGATATTCTCCATTAGAGTATCCTTGGGCTATATTACCCAGACCGTTTCTCCCAAAACTACTGGTCTCAGGGTCTATTAATCTAAAATCGGAAAACAGTAATAGGTTACTTCCGGAAACATAAAGACTCATGTTTTTGACTGTGTCTCCCCATCCCATTTTATCCATTGGAAAATTATATGCCAATCTTGCCGTTTTGAGTCGTACATGCGATCCGTCTTCTACATATTCCGAGTTACTAGGGGTATTGGTTACAGAGTCCGCACCAGCTCTTGGAATATCTGAGGTAGTATTGCTTTCTGTCCAACGATTACGTAAGTCTCCAAATTTTGTGGTTTCTCCACGGTTAAAGTAGTGGTTACGTGTTCTTAAGTTGAATACTTCATTGCCTTTAGTTCCTTGAAAATGAAAGGAAAAGTCCAAGTTCTTATAGGTAAATGTATTTTGTAGTCCAAAAATCAGGTCTGGGGTAGGGTCTCCCA
Source organism: Zobellia sp. B3R18 (assembly GCF_018860715.1). Lineage (NCBI taxonomy): Bacteria > Pseudomonadati > Bacteroidota > Flavobacteriia > Flavobacteriales > Flavobacteriaceae > Zobellia > Zobellia sp. B3R18. The sequence goes on along the minus strand of NZ_JAHKQG010000006.1, from coordinate 9,619 downwards.
AGACAACATTATCTTCGGTTGAAATTATACCATCTCCATTTAAATCTTCAAACCTGGATCCACCAACCACTTGGGGAGAAGTTAAGCCCGAAGCATCAATTTCTTCCTGACTTTTCCAGGTTCCCAAATACCTTACTCCCGTAAAGACTGGAACCGGTTGGCCTACTATAAGGCGTGTATTTCCTGATCCCAAAATTTCATCGACTGTAACATCTATAAAATCAACGCCGCCAAGATCCAATATTTTGTTTTTGTTGGATGACAATGTTAAGGTAGAGTTCCAGCTAAAGTTATCATTTTGGATATTTTTGGAGTTTACAAGAAGTTCCCATCCTTTATTTTCCAATGATCCAACATTTTGCAATTGGCTGGTAAAACCGGTCTGTCTAGGAATGGTAACGTCTAACAGTAAGTCGTTTGTTTCTTTCTGATAATAGTTAAACTCCGTAAATAGAGCACCACCGAACATTGATGCTTCCAAGGCAATATCAAAAGAAGTGGTAGTTTCCCATTTTAAACTGGGGTTGGAAGGTCTTCCTAGGGTCAATCCAGGAATTTCGGAACCGTTCAGGGTCGTATTCGCTTCGGTCAATAACCCTAGGGTTCTATATGGACCAATAGCTTGATTACCAGACTTGCCATAACTTGTTCTCAGCTTTAAATCTTTAAAAAAGCTTTGGTTTTGCATGAAGCCTTCTTCGCTTATTTTCCAGGCTCCTGCCACAGAAGGGTAAAATTCATACTTGTTTCCTGAAGCAAATACAGAGCTACCATCTGTTCTTCCCACTAAGGTGAAAAGGTATTTATCCTTATAAGAATAGTTGATTCTTCCAAAAAATGATGCAATCTGAAATCCAGTATAGTCACTGTTAATTACAGATCTTGTAGGATCGGAGAAACCTAAATTGTTGAATCCAACGGCATCGCTAGTAATACCAAATGCTTCTGCTTCGGTAACTTCGGTCGATACTTTTTGAAACGAAGCGCCACCAAGTAAGGTTAAGTTGTGGTTTTCACTAAAATCTGATTGGTATTGAATTGTGTTCTCATTGTTCCAACCGTTACTGGCAACAGTGCGTACACTTGCTCTACCCAAATCATCTACTATAAGTAAATCCGGACTTTGGCTAGAGATAAACCTATTTTGCTTGGTGTTATTGAATTCTGGACTAAATGTAGATCTGATCATCCAATTTTCCCATGGTTTGTATTCCAAATAGGCCGTGGCCAATAGATTATTGGTAAAGGTTTCATTTGTATTCAAAGCAATATTTGCTATTGGGTTGGAGAAAGGGGTACCAATAACTTCATCAAAACCGTTAAAAGTTCCGTCATCATTATAAATAGGTTGAGTGGGTAATATGGCAAAGGCGTTTCCAAAACTTACCACTCCGTTATCTTGACTTATCCTAGAATAGTTAATGCGAAACCCTGTTTTTAGTTTTTCATTTAGCTTAATGTCTAAATTTGAGCGGAAAATATATTTCTGTATTCCAGAACTCTTTATAATACCATCTTGATCGAAAAAATTTAATGAGTTGTAATAGTTTACGTTCCCATTTTCAGATGATCCGGCAATAGAAATATCCGCATTGTAGATAGGAGATGGGTCCATTAGCAAATCGTACCAGTCATTATCCGGATAGCTAGATGGGGCGTTAGGAAATGGCTCTGCGGCCGATCTAAACCGGGCACTTTCATTTGTAAACGCTATTTGTTCTGCTTGGGTAAGCATATCAGGTTGTTCAGGCACCATTTGCATACTGGTATATAAGCCTACACTAACCTGCGGTTTTCCAAATCCGGCTCCAGCACCATTTTTAGTAGTTACCAACACCACACCATTTGCTCCTCTAGAGCCATAAATGGCAATAGAAGATGCATCTTTTAGAATTTCTATGGATTTAATGTCATTTGCATTAATATTGTTGAGGTTAAAATTGGTTCCTACTACAATACCATCTATTACCCAAAGAGGCTCGTTGCTTCCTGTGATTGAATTTCCTCCACGAACCCTAATTACGGTACCTGCCCCTGGCGCACCACTAGTTTGGGTAACTTGTACACCGGCGGCTCTACCTTGAAGTACTTGATCTACACGTGAAGATGGTACTTGGGTAATGTCTTCGGAACTTACGGATGCAACGGAACCGGTCAAATCCGATTTTCGCTGTGTACCGTATCCAATAACCACAACTTCGTCCAAGGCTTGGGTATCTTCGCTCAAGGTTACGTTTACTATAGTTTTGCTACCAACTTCTTCTTCCGTGCTCCGGTATCCTATGTAGGTGAATATTAAAATATCGGACCCATCATTAAGGTTAATCGTATAGTTACCATCAAAATCGGATACAACACCGTTTGTTGTCCCTTTTTGCACAATATTTACTCCGGGAATAGGTACGCCTTGTACATCAGTTACCGTTCCGGTTACATTGGTTTGTTGTGCAGTAGCGTAAAAGCTAGCAATGTTCAATAGAAACAGTGTTAACAACCATTTCATTTTCTTTAAATTAGGTTCTTTCATTTCTTTTCCCTTTTGAGTTTAAATCGATTGGTGTTAAGTTTTTTAAGCAATAGAAGGCTCGTATATTAGAGCTGATTTGGAGGTAAAATATGACTCTTAATCTTTTGTTAACAACATGACAATATTATGTTAACGGGATGAGTTAACTTACCTGTACTATGCTGTAAATAAAGTGTTTTGTACTTTTTTACTCCTTTTCTGAACGGATGTATACCTCTTTCGTTTCCCGTATTAAAGGATGAGGAATAATGGTGTAGAATTTAAGAAAGACGTAGTGGTGTACAAGTACATGGAAAGCCTGAAAAGTTGAATGGTAGTATGTATTGGAAAAACTGTTCTATGGATTTAATTGAGTTATTTTTGATTTTCCGTATGCCAGAATAGAGAGGAAATTAATGTGGAAATATAGGGCTATGCTAAAGTATATTGAGGGCTATTTTATGTATTAGAATAGGAGATGTAAAACGAGTGACAAAGCAAAAAAATAGCAGCTACATGATTCTAATGTAGCTGCTATTTTTTAAAATTGTATTGAAGAATTCTATCTAGGTATGCCTAAAGATTTGTCTTCTGAAACTTCTTGCTAAATAGTAAGAAGAGTAGCCCACAGAGTAGCCATGCAGGAAGGGTCACGAATGAAAGGAATACATCAAATTGAATTGAAATAAAATAAAATAATCCAAAGCTGATGGCCCATGCTAGAAATACGGATCTGTTGAACTTGATATTGGCAATCTCAGCATAGTTTTTAACTATTCCGGCCTGCTTGTGGAAGAAGTGCTCAAAAACAATAACGGCGCCAAAGGGTGCGAGTATAAAGCCGTACAGAGCTACAAACCCTAGGAGTTTCATAGCAAAAGCGGGGAATAGCCCGGCTATGGTTGCAATGGTTCCGGCAATGATGGTTACCCAGAAGGTAGACAGTTTAGGTAAGATGGCCTGAAAAGCCAAGCCTGCTCTATATATTGTAGGGTTAGCAGTGGTCCATCCGGCAAGTACCACCGCTATGATACCAAATATGCCTATGGCGTTGTTGGCTAAAGGACCTGGTGCCACCGGTGGAGCCTCTCCATTGGAGAGAAATGCTTGTGCTTCTGGGGATTTTAGGTAGACTGCATAGAGTAGTGCGGCCGCAATCCATGCCATGTAATGGCCCACATACATACCTGCAGCAGTGGTCCATCCCGCATTGGCATTCTTTGCAAACCTGAATACAGAGAGATCGGACATGCCCACATGCATGGCGGCATTGGCAAACCAAGACCAGATAACCACGTGCCAGAAGGTGTATTTAAGCTGTCCGGGGAAGGGCTCTGAACCTTCTCCCCATATATTCCAGAAATCGGCAAAACTCTTTACGCCCAATTGATTTAAGGCTACAATACCTGAAGCCAAGAAGGCCAGTACAATTATGGGCGACATATAATTGGCGGCCTTGGATACGGTATCGTATCCTTTTGAGGCAATGAGCGAGATTACAGCACCAATAAGGATTACGATAATGACCCATGTAGCGCCGTTAGGTGTGGTATCGGTCAATTTTGGCATTTCCATATCAAAGGGGATTCCCACGGCGGTGGCCGAAACGGTTATCATGGCGCCGGCAAGAAAACAAAATAAGATACCGTTGGCCAGGTTATAACCTATGACCAGTTTTTTGCCGCATATTTTTTCGAATTGATAGTAGAGGGTTAGCCTGTTTGCCACGGCAATCTTTGCAGTAAGAAACCTCCAGCTCAGTACGGCTAGCAGGTTACCTATAAGAAGCCCTACAATCAAGTCAAAAGCACTGACACCTGCAGTTAAGAACAGTGGGCCAATCATAAATTCGGTACCTGCGGCATGTTCTCCCGCATACATTCCCAAAAAGCTCTTCCACCCCTTTAGTTTGGAGGTGGGTACGGGCTCTCTTTCAAATTCTCCCCCTGCTATTTCCTCAATTATTTCTTCCTCGTGATGGTTTTGGCTCATACTATTGGTTGTTTAGTTGAATAAGATGTTTAGGTAAGTCCTCTACGCGTTCGCAGCATAGTTGGTCCATGACCTGTTTGAACTGCGTCCTTAACATGGCAATGGTGTGGTCGCCTCCTTTGTTTCCCAGTGCCCCGCACCCGTAGAGGAATGACCTTCCCATAAAGGTGAACTTTGCCCCGCTGGCCATGGTCCTTGCGATATCGGGACCCGAACGCAGTCCGCTGTCCATCATGATCTCTATCCGGTCACCGTATTTTCCTGCTATCTCGGCAAGGGAACTAATGGTGGACTGAGCGGCGTCCAGCTGCCTTCCGCCATGGTTGGAAACGATGATGCCGTCGAACCCCATGCGAATGGCGTCCTGGGTGTCCCGTTCCGATGCCACGCCCTTGAGTACGAGTTTCCCCTTCCATCTGTCGCGGATGGGCCCTATCCTTTCCTCGTTCAACCGTCCCGAAAAGGTTCTGTCCATGAACTGTCCCAACTGTTTCAGGTTGAGGCCTTCGGGCGTATAGGGCCTCAAGGTCTCAAAAGTGGGCTGCCCGTATTTCAGGGTGTTCATGGCCCAAGTGGGCCTGCCCAGAATCTGCAGGATATTGGCCAGCGACATTTTCGGGGGCAGTGCCAGCCCGTTGCGGATGTCCCGCGGCCTGTATCCAAAGGTGGGCACGTCGCAGAGCAGTACCAGTACGGGGCAGCCGGCGGCCTCGGCCCTGTTGATGATATCGTCGCGAAGGGCATCTTCGGCGGGGTTGTACAGCTGGAACCAGGCATTGCCCTCTGTCAGTTCGCTGGCCCGTTCTATATCCATCGTGGTAACGGTGCTCAGGATAAAGGGTATGTTGTTCTTGAACGCCGATCTGGCCAATATCTCGGGCGAATTGGGCCACATCAGTCCCTGGAGCCCAACGGGGGCTATCCCGAACGGGGCATCGAACTCCATGCCCAAAACTTTGGTCCTGGTCGAACCGGTCCCCTGGTTCCTCAGGTACCTAGGTTGTAACTGTACCTTGCGGATGTCCGAGGTGTTCCTTGCTATGCTTACGTCCTCGTTGCAGCCACCGTCCAGATACTCAAAGGCGAACCTGGGTATACGTTTCATGGCCTTGTTTCTCAAATCGTCCATTGAAGGATATGCGGGGTTGAATTCCTTGTTCATAAGATGGGTCTATTTTAGGCTGAACGGCCGGTGTTTCTTGATAGCGTAGTTTTTGTCCAGGAACGAGGGCTCCAGCTCCGTATCGGAAATAACGATTGCGGCCCCAAGGGCGGACCCCAACGATGAATCCGTTGTGCTGAGCTTCATGTTCCCCATGTAATGGGATAGGAGCTGGATGTAGATCTTGTTGTCGCTAAAACCCCCGTCCACATAAAGTTGGTCTATTTCGGAACTCCCCATCGCCGCCCTTACACTTTTCTCCTGGAGCAGTACCAGTTCCAGCATCAGCTGGTGGTAGGCATGCTCGAACCTGTCGTAGGGTATCGAGGTGCTCTCGGGCATGTCCGCTGAGGACATGGTGTCCCATTTGAACATGTGCACGAAATCCTTGTTGATCTCGAAAAAGGTATCCTGATCGAACTCCACCTGCTTATGGGCGTCAGGGGAGACGTTGAAGTGCTCCGCGAGCGCCCTTACCTGTAGCTTGTACTCGTTGCCCAGGAACAGGCGGGAAACCTTTACGGGACTTCCGTCTATCCTCATGTTGAACAAGGAGCCGTTCCCGATATCGCCGGTACTGAGCATCCCCGGGTTAAAAGGGTTTATGGAAATGCTCCATGTGCCCGTGGAGACCAATATGAAAGGTTTTTTGGCGCTCTTGATGTAGGGCAGTAGGGCGGAGGAACTGTCGTGTATGCCAACGCCCATTTTGATCGTCCTGCCCTTATAGTCCACCGGAACGGTCTTTCTGGAAGACACCAGTGGCGGTAATTTCTTGTCGATGCCCTCTTGATAGACCCATGAATGGTAGTCCTTTTTTTCGAAGTCCCAGAGCATGGTGTGGCACCCGATGCTCGTATATTCGCTTACCGGGACCCCGGTGAACAGATAGCTCAGGTATTGGGGCAGGTGCAGGGAGTACCTTATTTTTTTGAAGGTTTCCGGTCTGGTCCTCTTCAGCCAATATAGGTGCATACCGGTGTTGAGCATGCCCAGTTTTGGGGAACCGGTTACCCTTGACAGTTCGTTCTCGGGCCCGTATTCCTTGTAAAATGAATCAAGGATATCCCCGTTCAGGGGCTTCATGTAGTTGTAGAGGGGCGTGAGCGGTTTCCCGTTTTCGTCCATGTGTACCCAACTGGCGCCGTAACAGGAAAAGTTCAAGGCCTCTATTTCAAATTCGTTGGAAATTAGGATTTTATCGAAAGTTTCCTTTACCCAGTCCTCCAGTGCCCTGAGGTTTTCGGTAGGGTAGCCGTCCTCATCGGTTATCTCTTCAAAACGTACGTATTCACGGTGCACCTCCTGGAAGTTCCCGTCAAAAAGAAAGAACTTTTTGTTGGTCTTCCCGATATCGAATACCGCCGTTACTTTAGTTTTCATGGTGTTGTGGTTATAGTCCGGATGCGACAGAGTCAGCGCCTCTTTCCTTAATTAAATTTTCTCTTACTTTTAAAGATCGATAAGCGTCTAAAGGACTTAAAGCTCCACCTCTGTTTAATCTTGCTCTTTCCAATAGAGGTCTAACATCCGTACGGTAGGCATCTTGAAGAATTTCTTGACATTTGACCACATCATGATTCAATTGTGCCTCGGTCAATAGTTTTTGGTCTACAAGTAGAGCTTTTGCGTGCGCCTCCTGTATGGCCTCTAAAGATTGAATCAAATCCTCTAATGGATCTTTTATGTTATGGCTGGCATCTATCATCCAAGCCGGATATGGATTTTGAGGATTATTTTCCATTCCATAAACCAACGCATTAAAAATCAAAAACAGGGCATAAGGTTTAACACTACCAACGGTAAGGTCATCATCGCCATATTTGCTATCATTAAAATGGAAACCTCCCAGTTTACCCTTTAACATTAATGTAGAAACTATTTGTTCAATATTGGTGTTAGGTAAATGATGTCCCAAATCTACCAATGTATATGCTTTATCTCCACATGCGTTGGCAAGCATGAATGAAGTTCCCCAATCTTGAATTACCGTACTATAAAAATTGGGCTCATAAGGCTTATATTCTATGAACATTTTCCAGTCTTCGGGAAGGGTTTTGTAGATATCCTTAAGGCTATCTTCTGTATTTTGTAATGCAGATTGAAAATTGGTCTGTCCAGGAAAATTAGAACCGTCCGCTAACCAAACCGTTAAACTTTTGGAACCTAGCTTATCTCCAATTTTTATTACCTCTATATTATGTGCTACAGCCTGTTCGCGAGAAGCTTTACTTGTGTTGCTCAAAGAACCGAACTTGTAACTTTCCTTACTGTCCTTTTGGTCCTGGAAGGTGTTGGAGTTGACAGCATCGAAGATAATATCGTGGGAGTCTGCGAGATCCTTTATGGAGTTGTAGTCCGTTGGAACATCCCATGGAATATGTAAAGATATGGCGCCCGCACTTTGTGTAAGTGAATGAATCAGTCCCACATCGTCTATCTTCAGCTCTAGGCTAGAGGGTTCTCCTTGAAACCCGAAACGACCGAAGCGAGTACCGCCGGCCCCTAAGGCCCAACTGGGTATAGCTACTTGGAAGTCCTGTAGTTTCTTGATAATTGCGTTAACGTCGTTCCCCTTGTTGGAAAGGGTATGTGCTAAAAAGTCGAAACGTTCATTGTGACCGGTGATTCCTTTTTGGTTGGCATCACCAAGCCGATTTTTATCTATTCTCATAAAGTTCTTGATTTTGGTAAAAATACTTCCATGGGCCGTACGGCCCATGGAAATAAAAACAAACTAACTCAAAACGATCTATCTTACAAAGGCATTCGCCATGCCCCCGTCCACATTGATAATGTTCCCTGTGGTCTTGTTCAATACGCCCACGCATGCAAATACCCCGTCCGCGATATCCTTGGGGTATATGATCTCGTTCAGGAGGTTGCGTTTGGCGTAATGTGCGGGAAGCTCCTCAACGGTAATCCCGTAGGCCTTTGCACGTCCCTCGGCCCAATCGCCTTCCCATATCTTGCTGCCCACGATCACCCCGTCCGGGTTTACGGTATTGACCCTTATCTTGTCGCCCCCCAGTTCCGCGGCCAATAGGCGCGCCATATGCTGCTGTGCGGCCTTCGCCGTTCCGTAGGCCACGTTGTTGGGCCCGGATACGAGCCCGTTCTTGCTGGCTATGCTTATAAAGTCACCGCCCTTGTCCTGTTTGCGCATGATGGCCACGGCCTGTTTGGCCAGTTCGAACTGCCCCTTTACCAGGACGTCCTGCAGTATGTCCCAATCCTTTTCCGAGGTGTCCTGTAGGGGTTTTGAAATGGCGAGACCCGCGCTGTGCACCACGATGTCCACGCCCCCGAACTCCAGACATGCCTTTTTATAGGCGTCGGCTACCGATGCGCTTTTGGTGACGTCGCACACGGCATAGCTAGCGGTATCCCTTGGGTAGGTGGCTACGCCTTCCTTCAGCCTGTCCTCGGCAATATCGGTCAGTACCACGTTTGCGCCCTCCGCGGCGAGCTTGTCGGCAATGGCCTTTCCTATGCCGCCCCCCGCACCGGTGACCAGGGCTACTTTACGTGACAGAGGTTTCTCCTTTGGCATACGCTGCAGTTTGGCCTCTTCCAACAACCAGTACTCGATATCGAAGGCCTCCTGTCTTGGCAACGATGTATATTCCGTGATGGCTTCCGCACCGCGCATGACGTTTATGGCGTTGACATAGAACTCATTGGCCACACGGGTGGTCTGCTTGTTCTTCGCGAAGCTGAACATGCCTATTCCCGGATAGATGATGATCACCGGACTGGCATCCCTAACGGCGGGGCTATTGGCACGTTTATGGTCGTCGTAGTACGCTTGGTATTCCTTCCTGTACTGTTCAAAGGCGGGACTGAGCTTGGCGAGCACGGCTTCCGTATCGGAAAGGTCCTCGTTGGCATCCAGTTTCAGTACCAACGGCTGGATCTTGGTTCTCAAAAAGTGGTCGGGGCACGAGGTGCCCATGGGC
>NZ_JAHKQG010000002.1:0-220342 GCF_018860715.1 Zobellia sp. B3R18 | reverse complement strand
GTCATACTTCGGCCGCTGCGATAGCGAAAGGGCCAAGTATCAAAATATCCAAAATTTAGGTGGCCATGGCGGCGGGGCCCACCCCTTTCCATTCCGAACAGGGAAGTTAAGCCCGCCAGCGCCGATGGTACTGCCAATAGGTGGGAGAGTAGGAAGCCGCCTTGCTTCGAGGTCCCGATCAGTTTTACTGGTCGGGACCTTTTTTTTTGTCCTGCCCCGAGGGATGGTGTTGGTTTGATATGTGAGTAGCGTGATTTTATATGACTATCCACTATGTACAAACCCGATGAAGCTAGTTGTATTCGATAAGGATTATCCGTCTCCAAACAATCTATAGAGTGTCTTCTTCTTGTGAAAGGTGCCACAAAAAAAATAACCCTTGGTAAAACCAAGGGCTATCTTCACTATCAACTAACTATCAAAAAAAAGAAATTTTTAAAAGTATCTTATGTATTAGTAACCTGTGTTTTGCGATAGGTTAGGGTTGTTTTGCATTTCTGATGTTGGAATTGGGAACAGGAGTTCTCTTTCTGTTAATGCTTTATTGGGGAGGTAGGAAAAGTTGTGCCCTACAAAATCTTCTAGTTGATTGGTTTCTGGGTTATAAGCTTTTCTCCATCTAGCCATGTCAAACCAAGTTTTGTTCTCAAAGCTTAGTTCATGAATTCTCTCTATTCGTACTGCATTTCTAAATGCTTCTTGTGATAGGCCGGATAAATCCGCAATTTCAGCACGTTGTCTAATTTCATTAATGGCCGCATACGCATCTGCGGAGGGTGTTCCTTCTGCTTCATTAACAGCTTCGGCATACATTAATAACACATCGGAATAACGATAGATGCACCAATTTAAATCGGATTGTGCGCTTTCTTCATTGGCCTGAACATCAAAATGCTTAAATATATACGGAGCGCCCAAATTAACACTGTCACTTCTATCCGCTTCCAAAGAGTAGCTTGTAAAATAGAATTGTTTTTCTTCAGCACGTTTATCTCCCGCTTCATAGGAATTTGCAAATTCATTGGTTGAAAATATACCTCCAGTCTGTGCTGAGTAGGCTGAGATTCCTAAATTATACGGTAGAATTGCCGGTTGCCAGTTTGCCGATTGTATGTTGGCGGCAAATTGCGTCATAAAGATGTACTCCCCTGTATTTTTAGTAGCGGGGTTATGTAAATCATCATATGAATCGAATATAGTATACTGACCAGAGTCTATTACTTCTTTGGCTTTATTGGCGGCTAGTTGAAAATTTTCGGTTTTTTGAAGAGGGTATCCGCCCATAGTTAAATAAACATCTGCCAACAATGTTTTAATCGCTCCTAATGTTACTCTACCTGATTCATCTCTCCACGGTAGGGAGGAATTTTCGGCTTCAGTTAAATCTGATACAATAAGGTCGTAAACCGCTTCTGGTGAAGCTTGTTCAGGGTATAGCTGTTCTGAAGTTAAGTCTACGGATTCTGTAATAATTGGAATGTTACCGAACATTCTTACCAGTCCAAAATAATAATAAGCCCTAAAAAACTTGGCTTCGGCCAAATAGTTCTGTTTAGCGGTCTCATCCATATTTATTTCTGGAATTTTTTCAATAGCTAAATTTGCTCTTGATATACCTGTATAATATTCATTCCAAAAGCTACTTCCGTATCCGTTGTCCGAATTATTAATCAAATCTTTGACTAAATAAATGTTGGTGGCTTGTCCTAAAGAAGTATTTGCTAAACCAGTTGCAAATTCTAGCATGAGCCAAGTTCCTCCTCCGAACCCACTGTTTGTAATAGGAACTAGAGGTTCATATATACCATTTACTGCACTTTCGGCATGTTCTGCTTTGGTGAAATAGGTATCAGTAGTAAAATTGGACTCGTCTTCTTCATCTAAAAAGTCACTACATGAAGTTGTAAGCGATATAGCGGTCAGGGCCACTATAGTTCTTATGATGTTTTTATAGGTTTTCATTTTTTATCGTTTTATATTATTATAATCCAACATTAAGCCCAATCATAAATGTGCGGGGTCTTGGGTAATCATATAAGGAGTAACCTTGGTCAAACGTGCCTCCTCCATTGGAGCTTTCTGGATCGTACCCGGGAAATTTTGTGGATACAAAGAAGTTCTGAACAGACGTATAGAGTCTTAGGCGGTTTAAATGTAAGCGCTTTGTAAGTTCAGGATTAAAGACATAGGAAAGCATTAAGTTTCTTCCTCTTAAGAAAGAGGCATCCTTTAATTTTCCAGAATCATTATTGGTGTCATATCCAGCGGCTATAGGTCTAATTTGGGCTATATCTGTATCTTGATTATCAGGTGTCCAAGCATTCAATACAGTAGAAAAGCTGTTGGCAATGGTCTGACGGTCTTCGGCCGAATGCTCATCACGGTACATGAGACTGTTACCATATTGAAATTGAAGATCAACCAATAGCTCAAGATTGCCGTATCTAAATGTGTTGGAGAAAGTTCCAAAGCCATCTGGAATTCCTTTTCCTATGATAGCTCTATCATCACTATTTATGGCTCCATCATCGTTTAGGTCTTTGTATTTAATGTCGCCGGGAAGTCTGTCATAAATGGCTGCTTGGGCGGCCTCATCTGTATTCCATGTACCTTCATCAATATAACCAAAGAAAGTTCCTACCGGTTCTCCTTCTCGTATTAGCGTGGACCCAAGGAAAATATCAGAACCTCCCGTTAATGCTACAACCTTGTTCTTGTTTATGGAAATATTAAAATTTGAATTCCATCCAAATACCTCGTTATCAATGTTGGTAGTATTTAAGGTAAACTCAACCCCTTTGTTTTCCATGCTGCCCACATTTTGGAAAACGCTTGTAAAACCACTGGTAGAAGGTACGGGAGCATCCAAGAGCATATCTGTAGTTAATTTACGGTATACATCAAGTTCTATTGCTATGCGGTTGTTTAACAGGCCAAGCTCAATTCCTGCATCTACCTGCTCTGTTTTTTCCCATTTTAAATCTGGATTGGCCATTCGTTCCGGTATATTAAAGGAAGCGCGGTCTCCTGCAAAGATTACGGACCCACTTTCAAGACCTGCTAAGGCTCTATAAGCTTTAATTTCTGAGTTTCCTGTGGCTCCATAACTAGCCCTTATTTTTAGGTTGGAAATGGTTTCACTTTGGGACAGAAAATCTTCGTTGGATACTCTCCATGCCAATGCCGCCGACGGGAAGAATGCAAATTGATTTTCTGGACCAAATTTGGAAGACCCATCCGCTCTTCCTGTTAAGGTCAGCAAATATTTGTTTTGATGGTTGTAGTTTACACGGCCAAAATAAGAGTTAAGTCCGTATGCTATTTTACTTGACGTTGGTGTTTGCGGATTGGACCCAGCTCCAAGATTGTTGAAACCGTAAAAATCATCTGCAAAACCCCTAGTCTCCGCTTTGGACTCAAATTCATCTATGTGCTGCCAAGAAAGTCCCAGCATGGCTGTTAACGAATTTTCGTTTTCAAAATCTTTGTTATAGGTCAAATAGTTTTCAAATTGCCAAGAGTTATATCTTCCGTTTGAAACATAGGCCGCTCCATCAGGTCTGGCAATATATCTTAAGTCACGACCTCCGTAGTAGTCATTCCTTTGATTTATGACGTTTGCCCCAACTGTAGTTCTCAATTGCAAATTTTTATTGAAGGCAATGTTGCTATAGAAATTACCTAAAACCGTTTGAGTCTTGAGGAAGTACCTTCTGTCATTGGCCACAGCAACAGGACTTCCGCCACCTTCCATGCCGGGATAATCTATGTTAGAGCCCCATGTGCCATCTTCATAAGTGACCGGTATAATAGGAAGCGCTTCAAAAACTTGACGCATTGTGGTGATACCGCCACCACCTAATTGGTCTACTTGTTTTTCATTTTGGTCATTATAACCTAAGCTACCACCAACTCTTAACCAATCCGTGATATCGGAATCCATTGTGAATCTAGCCGAATAACGCTTTAACCATGATTCTATAATAAGTCCTTGTTCATCTCGAAAGCCCATAAAAAGTCCGTAGTTGCCCTTTTGGGTTCCTCCGGTAAAAGAAAGTTGATGGTTTTGTGTAAACGAAGTTCTAATAGCTTCATCCTGCCAATCCGTATCGTATAGAGGGTTTCCTTCTGAATCAAACAACCTTGGGTCGGTTCTTTTGAGTCTAGGGTCTGTATACCTTCCTCCTGCCCAACCTTCAGGGTCAAACTTTTCTGCATTGGCGTACGCCGTTTCTTCTACTTGAAGAAATTCTTCGGAGTTTAATAAATTAAGCTTTTTGGGGAGTGTTCCTATGCTAAAATCAACATCATAATTAAGACGGCCACCACCACTTGTTGTGCCTCTCTTTGTAGTAACCAGAATTACACCGTTTGCACCTCTAGCCCCATAAATAGCTGTTGCCGACGCATCTTTAAGTACTTCAATAGATTCAATATCGTTAGGGTTCATGTAATCTATGGGCGTGCTTCCGTTGGGTAGACTAGCGGCGCTAAGGATTACGCCGTCAATAACATAAAGTGGTGTGTTGGCAATACTTACCGATGTATTTCCACGAATTCTAACAACAGTTCTACCTCCGGGTCTACCTGATCCTGAAGTAATGTTAACCCCTGAAACCTTACCGGCAATGGCTTGGTTCATAGACGCGGCTGGTCTTTCGGCTAGTTCCTCCGCTTTTACGGAGCCCACGGCACCAGTTAAATCACTCTTCTTTTGGGTGCCATAGCCAACCAGTACTACTTCGTCTAACGCAGATGCATTTTCCTCAAGGCCGATTGTTATATTGTTTTGGCCATTAATGGGTACTTCTCTCGTAGCATATCCTATATAAGAGATAACCAGTACGGCATCTTGATTGCTAACTTCAATGGAGAAATTTCCATCAAAGTCTGTGGTTACGCCATTTGTTGTGCCTTTTTCAATAATACTTGCACCAGGTAAAGGTTGGTTGCCTTGGTCGTTAACGGTACCCGTAATTACGTTGTCCTGGTCATTCTTGATGAGTAGCCGAACGGTGTCATTTCTTTCTGTAAACCTATCAATTGAATCGATAGATAAACTAGCCCCAAAGGAAGATTGGAGACATACAATTTGAATACCTAATAAGATGCAAAACTGTTTGATCTTAAAAGATGATAACATTGAAGTCATAGTCTAAAAGTTTAAGTTGATGAATTAGTTAGGGGGATTTCCTTCAAATGTAATTGTATGTAGTGTGCGAGTACACCTGTAATTTTACTAATAATGGTATTTTTTTGTCATTTTTTAATTATTTGATATTATTAGCTTTATTGTTTTTCTAATTTCGCATTTTTAGTCGCTATAATTTTTGACGCAAAAAAATGGGGAAGAGGAAGGCCTTTATTTTGGTTGCGGATTGTTTTTTGAAGTTTTGAAAGTGGTATTAAAAAACAGAGTTGGGAAGACTTTTTAAGAAATTATCAATACTTGCTATTTTTTGTTGAATGGTATGGCTTGAGGATTTTGTTTTTTTACTAAAGGGTTAAATGAAAGTTTAAGAGGCTTAGAAGAGTGGTATTTTTTTGTTTTAACAAAAGATAAAATAGTATCAGTTTTGTAATTGAAGAGAACGGCTGCTCATTCTGTAAAACAGTATCAAAATTTTCTAACGTGAAGAAAAAACAAAGGAGATACTCATAAGAATGTCCCCTTTGCAAATGGTAGAATGGTATACGTTTAAATTATTTCATTGGGTGCTCCTGAAGTAATTCTTCGGGAGAATAGAACCCTTCTTTATCTTTAATCTGTTCCTGAACTTCTTTCACTTTTTCAGGTGAAATGGCTGAAGCTTTGTTGCCAAATGTATTTCTAACATAGGTAAGTACGGCGGCAGTCTCTTCTTCATTCAATAATTTGCCAAATGGGGTCATGGGTACTTGACCAGGGTATTTCTTGCCTTTTACCTCTATAGGGCCCATAATTCCGTTTGTGGTGAGTTTAATCAGTCTTTCCTCACTGCCGGTTACCCATTTTGAACCTGCTAGAGGAGGGAACCCTGAAGCGCTAAGGCCTTCACCATCCGATTGGTGACAGGTAGCACAGTAGCCATCCCTTTCATAAATTTCTTGTCCAGCCATTAACAGTTCTAAATCTTTTCCTTTTAAATCTGTTTCTATTACTTCTTTAGCTTCTTCTCCAGCTCTATGTCCGTTCAAATGTGCAAGGGCAGATTCATAAGGTTTTTTCATCCATTTGTCCAATCCTTTTTTTCCGGCTTCGGTAATAATAGGAATGCCAATATCTTTACCTAGTCTAGATGCGGCAACCAATGCTTCAAGGCGTACTCTAGGATTGTCATCTTTTGCGGCCTGCATCAACAATTCTGCTTGATCATTAATTTGGTGTCCGCTATATCTCAATACTTCAACTGCAGCTGCACGTGCCCTAAAATCTTTAGCTCCCAATAATTGGGTCAATAAATCATGGTCAATATTGTTAAGTCCCCAACTAACCCAAAGAGCCTCTAAAAGGTTATGTTCGTAATTTTCATCTTTTTTATCAAGGTTGGAAACCCAGATATCCAATTTGGCCAAAACCTCATCGGCGTTACGAGCACGTAATTCTCTTTTGGTTCTGTAGCGCGTTCTGTATTCCGGTAATTTTAAGTTCTCCAACAATTCGTCTATTGTTGCACCTGCAACCTTAGCTGGTTTTACCAATGGTCTAGAGGGATAGGTAACCCTATAAATTCTACCATGTACGTGATCTCTTAGTGGGTCGCGTGCATTGTGTTGCATATGACCTATGAGTACGTTGCTCCAATCCAAAAAGTAAAGTGAACCGTCTGGGGCGAACTCCATATCTACGGGGCGGAAATTTTTATCATCGGAAAAAATAAGGTCTTGTCTATGTTTGCTGATATAGCCCGCAGTTTTGGGGTCATCTACCATTTTGTGTTGTTTGGTTCCCCTAAATCCAATCGTATTATTGATCAACATATCTCCTTGTACATTATCCGGGAAATGACGACTAGAAACAAATTCTAGGCCGGAAGTAGGACGCACTAAGTGGTCTTTCTCAATAAGGTTTTCTGGGATAGGAGAGCTTACCCCGTAACGCGGAACAATAGTTCCCGGCATCATCCAAGTGGCAGCCGGACCAGAGGTATGTTCAAAAAATGGCTGCCCCCAATCGTCAAAAGCTATACCCCATGGATTTGGAATTGCCAATTGGGCGGTGCGTTCAAGATGATGACGTTGTGGACTATAACGGTAAAAACCTCCGTTAGACCCTCTAACACTTCCATAGGCCGTTTCTACATTGGAATGAAGAAAAGTACCTTCGCCCATATAAATAGCACCGGATGGATCGGTAGTAAAGGCGCTAATAGCGTGGTGTGTATCATGATCATCAAACCCACTTAGAATAATTTCTTTTTTATCGGCTTTATCATCTCCATCGGTATCCTTTAATAAAATTAGGTTGGTTCCTTGGGACATGTACACGCCTTCCGGAGCAAATTCAAACCCAATGGTAAGGTGTAGACCGTCTGCAAAAACAGTTTGCTTATCCGCCTTGTTATCGCCATCCGTGTCTTCAAAAATGAGAAGTTTATCATTTGGTTTACTGTCTCCAGCTTTATAATGAGGGTAACTTGGCATTACGGCCACCCATAAACGGCCCTTGTTATCAAAAGACATTTGAACAGGATTGGCCAAATCAGGAAACTGCTCTTCGGAGGCAAAAAGTTCTACTTTGTAGCCTGGAGCGGTTTTAATTTGAGCTAGAGCTTCTTGGCCATAGAGGTATTTAGGAGTCCCATTTTTTTCACTTTCTTTATAGTTGGTCTCTACCTTAGGCAATTTTTTTGTTTTTGCATCGGCAGCGACCAAGTCCATTTTTTTACCGGTAGCGGCCATCCAGATAGCAGTATCACGTATAGCCGTCATTTCCCGAATTTTGGCAATCTCAAAAGGGTAGTTGTCCGGTCCAAAAGGGTCGTACCGTCTTCCGTAAACATGAACGCTATTGGGTATTTTAAAATCGTTGAGCCAAAACCAGTTCTTTTCCATAACGGCCTCATGAACAAGTTGGCTGTTGGTTTCAGTAGTTTGCTTTTCTCCAAATACGGAGTTGGCCAATAATTTGGCGAATTTTTTATAGCCAGAATCCGTAAGCTGAAACCCATCTTGGGTAAGGTCTTCATCTTCGGTTTCGTACCATTTTTTTGTAGCATCGAACGCATCAACAAAAAGTACACCTTCTTCATTGGCAACCTCTTTCATAGCTTGGGTGTAAAGTGCCAAATTTTTGTTTTCCTGTATACCATCGGGTAAATCCATTTTGGCCGAAAGATTTTCAAAAGCAATAGGCGAAACAATGGCGAGCTGTGGAGGAGCAATGCCGTTATATTTGGTGGCCAAAGTATGTTTTATGAACGCACGCAGTTCTTCCCTGTAATTTTCAAGACCTTCTTGGCCCTCAAAAGATTCTATATAGCCAAAAAATGCAAGTATGATATCCGGTTTTAAGCTGGTAATCCATTCATCGGGAGTAGGAAAGTGACCTACACTTCCGGATTGGTGTCCGCCATCATCTTCAATAAAGTGTATTCTGCTTCCTGGGTCATGTTCAAACTTGTCGGCTCCAGGAAAGGCCCATGGAGATTTTCTAGCGGCGTGTGGTCTAAAGGCAGGAGTGTTTCCTCCATCGCACATATTTCTAATATATAAGGAATCGGTGGGGTACCTTAGTTGCATTTCGGTCTCAAAATGCCCAAACTCCATCATTCTTGATCCTAAATTGTTTCCTACTAAAACAATGCGAGAGTTTTTATCTACGGTTAAGGTGTTGTTTTCTTTTTCGCTACATGCCAAAAATGAAAGTGCTACGACAAAGGTCATGATGAGCTTTGCTTTGTCGATCGTTTTAATAATTTTCATAATAGGTAGAATAATTTTGTTTTGAGTTAAGATGACGATGGTTTGGTCTTGGTTGAGTATTTATATCGCTCTTACAAGCTAAATAGGCTTAAAATTATTAATGTACTTTTTACACTTGTTAATATCGGAATTTGCATCCACATTAGCTTAACTATTTTTAAAAATTTGCCGATAAAATTAGATTGTTGTTGAGATTGTAGACAAAGCTATGATAGATTTTGATTTAAATTATCCTGTATCTTATTAAAAGTTGATACTTTTTTATCATATATTGGGGTCTAAACGTATTTATAGAGAAAATTTATGAGTGCTCCAAGTATAGAAAAGACGTTGACGCCAAAGGAAACTTTTATCTATAAAGACCTTATTGGTCCTTATTTTAATCCCAATTGGCATTTTCATCCTGAGTTTCAGATTTCATATATCGTAGAAGGCGAGGGAACGCGATTTATAGGTGACCATGTACAGAATTTCAAAGAAGGCGACCTTGTAATGACGGGGCCCAACCTTCCTCATTTATGGAGAAGTGACGATGTCTATTTTCAAAAGGACAGTAAACTTTCTACTAGGGGCTTGGTCATTTATTTTGATCATGTACTTTTAAACGAGCCACTTCTTGAGATGGAAGAGTTTTACAAGATAAATAAGCTTGTAGAACATTCTTTAAGGGGTATAGAATTTTATGGAGAAACAAGGGAAGCCATTATAGCACTTATTTTAGAGTTGGATAACCAACAGGGTTTTAAGAGAATTTTACATCTGTTGAAAATATTAGACACTTTATCCAATAGCAATGAGTATACGATGTTGGCCAGTCCTAACTATATGAATGCTTTTAAAGGTGGAGATGCGGAAAAAATGCGCAAAGTGTATGATTATGTGATGTCTAATTTTAAGACCAATATATCTCTGGACGAGGCCGCAGGTCTTTTAAGCATGACCACAACTTCATTTTGTAGGTATTTTAAGCCTAGGGCCAATAAGACCTTTACACGTTTTGTTAACGAGATACGAATTGGTCATGCCCGAAAATTGCTTTTAGAGGATAATTTTAATATTTCCCAAATTAGTTATGAATGCGGCTATAACGCACTATCAAATTTTAATAGACAATTTAAGTCTATTACAGACATGAGTCCCCTTGAGTATAGGAAGCTATTTTTAAAGATTCAAAAATCAGTTTAATTATGTATGACTGTGTGCTGTACTCCGTAGTAAATGGCAAAAAAGTATCAATCTTTAAGAAAATAAAGGAATTTTAAAGTTTCATTTAGCGCTAGTTTTGTTCACTATATGGAATTCATAAGTCCCCCGGCGCGATTTTTAGAAGGAAATCAGAATCGAATTTCATGTTTTATTTATTTCACAACAAATTTTAAAGAAACCATTACACAATGAAAATAGGGATGAATATGTTGCTTTGGACTAATCATGTCACTGAGCAGCATTTTGGTATTGTAGATACTCTAAAGGATACCGGATATGACGGTATTGAGCTTTTTTTTGGAGAGGGAACCGAAAAATATTATTCACAGCTGGGCAACCATTTTTCCGGAATGGATATGGGGGTTACCGGTGTAGCCTCTTTATCTGCTGAGCAAAATATTGCAAGTCCCGATAAAAAAGTAAGAGAAGCGGGTCTGGAACGTTTAAAGTGGTCAATTGATATGGGTGCGGCTGCCAATGCCCAAGTTTTATGCGGACCTTTTCATTCCACTTTTGCCTTATTTACTCGCAAACCACCCACTCAGGAAGAAAAGAAGTGGAGCAATGAAATGTTGCTAAAGGCAGCAGAGTATGCCAAAGGGGCAAATATTATTCTAACGCCTGAAGCCGTAAATAGATTTGAGTGTTACCTATATAATACCATGGCCGATTTAGGTGATATGGTAAAGGAGGTGAATCATCCAAATTTGGGAGCTATGTTCGATACGCACCATGCCAATATAGAAGAGAAAAGTCAATCTGGTGCTATTAAAACTATAGCGCCCTATCTAAAGCATGTGCATATTAGTGAAAATGACAGGGGAACACCAGGTAGGGGACAAGTGAACTGGCCAGACGTTTTTTCAGGGCTAAAGGAAATAGACTATAAAGGTTGGGTAACCATTGAAGCCTTTAGTACAACTATACCGGAATTTGCCAATGCTATTAATGTATGGAGAAACTATTCGCCGGTTGAGGAGGTGTATACTGAAGGATTTAAACTCATCTCAGAAGGATTGGGAATCAAAAAATAAAATATTTAAACTAGAATAGAATGAAAAATATACTGCCAATTGTTATTTGTCTATTTTTATTTGCATGCAAAGAGCAAAAGAAAACCGTTGATACAGAACCCGAAATGGCTCAAGAAATAGATGCTCCAAAAAAATGGTTGACCTATGAGGGAGCCAATGACAATGCGAAGCATATCGTTATGATTTCGGGAGACGAGGAGTACCGTTCCGAAGAAGCGTTACCCCAATTGGCAAAAATTTTATCTAAACATCATGGGTTTAAATGTACCGTTCTATTTGCGCAGGAAGAAGATAAGCCAGGTATTATAAATGCGAATTACGTTAAAAATATACCGGGATTAGAGGCATTGACTTCGGCCGATATGATGGTAATCTTTACCCGATTTAGAGCACTGCCCGATAATCAAATGAAATATATAGACGATTATTTAAAATCTGGAAAACCGGTTATGGGGTTAAGAACTGCGACCCACGGTTTTAATTTTCCTGAAGATTCCAATTCTCCATATGCGCACTATAGTTTCAATTACAAAGGAGACAAGACGGAATGGGACGGCGGTTTTGGTCGCTTGGTTCTTGGCGAAACCTGGATCAATCATCATGGGCACCATAAACACCAAAGTACAAAGGGAATGGTGGCTATTGGTGCTGGTACAACTGGCATAACCAACGGAATTTCTGATGGAGACGTATGGGGTGCTAGTGATGTGTACGGGGTTAGACTTCCCCTTCCTGGAGACTCGCAACCTATAGTCTTAGGGCAGGTGATGAATAGAAAAGGAGAGTATGATGAAAACGATGTGTTTTACGGAATGAGACCTACGGATGATGAAATTGCAACTACCAACAAAGATGGAAAAAGCCTAGGTGAAGAGTTGATGCCCGTTACATGGATTAAGACCTACCAATTACCTAATGGTAAAAAAGGAAAAGCGTTTACCTCTACAGTTGGTGCCGCAAATGACCTATTGGTAGAAGGTACCAGAAGATTACTGGTAAATGGCATATTTTGGGGACTTGACTTGCCCATTCCAGAAAGGGCAGATGTTACCTTGGTAGGTGATTACAAGCCCACCAAATTTGAGTTCCGTAAGGATGATTATTGGCCTTCAAAACAGGTGAGTATTGAGAGTTTTGAATAAGCCAAAAATACAGTGCAAAATATAAAGGTTAGTTAGCGCATAAAAGAAAGCCATACCAAACAGTGGATTATCTTTTGTGCGCTTTCTTGTCTTAGAAAGGCGTAAGCCCGTTTCATTTGAGTTTTTACAGTGTTGATTGGTCCTCTTTAACTAATATTTAGGTATACTTCTAAAAAGGATTAGTGATTGAGTTATCTTTATGCCAAATTAAAATAGGGCATTATACTTACTTAATTTATAAATAGATTAAGTGTTACATCGTATATCTTTTGTCTCGGGCTTTGTAGGCAACGTTCATTACCAAACCGGCGATGATTAAAACAATACCTACTAAACTCCATAGCGTATAAACTTCGCCTAGCCACATAAAGCCAATTAGTCCAGTAAAGAGTACTTCAAGATATTTAAAGGGAGCAACTAGATTGTTGGAGGCTATTTGGAATGCTTTGGTCATGTAGAGTTGCCCTATAAATCCGAAAAACCCTAATGTTGAAAAGAAGAGCCAATCTATTCCTATGGGGTTCTGCCAGTAGGGTATGGCAAATATTCCGCCAAAAACAGTTGCGGTAAACATAAAGTAATTTACAATTACAATAGGGTGGTCACTTTGACCGATTTTACTGATGATAATATAAACTAGTCCGCTTAATACCGCTGCTCCAAAGATTAAAATTAGGCCAGTGTTATCTAGGTTAGTGTCCAGTCCTTTTAGAATTAGAACGCCAATAAACGAAACGATAAAAAACAACCATTGCACTGGTTTTATTTTTTCCTTCAATAAAAATATCGCAAATATTGCCGAAAAAATAGGTGCTAGATAGCGAAGTGAAACTGCTGTTCCTGCCGTGAGGTATTTCAATGACATAAAGAAAAGGGTCATAGAACTTGTGCCTACAATTGCGCGTAACACCAGAAGCTTTTTGTTATTTCCCAATACAGGAACTTTCAAGCGTTTTAGGATGGCCATTGTGAGTAGGAACGAGCCAAACCCCCTAAAAAATACAATTTGATAGACGTTATAGTGCTGTAGTTGTTTTACGGCAACATTCATTAGGGTGAATGCCAATGCACTAAGAATCATGTAAAAGAGAACTTTTTTAATGTTCATAACGGAAACCTAAAAGGCCTTTTACTACGTGATGTAGTGGATAAAAAAATCCAACCCAATTAATTGGGTTGGATCGTATAAATTCTAGTTATATAAAACTAACCCTGGTTACACCCTTGGCAAATCTCCTTCACCTTTTAGCGGTAAGGCAGATTCTCCCATAAGATAGGTGTCTACATGATGGGCAGCTTGGCGACCTTCAGAAATGGCCCAAACAATTAAGGATTGACCTCGTCTTTGGTCACCTGCGGCAAATATGCCGGGAACGTTGGTCTTATAGTTGCTTTCACTAGCCTTAATATTGGTTCTTCCATCAGCTTCGATACCCAATTGCTCGGCAATGGTCATTTCAGATCCGGTAAAACCTAATGCTAATAGGGCCAATTCGCACTTCCACTCTTTTTCGGTGCCTTCCACTTCTTTTAAGACCATAGCCTTTCCTGGTTCTCTAATCCACTCTACCTGAGTAGTGATTAGTCCAGTTAGGTTACCTTTATCGTCTCCAATGAATTTTTTAGTAGATATGCTAAAGAAACGTTCCGCTCCTTCTTTGTGGGACGTACTTGTTTTTAGGCGCATTGGCCAAAAAGGCCAAGGTTGTCCTTCCGGTCTTTCGGTTGTGGACATTGGCATGATTTCAAAATTTGAAACAGAAGTTGCCCCGTGTCTTATAGATGTACCTATACAGTCAGACCCAGTATCACCACCACCAATAACGATAACGTCTTTGCCCGTGGCCATGATTTCGTTTTCAAACTCTTTAACGCCATCTACTCTTCTATTGTTCTGAGGTAAGAAATCCATCGCCTGAACCACACCGTTTAAATCGGCTCCTTCTATTGGCAGGTTTCTGCGAACGGTTGCACCACCACAAAGTACTACAGCATCAAAATCATTCTGAAGGTCTTTACCTGAAATATCCTTGCCAACGTGAACACCACACTTAAACTCAATACCTTCTTCTTCTAAAACCTCTAGCCTGCGATCAATGATATGTTTTTCCATCTTAAAATCTGGAATACCATAACGTAATAGTCCGCCTGGTTTCTCGTCTCTTTCAAAAACGGTAACGGTGTGTCCTGCACGGTTTAGTTGTTGTGCCGCAGCAAGCCCGGCAGGTCCGGAACCTACAATAGCTACCTTTTTACCAGTTCTTGTTGTTGGAGGTTTTGCAACTATCCATCCTTTTTTAAAGGCGGTTTCAACAATATTTTTTTCTATATTTTCTATAGTTACCGGGTCTTCGTTGATGCCTAAAACACATGCTTCTTCGCATGGGGCCGGGCAAAGTCTTCCGGTAAATTCCGGAAAGTTGTTGGTGGCGTGTAAAATTGTAGCTGCCTTTTCCCATTTGCCACGATATACGGCATCGTTAAAATCAGGAATAAGGTTGCCTAACGGGCAACCACTGTGGCAAAAAGGAATGCCACAATCCATACATCTTGCACCTTGTTCCTTAAGTTCCGGCTCATTTAAGGCAACGGTAAACTCATTATAATTCTTAACGCGGTCTTCAACAGGCGCGTATGATTCTACTTTTCTATCGAATTCCAAAAATCCTGTAATCTTTCCCATGTCTCGACTTTAAATAGTTTCTAATTTTTCTCTTTCCATACGTAATAATGCCTGTTTGTATTCTTCAGGTAAGACCTTGATGAATTTAGGTAGACAATCTTCCCATTTCTCTAAAATTCTTTGTGCTAATGGGCTCAAGGTAGAGTTGTAGTGACTTTCTATTAAATCCTTCAATTGTTTAACATCATTATCTTCGGTAACCTCTAACAAATTAAGGTCTTCATTGTTACATTTTTTTCTGAAAGTTCCTTTCTGATCATATATGTAGGCGATACCACCACTCATACCAGCTCCAAAGTTTCTTCCTACTTCACCAAGTATTACGGCCACACCTCCGGTCATATACTCACAACCGTGATCGCCAATACCTTCTACTACCGCTTTTGCTCCGGAGTTACGAACGCAGAAACGTTCTCCTGCTTTTCCGTTGATGTAAGCACGTCCCGCGGTTGCTCCGTAAAGCGTAACGTTACCCGTAATTACATTGTCTTCTGGTACAATGGTAGATTTCTCTGGAACTTTAATGACCAATTTGGCCCCTGATAGTCCTTTTCCAAGGTAATCATTAGTGTTTCCGTTTACTGTCATGGTAAGACCTCTGGTGGCAAATGCACCAAAACTTTGTCCCGCAGAACCAGTAAAGTTCAGTTTTAAAGTATTGATAGGAAGGCCTTGTGCCCCGTATACTTTAGAGATTTCATTACTGATGATTGCTCCAACGGCACGATCTGTATTTTTAATAGGGAAATCTAATGTTAGCTTTTCCTTTCTAAATAAAGATGGATTTGCTTTTGCTATAATATCAAACTCAATTGAGTTGTCAATGTCGTGCGTTTGTTTTTGAGTGTTATAAAATTTAGTTCCTGCCGGGACATCAACCTCATATAAAATAGGGGTTAAATCAATACCTGCCGATTTGTAATGATCAATAGCTTTCTTACGGTCTAGTTTTTGAACCTGACCTACCATTTCATTTATAGTTCTGAAACCTAGTTGAGCCATGATTTCACGTAATTCCTGAGCTACAAAATACATGTAGTTTACAACGTGTTCCGGTTTCCCTGCAAATTTCTTACGTAATTCAGGGTTTTGGGTTGCAATACCTACTGGGCATGTGTTTAGATGGCAAACGCGCATCATAATACATCCTGAAGCAACAAGCGGAGCGGTCGCAAAACCAAACTCTTCTGCTCCAAGGAGACAAGCAACGGCAACATCACGTCCTGTTTTAAGCTGACCATCACACTCAAGAACAATCCTGTTTCTTAGGTCGTTCATGACCAAGGTTTGTTGTGCTTCCGCTATACCAAGCTCCCATGGTAGACCAGCGTGTTTTAGGGAAGTCAATGGGGACGCTCCCGTACCTCCATCAAATCCGGAAATAAGAACAACATCTGCCTTGGCTTTAGAAACCCCTGCCGCAACGGTACCAACACCTACTTCGGAAACCAGCTTCACATTTATACGAGCTTCACGGTTAGCCGATTTTAAATCATAGATTAACTGCGATAGATCCTCGATCGAGTAGATGTCGTGATGTGGTGGAGGCGAAATCAATCCTACGTAAGGAGTAGAGTTTCTTGTTTTGGCTATGGATGGGTTTACTTTTGGGCCAGGTAGTTGGCCGCCTTCTCCAGGTTTGGCCCCCTGTGCCATTTTAATCTGTATTTCTTGTGCATTGGTCAGGTAATCGGATGTTACTCCAAAACGTCCTGAAGCTACCTGCTTAATGGCACTATTCTTCCAATCTCCAGTAGCATTTTTGTAGAAACGTTCTGCATCTTCACCACCTTCACCAGAATTACTTTTACCACCAATACGGTTCATGGCTATTGCCAAGTTTTCGTGTGCTTCTTTACTAATAGAACCGTAAGACATAGCTCCGGTCTTAAAGCGCTTCACGATTTCTGTCCATGGTTCAACTTCGTCCAATGGAATAGGATCGTAATTGGAGAATTCAAATAGCCCACGAATGGTCATTAAGTTTTTAGACTGTTCGTTCACCATTTCTGCGTACTCTTTGTACGTCTCATTTTCGTTACCACGTACGGCTTTTTGCAACTTGGCAACGGTTAATGGGTTGAACATATGTTTTTCGCCATCACGTCTCCAGCGGTAATCTCCGCCCATTTCCAAATCAAGGTTAGCGGCAACTTCTTTGGTGTTGAACGCTTTTTTATGACGTTTAGCTACTTCTTTTTCTATTTGGTACAAACCTATACCTTGAATACGGGTAGGTGTGTTAGGGAAATATTTATCTACTACTTTGGTGTTTATTCCTATACACTCAAACAATTGTGAGCCTCGGTACGAGTTTAGCGTAGAGATTCCAATTTTGTTCATCACCTTAAGAATACCTTTACCAACTGCTTTGTTGTAGTTCTTAACGGCTTCTTCAAAAGTAAAATCGGTTATATCATGCTCCTCTATTTGCTCGCCAATAATTTCATTTACCAAGTATGGGTTAATTGCACTGGCCCCAAAACCGAACAGTAAACAGAAATGGTGTACTTCTCTTGGTTCGGCAGATTCAATTATGATACTAAGCTTACTTCGCTTTCCTAAACGTTGCAAACCACTGTTTACAAATGAACAGGCCAATAACGCAGGGATAGGTGCCATAGTCTGACTTACATTCCTATCCGAAAGGATAATAATATTAGTGCCTTCATCTATAGCTTTTGATGCTTGTTGCAAAATAGATTCTAGAGCATCTTCCAAACCATTATGACCTCTTTCTATCTCATAAAGAACAGGGATGGAAACAACCTTGTAATCCGGACTGGCATCGTAATTTTTGATTTTATCCAAATCTTCTTTGGAAATAACCGGGTTCTGAATTTTTAATTTTCTACAATGTAATTCAGAGAAGTCAAATATATTATGGTCACTACCTAAGGTAAGGCTAATATCAGTAATCAATTCTTCACGAATACCATCTAACGGTGGGTTGGTCACCTGGGCGAACAACTGCTGAAAGTAGTTGTAAATTAACTGTGGACGTTGAGATAGTACTGCAATAGGCGTATCCGAACCCATGGAACCGATCGGTTCTTTTGCCGTTTTTCCCATTGGAAGGATAATGGTATTGATATCCTCTAAGGTGTAACCAAAAACAGATTTACGTTTTTCAAGTGAAGCTTCACCTAAAAATAACGGACAATCATTATAAGGTATATTCTTTAAGTGAACCAAGTTGTTGTCCAACCACTCTTTATAAGGAAGTCGGCTGGCGATGTCTTCTTTAATTTCCTCATCGTTAATGATGCGGCCCTCTTCCATGTTTACCAAGAACATTTTACCTGGTTCCAGTCTTCCGTGGAATTCAACATTTTCAGGAGCAATTTGCACCACACCGGTTTCAGAAGACATGATAACGTAATCATCTTTTGTAACCGTGTATCTAGATGGGCGTAGACCGTTACGGTCAAGTACGGCACCAATATAGTTTCCGTCAGTAAAAGGTACGGATGCAGGACCGTCCCATGGTTCCATCATACAAGAATGGTACTCGTAGAAAGCTCTTTTTGCTTCGGACATATCCGGGTTCTTTTCCCATGCTTCAGGAATAAGAATCATCATAACCTCTGGTAAAGACCTACCGGTCATCAACAAAAGTTCAACAACCATATCCATAGTTGCGGAATCTGATTTACCTGGAAGTATAGTAGGTAGGATGTTTTTTATATCCTCGCCAAACCAATCGCTCTTTAATAGCTCTTCTCTAGAACGCATTCTAGATACGTTACCACGTAGCGTGTTTATTTCACCATTATGACACATGTAACGGAAAGGTTGTGCCAAATCCCAAGTAGGGAAGGTGTTGGTGGAAAAACGTTGGTGAACCAGAGATAAACGGGTTACCACACGTGGATCCATCAAGTCCTTATAGTATAGACTGATGTCCTTAGGCATCAAAAGCCCTTTAAATATGATAATTTTTGTTGAAAGGCTAGGTACGTAAAAGAACTTGCTTTCAGATAGTTTTGAGTTGATTACCGTATGCTCTGTAACTTTTCTGGCAACGAACAATTTAAGGTTAAAGTTAAAATAGTCCTGCTCTTCACTTTCCTTGGTAACAAAAACCTGTTTAACAAAAGGCTCCGTTTCCATAGCAACACGGCCAGGAATAGATCGGTTAACAGGAACATCTCTCCAACCCAATAATTTTAAGCCTTGTTTTTTTATGTTTTCCTCAAATGTGGAAATACAGAACTCACGCTGGTTCTCCTTTTGTGGCAGGAAGATATTACCTACGGCATATTCACCTGGCTCAGGAAGTTCAAAATCACAAACCGCTTTAAAGAAGTCATGAGGTATATCTATAAGTATACCGGCACCATCACCAGTTTTTCCGTCTGAGCTAACAGCACCACGGTGCTCTAACTTATCTAATATCTCCAGTGCTTTATGGATAATATCATTGGACTTTTTTCCTTTAAGGCTACAGATAAAACCTGCGCCACAGTTGTCATGTTCAAATTCCGGTAGGTACAACCCTTGCTTCTTCAACGTCATAGATTATGGTATTTATCCAAAAATAGCATTTCTGATGAATAATTAGCAGCTATTTTTGTCTAATCAAATAAAAATTCAACGTTTCAAATAAAACGTTGAAAAATATTCATATATGGTTTTTATGTGAGCTAAATTTATCAGAATGGTAAAATTAGCACATTCAATAGACCTGTGAAAGGTTTTTAGAGGGGGTATTTGTTATATTTCTTAATTTTTGAAGTTAACCCCCTCTGTTTTGTGTAGTGTTGTGGTATTTAGGTCTATTTTTTATTGTAAATGTGATAGAATTAACGGGGTGGGCAGTGCCTTAGATATTAATTTTTTAAAATACTCCTGGAGATTACTATTTTTTGAATCTCGCT
The DNA here is from genome assembly GCF_018860715.1 of Zobellia sp. B3R18. Taxonomy (NCBI): domain Bacteria; kingdom Pseudomonadati; phylum Bacteroidota; class Flavobacteriia; order Flavobacteriales; family Flavobacteriaceae; genus Zobellia; species Zobellia sp. B3R18. The sequence goes on along the minus strand of NZ_JAHKQG010000002.1, from coordinate 200,493 downwards.
AGTTCCCTCGTAAATCTGGGTTATTTTGGCATCCCTCATAAGTCTTTCTACGTGGTAGTCTTTAACAAAACCATTACCACCGTGTATTTGTACTGCTTCAACAGTCGTGTCCATAGCTGTTTGGGATGCATAAAGTTTGGCAATGGCGCTAGATAGGTCGTAATTATTGCCTTGGTCTTTGTCCCATGCCGCTTTATATACTAGGTTTCGTGCTGCTTCTATTTGTACGTGCATGTCCGCCAGTTTAAAAGCTATGGCTTGGTGGTTGGAAATTTCCGTGCCAAAGGCTTTTCGTTCTTTAGAATATTTAAGTGCCAGCTCATACGCCCCAGCTGCAATACCTAGTGCTTGTGCGGCAATACCTATACGGCCTCCGGATAGGGTTTTCATGGCAAATTTAAAACCAAAACCATCTTCACCTATTCTGTTCTCCTTAGGAACCTTTACGTCATTAAAGTTAAGGGAGTGTGTGTCACTACCACGTATCCCTAATTTATTTTCTTTTGGGCCGATTTCAAAACCGGGCATTCCCTTTTCCACAATTAGGGCGTTAATACCTTTATGTCCTTTTTCTCTATCCGTTTGGGCTATGACCAAATATATGTCCGCAGTACCGCCGTTGGTAATCCAGTTTTTGGTTCCGTTCAGAATATAGTGGTCACCTTTATCTATAGCCGTAGTTTTTTGGGAAGTGGCATCACTCCCTGCTTCGGGTTCGGAAAGGCAGAAAGCGCCAATTACTTCTCCAGAAGCCAATCGTGTCAGGTATTTTTGTTTTTGTTCCTCATTTCCAAAGGTTTCTAGGCCCCAGCAGACCAATGAATTGTTAACGGAAACCACTACAGATGCAGAAGCATCAACTTTAGATAGTTCTTCCATGGCAATAACATAAGATAGAGTGTCCATGCCGCTGCCGCTATATTTAGGGTCGGTCATCATGCCTAAAAACCCAAGTTCGCCAAGCTTCTTGATTTGCTCAGAGGGGAATTTTTGAGCTTCGTCCCTTTCGATTACTCCGGGTAGTAATTCGTTCTGAGCAAAATCGCGCGCAGCCTGTCTAATCATTAAATGTTCTTCTGATAATGAGAAATCCATAATTTATCTGTCTTTTTTTTGAGCTTCTACAAATATAAGCTTCTGAAATAAATTGTACACCTAGCAAAGTGAGCTAATTTTTTTTAAAAAATTAATGATTCATTAGTGGTCAAAAACTTTGTATCCCAAGCCAAATTTTTATATTTGTTGAATTCGTTTTTCGAATTGATTTAAACTGAAAGTTATGACACAGCAGTAACGCCGTTTTGGCGTAGAGAAAGAGAAATTTTTAAATGGGGAATTAGAGTCATAATAGTATTTAAATCAATTTATAATGAAAGAGTTACTACAAGCATACGAAAATAAATCGCCTGAGATTGTCTTTAACTGGAAAGATAGTGAGACGGAAGCCGAGGGGTGGACGGTCATAAATTCACTTAGAGGTGGAGCTGCAGGAGGAGGAACCAGGATGCGTGAAGGATTGGATATGAACGAGGTGCTTTCTTTGGCAAAAACTATGGAGGTTAAATTTACCGTTTCTGGCCCACCAATTGGCGGGGCTAAGTCCGGAATTAACTTTAACCCCAATGATCCAAGAAAAAAAGGAGTGTTGGAACGTTGGTACCATGCGGTATCACCGTTATTAAAAAGCTACTACGGTACCGGAGGGGACCTTAACGTAGATGAGATTCATGAGGTCATTCCAATTACTGAAGATGCAGGAGTCTGGCATCCGCAAGAAGGTGTTTTTAATGGTCATTTTAAGCCTACCGAAGCAGATAAAATCAACCGAATTGGGCAATTGCGCCTTGGGGTGATCAAAGCTTTGGAAAACAAAAAGTATTCCCCTGAAGTTTCCAGGAAGTATACCGTTGCCGATATGATTACCGGATATGGTGTTGCCGAAGCAGTGAAACATTATTACGATATATACGGCGGGAACGTTGTTGGGAAAAAAGCTATAGTTCAAGGTTTTGGAAATGTAGGGAGCGCCGCGGCCTATTACTTGGCCCAAATGGGAGCTAAAATCGTTGGGATAATTGATCGCGCCGGAGGTGTAATTAATGAAGATGGGTTTTCTTTTGAAGAAATCAAGACTTTTTTCCTTAATAAAAATGGGAACAATCTAATAGCTGGGGCTGATGAGATGATTCCTTTTGATGAAATAAATAAGCGTATCTGGTCTTTGCAGGCAGAGATATTTGCGCCATGTGCCGCATCTCGTCTTGTAACAAGAGATCAGATAAATAGTTTGATCAACACAGGTTTAGAAGTAATTTCCTGCGGGGCTAACGTACCTTTTGCGGATAAGGAGATATTTTTTGGGCCGATTATGGAGTATACGGACGGAAAGGTGAGTGTAATTCCAGATTTTATATCAAACTGTGGTATGGCACGAGTTTTTGCTTACTTCATGGAAAAAAGAGTAGGCATTGATGATGAGCTTATTTTTAAAGATACTTCGGATACCATCCGAAAAGCTATATTGAACACTTACAAACAAAACTCCTCTAAGGAGAATATCAGCCGAACGGCATTTGAAATTGCATTGAAACAACTAATATAAATAGATTGAGTATGGAGACCATTATTATTATTGTATTCCTCGCAGGTTATCTTGCGATTACCCTTGAGCATAACCTTAAAATAGATAAGCTAATTCCGGCTCTTGCCATGATGGCTATTCTCTGGGCTATAATTGCCTTGACCCATATGGATGTTTTTGAGGTCAACACACAACTTAGGGAGCTCGAGCCCACACATATAGATGAAATTTTACTGCATCACTTAGGTAAAACGGCAGAAATACTAGTCTTTCTATTAGGAGCGATGACCATTGTGGAAATCATTGATTATTTTGATGGTTTTGCGACTATTAAAGGGTTCATCCGAACTAAAAGTAAACGAAAGTTGTTATGGTTATTTTCAATATTGGCCTTTGTCCTTTCGGCTATCATAGATAACTTAACTGCTACAATTGTTTTGATTACCATATTGCAAAAAGTGGTTAATGATAGGGAAACACGTCTGTGGTTTGCGGGTATGATTATCATTACGGCAAATGCTGGTGGTGCGTGGTCTCCTATTGGAGATGTAACAACTACCATGCTATGGATCGCAAACAAAGTGTCTGCTTTACAATTAGTGGAACACGTTCTTCTTCCTTCAATAGTTTGTATGGTAGTGCCAGTATTGATAGCTAGTAGATTTAAAGCTTTTAAGGGGAATCTTGATAGTAATATTGATGCTTTAGAAGAGCCAAAGTCTAAATATGGTGCAACAATGTTGTACTTAGGTTTGAGTGCTATCGTATTTGTTCCTTTCTTTAAAACGGTTACTCATTTACCTCCATACGTGGGTATGATGTTGTCATTGGCCGTTGTAGCAACATTTGCTGAAATTTATAGTAATTCAAAATTCAGTATTTCAAATGTAGAAGGAGAAGGAGATGATACTGCAGGTCACCATAGTCCTGTTCATCATTCACTTTCAAAAATTGAACTGCCAAGTATATTGTTTTTCTTAGGTATATTATTGGCGGTTGCAGCTTTGGAATCTTTGGGTATGTTATTCCACTATGCCGAAAGTCTAAACGAAGCTATTCCTAATACGGACATTGTGGTAATGCTATTTGGTATTGGTTCCGCTGTAATTGATAATGTGCCTTTAGTGGCTGCTAGTTTGGGAATGTTCTCAGAACCAATGGATAATCCATTATGGCACTTCATAGCATATTCAGCAGGTACGGGAGGTAGCATGTTGATTATCGGTTCCGCTGCCGGTGTTGTTGCCATGGGTATGGAGAAGATAGATTTCTTCTGGTATTTAAAGAAAATAGCATGGTTGGCATTGGTTGGTTTTATATCCGGAGCCGTAACTTTTATTTTATTAAGAGATTTTGTATTAAACGTATAATTTAATCGATAAAATACCGTTATAGAGGCAACTCTAATACCTAAGAATTCTATGATGTTATTTCAAGATATGGCTCAAGATCCTGCAGCTGCGGATGTTATGTCAGAAGAGAAGACACTTTCCGTTATCGATTTGATATTTAATGGCGGTACAGGTAGTGTGCTTATTATAACGGTACTTTTTATCATGTTGTTCGTTGCTCTCTATATTTATTTTGAGCGAATATTCGCGATTAAGGCGGCCTCGAAGATAGATAGCAACTTTATGAACCAGATTCGCGACCATGTTACCAATGGTAAGTTGGAAGCGGCAAAATTGCTTTGTGTCCAGACCGATTCTCCTGTAGCGCGGTTAACTGAAAAAGGGGTTTCTAGAATTGGAAAGCCGTTGGATGATATTAATACGGCCATAGAAAATGCAGGTACCCTAGAGGTTTATAAACTGGAGAAGAATGTTAGTATTCTTGCAACGGTTGCGGGTGCCGCACCAATGATCGGATTCTTAGGAACCGTAATTGGTATGATATTGGCGTTCCACGAAATGGCTACAAGTGGTGGTCAAGCAGAGATGGGCTCATTGGCTTCTGGTATATATACCGCAATGACAACTACCGTAGCGGGCTTGATCGTAGGTATTATAGCTTACATTGGGTACAATCATTTGGTGAACAGGACCGATAAAGTGGTTCATAAAATGGAGGCGAACGCCGTAGAGTTTCTAGACTTGTTGAACGAACCTTTATAATTCGCAAGACATGAAACTAAGAGGAAGAAACAAAGTTAGCCCGGATTTTAGTATGTCTTCAATGACAGATATCGTATTTCTGTTATTGATATTCTTTATGCTTACGGCAAACTCTCCCAATGCTTTAGATTTATTACTTCCAAAGGCAAAAGGAAAGTCTACGAACACACAAAACGTATCCGTTAGTATTGATAAGAACTTGCAGTACTACGTTAACAACGAGAGAATAAACGGAGAATACATAGAAATTGAATTAAAAAAGGCACTAGAAGGACAAGATAAACCCACAATTATTTTAAGGGCGGAAGAAAGCGTTGCCATCAAAGAAGCGGTGAACGTTATGGATATTGCCAATAGAAATAGTTATAAGGTGATCTTGGCCGTGCGACCCAATTAATGTCATTCCTAGACACGAAACACAAAAAGAAATCTTTTACACTTACTACTTTTCTACTAAGTGTATTGCTGCTTGTATTGTTCTATATAGGCCTTACCTATATGGACCCACCTATCGAAAACGGAATTTCCGTTAATTTCGGTACTACCAACTTTGGTAGTGGTAATGTGCAACCAAAAGAGAAAATCCGATCAGAACCTTTGGATACACCACCTGTTGAGCCTTCTAAACAAGAAGAGGTTGTTGAGGAAGTAGAGGAGGTTGCAGAAGATGTGCCTGAAGAAGTTGTGGCTGAAGAAGCCCCGGCTGAAAAAGTGTTGACTCAAGAGAACGAAGAATCCATCAAAATTAAAAAAGCTCAAGAGGCCAAAAAGAAAGTGGAGGAAGCTGAGAAGGCCGCTAAGAAAAGGGCCGAGGACGCTCAGAAAAAAGCAAAGGCAGAAGCGGCTAAAAAAGCTCAAGAGAAAAAAGCTGCTGAAGAAAAGGCTCGTAAGGAACAAGAGGCTAAAAAGAAAAAGCTAGATGCGCTTATTGGCGGTATCAGTAAATCCGAAGGTAATGCTTCGGGAAGCGAAGGAGATGATAACAGAGCGGGTGATAAGGGACAGCCAGATGGTGACCCCTATGCTACGAGTTATTATGGAAGTCCCGGTTCTGGTAGCGGAACAGGTGGTTATGGCTTAAATGGTCGCTCCTTGGTGGGTAAAGGACAGGTAAAGCAGCAATGTAACGAAGAAGGTAGGGTAGTAGTGAAGATTATTGTTGATCGCAACGGTAATGTAGTGAGTGCTACGCCTGGGGTTAAGGGAACTACCAATAATAGTCCTTGCTTATTGGAGCCTGCAAAGAAAACTGCATTTAAGCATAAATGGAATTTAGATTCCAATGCGCCTAGTCAGCAAGTTGGTTTTGTGGTCGTCAATTTTAAATTGGGAGAGTGACCTATCAGGAAACTTTGGATTGGATGTTTGCGCAACTTCCAATGTATCAACAAAAAGGAAAACAAGCCTATAATGCCAAACTAGATGGTATTCGCAAATTTGCAAATCATTTAAATCATCCGGAGAACAAGTTTAAGAGTATTCACGTGGCCGGGACCAACGGTAAGGGTTCCAGTAGTCATATGTTAGCATCAATACTTCAGGAGGCCGGATACAGAGTAGGTTTATACACGTCACCACATCTTAAGGACTTTCGTGAACGTATTCGTATAAATGGCGAATGTGTGGATGAAAACTTCGTGGTTGAATTTGTAGCGAATAATCAAACTTTTTTTGAAAATCATAATTTATCTTTTTTTGAAATGACCGTAGGCATGGCCTTTGACTATTTTGCAAAGGAAAAGGTTGATATTGCCGTGGTTGAGGTAGGGCTGGGAGGTAGGTTGGATTCAACCAATATTATACATCCTGAAGTAAGTCTGATTACGAATATAGGTTTTGACCACGTAGATATGTTGGGTGATACGTTACCTAAGATTGCTTTTGAGAAAGCGGGTATCATTAAAGAGAGTGTTCCTGTGGTGGTAAGTGAATTTCAGCCAGAAACGGACGAAACCTTTCGGAAGATGGCCAAATCTAAGAAGGCAAAACTTACTTATGCCGAGCTCGAAATTGAAGAGGTGTATCCTACTTCGCTCTTAGGTGTATATCAAAAAAAGAATGTTAAAGGCGTATTGGCTGTTATAAGACAACTAAATGGTTTTAGTTTGGCAGATGAACAAATACGTAAAGGGCTTTTGAATGTGGCCGAGAATACGGGTTTAATGGGGAGGTGGCAGCAAATAAATGTTGCTCCAACCGTTATTTGCGATACCGCACATAATAAAGAAGGTCTATCTATTGTGATAAATCAGGTATCTCAGCAAAAATTTAGAAAATTATTTTTCGTACTTGGTTTCGTGAAGGGTAAGGACCTTGATGGTATACTTCCGTTGTTCCCAAAAGATGCAAATTACTACTTGTCATCACCAAGTATTTCAAGAGGATTAGAGGTTAATGAGTTGATGGACAGGGTGAAAGATTTTGGTTTGAACGGAAGAAAATATACATCTATTGAAGCTGCGTATCATGCTGCTTTGACAGAGGCCGGACCGGAAGATTTTATCTTTGTTGGAGGTAGTACGTTCACTGTTTCAGAAGTAATTTAATTTTTTTTCTTTTTTTGTTTTGAGAAGTAAAAAAGAGTCTTATATTTGCACACCTTTTAGGGCAATTAGCTCAGTTGGTTCAGAGCACCTCGTTTACACCGAGGGGGTCGGGGGTTCGAATCCCTCATTGCCCACCAGAATCCTCAAGCATTAAAATGTTTGAGGATTTTTTATTTTTGAGACTTTTTACTTTCCACATTTTACTTCTTGTTTTGGTTAGGACAGCGTTAAATCATCCCTTCACAAAACTTGTCCGCTCGTTATTAAGAACGTTAGAAAAGCTATTGGATTTTACTCAAAGATTAAAGCCAGGTTTTTATAGTGTGCGACGATTTTTTCCACAAGTGTAGAAGCATGGTATTGCTTGTGTCTAAATCAGAAATGGAACAGTTTTGCAAAGGTCACGAGTTGTTAGGCATTTATAGTTTGTCAACCACCAAATATGCTCAGTATTCATAAAAAAAAGCCACCTAAATAGTTTAGATGGCTTTTAAAATTTTAAATGTCAATCGGCTATCCTTTTCCTATTACAATCTTTAGTTTTTCGTTGTTCTCCTGAATGTTTTTTGCTGTTTGGGCACTTACTCCTGTTTGCCATAAATAAACGCGCTTAAGGCTGCTTATTTTTTCTATACTTGGTAAACATGCGTCAGTTACTTTAGTACCGTATAGATTTAAGGCTTCTAAATGCTCTAGTCCTGCTAAGTGAGAAACACCTTTATCCGAAATTTCTGTTTTTTCTAATTGTAAACGAGTAAGGTTCAAAAACTCTGAAATATTAGAAAGTTGTTCGTCACTGACATTCGTATTGGCCAGGTTTAACCAAGTCACATAGTCTTTTACCTTATGGAGTTCTGCAAGTTTTTCTTGAGTAAGGTCCGAACCTGAATATTTAACGTCTAATAAGGAATTATCAGGACCTAAGATTTTAACTTCAAAACCTTGTTGTACCAGATTTGATAATTGAATGCTGTCCAATTTTTGAAGCTGTACGGTCTCATACCATGGTTTTGGGTTGGTGTCAATGCCATAGCGTCTTAGTAGAACTGGCTTTATGTTTTCGGTTACGTTCATGCTAGTTAACGCGCCTTCAAAAGGAGCTCCCTGTTCAATCCACCATTCTACAGTTTTGATTTCGTCATAGGTGAGGGCATTATTTGTAGGCGGCATGAACTTTACATTTTTTGGTGGAAGGGTAATTCTTCTAAAAAGTTCGCTGTCTTGGGTATTTCCGGCGGCAATAACATTTTCGCTATCTCCGCCCATACGTAATGAATCTGGGTGGCTCATGTTAAGTCCGCCTCGCTTTATTTCATCATTATGGCACCCTACGCATTTTGCTTCAAAAATTGGAGCAACCAAATCGGCATAAACTTGAACAGAATCTGGAGTCATAAATGAAGGACCGGAGTCCTTTGCAGCTTTTGCACCCAATAGTTTTTGGATAGGGGCAGGAGCGTACTCGGTCAAGTAAGTTTCGCCATGGGTTAAATTTCCCCCTTTATGGCCTTCTATAAAAAGCATGGCCAAAAGTAGGATGTTAAAACCGTGTTGTAATTTAATGGGGAAAGCTTTTGGTTTGCTCTTTAGGTACCATCCAATAAAGGCCACTATTACCAAGGCAATGCCCAGCCATCTATGGGCGAATAGGTGTTCTTCTTCATATAGGCCGGTTTCACCTAAGAACCATCCGGAAATTGCGGCACCTGCGGCACTAAGTGCACCTAATAACCATGCAAATGGAATTAGTTTGCTTTTGACTTCGGTTTTTTTGAAGCTTTCGTACCATTCTAAAACAATGGCTAAAAAAAGAAACCCAATAGGAAGATGTACAAATAGTGGGTGAAAGCGACCTAAAAAAGTTGAGAATTCTAATGCTATCATGAATCTTGGTTCTAAATTGTTGGTTTGAGTTGAAAAATAAATTTATAATTAAAAAAAATACTCATGTTTAATATCAACTCAGTGTATGTGTTGCGCATACTGTAAAATAATGAGTCAATCTTTGAGCTATTGTAAATTTATTGTGATTGACGCAAAATACATATTTTAAATGATAGGATTAGTGCAATAAATGGTCAATCTATGCAATGTTGAGTATTTGTAGACTTTGTAAAGTGCGTAAACTTGTGTTAGGTTGGTTAATGGATAATAATTTAGCATAAACTTTAATGTTGTTAGGTGTAAGTTGTTGACTCTTTGTATTGAACGTGCAATGCGGGTTTTCTCTTACTAAAGACAATTAATTTATGTTTTCTTAATCCGAAATTAATTTTACCTTTGGCCCACTATTTATGGGTCATTAGCTCAGTTGGTTTAGAGCGCTGCCTTGACAGGGCAGAGGTCACTGGTTCGAATCCAGTATGACCCACATATTTCTCTCTTCTTCCCTGCTTGCAATTTTCACATTTTAACAATGTAGATCAGGTGTTTTTTTAAAATTCAATAATTACATCAGGGACAATTCTTTCTTTTTTGAGGAATAGGTAAATATTTATACTTTTTTATGTGACTTTTTTCGTTAAGTGGTTTCCTACTAAGTGTATAACCTGTTAATTACTAAGTGTGTTTAATCCGTTTGTTCTTCTTTTGGCAGTTAGTTTAATCATTTTTTTGGTGATTGTGGTATTTGTGATACCATCGGCCTTATCTTCTAAAGAGCATACTAGAAAAGGTAGGGGCTATTTAGATTTAAGAGGTAAAACAAAATGGAAAAAAAAGATGAAAGAAAAACCTGAGTAGAATCAAAGTAAAAACGAAAATTATATGATCTAAGATATTTGTGTTTAGGGGTAGATAAAGCTGTAATGTTGGTTTCAAAATAGAATTTTTTGGTATAATGTGACTTTTTGTTAATTGCCGTGTCTAAAAGAATACACTAACTAACATTACTATATGATGAATGATCTTGTATTTGTATTCTTCAGTATAAGCATTGCCATATTCTTATTGGGTATGGTAGTTATGCTTCCCAACATTTTATTTTCTACAAATTCCAGTGCCAAAGAACAGAAACCTGCGGTGCTCAAGGATAAAGAGAAAAAAGAATAATTGACACCTTTTTGGTCAACTATTAAAACCAAGACATAGGTTTTAGGGTTGGAAAATGTTCTTTATTATTAAGATGGAAAAGCTCATTCTTGCTTTGTTTAAAAAGCAGATGTTGAGCTTTTTTTATTGATTACTTTTCTGTTTTGAAGGTGATTAATGGCGCTATATTTATACCTTTGCGTGTCGTTATGAGTCTGTTAAAATATATTACGGTGACTTTAAGACATTTTTTGTGTCGCAATTAGTAACTAGCAACCAGAACCAAATATTGGAAACAGAAGTAGTACCGGAATTGATGTCGGATGAAGAGCTTGTGCGCAAGATAGCGAGGCATAATGATGCTTTGCTTTTTGCTGTACTCTACGATAGGTATGCACAAAGAGTATATAATAAATGTTACAGCTTTTCTAATTCGCAAGCAGAGGCCCAAGACCTTACGCAGGATGTTTTCCTGATGCTTTTTGTGAAGCTTTCCAGTTTTAAGGGAAAGTCAAAATTCTCTACTTGGGTATATGCGTTCACCTATAATTTTTGTGTGAACTATGTGAAAAGGAACAAGCAGAGGTTAATGAGTGATAAATCTGATTCTATTTCGCAAACAACTAAACCCATAACAGTGGTAGATGATGATGCGGAAATAGCCAATATGCGGTCGGAAAAACTTAAAAAGGCCTTAAATTTAGTAGACCCAGAGGATAAAAAAATATTGCTTTTAAAATACCAAGACGATATATCGATAAAAGAACTGACCTCAATATTGGATATAGGGGAAAGTGCCGTGAAAATGCGACTCAAACGAGCAAAGTCTCGTATTGTGGAAGCTTATAACAAAATACCATAATGTCTATGGAAAAGAAAAATCCATTTAAGGAAATGGAAGACTCGTTGCACGAGGTTCCTCCTCATTTGAAAAAGAAGGTTATGGATGATATAGCTTCTGCCAAACTTGTTATGGACATGGCAAACTTGTTTACATGTAATTATAAGTCTGCAATTGAAGATATATTTAAAACCAAGCCCGATATTATTTAACGCATAACATTTAAGAAAATGGATAAAGTTTCAGAGTGGAAAGATTTGACTTTCAATACCTTAAGTACTATCGTAAGTGATATAGCATCTGCGTTACCCAATATTTTGGGAGCTATTGTTATTTTGTTGTTGGGATGGGGTATTAGTAAAGTAGTGCGTTTTGTTCTTAAAAAGGTGTTCAAGATAGCGCAGTTGAGTAAAGTCTCGGATAAAATTAATGAAGCAAGGTTATTTGGAGACAGTAACGTTAAAATAGATATAGAGAAAGTATTGCTTCAGTTTGTGAAGTATATACTATTGTTGGTATTTATTATAGTTGCGGCAGATATAGTAGAGCTTACCATCATCTCGCAGGAGATAGCCAACCTGCTCCGTTATCTTCCAATATTACTTAGTGCAATGGTCATTTTTATGATCGGACTATATGCGGCCAAGTTGATAAAATCCGCACTGAAAAGCGTTTTTGATTCTATGGGCTTTGGAGGCGGAAAGCTTGTTAGTAGTATAGTTTTCTATATCATGGTGATTTTTGTTACCATAACGGCTTTAAATCAAGCGGGGATTGATACTTCCATGTTTACAAGTAATTTCACGCTTATATTGGGTGCGTTTCTTTTAGCTTTTGCGTTAGGACTAGGTCTTGGGTCTAGAAATGTGGTTGAAAGCCTGTTGAAGACTTTTTATGCACGAAAAAATTATGCCGCAGGAGATAAGGTGAAGTTTGCGGATATAGAGGGCACAATTGAAGCGATAGATAATATTAGTGTAACCTTAAATACAAAAGAAGGAAAGCTAATTGTACCTATAAAAGAGATTGTAGAAAATAGGGTTAAGTTGGAATAGAAGCCAACAAGTAGTAATAGATGGTAAAGGCAGTACTTTAGGGGTGCTGCCTTTTTTGGTTTAAATGGAATCTAGAATGCGTTCCAAGGCCATGCCTCGTGACCCTTTTATAAGGATAAGGCTTTTGGGATTAGGTTGTTGGTCCTTTAAATAGTCCTTAAGTTTGGCAAAAGTGCTATATTTCTTAAAAGATGTGTTGGTCTTGTGAAAGTTTTCACCAACGAGTATAACCTCGCCAAAATTTAATTCTTTTGCTAAATCTGCTATATTTTGGTGCTCAACAGATGCAATTTCCCCAAGCTCGAACATATCGCCTAAAAAAGCAATTTTGTAGCCTCCTTCCATCTGAGAGAAATTTTCCAAGGCAGCTTTCATGCTTGTAGGGTTAGCATTGTAGGCATCAAGGATAATTTGGTGGCCGTTATGGTTAATGATTTGAGAGCGATTGTTGTTAGGGGAGTAGCCTTTTATGGCTTCTGCAATTTCACTAAGGGGAACGTTAAAGTATTTTCCTATAAGTATGGCCGCTGCACAATTGGTGAAGTTGTAACTGCCTATTAACTGTGATTCAACTTTTAGGTCTTCAAATGATGCTGTCACAAATGGATTTGCTCCTAAGAATTCTATTTTGTAAAATTCTTTTAGACTAGTGCTAAAGCCGTACTTCTTTATGTAGCTCCCTAGTTTTTGAAACTGAACCGGGTCATCACCGTTCATGAATATATGCTTATCGTTTTGGGTGAGATAATCATATAATTCGCTTTTACCTTTTATAACACCTTCTTCGCTTCCAAAACCTTCAATATGGGCTTTTCCAAAATTGGTAATATATCCAAAATCCGGCAGTGCCAAACTGCACAGGAACTCAATTTCTTTTTGGTGGTTTGCTCCCATTTCTATAATGGCAATTTCAGTCTCTGGTTTTATTGAGAGTAGGGTAAGGGGTACTCCAATATGGTTGTTGAGGTTGCCCTTGGTTGCAATAGTGCGGTACTTTTTTGATAGCACGGCATTGATCAACTCTCTGGTGGTGGTTTTGCCGTTACTTCCCGTTAACGCAATAACCTTTGCGTTTGAGTGATTTCTGTGGAAAGCAGCTAATTTTTGAAGGGCTTCCAAAACATTGTCAACAAGAATAAACCTATGGTCTGATTGTGCATGAGCCTCCTCATCAACCACGGCATAGGCAGCTCCGTTCTCCAATGCCTTGGCGGCGTATTCATTTCCATTAAAGTTGTCTCCTTTTAAGGCGAAGAAAATACAGTTTTCCTTTATTTTTCTGGTATCCGTACAGATTTCTGGAAACTCCAAAAAGATGTCGTGCAATTGAGCTGTTTTCATAAAGTAAAAGTATAAAAAAAGTCTCGGCATATTATACCGAGACTTTTTAGAAAAATATTTTAAGGAGCTTATCTTACTTTTTTACCTCTTGGTGTTTTGTTCTTAGTTTTAGATTTAGATCCAACCCTAGACATAGCACATCTGAAACCTACGTAATCCGTAGCCATATATTGAGGCATGTATCTTCTTTGTGCAGGATCTAACCAGTAGGCACGATCTCTCCAAGAACCACCTTTGTAAACTCTAACTTCGTCATTGATCAATGTTGATCTGTTGTTAGACTTATCATACTGGCGAACCAATTTCCCGGTAGAGTCACGCTCAACACTATGCTTAGGAGAGTTGTACATTTTCTTTCTGTCATTCTCATCTTCCTCATCACTAAATTGATCAAAGAATCTAGAAGAACCTGGATCGCCATCACGGTATCCTCTGTTGTCACTTGAAGAGAAGTTAGTTCTTAAATAAGTTTCTTCTTCATCAACAGGTACCATTTTAATTTCACCAGGAAGGTTAACGGCAACTATTTTTCCGTTTGGCATGGTATCATACATTACAGAGTCTCTAAGAATGTTTACTTTACCATCTTCCCCGATTGCGGTTTTCATGTAAATGTTACCACGGTAGTAGTTAAAGTCACTTACTTCATCATCTACAATAGGTCTGTAAACATCAGCAACCCATTCGGCAACGTTACCCGCCATGTCATAAAGACCAAGATCGTTAGGCTTGTAAGACATTACTTGAGCAGTAATATCGGCACCATCATCGGACCATCCAGCAATTCCGCCGTAATCTCCTTTACCTTGCTTAAAGTTAGCTAATTGGTCGCCTCTACCTACACGTTGTCCGTTTCTGGTATAATCCCCTTCCCAAGGATATTTTTTTCTACCTCTATAGTTATTGTATTCACGGTTACCTTGGTTGGCTTGTGCGGCGTATTCCCATTCGGTTTCCGTTGGTAGTCTATATTCCGGCATAATTACACCGCTACTTCTTTTGGCAAATGTATTTACACTGTCTTTTTTAGCTTTTCCTTGTAAAGAGTCTATTTGCCCGTTGTAAACAGATTCTGGTCTGTTCAAATAAGCTTCTGTACTAAAAGTACCTGCTACTTCACCTTGGGCCGCTTGGTATTTGGCATCTTTTGCCAAGTAACCTTCTCTTTCCAACATTACTTCGTTAACACGATCTGTACGCCATTCGGCAAACTGTGTTGCTTGAACCCAGTTTACACCAACTACAGGATATTCAGCGTAAGCCGGATGTCTTAAATAGTTGTTGGTCATAGTTTCGTTAAAGCCTAATCTATTTCTCCAAACCAAAGTATCTGGCAAAGCACCTTTATAGATGTTTGCGTATTGCGGATTTTCTGGAGGATAAACACTTTTAAGATAATCAAGGTACTCCAAGTACATGACATTGGTTACCTCTGTCTCGTCCATATAAAAAGACTGTACGTGTTGCGATGTAGGTGTGTTGTTCCAATCGTGCATAACGTCATCCTGTACTTTACCCTTGGTGAAAGTACCACCTTCAACAAACACAAGGCCTGGTGCCGTTTCTTGTTCTTTAAAATCCGTATTGTATTGAAAACCACCTTCTTTGGCGTTTATTTTCCAGCCTGTGGCTCTTGACACGTCTTTGGAAGAACCGGAATTTTTACAGCTGGTAACCGTAAAACCTCCCGCTAGTACTGCACAAGAAAGTACAACTTTGATAAACTGTTTTTTCATAATTAGGACTTGAGTTCAAATAGTACCACTGCATAAAATGGTAGCGCAGTTGGTTATTTTATTTTGATTAATTTTTAGTGTCACTTTCGGCATATAAAACGATGATTTGCACAGAATATTTTATTTGTGAAAAATTATTTTGTCTGCCAAGGAGACATCGCGTTTGCAATTAACCGATGCCGCCTCAAAAATCATAACGGTGCAAATAACTTTATAGTATGGCTAGATGCATTTCTTTTGCCCAAAAAACAGTATGAAGGTCATAATATTTCTAAGCGAATGCGAAATTACAAAAGATGTACGTACTTTATACCCCGTTTTTGATTTGAAACGAAAATTTGAAAATTTTGTGTTTTCTATGCAAGATATTCCTTAAAAGGCCGTTTACATGTAATACAACTAATATATTTTTGGTTTGTAGCACTATATTGTAATATTTGACCGACTAAATTTAGCTATATTAAAAATGAAAAAAATTTCAATACTTATTTTGCTTGTGTTTGCATGCAAAGTATCGGCCCAAGAAGCAGGTGATCGTGTAATTACCACTGCAGTTCCCTTTTTGAACATAACAGCAGATGCCAGAGCGGCAGGTATGGGTGATTTGGGTGTGGCCACTTCAACCGACGCATATTCTCAGCAATGGAACCCTGCAAAGTTTGCATTTGCGGAGCGTAAAATGGGTATTGGTATGGGGTATACGCCTTATCTTAGCAATGCCATCTCCGGTATTGGTCTTTTAAACGCAAGTTATTTCAATAAAATTAATGATCAGAGCGCTTTTGCCGTTAGTCTTCGCTATTTTACCTTGGGAGATATTGAGCTTAGGCAAACTTTTGATGATGTAGGAACGGTTGTTAAGCCAAACGAACTGTCTTTTGATGGGTCGTATTCTTTAAAATTGAGCCCTACTTTTTCAATGGCTGTAGGGGGTAGATATATTAGGTCTAACCTCAAATTCCAAAATGATAATAATGTAGATTCTAAGCCGGGAAGCACTTTCGCTGTTGATGTAGCAGGTTTTTACCGTTCTAGGGAAATTGCCTATAACAGGTTTGACGGCCGCTGGAGAGGTGGTTTTAATATTTCAAACTTAGGGGGTAAAATTGCTTATGATGAAAATGGGCAAGATAACTTCATTCCAACAAATTTAAAGTTTGGTTTTGGTTTTGATTTTATTCTTGATCAAGACAATGTAATTGGCCTTACTACCGAATTCAATAAGTTGTTAGTACCAACACCTCAGGATTTTGATAATGATGGGGATATGGATGCCGCGGATAACGACGAGTATCAAAATATTGGATTTTTAAGTGGTGTGTTTAAATCTTTTGGAGATGCCCCTGATGGTTTTAGTGAGGAGCTAAAAGAAATGACATGGGCTTTAGGTGCAGAATATACATACCAAGATGCTTTTATGTTCCGTACAGGTTATTTCAATGAGAGTGATGTAAAAGGTTTTAGAAAATACTTTACGTTAGGTGCAGGTTTTAAATTTAATTCCGCTCAAATAGATTTATCCTATCTATTTTCTACATCTAAAATCACTAACCCTGTAGAGAATTCACTTCGTTTCTCTTTAACCTTTAATTTAGGGGATGAGTTCTACAACGATTAAGATTCGTATAAATATATAATAAGAAAACCTGCCATACGGTAGGTTTTCTTATTTTAGGCCCTTATTAAACAAGTATGCAAAAACAGAATATATCTTTTGAATTGACCATTTTTGATTCAATTCAGGAGCTTTCGGAAGAGGATGGTAAACTTATGATAGATGCCATTGGAGCAAGAAAAAATGCTTATGCACCTTACTCGAGCTTTCAGGTTGGTGCTGCGGTGCTATTGGAAAATGGCGAAGTGGTTATAGGTAACAATCAAGAAAACGCTTCTTATCCGTCCGGGCTTTGTGCTGAGCGTGTGGCAATTTTCTACGCTGGGGCAAAATATCCGGGTGTGGGCATTACTGCTATAGCCATAACCGCAACCTCTATCAATTACGAGTTAACCAACCCGGCGGCACCTTGTGGAAACTGTAGGCAGGCTATCTCGGAGTATGAAGTAAAGCAAAAAACTCCCATAGCACTTTTGATGATGGGGGAAAAAGGCAAAATTTTTAAATGTAATTCCATGGCGGATATTCTGCCATTGGGCTTTGATAGTTCGTTTTTGTAACAGTTCTGAACAACCTAAGGATAAATTCTAACAAACCTTTTACTTCAATTTTTTTCAACTATTGATTTAATATGTATTTTTGCCCTTCTGGTTGGTTCCGTGAATAAAAAAGGAACGGTCAGGGTGTTGTAACCACGAATCCAAATTATTAGCATCAATGAAAAAAATTACCAAAGAAGTATATCTGAAATGGTATGAAGATATGTTGTTCTGGCGCAAGTTCGAGGACAAGCTGGCACAGGTCTACATTCAACAAAAAGTTAGAGGTTTTTTACACTTGTATAATGGTCAAGAAGCTGTTTTGGCTGGCTCATTGCATGCAATGGACTTAACCAAAGACCGTATGATCACCGCCTACAGGAATCACGTTCAACCAATTGGTATGGGTGTTGATCCTAAACAAGTAATGGCAGAATTGTATGGTAAGGTTACTGGTACTTCCAAAGGTATGGGAGGCTCAATGCATATATTCTCAAAAGAACACCGTTTTCATGGTGGTCATGGTATCGTAGGAGGACAAATTCCATTAGGTGCTGGTATGGCTTTTGGTGATAAGTACGCCGGTAGGGATAACGTTACCTTATGTTATATGGGTGATGGTGCCGTACGTCAGGGCTCTTTTCATGAAGCGTTGAACTTGGCAATGCTTTGGCAACTTCCAGTAGTATTCATTTGTGAAAACAATGGTTATGCTATGGGTACTTCCGTAGAGAGAACATCATATTCTACTGAAATTTGGAAACTAGGTTTGGGTTACGAGATGCCTTGTGGTCCTGTAGACGGTATGGATCCGGTAACGGTTGCTCAAGAGGTAAGTAAAGCCGTAGAAAGAGCACGCTCTGGAGGTGGGCCAACTTTCCTTGAAATGAAAACATATAGATATAGAGGTCATTCTATGTCGGATGCACAACATTATAGAACTAAGGAGGAAGTAAAGGAATATCAGAAAATAGATCCTATTACCCAAGTTCTTGATATTATTAAAGAGAACGATTACGCATCTGAAGAAGACATTAAGGCAATAGACAAAAAAGTTAAGGATTTGGTGTTGGAATGCGAAAAATTCGCAGACGAATCAGATTATCCGCCAGTACAGCAATTGTACGATATGGTCTATGAGCAAGAAGATTTTCCATTTGTACAACATAAATAATTTTAGGTAAATGGCAGAAGTAATAAACATGCCCCGCTTGAGCGATACCATGGAAGAAGGTACCGTAGCCAAATGGTTGAAAAACGTTGGTGACAAAGTTGAGGAAGGCGATATACTTGCAGAAATAGAAACTGACAAAGCCACAATGGAATTTGAGTCCTTTTATGAAGGTACTTTATTGCATATTGGTATTGCAGAAGGAGATGGTGCACCGGTAGATTCTCTTTTGGCCATTATAGGTGAAGAGGGAGAAGATATCTCATCATTGTTAAACGGTAGTGCAGATACTTCTGGCGAAGAAGAGGCGGAAGAATCCAATGAACCTGTAGCTGCAAGTTCTGAAGATTCTGAGGAAGTTGCTTCTGCAGATGTTCCAGAGGGCGTAGAAGTGGTAAAGATGCCTCGCCTTAGTGATACTATGGAAGAAGGTACTGTTGCTGCTTGGTTGAAAAAAGTGGGTGATACGGTAGAAGAAGGAGATATTTTAGCTGAAATCGAAACGGATAAAGCTACAATGGAATTTGAATCCTTCTACTCGGGTACCTTATTATATATCGGTATTCAAGAGGGTGAATCTTCTCCGGTTGATGCAGTGTTGGCGGTTATAGGACCTGCAGGTACGGATGTTGATGCTGTGCTTAATGCCAAGCCGTCTTCGGGTAAGAAAGAAAGTACTTCTTCTGAGACTAAGAAAGAAGAGCCAAAGAAGGAAGCTTCTAAAGATACTTCAGCTCCCAAGGCTGCAAATGACGGTCAACGTATATTTGTATCGCCTTTGGCCAAGAAAATAGCAAAGGAAAAGGGTATTGATTTAGCCAATGTTAAAGGTTCTGGAGATAACGGGCGAATTGTGAAGAAAGATGTAGAGGGGTATACTCCTGCTGCAGCTTCACAAGCTCCGCAAAAAGCGGCTAGTTCACAAGCGGCGGCGCCTGCAAGTGCTCCTGTAATCCTGCCAGTAGGTGAAGAAGGTTCTGAGGAGGTCAAAAATTCGCAAATGCGAAAAACCATCGCAAAGCGTTTGTCCGAATCTAAATTTACCGCACCTCACTATTACTTGACTATAGAAGTAGACATGAGCAATGCCATGGCTTCTAGAAAACAGATAAATGATTTGCCTGATACAAAGGTTTCTTTTAACGATATGGTAGTGAAAGCATGTGCCATGGCCTTGAAGAAGCATCCGCAGGTAAATACTACTTGGAACGGAGATACTACACGTTATAACCATCATGTACATGTTGGTGTTGCCGTAGCTGTAGATGAAGGTCTTGTTGTTCCTGTATTGAAATTTACTGAGCAATTGAGTTTAACTCAGATCGGTGCTGCCGTTAAGGATTTGGCCGGTCGTGCGAGAAACAAAAAACTGACTCCAGCCGAGATGGATGGTAGTACGTTTACAGTTTCTAACTTGGGTATGTTCGGTATTACCGAGTTTACTTCAATCATTAATCAACCTAACTCCGCAATTTTATCCGTTGGAGCCATTGTTCAAAAACCAGTGGTTAAAGATGGCCAGATTGTAGTTGGTAATACAATGAAGGTAACTTTGGCGTGTGACCATAGAACGGTTGATGGGGCTACAGGCGCTCAATTTTTATTAACACTACGTGCGTATTTGGAAAATCCGGTAACCATGCTGGCTTAAACAGATCGCTAACTATTATAATAAAGGCATCTTGGTTATTTCCGGATGCCTTTTTTTATTTCTAAATTGTACCATTAAAAATAACACCTATGAAAAAGAGTTTTCTGTTTGTTGCCAGTATATTGGCTTTGTCGTGCGGTTCTCAAAAGATTGATGAATCCGTAACATTAGAAAGTGAAGAAGCGGTGCAGTTTGACCGCAGCTTAATGGAGGTGCCTAAAAAGGCAGACGATTTAAATGGTATAGGGAGTATTGTAGGTGCGGGGCAAAATCAATTTTCAAACGCGGAAAAAGTGGCTTCAATCATGAATTTTCTGGCTTCGGACGAGCTACAAGGTAGGGATACTGGAAGTGAAGGAATTGAAAAAGCCGCTGAGCTCATTGAAGGCAGCTTCTCAAAAAATAACGTCAAACCTTATTTTGAAACGTATAGAGATGACCTTTCTAATTATGATGCGCCCGCTTTTAATGTTGTTGGTGTGGTTGAAGGCAGTGATCCTAAACTAAAAAATGAGTTTGTAATAATTGGTGCTCACTACGATCACATAGGACTTATAGCAGAGGAGAATGGAGATGCCATAGCCAATGGTGCAAATGATAACGCAACGGGAACTACAACCGTGATGGAACTTGCCCGTTATTTTGGGAAATCAAGAACAAATAAGCGAAGCATAATTTTTGCTCTTTTCAGTGCTGAAGAAAAGGGATTGTTAGGGTCAAAACACTTGGCGCAAAAGCTAAAGGAGGAGAATTTGAACCTGTATGCAATGCTTAATTATGAAATGGTTGGTGTGCCCTTGGTAGGTAAGGATTACTTGGCTTACTTAACCGGATTTGAAGAATCCAATATGGCCAAAGTAGCTAATAGCTATGCAGAACAGACCTACGCGGGCTTTCTTCCTAAAGCAAAGGAATTCAATCTTTTTAAGCGATCGGATAATTATCCGTTTCATGAAGCCTTTGGGGTGCCTTCACAGACTTTCAGTACGTTTGATTTTACGAACTTTAACCATTATCACAAAGTGGGAGATGAACTTTCTGAAATGGACTTCGGTCACATGGCTAACTTAATAAATAAGAGTATTCCGGTTGTGGAGGGTATCGTTAACGCGCCAACAAAAGAAATTAAGTACAACTAATGGCAAATATCGTAATAACGGGGTCTAGTAGGGGTATAGGTTTTGAACTGGCCAAATTGTTTGCTGATGAGGGGCACAAAGTTTTGGCTCTATCCCGAAATGATAAGTCAATTTCCGGTTTGACTCATGAAAATATTTTTAGTTTCTCCTTTGATTTAGGTAATCCATCCGATTTTAAAAAGATGGAGGATTTTTTAGCTGAAAACTTTGAAACGGTAGACGTACTTATAAATAATGCGGGAAAGTTGTTGAACAAACCTTTTCTTGAAACCGAAGCCGAGGAGTTTGAGGCTGTTTACAAAGTAAATGTATTTGGAGTAGCGGAAATGACAAGGAAGATTCTACCAAGAATGCCTAAAGACGGCCATGTGCTTACCATTAGTTCTATGGGAGGTGTGCAGGGCAGTGTTAAGTTTCCGGGCTTATCTGCATATAGTTCCAGTAAGGGGGCGGTAATTACTCTAACCGAATTGTGGGCCGAAGAATTTAAGGAAACCGGTCCTTCCTTTAATGTGTTGGCGTTGGGCGCAGTCCAGACTGAAATGCTACAAGAGGCTTTTCCAGGGTATGAAGCGCCTACAACAGCTTTGCAAATGGCCAAATACATCAAGAACTTTGCTTTAGAAGGGCATCAGCTGTATAACGGAAAACTACTTCAGGTCACTAATAGTACGCCCTAAACTTTTGGTTTTTCCTTACATAGGGTCGTTCTTGTGAATAGGTGTTATTTTTTGACATAGGCTTAATAATAGATAACTTCATTTATTGGTTGAGTTAACTTATTTTTGTCCGCAGTGGATAATGTGCTACAAAAATATCTTCCCGAAAGGGCTATAGAATCCTGTTTGGAGTTGATTCAGAAGACAGGCGTTCACTTAAAGATTGTTAACGAACGGGTTACCCGCCATGGGGATTACCGGCGGATGCCCAATGGAAAGCATCAGATAACAGTAAATGCCAATCTCAATAAATATCGATTTTTAATTACGCTCATACATGAAATTGCCCATTTAGTGGCTTTTGAAAAATACGGCAGGACTATAAAACCACATGGTACGGAGTGGAAACGCATTTTTCAATATTTAATGTTACCGTTTATAAGGCCCGAAATTTTCCCTACCCAATTACTACCTCTTTTAGCAAATCATTTTAAAAATCCAAAGGCAAGTAGTAGTACGGATGCAAGGCTGTCCATAGCATTAAAACATTTTGACGAACAAAAAACGGATAGGACCTACGTTTTTGAGGTGCCGTTAGGTAGTATTTTTCGCATTCATAATGGTAAATTGTACAAAAAAGGGAATAGACGCGTTAAGCGATATGAATGTATAGAGGTGGCTACAGGGCGAATGTATCTTTTTCAACCTAATGCAGAAGTGGAATTGGTTTTTGATTAAAATTGTAAGAAATTACGTAAATTAAGGATAACTAACTATTAATAATAAGCGAAAGATTTGGTTACTTCCGCTTTCATAGCAATCAAGAAATGAAAAACAACAATTATTACGCAGTTCTAATGGCCGGTGGTGTCGGTTCAAGGTTTTGGCCAATCAGTACATCTTCTTATCCAAAGCAATTTCATGACATGTTGGGTACGGGAGACACCTTAATTCAAAAAACTTTTAAGCGTCTGAACAAGTTTGTTCCTACCGAAAATATTCTTATCCTGACCAATGAGCGCTATAATGATTTGGTTTTGGAGCAGCTACCTTTGGTTAAACAGGATCAAGTAGTGCTTGAACCTGCCATGAGAAATACAGCTCCTTGTATTCTGTACGCAGCATTAAAAATTCAAAAGATGAACGAGAACGGTGTAATGATTGTAGCGCCCAGTGATCATTGGATCGAAGATGAAGATGCCTTTGCCAAAGATGTAACCACCTGTTTTGATAAATGTGAGAAGGAAGACGTACTTTGTACTTTAGGTATTAAACCATCGTTTCCTAATACAGGCTTTGGTTATATAGAATTTGAAAAGGAAAGTCCGGAAGGTTTAAAGAAGGTAAATCAGTTCCGTGAAAAACCTGATTACGAAACGGCAAAGGAATTTTTGGCCCAAGGAAATTTTCTTTGGAATGCGGGAATTTTTATGTGGAGCGTGAAGACCATTGTAAATGCGTTCAAAAACTATCAACCTGAACAGTATTCACTTTTTGAATCCGGTATGTCTTGTTACAATACTGGCGAAGAAAAAGAGTTTATAAAAGAGAACTATCCAAAAGCAGAAAACATCTCTATAGATTACGCTATTTTGGAAAATTCAAAATCCATATTTGTACTACCGGCTACTTTTGACTGGAACGATTTGGGTACTTGGGGCTCTTTATACGATAAATTGGACAAGGATGATGATAATAACGCCATTGTAAACAGCAAGGTGGTAACTACTGATGCATCCGGCAATATGATCAGATCCCCAAAAGATAAAATTGTTGTGGTAGATGGTCTTAACGACTATATCATCGTAGACAAAAAAGAAGTACTTTTAATATACCCGAAAACTAAAGAACAGGATATTAAAAAGGTGTTGGGTGCCGTTAAGAATAAATATGGCGACGAATATGCCTAATTCTAATACATGAGCGATAAATTGAATCAAGATAATATCACGCCAACTGAGGCTCCAAAGGAGAGCGAAGAGGCCGTAAGGAAAGATGCAAAAGGTCTGTGGGAAAGCCTGCGGAGGTTTATGCGTGAATTATTGGATATTCGTGAAAATACGGATCAAGAAGCTACGAAGGAAGCTATTATTGCAGATATACCCTTCAAAGGGCATACTTCATGGATTTTGATCTGTTCTATCTTTATTGCTTCTATTGGTCTTAATGCAAACTCTACAGCGGTAGTTATTGGTGCCATGTTAATATCACCGCTTATGGGCCCCATTTTGGGTCTGGGTATGTCTTTGGCCATTAATGATATTGACACACTAAGGCGATCATTAAAGAACTTTGCTGTAATGGTAGTTCTTAGTGTGCTAACGGCTTATCTATTTTTTGAATTCTTTCCAATTCAAGATGAGTCTTCTGAGTTATTGGCACGTACGGCTCCGGATATTAGGGATGTTCTTATTGCCTTTTTTGGTGGTTTGGCATTGGTAATTGCAAGGGCTAAAAAAGGAACTATTGCCAGCGTTATTTTTGGTGTTGCCATTGCTACGGCTTTAATGCCGCCTTTGTGTACGGTAGGCTTTGGTCTGGCAATAGGTAATCCCGGTTACGCTTTTGGGGCCATGTATTTATTTATCATAAATACCATTTTCATAGCCTTGGCGACTTTCTTGACCATAAAACTTTTAAAGTTTCCTATGGTGCGTTATGTAAACTCCGCCAAAAGAAGGCGTATAGCGCGTATAGCTTCTATTGTGGCTTTATTGGTTATGATACCTGCGGGATGGACGTTCTATAAGGTGTTTCAGGAGTCCATGTTTAAAAAGCAGGCCAATGAATTTGTTAGTGAGACCATAGGAAAATACCAATTTACAAGTGGAGGAAGGTATCTGGATAATTTTACCAGTATTGAATATAATGAAGGTGAACAGCCGGTAATTGAGATTGTTTGTATGGGTAACGAGGTTATTCCGGCCAATATAATTTCCTCATGGAATACCATGCTAAAAGAAGATGAAGATTATAAGCGGCTTACGAATACCGAGCTTCATATTATTCAAGGGTCTCAAAATGATCAGGTAGATCAGTTGAAATATATTAACGAACTCTATGAGTCCCAGAAAAACCAATTGTCTAGTAAAGCGGAGAAAATTGCGTTTTTAGAGGCCGAGGTCACTCGCTTGCAAAAGGATGCATCTAGTAGAAAACAAATTCCTTTTCAGGATATAAGTGCCGAGGCAAAAGCCAACTATGAGAATTTGGTTTCGTTGCAGTATGATAATGCCGTTATTACGGATTTCAGTAAAACAGATACCCTATCAATCTTTGAAGTAAAATGGAAAGAAGGGCTGAGCAATGCTAAAATTGCTTCGGAGAACAAAAGGGTTCACGAGTGGTTAAAAGTACGATTGAAGGATACCACCATACAGCTGCGAGGAACTGCTAAATAGGATTATAAATTTAGTTACGCTCTTCAATATACATCTGGCGCACTTTCTTAAAGAGGTCGGAAGAATACACAAAATCGGTAACCGTTTCGTTATCGGTTTTAAATATTTCCTTGTTGGTGCCTTCCCAAGCCTTTAAACCGTCTTTAAGAAAAAGAATTTTTTCTCCTATTTCCATTACCGAGTTCATATCGTGGGTATTGATAATAGTGGTAATGTCATACTCTTCTGTAATTTCCTTGATCAAGTTGTCTATGACAATAGCGGTTTTTGGATCAAGTCCAGAATTGGGTTCGTCACAGAAGAGATATTTAGGGTTCATAACAATGGCGCGGGCAATGGCTACCCTTTTCTGCATTCCCCCGGAAATTTCGGAAGGATATTTATGATGCGCATCTACTAGATTAACTCTCTTTAGTACAAAATCCGCTCTGTCCTGCATTTCGGATTTGGACTGTTTTGTAAACATTTCCAACGGAAATTTCACATTGCCTTCTACGGTCATAGAATCAAACAGAGCGCTTCCTTGGAACACCATGCCCATTTCTTGGCGTAGGTCTCTCTTTTGTTCATCGGTAAGTTCCGTATAGATTTGACCGTTATAACTAATCGTGCCTTCCTCTGGAGTAAAAAGTCCTAACAAGCACTTTAAGAAAACGGTCTTACCGGAGCCACTTTGTCCAATTATTAAATTGGTCTTTCCTTTTTGAAAACTAGTGGTCACCCCTTTAAGAATATGGGTGCCATCAAAAGATTTGTGTATGTCGTTTACTTCTATCATTGGCCTAATAAGAGTTGGGTGAGTATATAGTTAGCAATGATTATTACCACACTCGTCCAAACAAACGAGGTGGTACTGGCCTTTCCTACTTCTAAAGCTCCACCGGTCATGTAAAAACCATGATAGGAAGGTACCGTAGCTAAAACAAAAGCAAATACCAATGTTTTGAGAAAGGCATAGGTTACGTGAAAAGGAATAAAATCTAATTGAACCCCTTCTATAAAATCTGCACTGGTGCTAAATCCTCCAAATACGGCCGCCATCCAACCTCCAAAAATCCCAACATACATAGCAATTGAGATAATGAACGGGTAAAGGCAAAGTGCTATAATTTTTGGAAAAACCAGATAGTTAAGCGCATTTACTCCCATGACCTCTAGCGCATCTATTTGCTCTGTTACTCGCATAGTACCAATGCTAGATGTGATATAGGATCCTACTTTTCCTGCCATGATAATTGAGCAAAAAGTAGGGGCAAACTCAAGAATAATAGATTGCCTAGTTGCAAAGCCCACCAGGTTTTTTGGTATAAGTTCACTGGTAATGTTCAATGCCGTTTGTATGGCGACAACAGCTCCCATGAAAAAAGAAATGAAAATTAAGATACCCAAAGAACCGAAGATCAATTCGTCTACTTCTTTCAAAATGAGCGACTTCATAATGCGCCATTTTGTAGGTTTCTTAAAGACCTCTTTTATCATAATGGCATATCTGCCAATCGATCTTAGGTAGTTCATGTGATGAAAATAGGTATATCCTAACAAAAATAACAATAAACGATTTCATTTAACCTCCATTTAAACTTTAAAAGGGGAATTTATTTACTTTTGCTATCTCAATAAAACAACTATGTCCAAGAATTTTACCGTCTTATTTTTTACCATTTGTACCATTACTTTTTTACCGCTTACGTCATTCGGTCAAAAAAAATCAAAAGAACAAACTGAAGCCCAATTGAAAACAGACCCAAAGCTTGTGGTGGGTATTATTGTGGATCAAATGCGCTATGATTATATTACCCGTTTTTGGGACCATTATGGTGATGATGGATTTAAACGCTTGGTAAATGAAGGTTTCAATTGTAAGAACAATCATTATAACTATGCTCCCACGAGTACAGGACCTGGGCATACTTCTGTATATACAGGTACAACACCGGCTATGCATGGCATAATTGGCAATAACTGGTACGATAAAGAATCGGATACCGATGTATATTGTGCGGGTGATCCGGCCTATAATTCAGTTGGTACTACTTCTGATGCCGGAAAAATGTCTCCCCATAGAATGACCGTTACCACAATTACAGATGAACTTCGCTTGCATACGCAAATGCGAGGTAAGACTATTGCCATTGCTTTAAAAGATAGAGGTGCTGTTCTTCCAGGTGGGCATACGGCTAATGCGGCATATTGGTTTAGCGATGGCGCTTGGATTACAAGTTCTTTTTATATGGATAAACTACCTGTTTGGGTGGAGAAGTTTAATGCTGATAAATCCGTAGATACATACAAGAAGCCATGGAAAACGTTAAAGAAAATTTCGGAGTATGTTGAAAGCGGTACGGACTATAATGCTTATGAAGGATTGTTTAAAGGGGAGAAGACCTCGGTTTTCCCTCATGATCTACCTGCGCTATGGGATGAGAATGGTAAGTATGAGCTGCTTAAAGCAACACCTTTTGGTAATAGTATAACTACTGATTTTGCTGTAGCCGCCCTTGAGGAAGAGCAGCTGGGGAAAGATGATATTACAGATTTCTTGGCTGTTAGTTTTTCAAGTACGGATTACGTAGGTCATAAGTTTGGTGTCAACTCAAAAGAAATACAGGATACGTATGTTAGACTTGATCAAGATTTAGAGCGTTTTTTTAAGGAATTAGATCGCAAAGTGGGTAAAGGAGAATATACCGTATTTCTAACCGCAGATCATGCTGCAATTGAAGTTCCGGCATATTTAAAGGATCAGAGAATACCGGCAGATTATGTTGTTTGGGACGAGATAAAAACAAATTTCAATCAATTTTTGGAGTTCAATTATGGAACAACTGATATTGTAAAGGACTTTTCTAACGACCAATACTTTTTAGACCATAGTATTATTAAGAATCTGGATTTGAGCGTACAGGAAGTTCAGGAAAATATAGCAAAAGAATTGTTGAATTATAAAGGAATTGATCGTACCTATACGGCCTACCAAATGTGGCAGAATGATTACACTCATGGTATACCTTATATTCTTCAAAATGGGTATAACCAAAAACGTTCTGGTGATGTCTTGGTCGTATTGTCTCCGGGTACAATTTCTTACCCAAAAACAGGTTCTACCCATGGTTCGCCACAAATTTATGATACGCATGTGCCCTTACTTTTTTATGGTGCGGGTATTAAACAAGGGAGTACGGTAGAGCGAACCGAAATAGATGATATTGCTCCAACAGTAGCTAGCTTATTAGGGATAGCGTTTCCTAACGGAGCTACAGGAAGCCCAATAGTAGAAGTGTTGGAATAATTAGAAAGCATATGAACAATAGGCCAATTGGTGTTTTTGATTCAGGGGTTGGAGGAACTTCCATTTGGAAAGAAATTCAGAAACTCCTACCTAATGAGAATACCCTGTATTTGGCAGATAGTAAAAATGCACCTTACGGTGAGAAATCACAGGAAGAGATTCTACAGCTAAGTATAAAGAATACAGAGTTTCTTCTGGATAAAGGCTGTAAGATTATTGTGGTTGCCTGTAATACGGCCACTACCAATGCCATATCGTATTTAAGGGCGCATTACAAAGTTCCTTTTATAGGCATAGAGCCGGCAATAAAGCCTGCGGCCTTACAATCAGAATCTAAGACTGTGGGTGTGTTGGCTACAAAAGGAACGCTATCCAGTAGTCTTTTTCATAGCACATCTATTAACCATGCTGCCGGAATTAAGATTATTGAACAAGAAGGAACCGGTTTGGTGCCGTTAATAGAAAGCGGCAAAGTAGAAGCTAAGGAAACCAAGGAACTTTTAAATAAATATGTGAGCCCTATGCTTGAACAAGGCATGGACCATCTGGTTTTGGGCTGTACCCATTATCCATACCTAATACCTGTTCTAAAAAGTCTATTGCCCGCTCATGTAAGGATTATTGATTCCGGAGAAGCAGTAGCAAGACAGGTACGGGCCGTGCTCCAAAAGAACGATGCGCTCAATGCATCAAATGAGCCGGCAGGACATAGACTTTATACTAACGTAGCTCCTGACGTTCTAAAGCGTTTTGTGGAGGATGTTTCGGCAGATTTTTTAGTTGAAAAATTAGATTTTTAAGTAGGTAAGATACGTAAATGCGTATTTGTGTTTCTCATCTGCCGGATGGTATTGCTCGGTTGCAAGTTCCCAAACGGACTCATCAATTTCCGGGAAAAAAGTGTCGGCATCTTCAAAAGTGCCATGTACGCGGGTAAGTTCAATTTTGTTAGCTTGTTCCATTCCAAGCTTGTAGATTTCCCCTCCTCCAATTATAAATGATAAGGGCTCGTCCTTTACAAGCTGCAATGCTTCGGTTAAAGAATACACAACAACACAAGTATCATAGTCTACGGTATAGTTTTTATCCCTGGTTATGATGATATGTTTACGGTTGGGAAGGGGCTTGGGAAAGCTTTCGTACGTTTTTCTTCCCATAATAATGCTGTGCCCGGAAGTTAGTTTTTTAAACCTCTTAAAGTCGTCCGGTAAATGCCATAGGAGGTCATTGTCTTTTCCTAGAGCATTGTCCTCGGCCGCCGCCGCTATCATTGCTACAGTTTTCATGGTTCAATTTTTTTGTTGATTTTGGATAGCGGAAAATCGGTCTCTATTTCCTTTTGTATTTCGGCAATACGCTTTTTTTGTTTGGTTACCAGTTTTTCACGTTGGGTGCGTTCCCAATCCTTGCCCATAAATTTTTGGGTAATAAAAACATTAAAAGCATGTATGACAAATAAAAAGGCCCAAAAGGTAATGCCCCAAATAAACCAGTCATAGGTCTCGCCGTATTTTAAAATCTTATTTATTAGAATTAAAAAGACACTGCCAATTAGAAAAATGACAAAATGAACGTAGAGCCGTTTCTTTTGTTTTATGCGGGTTTGAGCGTTCTCAAGCATTTCGTGTTGCTCAAGATCTACTTCGGAGCGGTTTTTATTTTTAGAGAACATACGAATAGTTATCTTTAGATTACAAAGATAAGGCAATTGCCGACACAGCGAATACAAGATGAAAAATACCAGAAAACACTTTCCCGTTTTAAGTCAGTATATCTATGCTAACACCGCTTCTTCAGGATTACTTAATGACGATTTAATGGAGTGGCGCCAGGAACATGATCTGGATTATTTAATAGGCGGAAGTAATTTTAGAAATGAGGTAGCCGCTAAGTTAATTTCTGAAACGCGCGAAACGGTAGCCAATTTTTTTGGAGCTAAAAAGGAGAATACAGCATTGGTCCAAAATTTTACGCTAGGGTTGAATATACTTCTAGAGGGACTGGACAGGAGCCATAAGGTATTATTGGTTGAAGATGATTATCCATCGGTAAATTGGCCTTTTGAATACCGTGGTTTTGATGTATCCTATGTTCCTTTGAACGAAGATTTGGAAGCCACTATTTTGAATCAGATCGAGAAGGATAAAATTACCGTATTGGCTTTAAGCTTAGTGCAATGGACCAACGGAATTCATATAAATTTAGATTTTCTTACAAAAATTAAGCAGAAATTTCCTAAATTGAAAATAATTGCCGATGGCACGCAGTTTTGTGGCACGTCAAACTTTGATTTTGATAGTTCGCCATTGGATGTTCTAGGAGCAAGTGCGTATAAATGGTTGTTGTCCGGTTATGGAAACGGTTTTATGTTGTTCAAGGATGGAATGGAAGAAACGTTTGCTGTACGAACAATAGGTTACAATGCTTCGGGGCATAATCTAGGTGCAAGGGATAGCATACCATTTGCCAATAGGTTTGAGCCGGGACATTTAGATACGTTAAACTTTGGGAGTTTAAAGTTTTCCTTAGAGTATTTGAGTGCCTTGGGTAAGGATGCTATAGAAAATCAGTTAAAATTGCTTTCTAAAAAAGCAAAAAATGAATTTGGCGAACTAGGATTGTTGCCTAAGTCAATACTAGGTAGAGACAATCATAGTACTATATTTAATATAGAAGGAAATGATGCTCTTTTTCAAATATTAACGGCCAAAGGTGTCATCTGTTCGCAACGCGGAGACGGTATTAGGCTTAGTTTTCATTTTTACAATAGTGAAGAAGATATCAATGAAGTTGTAAAAATCTTAAAAACAGCTATATAGACGATTACAATGTAGAGAAAAGGATGACAATATTTTGCATCCAATTACTATTTGTTATGTAAATATTGCGAAAATGATAAAAATGCGTTAATCATTGTATATGAGCATTTTAATATGTTAGTTTTGCCCTTGATTTAGAAACTAAAAAATCAATTTAAAATAATACATAATGGCAATTTCAAAACAGTATCTAAAAACAAAACCCGTTTGTAAAGTTACTTTTACGGTTCCTGCAGAGGAAGCATCAAAAGTGGCTGTTGTTGGTGATTTCAATAACTGGAAAGCAAACAAAGCAAGTTCATTGAAGAAGTTGAAAAACGGAAATTTCAAAGGTACTTTAGAACTTCCTAAAGAGACTTCTTTTGAGTTTAAATATATCATAGACGGTAACTATGTAAATGAAGCGGAAGCTGATCGTTACCAGTGGAATGATTATGCAGGTGGTGAAAACGCCGTTCTGGATTTATAATTCATTCGTTAGAAATATATAGAAAGCCGGAACATGTTTATGTCCCGGCTTTTTTTACTTTGAAGTAATTGCACAAGCTTGTGTAGAAGCGGTTGTGCTAATTATCTATTTGTTTCTATGCTTCAACGGTAACTCCCTTCCAGAAAGCAACTCGGCCTTTGATACCTTTGGCCAATGGGCTAACTTCTGGGTAGTACCATGCTGCATCAGGATTTTCCTTGCCATCAACCATTAGGGTATAGTAATGTGCCTGACCTTTCCATGGGCAAGTAGTATGTGTTTCACTTGTTTTGAAGTATTCTTTTTTAATACTTTCCGCAGGAAAATAATGGTTGTTTTCTACAACAACTGTTTCATCACTTTCCGCTATTACGGTATTGTTCCAAATTGCTTTCATATCAAACGCATTTATGCCATTCCTTTAAACGGCAGGTAAATAATTAAAGTTAGAAGGTGTTGAAGTTACTTTTTTCTTAGTACAAAATTTTTGTAATGGTTTTCGGCATCACAAAACTCTGTTTCTATTTTTAGACCCGCTTCTTTGGCTAGCCAAGCAACCACCTTGTCGTCATACTTTTGGGAAATCTCGGTATGTATTGTTTCCCACTGTTCAAAATCAATTAGTACGTCTAACTTTTCAATACTTACAGATTGGGCTTCTTTGGCTACCAAGTAACTCTTTGCCGTTCCGGTTTCCGGGTCATATACTTCCCAGTGTAGAAAGTTGTCCAAATCAAAATTGCCGCCAAGTTCTGTATTGATCCTGGCCAATACGTTTTTATTGAATGCTGCAGTTATTCCGGCTTGATCATTGTAAGCGTCTAGAATGGTCTGTGGGTTTTTTTTCATGTCAAACCCAATAAAGAACAAATCATCCTTTTGCATAAGCTCTTGAACACTTTTGAGAAAGTCTATAGCTTGCTCGTGCAAGAGGTTTCCAATGTTAGAACCTAAGAAGAGAATTATTTTCTTAGTACCGTTTTTGGAGTTTATTTTTTTCAATGCCTCAAAATAGGTGCCTTGTTGGGGTTCTACAACCACATTGGGCAGCTCTTTTTTAAGGGATTGTTCCAAGCCATTAAGCACGTTTTGACTAATGTCAATAGGTTGGTATTTGAAATCGTAGTTATTTTCTGAAAGGTGTTTTAATAGGATTTTAGTCTTTTTACCATCTCCGGCACCCAACTCTATAAGTTTGAATTTAGGGATTCCCGAAGCAAAAAGCTCGGCTATTTCGTGGGTGTGATTCATAAGAATATCAAACTCTTTCTGAGTAAGGTAATACTCTGGCATATTCATGATATCCTGAAAAAGTTTGTCTCCCTTCTCGTCATAGAAATATTTGGACGATAAATGTTTGGGGAAATCCGTTAGCCCGGTATGGACATCTTCTTCAAATTGGGTCTCAAAAAGTATTTGGGTTGGTTTATGCATGCCTCTTAGGTCGGAAAAGTTCTAAATACTATACGTGTGTCGTCTAAAAAATTATTTGGCCAGCCTTAAACCGGTATATTGCCATCTTAGTTGAGTCTGAAAGAAGTTACGGTATGTGGGTCTGGTATGATGTACGGGTGTGGCAACGGAACCACCACGCAGTACTTTCTGATTCACCATAAATTTACCGTTGTATTCACCTAGGGCGCCATCAGCTTTTTTATAATTGGGGTAGGGGAGATAAGCGCTTTCCGTCCATTCCCATCGCTTTCCCCAATTAAAGAGTGATTGGGCCGCTTCCCATTCAAATTCTGTAGCAAGACGGCAGCCTTTCCATTGTGCAAAAGCGAATGCCTCAAAATATGAAATGTGGGTAACGGGGGCATTGGGTGTAATTTCCTGAAGCCCGTTTAGCGTATAATTATGCCAAAGTCCGTCAATATTGTGCCAGTATAAAGGTGCGGAAATGTTGTTTTGGTTTATCCAATCCCAACCTTCTGCATGCCAAAGGTCAAATTTCTTATAACCTCCGGCTTCAATGAATGCCATATATTCTTGATTGGTAATAAGATTTTTTGATACCTGAAACGGGTGTAGGTATACTTTATGCCTTCCCAGTTCATTATCATAGCAAAAAGTGTTAGAGTTATGGCCTATTTCGTAAATACCTTCATCCATAGAAATCCACTCTTGTGGTTCATTTTCATGTGGATGCTCTTTAAAGTTATTTGAATAAACGGGTAACAACGGGTTGTTGCCCAGAATAAACTTAATATCCGTTAATAACAACTCTTGATGCTGCTTTTCATGATGTATACCTATTTCCAACAGGTCATCTAATTCTTGATTTTGTGATGCGCTAAATAGGGTTTTTATTCCTTCTGTTACGTACGTGCGATAAGCATAGACACTGTCTACAGAGGGGCGCGATAGATTACCCCGATCGGAACGCACTACACGTTTGCCTACGGTTTCATAGTAACTATTGAATACAAAGGAAAAATCCTCATCAAAAACGGTATAGCCCTTAAAATGAGGTTTTAAAATAAATTCTTCAAAAAACCAAGTCGTGTGTCCTAGGTGCCATTTAGGAGGGGAAACATCTACAATGGGTTGAACCACGTAGTCTTCAATTTCTAGAGGCTTGCAAATGTTTTCTGTGTGCAGGCGCGTCTCTAAAAAAAAATCAACGAGGGAATCGGTTGAGGTCATAGCAATTTTTATATTCTATAAATATAAGGATTATAGAATGTACGCCATGAGCTCAATAGTATTTTTGGTGAACGCTAAACGGCAACAGCACCCTTAATATGTGGGTGAGGGTTGTAATCCTCCAGGCTGAAATCTTCAAACTTAAAGTCGAAAATGTCTTTTATTTCCGGGTTGATAACCATTTTTGATAGTGGCCTAGGTTCGCGACTCAATTGCAATTCTACCTGTTCCATATGGTTGTTGTAGATGTGGGCGTCACCAAAAGTGTGAATAAATTCACCTGCCTCATAGCCACACACTTGTGCCATCATCATTGTAAATAGTGCGTAAGATGCAATGTTAAACGGTACGCCTAGAAAGATGTCTGCACTACGTTGGTAAAGTTGACATGAAAGCTTGCCATCAGCAACATAAAACTGAAAAAAGGCATGGCAGGGAGGGAGTGCCGCTTTGCCGTTGGCCACATTTTCAGAAAACGATTTTGAAGTGTCCGGAAGTACACTTGGGTTCCATGCCGAAACCAACATACGTCTGCTGTTAGGATTGTTTTTTAAAGATTGAATAACATCTTTAATTTGATCAATCTCATCATTGTTCCAATTACGCCATTGATGACCATAAACAGGGCCTAAATCACCATTCTCGTCTGCCCACTCATTCCAGATACGCACGCCGTTTTCTTGAAGGTATTTAATATTGGTATCTCCTTTCAAGAACCAAAGCAACTCATAAACAATAGACTTCAGGTGTAACTTTTTGGTCGTTACCATGGGAAAACCTTTGCTAAGGTCAAAACGCATTTGATATCCAAAAACGCTCAATGTTCCAGTTCCTGTACGGTCTCCTTTTTGGTTGCCGTTTTCGAGTACGTGCTTTAGTAAATCGTGGTATTGTTTCATAGTAGCGTAAAGATAATGGGTAAAAGGAAAAGGAAAAGGAATTGCTATTTTGAGTTATCAGTAATTTATTAACCGAGATATTTTTGCTGAATATTCTAACTCTCGGTTACCCCAAAATCATACCCGCAATAGTAGCGGAGAGTAAAGATGCAATTGAACCACCAAGTACGGCCTTAAGACCAAATTCGGAAAGTGTCTTGCGCTGACCGGGAGCTAAAGAGCCGATACCGCCAATCTGTATGCCAATAGATGCAAAGTTTGCAAATCCGCAGAGCATATAAGTGGCCATAATAACAGATTTGTTATAAGTTAGGTTGGCTCCTCTGCTTAAATCTTTTAGTTCGGCCAATTGTTTGTAGCCAATAAACTCGCTTGCGGCTAGCTTTATACCCAATAATTGCCCCATGAACATAACATCTTCTTTTGCAACGCCTATTAACCACATAAGAGGCGCAAAGATGGTTCCGAGAATAGCTTCTAAAGAGAATTTTTTATAAGCCGTGTTCTCTACGATCCAATCATTTAAATGGGTCAGGTCTCCCGCATATCCTAAAATACCATTGATCATGGCGATCATAGCAACAAAAACCAAAAGCATGGCACCAACGTTAACCGCTAATTTTAGCCCTTCAGTTGTTCCGTTAGCTATGGCGTCTAACATATTTGAACCGATTTTTTCCGTAGAAACTTCAATATCCGTATTAACGACTTCCGTTTGCGGATATAATATTTTTGAGATTACGATTGCTCCTGGTGCGGCCATGACTGATGCTGCCAATAAGTGTTTCGCAAAAATCAACTGCAGCAATTTATCCTCACCGCCTAAAAAACCTATATAGGCAGCTAAAACAGCTCCGGCAACGGTAGCCATTCCGCCAATCATTACCAATAGTATTTCCGAACGGTTCATTTTTTCCAAATACGCCTTGATCAATAAAGGTGCTTCGGTCTGACCTAAAAAGATATTTCCTGCAACAGAAAGACTTTCGGCTCCGGATATACCCAATGTTTTAGAAAGCATCCAGGCCAATGCCCTAACCACTTTCTGGATTACTCCTAAATAGAATAATAAAGAGGTAAGTGCAGAAAAGAAGATAATGGTAGGCAATACTTGAAATGCAAAAATGTAGCCAAATGTATTGGTGTCAACTACTAAACCTTCAAAAAGAAATTTACTTCCCGCACGGGTGAACCCTAAAATACTGATAAAAACTTCACCAACGGATTCAAATCCCTTTTGGATTAAAGGTACCTTTAGTACACCAACAGCAATGAAAAGTTGTAGGGTAAGACCTATGCCAACCGTTTTCCAATTGATGGCCTTTCGGTTAGAACTGAATAAAAATGAAATAAGTAAAAGCACCACCATACCCAATATACCACGGCCTAAACTGCTTAGAGTAAAGCCTTCGTTAGGTTTTATTTTGTTGGTGGTTTCTGAAATTACATCATTGATTACCGTTGTTTCAACATTGGGTACGGTAATACTATCTTGTGCTATGGATGGGAAAAAAATGAAAAGGGCAAGCAGAACAATCCAAGGGTTGATTTTCATAGGGTACTTGCTTGTTTATCAGTTTCTTTTTGAAATCTCGTCCCGTAACTTGGCCGCTTTTTCGTAATCTTCGTTGGCTACGGCTTTATCAAGCTCTTTGTGGAGCTCATCAACAGAAAGTTCCGTATAACCATCTGTTGCACCGGATTCGATTTCTACAGTTTCGCCCTCTTGTAAGATTTCGTCAACTACAATGCTGTCATCGGTTTCTTCTTTTTCCTTGTCTTTTGACGAGAACTTTAAAAAGATTCCTGCTTTGTCCAAAATAGTCTTGTAGGTAAAAATAGGGGCGTTAAACCGGAGAGCCAATGCAATGGCATCACTGGTTCTAGCATCTATAATCTCCTCAATTTTATCGCGCTCGCATATAATACTGGAGTAAAAAACACCGTCTACCAATTTGTGGATAATAACCTGTTTGATAACAATGTCAAAACGATCTGAAAAGTTTTTGAACAAATCGTGGGTTAAAGGTCTAGGTGGTTTTATTTCCTTTTCAAGTGCAATGGCAATGGACTGTGCTTCAAAAGCACCGATAACGATGGGTAATTTACGATCGCCTTCCACTTCGTTCAAAATAAGGGCATATGCCCCGTTTTGTGTTTGGCTATAGGAAATACCTTTTATTTTTAACCTTACTAAGCTCATAGAATCTTTAAAATACAAAAGACTGTTTAAATACGGGCGTACCATGCATTTAAACAGCCCTTTAATGAGCGCAAATTAACAAAAATTAAGCGTTTTGCGCTTTAAATTCCTTTAATTTTTCGATGAGCTTTGGTACCACTTCAAAGGCGTCACCCACAATTCCGTAGTCGGCAGCTTTAAAAAATGGTGCTTCAGGGTCCGAGTTAATGACCACTTTGGTTTTTGAGGCACTTACTCCTGCCAAATGTTGTATAGCTCCTGAAATACCAATAGCTATGTATAAGTTGGATGCAACCGGCTTTCCGGTTTGCCCAACGTGCTCTCCGTGGGGTCTCCATCCCAT
This sequence comes from Zobellia sp. B3R18, assembly GCF_018860715.1. NCBI lineage: Bacteria > Pseudomonadati > Bacteroidota > Flavobacteriia > Flavobacteriales > Flavobacteriaceae > Zobellia > Zobellia sp. B3R18. The sequence goes on along the minus strand of NZ_JAHKQG010000002.1, from coordinate 162,406 downwards.
ATCGGAAACAGGTTTTGAGCAAGCTGTAGCGGCACCAAGAACTTGGGCAAGATCTTCGATCATTCCCCAATTTTCAGGACCTTTAAGACCTCGTCCACCGGAAACCACAATCTCTGCGTCCGCAATGGTTACCTGACCGGCAACCTTGTCTATTTCAACGGACTTAACGGAGAAATCAGCATCGCTTAAATCTGCAGTAAAAGTTTCAACCGCTGCAGTTGTGGGATTCTCTTTTATGCCAAATGCGTTATTAGAAACACCAATAATCTTGGTATCCGTAGTAATTTCTGTATGAGCAAAGCCTTTATTACTAAATGCGGTACGCTTTACGCTTAATGGAGATGTGCTTTCCGGCGCGGCAACAACATTGGGTACGTATCCTGCTTTTAATTTCGCAGCTAGGATTGGCGCCAAGAATTTGCTGTTGGTGCTGGAGCTTACGATAACTACCTGTGCACCTTCACTATTGGCGGCCTGCATAATACTATTAGCGTATGCGGCGGCACTGAAAGTCGAAAGTTTGTCATCGGCTATGTTCAATACTTTGGAAACACCATAAGTTCCCAAGGCTTCGTTATCACTAGCGTTAAATGCAATTGCAGTAACTGATGAGCCTAACTGGTCTGCCACAGCTTTGGCATATGATGCCACTTCAAAGGCACTTTTTTTGAATTTTCCGTTTTCGGATTCTGTATATACTAATACTGACATGTGGTGTATTGTTTAATTTTTAGAGATAAAGTTAAGCTGAATAGGGTTTTGTGGGCTTGTGGCCCTTGGTTGAGAACCTATCTAGCGTAATTAAATTACCTTGGCTTCGTTGTGCAATAAATCTACCAACTCATCTGCGGAATTCACCAATTTTACACTTCCTTTTGCGGTAGGCTTGTCAAATTTCGCATCTTTGGTCGCAACGGTAGCGCCAATAGGCTCCACTACGGTAAGTGTCTTTTTTCGAGCCATCATAATACCTCTCATGTTAGGTATTTTTAGGTCACTTTCCTGTACAAGGCCTTTTTGCCCACCAATAACTAGAGGTAGGGAAGCCTGTACGGTTTCTTTTCCGCCGTCTATTTCTCGTATAGCCGTTGCCGTATCGCCTTCTATTTCAAGACTTATACAGGTGTTTATAAAATTCATTCCCAAAAGAGTGGCCAGAATTCCGGGAACCATTCCTCCGTTGTAATCAATACTTTCCCTGCCTGCTATAACAAGGTCGTAGGCTCCGTCCTTAACAATGCTGGCCAGTTGTTCGGCAACGAAAAATCCGTCTACCGGAGCGGCGTTAACCCTAATGGCTTCATCAGCGCCAATGGCAAGTGCCTTACGCATAGTTGGTTCCACGCTGGCTTCGCCTACTGTAGCAATGTGTACGGTAGCTCCTTGCTTTTCCTTGAACCACATGGCACGGGTTAAACCAAACTCATCATTAGGGTTTATGACAAACTGTACGCCATTGGTGTCAAATTTTGTATCACCGTCCGTAAAGTTTATTTTTGAGGTCGTGTCAGGAACATTACTTATGCAAACTAATATTTTCATGTCTATAAAGCTATTTATAATCTAGACGAAGATATGGAAACTTTTTTGAAAATACTATGCATGCATAGTATTTTTTATAACTTTTTTTGATTCTGAGAGCCCTTTAATTGATATATATTTTCCTATTTTTGCTTGCGTTTTTAACGATCATAATAAAAAGATACTCCATATAATATGAAGACATTACAATTTAGGGAAGCCATTGTCGAGGCGATGTCGGAAGAAATGAGAAAAGACGAGTCAGTTTATCTGATGGGAGAAGAGGTTGCCGAATATAACGGTGCTTACAAAGCTTCTAAAGGAATGCTAGATGAGTTTGGTGCCAAACGAGTTATAGATACGCCAATTGCCGAACTAGGTTTTGCTGGTATAGGTGTAGGGTCTACAATGACCGGTTGCCGTCCTATAATAGAGTTCATGACGTTTAACTTTGCTTTGGTAGGTATCGATCAGATCATCAATAATGCGGCTAAAATCCGTCAGATGTCTGGTGGGCAATTTCCTTGTCCAATAGTTTTTAGAGGTCCTACGGGTTCTGCAGGTCAATTGGCCGCAACACATTCCCAGGCTTTTGAAAGCTGGTATGCTAACTGTCCTGGGTTAAAGGTTGTAGTGCCTTCCAATCCTGCAGATGCAAAAGGGTTATTGAAATCGGCTATTCGCGATAATGATCCTGTTATTTTTATGGAGTCTGAGCAGATGTACGGAGATAAGGGTGAGGTTCCAGAAGGGGAATACACAATTCCTTTAGGTGTTGCCGATATCCGAAGAGAGGGTAGCGATGTTACTATTGTATCTTTTGGTAAAATAATTAAAGAAGCCGATAAAGCTGCGGACGAACTTCAAAAAGAAGGTATTAGCTGTGAAATCATTGATTTACGTACCGTTAAACCATTGGATTACGAAGCTGTATTAAAGTCTGTAAAGAAAACAAATCGTTTGGTTATTCTTGAGGAGGCATGGCCGTTTGGCAATGTGGCAACGGAATTGACCTTTCATGTGCAGTCCAATGCTTTTGATTATTTGGATGCACCTATAGAGAAAATAAACACTGCCGATACACCGGCGCCATATTCTCCAGTATTGTTGGAAGAATGGTTGCCAAACCATGAAGATGTGGTTAAGGCTGTTAAGAAAGTGTTATACAAATAGATATAACTAATTTGTAAAGGTACTTTTGCTTCACCGACTTAGTGTCGGTGAAGCATTTTTTTTTAGGATTTCAGTTTAGTGTTTTTTGGCTTGGATTTAGATTTTTAGCTTGAAAACAGTAGCGGACTTTATTTTGAATGCAAAAAAAACTAATCAACAATTGTACTATAATCTGTTCTGGTACATTATTTGTTTATAGAGTACAGAGAAAATTTCTTAGATGAAGAACCTCCTTTTATTTGTTTTACTGCTTTTTTCTTTGGTTGTCGGTGCACAAACAAAAGTAGGCGGTACAGTTGTAGACGAAGATAACCAGCCGGTAGCTTTCGCTAATATTCTTTTTAAGGGTTCGTACGAGGGTACCATTACGGATGATAATGGTAATTTCTATATGGAGTCGGATGGGGACCATACCACGCTTGTAGTCTCCTTTATTGGTTATGAGAATGTAGAGATTCCGCTAGAGTCTAAAGTAACCTATAAAATGAAGGTTGTCATGAAAGAGGCCTCCCAACAATTAGATGAAGTTGTGCTTGTTGGAGGAAAACAACCTAAGAAAAACAATCCTGCGGTAGAAATACTGAAAAAAATATGGGCTAAAAAAAGAGAGAACGGCCTGCGTAAGTTTGATCAATATGCCTTTGAGAAATATGAAAAGGTAGAATTTGACCTGAATACGATAGACAGCGCCTTGATGAAGAAAAAAATATTCAAGGGGCTGGAATTTGTTTTTAAGGATTTGGACACTTCGCGTATTACCGGTAAGACTTACCTGCCTATCTTTTTGAACGAAACCTTCTCCAAAGTTTATGGAGACAATCGCTTTGATGAGGAAAAGGAAGATATATTGGGTAATAAAAACTCGGGTTTTGACAACAATCAAGCTATAATCGCCTTTGTGGCAGACCTCTATCAGGAATATGATATTTATGATAATTATTTAAAGTTCTTTGATAAAAGTTTTACCAGCCCACTGTCAAGAACGGGTGTGGATGTTTATAATTATGCACTTAGGGATAGTGCTTTCATAGAAAATAAATGGTGTTATAATATTGTCTATTATCCAAGACGAAAGAACGAACTTACGTTTAAGGGAGACTTTTGGGTAAACGATACTACCTATGCCGTAAAGAATATCAATTTAGAAGTTACCAAAAGTGCCAATATCAACTGGGTAAAAGAAATTTATATTGAACAGGATTTTGAGGTGGTCAATGACTCCGTATTTCTGCTGAAGCGCGATTATATGATGAGCGATTTTAGTTTTCAGAAAAAGGAAGAGTCCAGAGGTATGTACGGAAAGCGTACTACCGTATTTGATAATTATGCCTTTGATCAAAAGAAACCCAAAGAATTTTATAAGACAGAGAGTAACCCGTATGACCCTGTGGTCTTAAACCGGGACAGTACGTTTTGGCAGAATAATAGGTTGGAGAGTTTAAACAAGGACGAAAAAGGAATTTACCAGCTATTGGATACCTTAAAGACGGTTCCTAAATTTAAGTCGTACTACAATCTAGTAAGTATTTTAGGTAGTGGGTATGTAGAGATTGATAAGTGGAATATGGACATCGGTTCGGTATATGATGTTTTTGGTTACAATCAAGCAGAAGGCCCACGTGTACGTATTGGGGCACGTTCCTATTTTGGTGAAAATGACCTTTGGCGTGTTGAAGGATATACCGCGTATGGTTTTACAGATAGAAAGTTTAAACATGGAGTGTCAGGAAAAATATTGCTTGACCAAAAGAGCAGGCTTATTGTTTCTGGGGGCAACCGGCGCGATATTGAGCAGCTGGGGGTAAGCCTAACGGCTACAAATGATGTTCTTGGCCGTAGCATTGCCTCGTCTTCGTTGGTTACCGTTGGTGCCAATAACAGGTTAACGAACATTAATCTCAGTAAATTCAGTGTAGAGATTGAGCCTATTACCAATGTAAGGTTTGGGGTTGGCGGAACGTTTAGAAAATTAAGCTCTGCTTTACCGGATGATTTTAGTTTGGATTATGTGGACCCCAATTCCCCAACGGGAATTTCATCTGAGATAAACCAGTTTGATTTTAATGCAATCATGATTTATACGCCTGGCAAGAGAACTATTGGCTATGGTGTGGAGCGTAAGGGTATGAATGATGATTACAGTACGCTGTTATTGAGTTATACCAAAGGTGTAGATGTGGTTTTTGATAGCGATTTTAGTTATAGCAAACTTCAATTTTCATACAGCCAGCCATGGCAAATAGGTGGTTTTGGTAGACTTTTTTCTACCTTGGAGATGGGTAAGACCTTTAATACGGTACCACTTGGGTTGTTGAATGTGGTTCCTGGAAATCAGACATTCTTTTCAAACTACGGTACCTTTCCAAATTTGGATTTCTATGAATTTGTTACGGACACCTATGTGGCATTGCACCTGCAACATAATTTTAACGGGCGAATTTTTTCCCGTATTCCGTTGTTGCGAAAGCTGAATTTAAGGGAGATTATTGGCCTTAGAGGAGTTTGGGGAGATTTGTCAGATGAAAATATAGCTCTAAGTACGCCGGCAACCATAAATACCCCATTGCAGGCACCATCCGATAAAATTTATTACGAATATTCTTTTGGTATTGGTAACATATTTAAAATTCTTAGAATAGATTTTAACTTTAGAGGTAACTATTTGGATGCACCTGATGCACGTCCTTTTAGTGTTACGGGAACATTTGGTTTTGATTTTTAATTGAAGTTTCTAGTCTAGTCGTATTTATGTAGTTCGTTCATTACGAATTATTTATAATTATGCATTTGTTGTTTCTTATTCGGGCCATGGAGCTTGTAAGAATTTCCAAATTCTAATAATTGTCAAAAAAGCCGATGTTTTTTCAATATTTGCGGGTAGACACGTATGCATTTTTGTACCTTCGCAGCTGTAAAATAAACCTAAAAAATGGGAAAAAAAGCTGACATAACTTTTGACGTTTTAATTGAGATTCCAAAAGGAAGTAGGAATAAATATGAATACGATTTTGCACTACATAAGATACGTTTTGACCGTATGCTTTTTTCATCAATGATGTACCCTGGAGATTATGGTTTCATTCCAGAGACTTTAGCATTGGACAAAGATCCGCTAGATGTTTTGGTAATGGGTGCAGAACCAACATATCCTATGGTCGTTATGGAAGTAAGGCCAATTGGTGTGTTTCATATGACCGATGAAAAAGGGCCGGATGAAAAAATTATCTGTGTACCTGTTTCAGATCCTATTTGGAGCAATAACCATGATATAAGTGACCTAAATCCACACCGTTTAAAAGAAATTGAGCATTTCTTTAAAGTGTACAAGGATTTGGAAAAGAAAAAAGTTGACACTGGTGGATGGGGAGATGCCGAAGAGGCCGTTAAAATTTACAAAGAATGTGTACAACGATATGATGAGAGCGATTTAAAAAAGAAGCGCACTTTTACGATATAAATAAAATTCACTCCTTAAAAAGCCTTTTTTAGCAATAAAAAAGGCTTTTTTTTATATGATCAATTTCATTACTTTAGTTGGCATTAGAAATCTTAAACAACAACTCGAATGGAATTAGTAGTGAAATTTCTGCCAGTATTTGGAATATTGGCTTTAGTATTCGTCTTTGCCAAAAACGTATGGGTGGGTAAACAAGACGAGGGTGATGCCAAAATGGCTCGTATTGCTAAGAATATTGCAGATGGTGCAATGTCCTTTTTAAAAGCCGAGTATAAGATTCTCGCAATCTTTGTGTTAGCTGTGGCGGTGCTGCTTTATTTTAAAGGCAGTAACGAGGTAGGCTCGCACGGAATGGTTGCCTTATCTTTTATTGTAGGTGCTATATGTTCTGCACTGGCCGGTTTTATTGGCATGAAAGTAGCTACTAAAGCTAATGTACGAACTACACAGGCTGCGCGTACCTCTTTAGGTAAGGCCTTGGAAGTTGCTTTTGCGGGTGGTGCCGTTATGGGGCTTGGTGTTGTTGGACTTGGTGTTTTGGGGCTTAGTGGTCTTTTTATGGTGTACCAAGGTGTTTGGCCGGGTGCGGATAATTTAGGTTTGGTCCTAAATGTACTTTCAGGATTTTCTTTAGGAGCGTCTTCTATTGCACTTTTTGCTCGGGTGGGCGGTGGTATATATACTAAAGCCGCAGATGTTGGCGCAGATTTGGTAGGTAAGGTAGAAGCAGGTATTCCAGAAGATCATCCGTTAAATCCGGCTACGATTGCAGATAATGTTGGGGATAACGTTGGGGATGTTGCAGGTATGGGAGCGGATTTATTCGAGTCTTATGTAGGGTCTATTATTGGAACCATGGTTTTGGGTGCTTTTATCATAACTCCGGAATTTGGAGGTATGGGAGCGGTCTACTTACCGTTAGTGCTTGCAGCTGTTGGTATTGTCATGTCTATTATAGGAACCTTTTTTGTTAAGGTAAAGGATGGTGGAAATCCACAGACTGCTTTAAATATTGGAGAATTTGGTTCTGCCGGTTTAATGGTGGTTGCCTCTTATTTTATTATAAACGCTTTAATTCCTGAGACTATTGAAGGTCTGCCAATGGGGTCAATGGGAATTTTCATTGCTACCATTGCTGGTTTAGTTGCCGGTCTAGGTGTAGGAAAGATTACGGAATATTATACGGGAACCGGTACTAAGCCGGTTTCTTCTATTGTTAAGCAATCCGAAACTGGTGCTGCAACGAACATTATTGCTGGTTTGGGAGTGGGAATGATGTCTACAATGATTCCTATTTTATTAATTGCGGCCGCTATTTTAGTTTCCCATCATTTTGCCGGTCTATATGGTATAGCTATTGCCGCTGTTGGTATGTTGGCAAACACTGGAATTCAGTTGGCTGTTGATGCATACGGACCTATTTCCGATAACGCAGGTGGTATTGCGGAGATGGCAGAACTGCCTTCTGAAGTTAGGGAGCGTACCGATAAATTAGATGCCGTAGGTAACACTACTGCGGCCATAGGAAAAGGTTTTGCTATCGCTTCTGCTGCTTTAACGGCTTTGGCTTTGTTTTCGGCTTTTATGAAAGTGGCGAACGTAACTTCAATTGATGTGTCCCAACCTAAAATTATGGCAGGTCTTTTGGTGGGCGGAATGCTTCCGTTTGTATTTTCGGCCTTGTCTATGAATGCTGTTGGTCGTGCGGCCATGGCAATGATAGAGGAGGTAAGACGTCAATTCAGGGATATTCCCCAGTTAAAAGCGGCCTTGCAGGTCATGCGTGAAGTAGATTCTGATATGTCAAAAGCTACTTCGGAACAAAGGGCCATTTTTGATGCAGCAGATGGATATGCAGAGTATGATAAATGTGTTGATATTTCCACAAAGGCATCTATTAAAGAAATGGTACTGCCCGGATTGTTGGCTATTGCTGTTCCTGTGGCAGTTGGCTTCATTGGTGGAGCGGAAATGTTGGGCGGTCTTTTGGCGGGTGTAACAACCTGCGGGGTGCTAATGGCAATTTTCCAGTCCAATGCCGGTGGTGCATGGGATAACGCTAAGAAGATGATTGAATCCGATGGCCGCAAAGGTACGGATGCACATAAGGCTGCAGTTGTAGGAGATACTGTTGGTGATCCGTTTAAAGATACATCTGGGCCTTCTTTAAATATTCTTTTGAAATTAATGTCCGTTGTGGCGTTGGTGATTGCGCCAAGTATTGCCATGAACGCAACGGGTATGGCCGATGTTGAAAACACGAAGGAAATCAAAATTGAGATGAATGCTATTGATACGAATATGGCTGAGGCAACAATTGCATACACTACAGTTGTAAACGGGGAAAAGCTTATCCAAGAAAAAGTTTTTAGGGGTACGGAATCAACTGTAAAAAACCAATTAATGGCTTTTGAAAAAGACGTTGAATCCAATAAAGGAACGGATGCTGAAATCACCATTGAAAAGGTAGATATTCGAAAATAATTTAAATATAGATTGAAATAAAAAGGGGGCAATTAAGCCCCCTTTTTTTATTTGTTTATTAGTGAAGTTTGAATGTAATGGGAATACTAAAAGGCACCCGTACCGGGGTTCCTCTTTGTTTGCCAGGTTTCATTTGGGGTAGCTTATCAATAATTCTTTTTGCTTCTTTTTCTAAGCTTTTGTCCGGACCCCGTAATTGTACGTTGCCTATGCTTCCGTCTTTTTGAATCACGAACATAATGTTCACTCGGCCTTGAATTCCCATTTCTTGGGCAGATTCAGGGTATCTGAAATTTTTGGCAATATGTCTGTTTATCATTTTCTGGAAACAATCACGTTTGTCTTTTTGGGTTTCACAACCGGGAAAAACAGGAACATCTTCAATGATCATAAAAGACATTTCTTCTGGTTCATCGGTCTCTAAAACTTCAATATCGGACACTTCTAAAATCTCTTCGTCTTGATTGGTCTCGGTAGATTCAAATACATCTTCAACGGCTTCTTCCTCATCGTCAATTACTTCAATTATAGGAGGTGCCGTAATTTGTTTTGGGGGAGGAGGAGTTTTGAACTCTACTAAAATGGGGAGCTCTTCGGTTAGTTGGTCCTCTATGTTCATGGAGACGTCATAATCATAAGTTTTGTCATAGGTCTTCCATTCAAAGGCCGCAAGGGTTAGCATAAGAACAAACAATAGCCCAAATAGAAAATAGATAGGACGGTTTCTGTTTAGGTCTTTTTGTGGGTTTTTTTTTGGTTTCATCTTTTCTGGGTTTAGAGTCGATTTTCAAAAATCAACAGGGTTAAACATGATTAAACTTAAAGCCAACTCTTTTAGTTTGAAACTGGTACTGAGGGAAACGTACCTTTGGGTGCGTGAACGCTACTTTTGATTAGTCATAGATTTTTATTGTAGTCGGTCTGAGCACTATATTTAAGTATATTTGATGTCATGGGTTTATTCGGAAAGAAAGACAAGTTGCAGATTATGGCTTTTCAGGGCTATGGGACCAATTCGCACTTTTACGCGCGTGGCAGGGCTTTAGAGGACGAGGAAATAGATTTGTCAAAAAAGGGTTTTTTCAATTTAATCTGGAACAGCTACAAGCGTTTTGAAACCGATGAAATACGCAATACCTGTGTTAGGGTAAAACTTCCTGATGGGAGAACCCTTACCGGAAAAACAGATGGTAGGGGGTATTATACTTTTGATGAGCCGCAAAATAATCTAGAGGAGCTTGCCAATGGGGAAGGTTGGTTAAATTATGAGATTTCATACTCGGACTCTGCGCTCCGTAGGGAAGTTCTTCATCAGAATAAGTTTCCCGGAGAATTGTTAATACCGTCGGCTACTGCACAGTTTGGGGTCATAAGCGATATAGATGATACAATCTTGCACACGGGCGTGGTTTCTTCGTTAAAATGGAAGGTAATCGTAAACACCATTTTTAAAAGGGTCAGTAACCGGAAACCTTTAAAAGGTACGGCAGAATTCTATAATTTACTGCACAGGGGGGAATCTGGAAAGGAGGCAAACCCTATTTTTTATGTAAGCCATAGCCCATGGAACATGTACAGGTATTTAGAACTTTTTCTACAAGAAAACGACTTTCCTAAAGGCCCCATATTGTTGCGAAATTTCCCAAGCTTGGGGCTGCGCAAAAGACCGGACGAAAAACCTCAAAAGCAAAAGGAGATACTCAATATTTTAAAAACATATCCCAATTTAAAATTTATTTTAATCGGCGATAGTGGGGAGCATGATGCAGATATTTATAAGGAGATAGCGGAGCTATATCCAAAACAGATAAGTGCCATTTACATAAGAAGTGTAGCCCATAAACGAAGAATGGAACGGGTTAGAAGTCTCTTCAATGCATATAAAACAACTCCTGTACTATTAGTGGAAACCAGTGAACAAGCTATAGAACATGCAAAAGCAAATGGTTTTATTGCTAATACTCCCTAAAATAATCCGTTGATTTCTGCGTCTATTTTATTGATGATAGTTCCCAAATCTTCAGGTTGATCTACAAAATCCAAATCGTCTACATCAATAATAAGGAGATTGCCCTTGGTGTATCCATGAATCCAAGCTTCGTAGCGTTCGTTAAGTCGGCTTAAGTAATCTATGGAAATACTGTTCTCGTATTCGCGCCCACGTTTATGGATTTGTTTTACCAAGTTGGGAATGGAACTTCTCAAATAGATAAGTAAATCCGGCGGTTGAACCAAACTCTCCATCAGTTCAAAAAGGCTCTTGTAGTTTTCAAAATCCCTATTGGTCAACAGGCCCATGGCATGAAGGTTGGGGGCAAAAATATATGCATCCTCATAAATGGTCCTATCCTGTATAATTTCCTTGCCGCTCTCCCTAATTTGTAGGATTTGACGGAACCTATGGTTTAAAAAGTAAATCTGAAGGTTGAAGCTCCAACGCTCCATCTGATTGTAGAAATCATCTAAATAAGGGTTGTCTACTACATCTTCAAAGTTGGCTTCCCAGTTGTAATGTTTTGCTAATAACCTGGTTAAGGTTGTTTTTCCTGCACCGATGTTTCCGGCAACTGCTATGTGCATAGAGCTTTATAGATTAATGGTTGTGTGTTTTTATGCAAGGTAATTAGAAGGTACAAGATACGAGATAACTATAGGAAGTAAAAACATAATTTATTCACAATACGAAAAAAGTGTCAAGTTTCTTGATTTTCTTTTGGATGTTCAATTAAACCAATTGGCATTATAACAGTCTTAAAGCCATATTAATTATCTGGTAGTATGAAAAGTAGACGGTTTATAGGGTTGGTTTTTGTTTTGTTGTGTGGCAGCTTGTATGCCCAAGATTTTCAAGGAAAGGCAACTTATTTCAGTAAAACGCAGGTGAATATGGATTTTGGTAACAGGCAAATACCTGAGGACCGGAAAAAGGAGATGATGGAGCGTATAAAAAGGGCCAATGAAAAAACATTCGTTCTTAATTTTAGCCAAACGGAATCTATCTATAAAGAGGAAGAGCAGTTAGAGCAACCCGGAGGTAGGGATGGGGGCAGAGGACCGCGATTTGGGGCTTTTTCCACATCAGGAGGTGATTTGTACAAGAATATTAAAGAAGGAAAATACTTGATCAAGAATGAGCTTTTGGGTAAGATATTCTTGATAGATGATGAATTGGAAAAACTGGATTGGGAGCTTGGTAGTGAAACTAGGCAAATAGGGAATTACACTGCTTTTAAGGCAACGGCTACAAAGACTATAAAACGCCCTAATATGCGGGCTATTTTTCGTAGACGAAATGATGATGATAAAAAAGAAGAGGCAAAAAGAGAAGAAGAATTTGAAATAAAAGAAGTGGAGATAGTAGCGTGGTATACTCCAGAAATACCCGTAAACCAAGGCCCTTCTGAATACTGGGGGCTGCCGGGGCTTATCCTTGCTGTAAGCGATGATATAACAACTATAATCTGTTCCGAGATTACCTTGAATCCAAAAGAAAAGGTAGAAATAAAGGCGCCAAGTAAAGGAAAAAAAGTAACGCAGGCAGAGTATGATGAAATCTCGCAGGAGAAAATGAAAGAGATGCGAGAAAACTTCAGAAACCGTGGTGGACGCGGGCGTGGAAATGGTCGTCCGCAATAACATTCCTATCTATTTTAAATTAAATACGTTTTCACTTCTAATACTAGAATAATGAGAAATGCATGGTTGTTTATTATGTTTCTTATGGTGGTCGCTATTGGCTTTTCCCAAGAAATTTCATTGACGGGTACGGTTAAGGACAGCTTGGGAACTGGTGTTGATATGGCCAATGTTATCGCCATAAATTCCGAAACCAAGGGCTTGGAATCTTATGGTATTACCAATCATGCAGGGCTATATAAACTAAAGCTGAAAACGGGCCATGAATATACCGTAAAAGTCAGTTACCTGGGATTTAAAACGGAATCGTTCACCTTTACCGCTACCACCAATGATGCCGTTAAGGATATTGTTATGCAGGAGCAGGCGGCCCAGTTAGATGAGGTGGAGGTTACGTATGAAATGCCGGTATCCGTAAAAGGGGACACCATTGTTTATGATACGGATGCTTTTGTTTCGGGTACTGAAAAAAAACTAAAGGATGTTCTTGAAAACCTTCCGGGCATTGAAATCAATGATGATGGGCAGATAGAAGTAGAAGGAAAGACCGTAAGCAAGGTTATGGTAGAGGGTAAGGATTTTTTTGATGGCGATTCTAAGCTTGCCGTTGAAAATATTCCGGCCAACGCATTAAGTAAAGTTGAAGTACTACGGAACTTTAATGAGGTTTCCCAAATGAAAGGCCTTACCAATGATGATGATAATGTGGCTTTAAACATAAAATTAAAAGAAGGGAAAAAGAACTTTTGGTTTGGGGAATTGACAGCGGGCTACGGTCCTGATGACAGGTATTTGGCACATCCTAAATTGTTTTATTATAGTCCAAAATACAGCATTAATATAATTACGGACCTCAACAATTTGGGAGAGGTTCCCTTTACCCGGAATGATTATAGAAATTTTACCGGTGGCTTCAGAAATATAAACTCTAGGGGCGGAAGTTCAATTGCAACAGGGGTAGATGGCCTTGGTCTTTCTACCGCTCAAAACAATAGGGCCAATGACATAGATACAAAATTTGCTGCGGCAAACTTCAGTTATTCGCCAACCGAAAGTTTAGATTTAAGTGGTTTTGGAATTTACTCCTATACGGGAACCTTAATGAAGTCTGAGCGAAATACCTCGTATATTGCTAGTAACGATGTGGAAAATGCAACCACCAATACAGATCAGACCGTGCACCTTGGATTGGCAAAATTTAGTGCACGGTATAAGCCCAATGCCAACTTTCAGTTAGACTATGATGCGCTATTAAAACAGTCCGATGATAATGAACAGGTAGACGTACTTTCTATATCCAATATAACGGATGAAATATCCGAGGTGAAAAAACAAAAGCCTTTGGCGGTCAATCAAAACCTCAACCTCTACTATACACTTAACGAGAAGAACATCTTTGCTGTAGAGGCGCAGCATATGTATCAAGATGAAGACCCGTTCTATGAGGCGATCCGTAATGAATTTGCTTTCGTTGATATTTTTCCCGTTGATGAAACTCAGGATGTATACAATATAAACCAGACCAAAAATGTGGTAACCAATAAAGTGGATGCCAAGGTAGACTATTACCGAGTGCTGGGAACAAAGAGCAACCTTAATTTAACTTTGGGAACCACCCAAAGCCATCAGAATTTTAATTCGGGAATTTTTCAGATTTTGGATAATGAGGAAACGTTGTATATGGATGGGAGCGACTTTGGCAATGAGGTTAGCTTTAATGTTTCGGACTTGTACTTAGGGCTACATTATAAAGTTATTTCTGGAATTTTCACTTTTAATCCGGGGCTTACTCTACATCAGTTTAATGTTACCAATGAACAATTGGGCACGGTAGTAGAGGATAACCTTACGGCTTTATTGCCAGATGTGTATATCAACGCTCAATTGAAGAAATCGGAGAATTTGCGGTTCAACTATAGGGTAACCCGTTCCTTTACGGATGTGAGTAACTTTGCCCAAGGTTACGTGCTCAATAACTACAATTCGCTCTATAATGGAAATAGGGATTTGGAAAGTGCCCTCAACCACAATCTTTCACTGAACTTCTTTAGTTTCAATATGTTCAATCTTACCAATATTTTTGCGAATGTTGCCTATACCAAAAGAATAGATGCATTAAAAAGTAGTGCGGATATCATTGGAATAAATAGGGTAAGTAGTACCATCAACTCTAATTTTGAAGATGAATCTTTATCCGCTAGCGGAAATTATGAGCGTACTTTTGGAAAGGTAAAAGCTTCCGTAAGGGGTAATGTGGGTTGGTCTACTACCAATAATTTAATAGACGGTCAGCAACGCATGTCCAATTCGTTCACACAGAACTATACGGGTGCGCTTAGTACTAATTTTAAGAATGCACCCAATTTAGAGTTGGGATACAGGTATACGATAAACAATTACGAAAACGGAAATTTAGAAACTACATTTTATACCAGTAGACCGTATGCCCGTTTTGATGCCTCTTTTCTTAAAAGCTTTATTTTTAATGTGGATTATGATTTTTATAATTACACGGATAAGGACAATACAATTGACAATACATATAGTTTCTTGGAATCTACCCTAACGTATCAGAAGCAAGGCAGCCGATGGGAATATGGAATTAAAGGCACCAATTTATTGAATACCACTACGCTTAACCGTGACAGTACCAATGATTTATTCTTTACTACGCAGGTTTACTATGTGCAGCCACGCTATCTGCTATTATCGTTAAAATATGATTTGTAATAGTTGATAAACCTGTGCAAAGAGCATGGTATTTACAAAAGGAAATAATAAATAACACGATATTAATATTTTGATCTGAACATTTTTTATACTTTTGCGTCCTAATTAAATTAAAGAGGAGGGATTTGACTGATTGCAACCTCTGTTTTAAACCTGTTTGAATTGCCAATTTAAGATTGGTTTTTGCCAAGCGGGATTGTAGAACAAAAAAATGCTAAAGCAGTTGATGTTGAAAATTTTCACATCATACTTCTTCCGGCATTCTTTCAAATCCTTTTTAGAAAAAATAAAAGTTTGTTATGCCATATTTGTTTACCTCCGAATCTGTTAGTGAAGGACACCCTGATAAAGTTGCCGATCAAATAAGCGATGCCTTGTTGGACCACTTTTTGGCTTTTGACCCAGAAAGTAAAGTTGCTTGTGAAACCTTGGTAACTACGGGCCAGGTTGTTTTGGCCGGTGAGGTTAAGAGTGATACTTATCTAGATGTTCAGACCATTGCTAGAGATGTAATTAATGCTATTGGTTATACTAAGGGCGAATATCAGTTTAGTGGAGATTCTTGTGGAGTTATTTCGTTAATTCATGAGCAATCGCAAGATATTAGTCAAGGTGTGGATCGTGGCGAGAAAGAGCAACAAGGAGCTGGTGATCAAGGTATGATGTTCGGTTATGCTACCAAGGAAACAGAAAACTACATGCCGTTGGCTTTGGATATTTCGCATAAAATTCTTCAGAATTTGGCGGAGTTGCGTAGGGAAGGTAGAATCATAGATTATTTGCGTCCCGATGCCAAATCGCAAGTTACTATTGAGTATTCAGATGATAATGTGCCGCAACGTATAGATACTATTGTTATATCTACACAACACGATGCTTTTCATAATGATGATGAGGTAATGTTGGCAAAAATCAAAGAAGACCTTGTAGAGATTTTAATCCCAAGAGTGGTAGAGCAATTGCCAAAAGCCATTCAGGATTTATTTGATGATAAAATAAAATACCACATCAATCCAACCGGGAAATTTGTAATCGGTGGTCCTCATGGGGATACCGGACTTACCGGAAGAAAAATTATAGTAGATACTTACGGAGGTAAAGGTGCTCACGGTGGTGGGGCTTTTAGTGGAAAAGACCCGAGTAAAGTAGATAGAAGTGCGGCCTATGCAGCGCGCCACATTGCTAAGAATTTAGTAGCGGCAGGTGTTGCGGACGAGATGTTGGTACAGGTAAGTTACGCCATTGGCGTGGTTGAGCCTACCTCTATTTATGTAGATACCTACGGAACGTCTAATGTAGACCTTACGGATGGTGAAATTGCCCAAAAGACCAAAGCCCTTTTTGATATGCGTCCGTTTGCTATTGAAGAGCGACTAAAGTTGCGAAATCCTATTTATTTGGAATCTGCGGCATATGGCCATATGGGTAAAGAACCAAGAATGATCAAGAAAGTTTTTGAATCGCCGTATAACGGTCGTATCGAAAAAGAAGTGGAATTGTTCACTTGGGAGAAGTTGGATATGGTAGGTGAGGTGAAAAAAGCGTTTAATTTGTAAATTTTTCAAAAATGTTGGTGAATTTAAATTCACCAACTATATATTTGTAGTTCCAAAAGTTCAAACACGTATTGAATAGTTATCAAGAAAGGTGGAGGGAATAGACCCTTTGAAACCTTAGCAACCCTTTGCCACCTGTGCAGAGAAGGTGCTACATTCTATCTCTATAAAAATGAGACAGATAACAAATCAGATTACTCATACTAATCTTTTACTTTCTTATAACTTTTTTGATATTCTACCTAGCATCGGATTTTCGGTTCAAGGTATCGGGCTTTTAATTATTTTAAATAACAATTAAAAATCAAAGATTATGAGTGATCAAAAATTCTCAACCAACGCATTACATGCCGGACACGATCCCGCGCAAACAGGTGGTACACGTGCCGTGCCTATTTATCAAACATCCTCGTATGTTTTTAATGATACGGACCATGCCGCCAATTTATTTTCATTGGCAGAACTTGGTTTTATCTATACACGATTGAACAACCCTACCAATCAAATTCTTCAAGAGCGTTTAGCAGCTGTTGAAGGCGGAGTCGGAGCAGTAGTTTTCGCTTCGGGAACTTCAGCTATTTCAACGGGTTTATTAACGCTATTGAAAGCGGGAGACCATATTGTAGCTTCCAGTAGTTTGTATGGCGGTACCTTTAACTTGTTGAATGTTACCTTGCCAAGGTTGGGAATCACCACTACTTTTGTTGATGCTTCCGATCCGGAAAATTTTGGTAAAGCAGTTCAGGATAACACCAGGGCTATTTTTGTAGAATCTCTGGGTAACCCTAAATTAGATGTGCTTGATTTGAAAGCTATTTCAAAACAGGCCAAAGCTGCTCAGGTTCCTTTTATTGTTGATAATACGGTGGCTTCACCTGCACTTTTAAACCCTATTGAGCACGGTGCTAACTTGGTAATTCACTCACTTACTAAATATATTGGCGGTCAAGGTACTTCTTTGGGCGGTGCTATTATTGATGCCGGAACTTTTGATTGGACCAACGGGAAATTCCCGGAATTTACAGAACCTTCTGCTGGATATCACGGTTTAGTGTATAGCGAAGCTTTAGGTGCCGCAGCCTTTACTTTTAAATTGATTTTAGAAGGATTGCGTGATTTTGGTGGAGCTTTGAGTCCGTTTAATGCTTTCCAGATTATACAAGGTTTGGAAACTTTGAATGTACGTATAAAACAACACAGTGTAAATGCACTTGAATTGGCTACTTGGTTAGAAGGAAGAGAAGAAGTGGCATGGGTAAACTATCCAGGTCTTAAGAGTAGCAAATACTACGATCTTGCTCAAGAATATTTGCCAAAAGGTCAAAGCGGATTGGTAACATTTGGAATTAAAGGTGGTTTTGAGGCTGCTAAAAAAGTTACGGATGCTACAAAAGTTTTCTCATTGTTGGCCAATATTGGCGATACTAAATCATTGATCATTCACCCGGCCAGTACCACGCACCAACAGTTAAATGAGGAGCAATTGGTAGGCGCAGGTGTAGGTCAGGATTTAATTCGTTTGTCCGTTGGTTTGGAAGATATTGAGGACTTAAAGGCCGATTTGGAAAACGCATTCGCAGCACTTTAATCAATATAAATTTTCTGTTAGAAATTAATAAGGCCTGACCTGTTTAATTAGAGGTCAGGTCTAACATATATCGTATGCTTCATCATTTGAAATTAGCAAACTATACCACGATCAGTGGGGTAACTCAAGATATTGAGCTGTCTTATCAATTGTTCGGTCAAGAATTGCACACGGCGCCCATAGTTCAGGTAAACCATGCCTTAACCGGTAACAGTAATGTTACGGGAGATGAGGGCTGGTGGTCCGCACTTATTGGAGAGGGCAAGTGTATCGATACCAAAAAATATACAATCCTATCGTTTAATATTCCCGGTAACGGATATGATAAATTTGTGATTGATAATTATAAGGATTTCGTGGCAGGAGACATCGCAAGGATTTTCCTGTTAGGCCTTCAAAAGCTTGAAATCAAGAAATTGTTCGCTCTTTTGGGCGGGTCTTTAGGGGGTGGTATTGCTTGGGAAATGGCAGCCATAAACCCAAAGATTATGGATCATCTTATTCCTGTGGCATCAGACTGGAAGTCTACCGATTGGTTGATAGGTAATTGCCAGATTCAGGAGCAATTTTTGGTGAATAGTAAGCAACCGGTTCACGATGCACGCATGCATGCCATGTTGTGTTACCGTACGCCGGAATCTTTCAAGGACCGTTTTAAAAGAAGTACCAATGAGGAACTTCAGGTTTTTAACGTAGAGAGTTGGTTAATGCACCATGGTGAAAAATTACAGGAACGTTTTCAGCTTTCGGCCTATAAATTAATGAACCAATTGCTCAAGACTATTGACGTCATGAGAAATGGCGAACAGAATTTTATAGACCTGCAAAATAGTGATGCCAATATTCATATTATTGGGGTAGATTCTGATCTGTTCTTTACCGCAAAAGAGAACAAGGAAACTTTTAAACGTTTGGCACAGGCCAATGGAAATGTAACCTATGGCGAAGTGCATTCGCTTCACGGTCATGATGCTTTTTTGATAGAGTTTGATCAGATGGAGCGGTTATTGGAACCCGTTTTCAGTAGAAACGGAAAGTCAAAGAACGCAAAGGTTTTAAAGTTTGGAGGAAAATCTCTTTCCAACGGAGAAGGGTTGGAGCGTGTTTTGGATATTGTTTGCAACAAAGTAAATGAAGGCGAAAATATTGCCGTAGTTCTTTCTGCCCGTGCAAAGGCAACCGATCAATTGGAAGCCATTTTAGAAAAGGCGGCAAAGGGAGAAAATTACTATAAAGATTTTGAGGCTTTTGAAAAATACCAAAAGCATACCTTCAAGAATGTGAACCTTTCGGCAGAGTTCAAGGATTTGGCAAAATTGCTGGAGGGCGTTTCACTTTTGGGTGATTATAGCTTGAAAATTAAAGACCAATTACTGGCTTTTGGAGAATTAATCTCTGCCAAATTGGTAACTAAATTGCTCATAGGAAAAGGGTTGAATGCTGTAATGTTGGACTCTAGGGAATTGATTAAAACCGATTCTAATTTTGGTGATGCTTCAGTAAATGAGGCGTTGTCTAAGGAAAATGTTATTCGCAGTTTTGCAAAACTAGATGCAGATGCCGTGCCCATTATTACAGGGTTTATCGCGTCCAATGAAAATGGGGAAACCACTACTTTGGGAAGGAACGGTAGTAACTATTCCGCGGCCTTGTTTGCCAATTTCTTAAATGCGGAGGAGCTTCAGAATTTTACGCATGTAGATGGTATTTATACCGCAAATCCTGATTTGGTTTCGGATGCCAAGCGTATTTCCCATCTTTCTTATGGCGAGGCTAATGAATTGGCCAACTTTGGGGCTACTATTTTACATGCCAAGACCATCATTCCTTTAATAGAAAAGAACATTCCGCTTCGTATTTTAAATACGTTCAATAATGATAATGAAGGTACGTTGATTAGTGCCAAAACCAAAGAAGGAGGTATAAAATCCCTATCCGTTATTGAGAATGTATCCATGATCAATGTAGAGGGAAGAGGACTTTTAGGAAAGGTAGGGGTGGATGCCCGTATTTTTAGTGCACTTCGGAAAAGCAATATTAGTGTAAGTATTATTTCTCAAGGTTCATCTGAACGAGGTATAGGTTTGGTAGTAAATGCTGACCGTGCTTTAGATGCTAAAAGAGCGCTGGATAGAGAGTTTGAGAGTGATTATGAGTCCAAGGATATTAATATGATTACGGTCTTGGACGAGGTTTCCGTGATCTCTATTGTGGGTCAGGATTTAAGTACCTTCCATAGACCTTATAATGCTTTGATAAAAAATCAGATTGCGCCTTTGCTTTTCAACAATACCGTATCTGGTAAGAATGTGAGTCTGGTACTCAGAAAATCTGATTTGAACAAGGCATTGAACGTAATGCACGGACAGATTTTTGGCATTAGCCGAAAAGTAAATCTTGCAGTTTTCGGTCATGGAAATGTTGGTGGAACGCTAATCGACCAGATTCTAAAATCTACAAAGACCATTCAAAAACGAAAAGGAATTGATCTAAAGGTTTTTGCCGTAGCCAACTCAAGAAAGATACTTTTAAATAAAAAAGGAATTCCAAAAAATTGGAAGGCTGCCATAGAAGACAAGGGTGTTGCTTACAAGGTGGAGGATGTTATCACCTACGCCAAGGAAAATCATTTGGAAAACCTTATTGTGGTGGATAACACAGCAAATAGTGAGTTTGTGGCCCATTACTTTGAGTTTGTAGAAAACGGATTTGATATTGTTTCCTCCAATAAAATAGCGAATACACTTGGTTTTGATTATTACCAGTTGCTGCGTGAAGAATTGGATAAACATCAGAAGCAATATTTGTACGAAACCAATGTGGGCGCTGGTCTTCCTCTAATAGATACCATTCGTTTGTTACACTTGTCCGGTGAAAACATTACGGGTATAAAAGGGGTGTTCTCAGGTTCGTTAAGCTATATATTCAACACTTTTTCTGAGAGCGAAGAGCCGTTTTCCAACATATTAAAGGCGGCAATGAAAAGTGGTTTTACGGAGCCGGACCCGCGTGAAGACCTTTCAGGGAATGACGTTGGTAGAAAATTATTGATTCTAGCTAGGGAATTGGATCTGAGCAATGAGTTTTCGGATATCAATATTGAAAATTTAATTCCGGAAGAGTTAAGGGACGGAGACGTAAACCATTTTCTGGATAACCTAGATGTGGTAGATGCCAAATTCAACGAAATCAAAAAGAACCAAAAGGCGGGTCATGTTTTACGGTATGTGGGCGATTTACACGGAAACCTTCAGGAAGAAAAGGGAATTCTAGATGTAAAACTAGTATCCGTACCTAAGGAAAGTGCCTTGGGGCAGGTAAAAGGTTCCGATTCAATAATAGAAATATATACGGAGTCCTATGGGGAGAATCCATTGGTCATTCAAGGAGCCGGTGCCGGAGCAGCGGTTACGGCAAGAGGGGTTTTCGGGGATATTCTCCGTATAGCCGAAAAAGGATAAATAAAGTAAAAGGGAAAGTTAGTTTTCATCAATTTATATGAACATGGAAAAGAAATTTGAGACAAACGCCATCCGAACGCAGTTGGAACGTACTAAAAACTTAGAGCACTCCGTACCTATGTACATGACCTCTAGTTTTGTGTTTGAAGATGCAGAAGATATGCGTGCGTCGTTTGCGGAGGAGAAAGAGCGGAACATTTACTCGCGCTATTCCAATCCCAATTCATCTGAATTCATAGATAAGGTGTGCCAAATGGAAGGTGCCGAAAACGGTTTTGCCTTTGCATCGGGTATGGCGGCTGTATTTTCTACCTTGGCCGCACTTTTGGATAGTGGAGACCATGTGCTTTCTGCTCGTAGCATTTTTGGTTCGACCCATTCGCTGTTTACCAATTTTTTTCCAAAATGGAATATTGATCATACGTATTTTAAGATAGATGATTTAGATTCTGTTGAGGCTTTAATCACTCCAAAAACTAAAATTATTTATGCGGAAACACCTACGAATCCGGGTGTGGATGTTTTGGACTTGGAAGCATTGGGAAAGATCGCCAAAAAACATAAGTTGATTCTTGTAATCGATAATTGCTTTGCATCGCCTTATCTGCAACAACCCATTAAGTTTGGCGCCGATTTGGTCATCCACTCGGGAACCAAATTAATGGACGGGCAAGGGCGTGTCCTTGCGGGTATTACGGTAGGTTCAAATGAATTGATAGATAAGGTGTACCGTTTCTCCAGAATAACCGGTCCTGCATTATCGCCATTTAATGCGTGGGTACTCTCCAAAAGTTTGGAAACTTTGGCCGTTCGTGTAGATCGTCATTGCGAGAATGCGTTAAAATTGGCGGAGTTCTTAGAAGGACATGAAAAAGTGAACTGGGTAAGGTACCCGTTTTTAAAATCGCATCCCAAGCATGAAATTGCTAAAAAACAAATGAAAGCCGGTGGCTGTGTGGTTGCCTTTGAGGTAAAAGGCGGCGTAGAAGCTGGGCAGAAGTTTTTCGATTCTATTCAGATGTTATCCCTTTCGGCTAATTTGGGCGATGCACGTAGTATTGTTACGCATCCGGCATCAACCACTCATAGTAAGCTCTCCGTAGAAGAGCGTGCGGAAACTGGTGTTACGGACGGAATGGTACGCGTTTCCGTAGGGCTGGAACACATAGATGATATTATTGCCGATATTTCTCAGGCGTTAGGGTAAAACGGATAATATAAGAATGCACAAAAAAACCGAAGTGTTCTACTTTGGTTTTTTTTATGCATTAGATTAGTTCTATTTGGTCTTGAACTCAAAGACGGGCGATTGTGAACTGGAACCATTTTCGTCGGTAGTGACCACTCTCCAATAGTAAGCAGTAGCAGGGCTAAGAGCAACATCGTCTATTTTTGAATCTGTTGTATTGGCGTGCAAGGTAACCGGTGGATTGGTAGTGTCTAAATACACTTCATAGGAAGCAATATCATTGTCAACATCACTTCCCTTCCAGCTTAGGGTAAGAGGTTGGTCTACATTGGCGCCCATGGTAGGTGTAAGAACTTCAGCCGGAAAAGGGGCATAGTTTTCATTACCTTCTCCGGCATTGTAAAACTTCCAAGTTTCGCTAGTTGCCGTATCAGTTGTTTCGTTTGATTTTGAGATAATGTTCCAAGAGTAGGGGGTGTTTCTCGAAATAGTCAAAGCAAGTGAATTGGTGGTTGCATCATTTTCGGTCGTTTCATTGGTCTCCAGATTTTTTAATGTCAAGGTGTAACTGTCCGTATGTGAAGAAGTATTCCATTTAAAGGTTACTTTGCTTTGGGTGGTAGAGATGATATCACCTTGGTTGCACTCCTCGTCTTTCTCAGGAAAAACCAGAACTGTGGCTTCTGGCGGTAGGCTCTCTGTGGGGGTCATGTTGTTTTTGTTCTCGTCATCACTACTGCTACAACTACAAAAGACGCTAAGAACAAGAAAAAGGGTGAATCGGAGATGTGTATTGGATATCATTGTTTAACGATTTTAGCTTGGGAATTGATGTTTTGTGCAGTGATGTTAAGGAAATAAATACCCGAACTTAGATTGGACGTATCCACAGTGGTAGTTCGGTTACCTGCAGATTCGGTCTTGGTCAGTACAACTTTCCCCGTAGCCGAAATCAATTCAAGGGTAACTAAAGAATCCAGCGCATGGGAAAAAGCAACCGTTAGCTCATCTTTTACTTGATTGGGAAATACGGTTACTCCATCAAAAACACTAATGACCTCAGTATATTCACCTTGACAAAACTTATCCGCCTGAACCGAAAGTTGATTTTGACCCTTGGAAAGGTCTAGCGTAATTTTATCTTGAGTAGTATGGGTGACGACCCCGTTTAGTTCAATGTTATAATTGTCACTGCCTTTCAAGCTTAGGGTAAGCTGGTTTGTACTGTTGTCTATCTTTGAGGATACGGACAAATCTTCCGGTTCGTCTATGGCTATAGCAAAACATTGTTCATAATTGGCATCGGCGGTAGTGGTAATACATAGCGTGTAAGTTCCCGCGCTTAAGTTGCTGAACAAGGCATCAGAAGTAAAATTCTTTTCTGTTCCGGTCTCCTTTATTTTTCCTTTAAATTGATATGAGGTAGCTGTGGAGCTTATAGAAATAGTTCCATCGTCACTATTGCTGCACGATTCACCAGTTCCCTTTATCTTGAAATTATCGGCAGCTAAACTAAAAATAGCGCATCCTTTGATATCTACCGTGGTGCCTAATGGAGTTTCAGGGCATTCGTCATCGGCATTGTTTACACCGTCATTGTCTTTGTCATTAGGGTCAACTGCAATGCAGTCTTCACCGGGTAATCCGTAACAACCTAAGCCTGCGGCTCCATACAAAGGTTGCCAAGTAATGCCCGCTACCCATTGTTCACCTCCTTTTTCATACGCGCCAACATCAGGCTGATCACCCGAAAATCCATCGGTTATTCCTGGGATATCCTTTCCTTGGTCAATGGCAGAAGCACCGTCGTTTAAAGTGAAATCCCCATTGGCGACGCTCATGAATGTACTGGCCGGAACGACCAGATTATTTTGTTTGTCCGATTGCGGCTCCCAATTAGAATCGCTTCCGAGGTTGTTCCACACCCGAACGTTAGAAAAGGCAGTTCCATCTTTGTGCCACGCACCCATTACTTCTGAACCGTTCCAAAGCGTATTGTTGAAAATATCAATGTCCGTTCCATTCCAATTGATCTGTACGTTGGTCCATTCAGTATTCCAGACCACATTGTGATGCACCACAAACCCTGCGGCATCATTATCCAAATAAATCCCGGCAGCTTTGTATTTCTTTCCGCTGGAAGCGGTATCGTGAAACCAGTTGTGGTGTATTTCCGTGGTGTATTGTGCTCCAACAGTATAAAAAAGGGCGCAATCATCCGCAATCAGGTTGCTTCGGGAGATATCGTTATAGGCAAATTCATTGTTGGAACCATTGTACTGTACAGCGTCTCTTCCTCCTCTAAAAACGGAATTGTTTTTTACCAAACTATTTTGGATGCCCCTAATGACCAAAGGACCATCGTACGAACCAAGAAAATTGCAGTCGTGAATATAATTGTCTAAAATTTGTTGGTTGTTGCCCCTAACGACCAATCCGGCTCCGGCATTAAATGCAATCTCGCATTTTTCACCCCTATTGTTTGAGCCCTGTACATGAATATTGGCATTGTTGGTGCGTGAGCTGTTAGTGATTCCTTGAGTATGATTGCCAAAAAAGGAGGTTATCCCGTAGAGTAGGTTATTGGTAGTTTTGCTATTGGCATTGGATGCCCACCAAGTAGAGCTGTCTTCCATATTAATACTCCCCCCAAAAACGGCCAAATTCTTTATTTCTATGTATTTTTTGTCCTTAAGGTTAATGGTTTCTAAACGGCGTCTCATCTTCACCTTGCCATCAATAGGAGCTTGACCTTTGGGAAGCTGAACGTACAGGGTGCTTGTGCTTTCATCAAAATACCACTCGTTTTCATGGTCTAAGGCACCTTTTACGCCCTCTAGATAAAAATCGCCTAAATCTGCTGGGGCATGAAAAGTTCTGACCCAAGTTTCATTGGTAGTGGTGGTATGGTCAAAATTTATCCGGCCGGAAGAACTGCCTGTAATCATTCTTTTCCATGCCAACCATCCGCTACCGGGCTTATCGCCATAGAACCAAAGTGCACCTCCGGTCCAGTCAATTCCTGGAATGGAAGCTTCCGCTAAATAAGCTCCGTTAATTACATCGCCGCTGCTTCCGCCCGTATTCCGGATGCTCCCCAAGGCAAAAGGGTCGGAGTCTGTTTTGTTGGGCCATCGGGCCAAGTCCAGTGCGGTGGCATCGTTCATTACAAAGTTCTCTTGTCCTAAAGAAGTGAATGAGATGGTAGTCTTGTAAATGGAGCCACTATCTTGACTCCAGCCAGATAATGCATCCATGGCCGTAATGATTACTTTTTCTCCGGGGAAGGATTGAAAAACAATAGGTTGGCCGGGACTCCCGGAATTAGCCGGAGTCAAGGTCTCTTGGTAGGTGCCCTCCCTAATGTATACAATATCTCCCGCCATGGCCTCACTTGCCGCTTTAGAAATGGTCAAGTACGGGTTTTCCTGAGTGCCAGGATTTGAGTCGTCTCCATTTTTGGAAACATAGATGTCTCTTGAAAAAGTGGTTATACTTACAAGGAATACAATTAAAAAAAGGGAACTTTGTTTAGTTGACATTTGTTTGGATTTGAGCAGGTTAAACAATGGGTGTCTTACCAAATCTAATAGAATAGTGGTCTGCTTCAAATAGCAAATGATTAAATGGGTATAACAAATGAGTTTTTTTGGAGATTGTAAACTATTTGTCAAGTTTTTGATCAGTTGCCGTTACTGGTGCTTTTATCTAAAAATCTGAAAATCATTGTTTATAGAGGCGTTGAAGTCTGGATTAAGTCTTAATTATTTAAAGCAAAAAAGCCTCCCAATTGGGAGGCTTTTTTGCTTTAACTCAACCGCGATTTTTATTTAGTCATGGCATCGGTAACCGTTTTACTGTCCACAATCTGTTCAAACCGGATTATTTTGCTATCCTTTAAAGTCCATAAGTGTGCTACTCGTGCTTCAAATCCTTTGCCTGTTTTTTTATAAACTCCGGTGTAATTACCAATAGCAATGACGGTATCCCCATCAGCTACATATTGTTTTGGGGTAAACTGGTAGTGTATCCATTCAGACCCTAATCTGGAAAATACATTCTTAGTAATCTCTTCTAGTCCTGTATAGGTACCTGCATATGGAAAGCCCTTGGCTTCTGTCCATTGAATATCTTCCGCAACATGCTTGGCTAAATTCTTTCCGTTTTCTTCGGAAGATTTGCCTTCGTAGGTGCTTTTTATGATTTCTAAATTTGTCATTTCATTTTTATTAAAAGAGCTACTTGACAATACCATAAGTATTGCCAAGTAGCCTATTCCTATTGATTTTACCATTTCATTTCGCCTGTATTCACTTTTGCTCCAATTTGAAGTGCGGTTTCAAAAGTAGCATTTGGGTATTCCTTTTTCATCGTGCTGATTAAGTCCTCTGAAGTGGTATTGGTTTTTAAAGCTTCTTCATAGAACGTAATGTAGTTTTTAGTGTGAGCCACAGAGGTTAAGTTAAGTTGCGTATCCTTATTTCCGTGGGCAGGTATAACTACTTTAGGGTTTAGACTTTCAATTTTGTTTAGTATGGAAATCCAATCTTTTCTCGCTTCTTCAGTTTGGGCGTCTGCCATCCATACATGAAAAGTATTGGAGAAAATATTGATGCCACCAATAACCGCTTCACTAGAAGGGATGTAAACAAAAGTTCGTTTTGGGAATTCGTCTAAACCAATAATTTCTAATTTTTCACCTTCTAGTTCTAATGCATCTTCTTTAAGAACCTGAGGAAGGACAGCATTTGTGGTAATAGCGTTTCCTAATTTAGCACCCCAAACATCTAGTTTCTTTTGGGCGGTAGCTTTAATGTGCTCTACGGTTGCGGGAGTTGCAAATACGGTAACCTCTGGGAAATATTTTTTAAATACTTGTAATCCAAAATAGAAGTCAGGATCACCATGAGATACATAAATAGTTTTCAAGTTTTTGCCTGATTCTTTTATCTCTTGCGCTACAGTTTCGGCATCTGCCAAAGTAAACTGGGCATCAATTAAAATGGCATCCTGTTTTCCTGACACCAAAACCGATGCTACACCAAAGCTATTTTCTGATGCATTATAAACCTGTAGGTCAAAATCGTTGGTTTTAATTGTTCTTGTGTTCTGGGCTTGTACTTCCATATTAAATAAGATTATAGTTGTTAATACTAGTGTTGAAAAAATTGATTTCATTTTTACTTGTTTTAATTTGATGGTACAAAGGTGCGTGCCAATGCCATCCAAAACATTGAACTAGTTCAATAAATGAAACACTAGGATTATTTTGAAGCGGTCTTGCTTCTAATCTTGCTTAAAAATTCATGGGATATACCTAAGTAGGAAGCTAATTGCAGATTGGTGAGCTTTTGGGCAATTTCCGGGTATTTTTCAATAAAACCTAGATAACGGTTGTCCGCAGTCTGGCTAAGATTGGCAATCATTCTTCTTTGTAGCGATACTAATGTTTTCTGGGTCATAACCCGGAATAGTTTCTCTACCTGTGGTATTTGTTCATATAGATGTTCCTTATCAGTGTGATTTATGAGTAATACCTCACTATCTTCTAAAGCCTGTATGGTCAAGAACGAAGGGTTTTGGTTTGTAAAACTATCTATATCAGTTATCCACCAGTCCTTGGTAGCAAAATAAAGCACATGTTCTTTACCATCCTCATCTAAAGTAAATACCCTAAAACAGCCTTTAGTTACAAAACCTTCAAATTTGCAGACGTCACCTTGGTTTAATAGGTATTGTTTTTTGGCAATAATTTTAGGGTGAAAAGCATCACAAAAGGTTCGAAGCTCTTCGTTGTCCAATTTGACATTTTTTAGAATATTATCTTTTAGGAGTTTTATAGACATTTTTAGCGCTAACTGAATGTGGATTCCTATACTTTTTAAGGAGGAAAGTCCTATCAAAGATAAACATAACGATAAAACTGCATTTTTAGAAATGAAACTTACAAAGAGAGAGTAGCGTCTTCTTTATATTGGGGGTTATAGTCTTTTTGTAGCCACGGTTTTGGGATTGACCTTTCTCTTCCAATAAATAATGTAGATAGTTCCAAGAACGGTAGGAAGTGTCCATGCAATGAGATTTCCTATGCTGAGACCAGCGATTATAAATGCGGTAATGGAAGCGATCAAAGCACCAATCATCTTACCGATGTGCGAGATTAACCATCCATTTTTGGTCTTCTGAGGGTTTTTGTAAAACTGAAAATCTTTAAAAGTTAGGAGAAGCCCAAACCCTCCAAAGAATACATATAATATACCCATAGTATTCGTATTCAAAAGGGTATACAAACCAATGCCCAGCATTAGAATCGAAAAGAAAAGCATACTCCCTGAAATTACTTTATCTACTGCATCAGCTTCAGTTTTTATTTTGAAAGCCAACGCACGATTACCGATTAAAACAAGATATACGGTGAACAAACCTATTAGCAGTAAGAATAGATTTTCATGATTTGGCATCATGGCTATTGGCATGGAAATTACTGAGCTACCAATCATACCTATAGAAAACAACTTACCAAATTTTTTATGTAAGGAGCTCCCTTTTTTAACAATGATGCTGCCTATACCGGTAATCAATCCCACTCCGCCTAAGAAAGCGTGCAGGTAAATAAAGAAAGCGATAGTTTGTTCCATGGTGTTTGTGTTGGTTGCTAGAGTAAACATCGGACAAAACCATGGTTTTTAAAAGAGGATGTTTCTGAACTGTAGTTATTAGGGGTTGAATTGAAAAATGTTTAGTAATGTCATTTTTGGATATAAAATGAAATAATTAATCAATTTTCAGTTTATGATCTGTCTAAGGTGTTTTGAAAGACTATAAACTTTAAACTGCTCTTGCAAACGGTGTTCTGTCTGGCGGTAATTCTAATTGCTCCAAAACAGCATTTAAATCTATCAACGAATCTGGATTTATTATCTGCGTGTTTATGATCAGTTCTTTCTGACTTGTTTTTAGAATATAATCTCCAGCAAAGTTTTTCACTTGGATAATTTCATTCAAATTCATCTTTTTAGTCTGAAATAGAAGATTTTTGGTAATAGTATCATCGGCGATAGTCAGGTATTGGTTTTTGTATTCATAAATAAAATTGATGGTGTAAAAAAAGAACAATACAATGTTGACATAATCCGTCCATCGTCTTTGGCTAATAAAAAAGGCGGTCAAAACAAATAGAATTCCCCAAGCAATAACAATCAAAAAGTTTATTCTTAACCGTTTCTTTTTGTACCGTATTTTCATTTTCTAGTTTGGTTCTAGTTAATTTTTATGAGACTAGAAGCTAAAATAAGTAAAATCTTACAATGTTCAAATTGGCCAAATAACTCAGAGTCTAATACTTTTTTCTATATACCAAGGTACAGATGCCATACTCATGTTCTGTTGCGACTTGGGGCTCTTTTTTATTGGTTTAGTAGGCGGGATGAGTAAGAAAGTTGGAGTTGTGGAGCGTAATTTAGATTTTAATGGTACACCTTTTGGGACTACATTCCCGTCCCAAATTTTGCTATATTTACCCCATGCTCTCAAAAAAGACAAAATACGGTTTAAAAGCACTGGCGTACTTGGCTTCGCAAGAAGATATGCAGCCAGTTCAGATTTCTGAAATTGCCAAAGCGGAGAATATCTCTCAGAAGTTTTTAGAGAGTATCTTGCTTTCTCTTCGTAAGAGCGGATTTTTGGGCTCCAAGAAAGGTAAGGGCGGTGGCTATTACTTAATTAAAGACCCAAAAGAGGTTTTAATGACAGATGTCATGCGCATTCTTGAAGGCCCAATAGCCATGGTGCCCTGTGTGAGTCTTAACTTTTATGAAAAATGTGCGGACTGCCCAGATGAGGCCACTTGCTCGGTAAACAAACTTATGCTTATGGTACGCGATGCCAATCTTGAGGTGTACCGCAACCATACCTTAGCCGATTTAATAGCCTGATTTTCCGATCTTCAGCTAAATACGGTGTAAAATCTTCAATATTTACAGGGATTTATTGAAAATCTACTAAATCTATAGGGTAAAAGTAAATTCTTCTGATTTTAGCCGTCTAACACAATAAAAATATACTACATTTGTTTACTCTATTAGATTGATAGGGTAATTAGATTAACACGAAAATGATTGTAGATCAATTGATTTTAGATAAAGCAGCTTCCAAGAAGAAGTATTCAGAAGATAAAAAATCCGAGAAGCCGATCCGTAGTATTGCAAAAGCGGTTAGCTGGAGGGTGATCGGTACTTTAGATACCTTGCTGGTTTCTTATTTGTTAACTAGTGAAGTGGCCATTGCTGCTTCTATAGCATCCATAGATTTTGTGACCAAGATGTTCTTATACTTCTTTCACGAGCGTTTATGGAATAAAATTAATTGGGGTAAATAAATAGGATATGAGTTTTTCAGAAAAAGAAATCCAAAAGCTTAACGAGCGTTTTAAAGAGGCAGACCCATCAGTTATTATTGATTGGGCTATAGAAAATGCAAAGAATGCCGTGGTGACTACCAATTTTAGACCTTATGAGGTTGCTATTTTGCATGCGGTTACCAATGTGAAAAATGATATTCCTGTTATTTGGTGCGATACAGGTTACAACACGCCAAATACCTATAAACATGCCGAGGAGTTAATAGAAAGATTGGGGCTGCAGATAGATTTGTACGTGCCCAAGCAAACTAGTGCGCACCGTGATAGTGTAATGGGTATACCTCAAATAGATGATCCAAAGCACGCCGTTTTTACGGAACAGGTTAAATTAGAGCCTTTCAAAAGGGCAATGGAGGCGCATAAACCGGATGTTTGGTTTACAAACCTTAGAAAAGGACAGACTGCGTTAAGAGATTCATTGGATATTCTAAGTGTAAGCAAAGACGGTGTTCTTAAAGTGAGTCCGTTTTACCATTGGAGCGACGCGCAGTTGGATGCTTATTTGGAAAAAAGAGAATTGCCTAACGAGCATAAATATTTTGATCCAACAAAGGTTCTTGAGAACCGTGAGTGTGGGTTACATACTTAAAATACATTCCGCATTTAGCGGAAAAAATATAATAGAAGCATAGCAGTAGCGAAAAATATATATTCAAAAATTATGAGCCAAGATACATCACACATCAACGCCTTAGAAAACGAGGCCATCTACATCTTTAGAGAGGTAGCTGCTCAATTTGAGAGACCGGTACTTTTATTTTCCGGTGGAAAAGATTCCATCACTTTGGTGCGTTTGGCACAAAAAGCATTTTGGCCGGCAAAAATTCCTTTCCCTTTAATGCATATTGATACAGGTCATAACTTTCCTGAGACTATTGAGTTTAGAGATAGATTGGTAGAGGAGTTAGGTTTGGAGCTTATAGTGCGTAATGTTCAGGATTCTATTGATCAAGGTAAGGTTAAAGAAGAGTCCGGTAGATACTCAAGTAGAAACTCGTTGCAGACCACTACATTGTTGGATGCCATTGAGGAATTCAAGTTTGATGCCTGTATAGGTGGGGCTCGTAGAGATGAGGAAAAGGCTAGGGCAAAGGAGCGTATTTTTTCGGTACGTGATGATTTTGGCCAGTGGGATGAGCGTAACCAGCGCCCAGAGCTTTTTGATATGTTGAACGGTCAGATAGAATTAGGGCAGAACGTACGTGTGTTCCCTATTTCAAACTGGACGGAGTTAGATGTTTGGTCGTATATAAAAGATGAGGAAATTGAAATTCCTTCTATCTATTTCGCGCACAAACGTAAGGTGTTCTTGCGTGACGGTTTGATCTGGTCACACTCGGATTATGTGTACCAAGAAGAAGATGAGGAAGTTTTAGAGCGTATGGTGCGTTTCCGTACCGTAGGGGATATGAGCTGTACCGCAGCCGTTTTTTCCGATGCTACCGATATTGAATCTGTTGTTGAAGAGATTCGTGATTCCAGTATTTCTGAAAGAGGAGCCCGTATAGACGATAAAAGGTCTGAAGCGGCAATGG
Organism: Zobellia sp. B3R18; assembly: GCF_018860715.1. Classification (NCBI taxonomy): domain Bacteria; kingdom Pseudomonadati; phylum Bacteroidota; class Flavobacteriia; order Flavobacteriales; family Flavobacteriaceae; genus Zobellia; species Zobellia sp. B3R18. Next base: position 129,657 of record NZ_JAHKQG010000002.1, on the reverse strand, counting down.
AGAAAAGAAAACAACAGGGGTACTTTTAGGATTCTCAATCAGGGAATTAGTTTAAAAAATTTGATTAAAAATTACAGCCAAAGAAGATGGACGTATTAAAGATAGCAACAGCAGGTAGTGTAGATGACGGAAAAAGTACCTTGATCGGTAGAATTCTGTACGATACAAAATCATTGACCAGCGATAAGTTGGAAGCCATAGAAAAGACCAGTAAGAGCAAAGGGTATGATTACCTGGATTTCTCATTGGCTACAGATGGTCTAGTGGCCGAGCGTGAGCAAGGTATTACTATAGATGTGGCGCATATCTATTTTTCAACTGCAAAGAAAAGTTACATTATTGCTGATACTCCCGGTCACGTAGAATACACACGTAACATGGTTACCGGAGCTTCTACATCTCAAGCAGCGATTATTTTGATCGATGCTAGAAAAGGGGTTATTGAGCAGACCAACCGTCACTTTTTTATCAATAACCTATTGCGCATCAAAGATGTGGTGGTAGCTATTAATAAAATGGATTTGGTAGATTATTCTGAGGAAACTTATAATGCTATTAAAGCCGATTTTGAGGAATTGATGGCGAAGAGAGATTACCAAGATCAAAAGATTACTTTCATTCCCGTTAGTGCCCTTAAAGGTGATAACGTCGTGAACAAAACAGATAAGACGCCTTGGTATACGGGTCCTACTTTATTGGAGCATTTTGAGGCTTTAGATCGTAAGGATATTTTTAACGTGGGTACACCTCGTTTCCCGGTTCAGTATGTAATTCGTCCTAAGACAGATGAGCACCATGATTTTAGAGGTTTTGCCGGTAAAGTTTACGGTGGTGAATTAAGTGTGGGTGATGAGGTTGTAGCACTTCCATCACAGACCAGATCTAAGATTAAGGATATTTACTTCTACGATAAAAAATTCCAGACGGCTTCAAGAAGGTCATCGGTAACGATAACTTTAGAAGATGAAATCAATATCAGTAGAGGAGATATGTTGGTAAGGGCAGAAGACCTACCTACAATAGATAAGCAGTTTACCGCTACTATTTCTTGGATGGATTCCAATAAATTGACTACAGGTAAAAAATATGTGGTACAACACGGTGTAAATAAAGTGTTGGCCAAGGTGGATAATATCCATCATAAAATCAACCCTGATTATTCAGGTATTGATACCAATGTAGATGGTTTGGGCATGAATGATATCGCTCAGGTAACTTTCAAGTTAAATAAACCAATTTTTTACGACAAATTTAAAGATCACCGTACCAATGGTTCGTTTATCTTAATAGATACGCAGACCAATAGTACGGTAGGGGCAGGCTTCATAAGCTAAGAAGTCCGTTTCTAACCCAAAGGGCAAGGATGCTGGTTTAATTATCCCTATAAACCCTATAGGAAAAATATACAATTATTAATCTACCTATAAACGGTAAGAAGCTAGAAGAAATATAGTATGCAAAGTTTCAGAACAGAGATAGAAAACCCGGTTGTTGAGAAGGATATTTTGGCGTTGGAGGCTAAAATACGCCAGTTCAAAGAAGGTAATTTAGATGAGGAAAAGTTCCGCAGTTTGCGTTTGGCCAGAGGTGTTTACGGTCAACGTCAGCCAGGTGTGCAGATGATTCGTATCAAGTTGCCATACGGTAAGGTTACTTCTAAGCAGTTAAAGCGTATAAGCGATGTTTCTGATGAATATTCTAGAGGTAGATTACATATTACTACGCGTCAGGATATTCAAATACATTATGTAGATCTTGACCGTACGCCGGAACTTTGGGCAGAGTTGGAGAAAGATGATGTTACCATTCGTGAAGCTTGTGGTAATACGGTACGTAACGTAACGGCTAGTGAAACTGCCGGCATAGATGTAGATGAGCCGTTTGATGTTTCGCCATATGCTCATGCACTTTTTGAGTATTTCTTGCGTAATCCGATCAGTCAGGAAATGGGCCGTAAGTTCAAGGTTTCCTTTTCTGCTAGTGATGCGGATACTGGTCTTTCGTACATGCACGATCTTGGTTTTATTGCTAAAATTCAGGATGGGGTAAGAGGTTTTAAAGTAATGTTAGCCGGTGGTCTGGGGTCACAACCACGTCATGCCGAGCTACTTTTTGAATTCCTTGTGGCAGATCAGATCATTCCTTTAATGGAAGGTGTGGTTCGTGTTTTTGACCGTTACGGTGAGAGAAAGAGTAGGGCCAAGGCAAGAATGAAGTTCTTGTTGAAGGACATAGGACTTGATGGTTTTAAGCAGTTATTGGCCGAAGAGCAAAAAGCGATTCCGGTACAAAGCTATCCTATTGATGCCGAAGCTTATCCAAAAGTTGAGGTTGCTAAAGTTGATGCGCCACAAGTGGAAATTGAGGATACGGAAGCTTTTGAAATCTGGAAATCTACAAACCTTATTCCTCAGAAACAGGAAGGGTATTCGGCTATAGGTATTAAAGTGCTTTTAGGTGATTTTTATACGGATAAAGCAAGGTTGTTGGCAGATTTGGTGGAGCAATATGCTGCCGGTGAATTAAGATTAAGCTTGCGTCAAAATATATTGATTCCTTACGTTGCCAATGATTTGGTGCCGTTTTTCTACAATGAACTAAAGAAACTTGGTTTTGTAGAAGCGGGCTATAACAAGGCTATAGATATTACGGCCTGTCCGGGTACGGATACCTGTAACTTGGGTATTGCCAGTAGTACGGGTATTGCTGAGGAATTGGAAAGAATCATGAAGGTGGAATATCCACAGTATACAAGCAACCCAGATGTTGTTATCAAAATCAGTGGGTGTATGAACGCCTGTGGACAGCACAACATGGCCAATATTGGTTTTCAGGGTATGAGTGTAAGAACCAAGGATAAGTTGGTTGCACCTGCACTTCAAGTCTTGTTAGGTGGTGGTAACGATGGAAACGGTAACGGAAGATTTGCTGATAAGGTGGTGAAAATTCCTTCTAAAAGAGGTCCTGAAGCTTTGCGATTAATTTTGGATGACTACGACCAAAACGGAAACGGAAAGTCGTATGCGGATTACTACGAAGAAAAAGGTCAGATGTATTTTTATGATTTCCTAACGCCATTATCGGACGTTGAAAATCTTACTGCGGAAGACTTTATTGACTGGGGTAATACGGAGCGTTATGAAAAAGCAATCGGTATCGGTGAGTGTGCCGGTGTAGTAATTGACCTTATCGCTACTTTGCTTTTTGAAAGTGAAGAAAAAATACAGAATGCCCAAGAAGCATTTGAAGAAAAGAAATGGGCGGCTAGTATTTACCACTCGTATTCTTCTATGGTGAACTCTGCAAAAGCACTGTTAACTTCAGAAAAGGCTAAAGTAAATACGCATGCAAGCATCATTAAGGATTTTGATGCCAAATTTGTTGCCTCTGGTAGAATAGATTTAGGACAAGGTTTTGAAGAACTTGCTTTGCAATTGAATAAAAATGAACCGACTGAAGCTTTCGCAAAAAGCTATTTGGAAGATGCTAAGGCATTTTTAAAAGCAGTTGAGAAATTTAGACAACAAGAATTGGCAGAAGCCTAAACATGAAATATTCCAACGAAAATAATAACACTTCATCCAATTTAGGCGGTCGTTTTACGGTAATTGGTGCAGGCCCTGGTGATGTTGAGCTTATTACGCTCAAAGCCATCAAGGCATTGGCAAGTGCCAATGTGGTGTTGTACGATGCGTTGGTGTCCGTTGAGTTGCTGGAGTATGCACCCAAAGCCGAACACATTTTCGTGGGCAAAAGAAAAGGGTGTTATGCATACCAACAAGAGCAAATAAACGAGCTCATTGTTAGTAGGGCTAAGACCAATGCTCATGTGGTGCGTCTAAAAGGTGGAGATCCATTTGTATTTGGCCGTGGCGCCGAAGAAATGGAATATGCCGCGAGCCATGGGCTAGACGTTGCTATGGTGCCGGGTATATCCTCATGTTTATCGGTTCCTGCATCACAGAACATTCCGGTTACTAAAAGAGGTGCCGCAGAAAGTTTTTGGGTAATTACAGGAACGACCAAGGAACACAAACTTTCGGGTGATGTTGCTTTGGCCGCAAAAAGTAACGCCACGGTGGTTATTCTTATGGGGATGAGCAAACTGCCACAAATAGCGGAATTGTTCAAAGCCGAGGGCAAATCGGAAACCCCAATTGCTATTGTGCAGAATGGGACCCGAAAAGATGAAAAAATTGCAATTGGTACCATTGCATCTATTATAGGTGAAGTGGAGCGGCAACAGTTGACCAATCCGGCAATAATTATAATAGGTGAAGTAGTAAAACATAGGGCAACCATTTTATCAATTGCCCAAAATCAAGAATTACAGTTAAGTTAATAGTTATGATAAAAACAGATATTCTCATCATTGGCGCAGGCCCAACAGGTCTTTTTACAGTATTTGAAGCAGGCTTGTTAAAGCTAAAATGTCACTTAATAGACGCTTTACCTCAGACAGGTGGCCAATGTTCGGAAATTTATCCAAAGAAACCAATTTATGATATTCCGGCCTTCCCGGAAATTCTCGCAGGAGATTTGGTAACCAATCTTATGGAGCAAATCAAACCTTTTGAAGCGGGTTATACCTTAGGTGAGAGAGCGGAAACATTGGATAAGCAAGAAGACGGTTCTTTTATCGTAACCACTAATAAAGGTACAAAGCACCATGCCCCGGTAGTTGTTATTGCAGGTGGTTTAGGTTCTTTTGAGCCTAGAAAGCCGCCTATTGAGAACATAGCCGATTTTGAGGACAAAGGCGTAGCCTATATCATTAAAGACCCTGAAGTATATAGGGGTAAAAAAGTTGTTATTGCCGGAGGTGGTGATTCTGCTTTGGATTGGGCTATTTTCTTGGCCGATGTAGCTTCTGAAGTTTCTTTAGTGCACCGTAGAAACGAATTTAGAGGAGCTTTGGATTCTGTTGAGAAAGCGGCAGAATTGGCAAAAGCAGGAAAAATAAAATTATTCACGGAAGCCGAAGTGAAAAAGTTGTACGGAGATGACCATTTGGAAGCGGTTGTTATTAAGCATAACGATGCCGAAAAGGGAGAAACCTATGTTGAGGTAGATAACTTTATTCCATTGTTCGGTCTTTCTCCAAAATTAGGTCCAATTGGTGATTGGGGCTTGGAAATTGAGCGTAATGCCATTAAGGTGAACAACGCCAAAGATTACCAAACCAATATACCTGGTGTTTTTGCCATTGGGGATGTAAATACCTACGAAGGAAAACTAAAACTGATTCTATCCGGTTTCCATGAGGCCGCCGTAATGTGTCAATATGCTTACCAATTGATCAACCCCGGTAAGAGATATGTTATGAAGTATACCACTGTAGGTGGGGTAGAAGGTTTTGACGGTAGTAAGAAAGAGGCCAAAAAAGAGGTTGTTCAAAGTATTTCTTAATTAGCTAGTAGTGTGCATATAATTCATAAAAACCTTCTGTTATCTCAATTTACGGAAGGTTTTTATCTAATGTAAAGTGCCAAAAACAGGCATGTTTCTTTGGTTTTGAAGGAGATGTGGTGTTACTTTGCAAATCGTTCATTAAAAATATAGGACTGTTATCAAGAAAGGTGGAGGGAATAGACCCTGTGAAACCTTGGCAACCCTTTTCTTATAAAGAAGGTGCTACATTCTATCCTGGTATGTTTTGGGACAGATAACAAAGAGAGGCAATTACAATTGTCCTTATTCTTTTGCTTGATAATTGTTGGTAGGAAGATTTTAGAGTAACATTTTCAATATAATATAAATTGAATTTGGTTGCGTTTGAACACTCAATTAGAGGAGGAAAAGAAATGAAAAACATTCAAGAGATATTAAAAGAACGCATTTTAGTGTTGGACGGTGCCATGGGTACTATGCTTCAACGCTATAAATTCACCGAAGAGGATTTTAGAGGTGAGCGTTTTAAGGATTGGAAAACCCCTGTTCAAGGCAATAATGATTTATTGTCACTAACACAGCCCGAAGCTATAGCGGAGGTGCATAGAAAATACTTTGCTGCCGGTGCGGACATTGTAGAAACCAACACGTTTTCCAGTACAACAATTGCCATGGCTGATTATGACATGGAAGAATTGGTGTACGATCTTAATTTTGAATCTGCACGTATTGCCAAACAAGTGGCGGATGAGTTTACCGCCAAAGAACCCAATAAGCCTAGGTTTGTAGTAGGCAGTTTGGGGCCAACGAACAAAACGGCCAGTATGTCCCCGGATGTTAATGACCCGGGTTATAGAGCGGTTTCGTTTGATGAATTACGTATAGCTTACAAACAGCAAGTAGAGGCGTTGTTAGATGGGGGTGTAGATATGCTAATGGTAGAGACCATTTTTGATACGTTGAACGCAAAAGCGGCCTTGTTCGCTATAGAAGAAGTAAAGGAAGAACGAAATATAGAAGTGCCCATAATGGTAAGTGGCACAATTACGGATGCTTCGGGCAGAACGCTTTCGGGCCAGACCGCAGAGGCTTTTTTAATTTCCGTTTCACACATTCCTATCTTGTCGGTTGGTTTTAATTGTGCTTTAGGAGCCGATCAATTGGTGCCGCACTTAGAAGTATTGTCCAATAAAACGGAGCATGCCGTTTCGGCACATCCCAATGCAGGTTTGCCCAATGCCTTTGGAGAGTATGATGAAACACCGGAACAGATGGCAGCACAAATCAAGGAATATGTAGAGAAAGGGCTGGTAAACATCGTTGGTGGATGCTGTGGTACTACCCCGGAACATATTGCCGCTATTGCAGAGTTGGTAAGGAAGTATGATCCACGTGCAGTAGCGGCAGTTTAAATAGGCTACGACAAAGAAAAAACTAAAGAAGTTCATCAAGTACTATGAGTAACGACTCAAATATACCAACAACCAATAACCAAAAGCCCGCCAGATTCCTTAAACTATCTGGTTTGGAGCCACTGGTCATCACCCCCGAGAGTAATTTCGTAAATGTGGGCGAGCGTACCAATGTGGCGGGGTCCAAACGATTTTTGCGCCTAATTAAAGAGCGAAAGTTTGAAGAGGCGCTGGATGTGGCCCGGGATCAAGTAGAAGGTGGGGCGCAAATCATCGATATTAATATGGATGATGGTTTAATTGATGGTAAGGAAGCTATGGTAAAGTACTTGAACCTTGTTATTGCCGAACCGGATATTGCTAGAGTACCCATTATGATCGATAGTTCTAAATGGGATATTATTGAGGCCGGTCTTCAGGTAGTGCAGGGTAAATGTGTGGTGAATTCTATCAGCTTAAAAGAAGGCGAAGAAGAATTTATTAATCATGCCAAATTGGTAAAACGGTACGGGGCTGCCGTAATCGTTATGGCTTTTGATGAAGTAGGTCAGGCGGATAATTACGATCGTCGTATTGAGATTTCCAAACGGTCCTATGATATTCTGGTAGACCAAGTAGGTTTTCCTCCAGAGGATATCATTTTTGACTTAAATATATTTCCTGTAGCCACAGGTATGGATGAGCATAAGCTAAATGCCATAGATTTTATTAGGGCTACTAAATGGGTTCGTGAAAACTTGCCGTACGCCAATGTCAGTGGTGGGGTAAGTAATGTTTCATTTTCGTTTCGGGGCAATAATCCCGTGCGTGAGGCCATGCACTCGGTATTCTTGTACCACGCCATAAAAGCGGGTATGAATATGGGAATCGTAAACCCTACAATGTTGGAAATTTACGATGATATTCCCAAGGACTTACTGGAGCACGTAGAGGATGTTATACTTAACCGTAGGGACGATGCCACAGAGCGTCTTCTGGATTTTGCCGAATCTGTAGTAGGTAAGGCCAAAGAGAGCACGGTAGACCTTTCTTGGCGTGAAGAACCTTTGCAGAATAGAATTACAAGAGCCTTGGTAAAAGGTGTTGATCAATATATAGTTGAGGATGTAGAAGAAGCACGTCTTGCCGCCGATAAGCCTATAGAGGTAATTGAAGGCAATCTTATGATCGGAATGAACGTGGTGGGCGACCTTTTTGGAAGCGGTAAAATGTTCTTGCCACAGGTGGTGAAATCTGCCCGTGTAATGAAGAAGGCCGTAGCCTATTTGTTACCTTATATTGAAGAGGAAAAATTAAAGAACCCTCAAGTTGGAGACGATAAGGGTAACGGTAAAATATTGATGGCTACCGTAAAAGGAGATGTTCATGATATTGGTAAAAATATCGTAAGCGTTGTACTGGCCTGTAACAATTATGAAATTGTAGACTTAGGGGTTATGGTTCCGCCAGAAAAAATTATAGCGGAGGCCATTGCGCACAACGTAGATGTCATTGGTCTAAGCGGACTTATTACACCGTCTCTGGACGAGATGGTTCATTTGGCAAAGGAGATGGAGCGCAAGAATTTTAAAGTGCCCTTGCTCATAGGAGGTGCAACCACCAGTAAAGCCCATACTGCAGTAAAAATAGACCCACAATACAGTGAGGCCGTAGTGCATGTAAACGATGCCTCGCGAGCGGTTACCGTAGTAGGCGACCTGTTGCAAAAGGAAACATCGGCTAGTTATAAGAAGTCCATTAAAGAGGATTATGACGTCTTTAGGGAAAAATTCTTGAGCCGTACCAAGAAGAAAGAGTATAAAACAATAGGGGCCGCCAGGGAAAACCGATTTAAGATTGATTGGGATGCTACTACTATTGTTAAGCCAAATCAATTGGGTATTCAGGTGATTGAAGATGTAGACCTGGAGAAATTGGTGCCTTTTATAGATTGGACTCCATTCTTTAGAAGTTGGGAGTTACACGGAAAATATCCGGATATTTTAACGGATGAGGTGGTAGGTGTGCAGGCTACGGAACTTTTTGCCGATGCCCAGAAAATGTTGAAGGATATCCTAAAGAATAAAAAGTTGACAGGGAAAGGTGTTTTTGGACTTTTTCCGGCCAATACGCTAGGGAACCATGATGATATTGAGGTTGATGTAGAGGATGGTGCTAACAGCGAAAAATATATTTTTAGGACCCTGAGGCAACAGCTAAAACGTCGTGAAGGTGTCCCGGATTATGCATTGGCAGATTTTATTGCGCCAAAGGAAACGGGTAAGCAGGATTATGTAGGTTGCTTTTGTGTTACCACAGGTTTTGGAACCGATGAACTGGCGGATAAGTACCGCGAGAACTTAGATGATTATAATTCCATTTTGGTAAAGGCCCTGAGCGACCGTCTTGCAGAAGCTTTTGCGGAGTATCTGCATTTGGAGATACGAACAAATCATTGGGGCTATGCGGCTAACGAACACTTGGGGAATGACGAGTTGATAGACGAAAAATACAAAGGAATAAGGCCGGCACCGGGTTACCCTGCCTGTCCCGATCACTTGGAAAAACTTACCCTTTGGGATATGTTAAAGGTGGAAGAACGTATTGGTGTTAAGCTTACGGATAGTTTGGCCATGTGGCCGGCATCATCGGTTTCCGGGTATTATTTTGCTAACGAGGAAGCCCGGTATTTTGGATTGGGTAAAATAAAAGAGGACCAGGTGGAAGACTTTGCGGAGCGAAAGGGAATTCCGTTGGAGAAAGCAACAAAGTGGCTGGCGCCTAATATTTCGGATGACTGATATGAAAAAATATGTTGAGGTAAGTTTGGGCAGTTTTATGATCAGCCATGGGTACGATCAAAATAACAAGGAGATTGAGGAAAGGGTTGTGGTAGATGGCTTTTCTAAAAAGCTTGTAGCCGTAGACCGCATCAAATCCGTTAGTGAAAAGTATATCCTTACGGATTACTTAGATGGCAGATGGATTTATTGGGAATATCTGGAAAGCTATGCGGAGGTGAAGCAAATGCTTACGGAGTTGTAATTTTTAAAAGTAAAACCAATGCGTTAGGGATAGCAGCGGTATCTTTTTAAGGCCGATAGGTCTTAAAAAATTTAGCTAATAGCCCGCCCGAACGCCAAAATATAGAATAAACATTAAAATTCCCTTTTTAGGGGCAGCATACATGAAAATAACGGACCACATTACAAATGCAAAGGGTAAAACTCTATTTTCCTTTGAAATTATACCACCGGTAAAAGGGCATCAGATTCAAGAACTTTATGATAATATAGACCCTTTAATGGAGTTTAAACCTCCGTTTATTGATGTGACCACTTCGCGTGAGGAGTACGTGTATATTGATCGTGACGGGCTGTTGGATAAAAAGTTGACGCGTATGCGCCCAGGTACGGTGGGTATTTGTGCATCCATTAAACATAAGTATGATGTAGATACGGTGCCGCATGTGCTTTGTGGAGGTTTTACCCGTGAAGAGACGGAGTACCTATTGGTAGATTGTCATTATTTGGGCATTGATAATATTATGGCGCTGCGTGGCGATGCCATGAAGGATGAGAAGTATTTTCAGCCAACCAAGGGAGGACATACGTATGCCGTAGATTTGGTAAAGCAAGTGCACGAGTTAAATTGTGGGAACTACTTGCATGACACGGTGGATACGGATAACTGTGCCGATTTCTGCATTGGTGTTGCGGGGTATCCTGAAAAACACTTGGAAGCTCCTTCTTTAAAATCCGATTTAAAAAGACTGAAGGAAAAAGTTGATGCCGGGGCGGATTATGTAGTGACCCAGATGTTTTTTGACAATCAGAAATATTTTGAGTTTGTTGATGAGGCCAAGAAAATGGGTATAAACATTCCTATTATTCCGGGTATTAAGCCCATTGCCGTAAAGAGACATTTGCAATTGTTACCGCAGGTTTTTAGGATAGATTTACCACAGGATTTGATTGATGCGGTAGATGATTGCAAGTCCAACAAAGAGGTGCGTAAGGTAGGTGTGGAATGGGCCATTCAGCAATCTAAGGAGTTAAAGGCGGCGGGGGTTCCCGTATTGCATTATTACTCAATGGGTAAGTCCGATAATATTAAGGCCATTGCCGAGCAGCTTTTTTAGAGAACTGATTTTTGTAAGAAAATAAGTCCAACCTTGGGTTTAAAATAACGAATAGTATTAGTTTTGCGCTCCATGAACCCAAGGGTGTTTTTATTTTTTCTAATGTGTGTAGGGACTTGTTTTTCTCAAGAGACCCGCAGAGTACACAGCTACACATTTGATGCGAACCAATTTTATGGTTCCATTATTTTGCACAATCCGGATATTTCGCATTTGATTACGAACCATCCTGCAGGGGTTATCTTGGCCTATAACCGAAAAACTTATGGTCTGGAAGATTGGCAGCAGGGCTACAATTATCCAGATTTGGGAGGTTCTTTTATCTACCAAAATACGAACAGTTCTACACTAGGAGAGGCCTATGGGCTATATGCCCATTTTAATTTTTACTTCTTAAAACGTAACCTTCAATTTCGTGTGGCTCAAGGTTTGGCCTATATGACCAACCCTTATGACCGGGAAACCAATTTTAGGAACAATGCCTATGGAACCAGAATACTGAGTTCTAACTATCTTATGCTTAATTATCACAAAGAAAACTTGTACAAAGGTTTAGGTTTTAAGGCGGGGTTTTCTATCATGCATTATTCCAATGCCAACGTTAAGGCTCCTAATACCTCTACTAATACCTTTGCCTTTAATGTGGGGTTGACGTATACGCTGGAAGGTGAGGAAACCGAATATATTCGGCGTGAAAAGAAAAAAGTTACGGAGCCTATCCGGTATAATTTAATATTCAGAACGGGAGTGAACGAGAGTGATAATATTGGTCACGGCCAATTTCCGTTTTATATTTTTTCCGGTTATGCAGATAAGCGTTTAGGTCGTAAAAGTGCTCTACAATTGGGGACGGATGTGTTTTTTAGCAACTTTTTAAAAGAACTGATACGGTACCAATCCATAGCATTTCCTGAAAATAATATTGCTGCAGATACTGATTTTAAACGGGTAGGTGTTTTTGTGGGGCATGAACTCTTTATCAATAAACTATCTATAGGAACCCAGTTAGGGTACTACGTGTATTATCCTTTTGATTTTGAGGGAAAGGTCTATAATAGGTTTAGTTTAAAGCGCTATTTTGGCGAGAAGGTTTTTGGGGTCGTAAGCCTTAAATCTCACGGGGCAGCGGCGGAAGCAGTAGAGTTTGGTATTGGCGTTCGTTTATAAAGAAACACGGAGTATGGTAAGAGAATTAAAAAATAAGGGAATCAAAATCACATGTTTAAACAATAGTGAGGTTTTGCCGATGTCTTATTTTTTTGGAATTCTTTTTTGTCTGGTAGTATTGGTGTCGTGCAATGGAGAAAATGCATCGGATTGTTTTCAAAGTACAGGTGATATCGTTCGCGAAGAAGTAACGGTGTCCGATTTTACTAAAATCACGGTATATGAAAATGTAACCTTGGTTTTAAAGCAGGGTAATACCCATAAAGTAGAAATTGAAACCGGTAGTGTGCTAAGAAATGAGGTTACCGCAGAAGTCGTAGAAGGGCGTTTACTTTTGCGAGACACCAATGATTGTAATTATTTTAGGGACTACGGGGTTACCAAAATTTATGTAACCGCACCCAATATTACCGAAATACGAAGCAGTACGGGCTGGACTATATCTAGTGATGGTGTTCTGGCCTACCCGCGATTAACGCTTTTGTCCGAAAGTTTTGCGGATCCGGAAGCTCAAACCACAGATGGAGATTTTGACCTTGAATTGGATGTGCAGACCTTAAGTGTGGTGGTGAACGGTATTGCCTACTTTAAATTGAAAGGTTCTACTAACGATTTGAACTTAACCATTGCCGCCGGAGATTCCCGTATTGAAGCTTCGGGCTTAGTTACGCAAAACGTAACTATAAATCACAGGGGCTCCAATGATATGTTCGTAAACCCACAATTGTCCATCAAAGGAGTAATCCGTGGGGTGGGCGATGTCTTTAGTGCTAATCAACCCGCAGAGGTTGATGTGGAAGAGTTGTATAAAGGCCGATTGGTTTTTCAGTAATTCTGCATTTGAGTTAAAAGTTCTGTTGGTGAAATTGGTACGGGCACAGATGCAATCTGTAACTTTGCACTGACCAACATCTGATATGAATCCCATTCTAAAATATATTAAAAATGTATTCGCCAAAAAGCGTATTCTAGGAGATGCACCATCTTTGAATAATCTGGTTACGGCCGATATGCTACTCCAAAATTTGGTCAAGAACAATAAAGTTCCTGGGCTGGCAATTACCGTCTTAAAAGATGGGGAGCGTTTTTTTCAAAAAGGATATGGTTTTGCCGATATGGAAAAGGAAATTCCGGTAAATCCGCAGTCTTCGGTATTTCGGATAGCAAGTGTCTCCAAGCCTATTGCTGCAACTGCTTTGGCTCATTTGGTTGCAGAAGGAACTATTGATTTAGACACTTCTTTTTACACTTATGTGCCCTATTTTCCAAAGAAAAAATATGACTTTACCATTAGGCAATTGGCTGGTCATACGGCAGGTATTAGAGGATATCGCGGTATTGAATATGGATTGAATAAACCTTATTCCATTAAGGAAAGTATTGAAATCTTTAAAGATGATGAACTCCTTTTTGAACCGGGAACGGATTACCTCTATAACAGTTTTGATTGGGTGTTGATTTCTTTGGCAATGCAGGAAGCCAGTGGGCTGCCTTTTGAGGAATATGTAGCACAGAAAGTATTGCAGCCCTTAGAGATGAACCATACGTTTTGGCCTGATTTAGATTTGACTCAGCTAAATAAAGACCAATCCAACGCTGAATTGGGTACAGCTCTGCCGGCTAAAGATGAACCTGCTCCGGAGCTTATAGAGGAGTCAGGTCAAATACAGTTTGGGTTTGAAGAACCCGAGGAACCAATTCCTGTTGTTCAGTCAGATTTGGAAGAGGACAAAGAAATATCCTCACGAAATCAGTCAAAATCAAACGATGTGGTAAAATTCTATTCCAAAAACAGATTAGGATTTAGGGAGGCCATTCCGGTAGACAACTTTTATAAACTGGCCGGCGGTGGTTTTCTATCAACTGCTGAGGATATTGCCAGGTTTGGTCAAGCCTATCTGGATGAAGAAGTATTGACTCCTAATCTTGAAGCCGAATTTCTTACGGCCCAAACGGTCAACAATGGTTCCACCTATTACGGTCTGGGTTGGCAAGTAAGCGAAGATGTTAAAGGTAGACGTTTCTATGGGCATGTTGGCAATGGCGTAGGCGGTTATTCCAACTTCTTTGTGTATCCGGAAGAGCAAATGGTGTTTTCCATCTTAACCAATTGTACGGACCCTAAAATCCAACCTGAGTTGGATGCAATTATAGATAAGTTGATTACTTCCAATAATGTAGTTTCATAGTATTTTTTTCGATTTTAATTCAAACGCATAAAAAATTAATACATCCCGTTTTCTGAGTGTTAGATTGTTGTTATCTAGACTTTAATGCCCTAGCTTTATAAAAAAAAGCTATGAAAAATTTAAAATTAATGGTTTTAACCTTTGGGTTGGGCCTTTTAACTCTGACGATGACCGCTCAGGAAATCACTTCTTTTTCGGGCATGTGGGGCCCAGAATTTTATCAAGATAAAAACAAGCTGACTTGGAAAGAGATTGATAAGATTATGTCGGAAAGTCAAGTTGCTCAGTTAAACTGGGGAAAATCGAAAAAACAAATGGTAGGGGGTATGATTGCCGGAGCAGCTAACTTTGGAACTGCTATTTGGTTTTTGGTCAATGAGAATGACCATAAACCTGTTACGGGGCCTGCAATAGCCTTTGCGGGAACGGGAATAATAGGGTCAATTTTCTTTCATCATGCCATGAAAAACAAAAAGGAAGCAATTTTGAACTATAATGAAAGTGTAGGTAATGGAACTTCGTTCAGGATGGTGCCTGCTGTTAATGAAAATGGAGTTGGGCTAGCTCTGAAATTTTAAAAAAGTCTCACAAAAAAAAATCCGGAAGTCAATTATTGATTTCCGGATTTTTGTTTTCAGGAAGAAGTAAGCTCAGTAAACAAACTCTCCAGGTTTTTGTTTTTACGGCTTAATTGCAATGTTTTAAGCTCATTGTCATGAGCAAAGTCAAAAACGGCCGGGCGCATGTCTTTTGAGGTATTAAAAGTAATTTCATAAACAAAACCGCCCGTATTCTTTACGTGTGTTACATTGGGTAATTTGTTCAGGAAAGCCTCTTCAACCCTATAATCAAACTCTACTTCAATAATTTGTTCCTCTGCATCACGTAGTTCGCTCAGTTTTTTATCGGCTACAAGAACCCCTTTGTTAATTACGAGCACTCGGTCACAGACGGCCTCAACCTCCTTCATGATATGGGTAGAGAGCAATATGGTTTTTTCTTTTCCAATTTCTTTAATGAGTTTCCGTATCTCCAGTAATTGGTTTGGGTCAAGTCCCGTAGTGGGCTCGTCCAAAATAAGTACTTCGGGGTCGTGCAACAGGGCAGCGGCCAGTCCCACACGTTGGCGGTATCCTTTGGAAAGTTGGCTTATTTTTTTGTGGGCTTCTGGTGTAAGTCCGGTTTGTTCTATGACTTGGGCTATTCTAGACTTGCCCGTTTTGTACACATCGGCATTAAAGGCAAGGTATTCTTTAACGTACATGTCCAAATATAAAGGGTTGTGTTCCGGCAGGTAACCAATACTTTGCTGAACACTTTTTTTATCGTCTTTAACATCGTAGGAATTAACTTTTGCCTCACCTTCATCGGAGGTGTAATAGGTAGTCAATATCTTCATCATGGTTGATTTTCCGGCACCGTTAGGACCTAAAAAACCGACTATCTCTCCTTTTTTCAACTCAAAACTAACATTATTCAATGCTTTTTGACTTCCAAAGTTTTTGGTGATATTACTAACGCTTATAGACATGGTGGGGTGTAGTATGTAATATTAGAATGTTGCTTAATACCGTAGGCTGTTATGTAAAACGATATTGTTACTTCAAAAATAAGCAATAAAGTAATATTGTATTTTCTTTATAACAATATCTAAACTGTAGAATTCAAAAAAACATCAATGTCTGACTGCGAGATAACTATAAAATCGAAAAAAATGAGCGCTATCGGTTTTATTTTTAAATAAAATTATTACTTTAGCCCAAGTTTAAGTGTGTTATGACAAAGCAATTCTTTTTTAACGGTTTTTATTTTTACTTCTTTTTTAAGAGAGGTATGGGACTGTTGTAAGATATTGCATGATATAAACAAATTAGAGTCCCGTTATAAACGGGACTTTTTTTGTTCAATACCTATTGAAAATTTCAGGATAAAGTTTGTCAGCACAAGGAAGAAAAGTCAATTATGAAGCTAAAAGTAGCTATTCAAGGAATCAAGGGATCTAACCACCATCAGGTGTCTCGGGAGTATTTTGATGATAATGTGGATTTGGTAGAATGTATGTCATTTGATTTCTTGGTAGATCAGTTACTGCAAAAAAAAGCCGATGTTGGGGTAATGGCAATTGAGAACTCTATTGCGGGTTCGATCATACCCAATTATGCACTTGTGTACCACAAAAACCTGCATATTGTTGGGGAACATTATTTAAACATCAGCCATAATTTGATGGTGCTAAAAGGGCAAAAAATTTCGGATATAGAAGAGGTAAGGTCACATCCCATGGCTTTACTGCAATGCAAGGAGTTTTTCGGCGATCATCCGCATATAAAAATGGTGGAAGATGTAGATACGGCGGAAACGGCAAAGCGTATTCAAGACCAACAGTTAAAGCATATTGCGGCAATTGCTCCTGAGGTAGCGGCCGGTTTATACGATTTGGACATCGTAGCAGACAACATACAGACCATACAAAACAATGCAACCCGTTTTATTATTGTAAAGACAAAAAATAAAGAGCTTCCAAAAGGCGAAATCAATAAGGCCTCGGTACGTTTTGTAACGGACCACAAACGCGGAAGTCTTGCGGCTGTGCTTAATGTTATGAGTGATTGTAGGTTGAATCTAACAAAAATACAATCATTGCCCATAATAGAGACACCATGGAAATATGCCTTTTTTGTGGATGTAACTTTTAACGATTATAACAATTTTGATAAGGCAAAATCACTGTTGAACATCATGTCGGAAGACTTTAAGGTGTTGGGTGAATATAAAAATGCGAGAATATGATACGTACGGCCAATCGTTTACATACAGTTGAGGAATATTACTTCTCAAAGAAGCTAAGGGAGGTTCGTGGTTTGATGGCCGAAGGAAGACCAATTATCAATATGGGTATTGGTAGTCCGGATTTGGCACCTTCGGAAGCTATAATAAAAAGCATTCAAGAGGCCGTTTTGGACGGTGGTGCGCATCAGTACCAGAGCTACCAAGGTTTGCCGGAATTGCGTGAGGCAGTAGCCGATTTTTATAGCTTAAAATTTGGTGTTACAGCAGATGCAGCTACTGAAATTTTGCCTTTAATGGGGTCAAAAGAAGGTATTATGCACATAAGTATGGCCTTTTTAAATGAAGGTGATATTGCATTGATTCCCAACCCTGGGTATCCAACCTATACATCGGTTACAAAATTGGTAGGAGCAGAGGCAAAATATTACAATCTAACGGCCGAAGGCGGATGGTTTCCTGATTTGGAGGAATTACAGGAGCATGATTTGAGCAAGGTAAAAATTATGTGGACGAGTTATCCTCATATGCCAACAGGTGCAACGGCCACAAAGGCACAGTTTGAGAAGCTGGTAGCTTTTGCCAAAAAGAATGATATTCTTTTGGTAAACGATAATCCGTATAGCTTTGTCCTTAACGATTCGCCTTCTAGTATTTTGGCTATAGACGGAGCCAAGGATGTTGCTTTGGAACTGAATTCGTTGAGCAAGACTTTTAATATGGCCGGTTGGCGCGTAGGCATGGTCTTGGGAAGTGCAGAGCATATTAATGCGGTACTAAAAGTGAAAAGTAATATGGATTCCGGTATGTTCTACGGAATTCAAAAAGGCGCCATTGAAGCCCTAAAAAGTGGGCAAGAGTGGTTTGATAAATTGAATGAAGTATACACTTCAAGAAGGGCATTAATGTATCAATTAGCGGATAAGTTGAACTGCACGTATGATACAAAGGCCGTGGGCATGTTCCTTTGGGCAAAATTACCGGAAGGAAGCAAGTCTGCAGAAGAATTTATAGACGAGGTGTTGTATGATAAGAATCTCTTCATAACACCAGGAACTATTTTCGGAAGCAATGGGGAAGGCTATATACGTTTCTCTTTATGCGTTACGGAAGATAAAATTAAAGAAGCAATTAGTCGGTTTTAAACGGACAAATTAGAGTTTATAAAATGAATGTTTTTATAGTAGGTGTTGGGTTAATAGGAGGTTCCTTTGCAAAGGATATTAAACGTCTACGTCCAGAATGTAAAATTTACGGAATAGATACCAACGAATCGCACTTGAGCGAGGCCTTAAGTTTGGGCTTTATAGATGTAGCTTCTAGTTATACAGACTTGGCAATTGCGGATATGGTGATTGTGACTATTCCGGTAGGAGTAATGGTTACGGAGCTTCCAAAGATATTGGATGCAGTTAATGATGATTGTGTGGTTTTTGATGGCGGATCAACCAAAAGTTTAATTTGTAAAACATTGGATGCGCATCCAAAGCGAAGAAACTATTTGGCGGCACACCCCATTGCAGGTACTGAGTTTTCGGGCCCGTCTGCAGCAATAGAAAATTTGTATGCAGGAAAGACCAACATTATCTGTGAAGTTGAAAAAACGGCATTTAAGCTTCAGGAAAGGGCTTTAGAACTTTTTCAACAAATAGGAATGCGGATTCGGTATATGAATCCAGAGGCGCATGACAAACACATTGCTTACGTGTCGCATTTGTCACATATCAGCGCTTTTATGTTGGGAAAGACGGTAATCGATAAAGAGAAAAATGAACGTGATATTTTTGACATGGCGGGGAGTGGTTTTGAAAGTACCGTAAGGCTGGCAAAGAGTTCTCCGGCCATGTGGACGCCCATTTTTGAACAGAACAAAGAGAATGTGGTCGAAACTTTGACCGAATATATACAGAACCTTCAGGAGTTTAAACAACTTCTGGAAAAAGGAGATTACACGGGAATTTTTAACGAAATGAACGACACTAATAAAATAAAGGAAATTTTAAACGGAATACCACTAAACAAGAAGTAATGGAGAATTCAAAAGAAATGAGAACATGGTTGGATGATATGGGTTTAGACCATCCACTAGTAATAGCAGGGCCATGTAGTGCTGAAACCGAAGAACAAGTGTTGCGTATTGCTCACGAGTTAAAAGATACCGATGTAAATTACTACCGCGCGGGTATCTGGAAACCAAGAACACGACCAGGAAACTTTGAAGGTGTTGGCGCACTTGGTTTAAAGTGGTTACAAAAAGTTAAGGCGGAAACAGGATTGAAAACTGCTACAGAGGTAGCCAATCGTGCACACGTAGAATTGGCACTTGAACATGATGTAGATCTATTGTGGATCGGAGCACGTTCAACGGTTAGCCCTTTTATCATGCAAGAATTGGCAGATGCCTTGGAAGGTACGGATAAGATTGTATTGGTTAAAAACCCGGTAAACCCGGATTTGGCCTTGTGGTTAGGTGGTATTGAGCGTTTGCATACCGCTGGAATCAGAAAATTGGGAGCTATCCATAGAGGTTTCTCTACCTATGAAAAAACAAAATATAGAAACATTCCTGAGTGGCAATTGGCTATTGAGTTCCAGAACAAGTTTCCAGATTTGCCATTGATCAGCGATCCATCTCACATTACAGGTAAGCGAGATATGATTTTTGATGTATCTCAAACGGCACTTGATCTAAATTTTGATGGTTTAATGATCGAAACACATTTTGATCCGGACAATGCTTGGAGTGATGCTGCACAGCAAGTAACGCCAGCTAAATTGGTGCAGATCATGAAAGATTTGAAAATCAGAAAAGAATCGGATAGTGAAGCGGAGTACAATGCTAAATTAAGCAACTTAAGAGCGCAGATAGATATTCTTGACAATCAGTTGATAGATACTATGGGCAAGCGTATGAAGGTTTCTGATGGCATTGGAGAACTTAAGAAAGAGAAGAACGTAGCGGTATTACAGTCTAACCGTTGGAACCAAATCTTAGGAGCTATGATCTTAGAGGGTGAAGCTCGTGGTTTAAGCGAAGAATTCGTTCTTAAAATGTTCAAGGCTATTCACCAAGAGTCTATCAATCATCAAGAGAAGATTGTAAACGGATAGTGCAGATTATATTGCATGTAAAAAAACGGCTTGTTGAAAAACAAGCCGTTTTTTGTTTTTAATCTCTTTTGAAAACATATCGTGTAATGAAAATTCCTTGAGAATCGCTATCACCGGCATCAGCCTCTACACCACTGGTCACGAAAATAAGTTCCCAGCCTTCTTTTAGCATATCCGTAAGTTTTGATGAGATAACGGCATCGTTGGCAGCTATATTTTGAAAACGGATACCGGCAATATTATAAAAGTTAAGGAGCTTGGTTTCTTCAAAATTCTTTACTCTAATATTACCTCTTTTAGATTTGTTACGGGTATTGTCTTCTTCGGTCTGCTCAGAAGTAAATTCCTCAAAATCTTTATCCTCTTGCGCATCAATAATTCTGGACCTGCCCAATCCACTAGGAACAATGGATTCAACACTGGTAATTATTTTTATCTCCTGCGCGTTTACGTTAAAAGTTGTGGCAATCAAAACAAGGGCTATTACTGCAATTTTTTTCATCATATAAATTTTAAGTTATGCTAATAAGGACAACCGGAACTCGTAAAAGGTTGCATTAAGGAGAAGTAAATTAGGAATGGGTCAAGTAATTTTTTGCGACAATATCCTTTAAGACAGCCTGTTTTACACGGATAGTATGAAGTAAAGTTGTTTCTTTGTAATGAAATTGATAATAATGAAGGGAACTGTATATAAATCTACCGGAAGTTGGTATACCGTAAAGACACCAGAGGGTGAGTTTTACGAATGCCGTATTAAAGGTAAATTTAGAATTCAGGGTATAAAAAGTACGAACCCTATTGCTGTTGGGGACCAAGTAGCGTTCAAAATAGAAAAGCTAGGGGATGATACCGTAGGTACCATTCACGGTATTGAAGATCGTAAGAACTACATTATTCGGAAATCTGTAAACCTTTCAAAACAAACCCATATTATAGCGGCCAATTTAGATCAGGTTTTCTTATTGGTCACCTTAAACAATCCTACTACCTATACCATTTTTATTGATCGTTTTCTGGCAACAGCAGAAGCCTATGATATTCCCGCTATATTACTTTTTAATAAGGTAGATAGTTATTCTATTGAAGAATTGGCAGAGATTAAATACCTGGCTGAACTTTATAGGAATGTAGGGTATACGTGTATTGGAATTTCGGCAAAGTCCGGTAAAAATGTGGATAAGGTAAAAGAAATGATGGTGGGTAAGACCAGCATGTTCGCAGGTCATTCCGGTGCAGGTAAGTCAACCTTGGTAAATGCATTGGAGCCAAAGCTGGATTTAAAAACTACGGAAATCTCGGGTCAGCATCTTCAGGGCCAACATACCACTACTTTTGCGGAAATGTTTGATTTGGATTTTGGTGCTCGCATCATAGATACTCCGGGCATTAAGGGCTTTGGGATTGTAGATATGGAAAAAGAGGAAATTGGGGATTATTTTCCTGAATTCTTTGAATTGAAAGGGGAGTGTAAATTCAACAATTGTCTTCATCTAGACGAACCCAAATGTGCCGTAAAAGAGGCGCTAGAGGCAGAAGAGGTAGCATGGAGCCGTTATCGTAGCTATGTGCAAATGGTAACGGGAGAAGAAGAGAATTACAGAGTAGATATCCATGACGTAAAAAAATAGCGTCTTTAGGAATATCAAATATTATATTAAGAGCAATGCGAGCTATTATTCAGAGAGTTTTCAGGGCCAGTGTAACGGTAGAGGGAAAAAAAATTTCAGAAATACAGAATGGATTTTTAATCTTGTTGGGCATTGAAGATGCCGACGGACAAGTGGATATTGAATGGCTGTCCCGAAAAATTGTCAACCTTAGAATTTTTAATGATGCCAATGGTGTTATGAACAAATCGCTAAAGGAAGTAAACGGCGATGCTATTGTTGTCAGCCAGTTTACCTTGCATGCCGCTACAAAAAAGGGTAATAGGCCGTCATATATAAAAGCTTCAAAACCGGATGTGGCCATTCCTCTTTATGAGAAGTTCATTGCGCAAATTGAACTGGATCTAGGTAAAAAGGTTGGTACCGGTATTTTTGGTGCCGATATGAAAGTGGATTTGCTAAACGATGGCCCGGTTACTATTGCTATAGATACGAAGAGCAAGGAATAGGTTCTCTTTATCGAATTTTTTCTTCAATTTGTAAGAAAAAGATGTGTTTTGTTCTGAATTCTCACGACAATCACAGGCAATGCGACTTTCTCTAATAACATTTTTATTTTTTACGGGCATTATTTCTACAGCTCAAGAATTAAATTACAATGCCCTTTTATTAAAAAAAGAACTTACGGAGAACGCAAATGCAGTAGTCCGTTTAGATCAAGTTGAGATTGAGCTTCTTTCGCAGCAAAAGATGACGGTTAAAACTAAGCAGGTAATTACTGTGTTAAATCGTCTTGGAGACCGCCATGCAAGAACCGGTATGGGGTATGACAGTGATAAAAAAATAAAGGATATTCAGGTTCGTGTCTATGACGCCATGGGCAATGAGATAGAAAAAATCAAAAAGAAGGATTTTAAGGATGTTAACGCTGCTGACGGGTTTTCTTTATATAATGATTATCGCCATTTATATTATGATTATACCCCTGTTAATTACCCGTATACCCTTGTTTTTGAAAGTGAATACGAGACACCGGATACGGGCACGATTCCATCATGGTTTTTCTTGAATGGCTTTTTGGTAAGTGTAGAAAAAAGTCGCTATAGCATAACCTATGCAAATGCGAATTTGAAGCCAACTATCATAGAGAAAAACTTAGTAAATATTGATTTTGATATAGAGGAAACAAACAACTCAATTACCTATACTGCAAATAGTATTAAAGCTATAAAACGGGAAAGCATGAGTCCCTCTTTTAAGAAAATCTGTCCCAGGTTAATGACCCGGATAAAGAATTTTCATTATAAAGGATTTGATGCTTCTGTAGATAGCTGGAAAGATTTAGGTACTTGGGTAGATGAAAAATTGTTGTCCGGCAGAGATGAATTAAGTCCGCAAACTGTTGCAAAGGCCAAGTCATTGGTGGATGGCGTTCAAGATGATTTGAAAAAGGCGAAAATCATCTATAAATACGTTCAGGACAATACCAGATACATTAGTGTGCAAATAGGAATAGGGGGGCTTCAGCCTATAGCGGCTGTTGAGGTAGACCGCGTAAAGTATGGAGATTGCAAGGGGCTTTCAAACTATACCAAAGCATTGTTAAAAGAAGTAGGGGTTACCTCTTATTATGCAGTGGTCCAAGCTGGAGGTGATAAGGTAGATTTTGAAGATGATTTTGCTGATTTGGCGCAGGGCAATCATGTCATTCTTGCCATACCGTATAATGATAGGTACTATTGGGTAGACTGCACATCCCAGATTCTTCCATTTGGTTATGTTGGCAGTTTTACGGACGATAGAAAAGTAATGATCGTAAAACCAGAAGGTGGTGAAATTGTTACTACAACAGCCTACCTTAATGAGAACAATTATCAATCTATTACATCATCATATGAGCTAAAACCTAATGGCAGCATTGTTGGAGAAACGAAGCTCATGACCAAAGGAAGTAGATACAATAGTCATTTTAGGTTAGAGGAAGAAACCGAAGAAGAAATTGTAAAAAAGATTAAAAGCAGATGGAGTTCCATAAACAACCTAACCGTTGCCAACTATAACTTTGATAATAATAAAAAAGAAGTTGTCTTTAATGAAAATGTTTCTTTGAGCGCATCTAACTATGCTTCTTTAAGTGGAAATAGAATTTTGTTTACGGCCAATGCCTTTAATAACCGTAATGTTGTCCCGGACCGTTACCGCAATAGAAAGCTGCCATTTGAAATTCAACGTGGGTACCTAGATGAGGATAATTCGGTTATCACGCTTCCTGAAGGATACGTGGTAGAGGCGCTGCCTAGTGCTAAGAAAATCGAAAATGAATTTGGCGTATACACTGTAGATTTTGATTATAACGAAGCGGAG
Source organism: Zobellia sp. B3R18 (assembly GCF_018860715.1). Taxonomy (NCBI): domain Bacteria; kingdom Pseudomonadati; phylum Bacteroidota; class Flavobacteriia; order Flavobacteriales; family Flavobacteriaceae; genus Zobellia; species Zobellia sp. B3R18. Next base: position 105,506 of record NZ_JAHKQG010000002.1, on the reverse strand, counting down.
AATACCGTGAGTTACAAACGAAGTTTTTTCCTGAAAAAAGGATTTTATCCCAAAGAAAAATATAATGCGTATCGCGACTTTAGAAAAGAAGTTGCCAGCACGGACAATGCGCAGATTGTACTTCTAAAGAAATAAACAGCCACTTTTTACATAAAACCAATAACATGATGCAAATTAGAACAACCTTGCTAATGGTTCTTTTGACCATAGTATTTACGGCAAATGCCCAGAGTTATAAATTCGGAAAAGTTTCCGAGGCAGAATTAAGAGAAACCTTTAACCCCAGTGATTCCTCAGCAGCAGCTACGGTTTTATATAGAAGTAAGAATGTTAGGTTCAATTATGCTCAGGGAGCTGGTTTTACTATTATTACCGATGTTTTTGAACGTATAAAAATATATAATAAAGCGGGATTTGACTATGCTACTATTTCACAAATGTTGTATAAGAGTGATAGTAATGTGGAGTCTATTTCTGGGCTAAAGGCATGCACTTACAGTTTAGTGAACGGTAAGATTGAAAAGAGTAAAATGGAAAAATCTGCTGTATTTACTACTGAATTGAACAAGTATAGGAATGAAGAAAAATTTACTCTTCCGAATATAAAGGAAGGTTCTGTTATAGAATTTCAGTATAAAATCATTTCCCCCTTTTACTATTCTATAGACGAAATAGTATTGCAATATGATATTCCCATAAAAAAACAAGAAATAACCATTGCTACTCCGGAGTATTTCAATTTTAAGACAAGTATGAAAGGGTATTTGGCCGTAACACCCAAGTACACGGCAAAATCAGGAAATATAAATTTAACAAGTAAAAATAGAACTACTGGTGGTGGGTTTGATGTGACATCTACAAAATATTCAAATCAAAATATTGATTTTAAGATTAATACTACAGACTACATTATGACCAATGTGCCAGCCTTAAAAGAAGAGCCGTTCGTAAACGATATGGACAATTACAGAAGTTCTGTAGATTATGAATTGCAGTATATTCAGTTTCCACATCAGATGATGGAAAATTATGCAACTACATGGGAAGCTGTAATCAAAAAAATATACGAGAGCGAAGGGTTTGGAGTGCAATTAAAAGCCAACAGGTATTTTAAAGACGACCTTGAAGCTATAAAAAGTAAAGCTTCCTCTCCGATTGAGTTATTGGCCGGTATATTTTTTCATGTTCAAAGCCACATGAATTGGAACAATATATACGGTTATCATGTAGACAAAGGTGTAAAAACGGCTTATAAAGAGAGAACGGGCAATGTTGGGGATATCAACCTTATACTTACGGCTATGCTTCAGGAGGCAGGTCTAGATGCTAGTCCAGTGTTAGTAAGTACCAGGAGTCATGGTGTGCCAATGTTTCCAACTAGGGAAGGTTTTAATTATGTAATTGCTTCGGTAGAGATAGATGGTGAAATGGTGTTGCTAGATGCTACTAACAAATACACTAGGCCAAACCTTTTACCAACAAGGACATTAAATTGGTTTGGTAAGAAAATAGAAAAAGACGGGTCTTCGGTTTCCATAAATCTTTTTCCTAAACAACTTTCTGAAGATAATATACAAATGAGCGTTAAGCTCAACGATAATGGAAGCCTTAGTGGAAAATTAAGACAGACCAATCGTTATTACAATGCTTATTTGTTCAGAAATAAATATGCAAATAGTAATGAAGAAGATTATTTGGAAAAGTTGGAGAACCGTAACAGTGGTATGGAGATTTCAAACTATGAAATCAAGAATAAAATGAATATAAACAAGCCTGTTCAAGAGAGCTATGAGTTTGTTCTGGACAGGCAGGCAGATGTAATTGGCGATAAAATTTATTTTTCACCTTTGTTTCATCTGGTAGAGGCCGAGAACCCTTTTAAACTGGATGAGAGAAAATATCCCGTAGATTTTACATTTCCTAAGCGAAGTAAATATTTGGTGAGCATTTCTATTCCGGAGAATTATGAAGTTATCTCCAAGCCTGAAGATATGGCCATTGGCCTCATTGATGGTATAGGTACATTTCAGTACAAGATTATGGGTAGCGGGCAGAAATTGCAGCTTGTGGCCGACTTAAAATTGAACCAACCGATAATAGGGGCGGAACACTATTCCTATTTAAAAGAATTCTTCAAAAACTTAGTTGAAAAACAAACAGAAAAAGTAGTTTTATCAAAAATTACTTCCAATGGAACTACAGAAAGCACAGGAAAGGGTAGATAAATGGATTAAGGAGCACGGGGTGCGTTATTTTAATGAGCTTACTAACATGGCACAGCTTACGGAAGAGGTTGGTGAAGTAGCGCGTATTATAGCCCGCAGGTACGGTGAGCAAAGTGAAAAAGAATCCGATAAGAACAAAGACCTGGGAGAAGAGCTGGCAGATGTGCTTTTTGTAACCCTTTGTTTGGCTAACCAGACCGGTGTAGATTTACAGACGGCTTTTGACAAAAAACTCGATTTAAAAACAAAACGAGATCATGACCGTCATCACAACAATGAAAAGCTCAAATAGTATTATCTTTGGCAACTTAAATTGTGCTCCATAACTGGTGGGGCTGCGGAATGGGTTAAAAACAAACCTGTTCCGTTTAAGAACCTTATAAAGAGAATTACTTTTGAAACTACACCTATCCGCGCCGTCCAATACCTTATTAAAAAATAGCATCCAGATTACGGGCTCAAAGAGTGAGTCTAATCGGTCATTATTGCTACAGGCTTTATACCCGAACCTTAGTATTGAAAACCTTTCCAATTCAGATGATGCGGAGGTGATGCAAAAAGGGCTTAAAATTGAGAATGGAGTAGTGGATATTCACCATGCCGGTACGGCAATGCGCTTTTTAACGGGGTATTTTGCTTCTCAAGAAGGAAAAGAAGTAACCCTAACGGGATCACAGCGTATGACCGAAAGGCCGGTAAAGGTTTTGGTGGAGGCGCTCCAGAGTTTAGGTGCGGAAATAAAATATGTGAAAAACGAAGGATATCCGCCAATACAAATAAAAGGGAAAAAACTAGTTGAAAGCAAAGTGAGCCTTCCTGCAAATATTAGTAGTCAATACATTTCTTCTTTGTTATTGATAGCTCCAAGCCTAAAAAATGGTTTGGAATTGGAACTGGTAGGAAAGATAACTTCGGTCCCTTATATAAAAATGACTTTGGCCCTGTTGTCACAGATTGGGGTAGAAAATTCTTTTGAAGGCAATACCATAAAAGTTGCAGCAAAGACCAATGTAGAGAATGTAAACTTGGTAGTGGAGTCGGACTGGAGTTCTGCATCCTACTACTACAGTATTGTTGCCCTTTCTGATGTGGGAAGCGAAATTACCTTATCGGCATATAAGAATAATAGCTTGCAGGGAGATAGTGTACTTCAAGAATTGTATACTGAGTTTGGTGTGGAAACCCATTTTGAAGGAAACAATGTAGTGCTACGTAAGGTTGAAAATCCTGCTGAGAAGAAAGCTCAATTTGATTTGAGCAATGCTCCGGATATAGCACAGACCATTGCCGTTACTTGTTTTGGTCTGAAAATGGAATGTCATCTAACAGGACTACATACCCTTAAAATCAAAGAAACCGATCGTTTGGAAGCATTGCATACGGAGCTTTCTAAATTGGGGGCGAACATAGCGGTTACCGATAAAGAATTAACTCTAGGTTTGTCCGAAGCATTCAATACAGAGGTTGCAATTGATACCTATAATGATCACAGAATGGCCATGGCATTTGCCCCTTTAGCACTAAAAGTACCTTTGTACATAAACGATGCTGGTGTAGTTTCTAAATCCTACCCTGATTTTTGGAATGACCTTGAGAAATTGGGTTTTGTGTCTAAAGGTATTTAGAAGACTGTTAATCAATATTTTACGAGTTTATTTTGCTGTTTGTGCTGTAAATTTCCATGTTAAAGGCTGATGATAAATGGGTAAGAACCAATATAATCAGCGTTTTACTTGACAACCCCTATCTGCACATCGTATATTTGCAACCGCAAAACTTTTAACAAAATTTCATAGATGAAACTATCGCACTTCAATTTTGAATTACCAGATAATCTATTGGCCGAGTATCCTGCTGAAAATAGGGATGAGTCTAAATTAATGGTCATTCACCGTGAAACCGGAAAAATAGAACATAAAATGTTCAAAGACCTTATCAATTATTTTGATGAAGGCGATGTAATGGTTTTGAACAACACCAAAGTTTTTCCTGCCCGTTTATACGGTAACAAGGAAAAAACTGGCGCAAGAATTGAAGTATTCTTATTACGTGAGCTGAACGAAGAACAACGCCTTTGGGATGTTTTGGTTGATCCAGCACGTAAAATACGTATTGGTAACAAATTGTACTTTGGAGAAGATGAAACATTAGTAGCGGAAGTTATTGATAACACTACTTCAAGAGGTAGAACGTTACGTTTTCTTTACGATGGTTCGTATATAGACTTTAGAAGAAAACTTCGTGATTTGGGTCAAACTCCTTTGCCTAAATACATTAAAAGAGATGTAGAACCGGAAGATGAAGAGCGTTACCAGACCATCTATGCCAAGCATGAAGGAGCTGTAGCTGCGCCAACTGCAGGTCTTCATTTCTCAAAGCACTTGTTGAAGAGATTGGAAATTAAAGGTGTTGACTTTGCCGAAGTTACCCTTCACGTAGGTTTGGGTACTTTTAACCCGGTTGAGGTTGAGGATTTATCCAAACACAAAATGGATAGTGAAGAGCTGGTAATTGATGAAAGGGCTACTGAGGTAGTGAACAATGCCAAGAAGAACAAAAAACGTATTTGCGCTGTTGGTACAACGGTAATGCGTGGCCTTGAAAGTGCCGTTTCTTCCGAGCATACTTTAAATACTTTTGATGGATGGACGAACAAGTTTATCTTCCCTCCGTACGATTTTAGTATAGCTAACTGTATGGTAACGAATTTTCACTTGCCAAAATCTACGTTGTTGATGATGGTATCTGCCTTTATTGGACATGATTTAATGAAAAAAGCGTACAAAGAAGCCATTTTAGAGCAGTACAAGTTCTATTCGTATGGTGATGCAATGCTAATAATCTAGTTTTACTCAAAAGGTAAAAACATAAATTTAAAGCCCTTCTTTATATTTTATTGAAAGTATAGAAGGGCTTTTTAGTTTTTAGAACGTGAAGACACAAAAAAAGGACATACGGGCACTTACCAAGGAGCAGTTACGAGACTTCTTTGTTACTAATGGAGATAAAGCTTTTAGAGGTAACCAAGTGTATGAATGGCTATGGCAAAAGGCAGCACATTCTTTTGAGGGAATGACCAATATCTCAAAAGAAACCAGAGATATGCTAGAGGCTAATTTTGTGATCAATCATATTAAGGTAGATCAAATGCAGCGCAGTAGTGATGGCACTATAAAAAATGCCGTTCGCTTGCATGATGACCTAGTGGTAGAATCGGTTCTTATTCCAACTAAAACACGAACTACGGCATGTGTTTCCAGTCAGGTGGGTTGTAGCTTGGATTGTAGGTTCTGTGCTACTTCTCGCTTAAAACGTATGCGTAATCTTAATCCTGATGAAATATATGATCAGGTAGTGGCCATAGATAATGAGAGTAGATTGTATTTTGATAAACCTTTGAGCAATATTGTTTTTATGGGCATGGGCGAGCCGCTTATGAACTATAACAATGTGCTAAAAGCTATTGATAAGATTACATCTCCGGAAGGTTTGGGTATGTCTCCCAAGCGCATTACGGTTTCTACATCTGGTGTGCCCAAGATGATACGTAAAATGGCCGATGATAAGGTAAAGTTTAAACTTGCCGTTTCCCTGCATTCGGCAGTAGATGAAATACGTACTTCAATAATGCCTTTTAACGCAACCTTTACTTTAGAAGACCTTAGGGAGGCGTTGGAATATTGGTATGCAAAAACAAAGAGCAGAATTACCTATGAGTATGTGGTTTGGCAGAGTATTAACGATACCCAGAAGGATGTAGATGCTTTGGTGAACTTCTGTAAATTTGCGCCTTCCAAAGTTAACCTTATAGAGTATAACCCCATAGATGATGGTGAGTTTCAACAAGCGGCCAATAGCGCAATAGAAATGTATGTGGCAACTTTGGAACGTAATGGCATTGTGGTTACGGTTAGAAGATCTAGGGGCAAGGATATTGATGCGGCATGTGGTCAGTTGGCCAATAAACAATAGGGCGCACAAGATATTTGCTTTTTTATTGGTCTTATGTGATAGGTGTTTTCTACCTTGAAATTCCCTAAAAGAATTATCTTTTATACTTTTTGCGAATAGTGGTTGAAGCATACAGGGTACTCGCTTGTTTTTTCCTAAATTTATACGCTAAAGCAAGTAGCGAACAAAACACAGGTTTTTGAAAATAGTATCGCAGATAAAGGAGCCGGTAAATCACGAAATGGAACTTTTCGAGGAAAAGTTTCGTGAGGCAATGTCCTCAAAAGTGGCGTTACTGAATCGTATTACTTACTACATCGTAAATCGTAAGGGAAAACAAATGCGACCTATGTTCGTATTTCTTACGGCCAAAATGCTCAACAACGGAGAGGTAAACGAACGCACCTACCGTGGCGCTTCCGTTATAGAGTTAATTCATACCGCTACATTGGTACATGATGATGTGGTGGATGAAAGTAACAAGCGTAGGGGTTTTTTCTCCATAAATGCGCTATGGAAAAATAAGATTGCAGTGCTAGTTGGTGATTATCTATTGTCTAAGGGACTTTTATTGTCAATTGACAACGAAGATTTTGACCTTCTGAAAATCATATCCGTTGCCGTACGTGAGATGAGCGAAGGCGAATTGCTGCAAATTGAAAAGGCACGTAGACTGGATATTACAGAAGATGTCTATTATAACATCATCAGGCAAAAAACGGCAACTTTAATAGCGGCCTGCTGTAGTTTAGGAGCATGTTCTGTTCAGCCGGAATCCCCAAGTGTGGAGACTTTTAGAAGGTTTGGGGAGCTGTGTGGCATGGCTTTTCAAATTAAAGATGACCTTTTTGATTATGGCGAGGATAAAATAGGAAAGCCTACCGGAATTGACATTAAAGAACAAAAAATGACCTTGCCACTGATTCATACGCTAAATACCTGCTCAAAAGCGGATAAAAAATGGCTTATCAATTCGGTAAAAAACCATAATAAGGACAAAAAGCGCGTAAAAGAGGTAATTGCTTTTGTTCGGAATAATGGAGGCTTGGACTACGCTGTTCAAAAAATGCTTTACTTTAAGGGAGAGGCATTAAAAATACTGGCCACATATCCAGAATCTGCCTATAGGGATTCTCTTGAGTTAATGGTAAACTACGTGGTAGACCGAAAAAAATAATCCTCCGTAAAAGAGCCTTTTTTGACTGCTTTACGAAGGACTGTTTTTAAGAACAAGTTATTTTATAACAACTCAAAGGAAACGGATAAGTAATAGTTTCTTTTCTGCTCAGCATTTCCATAGTACATAGATTCGGTTATTTTTTTTACGTTCGTGTCGTTAATGTAAATGGCTTTTCCAATTTTCCTCCCAATTTTTTTAGCAATGGCAGTGGCTTTGACCTTAGCGTCATCAAAAGCTAATTTGGCATATTCGGCCATTTGAGCTTCACTAAGTTCGGCTTCTAAGTTGGTGTCCGAACGCGTAACACCAATAGCTTTCACACTAAGGAACTTCTGCATTTCCTCTAAAGATTTAGTTTTAAATTCATACACGGTACCTTCCTTCTCATATCCTAGAAGGGCATAATAAAGAGGAGCTTCTACAAGCTGAGATGTATCTATATTGGCCTTTTTGAGTTTCTCCATATATCCGGTCTTAACTTCATCAAGACTCATGGTCTGGGCATCATAGTATACGTTGTTAAGGCTAACAATCATTTTACTTGAGTATTCAGGTGATATACTGTACTCATGTGAGCCATTTACATTAATATTGTTTTGAAAAGTGTTTTGTGCGAAAGTCATAACTGTACAAGCTAGTAGTGCAATACCTGTTATTAATTTTTTCATGATATTATTTTTAGATTTATTCTATTGAGTGATTAACGATTTTTATAGGTGGAAACTTATACTACCGAGTATAAAAATGAAGCAACGATCATCCAGCTGCCAACAACTATGCCCAGAATACCCAATTTTCCTTGTTTAGGGGCAATCTTGGCACGTAGTTCTTCAGCTCGTACACGTGCGGCCTGGCTGTTGGACAAGAGCAATTTGTTTATTAAGCCTGATCCCAACATAAAGCCTAAAGCGGCAGATACCAGATTGCCGGCTAAAAACGTAGCCCACCAAATAGGAGAGGTGCTTAACCACCCTAAATTAAGAACGGCCGTGATAAGGCCCCAAACACCCCAGAAGCAGAATATAATTCCGATCCATCCTTGGTAAGGCTCAATTTTTTCTAAAAGTTCTCCCGCATTCGGTTTTTTTGATAGCAATAAAGACGGTACGGCTACAATACTTAATAATACTAATGCAATTCCCCAGATCATAATTTTGTTTTTAGGTTTGTAATAGGGTTAAAAATCTATAGGACAAAGTTGCGGCTATATGAGTTGTGGAGTTTCACTTGTAGTAGTGAAAATACCATCCCTGAAAACAGGGAGGCAATCTTTTCTTTTTATCTTTGTTGGATTCACTTCCAAATTAAATTTTCAATTACATTGATTTCAAAAACAACAATAGATAAAGTTTACGAAACTGCCCGTTTAGAGGAGGTTATAGGAGACTTTGTACAATTGAAAAAATCGGGCTCTAATTTTAAGGGACTTAGTCCGTTTTCAGATGAGCGAACACCTAGTTTTATGGTGTCTCCGGTAAAACAGATATGGAAAGATTTTAGCAGTGGAAAAGGAGGTAATGTAGTGGCGTTTTTAATGGAACACGAACATTTTACCTATCCAGAGGCCATTAAATACCTTGCCAAAAAATACAACATTGAAGTAGAAGAGACAGAGCGTACGGATGAGCAAAAGCAAGAAGCCAATGAGCGCGAAAGCATGTACCTGGTCTCGGAATTTGCGCAAAAGCATTTTTCCCATATGTTGTGGGATACAGAATTAGGTAAAGCCATTGGTCTTAGTTATTTTAAGGAAAGGGGATTTACCGAGGAGACTATAAAAAAATTCAATCTAGGCTATTGTTTGGATCAATGGGACGGTTTTACAAAAGCCGCATTTGATGAAGGGTATAAATTAAAGTACTTGGAGCAAACGGGACTTACCATTGTAAAACAGGATGCGCAAAACCCCAACAGCCCAAAAACTTTTGATCGCTTTAAAGGAAGGGTAATGTTCCCTATACATTCCATGAGCGGTAGGGTCTTAGGTTTTGGAGGTAGAATTTTAGGTAATGATAAAAAGGCGGCAAAATATCTAAACTCCCCAGAGAGCGATATTTATCATAAGAGCAAAGTGTTATATGGTATTTATCATGCTAAACAGGCTATTGCCAAAGAGGACAATTGCTATTTGGTTGAAGGCTATACGGATGTTATCCAGTTTTACCAACGTGGTATTCATAATGTGGTATCGTCAAGTGGAACGGCACTTACTCCAGAGCAAATACGTCTAATCAACAGGCTCACAAAAAATATAACAGTACTTTTTGATGGTGATGCAGCGGGCCTTAGGGCTTCTTTACGTGGTATTGATTTAATTTTGGAGCAGGGCATGAACGTAAAGGTCTGCACGTTTCCTGAAGGAGAAGACCCGGACAGTTTTTCTAAAAACAATGCCCTTGAGGATGTTCAACAGTATTTAGAAGAAAAATCGCAGGATTTTATACAATTTAAAGCAGGACTTTTGGCTCAAGAGGCGGCCAATGATCCTATAAAGCGGGCGGATACGGTCAGGGATATTATTCAGAGTATTTCCAAAATACCGGACGCCATTAAGCGGGAAATTTACATTCAAGAATGTGCTAGTATCATGAAGGTTTCCGAGGGCGTACTCTTTAGTACGTTGGCACAAATGGGCAAAAAGGGAGCTTCAGCAGATTCTAAAACTCAAAAACCGGAACAAAAAGCTTTTGATGTAGTCAAGAACGAGGCTCCACAGGAGAAAGTAGATGTGCAGTATTTACTGGAACGCAAAATTATTGAACTGTTGTTGCTGTATGGGAATGAAAAAGAAGAGTTTGAGGATTTAGTGCTAAAAGAAAATGAATCTGGAGACCTGATACTGGAGCCTGAGTCGGTTGAAGCTAAGGTGTATGAAAAGATTTTTTTGGATTTACAGGATGATGAGATTGAATTGGCAAATGAACAATTCCGGCAGATTTACTATAAACTTATTGAGGTCTTGAACCAAGATTCTGATTTTACGATAAGTACATTTTTAAGCGGACTAGAGCAACAATTGGTTTCTGAGGTGTCTTCTATTTTAATGGAAGAGGAAAAGTATACATTGCACAGTTGGGAAAGGAAGGATATTTATCCTAAAGAAAAAAAGGTAGGCGTGGCGCAATTGGTAAGTGAAACTATCCTGACCTTGCGATGTTTTTTAATAAAAAAACGTATGACAGCCTTGCAAGACCATACCAAGGAAAGTCAACAAGATCACAGGGAAACGCTTGAAGAAATCATGAATTATCTTCAATTGAACAAATTGCTCAATAAAAAGTTGAATAGGGTATTCTCTTAAGAATTAGGTGTGAAAGCTTGAGTTTAGAGTATAAAAAAACCCTAACGAAATCATCAGGGTCTGTACACGTTACGAATGTTAACTTCTTAATAAAGTTCCAATGCTTTTGCCTGTTGCAAAAGATCTACCATGTTGTCTACGTTTAACTTTTTCATTAAACGAGCCTTGTAGGTACTCACTGTTTTTTCGTTTAAGTTCAAACCGATGGCTACATCTTTGTTACGCTTACCGCTAGCCAATAATTTAAGTACTTCAACCTCACGGGTAGAAAGTTTTCTAAAGAACCTTCTGGGTTTTTGGGTACCTTCATCAAATGCTAAACGTTGTGCAAGTTCATTTGTAATGAACATGTTGCCTTCGCTTACTTTTTTAACTGCTGTTATGATGTAGTCTATGTCTGAGGCTTTTGAAAGATATCCAAAGGCACCTGCGCGAATAGTACTTAGTGCATAAACGTCTTCAGATTGACCGCTATACATTAATACTTTTACACTCGGGTGTTCTTTTTTGATTTTTCGCAGCGTGGCTATTCCGTTAATTTCCGGAATGTCCATCTCCAGCATTACTACATCAGGATTTGATTTCTCCAACTTGTCGAAGAGCTCAGAAGTAGTGGATACCGCACCCACTATTTCAAATCCATTAGCAGATTCAAGAACATTAGTCACACCCATTCTAATAATGGGATGGTTGTCTGCAATTAATACTTTAATCATGTTGATAGTTTTAACCTAGATTATAAACGTTCTTTCGCCCGTCTAAAATACTGACATGCAATGTAAGGTTTAAAAATCTAATTACTTAAACAAAATTGGTGTTTTTTTCATAAAATTAGCCTCTTTTATGAATTTATTCGATTAGATTACCTTATTTACGGATATATCGCTAAAATAGAGCGTCAGGAATTTCGCAAACGGGTATCGGATTCATCTTGTGTTGGTTAGCTGAATTAAATTTCGTGTATATTGAGAATACTTCCTTCTCTCTGCCAGTAAAATCGCTCACCTTTTTTCCTTCATCTTGCATTTTCATAGCCCATTCTAGCTCAGGGTAGCTTGCTCCTATCTGGTCTTCATCGGTTCTGTCGTCTCCCCAAAGTCCATCTGTAGGAGCCGCATTTTGGATAGCTGTATTGATATTCAGGTATTTGGCTATTTCGTATACTTGAGTCTTTAAAAGGTCTGCAATGGGGCTCAAATCTACACCTCCATCACCATATTTGGTGTAAAATCCTACACCAAAGTCCTCTACCTTATTTCCTGTGCCTGCTACCAAATAGCCTTCCAGAGCCGCAAAGTAGTAAAGGGTGGTCATGCGTAATCTGGCTCTTGTATTGGCCAATGACATAAAACGTTCTTCTTCATTATCTACTTTTGGAAGAGAGGATACAAGACTGTCAAATACTGGGGTGAGGTTTACCGGTTGTCTTCTTACCTTGTTAAAATTAGCTTGCAGCCAGTCTATATGGCGTGATGCTCGGGTTACTTGGTTTTCAGCTTGGTGTATGGGCATTTCCAAACACATGAGTTCAAGACCGGTTTTAGCGCAGAGCGTGGATGTCACTGCAGAGTCTATTCCGCCTGATATTCCAATAACAAAACCTTTCATGTTTGCATTTACCGCATATTCCTTTAACCAGTTTACTATATAATCTACTACCTTTTCTGTCTGCATAGGATGTTCATTATGTCTAGATCGACTAACTTTGTGAGCTTAAAAATAACGTCTTGCGGTTAAATATTGAAATGTATCGGAAATTACTTTGCAAACAAATGCCAGTTTTTGCCATTTTTATAATTTTATTCGCCTTTTTTGGGTGTAATGAGGGGCCAAAGGTCTCTGAAGATGTACAGAAAATAAAAGTTGATTTGCAGGTTAATAGGTTTGATACGCAGTTTGCGGAAACAACACCAGAGGATCTTCCCGTTTTAAAAAAACAATACCCATATCTGTTTCCCGCACAGTATCCGGATAGTGTCTGGGTGGCCAAAATGAAAGATACCATACAGATGGAGTTATTGTCCGAAGTGCAAAAGACATTTTCGGATTTTTCAGAAGAAGAACAATCTTTAGAACTCCTCTTTAAGCATATCAAATACTATTTTCCAAAGTTTGAGGCACCTAAAGTAGTGACCGTAACTTCGGATGTGGATTACAGTAACAGAATTATCTTAACGGACACCTTGCTGCTCATTGGTCTAGATAATTATTTGGGGCCAGAACATAGGTTTTACCGGGATATCCAAAGGTATATAAGCGCAGATTTGGATAGGAAGTATTTAGCTGTGGACGTTGCTAGTGCTTTTGCAAAAAAGGTGGTGCCCAAGCCACAGGAACGTAGCTTTCTTGCGCAACTTATCTACTATGGCAAGGAACTGTATTTAAAGGATAGGTTGCTTCCTTTGGCTACGGATGCTCAAAAGATAAATTTCACAGAAGAGCAGTGGACTTGGTCGGAAGCCAATGAGCAACCCATTTGGAGGAATTTTATTGAGAGTGAATATCTATACAGTACAGATAATACCTTGGCGAGACGTTTTTTAGACCCGGCTCCGTTTTCCAAGTTTGGGTTGGAGTTGGATAATGAGTCTCCAGGGCGTATTGGTCGCTATATTGGTTGGCAAATCGTGCGTGCCTTTATGGATAAGAATGAGGTAACGTTACAACAGATGTTGAGCTTACCGGCAGATGAAATATTTAAAAAATCTAATTACAAACCTAAAAAATAACATGGCAAATCTTCATACTTCAGAAATAACATTAAAGGTAGGTTTAGATGAAAACCGCGTACCCGAAGAACTTACGTGGTCCGCTCAAGACGGTGGAATAAACAATGAAAAGGCTAAAGCAATGCTATTGTCCGTTTGGGACAGCAAAAACCAAGAGTCGCTCAAAATAGACCTTTGGACCAAAGATATGCCTGTAGACGAGATGAAAATATTCTTTCACCAGACCTTAGTTTCATTGTCCGATACTTTCATGAAGGCTACCCAAGATGAAAAAATGACGGCTACCATGAAAGATTTCTGTGAATATTTTGCTGAAAAATTAGAGTTGAAAAAATAAAAATTCTAATTGGCCATAGGAACTTCCACTAATAGGATTTTTGAATTTTCGCTATAGGTAAAGTCAATTGTCTTGGTGGCTTCAATTCCAAGTCCATCTCTTTTTTCCAATGCGATGCCGTTTGCGGTACATTTACCTTCAAGTAGAAAAACATAAACCCCGTTGTTCGTGTTTTTCAGTGTATAGGTGTGGGTTTTTCCTTTGTGAAACTCCCCTAGATGAAACCAAGCGTTTTGATGAATCCAAATACCGTCATCATCGGGGTTGGGAGATACAATTTGCTGCAAGCGATTGCTTAAACTACCCGAAGCTAGGGTTATCTGATCGTAACGTGGTGTAACATTAACCTTATTTGGAAGTATCCAGATTTGTAGAAACTTTACCTTGTTCTCTCGGCTTTTGTTCTTTTCGCTATGTTGTATTCCGGAACCTGCGCTCATAGCCTGTATGTCTCCTTGGCGAATAATGGTGGTATTTCCCATATCGTCTTTGTGTTCTAGATCACCTTCAAGTGGAATAGAGATGATTTCCATGTTGCTATGGCCATGGGTTCCAAAACCCATTCCCGCAGCAACTTCATCGTCGTTTAAGACACGTAAGACCCCAAAGTTCATACGGTCTGGATTGTGGTAATTGGCAAAGCTAAAAGTGTGATAGCTATTGAGCCAGCCATGATTGGCATGGCCTCGGGTATTGGCTTTGTGAAGTGTACTTTTCATGTCTTTAATTTTTTGGGTATTCCATAGGAATTGTAAAGGGCCATCCTTCAAACTGTTGGGCATCTGGCTGCGTTACATCTACATATCTGGGCCAGCATTCAAATGTGGTTGTTTTATCTTTTTTGTTAAACCGAACCAGACCATAACCACCTCCCTTGGAATTACTTTCCGGGTTCACATAGGCCATCATGCTTATTTTATTGTTAAATCCGTCTAGATAGTCGCCCGTCCAAGGAAGTGATGTATTGGTATTAGGGTTTTCTCCAGCTTTCTCATCTTCTGGCCACCACCAACGACTATAGTAGTCGTTTACGATAGCAGGAACGATAAAGGACCATGGCCCGTCTCCAAATTCATGGATGCCTTGCTTGATTACGGTTGCCAAATGCTGGTCTCCGGCAATGTGAACCGCATTGGCGTTTTTTATAAGTTGTAGGGCTTTGTTTCTCCCTGTCTGCGGCCATCCGTTACTGTCCAAATCGGCATGAAGCCTGTTATCCAAAGAACCGTGAATATGTGCGCCACCGCAGAAACCGGTTTGTGATAAAACTACTTTAAGTGACTCTGTATTTGTTTTTCCCCAGTTGTCCAAAAATGTAAGCTGACGGTCGCCCAACAATTTAAGTTCGGGCAAATCTATAGATGACGGGTCATAGTCGGGATTTCTAATATGGTCCGGTCGTGGGCCTTGCTGGGGTATTTTTCCATTAGGGCCAGACTTGAATTTTCGGTCTTCCAGAATGGCAAAGTCTATACCGCCAAGAGGTAAATTGGTATAGTAAACACCAATTCCTTGTTGAATACGAGTGGGGTCATAAGGGTCTGGTAAATGTGCCGTTTGGCAACGCTCTACCATTTTTACATATTCATGGTGATAGGTGTAACCACCATCGTTAGACCCTTTTACGAGTGATATTTTTCCGTTTTCTCCCCAAAGATTTCCTTGCCCAATATCATGGTCGTCCGGAATACTGATTGCGGGGCGGTTGCGGAAAGTTTCCTTGAACTGAAGGCCGAATTTTAACCAAGCCGCCGTATGTTCGGTATGGTCATAGGATTGGTCCCCGGCAAAAAATATCAGATCCGGATTTTGATGATTAATGTTGCGGACATAGTTTTCTCTCATACCCCGGTCTTGATTAGAGTTGCAGGAAAGGGCAGCAAGAACAATTTCGTCTTTCTCTTTTGGGTCTTTGCGAATCAATCCCTCATAAGTGGCTTTATTACCATGCCGTATACGATATTTTATGTCTTTTGTGTCGTCCCAGTCCTCAATACGAAAAAGAGCGGACCACCCTAAATCGTTTACGTTTTGCTTCTGAAGCTCTTTCCATGAACCATTCTCTTTAATTTCCAATCGTACCACCCGTGTTTCGTTGGGGTAAAGAGGGTAGAGCTGTGCGCTGAGTTTCAATGTTTGTTGGGCAACGGTATAGATGCCAAAAGCAACTACACTATCCCGATTTACCTTTAGATTGATTATGGGGTTTTCATCGCGGTTCCACCAATCGTTTGTAGATAGTTTGTCTACATTGTCAAAAGGTGCAATTACAGGAGGTTTTAGCTCTTGTGCCGCTATAGGATTGGTGAAGAACCAGGTTAAAAACAGGATTAAAAGACTCTTTTTCATATTCGTTAAGGTTCTGTAAAGGTTGTTATTTGGTTTTGAAAAGTGATATGGTATAGTCCAACAGCTCCGTGCCACCATGGTCTCCATGTCCTGGAATGACGATTTTAAGGTCTGGATATGCTGTTTTGATTTTAGAGATAGTGCCGCTCCATTCATCGGTATTGGCATCGCCCAGATATCCTTTTGTGGCGTTCAAGGATTTAACGGGGCATCCACCAAAAAGGAGGTGTTCACTTGGAATGTAGCTAACGATATTGTCTCTGGTGTGGGCTTCCCCAAAATGCCGGTTGATTATTTTTTTATTTCCTAGGATGATTTCGTTTACCTGGTCAAAACCTATTTGTGGCAACGGGTTTCCTTCTTTATTTGCTAGTTCAATGGTTTTCTTGTTGGCATAGGATGGGATGTTCAATTGATGAAAGGCGTCAACTCCCCCAAGACAATCATCGTGAAAATGATTTACGACCACTGCTTTAATTTTATGTTCCTTCGTTTTTGTGATCCAATCAATAAGTTCGTTAGAAGTCTCCGTGTCTATTGGTGTATCAAAAACTACGGCATCGCCGGCGTTCATGTAAACTAATCCGTTACAAGCTACTTTGCCATAATCTTCTGTTTGCAGATATGAAACATGAATGTAGCTGTTTTGGGAAATAGGAATTATTTTTAGGGTTTCGCTGCTGTAAGTTCTATTTCCGTTTTGGGACTTACAACTTAGTAGCAGAACAGAAAAAAGCAAAATTATAAGTGGCGATTTGTAGTTCATGAGGTTTTGTTCTTTAAGTTTCATAAATATATAGTTTTACCTTGCACTAATGAAAGATTCAGATATTCAAAAACTCGTTTTTATATATAATGCAGATTCAGGTTTAAAAAACTCTCTATTGGATAGTGCTCATAAAATCTTAAGCCCTAGTACGTATGATTGCAACCTGTGCGACATAACGTTCGGAGTATTTACGGAGAACAAAGTTTGGAAGGGTTTTAGAGAGTCTACAAGTATGGAAATGGAGTTTCTGCACAGGGACGAATACAAAAAACAGTATGCCTCTAAGTTTGGTAACAAGTTTACGTTTCCGATTATTCTGGCTCGGACAAACAATGATTTGGAAGTATTTGTGGGTACTGAAGAGATGAATACGATTGAAAATGCGGAATCGCTCGTAGATTTAATTACAAAGAGGATGGAAGCCTAGATTTTTTTGTCTTTGAAAAAATCTATGTTTATGTTTTCTATAAAGTCCAGAACATCATCACGGCCATATCCTTTAGAAGATGAGGTTATGAAGTACTTTGGGGCTTCTTCCCAAACACCGTTCAGTAATTCGGTAACGTAACTGTTAACATTTTTCTCAATGGCGTTAGGCTTCAGTTTATCGGCCTTGGTGAAAATAATACAGAACGGAATGCCGTTTTCGCCAAGCCATTCCATGAATTCCATGTCAATTTTTTGCGGTTCATGACGAATATCGACTAAAACAAAAGCGCAGACCAGTTGCTCTCGTTTAAGAAAGTAATCGGTTATATATTTCTGAAATGTCTTTTTACTCTTTTTTGAAACACGGGCGTACCCATAACCCGGCAAATCTACAAGGAACCAATTTTCATTGATTTTAAAATGATTGATCAATTGGGTTTTTCCGGGACGGCCAGAGGTCTTTGCAAGACTTTTTCTTTCGGTAAGGCTATTTATCAAAGAAGACTTCCCCACATTAGATCGGCCAATAAAAGCATATTCGGGTAGGGGTTCTTTTGGGCATCTTGCCACATCAGTATTACTGATTATAAAATTAGCCGTTTTAATATTCACCTTCGGAAACTATTTAATTGGGTAGTGTGGTTGCTAAAATTTACGTTGGGTCAACCAGTTGTCCAGAACTTCGTTAAATTTATCAGGATGCTCCATCATTGGGGCATGACCACACTTTTCAATCCAATAAAGGTCGGAATCAGGTAGCAATTCATGAAAAAGATCGGCCACGTCCGGTGGGGTTACCCCATCGTTCTCGCCCCAAATGATACAGGTTGGTGTATTCATTTTGGGTAGGTCATTGGCCATGTTATGGCGTATGGCACTTTTGGCGATAGCCAATGTTTTTATAATTTTTTTTCGGTCGTTTACGGTTGCAAATACCTCGTCTACAATTTCTTTGGTGGCAATGGCGGGATCGTAAAAAACGTCTTGGGCTTTTTTCTTTATAAATTCATAATCGCCACGTCTTGGATAGCCGTCTCCCATGGCACTTTCATATAAACCGGAACTGCCTGTAATTACGAGGGCTTTTACCAGTTTAGGGTACAGCTTGGTGTGGAGTAGGCCTATGTGCCCTCCCAGAGAGTTTCCTAATAATATAACATCTTTAAGCTCTTTGAACTCAATGAATTTGGCTAGGAATTTAGCAAATTGCTTGACGTTCGTCTTAAGCATGGGCATATCGTAGATAGGTAATTCTGGAATAAGTACTTTATAACCCTTTTTCGGAAAGTATTCAGTAACACCTTGAAAGTTGCTAAGCCCTCCCATAAGACCGTGTAAAATAATGATAGGTGTACCTTCGCCTATCTCTATATACCGGAATTTTCCTTCCTTAATTAAATTTTCTTCCATTCAAGATACTTCTTGGTCTGTTCGTCAAAGATAGACATAATCCTACAATGACTATTATACAAGTATAGGCCAATAAAGCGAGAATTGCCCATTATTTTTTGATTACGACTAAAATTCGCTCTTTTTTCAGGGCACTAAATTGTCCATAATTTATGCCCAAAAGCCACTAGTTATTAACAAAGTGGTAATTAGTGGTAAAATGTGGTAATAAAATTTGTAGTTTTGAGTTATAGTATTGTAAAACAGCTTTTTTAAGTGATAAATTTCATTGGGACATACGATTGTAAGGCCGATGCCAAAGGTAGGGTAATGATACCAGTTGCCCTAAAAAATCAGATGTCTCCTATTTTAAATCAAAGTTTTGTCATCAAAAGATCTGTTTTTCAGCCTTGTTTGGAATTATATCCTATGGAAGAGTGGAATCTTCTTATGGAGAAGATGAACAAGAAAAACCGTTTCAAGAAAAAGAACAACGATTTTATCCGTCGTTTTTCTGCTGGGGTAAAGGTCATAGAGATCGATGCTACAGGTAGAATGCTAATTCCTAAGAACCTTGTGGAGATTGCCAATATCTCTAAAGAGGTGGTTTTGAGTTCGGCAATCAACATAATTGAAATTTGGGACAAGGATAGTTATGAGAAAGTATTGGAAGAAACTGCTGAGGATTTTGCCGAACTGGCAGAAGAGGTGATGGGGGATGACGGAGATGACGAAAGCTATGTATCATAATCCTGTTTTATTGGAAGAGTCCGTAAACGGTCTCAATATAAAGGAAGACGGCGTGTATGTTGATGTCACTTTTGGTGGCGGAGGGCATTCCAAGCACATATTGAAGCAATTGGGAAGCGAGGGTAAATTGTTTGCCTTTGATCAAGATGAAGATGCGCTTGCAAATACGCTAGGGGACCCAAGGTTTACATTGATCAATGAGAACTTTAGGTTCATAAGGCAGTTTCTTAAGTTCTATGGCATTAGAAAGGTGGATGGAATTTTAGCCGATTTTGGTGTTTCATCACATCAGTTTGATAAAGCTGAACGCGGATTTTCTACCCGTTTTGAAGCTGATTTGGATATGCGCATGAGCAAAAGGAATCTTTTGTCCGCTTATGATGTGGTCAATACATATGATTATGACGATTTAAGAAAAGTTCTTTTTCAGTATGGCGATTTAAGAAATGCGAATGCCATGGCAAAGACCATTTTGGCAAAGCGAGAAGAAGAGCCTATAAAGACAACGGACAGGTTAAAAGAGGTGTTGCGCTCATTTCTGCCCAATGCAAAAGAGCATAAAATATTGGCCCAAATTTATCAGGCTATTCGTATTGAGGTCAATCAGGAGATTGCTGTGATAGAGGAATTTTTGTTGCAAACTCCAGAGTTGCTAGATGCAGGAGGTAGGTTGAGTATAATAAGCTATCACTCATTGGAGGATCGTTTGGTAAAACGGTTCATTAGAGAAGGGCAGTTTCAGGGCGAGGCGCCAAAAGATTTTTACGGAAATATAGATGTTCCTTTTAAAAAAGTGGGGCCGTTAATTGTTCCGTCCAAAGAGGAAATAACACAGAATAATCGTGCGCGAAGTGCCAAATTGAGAATTGCGGAGCGCATAGAAAAAGTGAATCTTAAAAATTGAAAAGAGAGAAGAAAAACATGAAAAAAGGATTGTTGAACATACTTAAAGGTAGGTTTTTGGTGAGTGATGACGCGCCTAAGAACTGGTTGTTCATCATTTTCACTTCTTTTCTGGCTACGGTAATGATCGGTAGCTCGCATAGTGCGGATAAAAAAGTACATCAAATTGCCGCTTTGAACGAAGAGGTGAAAGAGCTTCGGAATGAATTTGTAGATGTACGATCGGATGTTCAGCAATTAAAGTTGGAATCTACCGTGATGCAGATCGTTGCGGAGAAAGGGTTGTTTCCTTCACAGGTGCCGCCCAAACAGATTAGGGTAATATCAAACAAAGAGGAAGAATAGTGGCTGTAACCGAAAAAAGCATATTGACCCGGTTGTACGTTGTAACGGCGTTCATGTTCCTGTTTGCTGTAGCAGTACTTTTCAAATTGGTGAACATTCAGTTCGTGCAAGGGGAGAAGTATAAGGCTTTGGCTATGGAGCGTACGGAGAAAATGTTCACTATTGCGCCTAATAGGGGTAATCTGTACTCGGATGATGGTAGTTTGTTGGCTACTTCGGTATCGCGTTACACTATTCGTTTTGATGCGGTTACCGTAAGCGATGAGGATTTTAGAAAGAATATTGTGCCATTGTCCAATTCGCTTTCAAAAATGTTGGGTAAGCCTTCATCGCATTATCAAAAATTATTGCGCAAGGCTAAAGTGAATAAAAATAGGTATGCACTTATCGCTAGAAACCTGGATTATTCAGAATATATAATGGTTAAGGATTTTCCTTTGTTCAATAAAGGTCCGTATAAAGGAGGATTGATCATTGAGCAGAAAACGGTAAGGGAGCATCCGTTAGGTAAGATTGCCGAACGTAGCGTTGGGTACGAGAATGTAGATGAGGATGGGTACTATTCCGGTGTGGGGCTGGAAAGGGCCTATGGGGAATATTTGAGAGGTGTTGAAGGAAAAAGACTAAAACAAAAGATTGCCAAAGGTCAGTGGAAGCCAATAGGGTGGGAGAATATCGTAGAGCCTAAAGATGGGTATGATTTGGTGTCTACCATCGATATTAATATTCAAGATATCGCCCATCACGCTTTGCTGGGGCAGCTGGAGCATTACAAAGCGGACCATGGTTGTGTTATTGTAATGGAAACGGAAACCGGAGAGGTAAAGGCTATCTCAAATTTGGGAAGAACGGAGTCCGGTAAGTATTATGAGCGCTTAAATTATGCTATTGGGGAGTCTAGTGAGCCTGGGTCTACTTTTAAATTAATGTCGCTTGTGGCCGCGCTAGAAGATAAGGTAATTGATACCAGTACCGTAATGGATACGGAAAAAGGACGTTGGAAAATCTATGATAGAATTGTAAAGGATTCCAAGTGGGGCGGTTACGGTAAGATTTCTGCAGGCCATGCTTTTGAGGTTTCTTCCAACACGGCGTTTGCAAAAATGATTCATAACAATTACAAGAACGATCCGGAAAAATACGTCAATCGTCTTATGAGTATGAATCTCAACAAAAAGCTTGATTTGCCTATAAAGGGTGAAGGAGAGCCGGTTATTAGATTTCCTGGGGATAAAGGTTGGTCCGGTATTTCGTTGGCTTGGATGTCCCATGGGTATGAGGTTTCAATGACGCCTTTACAAGTGTTGACATTTTATAACGCTATCGCCAATGATGGTGAAATGGTAAAGCCTAGGTTGATAAAAGAAGTGCGTGAGTGGGATCTTACCATTCAGAAATTTGATAAAGAGGTGATTAATCCATCGGTTTGTTCTAAAGAAACGGCGGCTAAAGTTCAGCAGTTGTTAAAGAATGTAGTGGAGAAAAAATATGGAACGGGTCACGGTCTGTATTCACCTAATTTTTCAATGGCAGGGAAAACGGGTACGGCACAGAAAAACTATGTGTCCAAGGATCCGGACAAATTAAAATACATATCCTCGTTTGCAGGCTACTTTCCGGCGGAAAACCCAAAATACTCCTGTATAGTGGTTATTCATGAACCGGACAAGAGTGTGGGGTATTACGGGGCGGATGTTTCCGGGCCGGTATTTAAATCGGTTGCTCAGAAGGTGTACGCTACATCGCCGTTGGTAGATGAGGTAGATATGGAAAAGATGAAAGACCAACGATTGGATAAATCGTACCAGAAATATTATGCAGAGGCCCAAAAGAGCTATAAGCAAGTGCCTAATGTTAAGGGAATGAGCGGTATGGATGCTATTTCCATTCTAGAAAATTTAGGGATTGAGGTAGAGGTAAGGGGCAATGGCAAAGTAAAAAGACAGTCCGTTTCACAAGGAGCGGATATTAAGGATATCAAAAAAATTACACTAGAATTATCGTGAAGTTGCTAAAAGACATATTGTTCGGCGCAAGCCTCACCAACGTAATCGGTTCTACCGATGTTTTGGTGAACGCTATCTGTTTTGACTCCAGAAAAGTTAAGATGGATGATGTTTTTGTGGCTATAAAAGGCACGGTAACAGATGGTCATTTGTATATAGCTAAGGCTATAGACCTTGGTGCAAAAGCTATTGTGTGTGAGACGCTACCAGAGCAAACCATAGATGGGGTTACCTATGTAGAGGTAAAGGACGGCAATACTGCCTTGGCAATGATGGCTTCTAACTTTTATGGTAATCCCTCAAAGAATTTAAAATTAGTTGGGGTAACGGGTACCAATGGTAAGACCACTATTTCTAGCTTACTGTATCAATTGTTTAAAAAAGCGGGATACAAAGTGGGGCTTTTATCAACTATCAAGATTATGGTAGATGATGAGGTTTATGCAACAAGCCATACCACTCCGGATGCTTTGACAATTAATGAGCACCTGTACCTTATGAACGAGGCTGGTGTGGAGTTTTGTTTTATGGAAGTCAGTTCGCACGGAATTCACCAAAAAAGAACACAAGGGTTGGTCTTTGAAGGGGCTATTTTCACGAACCTTTCCCATGACCATTTAGATTACCATAAGACCTTTGCAGAGTATAGGGATACCAAAAAGATACTGTTTGATCAATTGCCAAAAAGTGCTTTTGCCGTTTCCAATATAGACGATAAGAATGGGGCTGTCATGCTTCAGAATACGAAAGCAAAAAAATATACCTACGCGCTAAGAACGTATGCGGATTATCGTGCGCAAGTATTGGAGAGTCAATTTAACGGTACGCTCTTAAAAATAAACGAGCATGAACTGTGGTCTAGGTTAATAGGTCATTTTAATGCCTATAATATGTTGGCCATTTTCGCTACCGCGGATTTGTTGGGTATGGAAACTCTGGAAACCTTAAGGTTGCTGAGTGAATTGGACAATGTGGACGGCCGCTTTCAATATTTTATATCTAGTAAAAAGATTACTGCCATAGTGGATTATGCCCATACGCCGGATGCGCTAAAAAATGTGTTGGAAACAATCAGCACTTTGAGAACTGGAAATGAAAACGTCATCACCGTTGTGGGGTGTGGTGGCGATAGAGACAGATCTAAGCGTCCGGTAATGGGTCATATTGCTTCGGCAATGAGCAACAAGGCCATTTTTACTTCGGATAATCCTAGAAGTGAGTCGCCGTCCTCCATAATTGAAGCTATGGAAGAAGGAGTGGAGCCACAGAACGTAAAGAAAATCCTATCCATAGAAAATAGGGAACAGGCTATAAAAACGGCGTGCCAATTGGCCAATGCCGAAGATATTATCCTCATTGCGGGTAAAGGTCATGAGACCTATCAGGAAACCAACGGAAAGCGTATTCACTTTGATGATTTTGAAATGGTCAAAGACGTTCTCAAAAGTTTGGATAAATAACAAAGACCAAATAAGAAAAAGACTAGAAGCTTAAAAGATGCTATACTACCTATTCGAATATTTAGAAAAACAATACCAGTTGCCGGGGGCGAGCTTGTTTCAGTTCACCACCTTTAGAGCAGCTATGGCTATTCTATTTTCATTGATAATCGCTACGGTATATGGTAAGCGCGTTATTCTTTTTCTTCAAAAGAAGCAAATAGGCGAAAGTGTAAGAGACCTTGGTCTTGAAGGGCAGAAACAAAAGGCGGGAACCCCTACCATGGGCGGACTCATCATTATCATGTCTACTTTAATACCGGTTCTTCTGTTCGCTAAGTTGGATAATATTTACATCATCTTGTTGATTGTCACCACGCTTTGGATGGGTTTCATCGGTTTTACGGATGATTACATTAAAGTGTTCAAAAAGGACAAGGAAGGGCTTAAAGGAAGGTTTAAGGTTTTGGGTCAGGTAGTTTTAGGGCTTGGTGTTGGAGCTACCCTATATTTTCACCCTGGAGTAACCATGAGAGAAGACTCTAGCACTATGATTACGGAGGAGCTTCAAGTACGTGACGTTATGGGGAAGGAAATTCAATCCGTAAGGACTACGGTTCCTTTTTTCAAGAACAATGAACTGGATTATAGTGATTTTATTGGTTGGGCCGGAGAAAGTGCTAGGGATTATGCGTGGTTGATATTCATTCCTATCGTAATACTTATTGTAACTGCGGTTTCCAATGGAGCCAACCTTACGGATGGTATAGATGGGCTAGCAGCGGGTACATCGGCAATTATCGTATTTACGCTCGGCATTTTTGCGTGGGTATCCGGTAACGTCATATTTTCCAATTATTTAGATATCATGTTTATACCCAATTCAGGGGAGTTGGTGGTCTTTATAACTGCTTTTGTAGGGGCTTTGGTAGGGTTTCTTTGGTACAATGCCTTTCCTGCACAGGTGTTTATGGGAGATACCGGTAGTTTAACAATTGGAGGAATCATTGCGGTAATCGCCATCATTATTAGAAAGGAATTATTGATTCCCATTTTATGCGGAATCTTTTTTGCCGAGTCTTTATCGGTTATGATACAGGTGGGTTACTTCAAGTATACCAAAAAGAAATTTGGAGAGGGGAAACGTGTTTTTCTTATGTCGCCCATTCATCATCATTATCAGGTAAAAGGGTATCATGAGAGTAAGATCGTAACCCGTTTTTGGATTGTAGGTATCCTATTGGCCATTATTACCATCGTTACCTTGAAAGTAAGATAAGATGAAAAGGTTGGTGATTTTAGGTGGAGGCGAAAGTGGAGTAGGCACGGCCATTTTGGGAAAGAAAAAGGGATACGAGGTTTTTGTGTCCGACAGAGGAAAAATTAAAGAAAAATATAGAAACGTTCTTGAACATTTTGATATTGATTGGGAAGCTGAAAAGCACACCGAAGCGAAAATCCTAAATGCGGATTTGGTAATGAAGAGTCCGGGTATACCTGATACGGTGCCATTGGTTCAGGCCTTGCAGGAAAAAGGTATTCCTGTTATTTCGGAAATCGAATTTGCATCAAAATATACAGATGCTACTTTAATAGGAATTACCGGAAGTAACGGTAAGACCACCACAACTATGTTGGCAAATCACCTTTTAAAAGAAGGAGGTGCAAATGTAGGAATGGCGGGGAATATTGGTGATAGTTATGCCAAAATGGTAGCGGAGAACAATTTTGATTTCTATGTTTTGGA
The DNA here is from genome assembly GCF_018860715.1 of Zobellia sp. B3R18. NCBI lineage: Bacteria > Pseudomonadati > Bacteroidota > Flavobacteriia > Flavobacteriales > Flavobacteriaceae > Zobellia > Zobellia sp. B3R18. The sequence goes on along the minus strand of NZ_JAHKQG010000002.1, from coordinate 79,657 downwards.
AATAAGCAGTTTTCAGTTGGATGGTATTGTAGATTTTAAACCGCATATCGCCATTCTAACAAATATTACTCCGGACCATTTGGACCGGTATGATTACAAATTTGAAAATTATGTCGCTTCAAAATTCCGCATAGCGGAGAACCAGACCGAAGACGACTTTTTTATATATGACGCAGATGATCCGGTGATTGTCGCATGGCTTGAAAAGCACCCCATTAAATCAAAATTGCTCCCTTTTTCCATTATGCGAGAATTGGAAGAAGGAGCTTACTTAAAGAACAATAACATAATACTGAACTCAACTAACGAGACATTGGAAATGACAAAAGAGACATTAGCACTAGAAGGAAAACACAACTTAAAGAACAGCATGGCGGCAATGACTGCTGCAAAATTAGTAGGGATAAGAAAAGCATCGATCCGTGAGAGTATCGCTAATTTTCAGGGAGCGCCACATCGCCTTGAAAACGTATTGAAAATACATCACGTACAGTATATAAACGATTCTAAGGCAACCAACGTAAACTCTGTATTTTACGCATTGGATAGTGTTAAAACACCTATTGTATGGATTGTTGGAGGGCAGGACAAAGGCAATGATTATAAAGAATTGATGCCATTAGTGCGTGAAAAAGTTAAGGCTATAGTTTGTTTAGGACTTGATAACGAAAAAATCAAAGATGCCTTTGGTAACGTGGTGGATTTGATGGTGGAGACCTTTGCTATGGAAGAAGCTGTCAAGGTAGCTTATAAAATTGCCGAACGTGGCGATACGGTTTTATTGTCTCCCGCATGTGCCAGTTTTGATTTGTTTCAGAACTATGAAGATCGTGGCGACCAATTTAAAGCAGCTGTAAAAGCATTGTAAAAAGTATATAGAGTGAACGCATTTTTTCAAAATATCAAAGGAGATAAAGCTATTTGGGCCATTGCGGCCCTCTTGGGCTTGTTTTCGTTTTTGCCGGTGTACAGTGCCAGTAGTAACCTGGTGTATGTTGTGGGGAACGGAACCACTTTTGGTTATTTGGTAAAACATGCATTGTTGTTGTCATTGGGCTTTGGTATTATATATGGTGTGCACCGTATTCCTTCGCATTTTTTTAAGGGACTTTCTCTTATTGCCATGCCTATTGTATTGGTTTTGTTAGTGTTTACTTTGGCTCAAGGAACTACTATAGGAGGTGCCAATGCCAGTAGATGGATCAGTGTGCCATTAGTGGGTATTTCGTTTCAGACCTCTAATCTGGCTGCCGTGGTGTTAATGATTTATGTAGCTAGATATCTCAGTAAGATCCGTCTTAAAGACGTGAAATTTAAGGAGAGCATTTTGCCTTTGTGGATTCCTGTTTTTCTAACGGTGGCCCTTATTTTACCGGCAAACTTTTCAACTGCGGCCATTATATTTTCTATGGTGCTTTTGTTGTGTTTTTTAGGAGGATATCCTCTTAAATATCTTATCGGAATTATAGGTGCGAGTGTGTTGAGCCTTGCATTTTTTATACTAACTGCCAAGGCAATTCCTGGTTTGTTTCCTAATCGTGTAGATACTTGGATCAGTAGGGTTGAAAATTTTGCCGATGCAGAAGATACGGAAGCGGATTACCAAATTGAACGGGCCAAGATTGCTATTGCCACAGGCGGTATCGTGGGGAAGGGTGCAGGTAAAAGTATTCAGAAGAACTTTTTGCCACAGAGTTCCTCGGATTTTATTTATGCCATAATTGTTGAGGAATATGGACTTGTCGGAGGATTTGCGCTAATGTTTTTTTACATGTTCCTTTTATTCCGGATCGTGGTAGTGGCCAATGGTAGTGGTACTATTTTTGGAAAACTCGTAGCCCTTGGAGTGGGGCTTCCTATCGTTTTTCAGGCATTGATAAATATGGCCGTTGCGGTTGAGCTTTTTCCTGTAACAGGGCAAACCTTACCGCTGATCAGTAGTGGTGGTACCAGCAGTTGGATGACCTGTTTGGCTATTGGTATTATTTTAAGTGTAAGTAATAAAATTTCAAATGCGGAAAAATCATCCGCAGATATAGATGAAACTAATCCTTTAGAAGTACTAAGTGGGCAATTATAGATTCATACTCTCCGGTGGTGGTACGGGCGGGCATATTTACCCGGCAATCGCCATTGCCAACGAATTGAAAAGGAGGCATCCTGACGCACAATTTTTATTTGTGGGTGCAAAGGACCGTATGGAGATGGAGAAGGTGCCGCAAGCAGGTTACGAAATTGAAGGATTATGGATTAGCGGGTTGCAACGGAAACTGACCCTTAAAAATTTAATGTTTCCATTTAAAGTAATAAGTAGTTTGTTAAAGTCAGGTGAAATAGTCCGAAAGTTCAAGCCCCATGCCGTAATTGGTACAGGGGGCTTTGCCAGTGGTCCTATGTTGCGCGTGGCTTCTGGTAAAGGCGTGCCCTGTGTATTGCAGGAACAGAATTCGTATGCCGGTATTACTAACAAATTACTAAAGGATAAAGTGGCCAAAATTTGTGTGGCCTATGATGAGATGGATCGGTTTTTTCCAAAGGATAAAATTGTAAAGACCGGGAATCCGGTCCGTGGCGATTTAGTGGAAATGACAGCTGATAAAAATGGAGCGTTGGATTTCTTTGGATTGAAAACGGGAGTGCCTACACTCTTGGTTTTAGGCGGAAGTCTTGGTGCAAGACGCATCAACCAATTGATAGCGGCTAACCTTGATTTCTTTGGGAAAATAGGTGTTCAATTAATATGGCAGTGCGGTAAACTTTATATAGATGAGTATGCCAAATACAACTCGGAAACGGTGAAGGTGTTGGATTTTATGAACCGGATGGATTATGCATACGCTGCTTCCGATATCATTATATCGCGTGCTGGTGCCGGTTCCGTATCGGAACTGTGCATTGTGGGCAAGCCGGTAATATTTATTCCTTCGCCCAACGTGGCAGAGGATCATCAGACAAAAAATGCACGTGCACTTGCTAATGAAGATGCGGCTATTTTATTGAAGGAAAGTGAGCTGGACGCGAAATTTGAAAACGAGTTTACGCAGCTTTTTCAAGATAAAGTCAAGCAAGTAAGTCTGGCCGAAAATATTAAAAGGTTGGCCTTGCCTAATGCAACTAAGGATATTGTAGACGAAATAGAAAAATTAATTGGGAATGCCGCCCGTAACTAGAGGCATGAAGATTGGTAGAAATGGACTTAAAACGCATACATAACGTATATTTTATTGGCATTGGAGGCATTGGTATGTCTGCATTGGCACGTTATTTTAAGTTTATAGGAAAGAATGTTGCCGGCTATGATAAAACACAAACTCCGCTTACGGAAGAACTTTCCGGTCTGGATATGGATATCCATTATCAAGATGATATTAATGATGTAGCGGATTTATTTAAAAATAAGGAAAATACCCTTGTGGTATATACGCCTGCGGTTTCTGTTGAGCATACGGAATATCAATATTTTCAGAACAATGGTTTTGAAATTAAAAAACGATCAGAAGTTTTAGGATTGATAACCAAAGGCAGCTTCTGTTTGGCGGTTGCGGGTACACATGGTAAAACTACCACTACAAGTATTTTGGCGCACTTGCTAAAAGAAACAGGGGTTAGTTTTACAGGTTTTTTAGGTGGAATTTCCGAAGATTTCAATAGTAATTTTGTTTTTGAAGGCACGGATTATTCCGTTGTGGAAGCAGATGAGTTTGATAGGTCTTTTTTAAGGTTGTTTCCTAATGTGGCTTGCGTAACCTCTATGGATGCAGATCATTTGGATATTTATGGCAACCCAGAGGAATTACAGAAATCGTTTGTTGAGTTTGCCAACAGAGTGGCGCCGGATGGAGCACTTTTCGTGAGAAAAGGGTTGCCGTTGGCCGGAATTACATATGGGATAGATGATAATGCGGATTACTGTATTAACAATCTAAAAATCGAGAATGGAAGCTATATTTTTGATTTGAAAACTCCGGATGCGACTTTAATAGATGTGAAGTTCAGTAAACCGGGAAGACATAATCTATTAAACGGACTGGTAGCTTTTGCTATGGCCTTGCGCACTGGTGTATCCGCAAATAAATTAGTTGGTGCACTGGCAACCTTTAAAGGGGTGCAAAGACGGTTTTCCTATAAAATAAAAAACGAAGATTTTGTTTTTATAGATGATTATGCGCATCATCCCACAGAAATAGATGCCGTTTATGATGCGGTAATGGAAATGCACCCGAACAAGAGAACATTGGCTATTTTTCAACCCCATCTTTTCTCAAGGACTAGAGATTTTGGAGATGAATTTGCGAAAAGCCTTTCAAAGTTTGATAGTATTCTGTTGTTGGATATCTATCCGGCTAGGGAAAAACCTATTGAAGGAATAACTTCGGAATGGTTGTTGGATAAGATGAAGGGAGCTCAAGTAAAAACAATTCAGAAATCCAAATTAATAAACGAAATAAAAGAACAAAATCCGCAGGTTCTTATTACCATGGGTGCGGGAGATATAGGTTTGGAAGTTAGTAAGATCACAAAAGAGTTGCAACATGCGTATTAATTATAACTACATAAAGTTTTTGGCTTTAATCGTTGTAATAACGGGGCTTTACGCATTTTCTAACCAAAGAAGCGCGAAGCGAAATGTAAAAGGAATAACGATTGAATTCGTAGAAAATCAAAATTTATTCATCACCGAAGGCTCGGTTAATAAATTGTTAATACAAAAATTCGGTAGCCTTGAAAACTTGCCCAAAGAAAAATTAGCTTTGAATAACCTGGAGAAGGCCATTGAGGCCAACAAAATGGTAAAAAGTGCCCAAGTTTATCTTACAGTAAGCGGTGAATTAGCGTCGAAAATCATTCAACGCACACCAATCGGACGTATAGAAGGGGATTCAAAATTTTATCTTGACGAGGACGGAAAGCAAATGCCATTGTCAAATAGCTATTCTGCACGGGTACCTATAATTACCGGGCGGATAACGGATGAAGGCTTAGCGGATGTCTATAAGGTTTTGACCTACATCAATACGGACGAGTTTCTTAAGAAAAACATCATTGGGATACATATCGTAAGCGAGGAGAAATACCAGCTTCGCTTTCGAACCGAAGAGTTTATTGTCAATTTGGGAGATGTAGAAAGGTTGAAAGAAAAGTTTAGCAATTTCAAGGCATTTTACGCCAAAGCAAATAAAGACAAAACTCTGCAGAACTATGATGTTGTTAGTTTAGAGTTTGACAATCAAGTAGTGTGCACCAAAATTTAAGTTATGGAAGTAGGTAATTATTCGGTAGGATTGGACATTGGAACAACCAAAATCGTAGCCATAATCGGTAAGAAAAACGAGTATGGTAAGATTGAGGTTCTAGGCATCGGCAAATCTAAAAGTTTAGGTGTGCATCGCGGTGTTGTAAACAATATTACACAGACTATACAGTCCATACAACAAGCCGTAGAAGAAGCTGAGCTTAACTCAGGTCTTAAAATCGGTTCTGTTGTGGTGGGTATTGCCGGGCAGCATATAAGAAGTCTGCACCATAGCGATTATATCACCAGAGCAGATTCTGAAGAAGTTATCAATGATGACGATTTGGATAAGCTGTGTAACCAAGTTTACAAATTGGTGATGCTTCCGGGCGAAGAGATCATTCATGTGCTTCCACAAGAATACAAAGTGGACGGGCAGGCAGAGATCAAGGAGCCTATTGGTATGTACGGTGGCCGTTTGGAAGCTAATTTTCATGTGGTTGTAGGACAGGTTTCCTCAATCAAAAATGTAGGCAGGTGTATTAAAAGCGCCGGTCTGGATTTAGGTAATATTACATTGGAGCCTTTGGCTTCTTCCGATGCCGTATTGAGCAAGGAAGAAAAAGAGGCCGGTGTGGCATTGATCGATATAGGAGGCGGTACAACGGATTTGGCCATTTTTAAAGATGGTATTATCCGGCATACGGCGGTAATTCCTTTTGGTGGTGGTGTAATAACCGAAGACATTAAAGAGGGATGTTCCATTATTGAAAAACAAGCAGAACTTTTAAAGGTAAGGTTCGGTTCCGCTTGGCCAGGAGAAAATAAGGATAATGAGATTGTTTCTATACCCGGTTTACGTGGTAGGGAGCCTAAAGAGATTACCCTTAAAAACCTATCCAAAATTATTCATGCACGTGTAGTTGAGATTATTGAGCAAGTTTATGCCGAGATCAAAAACTACGGTCATGATGAACAAAAAAAGAAACTGATTGCAGGTATTGTGCTTACAGGTGGTGGAAGCCAGTTAAAGCATTTAAAGCAATTGGTAGAGTACATTACGGGTATGGATACACGTATTGGGTACCCTAACGAACATTTGGCGGGCGATTCGGATGCCGAAATCGCAAGTCCTTTATACGCTACAGCAGTTGGTCTATTGATGAATGCCGTAGCGAATGAAAAAAAAGGTAAGGTTGTTGAAGTTAAAGAGGAGCCTGTAGACGAGGGAGAACTTGTTATGGCAGGCCATGAAGAAGAAGAACGTCAGCAACCGCAAGCAGTGGCAAAAGTTCAAAAAGAACGCAAATCGGTATTTGACAAATGGTCCGAGAAGTTGAAAGACTTTTTGGATAACGCCGAGTAAAGTATGACACACATTAACCAGTAATAAAAATACACTATGAACAACAACACGGAATTTGATGGAATATCCTTTGATCTTCCAAAGAATCAAAGCAATGTAATTAAAGTAATCGGCGTAGGGGGCGGTGGTAGCAACGCGATCAACCACATGTTTCAGTCGGGCATCAATGGCGTAGATTTCGTAATTTGTAATACGGATTCCCAAGCCTTGAACAATAGTTCTGTGCCAACAAAAATACAACTAGGTGTTTCACTAACAGAAGGATTGGGTGCTGGTGCCAACCCTGAGGTGGGTGAACAGGCCGCTTTGGAAAGTATGGAAGAAATCAAGCAGATGCTTGCCACTACTACCAAAATGATATTTATTACCGCTGGTATGGGTGGTGGTACCGGTACAGGTGCTGCTCCTGTAATAGCTAAACAAGCCAAAGAATTGGACGTGCTTACCGTGGGCATCGTTACCATGCCTTTTGAGTTTGAAGGTAAAATGCGTTGCGAACAAGCACGTATCGGTATTGAAAAATTACGTGCCAATGTAGATTCATTGATCGTAATCAATAATAACAAACTTCGTGAAGTATATGGTAACCTAGGTTTTAAAGCCGGTTTCTCTAAAGCGGATGAAGTATTATCTACAGCTGCTAGAGGTATTGCAGAAGTAATTACGCATCACTATACACAGAATATTGACCTTAGGGATGCCAAGACCGTACTTTCCAATAGTGGTACTGCCATTATGGGGTCTGCTCAGGCAACAGGTTCTGCAAGGGCGCATGAGGCCATTACAAAAGCGTTGGATTCTCCATTATTGAACGATAACAAGATCAGTGGGGCCAAGAACGTATTGTTGCTTATTGTTTCCGGTTCTCAAGAAATTACTATTGATGAAATAGGTGAAATTAATGACTACATTCAAGTAGAAGCAGGTCATGGTGCTAACATCATCATGGGTGTAGGTGAAGATGAAGATTTAGGAGAGGCTATTGCCGTAACCATTATTGCAACAGGTTTTGATGTAGATCAGCAAGATGAAATTGTAAATACCGAAACTAAAAAAATCATTCACACGTTGGAAGATGAGCAACGTGCCCAGCATGATTTAATGGCAAGAAAGAACGTAGTTCACCAATTGCCAATTGAAAAAGTAAAGGAAGAACCCCCGGTTATCAAGCACACTCTTGAAGAAGATGCGCCAGAGGAGCCGGGCATGGATTTAATAGAGACTACTAGTTATATTAAAAACTTCAACGTTTTTTATGAAGAAGTTTTAGAAGAAGTTGCAGAGGTAAATACTTCTGAAGACGATTTTGTAATCGTTAATGCCCAAGATGCTATCAATGATATTGAGGTCATAGACCCAATGACAGTATCTTATGATAAACTTAAGGAAGAGCAGATTACCATGAGTTTTGATATGCCTTTCACTCAAAAAGATGAAGTGGAAGACGAAGCACAAGATAATGTTATTACTTTTAGTCTGGATGATGATGTTAAGGATATAGACGTTAACAGTCACGTAGAAGTTATTCCTGTTCTTGAATATAACGAGGAAGGCGAAAAGCGGTATAGTTTGGACGACTATATGGAAATGGAGGAAAAGCTTGCCAATGCCAAACCGGCACCAAAGCCTACTCCAAGACCGCAACAACCTAAACCAGTGGTTAGGGAAGAGCCTAAAATGGAAGTAAAGCGTGTTGAAACACCTCAAAGTGAAGCACCGGCAGAGGTAGACCCAATGAACAGCCCAATTGATGATCTTTTAAGGGAGAGAGCGGATGAGCGAAGAAGAAAGTTAAAGGACTTCAATTATAAGTTTCAAAACAGTGTAAGCAGCATTGACGAAATTGAAAAGGAGCCGGCTTACAAACGTCAGGGTATTGATTTAAGCGATGCTAGAAGAGAAGAGAGCAAGGTTTCAAGAACTACGTTGGGAGAGGATAGCAACGATGAAATTAGGTTACGTTCCAACAATTCTTTTTTACACGATAATGTAGATTAGATATTTTAAAATAAACTAACTAACTCAAGCTTAAACCCGAAAAAATTAATTTTTTTTCGGGTTTATTTTTTATCTTCGCAGTCCTAAATAAAAAAGGGATGGGCTTACAACAAAAGGTGATGGAGCAGATGAAAGCGGCAATGAAAGCAAAGGATAGTGTTGCTTTGGAATCACTTCGCGCTATAAAATCGGCCCTGCTTATGGCACAGACCAGTGGTACGGACAAGGAGATGACAGAGGAAGATGAAATTCAGCTGGTTCAAAAACTTGTAAAGCAACGTAAGGACAGTGCGGCTATTTTTACGGAACAGGGAAGAGCAGATCTTGCTGAACCGGAATTGGCACAGATTGCGGTAATCGAACAGTTTTTACCGGAACAACTTACGGAAGAAGAAATTGAAAAAGTAGTAGTGCAGACCATAGATGCAACAGGAGCATCCGGCATGAAAGATATGGGCAAGGTTATGGGCATAGTGTCCAAAGAATTGGCCGGACAGGCAGATGGTAAAACCATATCTGCCATAGTAAAACAGAAATTAGCATAAAATTGGCCTCGTGGCGCAACTGAATAGCGCATCAGATTTCGGCTCTGAGGGTTGCAGGTTTGAATCCTGCCGGGGTCACAATTTTATTCAAAGCTCTTTAAACATTAGTTTTAAAGAGCTTTTTTTATTAGGTGTATTTCGGTTCTTGTTCGGAGTTCCTAAGCTGTTATCATTCTTTTTTGGGTAGCTATAATTTCTCCTACAGCTTGTTTGTATTTCATAGGGTTTCCTGCTTTTTTTATGGCCTTGTATACTTTTTGGGGGTTGTGTGTAGATTGTGAAAAGAATTCCCAGAAGCCTAACATTTTCATTTTAATTGGGGTAGGTCCGGAGAGTATGGCATCATACTGTTGGTAAATAGTGTCATGGAATTCTCTAAAGATGTCCCATCGTTTGGCAGGGTATGCCGTGGTGTCCGCTTTGATCATACTGGGCAGGAATGGGTCGGCTATAAGCCCGCGGCCTATCATAAAATGTTCAATTGAAGGAAAGCGCTCTCTCATGGCTTTAAATTGTGCTACCGTGGTAATATCGCCATTATAGTATAAAGTGTGTTTGGCAACGTCTATGCATTTCTGAAAAGCTTCTAGGTCTACACCACCTTTATATAATTGTTTTCCAAGACGTGCATGTATCGCTACGTTCTTTAGCGGGTATTTTTCAAGAATGGGGAAGGCATCCAGGATTTCGGTACTGTTTTCATACCCTAGACGCATTTTCATAGATATGGTAACATTGGTCTCGCTATGTGCGCGGTCCAAAATATGATCTATTTTTTCGGTATTACAAATGAGTCCTGATCCCATGCCGCTGTTAGTAACCATAGGGTATGGACAGCCTAAATTCCAATTAAGCTCAGTATACCCTAAGGACTCAATGTACTTGATTACGAATAGGAAGTGCTCCACATCTGCGGTCATTACCTGGGGAATCAATTCTAAGCTGGTATTCACCTCCGGGTTTAAATCGCGTTGGTATGACCCTTTAATAATCATTTTCCTATTGAACCTAATGTAAGGGGCGTAAAAGGTATCTATACCGCCAAAGAACTTTTGCTGTGCATTACGGAACGTGGCATCTGTAAAACCTTGCAAAGGTGAGGATAGAAGTGAGTAGGACATGAATTGGTTTTGAGCGCGCAAAGATAAATGAATATGAGCAGTAACCCTAGCGATAAATAGGGAGTGTAATTTTTGGTGTTTTAAGGATTCATGGATTTATAAAGCGTATTGGATAACAGGAATCTATCCAAGAATCGCTTGCAAATTACTGGGCGCGGACTAGATTACTGCCAAATTAACGGTTTGAGTATCAGTCACCGATCAAAATCTTTCTATCTTTGTATTGTGAGATTATTCGCCATCATATTATCCGTTTACTTCTTGGCACTTAACGTTGTGCCTTGTAGTGATGAAGGTTCCGTTACCGAAGATCAGGTTACGGTATCTGTTGATAATGGTATGGATCACGGACATGAATCTGTTGATTTGTGTTCTCCTTTCTGCATGTGTCATTGTTGCCATACACATACGGTAAATTTTGAAATACTAACATTTGAGCCTTTTCAATCACTAATTTCCCAGGAGGAATTGGCGCATTTTGATAGTCTTGGTAAAGATGTTGTTCTAGACCTTCTGCAACCTCCCAGGGCATAATTCAGTTTTTTTATAGGATACCTATATCCCGTTGTAATGAATCCGTTTCGGATTTCATTACCCTAGTTTTTGTTGTGTTTATAGCATGGCTGAAACAGACATTGTCTAACTGAATTATAGCAATCCATATGATCAATAGAATCATTGATTTTTCAATCCATAATAAATTTATTGTGGGTCTATTTACGCTTGCCCTCATAGGTGCCGGCGTTTGGAGCATGACCCAAGTGCCCATAGATGCGGTACCTGATATTACCAATAATCAGGTACAGGTCATTACGCAGTCGCCCAATTTGGGTACGGAAGATATAGAACAATTCGTGACCTATCCTGTAGAGGTGGCCATGAGTAATTTGCCCAATGTAGAGGAAATACGCTCCGTTTCCCGGTTTGGGCTTTCCGTAGTAACCATAGTTTTTAATGATAAAGTAGGAACCTATCTCCCTAGGCAGCTGGTAGCGGAAAAACTACCCGAAGTACAGGAACAAATTCCCGCAGGTTTTGGTAAACCTTTCATAGGGCCAATTTCCACAGGCCTTAGTGAAATTTATCAATATGTACTGGAAGTAGATGCTGCACATAAAGACAAGTATTCCATAACGGATCTGCGTACGTTTCAAGATTGGATCATTCGCAGACAAATGGCCATGGTACCCGGTGTGGTAGAGGTAAATGCCTTTGGCGGTAATCAAAAACAATATGAGGTAACAGTTGACCCGGATGAGCTTCGGGCCATAGGTATAAGTATTTCTGAGGTATTTAGAGCGTTGGAAAGGAATAACCAGAATACAGGTGGTGCTTATATTGAGCGTAATCATCAGGCCAATTTCATTAGAGGCGAAGGTCTGGCCAGAAGCATTATGGATATTGAGAATATGGTGGTCAAATCCGTTAACGGAGTGCCCATTAAAATAAAGGATATAGGAACGGTTCGTATGGGTAGCGCCGTTCGTTATGGGGCACTAACCAAAGATGGTACTGGAGAAGCGGTAGGAGGCATGATTTTAATGTTAAAGGGAGCTAATTCTAATGAGGTAATCGAGAATGTTATCCAACGGATGGAACAGATTCAGCATTCCTTACCGGAAGGTGTCAAGATAAAACCATTTCTTGACCGTAGCGAGCTGATTGCGGAGACCACTGGAACGGTAAGGAACAACCTTTTAGAAGGTGGTTTAATCGTAATTTTTGTATTGGTTCTTTTATTGGGCAATTGGCGTGGTGGTCTTATTGTGGCCTCTACTATTCCTTTATCGCTTTTGTTCGCCTTTATTTTAATGAACTTTTTTGATGTCTGGGCAAACCTCATGAGTCTGGGCGCTATAGACTTTGGAATTATTGTAGATGGTGCAGTAATTATTGTTGAGGGAACGGTCTTTCTAATGTATTCTTACGTGGTAAAAAAGAAAACCGTTACTGCGGAAACGCGCGATGAAATTTCAGCCAATGCTTCAAAAAAGATGATGAATGCCGCATTTTTTGGACAGTTGATAATTCTCATTGTATTCCTGCCCATTTTGGCTTTGGAAGGGGTAGAAGGAAAAATGTTCCGGCCCATGGCACTCACCTTTATTTTTGCCATGATCGGGGCCATGATTTTGTGTCTCACATATGTGCCTATGATTTCGGCATGGTTCTTAAGAGCTCCTAAATCTCAAAAAACATCTTACGGAGACCGGTTTGTGCATGGGGTAGAAAGGGCTTATGAGCCTCTGTTGTTAAAATCGTTGACAAAGTCCAGATTGATTATTGCTAGCGCGGTGGTACTCTTTCTTTTGGCGATAGTCACTTTTACCCGCATGGGCGGCGAATTTATTCCGCAACTGGATGAAGGCGATATTGCTTTTCATGCCATTTTAAAACCGGGTAGTTCCTTGTCCGAAAGTATTGATACCACTACAAAAATAGAACAAATCGTAAAGGCTAAGTTTCCTGAGGTGGAACGTGTCATAAGCAGGATTGGTGTTGCAGATGTTCCCACAGACCCCATGCCTATGGATATTGCGGACATTTTTGCCATTTTGAAACCGCAAACTGAATGGGAGTCCGGCCGAAGCAAAGCAGAATTAATACAAGAAATCAAAGAAGCTATTAGTATTCTGCCAGGAGTGAATTATGAATTTACCCAACCTATAGAAATGCGTTTTAATGAACTGATTACGGGAGTTCGTGAAGATGTGGCCATTAAGATTTTTGGTGAGGATATGGAGGTGTTGGCCAGTAAGGCCGATGAAATGGGAAAACTTATTGCCAACATTCCCGGTGTGGCAGATATGAAGGTCGAAGCCACAAACGGACTGCCGCAAATTACAATTCATTATAACCGTAGCAAATTGGCCCAATACGGAGTTAGCGTCAATCAGCTAAATAGTTTAATCCAGACTGCATTTGCAGGCGGCAAGGCAGGTGTGATTTTTGAAGGCGAAAAGCGGTTTGATCTGGTAGTGCGCATGCATGAAGAAAACCGGAACAGTATTGAAGATGTTCAAAATCTGTTCGTGAACTTGGATGATGGCTCTCAGATTCCCCTTCGTGAATTGGCGACCATCAGTTATGAACCGGGTCCAATGCAGATAAGTAGGGACAACACCAACCGCAGAACTTATGTGGGAATTAATATTAGGGATAGGGATGTGAAATCTGTTGTTGAGGATATTCAAGCAAAGCTAGATGCGGAATTTAAATTGCCTGCGGGTTATTTTATACGGTACGGGGGCGCTTTTGAAAATTTGGAAAGGGCAAGTGCAAAATTGCAAGTGGTGGTCCCTATTGCGTTACTGCTCATTTTTATCCTGATTTATTTTGCTTTGCAATCACTTCCTCAGACCATTATGATTTACTTGGCAATTCCTATGGCGACTATTGGCGGGGTTTTTGCCCTTTGGTTGCGGGATATGCCTTTTAGTATTTCAGCCGGTGTGGGTTTTATTGTGCTTTTTGGAGTTGCGGTTCTAAACGGATTGGTCATGATATCCGGATTGAACGAGTTGAAGGAAGAAGGAGTTGTTAATTTAAAAGACCGGATTGTTCAAGGCACAAAAAGACGTATTCGTCCTATCATGCTAACGGCCTTTACGGATATTTTAGGCTTCCTGCCCATGGCCATTTCGGCTTCGGCGGGTGCGGAAGTGCAGCGGCCTTTGGCAACCGTGGTTATTGGTGGTTTGTTGACGTCTACATTATTAACGCTCTTTATACTTCCTATTTTTTATCAATGGGTAGAAAATAGGGAAGAGCGAAAGTTAAGATTGAATCCATCGTTAAAAACAGCCTTTGTTGTTATTGGTTTTATGGCGATGACATTCAATGGATTGGCCCAAGAAACGGAAGCTTCTTTACCTGTTATCTACTTGGATAAAGCGGTAGAGACAGCCAAACAAAATTATCCATTACTGAAATCAGAACAATTGGAAATAGAAAGACAATCTGTGCAAAAGGCCGAAATCTATGATTTGGGAACTACACAGGTGTTTAGCGGAGGTGAGGAAATTTCCGATGACCGTGGGGTGTATACTTTGGTAGGTCTGGGGCAACAAAAGATAGACCTATTTGGGATTGGGGCGAAGAAAAAATTGTACCAACAACGGATTGCTCTGGCAGAAGCGGCATATAACCTATCCGAGCTTCAGGTAGAGCAGGAGGTCAAGAAAGCTTGGGCTAAGGCCTATAAGGCAAAGAAAGGATACCTCTTGTACAAAAAGTTGGATTCCGTTTATGGGCAGTTCAAAAAGGCAATTGAACTTAACTATGAAGTTGAGGCTATTTCCCAATTGGAATATACTTCGGCTATGAACCAGGCTTTACAGATCAGGAACAAATACCAGCAAACACAGGCCGATTATGATATTGCCTTGCAACGGTTTAACCTTTGGTTGGCTTCTGAAACTTTCTATTCTGTTCCTGATGATTTGGGTAATGAGATGGACATGGTATTTGAGGTTCAACCTAATTTGAAAAATCACCCTAAATATCAATTATCACAAAAACGTATTGACGAAGCACAGGCGGATTATAAAGCAGCAAAGGCAGAATTGTTGCCTAAATTCAATTTGCAAGGTGGTCTTCAGAAAGTGAACGGAGCGGATGGTTTTTATAGTTATCAGGCCGGCGTGTCGGTTCCATTTTTTTCGGGAACGGCACGTAGCAGGAAAAAATCGGCTAAAATCCATAGCGAAATTGAAAAGACGAAATCCGATTTTGAGCAGAAACAGCTAAGGTCTGAATATCAACAAGCGTTAGTTTCTTATCAAAAATGGAAGACGTCTTGGTCCTTCTATAAGAACGAGGCACTTCCGCTTGCCGAGCAGCAACACAAGGGGGCGCTTTTAGCCTTTAAAGAGGGCGCGGTAGATTATTTGGGCTTCACTCAGATTATTAGGGATGCCATACAAACCGAAATGGACGCGCTGGACGCGCTGGACAATTACCTAGAATCTATATACGAATTACAATACTTCAATCAATAAAACATGAAACATCCATATACATATAAAGTTTTAGCCTTCTTCCTTTTGATGCTGGCAGTTACTTCATGTGGCAAGAGCAAGACAAAAGAAAACACAGAAGAAAATCACCGGCATGAGGAATCTGAAGGTCACAAAGAGGAAGAGCAGGAAGTCATGCTTAGCCAACAGCAGTTTGAAGCTTTGCAAATGCAGACCGATACTTTGCATATGCGAAATATGAGCGGTTATGTTGAGGCAAACGGGCAATTGGAGGTGCCTCCGCAGAACGAAGCTACAATAACCTCGGTGGTAGGGGCAAATGTGGTGTCCATTGAGGTTATTGAGGGCGATAAAGTTGCCAAAGGTCAAGCGGTGGCCTACTTATCGCACCCCAATATTATTCAAAAACAGACCGATTATTTGGATGCTTTTAGTAATAGTCAGTTTTTGAAAGGGGAATATGAACGACAAAAAAAGTTGTATGATGCCGGTGTGGGCAGTGGGTTGAATTTTCAGAAAGCGCAAGCCCAATATCAAGCATCGCAAGGTAGGGTTAAAGGTTTGGCGGCTCAATTACGGCAGTTGAATATAAACGCAGGCGGAGTAGAAAAAGGAACTATTTACCAGCGCGTGGCATTGCGTAGCCCTATTGAAGGCCATGTGCAAAAGGTGGAGGTAAAAACGGGACAATATGTAGATCCCCAAACGGACCTGTTTCAAGTAGTGGACACTCATCATGTGCATGCCGATCTCATGGTTTTTGAGAAGGATGTTTTTAAGATAAAGGAGGGGCAGAGCGTGAAGTTCTTTGTGCAATCGTTAGGAGAAAAAGAGTTTACGGCAGAGATTTATTCTATTGGAAAAACCTTTGAGCAAAGTCCCAAGGCCTTACATGTACATGCAGAAATAGAAAATAAGGAGGGAAACCTAATTCCAGGAATGTATATAAAAGGGAGAATCCAGATAGCTGTTAATGAGGTAAAAGCCGTTCCCGAAAGTGCTATTGCCAAAGACGGAGATAAAACCTTTGTTTTTACTGTAGAAAAGGAGGCAGATGCGTTTCGTTTTGTTCCACATGAAGTAACTTTAGGTACTGAAGATGATGGTTGGGTGGCAGTCAATTTTTTGACTCCAATAGTCAATAGTTCCAAGTTTGCTTTCAATAACGCATACTATTTAATGGCGGAGATTAAAAAGGGAGAAGCGGAACATAGCCACTAAGCCAATAGCATGGTTAATGAACTCGTTTCGCTCAATAATTTTTGTGTTTGAGGTCCTTATTTCACGGGTAGTCGTGTTTATTTAAGGTATGTGCCGCTCAGGTGAAGGAGTGTATTTAAGAATTTACAATTTTGGAAAAATCATGAAAAAGAAGAAGGTCAACCTTCAGGATTTAGATACTCATCAACATCCAGATGAAGCTGCTAATGGCGATTGTGGGAGTTGTTGTGGTAGTGGTGAAAGTGAAAAGCCCACTAAGTTTTCTCCATATCTTCCAGCTGGTATTAGCTTTGTTTTATTGGTGTCAGGTATTGCTCTAGATGTTTTTAACGTGCCTTTCTTTACGGATTGGGTGCGTATAGTTTGGTACGGTATTGCTTATTTGCCCGTGGGGCTTCCGGTAATGAAACAGGGCTGGAAGAGTATTGTGAACGGAGATTTTTTTACCGAGTTTCTATTGATGACCATTGCAACGGTTGGTGCTTTCGCTATAGGGGAATATCCGGAAGGTGTGGCGGTGATGCTTTTTTATGCGGTGGGAGAACTGTTTCAACATTCCGCGGTAACAAAGGCCAGAGGAAATATTAAGGCGTTATTGGATGTGAGGCCTAAATCGGCTATGGTTCTTCGTGATGGTATTTTTATTTCAGTAGCTCCGGAGGCTGTAGAAATTGGCGAGCGTATTCAAGTTCGTGTAGGTGAAAAAGTTCCGTTAGACGGTAAATTGTTGTCGGCTAGGGCCAGTTTGAATACGGCGGCAATTTCCGGGGAAAGTAAACCATCAAGTATAGTTGAGACCGAGAAAGTATTTGCAGGAAGCATCAATCTGGATGGGGTTATTGAAGTTGAAGTTACTAAAGAATTTAAGGATAGTTCCATTGCCCGTATTTTGGATATGGTCCAGAATGCCACTGCCCGCAAATCAAAAACAGAACTTTTCATCCGGAAGTTTGCTAGAATTTATACTCCAATTGTGGTTTTCTTGGCTATTGGTGTAACCCTGCTACCTTACTTTTTTGTGGAGGAATATATCTTTAGGGATTGGTTGTACCGTGCTTTAATTTTCTTGGTGATTTCTTGTCCCTGTGCCTTGGTAATTTCTATTCCTTTAGGATATTTTGGGGGACTGGGGGCTGCTTCCCGCAACGGTATTTTGTTCAAAGGCGCTTCTTTTCTTGATACCATTACCAAAATTAACACCTTGGCAATGGACAAAACGGGAACTGTAACTAAGGGCGTGTTCCAAATTAAGGAAATTGTTTTACAGGCTAATGCTCAGGAATCTGGTGCGTCCTTAACCGAAAAGGATTTTATGGAGTATCTCATGGCCATTGAAGCACAATCTACCCATCCCATAGCAAAGGCCATTCTGGAATATAAGGAGGAAGGAGCAACCAGTAAAGCAAAAGATGTATTTGAAATTGCAGGTAAAGGCTTAGCAGGTACGGTAGCCGGTAAATCCGTTTTAGCTGGAAATAGGGCACTAATGGTTGCTAATGGAATATCAGTACCAAAAGAGACGGAGGATGTTGTAGAAAGTGTAGTAATGGTTGCTGTTGATAGAAAGTTTGTGGGTTATGTTGTTATTTCCGATGCACTTAAAGAGGGTGCTGGGGCTGCTGTTGAGCGTATACGGAAAACTGGGGTGTCAAAAATTGTAATGTTGTCCGGAGATAAAGATGCCATTACGCAAAAAGTGGCAAACGGACTGCGCGTAGATTGGGCAAAGGGCGGACTTCTACCAGAGGATAAACTCAACGAAGTTGAAAACCTAAAGCGTGTCTCCGGAACAAAAGTGGCTTTTATTGGTGATGGAATAAACGATGCTCCGGTATTGGCCGCAAGCGATGTTGGTATTGCTATGGGCGGTTTGGGAAGTGATGTGGCCATTGAGACCGCAGATATTATCATTCAGACCGATGAGCCGGCCAAAGTAGCACAGGCCATAAAAATAGGGAAGTCTACCAGAAAAATAGTCTGGCAGAATATCGGTCTTGCATTTGGGGTCAAAGCCTTGGTCATGATACTTGGTGCCGGTGGTATGGCTACCATGTGGGAAGCCGTTTTTGCAGATGTAGGGGTGGCATTATTGGCGATTTTAAATGCAGTTCGTTTACAGAACATGAAATGGGATTAGAGATGTGGCTCAAATTCTTGATATTCCTTGTGTTTATCAGGCTCATGCGATATTGTTAAAATTGTTAAATAGCAGTTTCTAAGTTTCGTTGGATGTTTTTTTTGCGCATTTTTATGTTCCAAACAACTTAGACCATGAATTTGAAAATTACCCGCACATTTTTTGCGTTTGCTTGTATCGTAATGATTTCGGAATGGGGCTTGTCCCAAAACGGAGAAACGGAGATTACCGGTACGGTAGTGGAAACAGGAAGTAAACAACCGGTGGCATTTGCCACGGTACTTATAGGGGAAAAGGCTACTCAAAAAGGAATTACCGGCACCACTACTTTAGATGATGGTAGTTTTAGTATAAAAACAGATGCTCAGGATTTTTTCGTAGAAATTAGTTTTATCGGCTTCGAGAAGAAGCGTTTTGATAATCTCGTGCCCGCCAACGGAAAAATTGAGCTGGGTGTGGTTCAGTTAAATCAAGACGCCCAACAACTTTCCGAAGTGGTAGTGGAGGGCGAGGTTTCTAGAACACAGTTTAAGTTGGATAAACGTGTATTCAATGTAGGTAAGGATATTAGTAGTACCGGGGCAAGTGCTTTAGAAGTGCTGAATAACGTGCCTTCTGTAAACGTAAACATAGAAGGCCAAATTAGCTTGCGCGGTAGCCAAGGTGTGCAAGTTTTAATTAACGGTAAACCTTCAATTCTTACGGGAGAAGGGGGGAATGCCTTGGGTACGATTACTTCGGATATGATAGAAAGGGTAGAGGTCATTACCAACCCATCCGCAAAATATGATGCAGAGGGTACATCCGGAATTATCAACATCGTCATAAAGAAAGAAGAACGCGAGGGGCTTAATGGCTCTATTAGCTTAAATACAGGTTCGCCGGACAATCATAGTTTTGGATTAAGTCTCAATCGCCGCACGGAACGTTTTAATTTGTTCAGTCAGTTGGGTGCAGGATATAGGGAGTTACCTAACGATGTAGAGAATATTAACCGGAATTTGGTTGACGGTACAGCTATTTCTTCAGTAGGTGAGGAGTTTAGAAACGAGGAGTTTTATAATGTTATCCTTGGTACGGATTATTACATTAACGAGAATAATGTAGTAACGCTTTCGGGGAATTTTGCCTATGAAATAGAGGACCAGCCATCCAATACAAATTTTAAGTCATTTGATGCCGGCAACCAATTGGTCTCCGAATGGGAACGTACAGAAACCACCGAAGCTACCAACCCTAAGTATCAATATGAACTTCAATATAAGAGCGATTTTAAGGATCATGAAGATCATGACCTTTTATTCAGTGCTTTGGGTAATTTTTTCGGAAAAGACCAGTCTTCGGATTTTGAAGATGTTACTATTTCTGGAGAGGATAATGATGCCTTGCAGCGCACACGTACCGAGTTTAAGGAGGCCGAGTATACTTTTAAGTTAGATTACACCCGTCCGTTCAGTGAAGAATGGACTATGGAAGCGGGTGGTCAATATGTTATGAACGATGTTAGCAATGATTATGAAGTAGATGATTTTGTGAACGGAGATTACCAATCCAATCCTGATTTGACCAACGTTTTTGAGTATGATCAAAAGGTGTTGGCAGCGTACGGAACTGCTGCATATGAGGGTGGAAAATGGGGTGTTAAAGCTGGTGTTAGGGCAGAGCAGACCAACCTGAATACATTATTGAAAAACACCAACGAAAGAAACGAACAGAATTATACCAACCTTTTTCCAAGTGCACATACTTCTTACAAGTTTAACGATAAGATTTCTATGCAGGCGGGATACTCAAGAAGGGTGTATAGACCAGGCCTGTGGGATTTGAACCCTTTCTTTAATATCAGGAACAATTTTAATATCCGGCAAGGTAACCCGGATCTGCAACCGGAATTTACAGATTCGTATGAAGTGACCAGTATATATGTTTTAGGAAAAGCCTCGTTGAATTTTAGCATATACCATCGCTACACTACAGAGGTGATCGAGAGCATTTTTACTTTTGAAGATGACGTAAAAATAAGTAAACCGGAGAACATAGGGACCAATAAAGCCACAGGTCTTGAGTTCAATGGAAAGTATAGTCCGGCTAAATGGTTTACCGTTACTACAGACTTAAACTATAACAAGTTTGTTAGGGACGGCAGTCTGGGTACTCAGGTGTTTGATTTTGATGCGGATAGGTGGTCCGCTAAGCTTATGACCAAAATTAAACTGCCTGCAGATATTGATTTTGAGACAACGGGCAATTATCAAAGTAGTTATGAAACAGTGCAGGGAAAGACCAGCGAAAACGTATTCTTGGACCTTGGAGCGCGTAAGAAAATTTTAAAGGGTAAGGGAGTCGTAAATTTAGGCATCAGGGATTTATTTGCTTCACGTATAGAAGAGTCCGAAACTTTTCAGGAAACTTTTTCAAGTTATAACCGGAGACAAAGAGGCAGGTTTATTACATTTGGCTTTAGCTATGGCTTTGGTAAAGGAGAGGCCATGGAATATTCTGGAAGACGAAGATAAATCAACTAACTACTTTTAAAAATGGGAAGAAAAACTGAAGAAAAAATGCGTACCTATCACAGATACCTAGGCTTTTTCCTAGCGGGTATAATGGCCATGTATGCAATTAGCGGTATTGTGTTAATTTATAGAAATACCGATTTTCTTAAGAAAGAAGTAGCTGTTGAGAAGACCATAAAGCCAAATATAAAGGCCAATGAAGTAGGTAAGGCTCTAAAAATAAAGCATTTTAAACTTCAAAAAGAAGAAGGTAATATGGTTCATTTTGAAGGAGGTACGTACGATAGTAAAACCGGAGTGGCCAATTATACCGAAAAAAAATTACCCTTCGTTTTAGACAAGATGACCAAAATACACAAGGCAACTTCTAGCCAGCCTTTGTATTTTCTAAATATCTTCTTTGGGGCTGCGTTACTGTTTTTTGTGGTATCCGCTTTTTGGATGTTTCGCCCTAGCGCACCTATATTTAAGAAGGGCATTTACTTTGCTCTTGGCGGTCTGGTGCTTACCCTTATTTTGCTCTTTGTTTAATCAAGAATCCAGGAGTCCAATTTTAATGGCGTGTTTGGTGAGCCCGGCTAAATTTTTCACTTCTAATTTAGAAATGAGATTTTTGCGGTAGCTCTCTATGGTGTGTTTGCTCAGAAATAGTTCGTCCGCAATTTCTTGAGTGGTATATTCATTGGCAATGAGTTTTAGTACTTCTTTTTCACGGTCCGTAAGGTGAACCTCCTCCTGTTTTTTGTTTTCGAACATAGCATCCGTGTATGCGCGTTTAATTTCTTGAGAGAAATACTTTTCGCCCTTTACAATGGTTCGCATAGCGGTCAGGAGCTCATCTTTTTCGGCGTTTTTTGGAACATAACCGTCTACATTGTTTTGGATGAGTTTCTCGATCATACCACCATCAATATGCATACTTACGATCAATGTCTTTAAGGTGGGGTACTTTTCTTTAACGGTACGGTTAAGTTCAATACCGTCCATTTCGGGCATGCTGAGGTCGGTAATCAAAAGATGAAGGTCTTTTGTACCGTTAATATCCAGATATTTGATGACCTGTGCCCCGTTTTTGGTCGTTGTTGAAACCGAGAATTCCGGAGCGTCGTTCAATATGCTTAGTAGTCCGTCTATGAACATTTTATGATCATCGGCAATGATGAGGTTATATTTCATGAGATGAGTTTTTTAAGGGGATTTCTATAGAGATTACGCTACCCCTATTTTTAGAAGCGTCTATATGGAGCGAACCGTTCAGTTCCTTGATTCTACTGCGAATATTTTGAAACCCTATTCCTTCTTTTATTTCGGAAGCTTCAAATCCTTTTCCGTTGTCTTCAAAAAGTAAGGATAGCTCTGCGTTAAGTAAGTTTAAGTGTATATCTACGGTACTGGCCTGGGCATGTTTTAACGTATTGGTCATTAACTCCTGAATGACCTTATAGAGCTCCATTTGAATTTTTTCGTCCAATCCGTTTACATCAACCTCCGGGTGTGGATGAAAACCTATTTTTAATTTTCCGCTTCTTGAAATTGATGCAATGTACTCTCTGATTAAATCCGAGAAAGCGTGTTGTTTAAATTTCTTGGGAATAAGGGTGTGTGATATATCTCTTACCAGTTGATAGGTCTCGTCTAATTGACCGTTTATTTCTTTCCATTTGCTGGACTCCGATGTCATTGTAGATACCTGAAGCTTAATTCCTGCAAGATTTCCGCCAATACTATCGTGTAGCTCTTGGGCAATTCTTTTTCGTTCTTCATCTTGCCCTTCCATTGAAGCTTTGATCAGGTCCAGTTCTTGTTTTTGTTTTAAGGACGCTACTTTCTGAAGATTTATTTCTTCTTGTTTTTTAGAAAGTTCGCTTTGGGTCTGAATTTTTTGGTAATACACATACAGCAAAGCTATTATGGGAATCAATATAATCAGGAAGCCAATTAGAAAGGCATTTTTAATGGTTTTCTGTCGTTCCAGTTCCGCGTTCTTCGCTATTTGTTCCTCCTCTAAAGAAGAAATAGCCTTTTCCTTTTCTAGGGTTTCGTATTGTATCTCCAGTTCTTTAATAATTTCCCGCTGTTGCTTGCTGTTGATTTGGCCGTTGACACCAAACAGTTGGGTCATTACGGCATAGGCATTTTTGTAGTCCTCCAATTTGGCAAAACTTCTGGCCTGTATTACTAGAGCTTCTTTTTGGAATTGTAAGTTCTCGCGGTCAATAGCGTTTATATAGGCAAAACTTAAGGCTATGTTGGCCATTTCATATTTTTCTTCTTTATAGCAGAGCTTGGCCAAACGTAACGAGCCTTCAAAGTAGATGGCGGTAAATCCGTTTGTCAAGGCCTGGTTTCGGATGGATTCATAGTCCTGAAATGCCTTTTCATAATTTTCCTGAGCTTCCGCTAATTTGGCGAGTTCTAACTTTACGGTCAGTTCCTTTTCAAAATTTTTAAAATCCGTGGCCACGCGCAGGGCTTCATCAAACTGAGTTTTGGCCAATTCAAATTCCCCTTTTACCAAGTGTGCGTTACCCATATAGATAATTGCTTGCATGGTCAGGTCCGGAAACGTAGTGCCAAAATCTAAAATGGCTTTGGTGAGTACCTCAAGGGCTTTGTCACTTTCTGATTTTAGAATATAATTATGGGCAAGACCTATTTTGTTCTTGTACTGAAGCTCATCTGAATTGCCGGCTTCTGCGTCTTGTAGGCCTTTAATATGCCATTCTATAGATTTGTCCAATAGACCGTTAAAATGACTACCTATGCCCAGAAAGTAATGGGCTTTGGCATAATGCAACTGTTTGTTGGTTTCCGGTTTGTCCCAGTTGCCCAATTCCTTTACATAGAGGTTGCCATAATGTAGGATAGAATCTGTATTTCCTTTTTGGATGTGTAATTCTGCTAGTTGTTCAAATACGGAGAACCTTTGACTCCCGAAATCAGCATTTTTTAAAGCTTTGTAGTAGGGTTCTAATGATGCCTCCTTGTTATTTGGAATAGTGGAAAACGTAATGCGCTGTTGCGTATTTACATTGGTAGAATCTACACTGTGTTTTTGGGCGTAGAGGTTTGGTGTACCACATAAAAGTAGTAGGCCTAATAGGTTTAAAAGGCTTAGGGCTTTTATGGTGTGAAATTTACGTTTTGTTTTCAGTGGTATGGTTTTATCCTGGTAGGTTAATCCGTTTTAAATCGTTTCCTTCCAATTCAACAACTTTTTTCTCTATATATTTTATGAGGTCAGGGCAATTGGTTTGGTAATCATCGCAAATTACGGTTTTTGATTTTCCGTTGGAGGTCAGGGTAACAATAAGTTGACTGTTACATGAAGTTTCTGAACCGTAATGGGGCTTTAGGTCCCAAAAGCCTTTTGCCTCTATTTTCTTGAAAAAACCTAAGGTTTGCAGCGTATCTAAAAAGCTTTGGCTGTTTTTATTATAGGTAGCGGTTTCAAAATTGGACGAAATTCCCGGAATGTGGGAAATTTTATTTTTTACGATTTTGAACGAATCAAAATGAAACGCACCCCTTTGGACCAACAAAGAATAATGATTGGTATGCTCCAAGTTGGAAAGCTGGTCTCTTTTTTGGGATTTATTGTTGCAATAGATAGCTACGGATAGACAAACGAAAAGCAATTTTGGATAAATGTATTTCATTGTTCAGGTTCTTGGTTGATACAAATTTCGTGGTTTGTACTTCAGAGAACTATACCCGTAACAGTGAAATAATACCCCCTGAAAACGGGGGTATGTAAATTTTAAACTTTGCTTACCTCTATTTCTTTAAGAATGGATGTGATAATTATTTTAGCATGTATCCTTGAATTTTCTATGAACCATTTATGAGTTTCCATGCCACCACAGATTACACCGGCCAAATAAATTCCGGATACATTGGTTTCCATAGTTTCAGGGTCATATTGAGGCAATTTCTTATCATCGTCAGAGAGTGCAATTCCCATCTGGGTCAAGAAATTAAAATTGGGCATATAGCCGGTTAAAGCTAGAACAAAGTCATTATCTAGGGTTATGGCGCCTTCTGGGGTATCAATAACAATTTCATTCTGGCGCACTTCTTTTAGCGTAGAATTGTAATACGCTTTTATGCTACCTTCTTCTATGCGGTTTATAATATCCGGTCTAACCCAATATTTTACCCGAGGCCCTACTTCATCTCCTCTTATCACCAAAGTTACTTCAGCACCTTTTCGCCAGCACTCCAAAGCAGCGTCAATAGCAGAATTACTGGCACCTACAACGGCCAGTTTTTGACTGGCGTAAAAATGTGGATCGTCATAGTAATGTGCTATTTTAGGAAGGTCCTCGCCAGGTATATTAAGCTTGTTGGGTAAATCATAAAAACCTGTGGCCACGATTACCTTGTCCGCGGTATAGCTATTCTTGCTAGATGCTATTGAAAAACCATTTTTAGTCTTTTCAACCTTATCTACCTTTTCAAAAAGCTTAATATTAAGATCGTTAGAAGTAACGATTCTCCTGTAGTATTCCAGGGCTTCGTTACGTTTGGGTTTAGCTTCGGTGCTTATAAAAGGAATGTTGTCTATTTCCAATTTTTCCGAAGAAGAAAAGAACTGCATGTTCTGCGGATAATTAAAAAGGGAATTTACAATAGGCCCCTTTTCCAAAATAACATAGCTCAATCCTCTTTTCTTGGCTTCAAGTCCGCATGCAATTCCTATAGGTCCTCCTCCTATAATTACAACTCGAAAATGCTCCATCTATCGGTAGATTTTTTAAGTTCTTGAATTGTTTTTATTGGGTCTTCGGTCTTAAAAATAAAGCTGCCCGCAACTAAAATATCGGCACCGGCCTTGATTAGGGCTTTGGCATTTTTAGAATTTACCCCGCCATCAACCTCTATTAAGGTAGAAGCATCGGACTCTTTTATCAATTCTTTAAGGTTGTAAACTTTCTCGTAAGTATTCTCAATAAAGCTTTGTCCGCCAAAACCAGGGTTTACACTCATGATAAGGGCAATGTCTATATCCTTGATAACATTTTTGAGCAGGTTAACATTGGTATGTGGGTTTAAGGCAACTCCGGCTTTCATGCCCTCGGCCTTGATGGCCTGTATAGTTCTGTGTAAATGTGTGCAGGCTTCATAATGAACGGTTAGATGTGTGGCACCCAACTCTGCAAAAGTTTTGATATAACGGTCAGGGTCAACAATCATTAAATGCACATCCAATGGTTTTGTAGCGTGCTCGGCAATAGTTTTAACCACAGGCATACCGTACGATATATTAGGTACAAAAACACCATCCATTACATCAATATGGTGCCAATCTGCATCACTATTGTTAACCATTTCTATATCACGCTGCAAGTTGCCAAAGTCGGCAGCCAAAAGGGATGGTGCAATTTTTGTTTTGCTCATTTTGTGTCAGTTAAATACAATTTATACAAAAGTAATGAATTGTGATTGTACGGGGTAACGCATATAGGCAAAAGACGTCTACTTATAAGAATAGCGGCTAATGGTTTTGTAAGTAGAGATCAATTTCATTAATGAACTCCTGTTTTTTCTGATCGGACAACCAACTAGCTTTAAATCCGTTTTTTGCCAGTTCCGCGATTTGAGATTTAGAAAGGTTTAAGGCATTGGCTACACCCCAGAAATTTTCGTTCATATATCCGCCAAAATAGGCTGGGTCATCTGAGTGGATGGTAACCAAGAGGTTGTGCTCCATCATTGTAAGCAGCGGATATTCCTTTAAATCTTGAATTACTTTAAGTTCCAAATTTGATAGAGGACAAAGGGTAAGGGGCATTTGTTCTTGGGCCAACCTCTGTAATAGCTTAGGGTCGTCCAGACAGCGATTGCCGTGGTCAATACGTGTAACCTTAAGCAAATCCAGTGCTTCCCAAATATATTCGGATGGACCTTCTTCACCTGCATGGGCAACGGTTAAAAATCCTTCTTCAAGTGCCTTTTGAAAGACGTTTTTGAATTTTGAAGGCGGATTGCCTACTTCAGAGGAATCTAGTCCAACCGCTACAATTTTGTCTTTATGGGGTAAAGCTTGTTCTAGAGTTTTAAAGGCCGATGCTTCATCTAGATGCCTTAAAAAACTCATAATTAACTTAAAGCTGATGCCCAGTTTTTCTTGACCATCTTCTAGAGCACTGTAAATACCATTTAAAACGTAGTCAAAAGGAACATTACGATCAGTATGGGTCTGAGGGTCAAAAAATATTTCTACGTGCTTAACATTTTGCTCATGAACTTTTGTTAAATAGGCCCAAGTAAGATCGTAAAAATCTTCTTCCTTAAGCAATACCGATGCTCCTGCATAGTAGATATCCAAGAACTCTTGCAGGTTGTTGAAACTATATGCTTTTTTAACTTCATCTACGTTGGCATATTTGATCTTAACGTTGTTTCTCTTTGCAATCTTAAACATGAGCTCCGGCTCAAAAGTACCCTCAATATGTAAGTGTAATTCTGTTTTGGGTAGACCTGAGATAAAGTTGTAAAGGACAGAATTTTTCATAGAGCGGTTATGTTTTTATATAGAAACGAGCGGTTACCACCAATTTAAGCGTTTTTTTATAAAAATATAGGCTTTTAACAAGGTCTATTGGGGAATTATGTTTCGGTTCCCCAATGAATGTTGGTTTTACAGTAAGTGTTTCAACCCTTCATAAACTGCAATACCCACGGCATTGGCCAAATTTAGACTACGTACATGGTTGCTATAAAGGGGAATTTTATAGATATCATTTTCATACAAGGAGAGTAGGGAAGAGGGCAAACCTACCGACTCTTTGCCAAAAACAAGAAACTGCCCGTCTTCAAAAGGTATAGACCAATGATTTTCCGCACCATGACTTGAAAATAGTGCCAAATTTTTGTTGCCGTGTTCGGATAAAAAATCTTCAAGACTTTCGTAAATACATAAATCTAAATGTTGCCAATAGTCAAGACCGGCCCGTTTTACACGTTTGTCATCCAATTCAAATCCAAAAGGTTTTACAAGATGAAGTGTAGAGCCCGTTGCCAGCGCAAGTCTGCCAATATTTCCGGTATTGTTGGGTATTTCTGGTTCTACAAGAACAATGTTGAATGGCATAATCTAATCTATTTGTGAAAAGATTTCAAATATAGCTGTTCTACCTTGGTTCTTGCCCATGGTGTACGCCTTAAAAATTTAAGCGAAGATTTGATGGTAGGATTACTTTTAAAACAATTAATATTTATACGGTCTGCCAATTCTTCCCAAGTGTACTTTTCAGTCAACTGTTCCAAAATGTCCACTAATTTTACACCGTGTAACGGGTTGTTAGGTTGGGTGTTGGGTGTTTTTTTGTCAGATTCCATAGTAAAGTGTTGCGTGCGTTATTTTAAATGAACCCTTTAAATATAGGGGTTTTAAAAGATTTTGAGGGTCTGTTATAAATGAAAAAACTCCGGTAATCAGCCGGAGTTTATTCATCAATCAAAAAACGAACAGTCATGATAAACTGTTGTCAGTATTAAAATTACAATATATATGCCAAATTTCCAATTTAAGGATTATTTAACGTGTAATTTTAGGGCTATTAGCCCAAATACGTTTTAAGGATTTTACTTCTAGAAGTGTGTTTTAATCTTCTAATAGCCTTTTCCTTAATCTGGCGAACTCTTTCTCTTGTAAGGTCAAAAGTCTCACCAATTTCTTCAAGGGTCATGGAGTGCTGTCCAGCCAGACCAAAGTACAAACGGATTACGTCTGCTTCTCTAGGTGTCAAGGTTTCCAATGCGCGCTCAATCTCGGTACGCAAAGATTCATGCAACAACTCTTTGTCCGGGTTTGGAGATTCTCCACTACGAAGTACATCATAAAGGTTAGAATCTTCACCATCGATCAATGGAGCATCCATAGATACATGACGACCGGAGTTCTTAAGTGATTGCTTTACATCCTCAACCGTCATATCCAGTTCTTTTGCAATTTCCTCAGGAGAAGGCATACGTTCGTGTGCTTGCTCAAGAAAGGCAAAAGTCTTATTGATTTTATTGATCGAACCAATTTTGTTCAATGGCAAACGTACAATACGAGATTGTTCTGCCAAAGCTTGTAATATAGATTGACGAATCCACCACACGGCATAAGAAATAAACTTAAATCCTCTTGTTTCGTCAAAACGTTGTGCGGCCTTAATAAGGCCAAGGTTACCCTCGTTAATTAAATCGGGTAAAGTAAGTCCCTGGTTTTGGTACTGCTTGGCTACCGATACAACGAATCGAAGATTGGCCTTTGTGAGTTTTTCAAGAGCGACCTGATCGCCTGCCTTGATGCGTTGTGCCAATTCTACTTCTTCATCTGCTGTAATCAAGTCTACTTTGCCTATTTCTTGCAAGTACTTGTCCAAAGATGCGGTCTCCCTATTGGTGACCTGTTTTGTAATTTTAAGCTGTCTCATGTAAATAAATTAGGTTCAGTTTGCATAGACTGCATATACTTATACGTAAAAAAGCCAGAAATGTTACAAACGGGCTAAAAAAACTTCATTTTTTAGATGAGTCGCATAAAAAAGCCTCAACTTAACAAGTTGAGGCTTAAAATGCGTGTTAAACTTTAGAAGTCTTAGTCTCTTCTAGGTTTACGGTCACGGTTATCTCTACCGCCACCTCGTCTATCATCTCTACCACGGCCACGATCTTTATCATTACGTGGTGGTCTTTCTACAAAACCTTCTGGCTTAGGTAATAATGCTTTTCTAGAAACTTTTTCCTTACGGGTTCTAGGATCTATACCAAAGTATTTTACATCAAAAACATCGCCCATGTTCACAACATCGGAAACGTTTTCAGTTCTTTCCCATGCCAGCTCGGATACGTGTAACAATACTTCGTTGCCTGGGGCATCAACATATTCTACAACAGCACCAAAATCTAGCATTTTGATAACTTTTACCTCGTAAGCACTACCTACTTCCGGTTTGAACATCAACGAATCGATTTTTGCTAATACAGCATCAATACCGTTTTGATCCGTACCCAAAATTTCAACAATACCTTCTTCGGTAACAGGGTCTTCATTGATAACAATGGTAGTATCCGTCTCTTTCTGAAGTTCCTGAATTACTTTTCCACCAGGTCCGATAAGGGCACCAATGAATTCGTTAGGAATAGTACGTGTAACCATTTTTGGAGAATGAGGCTTCACATCTGCATTTGGTGCAGCTATTGTGTCCGTCAATTTTCCAAGAATATGTAAACGGCCGTCTCTTGCTTGTTTCAAGGCATTTACCAAGATTTCGTAAGAAAGACCTTTTACTTTAATATCCATTTGGCAAGCGGTAATACCATCGGCAGTACCGGTTACTTTAAAGTCCATATCGCCTAAGTGATCTTCATCACCTAAAATATCCGATAATACAGCGTACTTTCCAGATTCAGTATCCGTAATTAGTCCCATGGCAATACCTGAAACCGGTTTTTTTAGTTGAACACCGGCATCCATTAAAGCCATTGTACCGGAACAAACGGTAGCCATAGAAGAAGAACCGTTAGATTCCAATACTTCTGATACTACACGAACCGTATAAGGGCAATCTGCAGGAATCATTCCTTTTAATGCACGTTGTGCCAAGTTACCGTGCCCTACTTCTCTACGAGAGGTACCACGTATAGGTCTTGCCTCACCTGTTGAAAAAGGAGGGAAGTTATAATGTAAATAGAAATTCTCCTCACCTTCGTAAGATGGCATATCTATTTTATTCGAATCTCTAGATGTACCTAATGTTACGGTAGCCAATGCTTGAGTTTCCCCACGTGTAAATATGGCAGAACCGTGAGTAGATGGTAAGTAATCTACCTCACACCAGATAGGTCTGATTTCATCTGTCTTACGACCGTCTAAACGTAAACCTTCATTTAAGGTAAGGTCACGAACGGCAGCTTTTTCAGCTTTGTTGTAGTATTTAGAAATCATACCACCAAAATCGGCTTGTTCTTCTTCGGAGAAAGAAGCTACGATTTCTTCTTTTATTTCGGAGAAGGCAGCGCTTCTTTCATGTTTGGCAGAACCTGCTTTGGCAACGGCGTATACCTTGTCATATGCCATGTTATGAATTTTCTTGGCCAGATCTTCATCTTCTCTTTCTG
Source organism: Zobellia sp. B3R18 (assembly GCF_018860715.1). NCBI lineage: Bacteria > Pseudomonadati > Bacteroidota > Flavobacteriia > Flavobacteriales > Flavobacteriaceae > Zobellia > Zobellia sp. B3R18. Next base: position 48,425 of record NZ_JAHKQG010000002.1, on the reverse strand, counting down.
GCTCATATTCACGTACATCTTTCTTTCCGAAAGCTTCGGCCAACCTTAATTGAGCTGCACATTGAACCTTAATGGCTTCGTGTGCAAATTTGATGGCTTCGGTCATTTCTTCTTCAGAAATTTCGTCCATCTCACCTTCAACCATCATAACAGAATCAGCAGAAGCACCGATCATCATATCAATGTCAGATTCATCTAGTTGAGCTCTGGTTGGGTTTATAACGAATTCACCGTTTACACGGGCAACTCTTGCTTCCGAGATAGCGCATTCAAACGGAAAATCCGATAATTGAATTGCCGCAGATGCAGCCAAACCGGCCATTGCATCTGGCATTACCTCATCATCATGAGACATTAATTGAATCATCACCTGAGTTTCAGAATGATAATCTTTTGGGAAAAGTGGACGTAAAACACGATCCACCAAACGCATTGTCAATACTTCACCATCACTAGGTCTTGCTTCTCTTTTGAAGAAACCACCTGGGTAACGTCCCGCAGCTGCAAATTTTTCGCGGTAATCTACCGTTAACGGAAGGAAGTCAACATCACTTTGTTTGTAGTTGGAAACAACAGTACACAATAGCATACATTTTCCTGATTGAACAACAACAGAACCGTGGGCCTGTTTTGCCAATTTTCCGGTTTCGATAGAAATTTCCCTACCGTCACCAAGGTCTATGACCTCTTTAAATACTTTTGGAATCATAAATTTTAATTAAATACGCCAGCCGGCGAATTGTTAAACAATGGTCTTATCGGCGTGTTATGGCCGAAGTTGTTGTGTTGTGTTGACCAATGAAAAACTGGGTGCAGCTTTTTGTAAAAAATCCTAATACTTAGGATGACTAATATATATAAAAAAGGGCTGAAATTTTCAGCCCTTTGTAAATACTTATTTTCTAATACCTAATTCTTTGATAAGCTCACGATACTTTACAATATCATTCTTTATCATATAATCTAGTAGGCTTCTTCTCTTACCTACGAGCTTTACCAATGAACGCTCTGTGTTAAAGTCTTTGTGGTTTTTCTTTAAGTGACCAGTTAGGTGATTGATACGGTGTGTAAACAATGCAATCTGACCTTCAGTAGAACCTGTGTTCTCTGCGCTACCGCCGTATTTCTTAAAGATTTCGGCTTTTACTTCTTTTGTTAAATACATTCCAATATTATTTTAAATGATTTTTATGTATATGACTGATTTTCAATCAAGCGGCAAATATACAATTATTATTGATAATATTTAAGAGAAGGTGCAATATGTTCTTTAAAAAGCACAACCGGTAGGAAGCGGTTCTACTTTTTCTAATTCTTTGGCAAATTCACTATCTAATTCAGCTTTCATAAATCCGTTTTCTACAGATCCTTTTTGAACTTCAGATGCGTAGCCCAGAGAGTTCATATGCACCCGAACATAGACTTGAGTATCTTCTGCCAGAGGTATGCTTGCTCCTGAACGAGAGAAAGGTTGTTCGTCTACATGACTGTGGGTTAAAATTCTGCGGTAAATAAGGTTTCCTTTTAAATCGATAACCTCCCACCAATCTGCATATTGGTCACAACCAGTGTCAGGGCTAATTACGGTTGTGTTAAAAGTATAGGCATTTTCTTCACCAGAAACTTCAATTTCAATTACTCCCGCGGTATCAAATAAAATGCCTGCCGCGTCAGATTCTGCGGCAAGCACTTTTTCTTTATCTGTTGAACAACATAAAAACCAAAATGAAACTAGTGTGTAAACTAAAGGTTTCATGCGGAGGCTTTTTCCTTTCTAATAGGGTTGTTCTGAATTAAATCTATATACAGGTTGATTTTCTTTTTTAAATCCCTTCTATGTGAGATGAAATCTAGAAAGCCATGTTCTTTTACGAACTCTGCAGTCTGGAAACCGTCAGGAAGATCTTTTCCTGTAGCTTCTTTTACAACTCTAGGACCGGCAAAACCAATTAAAGCGCCAGGTTCGGAGATGTTTATGTCTCCTAGCATGGCATAAGATGCTGTTGTACCTCCCGTAGTTGGGTCCGTACAAAGTGATATATAAGGAAGTTTGGCTTCTGCCAATTGCGCCAATTTAGCCGATGTTTTGGCCAATTGCATTAAAGATAGGGCTGCTTCCATCATACGGGCACCACCGGATTTTGAGATCATTACAAAAGGGACCTTTCTTTTTATGGCATAATCTATACCTCGTGCAATTTTCTCACCTACCACACTACCCATAGAACCTCCAATAAAGTTAAAGTCCATACAGCAAATTACAACATCCTTGCCTAAGGATTTACCAAAACCGGTTCTAACGGCATCGTTAAGTCCGGTTTTTTTCTGGGCTGCCTTTAAACGTTCAGAATATTTTTTGGTATCCTCAAACTTTAAAGGGTCTTTAGATGTTAATTTGGCATCCAGTTCCCTGAACTTGTTATCATCAAAAAGTATTTCAAAATACTCTTTACTGCCTATACGAACGTGATAATCGTCTTCAGGACTTACGTAAAAATTTTTGGCAAGTACTTCTGATTCAACAATTTTTCCCGTAGGAGATTTGTACCACAGCCCTTTTGGGGTGTCTTTTTTCTCTTCGGTAGCTGTCTGTATTCCCTTTTCCTTTCTTCTGAACCAAGCCGTCATATCTTCCATAATTAGTTTTGGGGATGCAATTTACTATAAGGTGTTTACATTGTTTAAGTCTTCAAAAGCCTTTTTTAGTCGCTCTACAAAAGATTTTTCACCTTCACGTAACCAAACTCTTGGGTCGTAAAACTTTTTATTTGGCTCGTCAGCTCCTTTTGGGTTACCAATTTGTGATTGAAGATAATCTTTATTGTCTTGAACGTAATCACGTACACCTGCTAAAAATGCATACTGTAAATCAGTATCAATATTCATTTTAATTACGCCGTAGCTAATACCTTCTCTAATTTCTTCAACGGTAGAACCTGAACCTCCGTGAAAAACAAAATCAATATGATTGTGTTCTACTCCATATTTTTCAGAAATGTATTCTTGAGAGTTTTTAAGAATTTTTGGAGTCAGTTTTACGTTACCTGGCTTGTAAACACCGTGAACGTTTCCAAAAGCTGCTGCAATGGTAAACTTTGGGCTTACTTTTGATAGCTCTTCATAAGCATAAGCTACTTCTTCTGGTTGTGTATATAATTTAGAATCATCAACATCTGAATTGTCAACACCATCTTCTTCACCACCTGTAATACCAAGTTCTATTTCTAACGTCATGTTCATTTTGCTCATGCGTTCTAGGTATCCTTTACAGATTTCAATATTCTCTTCAAGAGGTTCTTCTGAAAGGTCTATCATGTGTGAGCTGAAAAGAGACTTACCGGTTTCGGCAAAATGCTTTTCACTGGCATCTAAAAGTCCGTCTATCCAAGGCAACAATTTCTTTGCACAGTGGTCTGTGTGAAGAATTACGGTAGCGCCATAGGCTTCGGCCAATTGATGTACGTGTTTTGCTCCTGCTACAGCACCAAGAATAGCTGCTTTTTGGCCGTCATTGGATAAGCCTTTACCTGCGTTAAACTGGGCACCTCCGTTTGAAAATTGAATGATTACGGGAGCATTTAAGGTTGCTGCTGTTTCTAGAACACCGTTAATCGTGTCAGAACCAATAACGTTTACTGCTGGAAGGGCAAACCCTTTTTCTTTGGCATAGTTAAAGATTGCTTGTACTTCGTCACCTGTTGCGACACCTGGTTTTATACTGTGAGCCATAATGTTTCTAGTCTATGTTATTTGTAAAAAATGAATAGGACAAATGTAATAAAATAAATAGGTCTAAAAAGATTGGTGTTTATAAGTTTCTGAATTTTACGCCGTAAAATTGTTATAAATTAAAGGGGCTATAACCATTGTTTACGCGAAATCTTACCGAGATACGTTCATTTTCTATTGAAGTACATACCGCATTGGTCTGCTCCTTTAGAAAGGATAGTTAATTCCAATTTGCAGTACGGAATTGGCTATATTGTAATCTCTGAACCATCTTTTTGAGATTACTTCCGCAGGATTATAGGTTTTAAATCCTAAGTCTGCACGTAATACAAAATAGGTAAAGTCATAACGAAGGCCAAAACCTGTGCCCAAGGCAATATCTTCTAATGATTTTAGACTGGTAAATGTGGCTTCGGGGTCTTCTACGTTGTCAAAAACATTCCAAATATTACCGGCATCCGCAAAAAGTGCTCCTTTAAGATTACCAAAAAGAGGAAATCTATATTCTAGATTAAGGCCAATTTTTAGGTTTGCCTCGTTAAAATCGTTAATTGCATCCGTACGGCCCGGCCCAAGGGAATACGGAGACCAAGCCCTAATATCATTGGCACCTCCTGCAAAGTAACTCCGTACAAACGGAATGTTGTTGGAGTTGCCATACGGAATGGCAATACCAAAAAAGCTGCGGAATGCTAAAACGTTGGTCCTAGAAGTGGCCCAATATTTTACATAATCGAATTCCGTTTTTATATATTGACTATAAGGAACGCCAAATACTAGTTGGTCCTCATTATCATTTTCGTTAAACGGAATTATATTTGAAAGTAAGGATAGGGCATTGCCGGCACTTTCTAGTTTAAAACGAAACTGAAAGAAGTTGTTGTCCGTCAGGCCTTTTCTGTTGTTTAGGTTAAAACTGTAATTACTGGCAAAAATAAGGTTGTTCTCAGTAAGGCGTTGTCTTCTTTCTTCAATACGGCTTACGGTTTGGAATTCATCCGTAGTAGTTGGTACATCTCCGTTAAGAACTGCTTCTGTAAACTCTGTAGTTCCGGAGGGGATACGTAGGCGTGGATTATCCGAGTTCTCTGAAGTTTCAAAATATCGGGTTAGTTCAGGGTAGTCTACCGCATCGTTATAGCTGTCAAAACTATCTGCAACATCATCAAGTTGGTTATATGAATTGCCGTAAACGTTGAAAAAACGGTCTGGGTTAACGTTTCTAACGAACTGTATGTTCAAGAGTTCAACATCATGTTTTATAAAATCCGAGGGAACCCAATTGTATCCTAATACGGTATTGAAAGCCTGCTTATCCAGACCTATATTTTTTTGAAAGCTTGTACCTATGGAAATACGTGTTCGGGGCAGGGTGTAACTGGGTATAATTTTATTAGTGTTGATAAAAGGTAGCCAGATTCTAGGGATATCCAGTGTTAGGTCTGCACCAAATTCTTGTATGTTAAAAAACCTACTATCAATAATGCTGGGGTCGTTTGAGGAGCCAATACTTAATCTGCCTGCTAAATTTAGGTTTTCGGCTCCGCCAAAAAGGTTTCGTGCCTGTAACGAGGGGCTTAGAGCCAATCCTACCTGCTGAATGTTGGATCTTGTAACTTCAAATGATGTTCCCAATGAGTATTTGGGGCGTGCCGCTAGATAGATGTTGGCATCTAATGTTGCGGAACTGTCTGTTGGGGTAGACGTTATAGTAGGGTACTTAAAAACACCTAGGTTGGTAATCTGTCTGTAGGTACGTGTACGGTCTATATCTTTATAAATACTGTCTTTTTCAAAAAATACGGCATTGGCCAAGGTCTTAGGTTTAAATCTTAGCTTGTTCCTGTAAAATATGGTGTAGTCTCCGTAGCGTATAAATTTCTGTTCGCTGTCGCGTTCGTCATATAGAAAATCCGTATAAATATTGATTTTATCAAACTTATAAACCTTATACTCGGCACTGGTTACCGCGCTGTCTCCTCGTCTTTTAAAATTGTCAATGTTGAGCTCAATGTTCATTTTTTGGTCATTGGCCAACTTGGTGGTATCTGTGGCTATATCATAGGAAATAGAGCTTTCTTGAAAATTATAGATACCGGAATTTCTAAAAATTGTACTTAAACGTTCTCTCTCATTGGCAAATTTAGAGAGGTCAAATTGGTCTCCATCCTTTACGAACGCATCGTCTTTGTTCAGCAGGTAGATAGAATCTATGGCTTTTGATTCTATTTTTCTTGATATGGAATCGATAATAAATGGCTCTCCTAAATCAATTTTGTAGGATACGGAAGCTCTTCTTTTTTCTACTAGACTATCAATTTCAAAGCGCGTATTGTTGTTAAAATAGCCTTTACTACCATAATAAGCGCTTAATCTTTCTAAGGTGCGTTTTGTTTTTGTGGTGTCCAGTATAGCGGGAGACTCGCCTACTTTTTTAAGCCATTCGCTAAGTCCGCTCACTAGAAAAGATTCCCCAAGGCGGTCAACTTGTTTTTTTGATAGAATGTTGTTTAGCCGTCGTTCTCTTTTTTCGTTTTTATCCAGCCAGGCCTGATATGAAGAATCCGGGTTCTTTTTTGCTAAATTATAAAGGTTAAGGCGTAGCGGGTAGCCAAGAAGGGTGGTGTTGGGCTCTTGAATGATAAGACTTTCAATATCCTCATCTTTTACTTCTACACTATCTGCAAAGATTGTATTTTTTTTGAGCAAGAATTCATCTTCGTCAACCCGTTTTAACGTGTTACAAGAGTTGATTATCAGAACTACAAATAATAGGCTTATTTTAGCAGCGGTATTAGTAAAGCGTAACATTTTGCCCATAGAGACCAAAAATACATTGATTTCATTTAAACTTTTTTATTTGAAGCTGAAAATATAAGTTTTTCTAAGGGATGAGTCATTTTAGGCAGTCTTGAGAACTTATTTTTCTAGTATAGCGTGAATATAAGGGGTAAAATAACATTTTTACACAAATAAAAATCATCGGATAGAAGTATAGATTACTATGGTTTCAAAAAATCAAGTCAAACTTGTAAAAAGTCTACATCAAAAAAAGTACCGAAATCGTCATAATCTCTTCGTTGCCGAAGGTATAAAGGTTGTTCAGGAGTTAGTGCATTCTAGTTTTAAGGTTAATGCCCTCTTTAGTACGGATGCGCATATTGATTTGGGAACCGAGGATGTTATCGAGATAGTTAGTGAGGCCGATTTAAAAAAAATGAGTGCGCTTACTACTCCAAACAAGATTTTGGGCGTGTTTGAAATACCCGAGACTCAAAGACCTAATTTTGACGACTGGGTGGTGGTTTTGGATGATATTCGTGATCCTGGAAATTTAGGAACTATAATTAGGTTGTGCGATTGGTTTGGTATAGAGCATTTAGTATGTTCTTCCCATACAGTAGATTGTTATAACCCCAAGACCTTACAGGCTACAATGGGTTCCATTTCTCGTGTAAATATTGGGTATACGGATATTTTAAGTTTTTTAAAGGATGCTCCGGTAGATGTCTTTGGTGCTTTTATGGAAGGTGAGAGCGTATATGGGCAAGAGTTGCCTAGTTCTGGAATTTTGGTAATGGGTAATGAGGCCAATGGCATTTCCAAGGAAGTGGAAGCTATGGTGACTAAAAAAATTAGTATTCCCCAATTTGGGAGGAGTACTACCGAAAGCCTGAACGTAGCTACGGCTACCGCTATTTTATTGAATGAAATTAGACGGGGTTAGAGATGGTTATTCAAAAGTAAAGTTTATGAACAAGCCTCTGGTTTTCATAGATTCTATGTTTCCTGTCCATGGGCTATTGGGGTCGTTGTCTCTAATGATTTCATCCGTTAGCCCAAAAACACCACGTATGGAAGGGGTGAATTTAAAATATTCCAGATAAAAGTCAATTCCAAAACCGAGCTCGTAATTGTAGGTCCACTTTTTCATTCTAAATGTGCCGCTGCTGTTGTCGTCAAGGCTCTTTTCATTACTTCCAAGGTTTAGGGAAGCAGAAGGTCCGGCTACTAAAAATGGTTTAAAATTGCCAAAACGGCGCATTCCTACTTTTAACAGAACAGGAAAATTAATGTAGGTAGATTTTACTTCGGTAATGGCATCGCGTTCTCCTTCTTCCGTAGCGGTAAAGCCAGGGAAACCTAAAGTACGTGCGTTATAATACAGGCCTGGTTCAAAACGTACATCAAGAAATTCATTTAAACGCAGCTCGCCAATAAGACCTACATTAAAGCCCGTTGACTCCAAAACTTGTATATCAGTGCCTTGGTTGCCACGATCTTGTTTGTAATCAAATTTAAACCCATATCTATTAAAGCCCAGAAAATATCCGTAGTTCAGAAGTTTTTTATCCTTGTTCTCAATATTAAGAACGGGGTTGGAGTTAAATTGGGCATTCGCCGGTAGGGATAGGAATAAAATACCTCCCAAAAGCAAAAAAAATCTTTTCATTCAAAAAAATATTATCCGTTCGCTTTTCTGGTCAAAAAAGTAGAACCGCTATTTTTACTGGCCTTTCGGCTGCGAAATTATTTTGTAGCAACATATATAGATGCAACCCCAAATGTTTGGGGCTTGTTCTCTACCTCTATAAACCCGATTTTCCGTAAAATATTGTTGAAGGCATTTCCGTGGGGGAAAACAGAAGCAGATTCACTTAAATAGGTGTAGGCAGATTTATCCTTTGAAAACAATTTTCCAATAGCAGGTAACATATATTTTATATAGAGATTGTAACCCTGTTTAAAAGGTGTTTTGGTAGGAACGGAAGTCTCCAGAACAACAAAAGTACCGCCCGGAGCGAGCACTCTGTGTATTTCAGCAAGGCCTTTTTCCAATGTCTCAAAATTACGAACGCCAAAAGCTACGGTAATGGCATCAAAACTACCGGTTTCAAAAGGTAGGTTCTCGCTATCACCCACAACCATTTCAATGGTGTTGTCCAAACTTTTCTGTGCTATTTTCTTTTTGCCAACCTCTAACATTCCCGGAGAAATGTCTAGTCCTACTATCTTTTTAGCTCCTGTTTCAACTAAATTTATGGCTAAATCACCTGTTCCTGTGGCTATATCCAAAATGGAGTTGGGCTTTTTGGCCGTTAAAATGGCAACCACCCGTTTCCGCCATTTAATATCTATTCCAAACGAAATTACACGGTTTAGGCCATCGTAGTTTTCCGATATATTATCAAACATTTGGGTAACTTGGTCTTTCTTGCCAAGTTCAGAATCTTTGTAGGGTGTAACCTTTTTGGCCATAATGGGCAATTTTTTGGGCAAAGATACAATATCGTTTCAAGTAAACCTTCAAGCCAACAAATGAATGAAAGTGCATTTTATCGCCATTTTAAATAGGCAACCAAAATATTATGTAATTTTGCGCAGCAAAATATAAACAGCCATGTAGTTTTTACATTCATAAAGGGTTTATAAACTGCAGACCCGAATTAAGTTGCTGATAAATGAAAATTATTATCGCAGGTGCTGGTGAAGTTGGTTTTCACTTGGCTAAACTGCTATCTTACGAATCCCAGGATATTACACTCATTGATACTAGAAAGGAGAGTTTGGCCTATGCCGATACTCACTTGGATATTCGCGTGTTACGTGGTGATGCTACTTCTATTTCTGTTTTGAGGGATGCAGATGTGCAAAATTCCAGATTGGTAATTGGGGTTACGTCTTCAGAAACAACCAATATTACTTTGTGTATGTTGGCAAAGCAATTGGGATGTAAAAGAACTATTGCCAGGATTTCCAATACGGAATTCATAGAAAATCAAGAAGATATTAATTTTGCTAATCTTGGTATTGATGAAGTGATATCTCCGGAAGAATTGGCCGCAACGGAAATACAACTGTTGTTAAATAAATCGGCCTTTAACGATACTTATGAATTTGAGGAGGGTAAACTAATTATGGTGGGTGTTTCCTTACCTGCTTCCGCGCCTTTTGTGGGGAAAATGGTAAAAGAAGCGGCAAGGGTGTTTCCGGAACTCAACTTTATGCCAATAGCCTTACAGCGAACCGGAACCCAGTATACGGTTGTGCCTAGGGGTGATACCGTTTTTAAACATGGTGATCAGGTCTATTTTATTACCACTAAGGAAGGTGTTGAGCAGTTGTACAAACTTACCGGTAAAAAGAAAGAATCTATTAGAAATGTAATGATTCTTGGGGGTAGTAAAGTAGGGTTTAAAGCGGCTCGTGATCTTTGTGTGAGCAAGTTTAACGTAAAGTTGATAGAGAAGGACAAAGAAAAAGCCTTTGACCTAGCAGATGACCTGCCCAATGCCCTTGTAATTAATGGCGATGGTAGAAACGTTGAATTGCTTGAGGAAGAAAGTCTGGAATCTATGGATGCCTTTATTGCAGTTACCGGAAATTCAGAAACTAATATCATGTCCTGTTTGGTGGCAAAGTCCAAGCATATCAAGAAAACCATTGCTATGGTTGAAAATATGGACTATTTTCAGTTATCGCATTCCATTGGTATAGATACCTTAATAAACAAAAAACTACTTGCCGCCAATAATATATTTAGACATATCCGTAAAGGTGAGGTAGTGGCGTTAATGCGTTTAAACAACCTGAACGCAGAAATCCTAGAGTTTGTGGTTAAGCCCAATTCAAGGGTAACGGGTAGTGTTATTCGTGAACTTAAGTTTCCGAGAGCGGCTACCATTGGCGGGGTCATTCGCGGAGAGGAAGGAATTATTGCCTTAGGGGGATTTGAAATTCAAGCGGGAGACCGCGTTGTGGTTTGTTGTTTGCCAGAGGCTATTCCTAAAATAGAACGATTGTTTCTTTAATGCAGTTAAACTCAAAAATAATATTTCATATCATGGGGCTGCTGTTGTTGTGCAACGGGGGCTTTATGCTATTAGCAGCGTTAGTAAGTGGCATCTATGATGATGGTGCAACTTTAAGTATTGCGCTGGCGGCTATTACAACCATGTTCGTGGGTACCTTTGCTATGTTCTATACTAGGGGGCATAAGAAAGAAGTAAAGCGAAGAGAAGGGTATATTATTGTTACTTTTGGCTGGTTAGTGATGTCTTTTTCCGGTATGCTGCCTTATTTGTTTTCAGGTGAAATACCTACCGTTACCAATGCCTTTTTTGAGACGGTTTCCGGCTATACCACCACCGGGGCTTCAATTTTAGATGATATAGAAGTTTTACCGGAAGGTTTGTTGTTCTGGCGTAGTCTTACCCATTGGATAGGAGGTATGGGGATTATAGTTTTAGCCATTGCAATCTTGCCTTTGTTGGGTATTGGAGGAATGCAGTTGTTTGCAGCTGAAGCACCTGGCCCCAGTGCCGATAAGTTACATCCCCGAATTACGGATACCGCAAAGCGACTTTGGTTAATCTATGTAGGGTATACTTTAGCGGAAACCGTGCTTTTGAAATTGGCCGGTATGAGCTTTTTTGATGCCATTAACCATTCTTTAGCTACTTTGTCTACAGGTGGTTTCTCTACTAAGAACCTAAGTGTGGCCTATTGGAATGACCAACCTCTTATACAGTATATTATAATCTTATTTATGTTTCTTGCCGGAAGTAACTTTGTACTTAGTTATTTTGCTTTTAAGGGTAAGGTACAGCGTGTGTTACAGGATGAGGAGTTTAGGTATTACGGTGGTTTTGTTATTGTGTTTACGATAATTGCGGCCCTAGTGGTTTATTTGAAAGCCGAAGTTCCTGTCACGGAATACCATCCTATGGTTCTGGGAAGTGGGGAAAGTGCTTTTAGACATACCTTGTTTCAGGTAATTTCTGTAATAACTACTACAGGTTTTGTCTCGGCCGATTTTACAAGTTGGACTCCTTTCTTAACCGTTTTCTTTTTTGGTTTGATGTTTCTGGGCGGTTCTGCCGGTTCTACTTCGGGAGGAATAAAAGTAATGCGCCATATTCTTATTATTAAGAACGGATTGTTGGAGTTTAAGCGAACATTGCATCCTAACGGAATAATTCCTGTACGGTACAATAATAAGACGGTAAAGGAGCAAATTGTGTATAATATCATTGCTTTTTTCGTACTCTATATGTTGTTGTTCATCATAGGGGCTTTGGTGTTGGGTGCCATGGGTATCGATTTTGTGACGGCTATTGGTGGTTCTGCATCTTCTCTGGGGAATGTTGGTCCAGCTTTTGGGGGATTATACCCGCTAAGTAATTTTAACGGTCTGCCGGATGCTGCAAAATGGTGGTGTGGCTTTCTTATGCTAGCAGGTAGGTTGGAGCTTTTTACGGTTCTTATTCTACTGACCCCTTATTTCTGGAAACGTACTTAGTTAAATGATAAGTCCTTTTTTACGGAAGCTATAGGTTAAATATCTTTCCGCTGAAAGAGTAGATATAAAAAAACCCCGTTAATAGTAACTATTAACGGGGTTTCAAAAAATTTTTAAGTTACTTCTATTGAAGTGCTTTTTTAATTCTAGAAATAGCCTCTCTAATTTCGCTCTCCGCGGCAGCGTAAGAAATACGAATACAGTTGCCGTTCCCAAAGGCATCTCCGGTAACAGTAGCTACATTTGCATATTCCAATAGGTACATGGCAAAATCCGAAGCGTTGTTAATGGTAACACCATTTAAGGTTTTTCCAAAATAGGCGGTAACATCAGGGTAAACATAAAACGCTCCGTCAGGTTCGTTACATTTAAATCCTTCTATACCGTTCAATAGCTCAAGGATAATAGCTCTACGTTCCTTAAACTCGTCTACCATATATTTTATGCGGTCTGGAGACTCAACCAATGCGGTAATAACGGCACGCTGTGCAATACAGTTTGCACCACTAGTAACTTGGCCTTGTAGTTTGTTGCAGGCACGGGCTATGTAGGTAGGACCTCCAATGTAACCAATACGCCATCCGGTCATGGCAAATGCTTTTGCAACTCCGTTTACGGTAACCGTACGGTCAAACATATCTTCAAAAGCGGCCATAGAGGCATGCTTGGTTACTCCGTAGTTAATGTGTTCGTATATCTCATCACTAACGACTATGATTTGTGGGTGTTTCTGTAAAACATCTGCCAATGCGCGTAACTCTTCTTTGCTATAGATAGAACCACTTGGGTTACAAGGAGAGCTGTACCAAAGCATTTTGGTCTTTGGTGTAATAGCAGCTTCTAATTGCTCGGGCGTCATTTTAAAGTCGCTCTCTATGCTTGTAGCAACTTCAACAGGAACACCGTCCGCTAATTTTACAATATCACTATAACTTACCCAGTAAGGACAAGGTAGAATAACTTCGTCGCCTTCATTTAGAACCACCTGTGCAATGTTGTACAAAGCTTGCTTGGCTCCTGTAGATACTACAATTTGAGAAGGTTCGTAGCTAATACCGTTATCTCTCTTGAATTTAGTGATAATGGCATCTTTTAAGTCTAAATATCCGTCTACAGGTGTATAGGAATTATAGTCTTGGTTTATGGCGTTTACGGCGGCTTCCTTGATGTAATCAGGAGTGTTAAAATCAGGCTCGCCCAAACTTAAACCGATTATATCTTTTCCCGCAGCACGTAATTCACGCGCTTTAGCGGCCATTTCCAAAGTAGCCGAAGGAGTAAGGCTATTGATACGGTCAGAAAGTTGATTTTTTGTGGCAGTTGATGGTGTCATAATAAAACTAAGGTTTGTGCACGAAGCAAATTAAATAACTCATAGACCGTTACTCTCTAAATTACTTGTGCTAATAAAGTTTCTTAAATTACGTTTATTGCAGGTTCAGGGCAGGTCTTTTACCCAGTTCCTTTAAATGTTTAAAGTGCGAAATTATAGCTTTTCGGGTAGTTTCATACTCGTGGTAAGGCAAATTAAACTCCTTTGCCGTTTCTTTCACAATTTCTGCAATTTTTGTGTAATGTACATGGCTAATATTTGGGAAAATGTGATGCTCTACTTGATGGTTCAATCCACCAGTAAACCAATTTACAATCCTATTTTTAGTGCCAAAATTTACCGTAGTGAATAACTGGTGTATGGCCCATGTGTTTTTCATCGTACCTGTTTCATCAGGTAGTGGGGTGTCTGCATCATCAACTATATGTGCCAATTGAAATACTACACTTAAAATAACACCGGCAACGTAGTGCATGATAAAGAAGCCAATAAGTATTTTCCACCAAGCCATATCAACAAAAATAAGGGGTAGAACAATCCATATAGTTATGTAGAGTATTTTTGTAATTACCAAAGTACTCCAATTTACGACCGGATTAGGTAATTTACCGTATGAAAGCTTTCGTTTCATGTAGCGGTACATCTGTTGAAAATCTGTAGTTATGGCCCAGTTAAAAGTTAAAAGCCCATACAGGAAAACAGAATAAAAGTGTTGAAATTTATGATGCTTTTGCCATTCTGCATGTTTGGAGAAACGCAGAATACGTCCTGCTTCCATATCTTCATCATGCTCATGAATATTGGTATAGGTATGGTGCAGCACGTTATGTTGCACTTGCCAGTTATAGACATTTCCCGCTAGGATGTATATACTACTTCCCATAAGTTTGTTCACCCATTTTTTATTGGAATAGGCACCATGGTTTCCGTCATGCATTACGTTCATGCCAACACCGGCCATACCAACCCCCATAACAATAGTAAGGAGAAGATTGGCCCAAGTAGGCAAACCTAAGGTTAGTATCAGGAAATAGGGTGTTAGGAAAATGGCGAACATAATTACCGTTTTAAGGTGCAAGCGCCAGTTGCCTGTCTTTTTTATCTTGTTCTCCTTAAAATAATCGTTGACCCGCTTGTTCAGGGTTCTAAAGAACTGTGCGGAATCTTTTCTGGAGAATCGTACTGTTTTTTGGTCCATATGAATAATATTATTGATAGATATCGTAGAAATGTAAAGCTTTAATTATCGATAAAATATTATTTCATCGATGAATATAGTAGTTTTGCAACCATACAAATATACACATGACTGCCGAATTAGTTTTTAAATATTTTCCCAATTTATCAGATCTACAGCAAAAACGTTTCATCTTACTTGAAGAATTGTACAAAGATTGGAACCAAAAGATAAATGTTGTTTCCCGGAAAGATATAGATGAACTTTATCTAAGGCATGTTCTTCATTCCACCGGAATAGCTAAGGTTCAGCAATTTAAGGAAGGTTCTTCCATCATGGATGTTGGCACTGGGGGTGGTTTTCCCGGTATTCCTTTGGCGATTTTGTTTCCCGAAGTACAATTTACTTTGGTAGATTCTATCGGAAAAAAAATAAAAGTGGTCAATGAGGTTGTTGATGGGTTAGAGCTTGATAACGTCACTACAGTGAACTCTAGAGTAGAAGAGGTAAAAGGCCAGTACGATTTTATTGTGAGCAGGGCGGTTGCGGCGATGCCAACTTTTGTACATTGGGTAAAGGGCAAAATAAAGAAGGAGTCACAACATGAAAGACGAAACGGAATTCTTTATTTAAAAGGAGGAGATTTATCCGAAGAACTTAAAGAATATAAGGCCATAGAGATGTATGACCTTACGAGTTATTTTGATGAAGCTTTTTTTGAAACTAAAAAAGTGGTCTATTTACCTATGAAATTTAAGGGTTAGCCTATAAGCTCAATAGGTGATAATACGCCTTTCTGTATTTTCTAGCATAAATTTTTAAATGTCCCCATACGTGTATGATTAGACAGTCTGCTATCATTCGTGATCTACTGTATGTTTTCTGCATGTCCATAATCTTCATTTTTTACAGTTACTACAAAGTACGTAATTATTACGTTTAATTTACAATTACTTAACGTTAAATTTACACTAAAAGTATGTTTTGCTGATTTTTTACTCAATTTAGAACTGAAAATCAGCTTTATAGACTACTTTTTCACGTTGTGTTTGATATTAAAAACCAAATCTATGCTTAAAAGGATAGTGATTTAATAAATTGTAAATCAGTAGTTTACTACTTAAAAGTTCTTCATTGTTGCAATTTTTGAATTGCGATATGTAGTGTGTTTGTTATTTTAATGTAAATATAACGTTAACTAGAGGGCTAAATTGTGCAGTTTGTCGGTAAAATTTAAAAACAGGACATAAAAAAGCCCCTGAAGTATAATTATACGGCAGGGGCTTTTAGTTCTTTTTCATGTTCTTATTTACTCCAAGGCGGAGTAACTCCGTTTGAGCGTGCGTAGGCTATTAACTGCCCTTTGTGTTCTCCATTATGTTCCATCATGGCAAGAAGTCCGCCAAGCATATTCATTTTAGCAAAGCCAAAATCTACTTCGTTGGCAAATTGATCATCTTCTACTAGAACGATTTTTTCAAGAACAAATTCATTGGACTTTTTAAGTGCGGCAATAATATTTTCTTTTCCTGTTATTTTGGACAGGTTCATCATGTCAACATCTTCTGGTGGGGCGAATCCCATTTTTGAAGCTAAGTAGTAGTTTGCCCCGGCAACATGTAATAGTGCTTCTGCAACGGAATTAACTCCTTCGGTAGGTCTCCAGTCGTATTGTTCTTCGGAAAATGCTTCCGCTAGAGCAACTACTTGTCCTTGGTTACCTTGTAATACACCTTGAATGGTGTTCTGTGTCAATTTTTCTTGTGCATAGGTCATGGCGCCTACCATGAAAAATGCAATCACTGCCAATTTTTTCATTTTTTTAAGTTTTAGTGGTTATAAAAATTCCCCAATCCTTCTTTTTAAAAAATGGGATTGGGGAATTTAATTAAAATTGACCATAGTTTTCTTATGGTCAGAATTATTTAATGGTTTTTTATCCTAAAAAAGGATATCTGTAGTCCGTTGGGGTTACAAATGTTTCCTTTATAAGTCTAGGTGAAACCCATCTTAATAAGTTCTGTGCAGAACCGGCTTTGTCATTTGTTCCGGATGCTCTTGCTCCGCCAAACGGTTGTTGACCAACTACGGCGCCTGTTGGCTTATCGTTAATGTAGAAGTTACCCGCACAGTTCTGAAGTGCTTTTGTAGCTTCGTCAATTGCGTACCTATCTGTGGCTAATACGGCACCAGTAAGGGCATATTCAGAGGTTTCGTCAACTAGTTTTAAAGTTTTGGACCAATCTTTATCTTCATATACATATATAGTAACAACAGGGCCGAATAGTTCGGTTTCCATAGTTGTATACTTGGGGTCTGTAGTTAAAATAACAGTTGGTTCAATAAAGTAACCTTTGGATTTGTCATAGTTTCCACCGGCAATAATCTCTGCATTGTCATCCTTCTTGGCTTGGTCAATATATTTGGCCAATTTATTAAAAGAACCTTCATGAATAACCGCCGTTATAAAGTTGGACATATCTTCTGGACTTCCCGGTTTGTTGAAAGATGCTATGTCTTTCTTTACTGATTCAAGAATCTCTTCTGAAAGGGATTTTGGCAAGTAAACGCGAGATGCGGCACTACATTTTTGACCTTGGAACTCAAAACTTCCACGAACAATAGCTGTAGCTACTTGTTGAGGTTTGGCCGAAGGATGTGCTATGATAAAATCTTTTCCACCGGTCTCACCAACTATTTTTGGGTATGTTTTGTAGGTGTGAATGTTGTTTCCTATCTGTTTCCAAAGTTCTTTGAATACGTGGGTTGAACCTGTAAAATGTATACCGGCAAAATCTGGGCTGGCCAATACAGTCTCGGTAATCATTACGGGATCACCGTAAACTACGTTAATAACCCCATCAGGAAGACCGGCTTCTTTAAAGATGTCAACAATAACCTTTGCGGAGAAAATTTGGCTATCGCTGGGCTTCCAAACCACAACGTTACCCATCATAGCCGCACTTGCAGGAAGGTTTCCGGCAATAGCGGTAAAGTTAAAAGGGGTAATGGCATATACAAAACCTTCAAGAGGTCTGTATTCTACACGGTTCCAAATCCCTTCTGCGGAATCAGGTTGTTCCTCGTAGATTTGTGACATATATTCTACGTTAAAACGAAGGAAATCAATCAACTCACATGCCGAATCAATTTCTGCTTGGTGAATGTTCTTTGATTGTGCGATCATTGTTGCCGCGTTGATTTTTGCACGGTAAGGTCCGGCAATCAATTCGGCGGCTTTTAAGAAAATAGCGGCACGTTGCTCCCAAGTTAGGTCTGCCCATGCGGATCTTGATGCTAAACAGTTGTCAATTGCCTTGGTCACATGTGTTTTTTCTGCAACATGATAGTGGCCTACAACGTGTTTATGGTCGTGCGGGGGAGACATTGGCTTGGTATTGCCCGTCTTAATTTCTTCGCTACCTATATATAATGGTATATCCTCGTTGCCGTTAAAATAAGAACGGTACTGTTCTAGGACTTCTTCTCTTTCTGGAGAGCCCGGCGCATAACTTTTTATGGGTTCGTTAATCGCTGTCGGTACATGAAAAAAACCTTTGCTCATAATACTATAATTAAGTTTTAATAGAGTCCAAAGGTAGGATTCTTAAAGCGAATAAAAAATTGCTGAAGCACTAATGAATCACATGAAAAGTGCTAAAAAAAACTTAATAAAATTAAAGGCAAATGTTTTTGTTCTTGTTGCGTAAGCAGTCTGCTAACAGATTGTTAGGCAAGAATCAAAATCACTATAAATATTGAAAGTAGAAGGCCTAGTTTAATGCAAAAGGTGCATGGAATTTAAAAGTGGGGATGTATACCCTGAACTTTTCGGTAGAGCTAAAGTTGACCATATTATAATGGCCTTTCATGGCTCCTATAGGAGAAGTTAAAAGGCACCCAGAAGTATAGGTGTGCGATTCTCCAGGTTTAATAACCGGCTTTTTGCCAATTACACCTTCGCCATCTAGAACTTCTAGCTCGTTTAACGCATCGTAAATTTTCCAATGACGGGAAGTAAGTTGAACCGAGTCCTTACTTTGGTTCTCTATGGTAATTGTGTAGCCAAAAGCAAAATGCATTTTATAGTTCTTGAAGAATGTACCTTCAAAACTAGTGTTTACCGAAATTTTAATGCCCTTGGTTACTTGTGTTATCATATGTTTTCCTTCTAAAAGGTGATAATATTACCGGTAAATAGTAGTACCGTTGATAATATAGCCAATATAAAAAAAATAGTGTTCAGAAATAGATATTTAACAATAGTTTTAAATATGCTCTGACCGTAAAAATTTCGCATAGCTGCAAAGAGGTATGTCGAAAAAATCATTAAGAAAATCCAATTGCTCTGAATTTTGAAAATTGAGTCAATCAAATAGCTAATAATGAGCAAGATAAACAATAACGCCGTGTTGTGAAAACTAAAGATCAAATGATCGGTATAACTATATTTTTTTCTGATATACATCAGCCAAATAAACAGGGTAAACACGGGTAAAAAGAAAAATATGACAAATGGTAATTTAGATATTAGGGTGCTTAGAAAAGTTCCGGGAGACCTCTGGAACTTTAAAAATCCGTTTGCAATGTTGAAAATTGCTTTATTTTCAAAGGTGTGGGGAATTTGATATGTGTCCGTCACGTCTTGGAAGTCATATATGGTATCATTTTTTAAGAGCGTGGTAAAAAACTCCCGTTTTTTTGTTGTTGCGGTCACTTAAAGAACCTTGGTCTATTTTTTTGAAATACACTATGGGGTCTAAAAGTATTGTAGAATCGCGCTTCCGTTTTTGTTTTATATAATTGTCATAGTGCACTATCTTTCTAAGAGAGTCTATTGTTACGGAAAGTTCAGCAGTGTCTTCTTCGTTTATTTCATTGGCCCATTCATAGACCAAGTTTTCCGCTTTTGAAAAGTCTTGAGAACCGTACTTGTCGTATTTTGAGAAATTACTGCTAAAGTTTATGATCAAGAAATAGATTATGGCTAGACTTAATAAAAACCGAAAAGGGTTTGTGTACGAAATGCGTTTGCCGTCTATATAACTTTTAGTGATTTTTCCCGGTTTTATCAGTAAGGTAGACAGTGTGCGAAGCAATCGGGAGTCATAGGAAATTAACGTCCCAAAAAACTCGTCAAGGTAATCTTTAATGGTAATTTTCTTTGTACTGTTCGCCTGCGCGCAATTAGGACAGTATTTATCGCTCAGGTCTAGAGGGTGTCCGCAGTTAAGGCATTCTGTGCCTCGGTAGTTTAAATTATATCTTCCTTTTCCGGAGACGGTGGGTTTGTTGGTCATTTATCCAAAGGGTATTCAAGGATAAATATAATCTAATTACTGATATTTCTTGAGTTTGCAGAACCAACGCCAATAATACTGTCGTATAAATCGCCAAAATTTCTATAGTAAACTAATATAAGGTAGTTGTTTTCGGTAAAGTGAAAGTTACCGCCAATTGTATTGGTTTCAATAGTACCGTCTTCACGCTTAATAACATACTTGTAGTTGTAGAAGCCCTGTTTCAATTTTATTTGGGCCTCCATCATGCCGTTGTCCTCGTTGTAGGTCATCTTATTTTCATCGGACAAGTCGTAGTTATTGAACTTTCCGTAAATATAAACTTCGTCT
The DNA here is from genome assembly GCF_018860715.1 of Zobellia sp. B3R18. Taxonomy (NCBI): domain Bacteria; kingdom Pseudomonadati; phylum Bacteroidota; class Flavobacteriia; order Flavobacteriales; family Flavobacteriaceae; genus Zobellia; species Zobellia sp. B3R18. Next base: position 28,254 of record NZ_JAHKQG010000002.1, on the reverse strand, counting down.
AGCTCCAACCTTTCATCATAAGGTAGCGAAAAATGAACCATGGTGTATTCGGCTTCTCTAGAATTGTCTTCGCCCTGTAACGTGCGAATTACAAAGTCTCCGTTAATATCCGGATAATAGGTGTAGGGGTGGTCTGATCGGTAGCTGTCCGCAAATAAATAGTGATTGTAAAGATCGTTGATTTCTATTCTTGAAATTTGAGAAGTTGGAGCCCTCAGGTCGCTGGTGTCAAAATTTAAAAATTCGTTGCCTCCATAAAAACTGGTTTCCTGATCATATTTGTATACCAGTTCTGTACCTATTGTGTATTGCGGGGCCACATCATAAAGAGCGGTTTCCCATTGGTGATTCTGCACAATAGCTACTTTCACTTCTTTTTTAGGGTTTACCAGTTGAAAGTTGCCGGCGTTAATGTTGAACTGAACAACTTGTTTTTCATTTATAAAATTGAAATCACGGGAACGTTTAATGCTTCCGCCTACGGTAACGATATCCTTAAACACAACAAAGCGTCTGGAAAATTGAAGCTCATAACTGTCATTATATATCTCTAGAACGTAATTTCCGCTAACTTTTAGGCCTACATTTTCGTTAGGAATGGATAATTTGTAGTTGGAGTAGGACTGTAGTGTTGAGTAGCTGTTCTCGTAATTAATGATGCGTTGGTTGTCTACACCGTTCAAGTATTGCGATTTTAAAAGTTGGGAGGGTTGCCAATCGTAATTACAATGTATGATTTTGTAATAGTAGTCGCTCTCGGAGGCTGTTGTGTCATCAAACTCCAGTTTTATGGTCTCTCCGAGCTCCACAACAGGAAATTGGTCTTCCGTAGGTCCGCCAAAAATAACTGTCTTAATATTTTCGGGCGGGTTAACTTCCGTTTGAACCTGAGCGTATAAAGATGAAGTTAGGGTAAGGAGAAAAACCAATATAATATTCAAGCGCATTACCTGCTATTTTTTGCTGTAAAGGTAAACAAAAAGCGTACCTAAAAAATTTAGATCGGTGTGTTGTCCAAATTTCTAGGCATTTATTATGAAAACAATCCTTTTAGTATTATTTTTGCTCGAAATTTTGTTAACCTAAGGTCTAGAACAATATGTCTAAAGACATCAGGATTAAAAAGGGCTTGAACATAAAACTTGTTGGAGCTGCAGAGCAAACTACCTCAAAAGCCGTTTTAAGTAACGTTTATGCAATAGACTTAAACGATTTTCACGGAGTCACACCTAAAATGCTAATTAAGCAAGGTGCTGAAGTCAAAGCGGGAGAACCACTTTTTTACAATAAAAACAAGGAAAGCATGCTTTTCGTTTCGCCTGTTAGTGGCGAGCTGGTTGAGATTGTAAGAGGAGCGCGAAGACGCATTCTTTCATTGAAAATTTTAGCGGACAAAGAGCAAACGGGTATTGCGCATGATTTGTTGAACGTAGAAGGTGCTTCTAAAGAAGAAGTGAAAGCATACCTTTTAAAAGGAGGGTGCTGGCCTTTTATTAAGCAACGTCCGTACGATATTATCGCAGATCCGGATACGAATCCAAAAGCGATTTTCGTTTCGGGCTATGTTACCGCTCCTTTGGCAGCCGACTTGAATTATGCTTTGCAAGGAAAAGAAAAGGAACTTCAGGCGGCCATTACCGCTTTGGGTAAATTAACGCCCGGTAAGGTTCATGTTTCCGTTGGAAAATCTGAAAACTCGCCATTGGCCGGTTTAAACGGTGTGGAACTGCATAAAGTTTCGGGTCCGCATCCCGCTGGTTTGGTAGGAACGCAGATAAATAAAATAGACCCGATCAATAAAGGGGAAACGGTTTGGACCGTAACACCTCAGGATTTAGTGATAATAGGAGAATTACTATTGACCGGGAAATTTAATGCAGAGCGTATTGTTGCCTTGGCCGGTTCTTCGGTTAAAGCGCCAAAATATTACAAAACTAAAATTGGAACTGAGATTTCTACCTTTTTATATGGTAGCGGTGTAGAAGGTGATAACTTTAGGGTGATAAATGGTGATGTGCTTACGGGTTCAAAATCAGCTCCTGATGGTCATTTAGGGTATTATAACAATACAGTGACCGCTATTCCTGAAGGTGATGATTATGAGTTTTTTGGCTGGAATAAGCCAATCTTCAATAAAATATCGGCTACAAGGGCATTAACGTTCTCTTGGATGCAACCGAATAAAAAATACGACCTTACTACAAATACAAACGGAGAGCACCGTGCTTTTGTGGTTACCGGAATGTATGAAAAAGTATTTCCGTTGGATATTTTTCCTATGCAGTTGCTTAAGGCTTGTATGGTGAAGGATTTAGATGAGATGGAGCAACTGGGGCTTTATGAAGTAGCGCCGGAAGATTTCTCGTTGACTGAGTTTGTTTGTGTTTCCAAGCAACCACATCAACAGATTATTAGAGAAGGATTAGATCTATTGCATAAAGAAATAGGATAAAAGATGAGTGATAAAAAACTGACTTTCAAAAAAAGGTTGCACATTTTAAAGCACCATTATAGGGGCAAAAAAATGGCTCCTGCATTTAATGCGTTGCACACATTTTTGTTTGCTCCAGATGAAACCACACATTCGGGTTCTCATGTTAGGGCAGCAGATGATTTAAAGCGTACCATGAACACGGTTATTATGGCCTTGGTTCCGGTATTGCTTTTTTCAATGTTCAATGCAGGGTATCAGCATTATTCGGCTATTAACGGTTTTCCTGCGGAATTTTCGTTAATGAACGATTTTCTTACTTGGGACAATTTCTGGATCGGAATTATAAAAGTACTTCCGTTAGTAGTTGTATCCTACGGGGTAGGTCTGTTGATCGAATTTATTTTTGCCGTTATTAAAGGCCATGAGGTAGAGGAAGGTTACTTGGTTACTGGTATGTTGGTGCCGTTGATCGTTCCTATTGATACACCACTTTGGATGTTGGCTGTAGCCGTAGTCTTTGGTGTGGTAATCGGTAAAGAAGTATTTGGTGGTACGGGAATGAACATTCTTAACCCAGCGTTGACGATTAGGGCTTTCTTGTTCTTTGCTTATCCTACTTGGATGAGTGGAGATAAAGTTTGGGTCTATGAAGCTGTTGAGCGTGCTGGTGGCCCAGATGCTATTTCAGGTGAAACTATATTAGGTTATTTGGCACAGAATAAAGGGGCGGAAATGTCGTATTCTATCTCTGATATGTTCTTTGGTTTTATTCCTGGTTCAGTAGGTGAAACTTCAACATTCTTGATTCTTTTAGGAGGGTTGTTCTTGATCTTTAGTAAAATTGCTAGCTGGCGTATTATGTTAAGTGCCGTTATAGGTTCTTTGGTAATGGGCTTGATATTTAACGGCGTAGTTGATGCGGGTTGGATTGGAGAAACCAGTAAATTTTACGGTTTAATGAGTTTTGATTTCTGGCAGCATCTTATTGTTGGTGGTTTGGCTTTTGGTATTGTCTATATGGCAACCGATCCGGTTACGGGTGCACAGACCAACCGTGGTAAGTGGTTTTACGGTTTCTTTATCGGTTTCCTTTCGGTAATGATCCGTGTATTTAACCCAGCGTATCCAGAAGGTGTTTTCTTAGCGATTCTCTTAATGAACGTATTTGCACCAACAATTGACCATTATGTGGTTCGTGGAAACGTAAAACGTAGAATGAAACGATTGAAAAATGCAACCATCTTGCCAAAAGATTCAGCTGGCAAGGCAAATGAACTTCACGTAGAAACCGTATAATCATGGCAATCAATACAGATAAAAATTCATACACCGTTATTTTTGCTGCCGTTATGGTAGTGATCGTAGGGTCTATTCTTGCTTTTATGTCTTCGAGCTTAAAAGATAGAATTACCGAGAACGAACGGTTCGAAAAACAACAGAACATTCTTTATGCCATGGGCGTAAACGATAATGTTGATGAGGGTAGTGTAAATTTTGTTTCGACCGATAAGGTAGAGGGAGAGTTTAAAAACTATATTAAAGAGCAGTTGGTTATTGAAGGTGATAAAATCACTGAAAATGATGAAGCTTATTTAATAGACATGAAAAAGCAAATGGCAATCGCTGGAAAAGGCGAGACCCCTAAGCTTCCTTTAATGATAGGAGAGAAGGATGGTAAAAAATACTACATCATTCCTATGTACGGAAAAGGGCTTTGGGATGCTATTTGGGGCTTTATTGCTTTGGATGATAAAATGGTTGTACAAGGTGTTTACTTTGATCACAAGGGGGAAACTCCAGGTTTGGGTGCAAACATCAAGCAACGTTATTTTATGGATGACTTCACAGGTGAAAGCATTCTTAAAGGAACCGAATATGCTGGTATTGCTGTTGCAAAGGGTAATAATGACCCGTTGAACAATACTAAGGATGATAATGAAGTAGATGCTTTAGCTGGAGCCACAATTACGGGTAACGGTGTTTCTGCTATGATCAAAGAGAGTCTAAATCTCTACAAGGACTATTTACAAACCGTTAGCGCAAAATAATATGGCACTATTAACAAAAAAAGATGCAAGTTTAATAACGGATCCGTTAGCGGATAATAACCCGATTACTATTCAGGTATTGGGTATCTGTTCCGCCTTGGCAATTACCGCCGAACTAAAGGCTTCGATTGTAATGGCTGTTGCTGTAATGTTCGTACTGGGCTTAGGTAACGTGGTCATCTCTTTAATGAGAAATGTTATTCCTTCAAAAATTAGGATTATCGTACAGTTAATTGTAGTTGCTACTTTAGTGATTGTGGTTGACCAAGTGCTTAAGGCTTTTGCTTACGAGCTTAGTAAAACCTTATCCGTATTTGTTGGTTTAATTATTACCAATTGTATTATTATGGGACGTTTTGAAGCTTTTGCTTTGGCTAACGGTCCATGGAGATCCTTTTTGGATGGTATAGGAAATTCACTGGGATACGGTGTTATTTTAATAATCGTAGGTTTTTTCAGAGAGCTTTTAGGTTCAGGAACTCTTTTGGGGTATAAAGTTTTAGGTGATCCAATTGCCAAAACCGGATTATACGCAACAGGCTATGAGAACAACGGATTTATGATTATTCCACCGGCAGCACTTATTGTTGTGGGTATTATCATATGGGTACAGCGCTCAAGGAATCCTGCACTTGTAGAAGATAATTAATTAAGGCAAAAAGATAGAATTATGTTAGAGCATATAGAATTATTTTTTAAATCCATCTTTATAGATAACATGGTATTTGCCGTGTTCTTGGGGATGTGTTCTTACCTAGCGGTTTCCAAAAAAGTAGCTACTGCCGTAGGTTTAGGGGCGGCTGTAATCTTTGTACTTGCTGTTACCGTACCGTTGAACTGGTTGTTAGATCAATATCTATTAAGAGATGGTGCTTTAGTCTGGTTAGGGCCTGAATATGCAGATTACAATTTGAGCTTTCTTTCGTTTATTCTTTTTATCGCAACCATTGCAACAATGGTTCAATTGGTAGAAATTGTAGTAGAAAAGTTTTCTCCATCATTATATAACTCATTGGGTATTTTCTTGCCATTAATTGCGGTAAACTGCGCTATTTTGGGTGGTTCTCTGTTCATGCAGGCAAGGGATATTCAAACTTTAGGTCTGGCACTTAATTATGGTGTTAGTTCTGGTATTGGTTGGTTCCTGGCTATTTTGGCCATAGCTGCTATTCGTGAGAAAATTAGATATTCAAATGTACCCGCTCCGTTAAGAGGCTTGGGTATTACTTTTATCATTACAGGTTTAATGGGTATCGGTTTTCAAAGTTTTGGAGGTATGTTAACAGGAGGTGACGATGCTCCTCCTGTGGAGGAACAACGTATGGATTACGATAAGGTATCCGAAAATAAAGAGAAAGAGAATAAAGAAGAGATCGATAGTAAAGAGGTCTCTTATAACGACGCCATAAACAAATAGATATGCTATTAGCTACAAGCACTGGAGGAACGATTTTAATTACCGTTGTCGCCTTTATGATACTATTGATGGTATTGGTGGCCCTTTTATTGTTCACCAAAGAAAAACTGTCTCCATCAGGGCCGGTTACCATTACAATAAACGGAGAAAAGAAAATAGAAGTTGGTTCGGGAAGTTCGTTACTTTCAACCTTAGGTAACCAAAAAGTATTTTTACCGTCTGCCTGTGGTGGAGGTGGTACTTGTATTCAGTGTGAGTGTCACGTTCTTTCGGGAGGTGGAGAAGCGCTTCCTACTGAGACACCTCACTTCTCTAAAAGAGAATTGAACGCTGGTGCTCGTTTGGCCTGTCAGGTGAAAGTGAAGCAGGACATGGAAATTACCATTCCTGAAGAGGTATTCGGTATTAAGAAATGGCCAGCTAAAGTAGTGCGTAATTACAACGTTGCTTCTTTTATTAAGGAATTTGTAGTAGAGATCCCAGAGGATATGGGTTACAAAGCTGGTGGTTACATCCAGATTGAAATTCCAGAATGTGAGGTAAAATATGCGGATATAGATATTACTGCACACCCGGAAGAACACGAGACTCCGGATAAATTCCAAGCCGAATGGGACAAGTTTAACCTTTGGCCATTGGTTATGAAAAACCCGGAAACGGTTGAAAGAGCCTATTCCATGGCTTCTTTTCCTGCAGAAGGTAGAGAGATTATGTTAAACGTACGTATTGCTACGCCACCATGGGATCGTGCTAAAAATGGATGGATGGATGTAAACCCAGGTATTGCTTCGTCATACATTTTTAACCTTAAGCCTGGTGACGAATGTACCATTTCTGGACCTTATGGTGAGTTCTTTATCAATGAGTCTGATTCAGAAATGTTATATGTAGGTGGTGGTGCAGGTATGGCCCCAATGCGTTCTCATTTATATCACTTGTTCAAAACATTAAAGACCAATAGAAAAGTTACCTATTGGTACGGTGGTCGTTCAAAAAGAGAGTTGTTCTATTTGGATCACTTTTATAAGCTTGAAGAAGAATTTCCAAACTTTAAGTTCTACCTAGCATTGTCCGAACCGTTAGAAGAGGATAATTGGAAAGTTAAGGAGAACATAGATGCTCCTGGAGATGGTTTTGTAGGTTTCATTCACAACTGTGTTATTGATAACTACTTAAGCCACCATGAGTCACCAGAAGATATTGAATTATATTTCTGTGGTCCTCCATTGATGAACAAAGCTGTGCAAAAAATGGGTGAAGACTTTGGTATTCCCGATGAGCACATCCGTTTTGATGATTTCGGTGGATAATACGATTTTTATTGTCAAAGGAGTTCAGGTTGAATCTGGCTCCCGAGCAAAACGAATAAATAGAAAAACCGATGTTTACGCATCGGTTTTTTTTGATCTAATTTTTCTAGCGTTATGGGAAAACCATTAACTGAGCGTGAACTGCATAACCTAGCCATGAATATTGTAGGCAAGGAGCTTGAGGCACAAGGATATGATTTTATGGGAGTCAATAGCGAACCTAAAAGGAATCCGCAGTTTGTTTGCTTAAAGGATAAAATATTGCATTTTATTGTGGTGCGTCATATAGCATATCCACAAAATCCTCATGTGTATGATGAGGCTCTAATGTTAAAAATGAAGAACCATGCGAACAAGCACGAAGCCCGGACTTATTACGCTGGTGTGGGACTTTCTAATGCTGAGAATCCAGAATTACCGGTGTATTTGAATGAGCCTTATGCTGTGGATTATATCGGTTTAATTGAAATAAAGGATGAATAGATTTTTAGTTTTTTTTGGCATGTTGTTGTTATGCTCCTGTGGAGGTAATCCAGCCGGCATGGTGAGAAATGAAAGTTCCGGAGCTGCTCTAGGAACTTCCTATAACCTAATATACCTATCCAAAGAAAATCTGGACCTTCAAAAGCAGGTAGACTCCGTTTTTGACGTTATTAATCATTCATTATCTACATATATTTCGGCTTCGGACATTTCTAAGATCAATAAAGGCGATTCTACTTTGGTTGTTGATCATATGTTCAAAGAGGTTTTTGAGCTCTCACAGGAAGTGTATGGTGCTACAAACGGGTATTTTGACCCTACTGTAGGTACACTGGTAAACGCTTGGGGTTTTGGGCCTGGCAAGCAAATTCAGATGGATAGCACCCGTGTGGATAGTTTGTTGCAATATGTGGGGTTTGATAAAGTGGAACTTACAGCAGAAAATAGAATAAAAAAATCCGACCCTAACATCTACTTTGATTTCAATGCAATTGCAAAAGGATATTCCATAGATCGATTGGCAAAGTTAATGGACGCAAATGGAATTGATAATTATTTGTTGGAAGTAGGAGGGGAGCTGGTAGCAAAGGGACAAAATCAAATAAAGCAAAAGCCTTGGATCGTTGGTATTGATGATCCAACGGTTGAAAATGAAAGAAAGTTAAAGGCAACCATCCGATTAGAGAACAGGGCCTTGGCATCATCGGGCAATTACAGGCATTTTAGAAAGGACCCGGTCACCGGATTCAAGTATGTACATACTATTGACCCTATAACGGGTTTTACCAAAAATGCCAATACACTTGCGGCTACGGTTCTTGCAGATAATTGTGCTAAGGCAGATGCTTTTGCCACTTCGTTCATGGCTATGGATTTGGACCAAGTGTCCAAAGTATTGACCCTTAATCCCGAACTTGAGGCTTATCTTATTTTTATAAATGAAAAGGGGGAAACAGATGAGTTTATGAGTCCTGGCTTTAAAGAGTTGGTGACCAAGAATTAAAGTGGTTTTTTAACTAAGGGGATTATTTCGCCTTTGGCCAAACGATACCTATCAATGGTTTCGGGAGAAAGGATGGCTGTGTAATCTACTTCCTCCACAATAAAACCAATACTTCTCAATTTTTCAAAATAATCCCAGCCGTAAATACGTACATGATCGTATTGTCCAAATATTTTGGTGCGCTCTTTTTTATCGGTAATGGAATCGTCTTCAAATGTGGTTTCGCGTTCTAGATCTTGAGGGATTTGCAATATGGCCCATCCGTCTTTTTTTAATACACGGTATAGCTCTTGCATAGCTTTTGTATCGTCCGGAATGTGCTCAAGTACGTGGTTGCAAAGAATTACATCAAAGGAATTATCCTCAAAGGGAAGGTTGCAAATATCCGCTTTTACATCTGCTAAAGGAGATAAAAGATCGGTAGTTACGTACTCTAAGTTTTTAAGTTTTCTGAAACGTTTGTAAAAAGCCTGCTCAGGTGCAAAGTGAAGCACTTTTAGTCTCTTGGTAAAGAAATTAGTTTCGTTTTTTAGATAGAGCCATAACAGCCGATGTCTTTCTAAGGACAAAGTAAAAGGAGACAGTACGTTCTCTCTAGGGCTTTCATATCCATAGGGTAGAAAACTCTTGAATTTTTTACCGTCAATAGGGTCCTCATAACGATTTCCGCGCATCCATAAACCCAATAATGGCCTCACCAGGTAACTTAGTTTAATAAGTAAGGGCCTAGGAACGGCATTTAGAATAAACTTGAAAATTTTGGACACCTATTACATCAATTAGCACAAATTAGCTTTGTTCACCCTAACTTAAAGAACCAATTTTTCCTTTCGGAAATTGTCTTCTTCATCAGTTTCAATGCCTAAAGCATCGTAAATGTACTGATACGTAGAGAGCAATTCAGGTTTACCATCTACAATAGCCACATTGTGCTCAAAGTGCGCGCTTGGTTTGCCATCTGCAGTTAAGATGGTCCAACCGTCCTTAAGTTGTTTTATACGTCTGGTTCCCATATTGATCATAGGTTCAATAGCTACTACCAGACCTTCCTTAAATTGCTTGCCGCGGCCTCGTTTACCGTAGTTGGGCATTTCCGGGCCTTCATGCAATGATTTGCCCAAACCATGTCCTACCAACTCACGAACAACACCGTACCCGTGGTTCTCACAGTAATTCTGAATGGCAAAAGCAACATCGCCAACGCGATTTCCAGCCTTAAATTCCGAAATACCAAGGTATAAGGATTCTTTGGTTACTTTTAAAAGTTTTGCGGTTTCCGGTGCAATTTCACCAACAGGAAAGGTGTAGGCATGATCACCATAGTATCCGTTTTTTAGTGCACCACAATCCACAGAAATTATATCGCCTTCTTTTAAAGGTTCTGCATTAGGTATACCGTGAACCACTTGAGCGTTAGGGCTCATGTTTAGTGTATTCGGAAAATCGTACATACCTAAGAAACCTGGTTCAGCGCCCTGTTCCCTGATAAAATCTTCTGCTAGTTTATCAAGATATAGGGCGTTGACACCTGGTTTGATTTCCGATGCCAGCATGCCCAAAGTTTTTGATACGACTAAGGCACTTTCGCGCATTAGTTCTATTTCCTCGGGTGTTTTTAATTTGATCATAGCGGCAAAGGTAAAAATAATTGATGTATTCTTTATACAAGAGCTTCTCTCGTCATTAATTCCGGTTGTGGTACGCCCAGTAATTTTAAAATGGTAGGGGCAATATCACCTAAAACACCATCTTTAATTTCTTTTATATCCTTATCTACCAAGATTAGTGGAACTGGATTAGTGGTGTGTGCAGTGTTAGGGCTACCATCTGGGTTGACCATAGTTTCGCAGTTACCGTGATCAGCTATAACAATGGATGTATAACCATTTTCAAGACCTGCAGTTACAACCGCTTTGGCACATTCGTCTACTACTTCGCATGCTTTAATAGCGGCAGACATAACACCTGTATGCCCTACCATATCCGGATTGGCAAAGTTCAGGCAAACAAAATCTACCTCGCCTTTTTTCAGTTCGGGAATAATAGCATCCCTAATCTCATAAGCGCTCATTTCCGGTTTTAAATCGTATGTAGCAACCTTTGGAGAAGGACATAATAGGCGCTGTTCACCATTAAAAGGTTCCTCACGACCACCATTAAAGAAAAAAGTAACGTGTGGGTATTTTTCAGTCTCTGCAATACGTATTTGCTTCTTATTGGCCCTTTCTAAGACTTCACCAAGAGTATCTTCAATATTTGCTTTGTCATAAACCACATGAACACCGTTGTAAGAAGCATCATAGTTGGTTAAAGTAACGTAGTACAGTTTTAGTTTGTGCATGTTCTGTTCATGCATATCTGTTTGGCTCAATACCTCAGTAAGTTCTCGGCCGCGATCTGTTCTGAAATTAAAGAAAATAACCACATCATCTTCCGTGATTTTAGCAACTGGGTTCCCGTTACTATCGGTCATGACAATAGGCTCTATAAATTCATCGGTAATGTCGTTATCGTAATTTTCTTGCATTTTAGCAGCAATGTCCGTAGTCTTTTCGCCTTCGGCATTTACCATAACATCGTATGCTTTTTTTACGCGTTCCCAACGTTTATCACGGTCCATAGCAAAATATCTTCCCACTACAGAGGCTAATTGGGCATTTTTATCGGCGCCAAATGCACTAAGTTCGGTCAAGAATTTTTTCCCGCTCTTGGGGTCAACATCCCTGCCATCCGTAAAGGCATGAACGTACATGTTTTTTACTCCGGACTCATTACCGGCTTCAATAAGACCTTTTATGTGGTTTATGTGACTGTGAACACCGCCATCACTCACCAAACCTAAGAAATGTACAGGTTTGTTGTTTTCTTTTGCATAGGTGAAAGCATCCTTTAGGACCTTCTCATCTTTTAAAGTGTTTTCCTTTACGGCCAAGTTAATTTTTGCCAAATCTTGATATACGATACGGCCGGCGCCTAGGTTCATATGACCTACTTCGCTATTTCCCATCTGACCTTCTGGAAGGCCAACGTTCATACCATCCGTAAGAAGGTTTGCATTTGGATAGTCTTTATATAGGGAATCTACAAATGGAGTATTTGCATTATCTACGGCGGAGACTTCGGGATTGGGTGATTTGCCCCAACCATCAAGAATCATAAGTATTACTTTTTTGTTCATGGCTATGATAAATTAGATTTTCAAAAGTACAGTGATCTAAGAGGAAATGCCAATTATAAAAGGGCTTTTTTAAAGTGATTTTAGCTTTGTTAGAGATGCCACATTTTAGGGAAATTGGTGAATATTTTTAATGGAAATAGAATATGCCCGTAATTTAAGTGGATATAAAAAAAGGATTTTAGGACTTGGTTTAAGTCGCTAATCGTCAGTGTTTTACTTAGTTTTTGGGGCGTCCTAAATGTTAAAGTTAAGTTATCGTCTGTTTTTTCCTGTAACAAAATCTGAATTCTCCAGTCTACTTTATACAATCAAATACAATTCATCAATTTAAATCATTCATCATGAGAAAAACGTTTTTAACCTTCGCAACGGCCTGTTTGGTCGGAACTTCCGCCATAATGGCAAATGACACTATTACGACCATGAACACTTCAACTTATGAAATGTTCAGAACCGTAGAACTAAGTTCTTTCTGTAAAGCAATTATGCAGGGAGATTTGGATACTGTAAAGAAATTTATAGAGCTAGGAGAGGATGTTAACAAAAAATCTATGGGCATGACACCAGCAATTTTTGCCGCACGTTATAACAAAGCAGAGATTTTAGAACTTTTGATTGCCAACGGGGCTAATCTTAAAATTAAAAGTGATAAAGGATACTCTGTTAAAAAATACGCAGAACTTTCCAATGCTACAGATGCCCTAAGGGTTATTGAAACAGCTATGGGAAGCTAAACATTTTGAATTAGCTAATTGCTCTTTAAAGCGAGAAACCCGACCATAAACATATGGTCGGGTTTTTTTCATATAGTATCTCGTAAAAGAGCGGTAAAGCGGTGCGAATTAAAATTCAAATCCGTTCAGGGCTCTGTGTACAAACGCGTAAACAGCCATAAACAACATTAATCCACAAAATACCGAGTAAACCTTTAAAAGTAGTACTACTAATTCAGGCTTGCAGTTCTCGAATGCTTCGGTATACAAATTTTTAAGATGCAATAGTGTTCCCATATAGTTTTATTTTAGATGTCTTGTCTAGGGACATCGGTTAATTTAAAAGCTATAAGGAGTTAAATTGCTGCGTTAGCAACGGTAGTATTTGGGAGCCGTAAAGATAGTTAAATTAGCACACAAGCCCTTGCATTTCAACGAATTTAACAACCGTTCAAGGGATTTGTAAAATAAAAAAATAAAGGCTTTAGAAGACTTTCTAAGAAACTTATTGGTTCTTGTATTTTTCTATGGATTCCTCTATCTTTTCTATTCTATTTTCTGGGTCAGGGTGAGAGCTTTGAAATTCGGGAACCCGGTTTGGGCCTGCGGCCGCTTTTAGAATTTCCATTACTTTGATCATTTCTTCTGGCTGGTAGCCGGAATTCATCATGAGGAGAACCCCTAGATCATCACTTTCCAATTCATCGCCGCGACCATTTTTTAAAAGAATGTTCTGCCCAATACCACCAATAAGATTGCCTGCATCTGCACCCACGGAGGCACCGGTGGCAAGTAATTGCCAATGTTCACTTTCTGCAATACGTTCTGCGGAATGCCTACCAATAACATGGCCTATTTCATGACCAAGTACACCGGCTAATTGTGCTTCATTTAGTTGTTTGAATAGGGCATAGGTAATAAAAATAGGGCCGCCGGGCAATGCAAAGGCATTAATGGTTTGATCATCGGCCAATAAATGAAAATCATACTGATAGGGAGTTTCCCGCGCTATACTGTTTTGTACAAGTTTGTTGCCTACCAGGTCTACATAAGCCTGTAGTTTTTCGTCTGGATAAAGACCGCCATATTGTTGTGCGATTTCCGGAGTGCTTTGGAGACCGATAGCGATCTCTTGTTCGGCACTCATGTTTATGGTCTGTACCCTTCCTGTATATGGGTTTTCTTCTTTGCTGCTACAACGCTTAATAAAGGCGAATGCAACAATGGCCAAGCCAATGAATATCCTGATTTTCCAACTTCCTCTTCGCATGGTATAGTGTTCTTTTGTAGCTCAATATACAAAAGACCTACAGAAGTTCGGTATTGATATCCAAGATATTGTCTTGGATATAGCTGGTTAAGAAGCCTTCGGTAAAATGTTCGCTGCCGTAAAAATCTTCGTCTTTTAGCAACTGCATAATGTTCTTTCTGCGAAATTCGGTTAACATAGGTACGGAAATAGGGGCGTAGCTGTAATGCCATGGCTCGTATTTAAATCCTCTTCGTCCGGGAACATCGGTGTATACTAAATGAAAGTCAAAACTCTTTGCGTTTTCGTCCATCCATTTTTTAAAATCGGCATAAGGTTCGCCCTCGGCAAACTTGGAAGGCACGAGCATGTCTCCTTTTACATTTCTGTTTCCATCAACAATGTCAATATCCGTTCCCCAATGATGTCTGCTGGTCCCGGGTATGGTAGAGTATTCTATAATTTTGTCAATGGCCTCTAAAGGTTCCATATTGTTGTCGTCTGTATATTTTAAATATTTACGTTCCCAAATAGAGCGTTGACGCTCAAAATTGCGGTAGCTGGAAACCACTTTTAAATCAATGCCATCACTGTACGCGGCTTTTTTCATTTCAATAAAAGCATCATGGGCCTCTTTGCGCAAGTTTATGCCTTTTCCGTAAAGCTTTATATCTGTTTTGCCCATTAATTCTAAGATGCTATACTCAAAATCTTTGGAGAATACCAAATTGGGCAATGCTGCTAAAGTAATGCCTGCAATTCCACTTTTTTTTATGAATGCTCGTCGTTCCATCATACCATTTTTGAATTTAATCGTGTTCACAATCCAAACAAAGATACCCAAATTTGGTGCCAAGATTAGATTGTAGTTATATTGATAACGTTCATAGGTGCATTTATCGTGTAATGAACCTATTTACTATTTAAAAATTATTTTCTTCTGTACTATTTTTAGGAAAATGACTTCCGCTAGGCTACAGACTTTAGGTATCTTTACAATCTATATTCCGTAACTGAAGAATGAAGATACGTTTGATGTTTTTAGTAGGTTGTCTATTATGGACGATGTCTTGTAAGAAGATAGGTAAAAAGAAGAATCCAGCCGAAAAAAGTCAAGAGATTTCTGTTGTAACTGAACAACAGGAGGCAGTATTCATGGATTTGGAGGGGAATGGCGTTTCGTTGTCCGATTTTAAAGGGAAACGTATTTTACTTAATTTTTGGGCTACATGGTGTAAACCCTGTATTCAGGAAATGCCCAGTTTAATGCAAGCAAAATCCGTTTTGGAAAAAGAAGGGTATGTTATTCTTTTGGCTTCGGAAGAATCTCTGAAAGCAATTCAGAAATTTAAACAGACTGTATCGTACAAATTTAAATATCTAAGGTATACAGGAGGATTGGTCCAATTTAATGTGCGCGCACTTCCTACTACCTTTATTTTCAGCGAATCTGGGGAAAAGGTTCATGAAATTATAGGTACCACTACGTGGGATAGACCGGAAATAATCAAAAAATTAAAAGCTATAGAGTAATGAAAAGTGTAGGGTATGCCGCAATGGGTATTATGGTCTTGCTGGTTTCTTGTAAAGAGGTTCCCAAGCAAGAGGAGGTTAGTAATACGGAAAGCAAGAAGGAAATTGTAAACCCTCTGGTTTCGCCAGTAAAGAGCGGTAGTTCATTACCTAGTTTATTTACTGCCAATGACGGAGCTTTACTGTCATGGGTTCATGAACTAAATGATTCTTTGGCCGAGTTTAAATTTGCCCGATTATCTGCAGGCGAATGGTCGGAACCGGAAACCATTGTTCAAGGTTCCGATTGGTTTATTAATTGGGCCGATTTTCCAACAATTGCGGAAAACAACGGAAACTTATTATCGCACGTGCTAAAAAAATCTTCCAAAGAAACTTTTTCGTATGACATTCAGTTACATCTAAAGTCTAATACTTATGTTTCTTGGCGTACGAATCTACCCTTGCATACGGACGGTACTAAAACGGAACACGGTTTTGTAACCATGTTGCCATATAACGAAGATGCATTTTTTGTTACGTGGTTAGATGGTAGAAACACCGGAGGTGGAGGCCATGGTCATGAAGGGAACATGAATATTCGCGCTGCGGAAGTAGCAGTAGATGGCACGGTCAGTAATGAGGTGCTTTTGGATGCCAAAACATGTAGTTGCTGCCAAACTACAGCGGCAATTACAGATAATGGCCCGGTTGTTTTATATAGGGATAGAACGGATGCTGAAATAAGGGATATAGCCATTACGAGACAGGTAAATGGAAAATGGACGGAGCCTAAATTTATTTTTGATGACGGATGGGAGATAAACGGGTGTCCAGTTAATGGTCCCAAGGCCGATGCTATTAATAATAACCTAGCCGTTGCTTGGTTTACTGCGGTAAACAATGAACCAAAGGTTAAACTGGTTTTTTCTTTGGATGGAGGTGAAAATTTTGATGCTCCTATTCTAATTAGTGATAGCACCACTATGGGTAGGGTAGACCTTATTTTACTTGATAAGGAAAATGCTATTGTTAGTTGGATGGAGACTGTTGGCCAAGAAGCTCAGATTAAGACGGCAAAGGTGAATCGTTCCGGTGAAATGTCAAAAGCGATTATTGTGAGTAAGCTTGGTGCTTCTAGGAAAACAGGATTTCCACAGATGACTTTAGTCGGGGATAAGGTTTATTTTGCATGGACAGATGTTACCGAAGACCTATCAACCATAAAAACGGCTTACATATTCTTGAACGATTTTTAGTTCCGGGAACATGGGGTTTAAAAATTAAAATAGCGGAGCATTGCTCCGCTATTTTCAAAAGGTAATTATGGTATAGTGTTTAGTAACCTTTTGTCTGTTGCATTTGTGAAGCTTCTATCTCGCTTGCAGGAATAGGATAGATGGTTTTTGCCGATGTAGCTTCAATGTTAAGATTGTTTACGTTTACGCCCGTATTTATGTGGTCGGACTCAGGTCTGTTGATATTCTTTCCTGTTCGTATATAATCGTATACTGCGTGGCCCTCCAACGCAAGTTCTCGTCTTCTTTCTTCTGCAATTCTTGCTTTTAAGGCTTCGCCGGTTTCTGTTGCTTTATAGGTGTCAAAATCTGAGGTACGTCTAGCGATCAGGGTGTTTAAATAAGCCAAAGCTTGGGTGTCACCACCGGTTGCCCCGTAGGCACATGCTTCCGCAGCTATCAAATAAATTTCGGATAGGCGTAGAATAGGAATGTTGTGAATACTTAATCCGCTACCACCACTTCGGTTAATGTATTTTACGAATGCGGCATTGGTACCTTCTTTATCCTCAAGTAACAAAGCGGCACGTGGGTCGCCTTCATATGCTTGTAAAAGGTCAACAAAAGTTTGGGTGGCAATGACATCTCCTTGGCCTCCATCCCTTAAATCAAATTGTGCTCCAAGGCCGTTACTTCCTACCGAGTTATCTGTAGTTATGCTCAGTTCAAAAAGAGATTCCGTAGTATAATCATCAAAAATATAGGTGGAAATATCCATTAAATCCGCTTCGGTTTTTACCCTAAGCACCTCTTTACAATAGGTGAGTGCGTTCTCCCAATCTTGTTTGTACAGGTACACACGTGCCAAAAGGGCATGAATGCCACTTTTGGTCATATACTTTGTACTGCCCTGTTCCCAAGTATTGTCTTCGATTTCATTTAGGGCCGCGTTAAGGTCTACAATGATTTGTTCGTATGTTTCTCCAAGTGAACTCCGTTCGGTAATAGTTTCGGTAGAGGATAAATTCAGCGGCATTCCTTGAGCACTGGCACCTTCACGTATCCACGGGTAAGAAAAGGTACGGGTAAGATCAAAATAAATCATCCCTCTTAATGCTAGGGCTTGTGCTTTAATTTGTTGTCTTTCGTTATCGTTGCCTTCCGCAGTTTCAATATTATCAAGAATTAGGTTGAGGTTGCCAATTGCCTTGAAGCATTGTAGCCACATACTTTCTGCGCTACCGTTGTTGTTACTGCTTTCTTCGTAACGATATTCGGTCTGCTCGTAATCTCTTGGGTTGAACGTAGTTTTTACAAATCTAAAATCCGTGCCTTTTACGGCCGCTCTTTTGTACAGGGTTCTTCCTAAATACGAACCATCCGAAATTTCACTGTACGAACCGTTCAATAAATCCTGAAGTTTTTCTACGGAATTAATCACTAATGATTCCGAAATAACGTGATCTGGTTCTTGGATCAAAACATCTTCATTACAACCTTGTTGGATTGTAAGGACGACTGCCAAAAGGCCTATTTTTATATATTGGATACTTTTCATCTGATTATAATTTTATTTGAAGACCTAATAAAATACTTGTGGCCGTTGGTACTTGAAAAAAGTTAACTCCATTGGAAACCGCCTCAGGGTCGTAGTCATCCAGCTCGGTTGCAAGGAATAAATTATCGCCCTGTACATATAGCGTTCCGCTTTTAATAAACTTCAGTTCCGGTAAATTGAAACTCAGTTTTAGATTTCTCAATTTTAAATAATCCCCACTGTACAAATGTCTAGTAGATACGTCATTGGAGAAACTTGTGTTTCCGTTTATACGGATAGGCACATTGGAGTCCGGGTTGTTCGGATTCCAAGGATTTAACTGTGCTACGGTGTTGGTAAACTGTGGGGCAAAACCGTCATCGTCCCTTTTAAATGGCGTACGATCATACGCGTTGCCACCTATACCAAAAGTGAAAAGAAAGTCAAGGCTAAAGTCCTTATACGTAAATTGATTATAGAAACCGCCTTGAACATCTTGCAGCGCTTTTCCGAAAATACCAAAACCGGCTTCTTCTGCATTGGTAGTAATTGCGCCTGTTCGCTCACCGTTCTCAAGAACATAGTATTGGGCGCTACCGTTGGTTTTGTCAACACCGGCATAGTCTCTTAGGTAAAAAGAGTTCAGGCTTTCGCCTACTTTTATAATGGTCGGGTCCTGCCCGTATCGTGAACCGTAGCTGGGAATTAAATCACTTTTTAGTTTAGTGATTTCATTGTCCAGAAGTGTTAAGTTTACCCTGGAATTCCAAGAGAACCTATCGGTTGTAATAGGGGAGTAGCCTAGTTCAAGTTCCCAGCCTTTATTGGTCATTTCCCCAAAATTCTGTAATTGGTCGCTAAAACCTGTTGTACCGGAAACAGGAATGTTCAACAATAGGTCTTTTGTATTTTTGGAAAAGTACTCAACGGTCATATTCAACTTGTTGAAAAGCACCGCATCAAAACCAATATTAAAATTGTAACTCAACTCCCATGAAAGGTCTGGGTTGGCCAATTGTCCGTATGAAAGTCCGGAAGAACCGCCATAACCTTTGCCGCTGGTATCAAAGAAAGCTAAAGAAGCGTAAAATTCCGGAGGTAAGTTTCCGTTGGTTCCGTAGCTTCCTCTCAATTTAAAATAATCTAGACCATTAAGGTCAATGAACTTTTCTTGCGTGGCGATCCATCCTCCGGAAACGGACCAAAAATCGCCCCATCTAGAATCTTCGCCAAAACGTGAAGAGCCGTCCCTTCTGTAACTAGCGGCTAAGTAATATTTCTGATCAAAATTATAATTGAACTGGGAAAAGTAGGATAAAAGCGAATAGTTTTCGTTGTACCCGTTCCATGACCAAAGCGTTCCAATAGAACTGGAAGAAAGTAAGTTGCTGTCTAGAACATCATACCCGGAATTGTTAATTGAACTCATTTCCGACTCTTGTAGTTCAAGACCTAGAAGCGCACCAAAGCCATGTCTGTTCAGTTGCTTGTTATAGGTGAGTAGATTGGAAGTTGTGTACTGCAAAACTTCACTTTTAACCACGTAGAGAACACCGTTCCATACACCACCACCGGCACCAAATTCTTTGTTGTCATAGAAGGTTTCCGCGTTAGATTGATGGTCTACCCCAAAAGTTGATTTAAACTTAAGGTCTTTGGTCAGGTCTATAGCCGCAAAAATATCACCACGGGTGCGAAACTCGGTATTGGAGTATTTCCCTACTTCAAGAACCCCCACAGGGTTGGCATTTTTTTCTATGGCGTTGGGTAGGTCTGCAATACCCTCATAGCCATTAGGGTCGTAAATTGGTGCAGCTGGAGGTAATACGCGCGCCATGTATAACGGATTGAGTCCGCCAGCATAACCGCTGTCATAGTTCCCGGCATTTCTTTCGGTTTTAGCAACGGATAGATTAATGCCAATGCGCAACCAATCTTTGGCTTGGTTTTCTAAATTAACCCTTCCCGAATACCGTTTTAAGCCTGTTGTGATAATGGTTCCGTCTTGGTCAAAGTAATCCCCGGAGATATAAAAAGATGTTTTCTCACTTCCACCTCTAGCGGATAGATTATATTTTCTAAGAGTACCCGGCTGGTAAATGGCATCCAACCAATCAGAGTTGGCATCAGAGGTGCCATAAATACTCTCATAATCGCTTTGAGCTTGGTTTTGATACGAAGCATAAAGAGCATCATCGCCATACACTCTTAAAAACTCCCCATTTTCACTATTCTGAATGTACTGGTTTACCTGTCCTTCTTGCCACAGGCTTTTAAATTGCTCGTTATTTACGTTTTTCTCTTGGGTAAGGTTTCGGCTAGTACCTAGTTCCATACCAAACGTAATTTCCGTATCTCCATTTTTTCCTTTTTTAGTAGTGATAATAACCACACCGTTGGCCGCTCTGGAACCGTAAAGGGAAGCCGCTGCTGCATCTTTTAATATGGTGATATTGGCTATATCTTGGGAATTAATGGTGGACAACGGGTTGTAGGCTGTAGCTCCGGAACCGTTAGCTCTCAGTGTTTTATCCGTATTGATGACCACACCATCTAACACGTATAAAGGTTCTGTAAGTCCGTTTATGGACCCAACACCTCTAATTTGCACCGTTGATGCACCTCCGGGTTGTCCGGAAGTGAAAATATTAACGCCTGAAACATTGCCCTGTAGGGCAGTTTCAAAACTTGCTGTTGAGGTTCGCGTTAAGGTTTCGGTGGCTACTTTTTTAGCAGACCCTGTAAAGCTTCTTTTGCTGGATGTTCCGTAGGCCGTAACAACAACTTCATCCAGACCCGTGGCATCTTCATGCATTTGGACAGAAATAGAAGATTGTTGGTTTACGTCTATTTCTTGGGTGATATAACCCAAGTAGGAAACAACTAAAACAGCATCAGAAGGAACTTGCATAGAAAAATTTCCGTCAAAATCGGAAAGGGTTCCGTTAGAAGTACCTTTTTCCAAAATATTGGCTCCAGGTAGGGGCGTACCATTTTCATCTGTAATGGAGCCGTTAATAGTATGGGTTTGAACAAAACTTGATGGGTGAACAGCGGTCTTAGCCTTTATTTCTTGAGAGGAAAGCTGTGTGAATAACAGCGCTAAGCCTATTTTTAAGGATAGACTAAAAGGTGGTTTAAGTCTCTTGGATACGGTAAAAAATTTCATTGGTTTTACATTTTGAAAGCAATAGCGAGATAGAGAACTATTGCAGAACAATCTCGTCTTGCAATCAGGTTGAATAAAAAATATGATTTGAATTCTATGCCGCAAGTGTCCTGTGAACAGTGTTCATGGGATAACAAGAACACCTTCGGAAATTGCGAAAGTGAACGTTGCAGCAATAGCGGAGTGTTGCTAAATGAATTGGGGAGGTTGTCCGGTTTCGGAAATAAGTTCATACGGGACCAATGCAAGATATCGCTTGTAATTGGTTTGTACGGAATCTAATGGGAGGGACTGGGAGTGATAGGATTGGAACCAATCTATAATGGGTAACTTCAGTTTTGAAAGCTCGCTTTCAAACGGGCTTTTCTCTTTTTCTTCAGATTCTTGGGCCAGCTGTTTTGCTAAGAAACATTTACCATCACAACGAAGCATAGGTTGATTTCGATTCTCACAAAGGTTGGTAACAATGTAATCATAGTTAACGGCATAGTTGATTAAAGGCCATAAAGGCTTTAACAACATAGATACCGCTAAAATGAGTAATAGGTGCTTCATTAGTATGCCTCTCTGGGACCAAAGAGACAAAAATAGGGGCTATTTCATAGTTATCCCAAATTATGCGGGTTAAAATAATTCTTACAAATGGTTTTTTATAGTTATGTAAAAATTCCTACTAATAACACAGTTAAAATTGCTACAAATCCCGATAACTACAACGATTTCGTCAATTTTAAAATAGGTATTTAAATAATTGATATAATGATATTTGTAATTTTTTTAAATAACAAAAATCGTTTGTTTACATCAATTTTAAGTAGGTTTTACAACATTCTATTTCATTAAATAATTAAGATGATACTTTTGTTTTGGTAATTATTAAATAGTAATAATCTTACAATTTTGGCGGATTATTAAGTATATTCAGAAAACCTTTTAAAATTAGTTGAACAACCTAACTTGTAAATCTTATATCAACATGAAATCAGTAGCCGTATTTAAACCTGAATTCCAATTATTCAAGAACTATTTCATAGTCATTCTTCTCATAGTTTTTTCATACTCCGCTAAAGCTCAATCCGTGGGTATAAATACTTTAACTCCCGACCCGGCTGCGGCATTGGATATTCAATCTACAACAGGTGGTCTCTTAATGCCTAGGATGACTACAGTAGAAATGGATGCGTTGGTTAGTCCACCAGATGGTCTCATGGTCTATAATACGGATTTGAACAATAGCATGATGTTCGTGCAGGGTGTTCCATACGAGTTATATAACAAAACAGCAGGTACGGTTATCACAATTTTAAGTGGAATAGCTCCCACATTTTGGACTAGTATTGGTAATTTATCTCTAACAGAATTTTTAGGATTAGATGTTCATCGCATTCAAATGGATCTATCCGATGCAAGTGAAATTCGCATAGTTGCTAATGTTACAGGTTTAACACTTGGTTTGGGTGGCGAATTGTCTATAGCACTGCAATACTCTACTGATGGGGGGTCTAACTGGACCTATGTTAATAGCAGTAGTTTCGGGCCTGCATTGTCAATTTCTGTAGATGGTTTAATTGTAACTCCATGGACCGATATTGATACTGCAGCTAAAGGAGATGTACAGCTTAGATTGGTAGGTCGGGCAACCGGAGGAATCATTACGCAGGCAGGCCTAGGTCTAGTTATGCTAGAAATTAGATAGCAGTTTAGCTTACTATCTAAATTATTTTCCCTTTTCACAAATAACCACATTAGTATGAGAACCAACCATTTATTTGGATTGCTTTTAATCTTAAACTGTTTTGCTCTATCTGCGCAGGGCGGCTTAACTATTTCAGGAGCCAATATTTCAATAACCTCAGGAGCAAGCATTCGCGTAGATAAAGGAGATTTGCAAATTTCAGGAGATGCTGAAATAAAAAATGAATCTGCAATAAGTGTAGACGGCAACTGGTTGAATAACAATAGTACAAGTCAAGTTTTTACAACAGATTCCGAAGGAACGGTAACCCTTACCAAAACTACAGATGTTACTACCGTTGGCGGAACAACCACAACCCTTTTTTATAATTTAATTCTAGAAGTAAATAAGGCTTCATTAGAGGTGAACACCATTGTAGGAGGTTCGGTTTCAGGTACGAACTTAGGGGTTATAGATCTTAACAATTCGGGACTAGACTTAAATTCCAATACTTTACAGATTACAAATTCACTCATAGGGGCACTTATTTCAGATGAAGGATACATTATTAGTGAAGATGTATTGAACCAAAGTAAAGTACTTTGGCAAACTTCCGGTACCGGTGGCGCTTATACCATTCCTTTTGGTACTGCTGCTGGTGAACGTATTCCTTTAACCGTAGAAAGGGCCACAGGTAATTTAGGGGAAATTACGGTATCTACTTATCCTACGGGGCTGGATATGACTCCATATCCTACGCAACCCGAAAATGTAACAAGTATTGTAGATACTAATGATCAAAGTTTATCCGGGAATTCGGTTAATAGATTTTGGCAGTTAGATAAAACCGGAACCGGGGTTGCCAACCTTACTTTTTCTTATGCAGATGCAGAAGTACCTAGTAACGGAGAGAATAATCTTTCTTCCTATAGATATGATACTACAGTAAATAAGTGGGAACCTAAAGGCGCTAGTTCCTCTGATTTCGCCAGCAATAAAGTTAGTGTTTCTGGTGTTGCTGAGTTCTCACCGTGGACTATTGCAGGGGGAACTCCAGAAGATTTGGATGGGGATGGTATAGCCAATGCAGATGATTTGGACAATGACAATGATGGTATTTTAGATACGGATGAAGGTATTTGCACTCCAATTCAATCAGGTACATGGGGAGGCTTTATTGACAATGTTACCTATGATTATGGAAATGGGGTAATAGTTAGAATGACCACTGCGGCAACAAACGGTTTTGCTCTAGGAAATTTTAACCCTGGAGGAACTGGGTTTTGGTCGGAAGATTTAGCAGGGGATTCCTCTATTCAATGTGATTTTTTGTTCGGGGAAAGTGTTACTGTAAGTTTTGAGGATGCTTCTGGAAATCCTGTACAAGTGTCTAACCCAATTATACATTTTGATAGGATTGGTGGTTCGGCGGATAATGTTCAAAATTCGGCAAGAATTACTTTGCAAAACGGATTAACTTGGGTAGAATTAGCAGGTACCGATGATTTTTTGGCGACTTCTACAACAGCAAGTGATGGTGGTGCGGGATCAACTGCAGGTATTCAGGCTAATGGATATAGCCCAGAATCTACCCAGAATGATATAGACGGTACGGCTGCGGGTAGTATGGAAATTCAGGGAACGGTTAGCACTTTTACTTTAACCTTTCCATCCGCATCAACCACATCAGGTACCGCAGATGGCATTGAAATGATCGTATTTGCCTGTAAGCAGATTGATGATGATAATGACGGCATACCTAACTATTTAGATTTAGATAGT
Source organism: Zobellia sp. B3R18 (assembly GCF_018860715.1). Classification (NCBI taxonomy): domain Bacteria; kingdom Pseudomonadati; phylum Bacteroidota; class Flavobacteriia; order Flavobacteriales; family Flavobacteriaceae; genus Zobellia; species Zobellia sp. B3R18. The sequence continues at coordinate 3,506 of NZ_JAHKQG010000002.1, read as the reverse complement.
GATGATGACGGCTGTCCGGATGCAATTGAAGGTAACTCAAATTATGATTATAATGATTTAAATGAAGATTTTACTTTAAACGCCACATCGGATAGTAATGGCATTCCAGGAGGGACTTCACAGGGTGTAGGTACATCTCAAGATGAATTGCAGCAATCTACAGCATGTAGTGAGTGTGATAGTTCTAATCCTTTATATGTCGATAGCGATGGAGATTTGATCGGAGATTACTGTGATGAAGATGATGATAATGATGGTATTTTGGATACAGATGAGATGCAATCTCAGGTATGTAATGCTTACCCCGCCTTGTCATTTAGTTCACCATCATTAGAAAGTGGAACTGATTTGACCTCAGGGGCAGTATATAGATTTGCATCGGTTACTACGGGTGTAGACGCATTGGTTACCATTGTATCCTCAACACCAAATCCGGGAATAACTACTATTGATGATGATGCATCCAATACAGCCAATTTTCAGCCCATATTAGAAACTGAAAGTTCCTTGGTTGAATTCGATTTTCAATTTGTTTTAACGGGGTCATCTACCCCAACTAAAATATCCCAATTCTATTTGACAGCTATAGATGTTGATGGAGATGGAGTTGGAGGACGAGAATTTGTCGAGTTAGATGTTGATGGAGCTTCAGTTCAAACTGTAGAAAATCCCAGTGATCTTACTATTTATAATACTTCTTATGGTAAATTATTCAAGGGGTCTCTAGATGCGGCTACAGGCATAGACGTAAATGCAACCAATGTTATGGTTACTGCTAGGTATTTTGACAGAAGCCAGTTTAAATTGAGAATAGGAGCAAACCCTACCTCTAATGTAAATCGTCTTTTCTCAATTAATTTTGACCCATGTACCTACAATATTTACTCAAGCCCATCCAATCCCGATTTATTGCTTCAAGTCTTGGATACAGATTCTGATGGAACTCCTAATCATTTAGATAACGATAGTGATGGCGATGGATGTCCAGATGCCCTTGAAGGTGCGGCAAATTATGATTATGCAGATTTGGATGCTCAGTATAGATTAACGACTACTGTAGATGGCGCTGGTCTTCCAGGAGGTACTTCACAGGCTATTGGAACGGCAATAGACAACTCGCAACAAGCAGATGAGTGTAGTGAATGTGACCCTTCTCACCCTTCTTATATAGACAGTGATGGTGATCTAGTAGGTGATTTTTGTGATTTAGATGATGACAATGATGGTATTTTAGATGCTGATGAATGCGGGGTTCCTTTGTTGGCTACTGGTATATCTGGAGAAGGAACGAATACAATTTCCGGTTCATATGAAGCAGGAGTCATGAACACGATTTTTTCCCTAACATCCCCTTCCCAAGTAGAAATTTCATTAGGTTCGCCAGAACCTGTAGAACTTAATGTTTTTACTAGTGGAGTTACAGATGGTCTTTTAGTTATTTGGGACGAAGGGTCAATAAACCCAGGTAGTGTTTTTGATATGACACTCACCTTAAATGAAGCTCAAAATGGAGAACTACTCTCTCTGCGAATAGGAAACAATGCTCCAAGTTCTACATATGGCGCTCAAAATGCCACAAAAGAAATTACACTTACATGGCCAGGGGGAAATGTAGCCGTTCTTAATGACCCATTAAATGAAATCTTAAATTATGCCCACGGAGCAATCATTACTTCAGGCACTGTTTTAGATTATGACACAGGAGGTAGCGCTGTAAGAGATTCACAATGGTATATAGATTTAAATCTTGATGGAGCTACTTATCCTTTTAATGTTGATTATCATACGGTCTCTAGTGTTTTGACAAGAAATGAGGGATTTGCTTTTGTACCGATCGGTTGTTTAGATACGGATGATGATGACCTTACGGACAATGTGGATACAGACAGCGATAACGATGGTTGTAATGATGCTATAGAAGCCGGTCATTTAGACGAGGATAACGACGGTGAAGTAGATGGTTCTGGGTACGATGCAAACGGCCAAGTAACTGGTGCTACAACGGCATACACAGGTACGTCAAACGGAGTAACAACGGCATCAGAAACAACTATTGATACAGCACCAACAGACCAAGAAGAACGAGTTGGTGACGATGCTACATTTACAGTAGCAGCTTCAGTTTTAGATGCTTCGGCTTACTCATCAGGAAATCCTACTTACGATGTAAATGCTAGCCCAACGTACCAATGGCAGGTAAGCACCAATTCTGGATCTACGTTTTCTAACATTTCAGGAGCAACTAATTCTAGTTTAACTATTTCAGATGTTACCCTCATCATGGATGGGAATATCTATAAGGTTTTGGTTAGTAGTGCAAACAATTCTTGTCCAGAAGAGGCACAAGCTACGTTAACAGTTATAAACAATGTAGATGCTATTGACGATTCGGCAGGTATAACTGCTGTTGAAGGGTTTACTGGAGTAAATGACGTTTTAAATGTATTAGATAACGATGAGTTTAATGGTGTAATTCTCACGCCTGCAAGTGTTACCATAACTCCGGTTACAAACGGACCTTTAACGGTAAATGGAGATGGTTCTGTAGATGTAGCGAATAACACGGGTACGGGCTCATACACGGTAAACTATCAAATTTGTGATGCCGCAAATCCTTCAAATTGCGATATAGCAACAGTTACTGTAAATGTTGGCGTAAATAGTTTGCCAACCGCTCAAGATGATGCTATTTCAGTAGCACAAGATTCGAACAACAATAATTTAAATGTATTGGCAAATAATGGTAATGGCCCTGATGATTTTGGTGGAGATGGACCAAATGCTGGTGCAATTACACTTCCAAGTGCTTCATCAACAAATGGAGGAACGGTTTCTATTAATAATAATAGTACGCCATTAGACCCAACAGATGATACGGTATTGTATACACCTGCAGCTGGGTATAGTGGACCAGATTCCTTTACCTATACGATTACGGATGCCAACAATGATTCGGATACAGCAACGGTAAATGTTACAGTAGTGCCAACACCAACAATCGCAATTAATGTAGTGGCTGGAGATGATATCATCAATGCAACAGAAGATGATAGTCTGGTAACTATTAGCGGAACAAGCACCAATGTTGAAGATGGACAGACGGTAACAGTTATTTTAAATGGAGAAACGTATACCACTACGGTTTCTAGTAATACATGGACTTTGGATATTCCTGCTATAGATGCACAAGCATTAGGTGCAACGGAAACTATAACGGCAGATGTTACCAACAGCTTGGGGACTGCTGCTGTTCAAGCAACCAGAGATATTCAGCATATTGCTACACTTCCAGTCCCTGTACTGAGTATAGATGATATTACTGCAGATAATGTATTGAATGCCGCGGAAGCGGGCGGGAACGTCAACGTGACCGGAACCGTGAGTGGCGATTTTAACTCAGGGGACACGGTAACCTTAACGGTCAACGGTACCGATTACACGGGAACGGTAGATGGCGCAGGCGCTTATAGTATAGCAATCCCAGGCAGTGAACTGGCCGCCGATGG
>NZ_JAHKQG010000012.1:0-26674 GCF_018860715.1 Zobellia sp. B3R18 | reverse complement strand
GCCCATGGGCACCTCGTGCCCAGACCACTTTTTGAGAACCAAGATCCAGCCTTTGGTACTGAAACTGGATGCCAACGAGGACCTTTCCGATACGGAAGCCGTGCTCGCCAAGCTCCGTCCCGCCTTTGAACAGTACAGAAAGGAGTACCAAGCGTACTACGACGACCATAAACGTGCCAATAGTCCCGCCGTTAGGGATGCCAGTCCGGTGATCATCATCTATCCGGGAATAGGCATGTTCAGCTTCGCGAAGAACAAGCAGACCACCCGTGTGGCCAATGAGTTCTACGTCAATGCCATAAACGTCATGCGCGGTGCGGAAGCCATCACGGAATATACATCGTTACCAAGACAGGAGGCCTTCGATATCGAATACTGGTTGTTGGAAGAGGCCAAACTGCAGCGTATGCCAAAGGAAAAACCTTTGTCACGTAAAGTAGCCCTGGTCACCGGAGCGGGGGGCGGCATAGGAAAGGCCATTGCCGACAAGCTCGCCGCAGAGGGCGCCAACGTGGTACTGACCGATATTGCCGAGGACAGGCTGAAGGAAGGCGTAGCCACCTACCCAAGGGATACCGCAAGCTATGCCGTGTGCGACGTCACCAAAAGCGCATCGGTAGCGGACGCCTATAAAAAGGCCTGTCTGGAGTTCGGGGGCGTGGATATCGTGGTGCACAGCGCGGGTCTCGCCATTTCAAAACCCCTACAGGACACCTCGGAAAAGGATTGGGACATACTGCAGGACGTCTTGGTAAAGGGGCAGTTCGAACTGGCCAAACAGGCCGTGGCCATCATGCGCAAACAGGACAAGGGAGGTGACTTTATAAGCATAGCCAGCAAGAACGGGCTCGTATCCGGGCCCAACAACGTGGCCTACGGAACGGCGAAGGCCGCACAGCAGCATATGGCGCGCCTATTGGCCGCGGAACTGGGGGGCGACAAAATAAAGGTCAATACCGTAAACCCGGACGGGGTGATCGTGGGCAGCAAGATATGGGAAGGCGATTGGGCCGAGGGACGTGCAAAGGCCTACGGGATCACCGTTGAGGAGCTTCCCGCACATTACGCCAAACGCAATCTCCTGAACGAGATCATATATCCCAAGGATATCGCGGACGGGGTATTTGCATGCGTGGGCGTATTGAGCAAGACCACAGGGAACATCATCAATGTGGACGGGGGTATGGCGAATGCCTTTGTAAGATAGATCGTTTTGAGTTAGTTTGTTTTTATTTCCATGGGCCGTACGGCCCATGGAAGTATTTTTACCAGAGTTACATAATTCACCCCTCAGATGAATTTTCAACTAGTTCCGCAGCAAGCTGAGGGTTGGAAAATGTTTATCATGTACAAGACGTAGAAAACTAAAATCTATAGTAACTTATACCGAAAAGATGTTAGTCTCTACACACAAACGGTTGTATAAAATAAGAGTGATGTTTAAATCTAGTAACCACACTCAAATAAAAGATTTAAAAGAGATCAAGATGTTGAAATATAACATCCAGACAATAATTACATAGTCATGAAAACTAAAGTAACGGCGGTATTCGATATCGGGAAGACCAACAAAAAGTTCTTTCTTTTTGACGGGAACTTCCAGGAGGTGCACCGTGAATACGTACGTTTTGAAGAGATAACCGATGAGGACGGCTACCCTACCGAAAACCTCAGGGCACTGGAGGACTGGGTAAAGGAAACTTTCGATAAAATCCTAATTTCCAACGAATTTGAAATAGAGGCCTTGAACTTTTCCTGTTACGGCGCCAGTTGGGTACACATCGACGAAAACGGGAAACCGCTCACGCCCCTCTACAACTACATGAAGCCCCTGAACGGGGATATCCTTGATTCATTCTATAAGGAATACGGGCCCGAGGACGAACTGTCAAGGGTCACCGGATCCCCAAAACTGGGCATGCTCAACACCGGTATGCACCTCTATTGGCTGAAGAGGACCAGACCGGAAACCTTCAAAAAAATAAGCTACTCCCTGCACCTGCCCCAATACCTGAGCTATCTGTTCACCGGGATCCCGGTAAGCGAATATACGAGCATCGGGTGCCACACCATGCTCTGGGACTTCGAAAAAAAGGACTACCATTCATGGGTCTATCAAGAGGGCATCGACAAGAAATTACCGCCGCTGGTGTCTTCCAGAAAGACCGTTCCGGTGGACTATAAGGGCAGGACGATCAAAATGGGCGTTGGCATACACGACAGTTCCTCCGCCCTGTTGCCCTACATCAAGAGCGCTAAAAAGCCTTTCATATTGGTCTCCACGGGCACATGGAGCATTTCCATAAACCCTTTTAACCCGGGGATGCTCAGTGCCGGCGATATCGGGAACGGCTCCTTGTTCAACATGAGAATAGACGGAAGTCCCGTAAAGGTTTCCCGCCTGTTCCTGGGCAACGAGTACAAGCTACGGGTAAGGGCGCTCGCGGAGCACTTCAACGTATCCCCAGACGCCCATAAGAAAGTGGAGTTCGATCAGGATACCTTTTTCGAGATCAACAAGGATTTCGTGCACATGTTCAAATGGGACACCATGTCCTCTGCGGACATGCCACAGAGCACCTCGATACCCTACGACAGGTTCGAGCATGCCTACCACCAGCTGATGCTGGAACTGGTACTGCTCCAGGAGAAAAGTGTAAGGGCGGCGATGGGAAGTTCCGAAATAGACCAACTTTATGTGGACGGGGGTTTTAGCGACAACAAGATCTACATCCAGCTCCTCTCCCATTACATGGGGAACATGAAGCTCAGCACGACAGATTCATCGTTGGGGTCCGCCCTTGGGGCCGCGATCGTTATTTCCGATACGGAGCTGGAGCCCTCGTTCCTGGACAAAAACTACGCTATCAAGAAACACCGGCCGTTCAGCCTAAAATAGACCCATCATATGAACAAGGAATTCAACCCCGCATATCCTTCAATGGACGATTTGAGAAACAAGGCCATGAAACGTATACCCAAGTTCGCCTTTGAGTACCTGGACGGTGGCTGCAACGAGGACGTAAGCATAGCAAGGAACACCTCGGACATCCGCAAGGTACAGTTACAACCTAGGTACCTGAGGAACCAGGGTACCGGTTCGACCAGGACCAAAGTTTTGGGAATGGAGTTTGATGCCCCGTTCGGGATAGCCCCCGTAGGGCTCCAGGGACTGATGTGGCCCAATTCGCCCGAGATATTGGCCAGATCGGCGTTCAAGAACAACATACCCTTTATCCTGAGCACCGTTACCACGATGGATATAGAACGGGCCAGCGAACTGACAGAGGGCAATGCCTGGTTCCAGCTATACAATCCCGCAGAAGATGCCCTTCGCGACGATATCATAAACAGGGCCGAGGCCGCCGGCTGCCCCGTACTGGTACTGCTCTGCGACGTGCCCACCTTTGGCTACAGGCCGCGGGACATCCGCAACGGGTTGGCACTGCCCCCGAAAATGTCGCTGGCCAATATCCTGCAGATTCTGGGCAGGCCCACTTGGGCCATGAACACCCTGAAATACGGGCAGCCCACTTTTGAAACCTTGAAGCCCTATACGCCCGAAGGCCTCAACCTGAAACAGTTGGGACAGTTCATGGACAGAACCTTTTCGGGACGGTTGAACGAGGAAAGGATAAGGCCCATCCGCGACAGATGGAAGGGGAAACTCGTGCTCAAGGGCGTGGCATCGGAACGGGACACCCAGGACGCCATTCGCATGGGGTTCGACGGCATCATCGTTTCCAACCATGGCGGAAGGCAGCTGGACGCCGCACAGTCCACCATTAGTTCCCTTGCCGAGATAGCAGGGAAATACGGTGACCGGATAGAGATCATGATGGACAGCGGACTGCGTTCGGGACCCGATATCGCAAGGACCATGGCCAGCGGGGCAAAGTTCACCTTTATGGGAAGGTCCTTCCTCTACGGGTGCGGGGCACTGGGAAACAAAGGCGGCGACCACACCATTGCCATGTTAAGGACCCAGTTCAAACAGGTCATGGACCAGCTATGCTGCGAACGCGTAGAGGACTTACCTAAACATCTTATAAAATAAGGTAACCTCAGCTCCAAATATTTTCGGGCGGTCTACTCTATATTTTTCTCAACTACTGCACTGGGCTCATACCCTATTCTATAGGCTTGTGCCACTACTTTACTCCCCTCTGGAATTTGAAACGGTTGGCTATAAACCTGCCATACTTTTGGAGTTTTTCCTTCTTTGCTTATAACTTTATATGCTAAAGAAGCGCCATTGGTAGCACTACTAATTACAACTGTATTCTGATTAAAAGAAATTTTCGGTTCCAAAGTCACCGGTTGGCTGTCAGCTCCATTCCATAATTGCGCAATTAACTCCCTTTCTGGCAGATTAGGGTTGTCCCTTATTTCTTGGAGCCAACGATCCATTTCAGTGCTTAATTCTTCCAGCTTTTTACCGTAAGCAGGGTCTTTGGCCAAATTGTTTATCTCATATGGGTCCGCTTCACAATCATACAATTCTTCCGCTTCCTTTTTTTCCCTGAACCAAAGGCTCTGTATACTATCTAATTTTCCCTCATCATGCATACGTAACATTTCCTTCATAGTTGGAATCCTTTCTCTATACTCAACCGGCAAATAATAGCCTTGGTCAGGTCTATAGTTTCTTATGTACTTAAATTGATTATCGCGTACGGCTCTGATTACATCCGTAAAACCGTCAAAACGGTCTGCGGCGCCATGAATATATTTTCGTTTTTCCTTCGATTTATAATCCCCTAAAAAAGCTTTCCCCTGCATATACTTTGGAGGTTCAACACCTATTAAAGAAAGTAACGTGGGGGCAAAATCTACAAAACTAAGCAACTGATCATCTTTGATTTCCGAATGTTGTTTATTAGGAAACCTTATAATCAATGGCGTATTTAAGCCAGAATCGTACACTAACCGTTTTTCCCTAGGTAACGGTCCACCATGATCGCCATAGAAAAAGATTATAGTATTCTCTAAAAGTCCATCATCTTCCAGCTGCTTCAATATTGCGCCAACCTGTCTGTCCATTTCAGCTATATTGTTATATGCTTTCCACATATCACGACGTACCGTGGGTGTATCCGGTAAATAAGGAGGAATAGAAAACTCCGTTTCCTTGGATAAATGCACAGGTGTTTCCTGTTCTGTCATACGGTCGCTTTTCCATGTATATGTTGTATCACCTGCATGATAATGCCTTGTTTCAATATTTCTAAACCCATAAGGTTCGAACAGCCCAGATTCATGCGTATCCGTAAAATTGAAAACCGAAAAAAATGGTTGATCATTCCCTCTATTTCTCCAATGCGCGTAGGGACTACTCTCATCCCAACCCGTTTTAGGGGCTCTAAATTGATAATCTTCTTTATTGTTATTTGAGCAGTAATACCCATTCATACGTAATAACTCACTAACCATACGAGCTTCTGCTGGCGGAACTGCTCCGTAAGAAGGTAATCCGGTCTCCTCTGTATATGAAGTGGTACGCATATGGTTGGCCCCAATACCTGACGGGTACATCCCCGTTGTAATAGCCGCTCTACTCGGAGCACAAACTCCTGATGTGGAATATAAATTAGGATATACAACACCCTCTTTTGCCAAACGGCTCAAATTTGGAGTAACAATTGTAGAGTCTCCAAAAGAAGGAATGTACGGCCCCATGTCCTCAGTAACCAACCATAGAATATTGGGCTTTTGAGGTAATTCCGTTTTAGATGTTATGGGAAGAGTTTTTTGGCTCTTTTTACTTTCATTTTTACAACTAAAAAGGATAGTACATATACAAATGACTGTTATATTTCTGATTGGTAACATGTATTTATACATAATATGAAATTGAGTGTAAAGTTACAGGGGTCTTTATTGATGTTTTTGAAGTTGACTCTTTTCAATCAAAAAAATCAACTCTTAAAGAAACAGACTATTTCATGTAGAACAGATGTTCTAAATCTGTGGATACTGGACTGTTATCTTCGTTCGTTTCCATAAGATCTGCCATATAATTCCACCATTCTCTGCAAATTGGAGTATTGGCTATCTGATTCCACTTTACTTCTGATTCTATTTCGGCGTAACCAAACAAAAAACAGCTCTCGGTATCTAAAAAAATATTGTAATTACGAACGCCATGGTTCTTAAGTACTTCTTTTAATTCTGGCCAAATTGGATTGTGCCTTTTGGTATATTCCTCGATTTTATCCTCATATACCTTCATTTTGAATGCTTTTCTAACCATTTTCTCATCTAGATTTTAAACTTTTCAGTAGATTCAACTTCTTTTTTGAACTTACCGTCTTCACACTTACAGAGCCTCTTTAAGACACTATTTACAATTGTCAAGACCGTTGAGCTCTTATACCTTATAAGTTGGTCATTCTTGATTATATCAAAAATAAAGCTAGAAAAACGGTAATGTATCCTGCACAATGCTGTTAAAGCCAATTATTCATGAAAATTATGTGCAAATGTTAGTTCACATATCGTGCTAGTTATTTGTGAAATGAAAGGTAATAAACACAATACTGTAGCTATTATAGTTAATCTCCAAGCCAAGCTAATGAAAAGACGGAGGACTATCCAATTAACCGCATCTTTATGCAAGGTACATGTTTGCTATAAAATTCCTCTGCAACTTAACAACATCCATAATCAGCACAGTACAGGATGCTATTGATCCAGGCATTCAATATTATTGATAGAGTATTGAATAAAATTAACTTGGATTTAGACACTGTTTTAAGAGAAATACAAAGCAAGAACCATTTTGCTTTTAAAAGAATATTTGATGATATGTACCAAGATTTGGTAACATATGCCTACGGTTTTCTTTTTGATAAGTCTTTAAGCGAAGATGTGGTGCAAGAGGTTCTTCTATAGCCACTTAAAAAATTTGAAAAACGAAAAGCAGTTTTCGGAGAAATCTATAATCACGATTTCAATACCGTAGAAGAAAGTCTAAAATATAAAATGGTTATGACGGATTCTTATAAGTTAATTGTCCCCAATTCCAAAAATAGACCTAACGAAAAAGTTCAATTGTTCAATATTTATGAAGACCCATTAGAGCAGACAGATATTGCGGATGAAAACCCTTCCATAGTTGAAGAGTTAAAGAAAAAAATAGAAGAATCTTGGAAAAACTGATTACAAAACTTATGAGAAAAACGTGCTATTTTATTTTCGCAGCAGTTTTAATTGCTTTTAGTTACTGTAAAAACAATAAGAATCTTAAGCAAACCCCTAAGAACAGTATTAGACCCAACGTTCTCATTATCCTAACGGACCAATGGCGGGCGCAAGCAACAAGCTATGCTGGAGACCCAAATGTAAACACGCCTAATCTAGATGAACTGGCCACGACAAGCGTAAACTTTTCAAATGCAGTTTCTGGTATGCCCGTATGCTCTCCTTTTAGGGCTTCACTTTTAACTGGTCAACGTCCATTGACCCATGGGGTCTTTATGAACGATGTTCAATTAGATACCAATGCGGTAACAATTGCCAAAGTATTTAATAAAGAAAATTACGATACTGGCTATATTGGCAAATGGCATTTGGACGGGCACGGCAGGCTTCAGAATGTGGCTCCCGGTCAAAGAAGGCAAGGATTCAAATTCTGGAAGGGCAACGAATGTACCCATGACTACAACAAATCGGTATATTATGATAATGAAGACCCGAACAGAAAAATTTGGGACGGGTACGATACCTTTGAACAAACCGATGCGGCCATCGATTATATTAAAGAAAGAAAATCTTCCGACAATCCTTTTATGATGATTCTTTCTTACGGCACACCACATGCGCCGTACCATACGGCACCGGAGGAATATAGAAATCGATTTGACCCAGATAAGATTCAATTACGTAAAAATGTCCCGGACAGTCTCAAAGCAAAGGCTAAAAAAGATTTGGCCGGCTATTACGCCCATATTGCCGCAATTGACGATATGATAGGCAAGTTGATTAAAAACCTAAAAGACTCCGGCAACTATGATAATACCATAATAGTCTTCACCTCTGACCATGGGGATTTATTGGGTTCCCATGGCGCATACAAAAAACAACAACCCTACGAAGAGTCTGCACGGGTTCCAATGTTGTTCCGCATTCCGGAACAGCTTAAAATTTCTGAAGGTGAACGAGATGCACTGATGAATTCAGAAGATATTATGCCCACCATTTTAGGCCTGTGCAACATTTCAATTCCAACTACCGTAGAAGGAATAAATTATAGGCCCTATATGGAAGGAAAGGAACAGATAGGAGACGCCACGTTACTTACATGCGTACAACCGTTTGGACAATGGAACAAAGTACAGCATGGAGCTAGGGAATATAGAGCTATTAAGACACAGCAATATACTTATGCTAGGGATTTAACAGGCCCATGGCTTCTTTTTGATAATAAATTGGACCCCTACCAACTGAATAACCTTGTTGGTAATGAAGGTTATACTACCGTGCAAGATGATTTGGAGAAACTGCTTTATCAGCGTTTAGAAGAAACCGGTGATGAATTTTTATCAGGTACGGAATACATTAAAAGGTGGGGATACCCCATTGATGAAACGGGCACGGTTCCCTATACGCACTAGTATACTTTACTATTTTGGTTATAAAGGGCAGTTCTATCGAGCTGCCTTTTTTTTAACTTAAAACGACTCATTATTGTATAGCCTGACAGGATAGAACAGGATGCAAATTCTTAAAAACACCACTAAAATTGTTGTTCCATAGAGCCTCTAATATTTACCCAAAATGGAAGTGCCACATGTAGCGTTTTTAAAAAATCACAAAATAATCCTTATGAGAACCTTTAAATTACTCCTTATTTCCTTTTTATCCGTTTACTTCTGTAACGCCCAAAAAATTAAACCCGAAGAAGTGAAAGATGTTATGAAAAAGGTTGCCGACTGGCAAATGGACCACATTAATGACAGTTATAGCAATAAGAAACCCCATCATCCTTTGCATTGGACAAACGCAGCACTATATGTTGGTATGGCCAAATGGGCAGAAATGGCAGATGATGATACCTACTATAATTGGTTAAAAGGTATTGGTGATCAAAACAACTGGCAACTTCACGAGCGAAAATATCATGCAGATGATCATGCCGTTGGCCGCATGTATGCAGCTCTGTACCGAAAATATAACCAAGAGGAAATGTTAAAACCCACTAAGGAACAATTTAATTTTCTTATACACCATCCTGCCAAGACCAAATTAAATTGGGCCACGCCCTACCACCAAGATCGTTGGAATTGGTGCGACGCCCTATTTATGTCTCCACCCGTTTGGGCCGACCTCTATAATATAACTGGAGAGCAGAAGTATTTGGATTTTATGTTTGAAGAATACAAAGCCACTACCGAGTTCTTATTTGATGAAGAAGAAAATTTATACTACAGGGACGAACGATTTAAAGGTAAGTTAGACAATGGTACCAAAATATTTTGGGGACGTGGTAATGGTTGGGTTTACGCTGGTTTGACCGATATCCTATCTAATTTAAAGCCTCAAACCAAAGAGTATGAATACTTCTTGGACATTTACAAAAAAATGTCTGAAAAACTTCTAGAAATACAAACACCAAAAGGGCATTGGGCCATGAGCTTATTGGGCCATGAATTCTATCCTACCCCTGAGACCAGCGGCTCTTCATTCTTTATATACGGTTTAACATGGGGCATCAATAACGGAATATTAAAAGGAAAAAACTATAAAATAGCCGTAATTAATGGATGGAACGCCATGACCGGATATGTGCATGAAAATGGCATGCTAGGATATGTCCAACCCATAGGGGCAGCTCCAGGGAATGCCAGTCCGGACAAAACGGAAGTATATGGTACTGGAGCCTTTTTAAGTGCAGGTTCCGAAATCTATAAAATGACAAAGGACAACTAGAAAGAGGTAACCAAATAAATCGGCGATAATGAATCGAAAAGAATTTGTACAACTCTCCGGCTTAGGCACGGCTGCTCTTACCCTAGCAATAGGGCCATGGTTCAATTCATGTTCCGATAAGATTACCAAAGAACATTCTTCAGAGTATAAGAAACTTGTTTATGACCTTTTAAAAGATTGGTGTGACGGGCTTATCCAAACCCAAATTATGGATGCGGACAACCCTAGGATACACGGTATGTTCAAATGCCCGGCATGCAATAAGGTCCACGGACGAATGATGGACGCCGTATATCCTCTTCTGGCCATGGCAAAGTATACGGGGGAACAAAAATATCTTAATTCCGGTATTGCCGTGATGGAGTGGGCCGAAAATGTAACCTTACCCAGTGGAGCTTGGTCCAACGACCTTAATCCCAAATCTTGGAACGGAATTACGGTTTTTGGTGCCATTTCCCTTGCCGAAGCCCTACACTATCATGGAGATTTGCTAGATGAGGAACGGCGTGAACGATGGAGGGCTAGATTGGCCAGAGCTGCCGATTTTGTTTACAGGAAATTTCCAACGATGGATGTGACCAATGTAAATTATGGCGCCACCACCATCTACGCCCTAAATCTCATTGGAAAAATGCTCAATAAGCCAGAATACCTATCTCGTAGTAAAGAACTAGCGGAAGCCATCAAAACCTATTTTACAAAACCTAATAATTTTTTATATGGAGAAATAAAACCAAGTGCACATAAGCTAAGCAACAAGGGATTAAAAGGTATAGATTTAGGCTATAACGTGGAGGAATCGTTGAACAATATTGTACTATATGCCGTTAATGAAAACGATACTCAACTTCTTGAGCTTTTGGATAAATCCCTAAACACTCATTTAGAATTCATGTTACCAGATGGGGGTTGGGACAATGGCTGGGGAACACGAATGTTTAAGTGGACGTATTGGGGAAGTCGTACTTGTGATGGCAGTCAACCTGCATTGGTACTTATGGCCAACCGCAACCCCGCTTTGGGCACGGCCGCGGTAAAATATAACGAATTATTGAGACGCTGTACCCACAACGGATTGTTACATGGAGGAATTCACTATGCATCGCACGGCATTAAACCTTGTATACACCACACCTTTGCACATACCAAACCATTGGCCCATTTATTAGATAATTGGAATGATTTGCCCAAAATAAATACAGAAACTCCTCTACCTAGAAGTACTGCCGATGGTATAAAACATTATAAGGAAATAGATACTAGTCTTTTTGCCCGGGGAAATTGGAGAGGGACCGTAACTGCCTATGATGCAATTTATAAAGATGGATATTATCGCCAAGCTACGGGAGGGGCCTTATCTTTATTGTACCACAACAAAGTTGGGCTACTGTTAGCGGCAAGTATGGCCAAATATAAGTTGGTAGAGCCATTAAACCAACAACCCAATCCGGGAGAAGATTTTCCTTTTACCCCAAGAATCGAAACCATACATAATGGTGAATGGAGCTCTAATATTTTTGATCGTACCGCAACTATTTCCTCCAATGATACCAATGGGCAAATTTTAATAAATGCGGAATGCCTATTAAAAAACGAGCACAACCAAACTGTAAAAACTACTGCTTCAGATTTCAATCTGATCTATGAGTGTTCTGAAAATTCTTTACGAATAGTTGCTAAAACCAATCAGGAAATTATTTCTAGAACCTCTTTTGTACTACCTATTATTTCTCCTAGCAGCGAGACGGTCACACAACTCAATCCGAATGAGCTTACCGTACAAAAACCAGAAGGTTTGGTAAAAATCACTTCAAATGTCCCCCTCACCATAAGAGAAACGTCTAAAGAACGTATCTTTAATATGGTTCCCGGTGCCGAAGCTATTCCTATCATGGCCTATTTTGACAAAAACAAAGTGGTAGAACTAACAATTGAAGTCATATTAGCAACCTTATGAGAAATGGCTCATTTTTCGTTTTAGCTTTAAGTTTACTGTGTTTATCCGCCTGTAAAGAGGAAGAAAAGATAAAAAAAACTGTAAAAGTTGAACATCCCAACGTACTATTCATTGCTGTAGACGACCTGAATAATATGATTGGAATACTCGATAAATATTCAGGCACCAAAACTCCCAACATAGACCGTTTGGCTTCTAAGGGAGTAATTTTTTCGGATGCACACTGCCAAGCCCCATTATGCGGTCCTTCAAGAGCTTCATTAATGACAGGTCTACGCCCATCAACCACTGGTATTTATGGCATGATATCAGATGTAGAAATACGTTCAGAGAACAATCCCGCCACGAAGGATATCATTTTGCTTCCTGAGTATTTCAAGAAAAATGGGTATCACACTATGGGTATAGGAAAGTTATTTCATGCACATGCGCCCAATGGCGTTTTTGATGAGTCTGGCAGCAGGGAGAAAGGATTTGGACCTTATCCCGATGAACGATTTGTTTGGGACGGTTTTGGTACTTCAGACCGTAATAAATACGGAAGAACAAGTACAGATTGGGGTGCTTTCCCAGAAGCCGACTCATTGATGCCCGACCACCAATCCGTAAATTGGGTCAACGAGCGTTTAAAGAAAACCTACGACCGTCCCTTTTTTATGGGAATAGGTTTCTTACGGGTACATGTACCTCTTTATGTGCCACAAAAGTGGTTTGACCTCCATCCGCTGGACAGTATAAAAACTAGACCCTATCGGGCAGATGATTTAAACGATGTTCCTCCTGTGGCATTACAGATAAATGATTTGCCCATGATGCCCTCTACGGATTGGGCCATTAAAAGTGGAGAATGGCCAAAAATCATTCAGGCCTATTTGGCTTGTGTGAGCTACGTAGATTACGAAATAGGAAGACTGTTAGATGCGCTTGATGAAAGTGAACATGCCAATAATACGGTTATTGTTCTTTGGTCCGACCATGGCTATCGCTTGGGAGAAAAAAGCACCTTTGCCAAGCATGCCCTTTGGAATGCCGCGACCAAAACACCCCTATTATTTGCGGCTCCCAATTTACCCAAAGGAAAAGTAATAGATGAGCCCGCCGAATTACTGTCTATTTACCCTACTCTTTTGGAACTGTGCGGACTACCTGCTTATGAAAGAAACGAAGGAAAAAGTCTTGTTCCCTTAATGAATGATAACGATCTAAATCCCCATTTTGCAATCACAACCTTTGGGATGAACAATCACGCCGTCAAGTCCAAGCAATTTAGATACATTCGCTACGAAGATGGAACGGAAGAATTATATGATCATAAAAATGACCCCAACGAATTCACCAATCTAGCGAACCACCCTGATTACCTAAAAATTACAAGGCGTTTAAAACAACATCTGCCCACTAAAAATGCCATTTGGGACGATAATTCATCCTATACTTTTCAACCTTATTTTGTTGAACAAAAGACAAGAACTAACGGCAAAGAGATGACAGATGTAAAAGTAATTGGAGCACCCCAATAACTAAAACAGGGTAATCTCCCAAAAAGAACATTACCCCGTTTCTTATATTATTTTATAGAAGTTCTACAGCGTAGGCTCCCAACCCGCAGCATATTCCCTTCCCCATAAAGCCAAGGCTTTTCTATCTAACATTCTACCTGTTTTGGGGTCTATATCAAAACCATTTCCAATTCTATAAGCTACATTTCCAAAGTGTACCAACGCCATACTTTTAGAGGCATCATCTATAGGGGCTTGTAAAGTTTCCTTACCTCTAATGGCATTGAAAAAATTACCCACATGTATGGTACTCATTCCTCCACCGCCACCAAGCTCTAACCCGCCTTCCTTGGTTTTGGCCTTGACCGTTTCTACCAAGTTTCCCTCACGATCATACAACTTGTATAAATCACGGTTTACATAAACACTGCCTTCGCTACCGTAAATAATCGTACCACGTCCGCCGCCATAGGTCCCGTATCCGTTTCTACTCTTTCCGTCCCATTTAATAGTAGTATTGTTATCGAACTTAAATGTAGCCTCCATGGTATCGTACATCTCCCAACCATCATCAACAAAGGCAGATTTAATGCCATCTGCCTCCACATGATTTGGAAAATCTACTTGTAAGGCCCAACGTGCTACATCTAGCTCGTGTGTACCGTTATTTCCCAATTCTGCGGTACCGTAATTCCAACCGTACCAATGCCAATTGTAATTCCATGTCTCCGAAGTATAATCACGGCGAACAGCAGGTCCTTGAAACAATTCCCAGTCTAGTCCTGTAGGAACTGGAGCCGCTTTTTGATGTGGAACCTCTCCCCGTTTGCTACTAAAGAAGGCTACAGCCTTGTATGGCTTACCTATTACACCATCATGAATTTGCTTGATAATATCTATACTATGCTGAGCAGAACGTTGTTGGTTACCCATCTGAACCACTCTATCATATTTTTTCTGCGCAGCAACGAGCAGTTCGTTTTCGGCCATGTTATGGCTACAAGGCTTTTCAACATATACATGTTTTCCTTCTTTTAGTGCCATTATAGAACCTGGAGCATGCCAGTGATCAGGTGTTAGATTAAACAATGCATCTACCTTTTTATCCTCAAGCACCTTTCTTATATCATTTTCCAGTTTTGGAGTATACCCCAAACGAGGAGTCATTTCTTTTGCTGCTTTTACACGCTGGCTTTCCATAACATCACAAAGGTAAACGAGCTCCACATTATTACTCTTTAACTCTACTGGAGCATATATGGCTCCAACACGACGGCCCAAACCAGCTATGGCTACTTGGATCCTATCATTGGCCCCCATAACTTTTCTATAACTCTTAGCAGATAAGCTGGAACTTCCGAGTATAGCACCCGTAGTTCCCAAGGCTGTTTTCTGAATAAAACTTCGTCTAGATGTTTTCATTATTATAATTCTTTGATATTAATATTCCGGTAAAATACTTGGACCCATGATTTTGTAAAAATATGCTCCCTGTTTTGGCGTCTCCAAAATAAGCACAATGTAGACCATTGCTACTATATTATCTTTAAAAAGAATTGATTACCAATTTAATTTCATGATGCCCTGGTTCCAAACGTACAGAACCGAAAGCGGCATTTACTTTTTTACCATTATGCATTAACTCTTTTCCTGGTGATGGAGCAATTTCAAACTCTGCTACCATATTTGCCGGAATCTCAATTTTGAAAACCTGAAGCCTAGAAGTCTCATAGGTATATTCTCCTTTTATTGTTCCTTTAATGGTAGGCACTTCAATACTGCTATTTTTCAAATCGCTCATTTGAGGTTTTATAATAGCGACTCCAAACCCCGGTGTTTTGGGTTGAATACCCCAAAGTCCTCGTGGAATGGCATTTGCGGGCACAGCACCCCACGCATGGTTCCAATCTAGATTGTTCTTGTACTTCAGGTCCCAAGCTTCCAAGGTCATAGTAGACCCTATACGGATCATATTATACCAGCTTCTATCACTGGTATCCGTTAATAATTCCAACGCGTAGTCCTCTGCTCCGGCGTTATACAATCCATCCATTAAGTATTGTGAACCATAAACGCTACAGGCCATTCCTCTAGATTTTACGTGTTCTACAACAGAAGAAATATGTTCCTCCGGTACCATGTTAAAGGCTAAGGGCAACATATTGGCATGCAGAGCTGCATGGTCCGTTCCAATTCCATCTACATATACACCACGTTCGGCATCGAACATTTTTTCGTTGACCGCTTTTTTTGCCTTTAAAGCTCGGAGTTCAAAATCCAGTGCCTCCTCCGTTTTACCCAAAACCTCCGCAAATTGGGCCATGATTTTCATATTCTGGTAATAAAACGCATTTACTACAGTATTATAATCTTTAAAAACATAAGCGTCACGTTCCCCCTTATTTGATGGGTCTCCTCCCCAGCCCGCAGAAGGCCAATCTACAATATCCCTAAAGGTCTCCTTCATTTTTTCGGGAAACCCAAGGTTTTTCATCAATTCCGGAGTCATTTTAGTAGAGGTTATAAGACCATCTTCATTAGCAAGCTCGTAAAGCGTTTTATACTTTAACCGGTCATAGTACTTCTTGATCAGTTCTGTGTTGCCCGTATACATATAATCTGCATAAAACATAAGCGCCACATGCTGTTGCCATTCCGTTGGCCATGTAGGATGTTCCATAAAATATTCTATGGTTTGTCTGGCAATAGCATATTCACGATCTGTTGTATAATGGCTCAATTGGTTCAAATAAGCATCTGCTTCATATGGAATACGCTCTCGATCGCCATCTACATAAAGACCGTTAAATGTTGTAGCTTTTATCGTGTACTTACAAATTTCCCAAACCTGATTTAAAATATCATCTGAGCTTTTGAAGCTACTGGCACTGTCTTCCCAGTAGCTATGATGCACTAAGAATGTAAAGTCTTCCGCATTAACGTCCCCCTCTATACCTTGAACCTCTACATACCTAAAAGGCATTAAGACAGGAAAACCTTTAGGAAGAGGTAGTGCCTTGCCGGGTAAGGTATTTCGCTTGTCCGGTTTAATTTCAAGTTGATATTCTGTTTGGTCCGGATTTACCTTCATTTTAATTTCCTGATACCTGATATGACTTTTTTCAAAAGGTTTTCTGTTGATGTTCTCCCCGTCTAATTGTTCCCCAATTCTAAAGGTAACTATACCTGAAGTTTGGGCCTTATATGTAAAATTGAGGGTAGCGAAAGCCGCTTTTCCAAAATCCATGAAATAAGTATCGCCTCTGTTTTCGAATTTGACAGGTTTAATTTTGTCTATTTGAAAACTATTTGGGGTCGTTATGGTTGCCTTGGGGCTTCCCATGGTAAAAGACTGACTTTGAGAATATCTTGATAGTCGATTATCTTGGTCCCAAATACGTACCTTCCAGAAATAGGTCTCTCCGTTTTTTAAAGCTGACCCACCGTGCTCTATTTCTGATGAGGCATTGGTCCGCATTTGTCCACTATTCCAAACATCACCAATATTGCTGTCTATTTTTTCTTTGGTTGAAGCTACCAATATTTGATAGGCCGGTTGTGAAACTGCGCCATCCGGCACCACCCATCCAAATTCTGGTTTGTCATCAATAATGGCAACACCCTCTGTGTTGCGTATCCATTCTACAATCAAGTCGCTTGGTCCATTGGAATATTCATCCGAATGCTCTAGAATAAGACTGTTAGTTTTATTTCTAAAAGCCTTTAATTTTTCGGCATATTTTGCATCCTTGGCCAGATTATGTATTTCTTTGGGGTCGTCTTTTAAATTATAAAGTTCTTCAAAAGATTGGTCATTAACATACCGGAAGTACTTCCAATTTTTTGTACGTACTCCTTCACTAGGTGGTATATTCTCAAATTCCCAAATATGCTCAATGAGCACAGTATCCCGCCCAAAATCGCGCTTGGCGCTTTTCACAATAGGCATAAGACTTTTACCGTGCCACGCTTTTGGTTGATCAATGCCGGCCAAATCCAGAATTGTAGAAGGTACATCTATGTTCAGGGCCATGACATCACTATCTTTTTGCTTTTTTTTCCTTGGGTCAAAGACTATTAAAGGCACCCTTACGGAATTATCATATAACAACCATTTACCTGCAAGCTGGCGCTCCCCTAAAAAGTAGCCGTTATCGCCCATGAGAATTATAACCGTGTTTTCTGCAAGTCCCTTCTTTTCCAGCTCGGCCCTAATTTTGGCAATTTCCCTATCAATACCAGAAATCATTCTATAGTAGCCTTTTACGCTATGCTGATATTTTTCAGGGGTATCGTACCTCCAGGTCCAACGTAACCGGTTAAAACCATCTCGTACAAATTTAGGTTGAGCCTCAAAATATTTATCCTCTCCTAAATCTGCATCGGGCATATTGATGTTCTGAAGCAAGGCATCTGATTCTCCCTGCCAAAAATATTGGTCCTTTGCCCCATCATGTGCATGGGGAGCACTGAAACTTAAAGAAAGACAAAAAGGTTTATCCGTCTTTACATCTGCAATAAAATCTATAGCTTTCTGTCCCGTATATCGCGTTAAATGAACAGTATCCTTACCTAACGTCTTATAGTAATAACCACGTCTGTCCTTATACTCATTATTACGGTCATAGGACTCAAATTGATCAAATTGATTCTCTAGTTTATCATAACGAACCCCATATTTCCCATAAAAACCGGTAAAATATCCATTCTCTTTTAAAATTGAAGGATATGATTCAGCCATGTACGATTCTCTAATATTTCCTGTCTGGAAATTGAAATTATGGGTACGCTCATAAAGCCCGGTTAAAATGCTAGCCCTACTTGCCGCACAGATCGGAGTGGTAACCATTGCGTTTTCAAAATAGGTACCCTCTTTTGCCAACTTATCCATTTCAGGGGTAGAAATAAGTTTGTTCCCTGCATAACCCAGAGCATCAAAACGTTGGTCATCCGTTAAAATAAAAATAATGTTAGGCTTTTTAACCTGCAGTTCTTTCTCCGCTTTTTGTGCCTTTAATGTTAGTACGCCACCACAAAGAAAGATTACCGCTAAAATTTTTATACTCATAAACTTGATATTTGTTAGTTCTCTTAAATTAGATTCTCTGTTCAAACCTTAGAAGTCGGGTAAGGAATCTTATTCAAACTTATGTGTTATAGAAGCTTTACCCATCCTGTGCTGTCCTGAGAGCGGGCGTGATTATTGTTTATAAATTCTTGTGTTACATTCACCCAACGTATTACTTTTTGTTCGCTAAATCTTTAAGTACCGATAGAATTTCAGACACTCCCATTCTTTCTGTATAATTTGCTTCAACATGGGCAGCTTCAATAATTTGATCAGTGTTAATAATAAATGTTGCGGGAACAGGAAGTGTTTTTGAACCATCGCCATTTAAAAGTGTTAAATCTCTTCGCGCATGGTAATCCTCTCCTGGATCAAACTGAAGATTATACGCTTTAATGACTTTTTGATGTGCATCACTTAGCACTTCAAAATCAAGACTGTTTTTCTCTTTTGCCGTTAATGCTTCATCAGGGTTTTGAGGACTTATTGCCAAAAATGAAGCTCCTAAAGATGTAATATCGGGTAGTTTACTTTGTACTTCCTTCAGGTCTAAATTACAAATAGGACACCATTCACCACGATAAAATTTGATGACAACTACACCAAATTTTAAAAGTTTAGATAGCGAAACCTCTTTCCCTAAGGCATTGGGAAGCGTAAAGTCCGGAGCTTTATCTCCTACCGTTAATCCTTTAACGTGGCTTGCATTTGAAATAACCAACTTTTGAAAATCTTTTAAATCTCCCATTCTAACTATCTTTATCTTTTAGATGTCTACAAGTTCTTTAGCTGTATATTTCTATACTCTACCTTCATAGGCGGGCCAACATGTACCTGCACTCCTAAATGTCCTTTTAATTTTCTATTTATAGTATCTTCATCAATTACGTCACTCATTAATGTCCCATTTACGTAATGCTGAAGGCGATTTCCTTTTATAACCAGATGTACTTCGTTCCAATCTTCACTTTTAATCTTAGTCTTTAACGAATCCGATTCTCCCAAAGAACCTATTACCTCTCTACTTTGCCAGCAATTCTTTTTTACATTGCCTCGTAAAGAACCGGCAACATCCGGATTATCTTGAGTCTTTATTTTTACTTTCTCCCCACGGTATGCTAATGTAGCCCTTTTCTTTTCCTCATAGTTCTGTCCCGTATACCTAATTTTTCCATCAATATCTGCTTGATATCCCCTCATGGCGTTAGGTATGGTATCGATCAAATCACTTCTATAATTTATGCCACTATTACCGGATTCGGTTATTCTAAATTCCAACTTCAGCTCAAAGTCATCCGGCTGCCCTCCTTGCCAAATAATAAAGGTATTACTTTTCAAAAGGGTTTCCGGGGTTACCTCTCCTACTAGATGACCATTTTCAACACGCCAATAATTGAGGTCGCCTTTCCAATTTGTCAAGGTTTTCCCATCAAATATATTTATAAAACCGTCTTCTTTCTCTTGAACTTTTGCCGTGGTTTCTACAGTAGTTTCCTGTTTTTTTTCTTTACAAGATTGAAAACCTAACAGTAATGTTAAAGCAAAAAGAGTTCTCCCCATTAATTTAAATACGCTACTATATTTATTCATAATTCCTATTATATTTTTTTGATTGTCATAATTCTTCTACTGATAATTTCCATAAAATTAAGAAACCTAAAGCCTCCTTTTAAGGTTCTACATTTACAACAATTCTTGGTTTATTCTTTGATTTTTCCGCACTTCTAATTGATAGATTACAAGTGAAATTTTTTGTACGATTAAAGGTCATGGATGTCCATGACCTTTAATTTTCTTTGATAAATTATATTTTCCGATTCAATTAAAAATTTGGATTTAATGAAGATTCCGATGCAGGTAAGGCGTAACGTTCAGAAATATTGGTAAAAACATTGCCTCTTGGCTCTACACCAGCAGGATAGTAATAATCAATAGGATTCGCCTTTATTTTATTACCGTGAGCGGTAATCACATCTATAGCCCTGCCTGTCCTTACCAAATCAAACCATCTTTTGTTTTCAAAAGCAAGCTCCACCCTTCTTTCGTTAAAGATAGCTTCTCCCAGATCCCCCACAGGATCACCTAGACCAGCACGTGTACGAACCTGATTAAGATAAGGAAGAGCTTCTCCGTCTTTACCTTGTTCTTCCAAAGCTTCGGCTAAAAACAACAACACTTCGGAATACCTGTATACGGGCCAGTTCATTCCATGGTTATTATGTAATGCATGGGGCTCCACATATTTTTTAATGATAGGGTAAACACCATCTTCCCAAAAACTTTCACTAATAGTAACATACATAATTGAAGCATCTTCCCTTAAATCTCCTTCTTCATAGGCATCAATTATGTCCGGTGTAGGTATATTGTTTCCTTCACCATTAACCGGTTGTGGATTTGAAGTTCCCGTTATAGCACCAACTTCTTCGGCAGTAATTGGTCTTGGTAGAAAGTTATATAAAAAACTTCCGTTTAAACCTTCGGCACCCTCCCTGTATTGAATTTCAAAAACAGATTCCATATTGTTCTTGTTTTCGCTATTCCCAGAAAAAGCATCTTCATAATTAGGCATCAACATATATTCATTACTAGCTACCACAGCTTTTAAAAGGATCTCCGCCTCTGCCCACTGTTCTCTAACGATATAAACATTGGCCAAAAGGGTTTGAGCCGCCCCTAGTGTAACCCTACCCGGTTCTTGCTCCGACTTAAGGGGCAACAAGGCTGTAGCTCCCTGAGCATCCTCAATAATTTGTGCATAAAGGTCGTCCTCGCTAGAGAGTGGCAAAGCTGCCCCATCACGGTCTAATACAGGTTCTAGGTGCATAGGTACACTACCAAATAGCTGCGTCAACTCAAAGTACGAATAAGCTCTTAAAAAAAGAGCCTGTCCTTTAAGGTTTGCCTTGGCCGCTTCATCAAATTCCGCATCATCAATAGTGGTCAAAATTTGATTTGTACGTGCTATGATCTGATAATATTCACGGTAAATCTGCTCCACCCAAGTATTAGCAGTTATTCCCCCATCACTAGGTATGGAGTGGTCCGCAATATCTTCTTGATTATCCGTTGCACCAAATGCCGTGTTACGAGCAAAATAAGTATTGTCTGAATGCATTTCCGCCAGATAAGGCTTGGCTTGGTTGTTAATCAGACGTAACGGGACATAAGCACCGTTAACTGCCTGGGTAAAATCCGTTTCTGTTTTAAAGAATGTAGGAACACTTAATGAGTCCTCGGGAAATATGGTTAATTCGTCATCGCAACTACTGACTATAAAAGCCATGGACGCTACGACACAATAAAATATCTTTTTCATTTTTTCAGTTTTAAAATTTGTCGAAAGTGAAATATGTTTTGTCATCGTAGTCTATGATTTAAAAGTTTAAGTTTAAACCAACACTAAAAATGCGGGGAACCGGGTATCCAGAAATATCCACCCCGGAAGCAAGGTTGCCCCCGTCTCCATCTCCGTTATTCTGCACACTTATTTCAGGGTTTGGTCCTCCCCAATATTTGGTGAAAATGTGTACATTTTGAATAGATCCGTATATACGGGCCGATTTAAAATATTTATCCACTCCTGGTAAGGTATAGCCTAAAGTTATATTTCTAATGTTGAAATAAGAGGCATCTGCCACAAAGCGATCGTTTATCCAGTCTCTCTCTATACCAGTAACGTTTCCGCCTCCAACGGTAGTTCCATAAAAACCATCACCTGGATTATCTACGGACCTAAACCGATTCTCAACATCTTTCAAAAGATTAAAAACACCATCAAGATTGGTAGTACTATATAAGTGGCGTACCAATAACTCATTACCTTGAGAACCTGTACCCACTATGGAAAAGTCTAAATTGCCATACTTAATAGTATTTGTAATACCATAAGTGAAATCTGGAAAAGGGCTTCCAGTAATAGCTCGGTCATCAAAATCTCCTCCATTTGTAATAATACCATCTCCATTTATATCCACAAGCTTTATACTACCTACCGTAGAACGACCTGGGACTTGAGGTGAATTGTCCAAATCTTCTTGATTGAGATATACTCCATCCGATACATGACCATAAAACTGACCAAAGGGTTGGCCTACTTGAGTAATATGCCACCCTCCTGGTCCATAAACCCTATCAATTCCATCAGCCAGCGCTTCTACCCTATTTCGGTTGAATGAAATATTGGCATTGGTCGTCCATTGAAACTTACCAGTTGTGTTCACTGTATTTAAGGCAAATTCATGTCCCCAGAAACGAATCTCACCAATATTATCACTAAAATTGGAGAAGCCTGATTCGCGAGCAACCTGAACATTATAAAGTAAGTTGGTAGTGTTCTTTGTATAATAATCATACACAAAGGATACCCTATCATTAAAAAGACTTAAATCAAGCCCGGCATCAAACTGTTTGGTAGTTTCCCAACCTAAGTTTGAATTTGACAGTGAGTTAACTGCCGAACCTGGTGCAAAAGTATCTCCAAAAACGGCATTTACCGTATTATCAATCAAGGCATATTGCGTGTAATTACCAATATTATTATTTCCTGTAACACCATAACTACCTCGTAATTTAAGCAAGGATATAGTTTCTGAATTTTCTAGGAAAGGCTCATCCGAAGCTATCCAACCAGCGGATACAGAAGGAAACGTACCCCAACGGTTCTCCGACCCAAATCTTGAAGAACCATCACTACGTATGGATCCGGTCAACAAATATTTTCCTTTGTAGTTATAGGTAAGACGAGATAGAAAAGAAACCAAACTCCACTCTCTAACTTCATCAAAAGTCCCGTTTCTGTTAATATTGGTCGCGCCTTGTATAGTAGGCAAACGATCATCTGCAAAATCTGATGCTTGAACCCTGTTACGATCTTGACGGTATTTCTGATAAGTAAAACCTCCTAAAACGGAGAAGGTATGATCACCAATACTCTTATCATAGGTAATCGTATTTTCGTTCAACCAAGAAAATGTATTTCGATCGTCCCAAATGGCCTCATTATTGGTAGGCACGGGTCTGTTGATTGAATAAGTAGCGTTAGTTGGACTGAAGAATTCATATTGCTCATTATATAATTCTGCATTCAAACTAGTCTTAATAGCAAGACCCTCAATAGGTTTATATTCAAGAAACGCGTTGCTCAAAAGGTTAACACTTTTGGTCTCATCCTTAATTCGTTCCGCAGAGTTCAACCAGTTGGCGTACGAGAAGATATTTCCTGTATCCGCAGGAAATCTATTAAACTCGGTTCTTGTACCATCCGGATTATAAATTGGCATAATGGGCCATGTATGCAATGCATTGAACAAAAGACCAGTGCCCCTAGTACCATCTGTTCTTGGCACATTGTCAACTATATGGTTGGGGGCAATGTTTACACCTATACGAACCTTATCCGATAAGGTGTAATCCAAATTAGCACGAAGTGAGTAACGCTTATAGTCAGAACCTAGAACAACTCCTTCTTGGTCAAAAAAGCCTAATACTACGGATGTCTTTAATTTTTCTTTGTTGGAAGTAATACTTAAATTATAATTGGTCATAGGCGCAGTTCTCAAAAGTGCATCGTACCAATCATTGGTCTGCCCTTCATACTGTGCCGGATTCTGAAAAATATCCGGAACAGGGCTACCTTGATCTTCATAATATTCTTTTTTGAATTGAGCGAACTCCACGGCATCCATCATCTCTATTCTTCCACGTTGCGGAACACTTTGCATGCTGGTTGTCATGTTTAAGCTCACACTAGTTTCTCCTGATCGTCCACTTTTAGTCGTAATTAAAACTACCCCATTGGCTGCTCTAGAACCGTAAAGCGAAGTAGAGGCAGCATCCTTTAGCACTGTAATATCCTGAATCTCATCTGGGTTTATGGTGTTTATACCTCCGGAAATGGGAAAACCGTCTACTACGTACAATGGATCACTTCCTCCTGAAACGGATAATTGCCCCCTTATCCGAACTGACATTCCCTGTCCCGGTTTACCTGTGGCCTGATTTATTTGAACTCCTGGTAATCTACCCTGTATCTTTTGGGTAACCTGTGAAACAGGTATATCCGCAAGTTCATTGGCTTGAATCGTAGACACTGCACCAGTTACTTGACGCTTAATCTGGGTACCGTACCCAACTACCACAACTTCATCTAGAAGTGCTGCGTCCTCTGTCATGGACACGTCAATCTGACTTTTACCACTTACCGGAATCTCTTGAGGGGTAAAACCTATGTAAGTAAATACCAAAATACTATTGGCATCGGGAGCTACAATGCTATAGTTTCCATCAAAATCCGTTACGGAGCCGGTAGTCGTTCCTTTAACAACAACATTTACACCGGGTAACGCCTGCGAGTCATCTGCCGAAACCACGGTTCCCGATACGGTAACGCTCTGCGCTTGCATCGTAAACCCCCATAGCAGAATCATAATCATAAGAAACCCCTGAGGATTTCCTCTAAATCTTTTTTTCATAATCTTGAATTATTTAGTTGAGTTATATATTATCCCTAAAATATTGAGCGATATTTTAAGTTATCTTCAAATGTATAGGGGCCATTCTTATAACTCATCCTGTACCATGCTGTGGTGTCCTGTAGTGTCCTGCCCTACTGCTATAAAATAACTGTGTCGAAAGCATTTCTAAGGTTGAAGAAATCTTGAAATACTATGAAAATTGATATTGAAGAATAAATAGGATACACCTTTAAAAAGACTTAAACTTAAATCAACAACATCTTCAGATAATTACAAATATTGGATTCAGAGAAGTTTTTAGAATTACTGATTCCCTTTGAAATTTTAAAGAAATGAAATTCAGATAATGAATAAATTCTAATTGGAACTGCCGAACTCTACGAACAGAAAACCCAAAAGAACCTGGACAGGATAGAATACCTAGGGTACCTCTAGACCCGTTAACGAACATATCTTTTATATCGAGTTCCTATCAATGAAACGGAACGGGTTCTTGACCTTCCCCTTTTTCTTGTCCATGATCATACGGGCCGCGGTCTCCCCCATAGCCTTGAAGTCCGTGGAGATACAGGTAATGCCCAACAGTTGCTTCAGCGGCGTGTCGTTATAGGAGATCACCCCTATGTCGGTCCCCAGGTCGAACTCCTGGTTGCGTATCTGGTTCACCAAACTCACCAGGTCCGATTCGCTTATGGTAATGAACAGGTCGCCCTTTTTAAGGACCATATCGTCATAGATCTCGTCCAGCACCTCAAAGTCGATCCTGTGCTCCCCGCAGAACTTGCGGAACCCGTGAAGGATTCTCTTCGGGTACGGGTAGACCGATTCCTCGGGGTAGGTAATGATCAGTTTCTCGTATTTGGATATCTTTCCCAGCCCCTCCTTCAGCGCATGGTAGATATCGTTCTCGAAATCCTGGTAGATCTCTATGTAACCGCCCTTCAGTTCGGGTACGGGGTTGTCCATTATGATCAGTTTCTCCTTGGGGATACGGTCGATCGCCTTTATAGCTTCCGGGGTATGGCTGGCATGCTTCAGCTTCTCGGTCTTGAAATGCGGCATGATCACATAGTAGTCATAGGCGTTCCTGTTCTTTTCCAGAAGGTTCAGGAACAGCTCCTCCTCGCAATGGTAGATGAAAAGGTTCGTGTGCGCCGTTCCCCCTATACTCTCTATAAAGGAATTGTAGATGCGCATCTTGTAGGAACTGAGCTTGTTGACCAGGAACAGGATGTTCACCTTGGATATCAGCTTGGTGCGGGCTATGTAGTACCCCTTGCCCTTTATGGAGATGATCACCTTGCGCTCCCTTAGAATACTGTAGGCCTTCTCAACGGTGTCCCGCGAGAGGAGGTACTCCTCGCTGAACCTGTTGATAGACGGGATCTTGTCGTCCATCTTAAGGTTGCCCGAGGATATGTTATGGATAATGGCGTCCACGATCTGCCTGTACTTGGGCACGCGGGAGTTCTCGTCTATGTCGATGAAATTGAATATGTTCATGGGCGATGGTCTTTTCTTTATCGGTGGAACTGCCCCTTGGCGGCACAATAGTAAAGATGAAAAATTATAATCCGCCCAAAATATACATATTTATTTTTTTTGGGCCGAGCGGTACAGTACAGGACGGAAAGCTTTTTCCCATCATATAATTTTGTCCCCAAACGTAATAACCCTTCAAATGAAAAATACAGCACAACAGTTCAAGTACGTAGACCATCTCTGGGACGATAAGAAAGCCGCC
>NZ_JAHKQG010000005.1:95807-289211 GCF_018860715.1 Zobellia sp. B3R18 | reverse complement strand
TGTGCAACGGTTACCATTGTTAGCAACTGGCCTATACCCACTTCATCATTTCGTCCACTATTTCCATGTACTTTTCAGGATATTGATAACCTAGCCCAAAAATGAAATAAACTTTCAATGATTTCGACGCTAATTGACCCCATTCAATATTTTCTTCAGGACTACTTATCCCAGTTTCTGGATTTCCTGAATTAGGATAGAAACAATTCGATTCGGCACTAGGTCCACCGTGTATATAGGACGAAAGGATATTATATCTATCTAAAAACTCTAACATTACCACGTGTAATACCTCAAGGCTTTTTTTTGTCCCTCCATTTTCTACAAGATATTGTCCCATCCATTTCATGTCCATAAACTGCCTTGATTTTGAATGAACATCTTGTAAATCTTGCTGTGACATAAAATCAAATTCAGGATAAAGTTCTTTTATGGTATCCATATTAACTTTTTGCGTCACACCTTTTCTTATGTTCTCTATTTGAATTGAATAGGTTTTACGTTTAAAAAATTCGGAACAGGTGTAGTTTTTATAATATTCTTCGCCAATCGCGTCAGTTTTAATATTTTCATTTTTCACATAAATATAGTAGCCGATTAAATAATGTTCCAATAAAGCTCTTGTCAATACTTGTGAAGAGTAATTATTATCTATACAACTTTCTAGTGCAAGCACTAATTGGTCAATTGCTTTTATTTTATAATATATACTCTTGAAAGTTAGAGGGTATTTTGAAGATTTAATATCTCTAATAATTTGTTCTTCGTGCTCTAAGAAAATCTGAAAAATATTATCGTATTCTTCCTTAACTGAAATCATTTACGGCTTGTTGCTAACAATTGTATATAGCAACTAGTTGCTATATACCTCTCTATATAAATATAAAGCAACTAAGATACACCCATTAACAAATAGTACCTTATAGATTAGCGTAAGGTTTTTAACAAAAGCGTTAAAAACAATACTTTAGAAATAGGAAACCAAAATTAACAAAGTCTTTGCTCAAGAGTTTTTTCCGTTCTGTTTTATTGGTTTAATTTTCGTTCTCAAATAAGCGCCTGCCAGTGGTTTTCAATCTACAGGAAAGGCTTAACGGATAATTAAATCTCATGAAAACAGGTATCTCTATTCTATTTCTAACAATAACCTTAATATTTACTTCCTGTTCCACTACTAAAAAAGTTGCGGACAACCCATTGTACGGTACGCTTTGGGAACTGGAATACCTTTCCGGACCACGCATTGCGTTTCAAGGGCTCTACCCTGACCGTAAACCACAAATTACTTTTATGGAGGAGACAGGCCGTGTACAGGGTACGAACAGTTGCAATGGCTACTCGGCGCCGTTTACGGTAAAGGGTAAAGAAATTTCTTTTGGAGAGCCCGGCCCTACTACCCTAATGTTCTGTGGCCAAGGCGAAAAGTTCTTTTTAAATACGATTAAAAAAATAGACGCCTATAAAATAGATGAGGACGGCAAGCTGGTTCTTTTAATGGACGGTGTTGCCATGATGCGTTTTAAAGCCATAATAACAAAGGGTCAGAGCAATTAATTTAAGAAGGCTAAAAGAATGGGATATAGATCTAACATGCCCTTAACCAAAGGTACGTGCCCCAAATAGTACTTTTTCAATAGTGGCGTAGCATTATGCTCTTTTGTTAAAATAGCCCAACAAGAACTTAGAGCATTTTACGGGCAGTAATATCATCCTTTTGATAAACCTCCTTAACAATTTGGTACAAATCAGGAATGACGGTCTTGGCCACGGGAGACATATTGTTCAGCAATACACAAATACCTAGATTCGCTTCCGGATAAATGGCTATTTCGTTTCGGTAATTGTTAACGCTTCCACCATGGTGCCAGATGGTTTTCTCAAAATTGCTATCGTCTTCCGTAAACTTATGAATGCGCCATCCAAATCCGTAATAAGATCGGGTGTGGCCCGGCCAGCGCTGGTAGTATTTGCTGTGCCCGGAAATTTCAATAAACGGGTTAAACGCTTCGTTAATAGCGGAGCTCTCCATAATCTCTGGGTTGTGGCCCAATAGAAACCGCATCCAACGGCCCATGTCATGTGCATTTGAACTGATTCCGCCCGCCGCAACGGCGTTGTAATAGTTATCGCGAATATGTGCCGCTCTCCAGCCGTTTCTGATTCTAACGTGGGGCATGGCAATATTCAATTCGTGTGTCAAGGTTTCAAAGTCCGTTGTAGTCGTACACATTTCCAAAGGCTTAAAAAACCGATCGTCCAAAAGTGTATTTATCTTTTTTCCCGTTGCTTTTTTCATCATCTCACCGCAAAGTGCGAACATAGCATTTTGGTAGCTGTACATAATTCCCGGTTTGCTAATGGGCATAACCTCTTTAAAACGCTTGGCAATATCCGTTAGGGGAATTCCCGCTTCTACCAAATTGGTGTAGCTGTGGTAAGGTGTTCCAGAAGTGTGCGAAAGAATATTGGCCAGGGTTACATTTTTTGTATTGGTACCGTCGCCCAACTCAAATTCAGGAAGGTAATCACTTACCCTATCCGTCCAATCTAACTTTCCTTCATCCTTAATATTGGCGGCCAACATTCCAGCAAATCCCTTGGACAGGGAACCTAGCCTAAATACAGTTTCACCATTTACAGTACTGCTCTCCACACTATTTTTTCTCCCGAACCCTTCGGAAATCATAATAGAATCGCCTTTAACGATACTTACAGCGGCCCCAACTACATCTCCCTTGGCAATGGCTTTCTTAAAATAGGCGTTTAATGCAGTGTGTAATTCTTTTTGTCTTGAAGCGTACAGATGCGCTTCTTTTTTATTTCGGGGAGTTTTTTCTACGTTGGTAACAGCGGTTTCCGCTTTTTGGGGAGTATCGGTAGTTTCAGAATGAAATACCCGGGAAGTAAGCGCTGATAAGGTAAAAACGATAAGCGCAGATGCGATCAGTATTTTATATCTCTGCATTGATGAAAGGGTTCTTGGTTGTTTGAGATGAACGAAAATAGGATGAATTGCTTAAATAACGGATGAAATACACTTTTTCTTATGTTTTTTGAGCTCTTTTTATAATGTTTTTAACATTATTCATTAAATGGGCTACTTTCTAAGCATATCTGATGGTCTTTGCCCTAAAAAATAGTAAAGATGTTAGTATTTTTACTTTCTTATCAAAGCTGGCCCTGAATTATTTAGATGAATTTAGAAAAAGAAAAACTTTCACTTCGCGAAGCCCAAAAACTAGTCTTGTTATCTCAGCGACTACCGGGCATAAAGGCAACAGGTTCTTCCGTAAATGCAACACTGGAAACTATAGAGCATTTAGGTTATGTTCAGATTGATACCATTTCGGTAATAGAACGGGCACACCACCATACCTTGTATAATCGGAATCCACGCTACCAATCCTCACATTTGGATACGTTGGTAGCCGATAAAAAAGTTTTTGAATATTGGTCCCATGCTGCGGCTTACCTTCCTATGGAAGAATTCCGTTTTAGCATGCCTCGCAAGCATGCCATTGCCACCGGAAAACAAAAACATTGGTTTAAACAAGATGATTCTGTTATGCAATGGGTTTTGGACCGCATAAAAAATGAAGGTCCATTAATGGCCAAAGATTTTGATAAAAAAGGGGTCAAGCCCGGAGAATGGAAAACAGCACCTAAAAAACAAGCACTAGAAAATTTATTTATGCAAGGCGATTTAATGATTAAAGAACGGGTGAATTTTCATAAAGTGTACGACCTAACCGAAAGAGTTCTGCCCCCTGCCATAGATACCACGCTACCAACTGAAATGGAACAAGGCAAATTTTTAGTGAAAAAATATTTGCAGACCAATGGGTTAGGAAAGCTATCTGAAATGACTTACTTACTAAAAAACATAAAACCAGCAGTTACAAATGCGCTGAACCTAATGCTTGAAACTAGTGAAATAAAAGAAATACAGGTAGATAAAACCGACTATTATGTTTTACCGGAGTCGCTTGAATTATTAAACCAACCATTGTCCAGAAAGAAACTCAAAATTCTATCTCCATTTGATAATTTGCTCATCCAAAGGAAACGCACGAAAGAGATTTTTAAATTTGATTATCTTTTGGAATGCTATGTGCCACAGCACAAAAGGAAACATGGCTATTTTACATTACCAATTCTGTGGGATGGAAAGCTCGTAGCCCGAATGGATAGTAAAGCCGATAGAAAGAAAGGCATATTGAATATTCTTCAGCTGACCTTGGAACCCGATTTAAAAAAAATAGAAGAATTCTCCA
Source organism: Zobellia sp. B3R18 (assembly GCF_018860715.1). Lineage (NCBI taxonomy): Bacteria > Pseudomonadati > Bacteroidota > Flavobacteriia > Flavobacteriales > Flavobacteriaceae > Zobellia > Zobellia sp. B3R18. The sequence continues at coordinate 284,937 of NZ_JAHKQG010000005.1, read as the reverse complement.
GTGCTTTGAAAAAAGAGTTACAAGCATTCATGAAATTCAATAGTTGTAAAAGTATCCGCCTACACAAAACAATTCCGTTAGGCTTTAAAAAGGAATTTGAACGTAGTTATCCAAATTTGATGCCCTAATGATAAAGGTAGTATCCTAACCTTTGCTTTTCTTTGTATCTTATAGAATACATACTTTATAACCAGCCTAAAGCGTATACTTGTACGGATTTGAATTTATAAACCAATACGGACATTGATTGAGATTCAGAACATAAAATTTAATAATGAAACAAGACCTGATTTAGGTTTTGAACTTGTTAGGCTCGAACAACTTTTAGCACGTGAAATTGAACAAGATATTACACAACTTCACAAAGTTGAATTTTATCAAATTCTGATTATTACGGAAGGTACTGGGAAACACACCATAGATTTTACGGATTACGATTACACAGCTAATACAATTTTAACCATCCGGAAAGACCAAGTCCACCGGTTTTTTAAAAATTCAGAATCAAAAGGTTTTCTTTTAATTTTTACAGAAGACTTTTTAGCCAGTTTGTTAAGCCACAAAGAAGTTTCCCGTTCTCATGAGCTATTCAATGAGTTTTTGACCTCACCAAAGATAGCAGTAGATAAAGAAGATTTTCTATCTATAGAGTCGCTTATTAAGGATATTGAATTGGAGTATACCAAAAACTATGATGAATTCTCTAGTGGTATTATTAGAAATGCGCTGCATATATTGGTGTATAGACTATTCCGTATAAAAGTAAAACAAGGTATAACCTTATCCAAGCATAAGTACGTGGCTGATTTTATACGATTTCAGCACCTTGTAGAGGAACGTTGTTTTGAGACCAAAAAGACCTTGGATTATGCCAATTTAATGGGGTGTACACCAAAAACTCTTAATAACGTTTGCAAAGCAATTGTAGATAAATCATCTAAAATGATCATAGATGAAATTCTTGTAACACAAATTAAGCGCTTGCTGATCAACACCTCAATGTCTATTACAGAAATAGCTTATACATCTGGTTTTGATGAACCTACTAATATGTATAAGTATTTCAAAAAGCACACAGAAGCTACTCCCGAGGTGTTCCGACAACAACATTCGTAAACACTTTCCTTTTTTTACAGTACATCTTCATTTTTCTATAGTCCTTGCCTTGAGCATCATGGCTACTTTTGTCCTATACATTTTAAGTAACTTTTTATAACATATAGCATATGAAAATTGCAGTAACAGGAGCTACCGGTAAATTAGGTACTCTAGTAATTGAAAAATTAAAAGAAAGAACTACTAAGGCTAACATTATAGCATTGGCAAGAACACCAGAAAAAGCAAGTGATTTAGACGTTGAAGTACGTGCTTTTGATTATGGTAACGCAACACAGATGACCAGTTCTTTGGAAGGTGTGGACAAACTTCTTTTAATTTCCGGAAGCGAGTTAGGGCAGCGTTTAGAACAACATAGCAATATTATATCAGCCGCAAAAGGAGCAGGAGTAAAATCTATAGCTTACACTAGCCTTTTAAAGGCCGATAAATCTAGTTTATCTTTGGCTCCTGAACATTTAGGTACAGAGAAAGTTTTAGAAGAATCGGGCATTCCTTTTACTTTATTAAGAGACGGCTGGTATACAGAGAATTACACAGATTCCTTAAAGGATACTCTAGCACTAGGTACTTTGTATGGTAGCGCAGGAGATGGTAAAATAGCTTCGGCTACAAGAGAAGATTTTGCTGAGGCTGCCGCAATAATATTAACTACCGACGGCCATGAGGGAAAAACTTACGAATTGGCGGGAGATGAGTTTTTTACTATGAAAGATTATGCAAATGAAATTTCTAAACAAACAGGTAAAGCTATTACTTATGTGAATCTTCCAGAAGCGGAATATGCCAAAGCACTTCAAAGCGCAGGCGTGCCTACTCCAATTGCAGAGTTCTTAGCAGGTTCGCATACGTCAACGGCTAATGGAGATTTGTTTAATGATGGTCATCAATTATCAGTAATTCTAGGTAGACCCACTATTCCATTGTCTAAAACTATAGCAGAGGTTTTAGCATAAAATCAGGTAGTTTATAAAGAAAGGGGTGTTATTTGAATGTAAACTAATAACATCCCTTTCTTTTTTTTACAAAATTCGAGACTTTTAGTCATTTTGATATGTAGCATCTTATTATAGGCTTCTAAATTTCACAAAATATGGAAAACTCAGAATATAAAATTCCTCAAAATACAAGAATCGGACACGTGCATCTAAAAGTGGCCAATCTACAACGTTCACTGGACTTCTATCATGGACTTCTTGGTTTTGAAATTACAACACTGTATGGACAAGAAGCAGCATTTATTTCCGCTGGAGGTTATCACCATCATATTGGATTGAATACCTGGCAAAGCAAAAACGGTCCACAACCACCACAAAATAGTACAGGGCTTTTTCATACAGCAATCCTTTATCCTTCTAGAAAAGATTTAGCAGAAATTTTACAACACCTCACCAAAGCAGATTACCCCATAACTGGAGCCGCAGATCACGGTGTATCCGAGGCACTTTATATGAACGACCCTGACGGCAACGGAGTTGAATTGTATTGGGATAGGCCTCAAAAAGAATGGCCACAAAAGGAGGACGGTGGTTTGGAAATGTACACGAGACCTTTAAACCTTCAAGACCTCCTTAACGAATTAAATTTATAGTTATAAAATTCTTCTATTTATTTTAAGTATTGACTCCCCTTTTTCTTTCTATCGATTTTAAAACTTTCTCTTTTTTACAGTGTAAAGGCATTTTTGGATCATGAATTAGCTGGAGTGCTAAAGTATTTTTGCAATGAAATTAATACTTAAAAAAATAAAATGAAAAACACACTATTATCTACAGTCCTAGTCTCAGCTCTTAGTTTGTCCTCTTGTAATGCTCAAGATGATGATACATCAACTGAGGTGTCAAACGAAGAAAAAGTAATACAACTACTAAAATCTATAGAAACAGGTGCACAAGAACCTGCTGCCTATATTAACCCTTATAACTATGTACAACATAATTTAGAAGTTGCTGATGGCATTGCTGGTTTTATAGCAACATTGCAAGCGTTACCTCCAAATTCTGCCAAAGTAAATACAGTTAGAACTTTTGAAGATGGCGACTATATATTTACGCATACCGACTACAACTTTTTTGGTCCAAAGATCGGTTTCGATGTTTTTAGGTTCGAAAACGGCTTGATCGTGGAACACTGGAACAACCTTCAAGTAACACCCGAACAGCCCAACCCAAGCGGCCATACCATGATCGATGGCACTACCGAGATCACCGATCTCGACAAAACCGAAGAGAACAAGACCTTGGTCAGAAACTTCATTACCGATATTTTGATAAACGGCAATATGGATAAAATTGGAAATTATTTTGAAGGCGACCAATACATCCAGCACAATCCGAGCATTGCCGACGGCCTATCGGGTCTAGGAAGTGCCTTGGCCGCCATGGCCGAACAAGGGGTTACCATGGAGTTCTCCGTAATACACAAAGTACTGGGGCAAGGTAATTTCGTTCTGAGCATCAGCGAAGGTCATTTTGGAGGGGCACATACCTCTTACTACGATCTATTTCGGGTAGAGAACGGAAAAATAGCCGAACACTGGGACGTTATCGAAACGATTGCCCCCGAAGCCGACAGAAAGAACACTAACGGTAAGTTTAACTTTCCTAATTAATTAATCCATCATGAAATATCTAATTATAATCATCACTTGTTTCAGCTTGGTAAGTTGGAACCAAAAAGAAGAACCAACAGATCCCTACATTCTGGAAATCACCAGTTTTCAATACAAAGACACGGTCAACCCCGATGATTTTTGGAAGGAAGACGCCAAGATACAGGAGACGTACACCAGCAAGCAACCCGGCTTTATCAGTAGGGAAAGCGCCTATAACGAAGAAAAAAAAGAGGTTTTAGTGGTCGTACGATGGAAGTCAGAAGCAGACGCCGAAGCTTCTATGAACAAGTTTATGAACGATACATCGGTAGCCACTTATGCGGGAATGATCGATGGAAGTACCATGAAGATGATGAGGTACAATGTAAAGTGATGCATAAGTTTGCATTCCGATTTGGAAAAGGCTGCCCTGGGGCAGCCTTTTCATATTTTACCCTAGTCCCCTAACACAAAATTTCCTTATGCTTTAGGCAAATTGACCCAATTCGCATAAAGTACACACCATATTCAACCGTGACTCCTTAGTGAGTCGCTTTTTTGTAAGCCAATGAATTTCAAGTAAGAAAGCACACATGCTTTTTCAAAGGCAATAAAACACCTAAAGACATACGTTATCAAGATTAATTCTGTTAGATATAAATCTTTACTGTATTTTAGAAGTTGACATTCGTCCCACATATAAATTAGACCATTGCCCTTGGAGTCTCTGATTGAAGACATTATTTTAAATTATAGTTATACAGCACTATACGGCCTTACCTTCGGCTACTTTATAACCTTGTACTTTGGCGTAGGCTCGCTGTTTTTATTCGTTTGCAAGGAGTTGGAGGGCAGGGGCATCCTCAATAAGATCAAACCCATAGCCGTTTCAAAAGATCAAATCGCCTTTGAAATCAGGCACTCCGTAAAATCGATTGTAATTTTTGGGTTTTCCATCATCCCCATCGTCTTTCTTATTCGGGAAGGAGTAATTGAGCTCTTGCCCAATACGTGGTCCAACATATTGATCGGGATCGTAATCCTTTCCCTGTGGAATGAGGTTCATTTTTATTTGGTACACCGGTTAATGCATCAAAAATTCATGATGAGGCACGTACATTTCGTACACCACAAATCTAGGATTCCGACGGTGTATTCCGTATTCAGTTTTCATTGGGTAGAGGCCCTTCTACTTAGTACGGTCCCCGTAACGATCGCCCCCTTCGTCCCTTTTTCGATAATAGCCATATTTATTTATCCGCTGATAAGCATCTTGTTGAATTTTGCGGGACATTGCAACTATCGCTTTGGAAGCGGAAAAGGGAAAGGCTGGAAACTTTTTGGCACCCATCACAATGAACACCATAGCAGAGGCCGACAAAACTACGGATTTGCCCTACACCTTTTAGATAAAATATTTTCAAGACATAACAAATAATATATGAGTGAGGTATATATAACAAGTACAGGTTCCTTTTTACCCAACAAGGCGATTCCCAATGACGAAATAGAAGATTACCTAGGCCGAATAAACGGTAAGGATAGCCGTGCAAAAAGCCGTGTGCTGAAACAAAACGGGATCAAAACCAGGCATTATGCAATCGATAAAAACCAAGAGAGCACCCACTCCAATGCGCAATTGGCCGTTAGCGCCATAAACGATGCCATACAAAAAAGCGGTTTAAGAAGCAGTGATGTTGAATTGTTGTGCACAGGAACGACCCAAGGCGACCTCCCCATACCCGGTTTTGCAAGTATGGTACATGCAGGATTGGATTTCAACAGATGTGAGGTGGCCAATTTTCAAAGTGTATGCGCTAGTGGTATAATGGCCCTGAAAAATGCCTATGCACAAATAAAAAGCGATGAAAAAGAGAATGCCGTATGTGTGGGAAGCGAATTGGCCAGTAGATTGTTCAAGGCCTCTCGATTTGAAGCCCAGGGCGTAGATGACCTGCCCTTTGATGCCGAATTTTTAAGATGGATGCTTTCTGACGGTGCAGGCGCCTTTGTACTTCAAAACAAGAAAAACGAAAACGGCCTCTCCTTAAAAATAGATTGGATCGACTTAAAATCACATGCCAACGAATTTCCCGTTTGTATGTATACCGGGAAGACGGACAACAAAAATGAAACGGAAAAAACATGGTTGGACTACCCGAGTTACGAAGAAGCTTCAAAAGCTGGTGCCATTAACTTAAAACAAGACACCAGGTTGTTGGACAAAGTAATAAAAACCGGGGTCGCCCACTACTTTGAACTTATCGACCAAGGAAAAATAAACAGGAAGGAAATCGATTGGCTATGCTGCCATTATTCTTCGGAAATGTTCAAAGCCCCCATCAAAGAGCTCATGCATAAGGGAGGGGGCGAAATCGCCGATAAGAAATGGTTCAGCAACCTTACGTCTAAGGGGAATACAGGCTCGGCCTCCATTTTTATCATGTTAGACGAATTAATGCACTCCGGAAAGTTGGTGCCGGGAAACAAAATCCTGTGCATGGTGCCTGAAAGCGGCCGATTTATCACCTCATTTATGCAACTCACCGTAGTTGGCGACAACAATACCGCCACCAAACGGTATCCCTTGCGAAAAATTGAATCCCCAGAGCTGGTTATTAACAAGAGTGAGACTTCCGAATGGTTGATCCGGAACCTCACCCAAGTATGGATAGATTTCGAAACGGCCTTACTTAAAGTGCCCATAGTCGAGAAAATACACGACGGCACCCTTAGCTTGTCGGATTACAAACTATTATTGACCGACCTCAGACAGCAGGTAATCGATGGTTCCCAATGGATATCAAGGGCGGCATCCAATATCGACATCCATCTTTTCGACCTACGGTCGGCCTTTATAAAACACACCGCCACCGAGCATAAAGATTATCAAATGCTGGAGTGAAATTACGTGGCCTTGGGGGAGGACCTGGAAGTAATCCAAAAAGCGAAAAAGAATATCGGTACCGTGGCCCTGACCTCCTTTATGTTTCAACAGGCCAGTAAGCCCAACCCGGTCGATTTACTGGGGTCTATGTTTATCATTGAAGGTATTGGCAAGCGTTTAGCGGGATATTGGGGCGAAATGATCAAGGATCAATTAAATTTGAAAGACAATCAGGTCTCTTTTTTCACCTACCACGGAGTGGCCGATGAAAACCATTTCCACAACTTGGAAGAAGCATTGAACCACCCGGAAATGAATATGGAGGTAGCCGAGAGAATAGTAAAGACCGCTAAGATTACAGGTAAATTGTACACCATGCAGTTAAACGAATTAGGTAATTATTAAATTGAGGATATGATAGACGAAAACTTAGATATATCAAAGCATGACGAAAGGGACCCCAACCCTTGGTTGGCTCTGTTTTTAGATGAAAGTATCCCTATAAACCAAACTACGAAGTTGGCCTTAATGCGGGACAACGCTTCCAAGTCGGCAAGATACCTATTGCCCATTATACACCTGTGGTCGAAAGTAACTATGTTTTTTATCCACATTTTTAAGTTCTTCTTTCCCAACCTTATCAATTCTTCTAAAGTATTGCATCGAATTTTGGCATGGGGACTCAAAAACTTCGTTAGCCCAGATGCCAATTTGCTCGTTTTTCGGCATTTTCATATCGGAACCGAGATCTTACAATTTATAGCGGCGAACACTCCCGAAGCGGAAATCGTGGGAAATCCTTTAAAACCAAAGGACTTTGAAGATGTCAAGGATGACCTGTTTTTACAGCACGACTTGAACCTGTACAATTTCGTGATCCAATTGAACAATCAGTTGAAACAGAAAGGCACAAAAATCCAACCTCCTGAAAAAATAAACTTAGACATGATTACCGAAGATCAGTTCGACCATATCGAATTTCCGAGAAAATGGACCAATTTTCTTGATCTTAGGTCGGCCATAGAGTTGTTTACCCCTTATTATCAATTGTTTTTGACCTCGAACGACTTTATACGGGCATCCAATTCATTGCAATTGGACGAGACCATAGCCATTTACACATCACAAATCATTAACACCCCGGGGCATTTGGGCCTAGTGAACAACAAACACCCCATGGTACCCGCTACTACGTACAGTGTAGCCTATAGGCTGGTATTACATGGCCTGGCGGCCGAAACCCTGCACGAGGTCTTGGTAAAAATGAAACTCAATAAAAATCGTGACGGTATCGTAACCCCTATGGCCTAGACTCGAACGCTAACGGTAAGGGGGCTAAGCCGCCTTTATGTGCCCTCTAATCCTCCAGTAAGAACTCACCCTTGGTTTCTGCGGCGAAAAGTCCCCAATCGCGTATCCTCTGAAGAATGGGCACCAAAGTTTGTCCGAATTCGGTCAAGGCATATACCACTTTTAACGGTGGCTTCTTCGAGAAGACCTTTCGCGTCACCAAACCATCGGCTTCCAACTGCTTTAACTGTAAGCTTAGGGTACGTTCCGTAATTCCCTCTATTTCCTTTCGCAACTCATTATAGCGCTTCTTGTCATCCGCCAAATGGATCAGTATAACACTCTTCCATTTTCCTCCGATCAACTCCATTGCTGCACTGGTCGGACAGGAAGAAACCTTTCCGTTAATCTTAATCTTCGGTTTTTTTTCAAACAATTCTTTTCTATCCATATATCAATTTATTTAAAAACCCACCCTAGGTAGTACTACATATATAACAATGCAAATTTATGCAACTATACTTTAGCACACAACTATAATTTTTATAGTAAAAATTTTACAATATAAAATTCTGATTATCAATATGTTGAAAAATTAAATACATACTATCAACTTTGACCGTTATTGCACGAAAAAGCTACTATACATACTTTTGCTGCTATAATTTTGATAGTATAAAATTTAATAAAATGAACATCACAGAAATTTTGAACAATCGTTACTCCGTAAAAGAATTCGACGCTACTAAAAAAATCTCAGATTCAGACTTTGAGCAAGTAAAGGCTTTGTTGCGTTTGAGTCCTTCAAGTGTAAACCTACAGCCCTGGCATTTTCTGATCGCCGACACCCAAGAAGGCAAAGAACGTATTGCAAAAGGAACACAAGGCTTCTTTCATTTTAATACTCCAAAGGTTTTAGATGCCTCTCACGTAATTGTCATTGCTGCACGTACAAATACAGACGAAGCCTATATGACTAGCATATTAGAACAAGAAGATAAAGATGGCCGATTTGCCGCCCAAGAATTCAAAGACCAAATGCACGGTGGACGTATGTTGTTTGCCGACATACACAAATACGACCTCAAAGATTTACCACACTGGATGGAAAAACAGGTGTATTTAAATATGGGGTCACTTCTACTAGGTGTTGCTGCTTTAGGTATTGATGCTTGCCCAATGGAAGGTGTAGATGTGAAAGCTTTAGATGAGGAGTTTGGCTTACGCGAAAAAGGATATACAGCATTGGCAGTTGTCTCTTTAGGTTATAGAAAGGACACCGATTTTAATGCTAAGCTTCCAAAATCAAGATTTCCAGAAGAAACAATAATCACACAATTGTAAATAGACTTTATAGTCAAAATCTAAATAGAAATGAAAAGTACCATTGTAAAATTTACAGCAAAACCAGAACATAAAGATATGTTTGCGGCAACATTAAAAGAAGCACAGGTCGCCACAAGAAAAGAGGCGGGCAACAAAGAAATCAGGGTGTTTGTATCCAAATCAGATGCCAATGAGTTTTTTGTTTACGAACGCTGGGCTGATAAAGCGGCAATAAGGTCTCACGACAATGAACCCCACACCAAAAAGTTAATGGAAGTGGGGCAAACTGCTTTGCAAACCGCGCCAGACTTTTACTTTTTAGGTGATACCAATCCCCTACCGGATCACTCAAAATCACCAAACCCTGAAGATAAAGTATTCGTTATTTTCTTCATATTCAAAATAAAAACGGTCTACAGAAACGAACTTTTAAATCAGTTTGAAGACCATATTACCCACACTAGAAAAGAAGAAGAAGGGAACATCCTTTTTGATCTATACACGGTTGATGGACAAGAAGATACCTTGGCCGTTTATGAGCATTGGAGAACAGAATCCGATGTTTGGGACGTTCACTTCAATCAACCGTACGCCGTAAAAACTGGCGAATTAATGGAAAAAGCTGTGATAGGCGATTTAAAGCAGTACATGAATTTTGTGACAGAAATCTAAACGCAGCATCAAATTCAACTAAGAACCACTATCATGAAAAAAATAATTCTATTATTTTCCTTGGCACTTTTAGCAAGCTGTGGAAATCAGACAAAAGAAGGGGTTTCTTCTTCAGAAAAACACGAGCTCCAACATGGGCATCCACATTCGCATAGCACAGATGAACATGGCTTAGCACCGCATACCGAAAATACCATTCATCAATACGCACCAACAGTTGCCTTATTAAATAGCATTTACGAAGGTGATATCACTCCCCAACAGATGGTCCAACAAGGTAACATTGGTATTGGCACCGTAAATCATTTAGCTGGCGAATTGGTTGCTGTAGACGGTGTGGTCTATACAATTGATGCAGAAGGTGGTATAGCAGAAGCACCAAATGATTTAGAATCGCCAAATATGACGATGATAAATTTTCAGCCAAAAAGAACGGTAACCGTTGAAAATATTGGGTCTTATGAAGATTTAACGAAAGCACTTCAAAAGTATGCAACCTCAATAAACAGTTTTTATGCTTACCGAATTAAAGGTGAGTTTGGTTATTTAAAAATGGCATCTGCCCATAAAGTAGAAAATGAAGATGTGTCGTTATTTGAATATCTAGATACTCGTGTAATGTACACAAGAGAAAATATAAAGGGGACTTTAGTTGGCTTATTTACGCCAGATTATTTAGGGAATATTGTAATCCCAGGAATGCATTTTCACTTTTTATCTGAAGACATAAAATTAGGCGGACATTTAGAAGACATAAAGTTTGATAAACTTCAGGTTGAAATTCAAGAAATAAATCAAGTAAACCTACAACTTCCAGAAACCGAAAAATTTAGAACTAGAGAGTTAAAACAAGGAGCTGCACCAAAAGCTACAGCTAAACAAAATGGTAAATAATATCAGTCTTAAAAACATATAAAATGAAAGCAATCTTATTAGAAAAAGCAGGAGGACCAGAAAACCTTCACTTAACAGAAGTAGATAAACCCAGCATAAAAAACAATGAAGTATTAGTTGCTGTAATAGCAATTTCATTAAACCCAGCAGATGTTAAGCCAAAATATGTTGATGAAATGCTCAACTCAATGTATGGCGAAAAACGTCCTGTTATTTTAGGATGGGATATTGCAGGAACCATTACTGAAGTTAGTACAGATGTTACCAATTTAAAAGTAGGAGATAAGGTATTCGGGATGGTAAATTTTCCTGGTGTTGGTAACGCTTACGCGGAATTTGTAGCAGCTCCAGAAAACCATTTAGCTATAATGCCAGAGACTATTTCTTTTGAAGAAGCTGCAGCCACAACGTTAGCTGCGTTAACAGCATTACAAATATTAAGTGGTAGAATAACCAAAGGAGATAAAGTATTAATACAAGCGGGATCTGGTGGTGTTGGTCACTTTGCCATACAAATAGCTAAAAATATGGGCGCTTATGTTATTGCAACATCTTCAGCAAAAAATAGAGATTTTATTTTGTCTTTAGGAGCAGACGAGCATATTGATTATCACGCTCAAAAGTTTGAAGAAGTATTAACAGACATCGACTTTGTTTTAGACACACTTGGTGGTAAGGTCTTAGAAAATTCAGTAAAAGTTTTAAAAGAAGGTGGTACACTTTTTACCACATTAGATAAAGATTTACCAGAAGATGCTAACGCCATTGTAGCTGATAAAAATTTATCTATTAACAATATCCTAGTGCATTCTAGCGCAGAGGATATGAATACTTTAAAAGGTATGTTAGAAAACGGTAGCCTTAAGCCAAACATTTATAAAACGTTTGCTTTTGAAGATATGGCAGATGCACATACAGAAGTAGAAAAAGGAAGAACTGTAGGTAAAGTAATCGTGACACTTTAAGAAACTTTTAAAACACATTGAAAATGAAAACACAAGAACAATTACCAAATTATACTCAAAAAATATTTATAGGTGGTGAGTGGAAAGACGGAAACGGACCAGCCATAAAAAATATTAACCCTTGGAACCAAGAAGAGTTATTTACCTTAAACGGAGCATCTACCGATGATGTAAACGAAGCGTTTGAACTAGCTGCAATAGCACAAAAAAAATGGGCTGCCGTATTACCTCCTGAAAAAAGTAGGATGATGCTTAAGTTGGCTGAAGTGATTAGAAACAGAAAGCAAGAGTTCGCAGAATGGGCAAGAAAAGAAGTAGGAGCAACATTAGCAAAAGGGTATTTTGAAGCAGAATTAGTAGCGAGTGTTTTTGAAAGTAGCGTACACTTACCGTTATTAGTAGAAGGTAAAATATTACCACAAGATATAGAAGGCAAAGAATCTGTTGCCATTAGAAAACCATTAGGCGTTATTGGTTTAATTTCTCCTTGGAATTTTCCTGGACAGTTAACAGCACGTACGTTAGGACCTGCAATAGCAGTTGGTAACGCTGTAGTTTTAAAACCAGCATCTACATCAATTGTTACAGGAGGGTTAATTTTTGCTTCATTTTTAGAAGAAGCAGGTTTTCCTAAAGGGTTATTAAGTGTATTGCCAGGTGGAGGAAGCTCTATAGGTAGTGCAATTACTAAGCACCCAATTTCTAAGCTAATCTCTTTTACAGGATCAACACCTGTAGGTCGTCAAGTTGGTAAAAATGCTTTGGAAGCAGATATTATTAAAAATATCGAGTTAGAATTAGGTGGTAATAGTCCGTTTGTAGTACTGGAAGATGCAGACATTGATCAAGCTGTTGAAGCTGCTGCTTGGGGTAAATTTATGAACCAAGGTCAGATTTGTATGGCTATCAATAGAATTATTGTTGAAGATAAAGTCTATGATGAATTTACAGAGAAATTTATAGCAAAGGTTAAAAGCTTAAAACGTCTGGATATGAATGATCCTGATACGTTTATAGGACCTATCATTGATCAAGCTCAGTTTAATACTGTAAAAGGTTTAATAGAAGCAGCAAAAGCCGAAGGTTATAAAATGGCTTTAGGTGGAGAAGCTGAAGGTTTACACATGCCTCCACATATTTTTGTGGATGTAGATGAAAATTGTCCATTATTTAAAAACGAAATATTTGGACCAGCGGTATCTATTGCAAGAGCAAAAGATATGGAAGATGCTTTACGCTTAGCTAACGCAACAGATTACGGTTTGTCTAGTTCTGTGTTTACAAGAGATGAAGGTAAAGGAATGGTGTTTGCACAAGGTATTGAAGCTGGCATGACTCATATTAATGACCAACCAGTTAATGATAGTGCTTATGCACCTTTTGGAGGCGTTAAAAACTCTGGTTTAGGTCGTTTTAATGGACAATGGGGAGTGAAGTCTTTTACGGTTGCACATTGGGTTACTATTCAAAAAACACCAAGAAAATATCCGTTTAAAGCATCGGATTTTCAATAGAAAATTTATGTCAAGTATCGATTTTTCTGTATGCTAAGGGTAACGTTCACACTACTACCCTAGCATACAGTTTTTTTTGGCTAACTTGTACGTCAAAATATCTATACAACTAGGTTATGAGAAGGAAGTCTCTTTTAAAACTTCTAGGTGCTCTCCCTATTTTATAGAAGCTTAAAATATAAATGGACAACCTTCTTACCTTTTCAATTACTGTTTTCACTGGTTTTTTCGCCATAATGAATCCACTTTCCAACATGCCTATTTTTTTATCCTTGGTTGAAGGAGCGGATAGAAAAACACAACGGAACATTAGCAAAAGAGCCACATTTACGGCTTTCATTATTGTAACCGTATTTCTTGTTCTAGGAAAGTTTATCTTTCTTCTTTTCGGTATTACCATACCTGCATTTAAAATTACAGGAGGTATTTTGGTTTTTGTAGTTGGGTTTGATATGCTGCAATCCAAAAAATCCAATGTAAAGCATTTAAAAGAAACGAATATTGATGAAAACATTGCCATTTCACCTCTAGCCATACCCATACTGGCAGGCCCCGGTACTATAGTGACCGGCATGAACTTTGTTTCTAACGCGGGCTACATTAAAATAGGAATGGTCATACTTATTTTCGGACTCTTATGTTTTATGACCTATTTTACTTTTATGTTAAGTGAATGGTTTATCAAAAAAATCGGGAACAACGTTATATCCGTAATCGGGAAAATCATGGGTTTGATCATAGCTATCATAGGAACGGATATGATTATCCAAGGTATTAAAATATCGTTCTCCCTCTAGCTAAGGGTTATATACTTTTCAACTTAAATTTTGGGGAATATGAACACTAAAAGAAACAAACAAAATGCCATAGCTTTTTATAAGATGGCCTACGAAGGAAACCCCAAAGCTGCTATTGAAACTTATTGCGGGGGTACTTATATTCAACATAATCCGCATGTTGCCAATGGCCCACAGGGGTTCATTGATTATTTTGAAAGAATGCAACGGGAATACCCTGAGAAATCTATTGAATTTGTACGCGCCGTTGCCGAAGGAAATTTAGTAGCCCTGCACACTCACCAAATTTGGCCGGATAATGATCAGTACGTCACCATGGATTTTTTTCGTTTTGACGATTACGGAAAAATATGTGAACACTGGGATTCCATTCAGCAAATTCCAAAAACATCGGCCAATCCTAACACCATGTATTAATACGGAGCTCTATTGAAACGAGCTTATTTTGTGTCAATTTTAAGAATAGCGAATACCTTTATCACCAATATATTCTTAGTTTTATCTTACTAAAACACTACAACACATGACCATTGAAATATTACACAAATACGACCTTAACGACCAAGTACAAGTTGAAATTCAGAATTTGTATAAACAACTGAATGACAAGAACAAACAAAGACCATTGCATCAAATACTTCAAGATGAAAATCATGTGATTTTAGCGGCTTGCAAAGACGAAGGTCATATTGTGGGCATTGCTCTATTGGCTACCTACAAGGTAATTTCCGGTTATCGCGGATTGGTTGAAGATGTAGTTGTGGACAGTGAATACCGTGGAAAAGGCATCGGTAGAAAATTGATGGAAAAACTATTGGGAGAAGCCAAGCATCTGAATCTTGATGAGATTATTTTGTTTTCGGGCCACCATAGAACCCCGGCAATTTCGCTCTATAAAAGCCTTGGTTTTACGTTAAGGAATAGCGGTGTTTACAATCTTAAAATAGCAGAATCTTAGATTTGCTTACACTTTTTTAACATGGCGAAGTTGACTTTTTAGTTCGTCCATAGATTCTTGCAATTGTCTTAATAAACCTTTTTCCGTGGTAGCGTCTTCGCCAAAAGTAATTCTACTGCTTACTTCCCAAATTTCCTGAATTTGAAACGGTTTAATATCATAAGGTGGATAAGTTTCATTGAGTGAAACCAAGGTTACATTGTTGGAATTAGGTCTCCTTTCTACTTTTTTAACCAAGACGGCGTCTTCTAGCACCACAACATACATTTTATTTTGACTCACATCATCTATGTGTTCCACGGCCTTGGCCAACACCCACTCCCCTGACCTAAGATTGGGCAACATACTATCTCCATCTACCTGAAACCCGCGATATGTAGCATTTCTAAATTCCGGAATGGGTAAATCAAACGCAGGAAGCTGTTCGTACCAACTTGTATCTTGAATGTTTTGTGGATAACCTGCTGCAGCTTTGGCATTGACCAAAACCATATTATCGTTTCCGGCATTATCTACGGTTACCACTTTTGGAATTACACTTACCTTGGAAGTCTCCAAATATTGGTTTTCGCTATCACCGAACAACCATAGCGGATTGATTTTAAACTGTTTTAGAAGTTCCATCACTACTTTTCCTGAAAGTTTGGTCCGCCCACGTTCAATATCCGCCGTGGTACTGGACACCCCCAAAAGTTTGGCAAACTCGGCTTGCGTATAACCTAGTTCTCGTCTAACATCGGTAAAACGCTTTAAAGTGATTTCATTTTCCATACAATTCTGAATTATCAATGATTGAAGAAAAGATTAGAACTAGGCCATAACCTTTCCCCTTCAAATATACACAATTTGGACATACTCCAAAATATTATTTGGATTATATCCATAATATGGAATTTTTCCATAAATTTGGATTAAATACAAAATTCGATTATGTCGTTATCTTTTGATAGAATCAAGGAAAAATTAAACATTCTGGCCGATGCCGCTAAATATGATGTTTCCTGCTCCAGTAGTGGGAGCGTCCGCAAAAACAACACCCAAGGCCTTGGAGATAGCAGTGGTATGGGTATATGTCACAGCTATACCGAAGATGGCCGCTGTGTTTCATTATTGAAAATATTACTTACCAATCACTGTATTTTTGACTGTGCCTATTGCGTGACTCGTAAAAGCAATGATGTTAAGCGGGCCGCTTTCAAAATTCAAGAGGTGGTAGATTTGACCATCAATTTTTATAGACGCAATTATATAGAAGGTCTTTTTCTTAGCTCGGGCATTTTCAAAAGCCCAGATTATACTATGGAAAGATTGGTTGCCGTGGCCAAAAAATTAAGATTGGAGGAGAATTTTAATGGGTACATCCACTTAAAATCCATTCCCGGTGCCAGTGATGAACTTATGCGGGAAGCCGGTCTGTATGCAGATAGACTCTCCGTAAATATTGAGGTCCCTACCATTTCAGGGTTAAAACTATTGGCTCCCGACAAGAAGCACGAAGACTTCACAAAACCTATGCTAAAGGTCAAAAATGAGATTATTCAATATAAATCAGAGAAGAAAATAATTAAAAGCACACCCAAATATGCTCCTGCAGGACAAAGCACCCAAATGATTGTTGGTGCAACCGGGGAATCGGATAAGGATATTATGTACTCTGCTACCCATTATTATAAAAATTACAATATGAAGCGGGTCTATTATTCCGGTTATGTTCCCGTTGCCGAAGACAGCAGGCTTCCGGCTATTGGAACCCAAGTGCCCATGCTCCGTGAAAACCGCTTGTACCAAACCGATTGGCTTTTGCGCTTTTACGGGTTTGGTGTTCAGGAAATTCTAAATAACGACCACCCTAATCTAGATATGGATGTAGACCCCAAATTAGGCTGGGCCCTACGTAATATGCAATATTTTCCTGTTGACATCAATAAAGCGGATAAGAATGTATTGGCCCGTGTGCCTGGCTTAGGAATGAAATCGGTACATAAAATTATTCATGCGCGTCGTTTCAGAAAGCTAAACTGGGACCATTTAAAGAAAATAGGTGTGGCCTTGAACAGGGCGAAATACTTTATTGTTTGTGACTCCAGTAGATGGGAGCACAAGGATATGGAAGGAGCCAAAATAAAGGGACTTATACTCCAAAACTCCGTTGGAAAATTTAGAAAGGAATATAGTAATCAATTGCAGTTATTCAGTTGATTTTTGGTTGACAGAAACAGTTTACGAACAGAACAAAATATAGAACTATGAATGCTACAAAAACTTTAATTTACGATGGAAGTTTCAACGGATTTTTGACAGCTATTTTTGTAGCTTTTGATGAAAAAGTTCAAATAGCGGATATTCAAAAGAACACAGCTTCACAAAGCGGACTCTTTTCGGAAACTGAGACTATTTTTACCCAAATGGACAAGGCAAAACGGGTCTGGAACGGTATTGACAAAAAGAGCCATACCGCTATTAAAGATGTCTATTTTGCTTTCTTAAGCGAAACCAAAGGAATTGAGCTGTTATTGTACCGTTATATTCGAAAGTTATTTGCTTCCGATAGTTCTGTAGCGTCTGATTATTCGGATGGGGTTGTTCTAAAGATTAGTCAAACTGCAAGGTCCGTTGGTCGCGAAAAGCACCGCATGGAAGCTTTCGTTCGGTTTCAGTTGACAAAGGACGGCATCTATTTCTCCAACATAGAGCCGGATTTTGATGTATTGCCATTAATCTCAAAACACTTCCGGTCCCGTTACGCTGATCAACAATGGTTAATTTATGATGTAAAGCGTAAGTATGGTATTTTTTACGATTTGGACAAAGTAGAAGTTGTATCTTTGGATTTAGAGGACATCTACACGAATAGCTTAAAAAAGAGTGCTCATTTTACTGATATTGAGTATGATTACCAAGACCTTTGGAACATTTACTTCAAGAGCACAAATATTAAATCACGCATCAATTTAAAGCTGCACAAACAACATGTTCCCAAACGTTATTGGAAATATTTAAGCGAGAAAAAAGCAGTCTAATTACACATTCCAATTTCTCAAATGGGAGTAGCTAATGAAATTGGATTCTATCCAATAAAATTTTACTCCATTTACCTATTATCACCTGCAACTGCACGTTCTTCAAGGGTTTCCTTAACATAGATATAAGTAACGGGACTTTCTTTGTTAAAGGTCAAAAACGTACCTTTGCAACTTTGCTATAGAAAATGATAGATTACGAAGAAAATATTGAGGTTCAGGGCGCTCGGGTCCATAACCTTAAAAATATAGATGTTACCATACCTAGAGAGAAACTGGTGGTTATAACCGGTCTTTCGGGAAGTGGGAAGTCCTCACTTGCTTTTGACACGATTTATGCCGAAGGGCAACGACGTTACATTGAAACGTTTTCGGCCTACGCCAGACAGTTTCTAGGTGGCCTGGAAAGACCCGATGTGGATAAAATTGATGGTCTATCTCCCGTTATCGCCATTGAACAGAAGACCACATCAAAATCTCCCCGTTCCACAGTAGGTACAATTACCGAAATTTACGATTTCCTCCGCTTACTTTTTGCACGTGCCGGAGATGCTTACAGCTATAACACCGGAGAAAAAATGGTGAGTTATAGTGATGAGCAGATAAAGGAACTTATCAAAAAAGATTACAACGGCAAAAAGATAAATGTACTAGCTCCGGTCATTAAATCCAGAAAAGGGCATTATAGAGAGCTCTTTGAGCAGATTGCCAAGCAAGGTTTTGTAAAGGTTAGAGTTGATGGCGAAGTAAAGGATATTACCAAAGGGATGAAAGTGGATCGGTACAAGACCCACGACATTGAAATTGTCATAGACCGTCTTAAAGTAAGTGATTCCGAAGAGATGGATAAACGTCTCTCCGAAACCCTAAACACCGCCATGTATAGCGGTGACAATGTGCTTATGGTGCTGGAAGAAGGAGAATCTGTGGCACGGTATTTCAGCAGGGACCTCATGTGCCCCTCAACCGGTATATCCTATCCAGTTCCTGAACCGAACACTTTTTCTTTTAACTCCCCAAAAGGTATGTGCCCCAACTGCAACGGATTGGGTCATGTCTACGAAGTAAACGAGAAAAAGATTTTCCCCAATAAAAAGTTATCCATAAAGTCCGGGGGAATTGCTCCGTTAGGGGATTATAAAAAATCATGGGCCTTTAAGCAGATAGAGACCATTGCACAACGGTACGGATTTGAACTTACGGATCCCATTTCCAAAATTTCGGATGAAGCTATTAATATATTGCTTCATGGAGGGCATGAAAGTTTTGAGGTAGACTCCAAGACGTTGGGAGTTAAACGAAACTATAAAATTGACTACGAAGGTATTGCCAATTTTATCAAAAACCAATATGAAGAGGCCGGTACAACAGCTCTAAAGCGTTGGGCCAAGGAATATATGGATAAAGTTTCCTGTCCTGTATGCGAAGGTACCCGCTTGCGTAAGGAATCACTTTATTTTAAAGTTGATGAAAAGAATATAGCTCAATTGGCCCATTTGGATATTGCCGAACTAGCCCTTTTCTTTAAAGGGTTGGAGAAAAAACTGGAAGGTAACCAACTGAAAATTGCCGAGGAAATCATCAAAGAAATCAAGACCCGAATTCAGTTTCTTTTAGATGTAGGCCTGGATTATCTTTCCTTGAACCGAAGTTCAAAATCCCTTTCGGGAGGGGAAGCACAACGTATACGATTGGCTACCCAGATTGGTTCCCAATTGGTGGGTGTCCTCTATATTTTAGACGAACCTAGCATTGGTCTGCATCAACGGGACAATACCCGTTTGATTCAATCGCTGGAAGCACTAAGGGATATTGGCAACTCGGTAATTGTTGTGGAACATGATCGTGATATGATAGAGTGTGCCGATCATGTTATAGATATTGGCCCAAGGGCCGGAAAACATGGAGGTGAAATTATATCTCAAGGTACTCCGGAAGGCCTAAAAAACGAAAATACACTCACAGCAGACTATATAACAGGAAAAAAACAGATTGCTGTTCCCGAAAAACGGAGAAAAGGAAACGGAAAGAAAATTACACTTTCCGGTTGCACAGGGAACAACCTCAAGAATGTATCCATATCATTACCGCTAGGCCAAATGATAGGTGTTACAGGAGTTTCGGGCAGTGGAAAATCCACTTTAATAAACGAAACGCTCTACCCTATTATGAACGCCCACTATTTTAACGGGGTAAAAAAACCTATGCCCTATAAAAAAATAACGGGCCTAGAACATATAGACAAGGTAATTGATATTAACCAGTCGCCAATAGGAAGGACTCCTAGATCAAACCCAGCTACCTATACAGGTGTATTTGGTGAAATCAGGTCTTTGTTTGCAAAAACACCCGAAGCTGCCATACGAGGTTATAAACCTGGTAGGTTTAGTTTTAACGTAAAAGGTGGTAGATGCGAAACATGTCAAGGTGGTGGCCTACGGGTAATTGAAATGAATTTTTTACCGGACGTTTATGTAGAATGCGAAACCTGTAACGGGAAACGTTTCAATAGAGAAACCTTAGAAATACGTTACAAAGGCAAGTCCATAGCAGACGTTTTGGAAATGACCATCAACGAAGCCGTTGATTTTTTTGAGCTCATTCCAAAAATTCATAGAAAATTAAAAACCATTCAAGACGTGGGTCTTGGTTACATCTCTTTAGGCCAGCAATCCACTACACTTTCAGGGGGTGAGGCGCAACGGATTAAGTTGGCTACGGAGCTCTCAAAACGGGACACCGGTAACACATTTTATATTTTGGATGAGCCTACTACAGGTCTTCATTTTGAAGATATTCGTGTTTTAATGGAAGTTTTGACCAAATTAGTAGACAAAGGAAATACCATATTGGTAATTGAGCACAATATGGATGTCATTAAAATGGCCGATTACATCATCGATATTGGTTACGAAGGTGGTCGCGGCGGCGGAAAAGTCGTAGCAAAGGGAACTCCTGAAGAAGTGGCACAAGACAAAAAAAGCTACACGGCAAAATACTTAAGGCCCGAGTTAAACATCCCCGATTAAGGGAAGATTCAATTATAATTGAGCCTAGTTTACGTAGAATGAAATAAAAGCAATAAATTCATTCGCTGTAATAAAAAGAAGAAATAAAAATAACATACACTTAAATCTCTATCAAAACCGTTAGCTGTTTTGTGAAGTGGATTATTTTAGACAAATAATAGGAATTATACATGAGAAAAGAACAACACCATAAAGGTTGGAACGAAATAAAAACTAACGATTCTTGGGCCATTTTTAAGATAATGGGCGAGTTTGTAATGGGATTTGAAAAGATGGGGAACATAGGTCCCTGTGTTTCCATTTTTGGTTCCGCTCGTACCAAGGAAGGCGATAAATATTATGAATTGGCCGTTAGTATTGCTAAAAGCATAGCAGAAGCCGGATATGGTGTAATTACTGGAGGTGGCCCTGGTATTATGGAAGCAGGGAATAAAGGAGCCCATTTGGCAGGAGGAACCTCAGTAGGTTTGAACATAGACCTTCCTTTTGAACAGCATGACAACCCATTTATTGATTCTGACAAGAGTCTGGATTTTGACTATTTTTTTGTTAGAAAGGTCATGTTCGTAAAATACTCCCAGGGTTTTGTGGTCATGCCCGGTGGTTTTGGAACCTTAGATGAACTGTTTGAGGCCATAACACTTATCCAAACCAATAAAATTGAAAAGTTCCCTATTATTCTTGTTGGAAGTGAATTTTGGACGGGTCTTATGGACTGGATTAAAAACACAATGTTGGAAGTAAAAAACATAAGTGCCCATGACCTGGACCTTATTAAAATTGCCGACACTGAAGATGAAGTTGTAGATATTATTGATGCATTCTACAAGGGCCGAAACTTGAGTCCTAATTTTTAATAGTATACTTGAAAATCAAATCCCTCATATTTTATTTTTGCCTTGGAACCGTTTTGTTTAACGGTTGTCAACAATTGGCGGCACAGCATGAAAATGTCCTGACCGCCACTCTTGACGGAGAAAGCAAGGAAATACAAATTCAACAGGAATTTACGTATAAGAACAATTCCAATGTAACGTTGAGCACCTTGTATTTTAATGACTGGGCCCATGCTTATGCCAGTAAAAATACAGGCTTGGCCAAACGCTTTTCAGAGGAATTCAAGAAAAGCCTTCACTTAGCCAAAAAAGAAGAAAGAGGGTATACGAGCATCATGAGTGCTGTGGACGATGAATACAGAGGTCTTCATTGGAAACGCACCACGGGTGAGGACATTTTAAAAATTGATTTAAACAGCCCGCTACCTCCCGGTGAATCTGCAAAACTCTTCTTAACGTATACGATTAAACTTCCTGAAAACAAGTTTACGCCCTACGGGTATGACAAGAGGAAAAACAGTTACTACTTAAAAGACTGGTATTTAACACCAGCCTATTTTGATGGAGCTTGGCATCTGTACTCCAATAAAAATTTAGAGGACCTATATACCGGCGTAACAGAAACCACGGTAAATTTTGTCTACCCAAACAACTTGAACTTGGCTTCCAATTTTACCGTATTGGGCAATAACTCCATTTCAAACGGACAAATGGCTCAATTGACTGCAGAACAGCAAAAAAACTGCGAAATTTTGCTTAGCCCGGAGAAGCGATTTATGACTCACGTTACTCCACAAATAACGGTAATAACTGATATTGAAGCGGTCAAGTACGAGGATGTTTTTAAGGGGTTGTCCATTAACAGAGTTACTGAGTTTATAGAGAATAATTTAGGACAATACCCTCATCGTCAGCTTTTGGTAAGCCAGCTTGATTATGAGAAAAATCCACTTTACGGTATCAATCAATTACCGTCGTTTATTCGCCCTTATGAAGAGCAGTTTCAATTTGAAATGAAGTTCTTAAAAACGGCGCTTATCAACATTTTGGAAGAGACTCTTTTCTTAGACCCAAGAAAAGAGCAATGGTTAAGTGATGCTATTGCCAACTATCTTATGATAGAATTTGTAGAGCAGTATTACCCGGACCAAAAATTACTTGGAAAATTATCCAAAATTTGGGGCATACGGAGCTTCAATCTAGCTAAAATGGATTTCAACGAGCAGTATCCGTTCTTATACATGCTTACCGCACGTACCAATTTAGACCAACCATTAAGTACTAGTAATGATTCCCTTATCAAATTCAATCAAAAAATAGCCAATAAATATAAAGCTGGGCTTGGTCTCGCCTATTTGGCCAGTTATATAGGAAAAGATAAAGTAGATAAAAGTATAAAGACTTTTTACAAGCACTATAGGCTTAGTCAAGTAAAAACGTTGGATTTTGAATCCATCCTAAAAAGGGCCTCGGAAAAAGATATTGACTGGTTTTTTAAGGATTATGTAACCACGGACCGTAAAATAGATTTTAAGATTAAAAAGGTAGAGAAAACCGAAGACTCTTTGCGCGTAACCATAAAGAATAAAAAAGGCACAAATGTACCTATTTCTCTGTTCGGGCTTAAGAACGATTCTGTAGTGTCTAAATATTGGTTTTCCGATATAGGCGATATCAAGACCGTTACCATTCCTAAAAATGAGGAAAAGCGTCTTGTTCTAAACTACGACCAGAAAATTCCGGAGTTCAACCAGAGGGATAACTGGAAATCTTTAGGAGGTTTTTTCTCGGGGAATAAAAAGCTGAAGTTTACTTTCTTTAGGGATTCTGAAAACCCGTATTACAATCAGGTTTTTTATGTCCCAATTCTAAACTTCAATATTTATGATGGCTGGACTCCAGGGATGCGCCTGTATAACAAAACATTACTGGAGCGCCCTTTCGTATACGATTTTGCCCCCTCCTATTCTTTTAGGGAAAAGTCTTTTGTAGGTTCGGGAAGAGTTTCATACCGTAAATATCTTAGCAAAAGCGGGCTTTATCTAGCCAATTACAGCCTAGGAGGTTCAACGTATCATTTTCAAGAAAACTCCAGGTATTCTACCATAACCCCTTCCATCACTTTTGGGTGGAGACCGGCAAACTTGATTTCCAATAAGCGGGAGTTTCTACGTTTTAGATATGTGAATGTTCTGCGGGATAAGGCCGAAGAATTAGGTGACTTTGAAACTCCGCCGGATTATAGCATTCTTAACGTAAGGTACACCAATAGAAACCCTGGGATTATTGACTATGTTTCTTGGTTTGCAGATGCCCAGCATGCCAGTGATTTTACAAAAGTAGCCTTTGAATTAGAGTACCGTAAACTGTTTGAAAACAACCGACAGTTCAACTTTCGTTTTTATGCCGGTAAATTTATACGTAATAAAACAACGGATTATGCAGACCCTAATTACTATAGTTTTGCGCTAGACCGTCCTACGGATTATTTATTCGATTATGGTTATTTGGGCCGATCGGAAGACTCAGGAATCTATAGCCAGCAAATAATTATTGCCGAGGGTGGTTTTAAATCCTTTCTCCCTGAAGAATATAGGTTTGCCAATGACTATCTAACTACCATAAACACTAGTGTTAATCTTTGGAAATGGATTGAGATTTATGGAGATTTAGGTTATGTTAAAAACAAAGGTCTTAGCGGAAAGTTCGTTTATGATTCAGGGGTTCGTTTAAACCTTCTAACCGATTATTTTGAACTTTACTTCCCTTTATATTCCAATAATGGCTGGGAAGTATCCCAACCATTGTATGGGGAGAAAATTAGATTTATTGTTACCGTAAGTCCAAAAACTCTAATTGGCCTATTTACCCGAAAATGGTTTTAGTATTTGATTGTTGAATTCTTAATATAATCTTATTATATCAAACTTCAATTATCAATATACTATTGGTTTCCTTCCTTTTTTAAATATATTTTGATCAACTAAGTTCTGCAAGCATTGTAAAAATGCTAGCAGTTTGCTATTTTTGTAAAAACTCATACAGCTTAATGGATACATCGCCTAAAACCAGTAATGATATTACGTTTGATGATTTCAAGACCCAAATTATAAGCGATTACAAAATTGCTGTTCTTAGTAGAACATGTAGCTTATTGGGTAGGAAAGAAGTTTTGACCGGAAAAGCAAAATTCGGAATCTTTGGAGATGGTAAGGAACTACCACAGTTGGCCATGGCCCGATCTTTCAAGGACGGAGATTTTAGAAGCGGCTATTACCGTGACCAGACGTTTATGATGGCACTGGGCCTTCTTACTCCAAAAGACATTTTTCACGGACTTTACGCCACTACGGATATTGAAAAGGAACCTATGAGTGCCGGTAGGCAAATGGGTGGGCATTATGTAACGCATAGCCTTAATGAGGATGGAAGCTGGAAAAATCTAACCGAACAGAAAAATAGTAGTGCAGATATTTCCTGTACGGCAGGACAAATGCCCAGATTACTTGGCCTAGCACAAGCTTCTAAAATGTATAGGAACCTGAACAATGTAGACGCCACTAACTTTTCCAACAACGGCAATGAAGTAGCTTGGGGCACCATTGGAAACGCAAGTACCAGTGAAGGAATGTTTCTAGAGACCATTAATGCCGCAGGAGTGCTTCAAGTACCTATGGTAATCAGCATTTGGGACGATGATTATGGTATTTCCGTACCTGCGGAATATCACACTACAAAAGAGGATATTTCCGAAATCCTAAGTGGTTTTAAGCGAACCGAAGAACAGGAAGGCTATGAGCTATTAAAAGTTAAAGGGTGGGATTACACTGCCCTGATGCATGCCTATGAAAACGCTTCGGACATAGCACGAGAGGAACATGTACCCGTTATTATTCATGTAACCGAGCTTACCCAACCGCAGGGACATTCTTCTTCCGGTTCTCACGAACGTTACAAAGACAAAGCCCGACTGGAATGGGAAAAAGAGAATGATTGCAACAAGCGTTTCCGCGAATGGATTTTAGAAACAGGTATTACTACGGACGATGAGCTTAAGGCTATTGAAAAAGCCATTGTACGAGAAGTTAGATCTGCTAAAAGAGAAGCCTGGTCAGAATACTTGGAAAGTCACAAGACTCTTAAAAAACAATTGGCAGCTATACTCGACAGGGCATCGGCAAAAAGTCAGAATAAAAATTTTATCGCCAAAGTAAAAAATGACCTCATAGCGATAGAAGAGCCCATTAAAAAGGATTTAGCCGTTAGTTCAAGAAAAGCGCTTAGATATCTCATAGGCGAGTCCTTTCCTGAGAAACAAGAACTCGTAGAATGGACGAATACCTTTCTTGCCGAAACACAACCCTTATATAGCGCTGACCTTTATAATGATGGGCCTACAGGGGCGTTAAGCGTAGCCGAAGTAAAGCCTAAATATGCGGACAACACCGAAAATGTTGACGGCCGTATTATTCTCCGGG
This sequence comes from Zobellia sp. B3R18, assembly GCF_018860715.1. NCBI lineage: Bacteria > Pseudomonadati > Bacteroidota > Flavobacteriia > Flavobacteriales > Flavobacteriaceae > Zobellia > Zobellia sp. B3R18. The sequence continues at coordinate 258,562 of NZ_JAHKQG010000005.1, read as the reverse complement.
ACAATTTTGATAAAATATTTGAGAAATACCCAAATGCCATAGTTTTTGGTGAGGACAGCGGAGCCATTGGAGACGTAAACCAAGGTCTTGAGGGTTTACAGGAAAAATATGGTAAGTTCCGCGTTGCGGATACCGGTATACGGGAAACAACTATTATAGGACAAGGTACAGGCATGGCCCTAAGAGGACTTCGCCCTATTGCTGAGATTCAATATTTGGATTACATATTCTATGCACTGGCAACCTTAACGGATGATGTGGCCTGCTTACGCTACAGAACCTTTGGAAAGCAAAAAGCACCTTTAATTGTACGTACAAGAGGGCATCGCTTAGAAGGTATTTGGCATTCGGGCTCTCCTATGGGAACATTGATACATTCACTTCGCGGTATGTACATTTTATCTCCTAGAAACATGACCCAAGCGGCCGGTTTCTATAATACACTGTTAAAGACCGATGAGCCTGCTCTAGTAATTGAAAGTCTTAACGGCTATAGGCTTAAAGAACCAAAACCGATTAATTTAGGGGAATTCTATACGCCAATAGGAAAAGTTGAAACCATAAAACAAGGAACCGATATTACCATTGTTTCTTATGGATCTACGCTAAGACTTGTGTTAAAAGCTGCAGAAGAACTAAAAGAAGTTGGGATTGATGCAGAGGTTATAGATGCACAAACACTGTTGCCCTTTGACGTGTATCATGATACCCTAGAGAGCATAAAGAAGACCAATAGGGTTCTAGTGGTAGACGAGGATGTGCCAGGAGGATGTTCCGCTTACATACTCAATGAAATCATAGAAAAACAAGGGGCATATGCTTATTTGGATTCTGCACCACAAACGCTTAGCGCGCAGGCTCACAGACCTGCTTATGGTACGGACGGCGACTATTTTTCAAAACCTAATATAGAGGATGTTTTTGAAAAAGTTTACGCTATCATGAATGAACTAGACCCTGAAAGCTTTCCTAAATTACGCTAACCTATTCGTAATCAACAGAGTTCAAATGTGACGTGTTTTGACAAAAATATTTATTGCAAATGTATTTGGGCTAATTCATAAAAAAGAATACTTTTATCTTTAATGTAAACTCAAAATAACATGTCAAATTCCCTTTTGAAAGATATTGGCTTAGCTCTATTACGAATTGCAGCGTCAGCTATGATGGCTGTTCACGGATATGGAAAATTGCAAATGTTAATCAACGGTGTAGAATTTGGTGATCCAATAGGAATGGGCTCCACTCCTTCTTTATTTTTAGCTGTACTAGCGGAATTGGTTTGTCCTATTTTAATCATTTTTGGTTTTAAGACCAGATGGGCTGCAATTCCAACGGCAATTACTATGGCTGTTGCCGCATTTATCGTACACGGTGCGGACCCTTTCCAAAAGAAAGAGCTGGCCCTTATTTATTTTGTGATATTTGTGGCAATTATCTTATTAGGTCCTGGAAAATACAGTGTCGACAAAAGATAATTTAGATAATCTTTACCAGAAGTTCTTTCAGTAGGTCTTCCTGAGAGTTAACATTGGCCCCTACCCCTTTGGCCTTTAAATCCATTTCTCTTAAAGCGGAAACGATACCGCTCACCTTTTTCATAGGATAGTTACGTGCGGCTGTCTGAAATTCCCCCACGAAATAAGGATTAATACGTAAAGCACTTGCTACACTTTTGGGCGAATGATCCTTTAGCCCGTGATATTGTAAAAGCTGAGAGAAAAAAGTATGCAACAAAGTAACGGTCAACACAAAAGGGTTGTCTTTTGGATTTTGAGCAAAGTAATTTATAATACGTGTTGCTTTAAGCACATTTCTTTCGCCAATGGCTTTTTTCAGCTCAAAATTGTTATAGTCCTTGCTAATACCAATATGAGCTTCAATTTCGGCAGGCGTAATTTCACTCTGCTTTGGTAATACCAACTGTAACTTTTCTATTTCGTTGTTTATTCTACTTAAATCCGTTCCTAGATATTCAGTAAGTAATATGGCCGCCTTGTGAGAAATACTATATCCTCTACCCTGCAAGTTTTTCCTTATCCAATCGGAAACTTGGTTTTCGTACAGCTTCTTGCTTTCAAAAAGAACACCTGCCTTTTGTACGGATTTATATAATTTTTTCCGCTTGTCCAGTTTCTTATATTTATAACAAACCACCAATACCGTTGTCATTTGGGGGTTGTCTACATAAGCCGTTAAATTCTCTATGGTGCGCACAAGATGCTGTGCTTCCTTAACGATAACGACTTGCCGCTCCGCCATCATAGGATACCGCTTTGCATTTGAAACAATATCGTCTATACTAACGTCCTTACCGTACAGGACCATTTGGTTAAAACCTTTTTCTTCTTCAGCTAGAACATTTTTCTCAATGTACGAGGCAATGGCATCAATATAATAGGGCTCTTCCCCAAATAAAAAATAAATGGGTTTGATTGTACCGTTCTTAATATCGCTAACTATTTGTTTTGCTTCATCCATCCAAAAAAAATCATCAAATTTGCTATATGGAACCCCTTAATTTTCCGGAGTATAAATTCCGTTTCAAAAGTAGCGAAAATAACGTGCTTATTTTTGACAGTATACGCAAAAAATTTGTTGTGCTACAACCAGAAGAATGGGTAAGGCAACACGTTGTTAATCATTTGCTCTTTGAGAAAAAGTATCCTATCAGCCTTATAAATGTTGAAAAACAACTCACTATTAATAATATTAAGAAGAGATACGACATTGTTGTTTTTAACTCTGATGGAAGTATTCATATTTTAGTGGAATGCAAAGCGCCTAAAATTACCATAGACCAAACTACTTTTGATCAAATAGCACGCTATAACCTGCAACTTAAAGCAGATTACCTAATGGTAACCAACGGGCTCAACCATTTTTACTGCAAAATGAATTTTACTTCAGAAAAATATATGTTTCTCAGGGATATTCCTGATTTTAGCCGTTAATTTGCCATCGTTTTGCGCATTGCTATAGTCATATTAAACTGGAACGGAGAGGTACTTCTTGAAAGATACCTTCCCTCTGTTGTACAGTATTCCCAGGGTGCTGACGTTTATGTTGTAGATAACGCTTCTACTGATGATTCCGTGGCGTTTATAAAAGCAAACTATCCTACCATACAAATTGTTCAGAACAAAGAAAATGGTGGGTTTACCAAAGGGTATAACATTGGACTAAAAAATATAGATGCTGATGTTTATTGTCTTCTAAACTCCGATGTAGAGGTAACCGAAAATTGGTTGCACCCAATATTGGAAGTTTTTTCGAAAAACAAAGATGCTGCAATCATACAACCCAAAATTTTGGATATGATGCGTCCGGAATATTTTGAGTATGCCGGAGCGGCAGGAGGTTTTATAGATAAGTTGGGATACCCTTTTTGCAGGGGACGCATATTTCAGGAATTGGAAAAAGACAACGGGCAGTATGATGATGTTTTAGAAATATTTTGGGCCACAGGGGCATGCATGTTCATTAGAAAAGAGGTCTTTTGGTCTGTTAACGGTTTTGATGAACACTATTTTGCCCACCAAGAGGAAATAGATCTATGTTGGAGAGCCAAAAACAAAGGTCACAAGGTATTTTATGTTGGTGCTTCTAAAGTTTATCATTTGGGCGGATCTACTTTAAGCAATATGAACCCAAAAAAAACCTATCTGAACTTTAGAAACTCCCTTTTTTCCATAACAAAGAATTTACCTCGGAAAAAAGCCCTGACTATTATAGGATTTCGTCTCTTACTGGACGGAATTGCAGCATTACGTTTCATTTTTCAGTTTAAGTTTAACCACTGCTTTGCAATTCTAAGAGCTCATTTAAGTTTCTATAGGAATTTTGGAAAGATGTATAAAGTGAGGGAAAAAGCTAATTTTATCCCAAAGTATTACCTTACGAAGTCCATAGTATGGCAGCATTTCGTACATCATGTAAGGAATTTTAACGATTTAGTAAAACATTAACTAATTTTACAAATACTAAATTTGGCGATTATCTAATTTTGTCGCTTATTGACACTAATTAAAATCAAATAACAATCATTAAATACTTAGTAACTCTCATTATGAAAAAATTAATTTTAGGCTGTTTAGGAGTGACCTTGTTGTTGTCTTCATGCGTATCACAAAAGAAGTATTCGGATTTAGAATCAAAACATAAAGAAGCACAAGATCTTTTGAATTCCGCAACGGTTAAATTGAACGATTGTTTAGAGGAAAAGGCAACTGCTAGTTCTCGTCTAAAAACATTACAAGACCAAAATTCATTCTTAAAAGCTAACAACCAAGAGTTGATCAATAACATGGGCAACTTAACTACTCTGACTTCAAAAGGTGCAGAGAACCTTGAGAAGTCTTTGGAAAGCTTAAAAGAAAAAGATCTTACTATTCGTAAATTACAAGACGCAATCACTAGAAGAGACTCTGTAAACCTTTCTTTGGTTCAGAGCTTAAAAGGTGTGTTGGGTAACTTAGATGACGAAGACATTGAAATTAGCGTTGAAAAAGGCGTTGTCTTTGTTTCTATCTCAGATAAGTTATTATTCAGCAGCGGTAGCTACAATGTTACTAGCAGAGCTAAGGAAATCCTTGGTAAAGTTGCACAGGTTGTGAACAACAAGCCAGATTTTGAATTTATGGTAGAAGGTCATACTGATGATGTACCTTACGGAAGACACGGTGTTCTTTTAGACAACTGGGATTTAAGTGTTAAGCGTGCTACAGCAGTTGTAAGAATTCTTCAAAATGATTACAATGTTGATCCTAAGCGTATGACAGCGGCCGGTAGATCAGAATATGTTCCTGTTTCTACTACTGAAAAATCAAAGAACAGAAGAACTCGTATTGTTGTTCTTCCTAAAATTGATCAGTTCTACAGCATGATCGAAGAAGGCATGAACGACCCTGCCATCAATAACTAAGCAGTTAATATTAGAGATACAAGAACCGCAACTTTAGAAGTTGCGGTTTTTTTTATATCCTTTTTGTAGTTTCGATTAAATATTTAGAAAATATCCAAACTTCCCTTTCCCTCCCTTAAAACAGTAGGTTCCCCGTCTGACAAGTCTATTACCGTAGATGCCACGTTATCTCCATAACCACCGTCAATTACTACATCAACTAAATTATCCCATTTCTCATAAATAAGTTCTGGATCCGTAGTATATTCCAACAAATCGTCATCATCCCTAATAGATGTAGATACTATGGGGTTACCTAAACCTTCTACGAGCGCTTTTGCTATTGAATTATCTGGAACCCTTATACCTACCGTTTTTTTCTTTTTAAAGTCTTTAGGCAGATTAGTATTTCCAGGTAAAATAAATGTGTAAGGGCCCGGAAGCGCTCTTTTCAAAATTTTAAAGGTGGCCGTATCTATTTGTCTGACATAATCCGATAGATTGCTTAAATCAGCACAGATAAAGGACCAATTGGCCTTGGCAAGTTTAATACCTTTAATACGTGCAATTTTCTCCAAGGCCCTAGAATTGGTAATATCACACCCAAGACCATATACCGTATCCGTAGGGTAAATGACCAACCCTCCTTTACGCAAAACATCAACAACCCTCTGTATTTCCTTTGGATTGGGATTTTCCTCATATATTCTTATAAATTCCGCCATAGTCTATCACCTTTCGTTCACTCCGAAATTAATACATTTTTTTTTATCCTATTAGCTATCCTGCTTTACATGAGCGCTCTATTAAAAAGCAGTCAAAATACAGAAAACCGTTGGTCGAATTATTTCAATAAAATCTTTATAACATCGTTCAGGGATTTGACAGATTTACATAAAAAACATAAGTGTATGAAATTTTCCTCCCTAATTGCCCTATCTGCATGTTTTCTGCTATTTTTTGTTTCCTGTTCCAAAGATTCCGATGAGACCGAAGAAACACAATCAAAAAGCGACAAGAATGAACTTCTAGAATTTAGCATAAGTATTCAAGACACAAAAAAACAACTGATAATCAATTCTAACGAAATTCGTCACGCATTCCCTTCTACTGTTGACCTTACGAGTTTAACTCCTGAGATCACCATTTCTGAAAAAGCCACAATTTCTCCAAAATCAGGTGTTGCTCAAGATTTTTCCAAGGAAGTAGTTTATACGGTTACCGCCGAAGACGGGTCTACTAACAGATATAAGGTTATTCTTAAGAATGAAGACGAAGCAGCAGAAAACACACATGTAGCTTTTAGTTTCACGAATCTGCCTGAAGGTAGAAGTAATTTTAATCATGTTAAACAACCGGAAGCTGAGGCTGACTCTATTCAGTTTCGTATTCCGTACCTAAGCAATATTCCTGCGTTGAAGCTTCATCTTAATCTGCCTGAAGGAGCCACTAGTGTTCCTGAGTCTGATGAAACCTTAGATTTTACCAAACCAGTTACTTATACCGTTACTTTTAACTCAGGAGACACTAAAAAATATATTGTTAGCGTAGACAATCGTCTTGATCAGGTTGAATTGCCTCCTTTTAGTATAAATATGTTTGCCGATAAAGCACCTGGCGAAACCATTACTTTTAACGCCTATCCTACTAATCCAGTTTTGGACAGTGTTAAGGTCAATTTGATAAACAGCCATACCCGTGAAAGCATACCATTAATTGTTGAAAAAATTGAAAATGTATCCTATAAAAGTGATGCCGTCACAGCAAGGTTGCCGGAATCATATTTAAATGGAAGGTATGAGATTGAAATTTTTATAGAACATGATAATAGCACAGAAACCAATGATAGCGACCTTCGTTTTACCAAAGGAACACCTAATTTTAGCTATGCTAGTGTTAACGGCGAATTAGACAGGGTTATAAGCCGACCTGGCGCTCATATTTCTGCAAATTTATACTTAGATCATTCTCGCTTAGAAGATTACACTTTTAGCCTCAAAAAAGATGGTATAGTATATGAATTTACGAACGCAACCTATAGCTCTGGGTCCGGTAATGAGAGTTTTGTTCTTACCCTTCCTGACCTGGATACTGCAGACGCGCCCAATGGCACCGATTACAAATTTGCTATTCATCTAGATGGAGAAACGTATGAGTACGATCTTATTGACTACTGGGGAGAAGCCATACCAGTGGTTTCCGGAGGAAGTCCAAAAAATACATCCATTAATAAAACCATTTACACAAAAGGTGATATGCTAACCGTTACCGGTGAAAACCTATATTTTGAGAATAAGGGGGAATATATATTTAGAGAACTATCTGAAATTGTTTTAATATCTACAGAAGCTAGCGGAAAAGACCTTTTGTATCGCTTAGGAACAGAATCAACTAGCGAAAATAGCCTGAGCGTTCGGATTCCAGACGAAGTTCAAAGTGGTAGTTATGAACTTAGATTAAGAAATAATCTAATTGGATATAATAACAATAACGATGCTGAGACCGGTATAGAAATTGAAGTATTACAACCTGCATCAACACATCCAACTCTAATTATTACCGAAGCTATAATAGGGATTAAATCCGATAAAGCATTCTACAAACAAGCAAATATAACGTTCAACCAAAATATTGAAGGGCTCCAGGTTAATGAAATTCTTTTTGTAGAAAACTCATTGAGCGTCAAAAACTTCCTTACCCACCCCAACTCAATAGTTACTGGTCAAATAGAAGATCAATACCTAAGTCAAATGGACGATAAAAGTGATGGCAAGGTCTTGGTTACGGATAATGGAGTAACCTATGAAATCCCTTTCTCAATTGTTTTTCAACATTAACATACCCCATTCACATATACATCTATAACAAATAGAAAAGCCCTAAGAATTGACTTTTAGGGCTTTTTATTTATTCTAAAATACCTCAAGGCATTTAATCTCAATTATCGAAAAATGATTAAGAATTAACCTACCACCTCCAACTTAGCAAAGCGAAGCAACAATTTTTTTATATCTCCTTTTACAAACTGTATTTCAGCTTTTCGGTCATTACCCATTCCTTCAATCTTTAACACTTTACCTTGACCAAAACGCGTATGGTTAACAATACTGCCTTCGGCTAAATTAGGATCTACCGAATTTGTATTGCCTACAGGCGTAGCTAGTTCCGGTTTTAACTTTCTTAACTTCCTAAGCTGACTTTCATTAGGCCCTTTCCGGCTAGGAGGTGTACCTCCCACAGGTTTAACCTGCCGCAACTTACTTTTATCAACTTCACCAAAAATATCACTGTCCACCAAAGGTTTATACCTATAACCCGTATCTATTGGAGTAAGGTTTTCTACATATTTATCATCAATCTCCTCAAGAAAACGGCTTGGTTCCGCATCTATTAATTTCCCCCATCTATATCGGTTCTGTGTATAGGTTAGGTAGGCTTGCTTTTCGGCACGCGTAAGTGCTACATAAAACAACCTTCGCTCCTCCTCTAGCTCACTACGGGTATTCATACTCATACCGGAAGGAAAAAGGTCTTCTTCCATCCCAACTATATATACATACGGGAACTCAAGCCCCTTGGCTAGGTGGATTGTCATTAGGGCCACACGGTCATCATCACCTTTATCATTATCCAAATCGGTAGCCAAGGCTACATCCTCTAGAAACTCACTTATACTTCCCGTGGCATCGGCAATTTCTTTTTGTCCTTCAACAAAATCCTTTATACCGTTCAAAAGCTCTTCTATATTCTCCATCTTACCAATACCTTCTGGCGTCCCGTCCTTTTTAAACTCCAAAAGGAGACCGGACTTTTTGGCAACATGTTCGGCCAGAACGAAAGCATCGGTAGTTTCGTTCATGATTTGAAAACTTTGAATCATGGTCGTAAAATCCTGAAGCTTTCTTTGCGTACCCGCATTGATCTTTAAATTGATTTTGTCCAAATTCTGGATTACCTCAAAAATAGAACGGTTGTAATGATTTGCGGCAACGGTCAACTTGTCCAAAGTGGTTTGCCCAATACCTCTTGCCGGAAAATTAATGATTCGCTTAAGAGCTTCCTCATCTTTAGGGTTTATGACTAAACGCAGGTAACTTAATACATCCTTAATCTCTTTTCTTTGATAGAATGACAGTCCGCCATAGATACGGTACGGAATATCCCGTTTTCTCAAAGCATCTTCAATAGCCCTGGATTGGGAGTTGGTACGGTAAAGTACCGCAAATTCACCATTACCCAATTGTTCGTTCATCTTATGGTCCCAAATGGAACCTGCCACGAACCTGCCTTCTTCGGCATCCGTAGTACTCCTATGTATTTTTATACTACCCCCATCATCATTTGAAGTCCAAACTACTTTTTCTAACTGCTCTTTATTGTTAGCAATAATGGAGTTGGCAGCGTTTACAATATTTCGGGTAGAGCGGTAATTTTGCTCAAGACGGTACATACCCACATTATCATAATCTTTCTGAAAATTAAGGATGTTGCTAATGTTCGCTCCGCGGAAAGAATAAATACTTTGGGCATCATCCCCTACCACACAGATATTATGATAGCGGTCTGCAAGAGCCTTTACAATTAAATATTGCGAATGGTTGGTATCCTGGTACTCATCTACCAAAATATACCGGAAACGGTCTTGGTACTTGGCCAAAACCTCTGGAAAACGGTTTAGAAGTTCATTGGTACGGAGCAAAAGGTCATCAAAATCCATTGCACCGGCCTTAAAACACCGGTCTACATAATTTTGGTATATCTCCCCCATTCTTGGGCGTTTGGCCATAGCATCGGCCTCTACCAAATCTGGGTCGTTTAGATACGCCTTAACCGTAATCAAGCTATTTTTAAAGGAAGATATACGGTTCTGTACTTGTTTGTATTTATAAATATCCTTGTCTAGTCCCATTTCCTTAATAATGGAAGCCAACAAACGCTGTGAATCCTGAGTATCATAGATAGTGAAGTTACTTGGAAAGCCAAGTTTGTCCCCATCATACCGCAGTAATTTGGCAAAAACGGAATGAAACGTTCCCATCCAAAGGTTCTTGGTCTCCGATCTACCTGCAATTTTAGCGATACGCTCCTTCATTTCACGTGCCGCCTTATTGGTAAAGGTAAGCGCCAAAATATTAAAGGGGTCTACCCCTTGCTGCATTAAATAAGCAATCCTAAAGGTAAGCACCCTGGTTTTACCGGACCCAGCTCCTGCAATAACCATTAACGGCCCATCTTTATGTAGAACCGGTGCTCTTTGGGCATCGTTCAATTCATCTATAAAATTCTTCAATGTACTAGAGTGTTTTTTAGAGTCGTGAATTTAACCATAAATAGGCTTATCCTAAAATGATGTTGATTTCTTTTATAAACAAGAAGTTCTGTTATATTCTAAAATTGATAAAGACCACATAAGGCATACCCATGTGGTCTTAAAATCATTGCTGCCCCTAAAGGATTGGCAACATTATTTCTTAATGTCCTAAAACTATACGTTGAACCTAAAGTGCATGACATCGCCATCTTTAACGATGTACTCCTTACCTTCAACACGCATTTTACCGGCTTCTTTTACCTTTGCTTCACTACCATACTGCACGTAGTCATTATACGCAATAACTTCCGCACGAATAAATCCTTTTTCAAAATCGGTATGAATAACACCAGCGGCCTGTGGAGCGGTTGCGCCAACAGGAATGGTCCATGCACGGACTTCCTTAACACCAGCGGTAAAATAAGTTTCCAAATTCAGTAACTTATAAGCTCCACGGATTAACTTGGCAGAACCTGGCTCGTCCAACCCAAGGTCTTCTAAAAACATTTGGCGTTCTTCATAGGTTTCCAATTCGGTAATATCCGCCTCTGTTCCTACGGCCAACACAATTACCTCTGCATTTTCTTGGGCAACGGCAGCTTTTACTTTCTCCACATAATCGTTTCCTGTAGCGGCAGCACCCTCGTCTACGTTACAAACGTACATTACGGGCTTGTCCGTTATGAATTGTAATGGCTTTACAAATTCATCCCTTTCATCATCAGAAATATCTATGGCCCGTACAGAAGTTCCGGCTTCTAAGCCTTCTTTTAACTTTAAAAGAACGGCTTCTTCCTTTTGTGCTTCTTTATTTCCGGTTTTTGCAGCGCGTTTTACCTTATCTAATTTCTTCTCAACAGTTTCAAGGTCTTTTAACTGCAGCTCCATATCTATGGTTTCTTTATCCCTAATAGGGTCTACGGAACCATCTACATGAACAATATTATCATCGTTAAAACAACGTAATACATGAAGAATAGCATCGGTTTCCCGAATGTTTCCCAGAAACTGGTTTCCCAGCCCTTCGCCTTTACTCGCTCCTTTTACCAAACCGGCAATATCAACAATTTCTACAGTTGCCGGTAGAACGCGCTCTGGATCTACTAAGGACTCTAATTTCTGTAATCTAGAGTCGGGTACATTTACAACACCTATGTTAGGTTCTATAGTACAAAAGGGGAAATTAGCACTTTGTGCCTTGGCGTTGGAGAGACAATTAAAAAGGGTTGATTTTCCTACGTTTGGCAACCCTACTATACCTGCTTTCATGTATTTTAACGTTAAATTTTAGACGCTATGGATTTGTTCGGTCTTTTATTTTTTCTTTTTCAGGATGCAAAGATAACGTATAAAGCCATATATAGACCCCAAAAGTTAAGAAACAAAAAAACCCGGACTATGCCCGGGTTTTCATTTACGATCCTAAGACCAATACGTTTTTACATATTAACCATCTGGGTGCATGAATTTTTGCTTGGCCAAAAGGGTCTCTTCAGACTCTACATGGTCCTCATCCGGCACACAACAGTCTACAGGACATACTGCGGCGCATTGAGGTTCTTCATGAAAGCCCATGCATTCCGTACATTTATCAGGTGCAATGTAATATATCTCATCACTGATCGGTTCTTGAACTTCATCAGCGTTTACCGCTTTCCCATCAGGAAGCACTACATCGCCCTCTAGAGAAGTCCCGTCATTATAGCGCCATTCATCGGCTCCTTCATAAATTGCAGTATTCGGACATTCCGGCTCGCAAGCTCCACAATTAATACATTCATCCGTTATAACTATTGCCATATTATTCAATTTAAGCTGAACAGGTCTAAAAGCTGTTCGTTATATTTTCATTTCGTATTCAAAAAGAAAAATCAATTCAGTATTCTTACTTTTGCACAAAGGTACTTCGGAATACAATTTTGAACAAATATATGAACGACCATCATAAAACTTTTATTGCATTTGTTAAACTGGGCCACTTTCTTAGAGAGTTTGTTACATTGGAAACACCAAATGACGAATGGTCTCAAAAATTAGAGGACGCCATTGCGCTGTCCAAACATAAAAATGGTTGGTTTACCCGCGAGAACGTAATCCATGCGTTGGAAAGCTGGGGGCAACTCTTAACGGAAGAAAAACTTTTCGATTGGCTAAAGTCATACGACCTGGACAAAAACAAGCCTAAAAAAGTAGCGCTTATTATGGCAGGTAATATTCCACTGGTTGGTTTTCATGATTTTCTGTCCGTTCTAATTACCGGTAATAAAGTCCTTGCTAAATTATCTTCAAATGATAATGCACTTATTTTATTTATAAAAGATTATCTTATTTCAATTGAACCTTTACTTAAAGATACGATTGAAATTTCAGATGGTAAAATGGAAGACTTTGATGCCGTTATAGCCACAGGTAGCAACAACACTTCTCGCTATTTTGAGCACTACTTTAGCAAAGTGCCCAATATTATTAGAAAAAACAGAAACTCCATAGCTGTTCTGACAGGAAGGGAATCAAAAGAACAAATCAACGCCCTAGGTGAAGATATTTTTAGGTATTACGGGTTGGGATGCCGTAGTGTTAGCAAAGTTTTTGTGCCCGAAAACTATGATTTCGCTACGCTCTTTGAGGCTGTCTATTCCTATCATCCGATCATAGAGCACGTAAAATATGCCAATAATTATGATTACAATAAAGCAGTTTACCTGATGTCCGAATTTAAAATACTGGACAATGGTTTCCTCATTTTAAAAGAGGATAAGAGTTATAGCTCCCCTATTGCCTCCTTATTTTATGAGCGTTATGACAGTCTAGACAATTTAAAAGAACGGTTATCACAAGACACGAACGAGTTACAATGTATTGTAGGCGAAGGCGTTATTGACTCTGAAATTGCTTTCGGAAACACTCAACAACCTTCTTTGACAGATTATGCGGACAATCTAGATACTGTTGATTTCTTGTTGAGAACGTAATAGAAATTTTTGTTAATAGGGAGATGCGTTTCCCTTAAATTCAAGACCTTTATCCCTTAATTTTTTACAAACCTTATGAAAAAACATAATTTTAGTGCCGGCCCCTGTATATTACCTCAAGAAGTATTGTTGAAATCTTCTGAAGCATTAATGGATTTTAATGGTTCCGGTCTTTCCCTTATTGAAATTTCTCATAGAAGCAAAGACTTTGTAGAAGTAATGGAAAAGGCACGTAGCTTGGCCCTTGAACTTTTAGGTCTAGAAGGAAAAGGTTATTCCGCTCTTTTTCTTCAAGGAGGTGCCAGCATGGAGTTTCTTATGGTTGCCTATAATTTTCTGGAGAACAAAGCCGGATACCTGAACACAGGCACGTGGAGTGAAAAAGCCATTAAGGAAGCCAAAATATTTGGGGATGTTATTGAAGTTGGCTCTTCAAAGGATAAAAACTTTAATTACATTCCCAAAGGATATACGGTGCCTAACGACTTAGATTACCTTCACCTTACCTCTAACAATACCATTTTTGGAACCCAGGTAAAGGAATTTCCAAGAACCAATGTACCGTTGATATGCGATATGAGTTCCGATATTTTCTCTCGTCAGCTTGATTTTTCTCAGTTTGACTTGATTTATGCCGGAGCACAGAAAAACATGGGCCCTGCCGGAACAACCCTTGTGGTCGTAAAAGATGATGTACTTGGAAAGGTATCCAGAAAGATTCCTAGCATGCTAGATTACCAAGTGCATATTTCAAAGGATAGTATGTTCAATACCCCACCTGTATTTGCCGTTTACACCTCTATGTTAACATTGGAGTGGCTTAAAAATTTAGGAGGGATATCCGCTATTGAAGAAATTAACGAAAAGAAAGCTCGGTTACTGTATTCTGAGATTGATTTAAACCCTGTTTTCAATGGGTTTGCCAACAAGGAGGATCGTTCTAACATGAATGCTACCTTCAATTTAGCCGATGATCGATTAAAAGATACTTTTGACGCACTTTGGAAAGAAGCGGGTATTAACGGCCTAAACGGTCACCGTTCAGTTGGTGGGTACAGAGCATCTATGTACAATGCCCTTTCATTGGAAAGCGTAGGCGTGCTTGTAGATGTAATGAGCGAAATGGAAAGAAAAGGGTAACCTGCCCAATTCATTAAACATAAGAATTCGTCCGTTGGCCAACCGCTAACGGACGCTATTTTAATATACTATAGTACTAAATAAATTTTCCGAATAGAATGAAAATACTTGCAAATGACGGATTGGCCCAATCAGGAATAAAAGCGCTTGAAAACTCTGGTTTTGAAGTGATAACTACACGGGTTGCCCAAGAACAGTTACAAAATTTCATAAACGAAAACGGAATAACCGGATTATTAGTGAGAAGTGCTACCCAGGTAAGAAAGGAGCTTATAGATAATTGCCCCAGCCTTAAACTCATTGGAAGAGGCGGTGTTGGCATGGATAACATAGATGTGGTACATGCCAAAGAAAAAGGTTTGCACGTAATAAACACCCCTGCAGCCTCATCATCTTCAGTGGCCGAACTGGTTTTTGCCCACCTTTTTGGAGGGGTTCGTTATTTGCATGATGCCAACAGAAATATGCCACTTGAAGGGGATAGCAATTTTAAACAACTAAAAAAAACATACGGGTCTGGAACCGAGCTTCGCGGAAAGACTTTAGGTATAATCGGTTTTGGAAGAATTGGCCAGGCTACCGCAAAAATAGCTCTAGGTGTTGGTATGAAGGTTATTTACCACGACCCCAACCTAGATAAAGCTTCAATTGAAGTTCCTTTTTTTGATGGACGATCCATAACTTTTGATTTTGAATCGGAAAGCAAAGAAACGTTGGTTTCCACATCGGACTTTATTACGCTGCACGTGCCTTCACAAAAGAACTATATTTTAGGAAAAGATGAGTTTGAAATGATGAAACCAGGTGTTGGTATCATAAATGCTGCCCGTGGCGGTGTTCTTGATGAAGTTGCCCTAGTTGATGCCCTAGAGAACGGAAACGTAATTTTTGCAGGGCTTGATGTATACGAATCCGAGCCTAAACCGGAAATTAGAATTCTTATGCACCCCAATATTTCATTAACTCCACATATTGGCGCAGCTACCGGTGAAGCACAAAACCGCATAGGAACGGAATTAGCGGAACAGATTATCACACTTTTAAAGTAGCCTTACTTTATAACCATATCAAAACCTCGTTGAGCAGATAGTTGCACAACGAGGTTTTCTGTTTTTTATATCTGCACACAAACTTGCTTCGTTTTAATTTAAAAATTCACATAAAAACACATAACAAACTGTAATCTAACAATATAATACTAAATCAACTTGTTGTTTTCTTGCGCTATTAAGCGGTTCTTTTTTAATATCTCCTCCGTTTTGACCGAATCTTTTTTGTAAATTGTTGTCCAATTATAAAACACTAAACATTATGTCAGGATTATTAGACCTACTAGGCAGCCCAATGGGCAAACAATTAATAAGTGGTGTAGCTGGCCAGACCGGTAATTCAACCGATCAAACCGGAAGCGTATTAAGCATGGCCTTGCCTATCTTAATGGGTGCAATGAAGAAAAATGCAGCAACACCAGAAGGAGCACAAGGGTTAATGAGTGCTTTATCAGGAAAACATGACGGTAGCATCTTGGATAACCTAGGTGGACTATTTAACGGAGGAGTTGACCAATCCGTTATGGATGACGGCGCTGGAATACTAGGTCACGTTTTAGGCGGAAAACAAGCTACCGTAGAAAATGCACTAAGTCAGAAATCTGGAATGGATGCAGGTTCTATTTCTACCATATTAAAAGTAGCGGCCCCTATTCTTTTAGGATATTTGGGCAAGCAAACCAAAGAACAGAATGTTAGCGACTCTAACGGAATAGGTAATCTTCTTGGTGGTCTTATGGGTGGCGGCGATTCCGGCAACCAACAACAATCCCTTATAGAATCTTTCTTGGATTCAGATGGAGACGGTAGCATCCTTGATGATGTAGCCTCTATGGCCCTTGGTGGTAATAAAGGGGGTATTGGCGGTCTTCTAGGTGGCTTATTTGGCAAATAGAATCCTGATTACAAAATAGTATACCTAAGCCGCTTGTTGATTCAAGCGGCTTTTTTTTGTAAATTGGAATAACAGGTCTCAATAGTTATGAAAATGAAAAGAATATATATCATATACAGTGCAATCGTGCTCGTAGCAACTGTAATAGCCAGTAGTTGTTCCAGTACAAAAGAAACGGTTACTATTTCGGAAGATGAAAAGTCAGCTTTTCATCAAAAAGAGGGAGATACCGTGAAAATTGCGAATGAAGAAACGGAGTACGAAATAATAATTATTGAGCCAGGCTTTAATTTTTGGCTTCAAAGCATAGCCAGACCCCGTAATTTCTATTCGCAATCGTATATGGAGAACCGAAATCAAATTTTTGTCACCAATTATAACCAAAGAGTGATGCAACCTTTAAGATATAACCCCGACCTTTATGAACTGCAAATTAACTATGACCCCCATACGGACTATGGCTACGAGGTAAACTACAAACTTTACAACTACTTCATTTATTTTCAACGAAAATACAATCAACGCTTAGGACCTTTTGTACCCCGCATATAAAAAGTATATTTGCCGAATTCAATAATTACCATGCAGAAATTAAAAGAGCGCTGGGACGTTACCAGCAATTTTCAGTTGATTATCATCTTTATCGTTTTCGCCATTACCGGCTCTTCTTCCGTATATGTAGCAAAACCTTTTTTGAATTTAATTGGCTTACATCAAGCAAATTTCTCCGATTCTTGGTGGGGAAGCACACTTTATTGGATTTTACGAATTTTACTTATTTTCCCCTTTTATCAAGTGTTATTGGTAATTTATGGCTGGTTGTTCGGGCAATTTAAGTTCTTTTGGGCCTTTGAAAAAAAGATGCTTAAGAGAATTGGGCTTGGTTTTCTATTTTAAATGGTTTTGTTAGGTCTTATTTAACACTCAGTTCTACTTCTTTTAGTATTTTTGCGCCGTGAAGAGTTCAATATTTAAATATTTCTCTGTATTTGTATTGTTTAGCCTTATACTTGTTAAGGTTACTTCTTTTCACGTCTACGTTCACCAAGATGACCCGGCCGATACTATAGAAAACTGTAGTATTTGCGATGTGGCCATTCAGAATCAAAATTCTGAATTCACTTTCGCCCCCACTTTCTTGGTACTGATTCTTTTACCTCTCATCATTCATACAGATAAAAAAATTTCGTCTTTAGTTTCTTCTAAGACTTCTTCATTTTACGTTCCGTATACACGTTTTGGCAGGCCTCCTCCTTGTCAAAATTAGAACGCCACATCCTTTAAAAATAAATCGATTTATAGTCTGAATCGATATCTTTTTCGTGCAAAACTTATATATGAAGTATTATTTATTTGTTTTTGCAATCTTTTGCAGTTCAATTATTTACGCGCAAGATTGCAATTCAATATTACTAGGAGAAATAGTTGATTTCCATGACAACAGTCCGCTGAGTGGCGCAACTATTTCTATCACTGGAAAAAACGTTTCCACTGTATCCGGAGAGAACGGAAAGTTCAGCTTTAGAAATCTCTGCGATGGTGTGTTGGAATTGGAAATATCTCATCCAGAATGTACCACAAAATTTCATGTGGTTACCGTAAGTGGCGATACCTATTCAGAGATTAGACTTGAACATCATTTAGAGGAGCTAAAGGAAGTAAAAGTAGTAGGCAATGTACCAAAAAACACAAACTCCGGTCAAGAAAACACCCTTTCTCAAAAGGATGTTGAACGTAACAGTGGTAATAGTTTAGGTGATGCCCTAAAAAAGATTTCCGGGGTATCTACCTTAAATACCGGTGGCAACATTGTTAAACCCGTTATACAGGGGTTAAATGGTAGTAGAATCTTGATTCTGAACAACAACGTTAGAATGCAAGATATGGAATGGGGAGAAGAACATGCTCCCAATGTAGATGTAAACGCAAACCAGAACATCAGTGTAATTAAAGGTGCGGCCGCCATTGAGTATGGTGGTGATGCCATTGGTGGGGTTATTGTTTTAGAACCCTTACCCATTATTAGAACCGATTCTTTATTTGGAAAAACACAACTGAACCTTTTCTCCAATGGTCGTGGCGGTAATATCACATCATCCATTACAAAGTCTTTTGAATCCGGTCTCTACATAAAAGCACAGGGCTCTTACAAAAAACTGGGAGACTTAGAAGCTCCGGACTACCTTTTATCCAATACAGGCATAAGGGAAAGTGGATTCTCTCTTAACATTGGAAAACGAGATTTTGTGCAGGGTTGGGAAGGATATTACTCCTATTTTAATTCTGAAATAGGAATCTTAAGAGCTTCCCATATTGGCAATGTAGATGATTTAATATTATCCATAAATAGCCAGACACCCAGTATTGTAAACGATTTCACTTATAATATAATCCACCCCAACCAAGAGGTAAGCCATCATTTGGCAAAACTAAATTACTATAGAAGGTTTGAAGGTTTTGGAAAATGGACCGTTCAATATGATTTTCAAAAAAACAGAAGATTTGAGTATGACATTCGCGTAGGAGACGATGCGGACAAAGCTTCGTTAGACCTCCAACTAACCACACATTCTGTTTTATCCAACTTAAAGTTGGATGCAAAACAAGGCTTAGATGTAAAAGTTGGGGTCATGGGAAGGTTTCAATCCAATTTTGCAAATCCGGATACCGGAGTTAGAAGATTGATTCCTGATTATGATAAATATGATTTTGGATTATTTGCCATTGGAAGCTATGAACTAAATACCGATTGGACCTTAGATGCGGGAGCGCGCTACGATTTTAGTCGGATTGATGCAAAAAAATTCTATAGGGAATCTCGTTGGCAAGAAAGAAGTTATGATTTAGATTTTGCCGATATAGTCCTAGAAGATCTAGGAACCCAGTTGCTTACCAATCCGGTATTTGATTATCATAATTTTTCGGGTACGGCAGGTTTTCACTATGAAATTAACCAAAAAGACCATTTACGGTTTAATTACGTTTTTTCACAAAGAGCTCCTAACCCATCCGAACTATTTAGTGATGGCTTGCATCATTCCGCTGCTCGTATAGAACTTGGCGACCTTAGAATCAAAAGTGAAACATCATCCAAGCTCTCAGCCTCTTTGGAAAGAAACACGGATAAATGGGGATACACTTTAGCACCTTACTTGAATAGCATTAGTGATTTTATATTATTAGAGCCTACAGGGGTTGAATTCACAATTAGAGGAGCATTCCCTGTATGGAGTTATCGGCAAACCAATGCCGTATTGGTAGGAATTGATGCGTTCTTATACAACAATTGGTCGTCCCATATAAGAACGGACCATAAATTTGCCTGGGTAAAGGGTACGGATAAAGAAAAGGACATCCCACTAATAAACATACCTGCTGCCAATTTCACTAACAGTATTAGCTATACAGATCCTAAATGGAACAATTTTTTGGTGAGCTTAGAGAGCCAATTTGTATTTGAGCAAACCAGGTTCCCACCTAACATAGAGGTGTTTTCACCACAACAACAAGAAAATGTGGTTTTAGATATAAACACCCCTCCAAATGCTTATCATCTACTGTCTTTAAATACAGAGGTATCTTTTACTCTTAAAAACCCAAACGATTTAACCGTAGGCTTAAGTGCCGCCAACCTGTTGAATACCAAGTATCGTGATTACTTAAATCGCCAACGGTATTTTGTGGACGATATGGGTAGAAACATAAGCCTGCGCCTAATTTTCAACTATTAATATAATTTAAACCAAAAAGTAACAACTATGAAAAGTAACAACGTATTAAAAACAGTTCTAGCACTAAGCTTAATGGCATCAGTAATGACATCATGTTCTAGTGATGACAACAACCCGGATGCCGTAGATGAAGAAGAGGTAATTACCACAATAAAGGTGGCCCTTTCAAGTGAAGGTGGAGACACTGCTTCACTTCAATCTCAAGATTTAGACGGAGACGGCCCAAACCCTCCAGTAATTACAGTGGATAATCTAATGGCAAACTCCACTTACACCGGTACGATAGAATTATTGAACGAAACGGAAACACCTGCAGAGGATATTACCGCTGAAGTAAATGAAGAGGCAGATGAGCATCAGTTTTTCTTTGATGTAGATGGATCTATTACATCAACTTCATATGGAGATACTGACGAAGATGGAAACCCACTTGGTCTTTCCTTTACCCTAATGACTGGTGATGCCGGCGAGGGAACCTTACAGATTACATTGCGTCACGAGCCTAAAAAACCAAACGATGGTACTTTGGCCGATGCTGGTGGGGAAACTGATATTGCACAAACCTTTACTCTAACGGTAGAGTAAGACACTTTTATCAAAAGAAAAAAAGCCTTTAGATCAATCAATCTAAAGGCTTTTTCTTTTGATACCTAAAACCATGAACCATTTGCCCTAGAAAGGTTTTAGACATTTTAGTATCACCTTCATACCCCAGTGGAACAAGACCGCTATCTTCAGGAATATAGTCGGTTTTAAAAAGGTAATCCCACATACTGAGACTAATACCATAATTTACCCCGTTCTTTCTGTCTTCAGGAAGCTCATAGGCATGATGGTACAAATGCATTACAGGATTGTTGAAAATATATTTTAATGGTCCCCAAGTTAATTTGATGTTGGCATGATTTAAATGACCAATGGCAATTGCGAAAAAATGGACAATATAAGCCTGCTCAGGCTCAAATCCTCCTAAAACCATTACAGCAAATGTTTTTAGCGGTTTGTAAAAAATATTTTCCATCCAATGGTATCGCATGTGCGCGGCAAAACCCATTTCCTTTACACTGTGGTGCACTTTATGAAACTCCCATAAAAACGCATACCTATGAAGTAACATATGGGTAAACCACTGTACAAAATCCAAGAGTACAAAAAACACGAACAATTGTAAAATAGATGGCCATTCCGATAGGTTTATAAGAGCTAAAGAATGTATTGCAACATTAAACTCTAAAAACAACAATTCCAAACACTTATAAAATCCACTTATAGCAATTGTGAACAAGAAAAAATTAAAAAATATATAGAACGCATCCAACCAAAAATCTTTTCTAAAAATAGCTTGATTTTTACGCCACGGGAACGCTATTTCCAAAAACCATACTATTAGTGAAAGTAGAATTATTCCATAAAAATAATTGGTATACCAAGGAACTTCAAACACTATGGATTTATGGGTCCAACTTAATGTACCCATAAAGGAATTTACAAATGCATCAAAGTATTTTTCCATTACTCTTTGGCTTGCCAGACATTGGTCGGTAGAAAGTATTTAATCTTTCAACTCATACCAATCAATATCGGTCAGAACTTCCCTTCTACCCTTCTTCTTTGGAGGATAATTGGTAACGAGATAGTCAATAATGACATCTTCGTTCGCTCCCAAATCCCAAAGGTTTTGGGTTTCTTGCATCCATTTTATGGTAGTCTTCCACCTTTCTTTGTTCATACGGTTCTGCATAACCAATTTAGCGGAATGACAATTGGTGCAGTTTTGAACGGTTTCCATCATCCCTGGAGCATCAATAAAACCGGTACGTACGTGAATCCCATTTTCTACTTTATCATAGTCATCATCATCAACTGGCACAGCAACCAGTTCCGTATCCGTTTTTTTACTTTTAAAAGAAGTTAAATTAGGGTCTACCATTAGGTAAACCATGGCTACGGAAAAAAGAGCTACGATTACACAGGAAAGGACCAGTATTCTGTAGAACCCCCGAAACTCATGCTTCAGTTTGTCGTGATTTTCCTTTTTCATCTATGCAATTTTTACGGCTATCCTATGACATGCATTGTTTAAATATCCTTTAGGGTTCCAGCCGGGCAATAACATAGGCTGAGCAAACCCGTTGGAATCCGTGGCCTTTGCCCAAACCTCGTAATAACCTTCTTGAGGAAAGTCTACTTCTGCAGAAAAATGCTGCCATGCCAAGCGATTTACAGGCTTTTCTAGTTTACAGGTTTTCCAAGTGGAACCAAAATCTATGGAATACTCCATTTTAACTACTTCCAACTCACCTGCCCAAGCGTGTCCTCTAATGTTTAATTTTTTTCCTTTGGGAATCTTTGCTCCGGATTTTGGATAAGTAATAAGGGATTTTACCGGCATAGACTCTATAATGCACATATCTTCGTCGGCCACTTTTTCTCCAGGAGCTACAGGTTTACAAGGCACCCTGTAGGCAGTACCCGTCATTTTAGTGCCGTCGTGCACTATATTTCTAATACTTATGCGTTGCAACCACTTACCGGATACCGAAGCAGGCCAGCCACCAGCAATTACACGAAGCGGATAACCATGTGCCAAAGGAATATCCTCTCCGTTCATCTTAAACGCCAATATCGTTTCATCTTGAAGCGCTTTTGCCATTGGAGCTCCCCTGGATATAGGTTCTTTAGAAGGGTCCCTACTCAAATGAATATCTGCCGCGTGGTAACCAAAATAAACGGCATCATCCTTTATTCCCACATCTTCTAGAACATCCCTAAGTCGTATCCCTGTCCAAGTTGCACAATATACCGCACCAACCGTCCACTGGTTTCCTTTTGCAGGTGGATCAAACTCACTTCTGCCGTTGCCACCACATTCCAACGTTAACTGGTAGGTATGTTGTTTAAACTTTGATTTAAGCTCTTCTAAAGTATAGGTCTTTTTTTGTTTAACGGATTCACCATCTATAGTAAGCGTCCAGTTTTTTACATCTATTTCTTCCGGTATGAGTCCGTTGTTACGAACAAAAATGTATTTGTTGGGCGTAACCTTATCATCCAATAAATGAGCTTGGGCCTCCATATTCCATGGCTTGTCATTTAAGACAACCATTTCCTTATCCTTATTAAACAATTTAAATGGATCGGGATCTTGTAGAGCTAACGGAATATAATTAGCTGACATTTTGGAGCCATAAACAATATCAGCTCCTACAATACTGGCCAGAGAGGCAAGTGCAGCTTTTCCAATAAACTTTCTTCTTTGCATAAAATTTTGGTCTGGGTTTAAACCAAAGTTAGAGATATTTGATGTACTCCTCTATGCTATTTTATGAATTTAATTTTTTTTTAAGGGTTTGGTTGGTGAATTTACAATAAAGCTTAAACAAAATTAAGAAGTAAGGCTAAGCCCTTTAAACAAAGGGTTTCCCAGCATAGTCGTGGCCCTGCAACTTAAACTGCTAGAAATGAGATTTGTAGAAAATCCCTACTAATTCTATAGATTTTTAAGACCATTCTTGTTCCGTAGAATCAAGGCCCTTATTTATCTTTTAAGATAAATTAAACATTTACCTCTATGGTTTCCGTTTCACTGGATTTTTTAAAAACATAGGTATACAACCACATTAAAGTAAAGGTGGGTATTACATCTAATCCAGGCACAATTTCCTCCAAAAAAGTAATAAGTCCAGCGCCCTGCCCAATTTTGCCCTTATACATGCGGATCATAAGCCAACCGGCCAGTGGTGCCCACACAATATCCGAAAATTCACCTACAAACGGAATAGCAAAAGAAAGCATGCCAATTCCATCAAAAAGTAAACCTAGAAGTAGTTTTTTATATTTATCGTCTTTAGTTTTTGACATAATGAAAAGTATTTATTCATACTATCAAAAGCAATAAGAATGCCAAAAAAACAATCCAAAAGTACCGTTTTGCAGAAGCCGATAAAAAGAAGCCTCTTACGATAGGTCCGAACTGATTAACTTAAGGAATTCATTCCTAGTTTCCTGTTTCTCAAACTGCCCCCTAAATCCAGAAGTTGTTGTAACCGAATTCTGCTTTTGAACCCCACGCATCATCATGCACATGTGAGATGCCTCAATGACCACAGCAACACCTTTTGGTTTTAACGTATTATTGATACATTCCAAAATATCATGTGTTAAACGCTCCTGCACCTGTAAACGACGAGCAAAAACATCTACCACACGTGGAATTTTACTTAACCCCACAATATGACCATTGGGAATATAAGCTACGTGGGCTTTTCCAAAAAACGGCAACATATGATGTTCACAAAGCGAATACAGTTCAATATCCTTTATGATAACCATATCATCATAATCTTCCTTGAACATGGCTCCTTTAAGTATCTCTACCGCATCTTGCTGATAGCCCTGTGTAAGAAAGAGCATAGCCTTGGCCGCTCTCTCAGGTGTTTTTACCAACCCTTCGCGAGTAACGTCCTCCCCTATTCCATCAATAATTTTTGAAAACCGGTCTTTTACCTCTGTGGTAATTTCCAAATTGTACTCTTCTAAATTTCTATAGGGTGCCATAAAGCTATCTTGTTTATTGTAATGGTAAAAATAGTGAACAAAAGTACGGTTTTCTGTACCAAACCGCCAATTTAATCTTTTTGGACCAGAAAATGGTTTTTCCTACTATCGGTTCGTAAACATCAATTTTCATTACTTTTACGATTCATAAATTTCCTGAACAAGATTCGATATATGATCAAAGCCAATAATATTAAAAAATTTTACGGTGATTTGGAGGTACTTAAAGGTGTTGATCTTCATATTAAAAAAGGCGAGGTCATTTCAATAGTGGGTGCTTCCGGAGCGGGGAAAACCACTTTACTGCAAATTTTGGGAACGTTAGATGTGCAATCCAACCCATCCGATAGTAGTCTTTTGATAAATGATACCGAAGTAACGCAATTGTCCGATAAAAACTTGGCCAAGTTCAGAAATGAACATATTGGTTTTATTTTTCAGTTTCATCAACTACTACCGGAATTTACAGCTCTGGAAAATGTATGTATTCCTGCTTTTATTAAAAAAACACCAAAGGCCCAAGCTGAAACAAAGGCTAAAAAATTATTGGATTTTTTAGGACTTTCTGCCCGTTACAATCATAAGCCCAGTGAACTTTCCGGTGGAGAACAACAACGTGTGGCCGTAGCCAGGGCCCTTGTAAATGACCCATCAATTATTTTTGCCGATGAGCCCAGTGGAAATTTAGATTCCGAAAGTGCGGATAACCTTCATAAATTGTTTTTTGAGCTTCGGGATGAATTTGGACAGACCTTTGTAATCGTTACCCACAACGAGCAATTGGCCGATATGGCAGACCGTAAACTGGCCATGGTAGACGGTCTTATAGTTAACAAAGAAGTAGTTATTGATACTTTGGAACACTAAGAATTTATCTTTCAATCCATATTTGATGAATCGCACAGAACTAAAGCAGTTTTTAGACGCCAAGGTATTGGAATATGAACACCCAAAATTCTTGGAAACCGACCCGATTCAGATTCCTCATAAATTTTCCCGAAAAGAAGATATTGAAATCAGTGCTTTTCTTACGGCAACCATTGCTTGGGGCAACAGAAAGAGTATCATTAACAACGCCAATAAGTTAATGGACCTCCTGGGCAACTCACCCTATGATTACGTTTTGGAGTATACTGAGGATAACAATGAAGAGCTCTCGACCTTCGTACACCGGACATTTAATGGTGAAGATTTAAGCTATTTTATACGAAGCTTGCAAAATATTTATGTTAACCATGGTGGATTGGAAGCTGTTTTTGCAAAGCATGCCCAAGAGCAATCTATGCAACTTGCTATATCGGCCTTTAAAAAAGTTTTTTTTGAGCTTTCCCACCCATCACGCACGCAAAAGCATGTAAGTGATCCTTTAAAAGGTTCTGCTGCAAAGCGTATAAATATGTTCTTGCGATGGATGGTACGTTCCAACGCTACTTCAGTAGATTTTGGTATCTGGGAGCGAATTTCTCCCAGTCAATTATCCTGCCCTTTGGATGTGCATTCCGGAAATGTAGGTAGAAAATTAAAATTACTTACTAGAAAACAAAACGACGCAAAGGCACTGGCCGAACTGGATAAAAATTTACGCAAACTAGACCCCAACGACCCGGTAAAATATGATTTTGCCTTATTTGGCCTTGGCGTTTTTGAGAAGTTTTAGGCTTCTCTTTTTATCAAACTTAAACTCCCTATAAATAGCGTTTCTTAAACTCTAAAGGGGTGGTTTGGTTTTTTGCCTTAAATACCCTTGAAAAATAGGCGTAATCTTCGTAACCCAATGATTCCGCAACTCGGGACAAGGGATTTTCTGAGTGTACAATAAGTCGTTTTGCTTCTAAAAGAATACGTTCCGTTATCAGTTCAGTAGTAGTTTTTCCTAGGGTTGTTTGTGTTACGCGGTTTAAATGTTTCGTTGTAATATTCAGCTTATCCGCATAAAAATGTGCTTTTTTTTCAGTTTTATAATAGCGTTCAATAGTATGTTCCAAATCTGAAAGGATTTTTAAATAGGTAGACGAAAGTGTATTTTCAGAGACATCAAAAGCGTACAACCTACTCAAATCTATGTAAGTCAGATTGATAAGACTGACCAGCTTTTGCTTTTTGTAAACCCCATTACCTTGGTATTCTACATTAATTTCCTTCAACCTAGTTGCTATTTTTCCCTGTTCCGAAGTTGATAAATTTAGATGCGGAGGATTCTTATAGGAGTAATAGAATGGAAATTGATTCAACTTTACATCAGCAACACTTAATTCAAAAAATGATTGGGTATGAAAGAAAATATAACCTTGCGGCGGAGCATTGAATGACCAACTATGGGTTTGTCCCGGTTTAAGGAAAAACAAACTTCCATCATTTATAGGATACGAACTGAAATCTATTTCATGGGTGCCATTTCCCTTTTCAAACAATACACAAAGAAAAAAGTCGTGCTTATGTGGCCTGTGCACAATTTTTCTGTTTGTTTCTAAATGCTTGGACAAATCATTACTATAAAACTCAACCAAAGCATTTTCTTCTTTGAATTGCTCTATATGTAATACCGGTACAATTTGCATAAGACTTAATTATGTCCTAAAAATACAAAAACCTGCGATAATTTAGCATGGATATAACATGGCGAAGTCTTTAAATTTGTGCGGTGACAGAACAATCTCTATCACAAGTGACAATTATAAGGTTTTAAAAGTGCAACGAAACCCTTTTAAACTAATTACAAATAAATTAAGAAAGAGCATATGGAACTTTTAAAAGGCACTAAAGTGTATAGCATATTTACGGGAACCTGTCCTGTTTGTCAAAATGAAAGCATGTATCTGGAAGCCAATCCTTATAAAATATCCAAAACTCTAAAAATGAAGGAGCGTTGCAGCCATTGTCATACCAAATACAAAATAGAACCTTCATTTTTTTATGGAGCTATGTATGTTAGTTATCCTGTGGGTCTCATTTTTGCCAGCGTAGCCTTGTTTCTTTGCTTCATTATCTTTGATATGAGTCTACTGAACACCTTTTTTGTTATCGTAATAGAAATGATATTGGTTCTACCCATAATACTACGTTTATCCAGAAATATCTGGATTAATTTTTTCATGCATTACGACGTACACTTAAAAACTAAGCAAAGGGCTTAAGAGTTAGGACAGACGCTATTTAAGAAGTAAATTTTCCAGTATCTCCCTAGTGTTCTTAGAATTCCAGTCAGTTGAGCCTGTTTCTTTAACCACTATAGTACCCTCTTTATCAATGATATAATTAGTAGGTATGCTTTTTTCAAAAAGCGCTTCTGGAGCACTCATTTTGGGAATATACACAGGTAAATTGAATTCCTTCTTATGTAGAAATTTTGTTATAACCTCCGGCTCTTCGTTAGTTAACAGTATAAAGTTGACCTTATCTCCATAATCATTATACAACTTTTGAATACTGGGCATTTCCGCAATGCAAGGCGGACACCAAGTTGCCCAATAACTTATAAAGGTTACTTTATTTTTTCCTATACCCAAAGTAATATTCTTTCCATTCAAAGTTCTTACCGAGTAGTTAAAAGGCTGTATAACTTTCCTGTCTTCGTTTTCTAATACAGATGGAGAAAAAAACTGTAATTTAATTTGGTTCAATGCAACTTGGATGGGCTTTCTAGTCTGCGGAATAAGCAATAGCAATAAAAAAACCAGTAGCAGAACATCACCAAAACTTAATTTTCTTTTTTTCATTTGAACTACTTTTGAAGGGAAAAATGAAATCCTGCGGACACTAATTTAAACTATGGCTATTATTATTGATTGGATTCGTTCAACTTTTTGAACTGCCTATAAATCCACTGTTTTTCCTTTAGCGAAAATTCCTTGTTCTCAAACCAATCGTGAGCTGCTATTTTCTCATTTTCTATTTGTGCCTTTCGTATGGCCTCAATGGAAACCAAGTGCCAATGTACCCCTTTTTGACGATTGACCGAATAACCAATGCTCTCGGTTATGTACGATATTTTTGGTCGATTAATCAGCTTTACGCCATTCCTTAAAACGGCTAAAGTTTTAGTGAGCTTAACGACTTCCGAAAAGGAATATCGCACAAAATCGTTAAAACCTTCTTGCTTAGTGTTATATAGTTTGTCGCCTACTTTAAGTTCTTCCATGGTCTAAAAAGCAAGTAAAATTAATGGCTTCAAATGGTTTTCAAAGAATTAGAATGTCAGAAATTATCAACAAATCTTGTTTGTAGCAGATAGAAGGTTGACTACTAATCATCCACAGAAAAAATAAAGGATGTTGACACAATAGCATCAACATCCTAAAAAAAACATTTACTTAAAACTTTTAAACCTAGAATTTATAAGTGACCATTCCGTAAAAACTTCTAGGATCCGTTTGGTTGATGAAACGGGTACGATACGCGTTGTAACCAATTTCATCAAAAATATTATTCAACAACACACGAACACCCCAATTTTGGTTAAATTCATAAGCTACCTGTGCATTTACAAGCGTATATGCTTCAACATCAAAAGGCTCTTGACGAGGAACAATTCCCTCATGCGTAACAGGCCCAGCACTCCAGTTGTTTATAGGACGTTCTCCCGTATAGTATGCTCCGGCTCCTACCGAAAGCCCTTTTAAATTGTTTTTGAAGGAGTAGTTTCCATAAACGTTGAAGGTGTGTTTAGGCGTGTTTAAAGGCGCTGAACCGTAAACATAAGACGTGTGTTCCTTATATTGCGCATCAATATAGGAATATCCCGTAATGACTTCAAAATTATCAAGAATACGACCCGTAAGTTCTACTTCAACCCCTTGGCGTTGATCGTTACCTCCTTTTTCGTAAAAACCTGTAGCCACCCAGTTTTCATCGTACACCGGAAGGTTCATATCTTTATTGTTAATTTTAAAATATGTAAGATTAAAACGTAATCTACTATCTAACCAGTTGGTTTTTATTCCTGCTTCCAATTGATCGTAGCGCTCATTACCAAGCTCGCTTCCGTCTGCGCTTAACCTAGTTCCATTTCTTGGGTATGAACTGTTGGTATACGAAGCAAAAACGTTCACGTTTTCCAAAGGAGAAATGATAATACCCCCGAGTGGGTTAAAGGCGTCGCTATCTGTAATTTCTGCCGCTGTGCTGGTTTCCGTGGTACTGTAACGGAATCCTAAAAAGGACTTTAACCAGGAGTTAAAAGTAATTACATCTTGAGCCACAAAGCCAATAGACCTAGACTCCGAGCCTCCTATTGCATCACCTGTCAACTCAATATTATCTGGCGTGCTATTTGAAATAGTGCCAAAAACATCTAGAGTATCTACCACGGCCGCACTGTTACTGAATGTGCTAAATGTTGTTTTTCTATAATCCATTCCTACCTGAAAAGTATGACTGATGCCTCCTGTTTTTACTTCGTCTCCAATAAGGTCAATTTGTAAAACACTGTTCTTATCGTCTCTTGTAGAGGTAGCATAACCTCTTTTTCTTAGGTTATAAACAGGATTTCCATCAGCATCATTAACAACACCGCCAATACTGGCATTCTTAACATCAAGATCTAACTTAGAAGCAAAATATGCTGCATTTACACTTAACTTGTCATTAATCTTCTTTTTGAATCGTGCGGAATATGTAGTATTCTGAGTAAGGTATTTATCCTCTTTATAACCCAAAAACTGTTCATGCGGTAAATCATAGATAGAATTGGTGTCATCTGCACTTAGGTTAACAGTACCTGGATCCGGAGTTCTACTATCATCAAAGTAATCCATTTCAAGGGTTAGGCTCGTACCCTCATCAATTCGCCATTCAAAAGAGGGGTTGATATAGAAACGTTGGGATGAAACACTAGCACGGTAACTATCTGACCTTTCTAAAGCACCGTTAATACGGAATGCCGTGTTTTTTTATCGTTCAAAGGTCCGTAAACATCAAAAGTAGGCCTTACTTGCCCAAAACTACCGCCACGTAAAGAAGCCGAACCTCCATATTGGTATTTTGGGGTTTTGGTTACGATATTAATAACCCCACCTGGGCTACCCAAATCTGTAGCTACACCTTGAGTAATGGAAGCCGCACCCTTTAAAACTTGAATATTATCTACACCTTGCATATCGGTTAAAATACCTTGCCCTCTAAAATCTGAGTGTACACGCACGCCATTTTTAAGAATGGGAATTCCTCTAAATCCACGAGAAGACATACTTTCACTGCGATTTCCATAAGTAGCAAAAGAATATACACCGGGAACATTCTTGGTAGCGTCGGCAATTGTTAAGTTACCTTGGTTTTCAATTACTTTTTCAGAGATTACGGATATACTCTGTATCTGATCATAGGTCGCCAAAGGTAATCGCGTTAAAGCCTCTATTTTATCCGGATGCTCGTATCGCGAACCGAATACTTCTACTTCATCCAATTCGGAATCCATACGGACAATAAAATTCAAGGTTACGTTACTATTAGTAATAGTTACTTGTTTTTTAAGCGGTTTAAAGCCCACTGCACTTACATAAAGTTCATATGTACCTGATGTTACTCCCGAAATCTTATATACACCATTCTCATCTGCAGCGGCACCATTCTTACTTTTTACCACCGAAACATGGGCATAAGCAACGGGGTCCCCGTCACCGGTAGTTACTTTTCCTTGAATTGTATATTGTTGTTCTTGAGCATAGCCAAAAACTAAGCTGAACATAAATAGTAAGAGTGTTGGTTTCATTAAATTTTATTTAGACTTGTTATAAATAATTTCGATGACACAAATGTAAGTCACGATCAATACTTGACCAAGTTATTTATACTCAATCTAAATAGAAGAAAAATAAGTGCTTGATTTATAAGTTTTAAGAACCTAAATTTTAACAATTAAACCATAAAAAAACCACGATCATTTGACCGTGGTTAATAATATGTATTCAATTTGTTTTAGTTGAAATCAAACTTTTTTAGTCCTTCATGACTCACTTTAATAGCCTCCAAAGGTTCCATTTTAAAGGTTTTATCCTGCTCTACCATATAGTACTTCATACCTGAGAGTTTCTTTTGTGCTAGAATCCGAGCAAAATCAATACTTCCCGTTCCTACGGGTGCAAACCACCCCTCCTCGTTCATATCTTTAACATGCCAAATCTTAAACCGTTTTGGATACTTTTTAAAGTAAGCTACTGGGTCTGCTCCCGCTTTTGTAACCCAAAATAAATCCATTTGAAAATTCACCAACTTAGGGTTACAATTTTCTAAAAGATAATCGATTACCACTACTCCATCATCATCTGCCTTAAACTCAAAATCATGGTTATGATAAAGAAGTTTTAATCCTGCTTTTTTACATTTAGCACCTAATTCATCAAGAATGTTCGCTAAGTTTTCAGCACCTCCGGTCATTCCCATTTTCATACCTTCTTCTTCAAAAGTAAAAAGTCCCATTGGAGGGATAGGAATAACAAAATATTTAAAACCTACCGCTTTTACATCCGCTATCATAGCATCTGCATTCTCAAGAGTTACTGTTGATTGATGACTGCTTATTGGCTTTAAGCCCATTTCTTTAAGAGTGCTCTTGAATTCAGCAGGGGGCATTCCATAGAACTTTCCGTCATTATAACCCGCGGCTTCAATGTATTTATAGCCTGCATCCGCTACGGCCTTAAGCGTAGTTTTTGCGTCTGAGGCCATATCATCCCTTAAGGTATATAAAGCCAAGCCTCCATAAGTGTCTTGAGCATTGATAATCGTAGTCGCCCCCATAAGAAGACAAAAAAGTAATAACTTAATTTTTTTCATTATTGTTTGTGTTTTGTGTAGCCGACTAATATACTATATCTCTTCAAAAATTTAATGGCTAGGGATGCTAAAATATTTTAGGTCCTAATTAATTTAAGAAATTGTATGTAAGTCTAATTATATTAGCTCCTAAAAGGTAAACCCATAGTCTCAAAGAAGCTACAAATGAAATGTCCTTGCAACCCTAATGTAATGTACAGTGTTTGCTGTCAAAAAGCTCACGCAAATATTAACAGTGTGGCCACTGCCGAAACCCTTATGCGATCGCGCTATAGTGCCTTTGTACTTGCTAATATAGATTACTTGCAAAAAAGTCACCATAGTCTAACGCGTCCCAGTAAATCCGAAAAGCGTAAGATTGAGGCTTGGGCAAAATCCGTTAACTGGGTGAAATTAGAAATCTTACGTACGTCACAAGGAACTAATAGCGATACAGAAGGTACTGTAGAGTTTAAAGCGTATTATATAGAAAACGGACAAATGGGAGTCATTCACGAAAACTCAAATTTTAAAAAAGAAAATGGGCATTGGACCTATATAGACGGCTTGCATAAACCGTAGTAATTCTAGAGCTTAAAAATTCACATAGCGCTGCCTACCTTAAATCCATGTGTTTTTTCATTAAACAGAGTTACACATCTTCTATACAACACCATATTTGACCAATATAGACTATCAAAAACTAACCACATCTCCTAATTTTAAAAGACCAATAAATTTGTCTCTTTTAAAATGAAAAAGTTCATCTATTGCATTCTATTCTTACAACTGTTCCCTTCGGGCATTTTAGCACAAGATGCCCCCAATATCTTATGGATTATAACGGAAGATCATCGGCCAGACGCCATTGAAACGTACAACCAAGCTACAACTGGTAAAAGTGAAAGCCCTTTGGGCTATGTATCCTCGCCCAACATTGATAAATTAGCAGAGGAGGGTACAATGTTCGTAAACGCTTTTTGTAATTCCCCCGCTTGCGGCCCTTCTAGAGGTTCGATAATTAGTGGAAGATATCCATTTAGAAATGGGCATTATGCATTTGAGCAGACACATCAAAACCCAGATTTTGTAAAACCCACCTTCCCACAAACACTTCAAAAGGAAGGTTACAATACAGCCGTTTTTGGAAAAACCGGTTCCTACATTTACAAATGGGGACCAGGGCAGGGTTTTAGGGATGCAGGTCACTACAATCATGTGATGCACTTTAAACATAGTTTGCAAAAAAATGGAATTGGAGACCTTTGGACCGTTAGCCCCTACAAAGTGGTTAATGGTAAAGGAGCGTACCAAGGTGTGCAGGAGCATGTGAAATTTGCAGATGGAAGAACAGAGCGTTACTACCTTTCCAAAAAGGAGGGGGCTATTACCAATGAAGATATTGTCAAACGTAAAGCAGTAGAAAAGGAGCTTGGCATTTTACGTTCATACACTAGGTATAACAAAAACCTGATTATTGGCGGGCAGAATCCTATGCCTGCCGGACAAACGGTTGATGCGAAAATTGTGGAAGAATTCAAAAAATATCTTTCTAATAGCAACTCAAATTATATTACCAGCTATGGGGAACAAGTAAAAGGTGCAAACAATCAGAAACCCCTTATGGTCAATTTAGGATTTCATCTGCCACATACCCCAATTTTACCACCAAAAAGCTATCGTGATGAATTTCGGCAAAAAACCTACAAGGTGCCTGAATTTGATGAAAATGAGCTCGAAAAATTTACTCCACAGCTCAAGCAGTTGCATAGAAATTTAAATATGTCACAAATGACCGATGCCGAAAAGCAGCAGGCCATTCAAGATTACTACGCATTTTGTGCTTATGGCGATGCCCTGATCGGTGAAGCGGTTGAAGCCTTTAAAGAATATTGCAAGAAGAACAGCCAGGAATACTTAATCGTCTTTACCGTAGGTGACCATGGTTGGCAGTTGGGCGAACAGGGTATAGAGGCCAAATTTGGGCCTTGGAAACAATCTACCAATGGAGCCATAATTATGGTGTCATCTGACAAAAACAAGGTTCCAGCAGGAAAAATCAGTCAACAATTAATAGAATATGTTGATATTGCCCCAACCCTACTTTCTACCGCCGGAATAGACATTCATAAAAGTGAATACGATTATCTAGATGGACTAAACCTTCTTGATTTTATTAAAGACCCTAAAGAAAAGCGAGATTATACTGTGGGAGAAATTAATTTAGTTGCCGGACCAAGAGCATATATGAGAAGTGAAAATTTCTCATTTTCTATGCGAACTAGACCAACGAACAGAATAGATCTAAACAAAGACATAAAATGGGCATTGGAGTGCCCTACCGAAAAAGCCGAACTTGCTTTGTACGACCTTAGAGTAGACCCATTGGAGCGGAATAACATAGCTATGAATGGAGATTACCGGAAATTGGCTGACTGGTTTAGAAATAAATTAGGAAGTATTGTATTAGGAGACGGTCGTGTGGAGTGCGATTGGTCTAAAGCCAATACTTACGACATAAGCAACTTTGCAAAAGGAGCACATGACCGCCGTCTAAACATACCCAAAAAGTTGATTCCGAAATTGTAGATGACCGGTATTCAACAACTTAATCCTTTTGCAATAAACCAACGTTTGCAAAAAACCAGCTTTCTACTTAAAAAAGAAAACCCCGTAAACTCACGTTTACGGGGTTTTTTATGCGGAGAAAGAGGGATTCGAACCCCCGGAGGTGTGACCCTCAACAGTTTTCAAGACTGCCGCATTCGACCACTCTGCCATTTCTCCTGAGTGCCTCATCAGGTATTCCCTGAATGCGGGTGCAAATATAGCAACCTTTTTCTAGTTGGTAAAATGTTTTTTTATTTTTTATTCTGAACAATCAAAAATGGACATCAATTTTCCTAAATTGCCACCTATGCAACAGCCTCTTGTTAGTATTCTTATCCCGTTTAAAAACACGGAATCATTTCTAAGTCAATGCCTTAACTCCATAGTAGAACAGGAATACAGGAATTGGGAGGTTCTAGCGATAAATGATAAAAGTTCAGACGGCAGTCGTAATTTGGTGAATTCGTACGCAAAAAATGACCAGCGCATACAGCTCTTTGATAATGAGGGAGGTGGCATCATTGAAGCGCTAAGAACAGCGTACAAACACAGTAAAGGAGAGTTCATTACTCGCATGGATTCTGATGATATTATGACAGCGGAAAAGCTAAAGGTCATGGTAGAAGCGCTTTTAAATCACGGAGAAGGACACGTAGCTCTGGGGCAGGTACGCTATTTTTCTCATCGGGGTATTAGTAACGGTTACGAACGTTATGAAACATGGTTAAACAGCTTAACTGAAACGGGTAACAATTATTCGGAAATATATAAAGAGTGTGTTATCCCCTCCCCTTGCTGGATGGTTCATAAAGATGATTTGGACCTGTGTGGTGCTTTTAGACCCAATCTCTACCCTGAAGATTATGACCTTACTTTTCGGTTCTATGCAAACGGCCTTAAGTGCATACCTTCTTCTAAACTATTGCATCTGTGGCGTGATTATGACACCAGAACATCTAGAACCAGTGAACATTACGCTCAGAATTATTTTCTCCAAATCAAACTTCATTATTTTTTAAAGCTTAATTATGACCCCAAACGACCATTGACGGTATGGGGAGCCGGTGCCAAGGGAAAAGAAATTGCAAGGGCATTACTGGAACAGAATATAGATTTTTATTGGGTTTGCGACAATCCTAGGAAAATTGGGAAACATATTTACGATAAAGAAATGTTTCATTTTAGTAAATTAAAAGAGCTTCCTAACGCCCAGAGCATTATTAGTGTTGCAAATGCAGATGCACAGACCTATATAAAAAAGTTCTTCACGGGCCTTGACCATAAACCAATGAAAGACTATTTCTTTTTTTGCTAAAAACTGAGTATCAGGCTTAAATTATCGTTTTCAAAAATGAAGTAAAATATCTTTTTGACTACCGTAGCAATAAAGTATGAAATGCCTATCTTTGGCAACACAATTCAGGAAATGCAGTTTAAATATCCAGAACTCTTTTGGGCCCTTTTTCTTCTCCTGATTCCTATTTTCATTCATTTATTTCAATTACGTAGGTTTAAGAAAACGCCTTTTACGAACGTTAAGTTCCTAAAAAAGGTCGTCTCGGAATCCAGACAAAGCAATACGTTAAAAAAATGGTTGCTTCTTTTTACAAGAATGCTTTTACTCGCTGCATTTATTTTTGCTTTTGCACAGCCATTTTTTGCCAAAGAAACAGCACTAAAGTCAAAGGAAACGGTTATCTATCTAGATAACTCGTTTAGCCTAGAGCTAAAAGACGATGGTGCTACACTTTTAGAAAACGCCGTTCAAGAACTGATTAAGACCCTGCCCAAAACGGAGCGTTTTACACTTTTTACAAATACCAAAACATTCAGAAATACTACTTTGCCAGAAGTTCAGAATGAATTTTTAGCTCTTGCCGCGAGCAATAATCAGTTGCAACTAAACGAAATTTACTTAAAGGGAAACACCTTATTTTCTACGGATAATTCTACCGAAAAAAATCTGATAGTGCTATCGGATTTTCAGCAAAACATGGTCGGTTCACAGTTAGATAGCCTGCAAAATGTGAACGTCCATTGGGTAACCTTACGCGCTGAAGAAACAACAAACGTTGCCGTTGATTCCGCTTATATAGAATCTGAATCTTCTGAAAACTTGAATCTTTCGGTTAAGCTCTCCGGGTCTGGAAAGATAACCAACATTCCGGTTTCTTTGTTTAATGGCGATAAGCTTGTTGCCAAAACATCTACATCCTTCAACGAGTTCAAAAAAGGAACGGCCAATTTTTCCATTCCTAAAAACGAAGCTTTTGACGGTAAGATTGAAATAACAGATTCCGGATTAACATATGATAACTCGCTTTATTTTACGATTGCCGAAAAGGAAAAAATTAAAGTACTCGCCATAGGTGACACCCAAAACACTTTCCTTAACCGAATTTTTACAAAAGATGAGTTTGTTTACACTGCGAGCGAATTGAAAAGCCTCAATTACAGCAACCTGCCAGCTCAAAATTTCATTGTCCTCAATAATTTGGAACAAATTCCCTCATCATTGACTACTAGTTTAAAAGTGTTTACTGATAACGGTGGCCATTTGACAATTATTCCATCTACAATTAGTAATATAGACTCCTATAATGCACTGACTAGCAACTACGGCGCAACCGCTTTTTTACAAAATAAACGGGATGAGCGAGAAATAACCAACATCTCATTTTCTCACCCTCTGTATCGGAATGTTTTTGAAAAAAACGTAACCAATTTTCAGTATCCAAAGGTTTCAGCATATTACAAAATTAAAACCGTTGCCCCTACCGCACTGGCTTTTCAAGATAATGAACCCTTCTTAATAAGTAACAATACGTTTTATTTGTTCACCTCGTCCCTATCAACTGAAAACTCCAACTTTATTAATTCCCCAATAGTAGTCCCAACCTTCTATAATATGGCTTCGGGAAGTCTTAATTTACCCCCTTTATATTCGGTTTTAGGACAGTCTGTTTCAGTAGATGTCCCTACCTCCTTAGCTCAGGATGATATTCTTAAATTAAAGAAAGGGTCTTATGAGTTTATTCCACAGCAACAATCGCTCAGTAATAAGGTTTCACTTTCCTTTAACGAGAGTTTGAAGGAAGATGGTACTTATGAAATACGGCAAGACGAAAAAACTATAAAGAACATCAGCTTTAATTACGATAGAAACGAGAGCAATCTCACTTATTTAAACATTCAGGACCAAAAAACCGCATCTACATCAACTTCTATATCTTCCTTGTTCCAAACCATTGAAAAAGATAGCACGGTAACCGAGCTTTGGAAATGGTTTGTTATTTTAGCGTTGGTGTTGCTGTTTATTGAAGTACTTATTCAAAAATATCTTAAATGAACATTCTCTTAAAATCGGCAAAAATTATTGATAAGCATAACGAATCGCTTCATTTAAAGACTCGTGACATTCTTATTAAAGACGGAATAATAGCCAAAATAGCTGCAAAAATAGAGCCCGAAAGTAAAACCCAAGTGGTTAAGCACAAAAACTTACATGTTTCCGTTGGTTGGTTTGATAGTAGCGTTTCTTTTGGCGAGCCGGGTTACGAGGAAAGGGAAACCATAGAAAATGGATTACGCACTGCAGCCTTGAGTGGCTTTACGGATGTTGTACTTAATCCAAGTACGCACCCCTGTCCGGATAGCAGTTCGGATATTGTATACCTTAAAAACGCAGCAGCTGGGCAACTCACCAATCTTTATCCACTTGGTACTTTAACGATGAAAGCGGATGGCAACGATTTGGCCGAGTTGTACGACATGAAAAATGCTGGAGCGGTGGGTTTTTATGATTACAAACTCCCCATGACTAATGCAAACCTCCTAAAAGTGGCCTTGCAATATGTACAAAATTTTAGTGGATTGGTTTATTCCTTTCCTTTGGATACCAAAATTGCGGGAAAAGGCATTGTAAACGAAGGAGCGGTCTCTACCCAATTGGGATTAAAGGGAATTCCGGCTTTGGCAGAAGAACTCCAAGTAGCCAGAGACCTTTTTATTTTAGAATATACCGGAGGTAAATTGCATATACCTACAATTTCTACGGCCACTTCTGTTAAACTCATTGCAGATGCGAAGAAAAAAGGATTGGACGTGAGTTGTAGTGTTGCCATTCATAACCTGGTCTATACAGACTCCGTTTTAGAAGAGTTTGATTCTACGTATAAGGTGTTGCCGCCTTTGCGCACAAAACCTGATGCCAAAGCACTTTTAAAAGGTCTAAAAGACGGTACTATAGATTTTGTCACCAGCGACCATACCCCTATGAACATAGAGGAAAAACGGATTGAGTTTGATAATGCTTCTTACGGAACTATTGGTTTAGAAACAGCCTTTGGCAGTCTTAACCAGCTTTTAGATATAGAAGTTGTAGTTAATCTTTTAACCAAAGGACGTGAGCGTTATGGCCTAAAATCACCTGAAATAAAAGAAGGGGAAACCGCTTGTTTAACGCTTTTTAACCCGGAAGGAAGCTCTACCTTTAATGAAGAAGATATTGAGTCTACATCCAAAAACAGTATGTTTTTAGGCTCTGAAATGAAAGGTAGCGTATACGGAAGCATCAACAATAGCATACACTTAACCACCAATACGAAATAACACAAAACAACAACATTATGGACCACAACACCATTGAAGAAGGGAAAACCATGGCCATCATAAGCTACGTAACGCTAATTGGCACACTTGCAGCTTATTTTATGAACAGGAATCAGAAAAATGAATTTGCCACTTTTCATATAGGCCAAGCACTTAGAGCATGGATTACAGGAATAATCGTATCATTTATAGCCGCTTTGCTGATTATGTTTACCGGCATTAGTGCGTTGAGTTATTTGCAATATGCAGGCTTGATCTTAGCAATCATTGGCGCTATAAATGCAATGAACGGTAAAGTGGAAAAAATTCCTTTAGTAGGGAATATAGGCTAGATGACCTAAATTAAAGCATTCACAAAGAGACCCGAAACAGAGTCTCTTTTTTTTGTGCAAGACTACAGCTTAGATTAACTTTGCCGCCATGAACACAGCAAAGGAAGGAAAAACAGCAGCTATAACGGCCTATTTTACTATAGTAGGTTCGCTTATTGCCATTAGCATGAACTCTGAAAGCAGAAATGAGTTTGCTCGTTTCCACATTAGACAAGCATTAGGATTACATTTATTTTTTATAGGATTTGCCCTATTTTTAAGCCAATGGTTCAATGAGTATGCTTGGTACGGCTTGTACGTTTCTTATTTTGTGCTATGGTGGTATGGCTTTATAGGTGTACTAAAAGAAGTAAAACAATCCGTTCCACTTGTTGGCGCTTTTTTTCAAAAATGGCTTAAATTTATCTAATGACTACGGCTCCCCTTTCCTTAGAACACCTGATCAGACCTTCCACTGTAAAAGAAGGCGAAGCCCCGGTTTTATTTATGTTTCATGGCTACGGAAGCAATGAAGAAGATTTGTTTTCCTTTGCCCCGGAACTACCAGAAGAACTCTGTGTAATTTCAGTTAGGGCACCCTACCCTATGGAACCTTATGGTAACGCTTGGTACGCCATTAATTTTGATGCGGAAAAAGGCAAATGGAGCGATGACGAACAAGCAAAACAGTCTAGGGATAAAATCATAGCCTTTATTGATGAAGCCTGTAACACTTATGGCCTTGATGCCAGTAATGTGACTATTCTTGGTTTTAGCCAAGGCACCATATTAAGCTATGCCGTAGCCCTTTCCTATCCCGAAAAAATAAAAAATGTAATTGCCCTAAGTGGCTATATTAACGAAGCAATTTTAAAAGAAGGCTACAAGGAAAAGGAGCACTCCCAATTAAAAATATATGCGTCCCACGGTCAAGTAGACCAAGTGATTCCTCCGGAATGGGCGCAGCGAGCACCAGAATTCCTTAAAAATTTGGGTATTGACCATGTTTACGAAGAATTTCCAGTAGGACATGGTGTTGCCCCTCAAAACTTCTATTCTTTTAAAAAGTGGCTGGAAGACAAAATTTAATTATTGGCTTCGTGTGTACAGCAGGTGGTCAAGCAGGGTGAAATCTACACCTAAATCATCTTTAAGCTCATACTTAATAAGAAGCTCTCCCCAGTATTTTCCATCGGAGAAGTCGGTTAAAATCCATTTATGGTTTAAAACCTTTATTTTATTTATTTTGAAGTCGTTCTCCATACCTTCATAAGGCACAAGGGGATTATTGCCTTTAGTTTCATTGGTTTCCAACAATTTATCGGCAATGTATCTAGATGGGTCATTAAGATCCAAGTGATCATAATAAGCCAATGCATCGTCATTGTTTTCTAAAGAGAAATATTGCATTTCCAGCACCTTTAACTGCGTGTTCTTTACTGAATCTTGCAACTGAACTATTTCTGCTTCCAGCTTAGCTATACGTTCATCCTTTACGTTTGCCATCTTTCCGTTACTTACAAAAAGGTAAAGACATATAAGAGATACAAAGATTAACAGGTAAAAAACTATTCTACTTTTCATAAATGAATGTGGTTTGTACTTTAAACTGTAATGGTTAGATTATCGTATGCCAAATGTACATTTTTAGGCAATTTTTTCTCAACTTCCTCATGAAAACCCAGCATATGGCTAATATGCGTGAGATAAGCCGTTTCCGGTTTTACTTGTTCTATGAAAGCCAAGGCTTCTTCTAAATTAAAATGCGAATGGTGTGGCTCCTCACGTAATGAATTAACCACCAGTACTTTTGAGTTTTTCACTTTTTCCATTTCCACAGATGTCATGGTCTTTACATCCGTTAGGTAGGTTAAATCCTTAATTCTAAAGCCCAAAACTTTTATACGGTTATGACTTGCCTCAATGGGTGTCACCTTTATTCCTCCAATAGAAAAGGGGTGGTCCTTATCAATAAGGTTTACAGCTACTGCAGGTGCCCCTGGATACCTGTTTTCATCGGCAAAAATATAATCAAATCGTCTTTTTAGGGAATCTGCAACACGTTTATGGGCATATATAGGTACATCTCCTTGTCTAAAAAAGTAAGGCCTAATATCATCCAAGCCGGCCGTATGATCAGAATGTTCGTGGGTAAATAAGATACCATCTAATTTAAGCACCTCATTTGCAAGCATCTGCGCTCTAAAATCAGGACCGCAATCTATTACATAATTATAGTCCTCCCATGATACCAGAGCGGAAACTCTAAGTCTTTTATCTTTTGGGTCAATACTCTTGCAAACCGGGTGATTGCTGCCTATTACTGGGATTCCTTGAGAAGTGCCCGTACCCAAAAAAGTAATTTTTAACGTATTGCTCATCTAGAATCAAATTTATAACTAAAAAATTTAATAGGTAACCCGAACTTGTTAACTTTGTTAAAAGCAAAATCGACCAAATGGCTTCAGTTTTAAAACGAGACACTGTATTTGAGAATATCCCTTCAATCAAAGCCAAGACTTTGAGAATCAACTTAAATCCAGACATTTACGGAACGTTTTCCGAAATAGGTGCCGGCCAGGAAACGGCGCGTCATTTCTTTCGCTCCGGAGGTGCGTCAGGCACCATTGCCAAGGCAATGAGCGCGTATGACAAGGATTTTAGCGATGCCATTTATGGTATTGAAGATGATGGGCGTTATGTAACACAATCGCGATTAAAAAAGATGCTTTCGCATGAGATGACACTCATGGAAGAACGTATTAGCCGTGAAACGCACCCAGAGCGACTTTTCTTTTCGTACGCTAACACTGTGGCTACTATAGATTTCTCCAAAAGATATAAAGGCCATGGCTGGGTTGGAATTCGATTTCAATTAGACCCCAACCAAAAAGAGCTTGATGAAATTATACTTCACATTCGTTTTAAGCAGAACGAAGCGCGTTTACAGCAAGAGACTCTTGGTATACTAGGTGTTAATCTAATTTATGGTGCTTTTTACAAATACCATAAACCCCGAAAAATGCTGAAATATCTTTATGACCATATTGATAAGGATACCGTGGAGATTGATATGGTGAACTTTTCTGGGCCTAACTTTAAAGAAGTAGACAACAGGTTGATGAGTCTTCAGCTGATTCGTAACGACATGACCGATGCGGTTATGTTCGGACCTGACGGCAATAACTTTTTACCTGCCGCAGCGCTTTACAAAAAGAACATTTTGGCATTGCGCGGAAGCTTTAGACCGGTTACCAAGGTAAATATGGATATGTTCCATAAGTCTTATGACATATTTGTTCGCGATCCGGCCGTAAACCAAGAAAGTACCATGGTTATTTTTGAAATAACCCTTTCTAACCTAAAAGCATCCGGAGAAATTGACGAACAAGATTTTATGGATCGTGCCGAGCTATTATGTTCTTTAGGGCATACGGTAATGATATCTAAGTTTCAAGAGTATTTTAGGCTTGTGGAATACTTCAACAGGTACACAAAGGCCAAAATTGGCCTTACTATGGGCGTCAACAATTTGGTAGATATATTTGATGAGAAGTATTACAGGCATTTATCCGGAGGTATTTTGGAAGCTTTTGGAAAACTGTTCTTTAAAGATCTTCAGGTTTATCTTTACCCAATGAAAAATGCGGAAACCGGTCAGATTATGACTAGTAACAATATTAAGGTTCATCCAAGAATGAAAGAGCTTTACAAGTTCTTTAAGTATAATGGCAAAGTAATGGACATTATAGATTATGATCCTGAAATTATGCATATTTTCTCCAGGGATGCCCTTAAAAAACTGATAAACAATGAAGAAGGATGGGAAGAAATGCTTCCTGAAGGTATACCTCAGATAATTAAGGATGAAAACTTGTTTACCAGGAAATTACTTAAATCAGAAAAAGAAGATAAGGTAGAATAAAAAAAAGGGGCTGAACCCCTTTTTTTATCTTTTAAAGTAGCAACTAGCTCTCCAGTAACTGAGCTGCGTGATCTTTGGTCTTTACTTTATCTATTACTTTAGTAACAGTAGCCGCTGCATCTACTACAAACGTTTTTCTGTGAATACCATCATATTCACGCCCCATGAATTTTTTGGGTCCCCAAACACCAAAAGCATTTATTACCGTATGGTCTTCATCTGCTAATAGCGGAAATGGAAAGTTATATTTGTTCTTAAAATTGGTCTGTCTTTTTTCAGAATCGGCACTTACCCCTAATAGTTCGTAACCTTGAGATTGGAGTTCCTCATAATTGTCTCTCAAATTACATGCCTCAGCGGTACAACCAGGCGTACTTGCTTTGGGGTAGAAAAAGACAATTAACTTCTTGCCTTTATAATCGGATAATTTAATTGTATTGCCATCTTGGTCTTTAGCTGAAAAATCGGGTACTTTGTCTCCTACTTGCAATGTATTCATAGCACTTCTTTTTTGTGTGTTTCAATTTTCA
The DNA here is from genome assembly GCF_018860715.1 of Zobellia sp. B3R18. Taxonomy (NCBI): domain Bacteria; kingdom Pseudomonadati; phylum Bacteroidota; class Flavobacteriia; order Flavobacteriales; family Flavobacteriaceae; genus Zobellia; species Zobellia sp. B3R18. The sequence goes on along the minus strand of NZ_JAHKQG010000005.1, from coordinate 214,268 downwards.
TTGCTAAAATTAGACAAAAATGACAAAAGCGGAAAAGGTTGATTTTACTATTAAGACCCTAAAGGAGATTTACCCCACTATACCGGTTCCTTTAGACCACAAAGACCCCTATACTTTATTGATTGCGGTTTTATTATCCGCCCAGAGTACAGATGTTAGGGTTAACCAGATTACGCCATTGTTGTTTGAAAGAGCGGACAATCCTTATGACATGGTAAAACTATCGGTAGAAGAAATCCGGGAGATTATAAAACCCGTTGGGCTTTCACCTATGAAATCAAAAGGAATTCACGGGCTATCTAAAATGTTGATTGAAAAGTACGAGGGTATAGTTCCGCAGGAAATAGAACTTTTAGAGGAGTTTCCTGCCGTTGGGCACAAAACCGCAAGCGTTGTGGTGTCTCAGGCTTTTGGGATTCCGGCATTTCCGGTAGACACCCACATTCATAGACTAATGTACCGCTGGGGCTTTACGAATGGAAAAAATGTAGTACAAACAGAAAAAGATGCCAAACGTCTGTTCCCAAAAGAAATTTGGAACGACTTGCATCTTCAGATTATTTGGTACGGTAGAGAATATTCTCCAGCCAGGGGATGGAATTTAGAAAATGACATCATTACCAAAACTATTGGAAGAAAATCCGTCATAGACGAATATTACAAAGCAAAAAAGACCCGTTAAAATCGGGTCTTATATATTTAGTTCAAGCTATTTTCAAATTGAAAATTATTGTACTCAACTATGTGAAATTGCTTTGAAAAACTAAGCAATAAGTTGATTGTTTCTTTTGTGGCTTGAATAGTTGCACCTCTTTCAAGATTCTCAGAGTAAATTTTTTCCATAATAGTAGTATTGTTATACAAAGGATAACGCAACTAGAATGGAAATATTGTTATGTATTATTAGTGATCTATTAATTAGTTAACACTATGTTATTCTTGTCTATGATTTTTCTAAGGTTAATTAACGCGTAACGCATTCTACCTAAGGCAGTATTGATACTTACTCCAGTATTTTCGGAAATCTCTTTGAAGCTCATATCTTTATAGATACGCATTACTAAAACTTCTTTTTGATCATCCGGTAATTCTTCGATCAAGTGCTTTAAGTCAGATGTTATTTGGTCTTTAATTATCTGTTTTTCAGCATTTAATTTATCATCACCTATTACAGAAAAGATGTTAAAATCATCGCTTCCTTCAAACATTGGCATTCTTTTGTTCTTTCTGAAATGGTCAATAATTAAATTGTGTGCAATACGCATTACCCATGGTAAAAATTTACCTTCTTCACTATAAGACCCTCTTTTTAAAGTTTTGATTACTTTAATAAAGGTATCTTGAAAAATATCTTCAGTAACATCTCTATCTAAAACCTTAGAGTAAATAAAGCTAGAAATTCTTTGGTTATGACGGTTAATTAAAACTTCAAGCGCTTTTTCATCGCCGCTAATGTAATCTCTTACTAGTACTGAATCTTCGATCTGTGAACTCATGGTGTAGGGTTTTTAGTTTTAGACTTGAGACTTTCTAAAGAAAGGCTTTTGTTATTTAGTTCTTTTTGAGTGTTTTGTTATCCTTTGGTGGATGACCTTGTTGTTAATTATGATATAAAACTAGATAATAGAGGCCTCTAGAAAAAAACATTGTTGTAAAACCGCTAGTTTTTGATGTGAAATGCTACTTTTCTATTTTTCTGCAAAATAAAATGGATTGAAGTGCGTTAGCCACACAAAATCAGCTCTCTGTAGAATACCTCAGAACTACCTTGCTAATGCCAACAAATGTTACTAATAGGACATAACGTATACCTTACGCTATAAAAACAGCTATTTACACTAGTTATTTCCTACAAAAAAGCCCTGCCAATTTTCATTGACAGGGCTCTATATACTTTAAAGGAACTAAGCTTAGTTCAAATTAGATTCAAATTGTAGGCCGTTTGCTTCAGTAATTTCTAAAGCTTTTGAATAATCCAATAGAAACTTTACTGTTGAAGGTTTTGCTTTAGCCAATCTACATTTGTCCGATTCTGTAGCGTAAATTTTTTCCATATCTATTTTAGTATTGTTACAATGGTATAACGGCACTAATATAAACATAATGAATAGCTTCGACCTATCGCCTATTAATTCGTTAAAACAATATTGTGCTGTTCTATTATCTTCCTTAGGTTAATAAGGGCATAGCGCATTCTCCCTAATGCCGTGTTTATACTAACACCGGTATTTTCCGAAATCTCCTTGAAACTCATATCCTTATAGATACGCATAATCAACACCTCTCTTTGGTCTGCAGGCAATTCTGCCACCAGCACCTCTAGGTCACAATCTATTTGATCTTTTATCAATTGGCGTTCTGCATTAAGCTTATCATCGCCAATTAAAGAAAAAATGTCAAAACTATCCGCTCCTTCAAACATAGGCATGCGACTACTTTTTCTAAAATGATCTATAATAAGGTTGTGCGCAATACGCATTACCCAAGGCAAGAACTTACCTTCTTCATTATACGCTCCGCGGCGTAATGTTTTTATAACCTTAATAAAGGTATCTTGAAAAATGTCTTCAGTAATATTACGGTTGTTTACTTTAGAATAAATGAAACTACTTAACCGCTGATTGTGCTTCTCAATCAGAATTTCCAATGCCTTTTCATCACCGGAAACGTATTTTTTAATAAGAAGGGAATCTTCCGTCAATATATCCATAACAATTACTTTAATGGTTAAAACGAGACGCCTTCCCTATGGAAAGGTCTTGTAGATAATGTTTTAAACTTTCTAAAAGTAATTTTTTGCTATAGGCGTATTAACATTTTATTAGGGCTCAAATATAGAAAAAATTAAATGACTTTAGAAAATTTCTATCGTTATGCACACATTTTTTAATGCCATTCATACAATTTTAGTTATTGAATTCTCCATATTGTATCTTTGCATACTTAGATATGAAAATGGCCGAAATAGTAGATGTAAACCCCAAGCACAACATTATAATAAAGGGTGCAAAGCTGCATAACCTAAAGAATATAGATGTTGTTATACCCCGTAATAAATTAGTTGTTATAACCGGTCTTTCCGGATCAGGAAAGTCTAGTTTGGCTTTTGACACACTCTACGCAGAGGGTCAAAGACGTTACGTAGAGAGTTTATCCTCATACGCCAGGCAGTTCTTGGGTAAACTTGACAAACCTAAAGTAGACTATATAAAAGGTATTGCCCCGGCCATTGCCATTGAGCAGAAAGTAAATTCTACAAACCCGCGATCTACCGTGGGTACCACTACGGAGATTTATGATTACTTAAAATTGCTATACGCCCGTATAGGACGTACCATATCCCCTATTTCTGGCCGTGAAGTAAAGAAAGATACGGTTACAGACGTTGTGGACCATGTAAAGAAATACGAAGAAGGAACCAAATTACTGTTACTGGCTCCTATAGTTATTGATGAAAATAGGGAACCTTTAAAATCACTTCAACTACTTTCTAAACAAGGATATGCTAGGATAAAATATAATGATGAAGTCTTACGCATAGATAATGTGCCGGAAGATATTGGCAGAAATTTTGAGTTAGTGGTTGATAGAATTATCGTAAAAGACGATGAGGATTTCTACAACCGATTGGCCAATGCCGTTGACACCGCTTTTTTTGAAGGAAAAGGAGAATGTGCTATAGAAGAACTGGCCACAGGAGAAAAAATTCCGTTTAGTAACAAGTTTGAGCTAGATGGTATGTCTTTCTTAGAGCCCAATGTGCATTTGTTCAGCTTTAATAACCCTTATGGAGCATGCCCAAAATGTGAAGGTTACGGAGATGTAATTGGTATAGACGAAGACCTTGTTATTCCCAATACTGCCTTATCCGTTTATGAAAATGCCATATTTCCATGGCGAGGTGAAAGTATGGGGTGGTATAGAGATCAACTGGTAAACTCGGCTTATAAGTTTGATTTTCCCATTCACAAACCTTGGTTTGAGCTTTCGGATGAGCAGAAGCAATTGGTTTGGAACGGGAATAATCACTTTATTGGACTCAACAAATTTTTTGAGCAGCTAGAGGAAAAAAGTTATAAAATACAGAATAGGGTAATGCTTTCCCGTTACCGCGGTAAAACAAGATGTAATGTTTGCCATGGGAAACGGTTACGGAAAGAAACCGATAATATTAAAGTTAACGGAAAAAACATTTCCGATTTGGTGGAGCTGCCCATTAAAAAATTGATCCCGTTTTTTGAGGAGCTGGTTTTGGATAAAACCGATGAGAAAATTGCTTCTCGCTTATTAAAGGAAATCAAAACCAGGTTAGGCTTTTTAAATAAAGTAGGTTTAAGCTATTTGACTATTAACCGAAAGTCCAATAGCCTATCCGGCGGAGAGAGTCAGCGTATTAATCTAGCAACATCATTGGGCAGTAGCCTTGTGGGAAGTATGTATATCCTAGATGAGCCCAGTATAGGTTTGCACCCTAAGGACACAGAGAACTTAATAGATGTTTTACTATCCTTGCGCGACCTTGGCAATACGGTTATTGTTGTTGAACATGATGAAGATATCATGAAAGCAGCGGATGAAGTTATTGACATTGGCCCAGAAGCAGGTACACATGGCGGAGAAGTAGTTGCGCATGGGACTCTTAATGATATTTTAAAATCAACCTCCTTAACGGCTCATTATTTAAACGGAACAGAAGAAATTCCCGTTCCCAGTAAAAGAAGAACTTCTACAGATTACATAACTATTATAGGAGCTCGGGAAAATAATCTTAAGAATATTAATGTAACGTTTCCGCTTCATATGCTTACCGTGGTAACTGGTGTTTCCGGTAGCGGAAAAAGCACTTTGGTCAAAAAACTGTTGTATCCCATTATCTTGAAAGAAATTGGCGGCTATGGAGAAAAAGCGGGACAGTTTACCAAAGTTGAAGGAAAATACAAGACCATCAAGCATGTTGAGTTTGTAGACCAAAATCCAATAGGGCGGTCATCACGCTCAAACCCGGTAACCTATATTAAAGCATATGATGACATTAGGAGTCTTTTCGCTGCGCAAAAACTTAGTAAAATAAGGGCATATCAAGCCAAGCATTTTTCTTTTAATGTAGATGGTGGCCGATGCGAAAAGTGTAAAGGTGAAGGTGAAATTACTGTAGAAATGCAGTTCATGGCAGATGTTCACTTGGAATGCGACACCTGCGGAGGAAAACGTTTTAAAAAGGAAGTGTTAGAGGTCAAATTTGAAGATGCCAGCATAGATGACGTCTTAAACATGACCATTGATGATGCCATTGCCTTCTTTGAAAAGTACAAACAAACCAAAATTGTTACCAAACTGAAGCCTTTACAAGATGTAGGTCTTGGCTATGTAACCTTGGGGCAGTCCTCTTCTACCCTATCAGGTGGAGAAGCACAGCGTATTAAACTTGCTTCATTTTTAGTAAAAGGCACCACAAAAGACAAGGCGCTCTTTATTTTTGATGAACCTACTACAGGTTTGCATTTTCATGATATTAAAAAGCTTTTAAAGTCTTTTGATGCTCTTATCTCAAAAGGACATTCCGTAATTGTTATTGAGCACAACATTGAATTGATTAAATGTGCAGACTATATTATAGACCTAGGCCCCGAAGGTGGTGAAGGAGGTGGAAACTTATTAGCAGAGGGTACTCCTGAAGAGGTTGCAAAAAGTAAAACTTCTTTTACGGCTACCTATTTAAAAGAGAAACTATAGGAGAATCAATATTTCACCTAATAGAATATAAAAGACCATATTTTCTGTAAAAAAGGAAATATGGTCTTTTACTTTTTCACTTTTTCAAACCTATCTAAAAACAAACACTTCTTTTTACATCGACCTCAAAACTTATAATCAACTCATTATAAGATACTTGACTATATCTTATAGTTTTTGGCACGCTGTTTGTTTATTACAACTCGAATGTAAATAATTACACTCAGGAATTTAAAACCTTATATCATGAGAAACTTACTACTCTTTTTTTCGGCCCTAATTTTTACCACTTCTGGTGTTATGGCCACAGGTACAGTTGAAGATAAGGTTGCAGAACGCAATGCTTATAGATACAACGACTCATTTATTTTTGTTGAGAATGGCATTACGTTTTCGGTATACCCAGATGGTGAATTCGATTTTTACATAGACAGTCGTGTAAGCGGCCGTAGAAATGGGGTTACCTTTAATTCGGGATTTGATTATAGTCCGTATGCCCAGTACGATGATTACGGTGCCGTAATACAAGTTGAGAACGTACCTATTTATTATGACTATTATGGTCGTGTTACACAAATTGGAGATGTAGATATTAGCTATAATAACAATCGCGTACGTAGTGTAGGTGGAATGTATGTGTACTATAACCGTAGAGGTTTATATGATTATCACACCGGATACATCAATATTTATAATAGAAATTATGTGTACAGACCTTTTCATGCATTTTTTGCAAGACCTACATTAGGCTTTTGTTTAGTGTTCAATAGACCTTATAGAAGATTTTACAGCCCTATTCGTTACACCTATTACAATCCTTATAGATATAATACTAGACGTGCTTATGCCAAAATTGGAAGAACGCATAGATATAATAAAGTAAGAAATGATAGGTCTAGAATCTATAAAAATGACAGAAGAGTAGCAGTTAGAACAAATAACTCAAGAAACAACAGGTCTGTTTCAAAGAGAAATTACGCTACTACTCGTACGAATAGGTCGGTTGCAAATCGTGATAATTCAGCAAGAAGAACCGTTTCAAAAAGTGGTGCCACACGTTCTAATAATACGAATCGTAAAATTACGAACCGTAGCACAACGGTGAAATCTAGAGCAAACACCCCATCTAGAAATAGTTCGGTAGCGCAGAGGTCTACTGCGGTAAGAAAAGCTAACGGCAATACGGTGAGCAAAAGAACAGTAACCAGATCACCACGTAGCACAACGGTAAAAAGAAGTACGACTACTTATAGAAGTCCCCAAAATAACAGGAGTACAAATAGAACTGTTAGAAAAGCTCCTTCGCAAAGTAGAAGTAACGTTAGTACAAGAAGTTCTTCTAGAAGGTCTGTAACTAAGGCCCCATCTAGAAGTAGTAGAAATAATACATCTTCAAGGGCTACAACATCAAGAAGTTCAAGAAGATATTAAGATAGTTTTTAGGTTGGTTAGTTGTTGCCCCCGCAGTAGATTTATTTGCTGCGGGGGTTTTTCTTTTTAGCACAGAAATTAGCCCACCTTTGTTACAGTAACTTTTATGGATTTACTAATTGGCGTTTTACTTTTATCCGCATACTGATCATGAGGAATAAGAACATTGGTCTCTGGATAGTACGCTGCCAAATCTCCGGAAGGGATATTGTAAGGTACCACCAAAAACTTATTGGCCGTACGCACCTCACCATTATATGAACTGCTAATATTTATAACGTCTTTTTTCTTAAGCCCCTGTTTTTCCATATCCTCCGGATTCATGAACAATACCCGTCTTTCATTATAGATTCCGCGGTACCTATCATCCATACCGTAAATAGTGGTATTGAACTGGTCATGAGACCTAATTGTCATTAACATGAACTCCTCTTCCTTTAAGTTATGTTCCGGCAAAGGGTTAACGGTCAATTGGGCCCTGCCATTAGGAAGCATACTAAAATCAAGGTTACGGACATTGTTGGGTAAATAGTAGCCTATACCCTTAGATCTCTCTTTTGTATTTTCAAAGCCCTTAACTACCTTATCTATGCTTTCCCTAATAAGTTCGTAATTCTCGCCCATGGCTTTCCAATCTACAGAGTGTCTACCACCAAAATAAGTATGGGCCAATTCAGCAATAAGTTCAGGTTCACTTTTAATGTTATCTGAAGTCGGTTTTAAAAGTCCACGAGATTGTCTTACCCGCCCCATACTATCCTCCATAGTCTGATAGCGTAACGTGCCATCTTTCATATCTTTTTCAGATCTACCAAAAGTGGGCAATATAAGTGCCGTTTTTCCAGTAACCAGGTGAGAGCGATTCAACTTAGTACTTATCTGTACAGTAAGTTCACAATTTTGCATTGCTTGTGCAGTATACATAGTATCCGAAGCGGCCATCAGAAAATTTCCGCCTAAACAAATAAACACTTTACCTTTTTCATCGTGCATGGCCTTAATAGCTCCCACAACATCTACACCTTCTTTATCCGGAGCAGTAAACCCTAAGTGTGTCTTTATACGCGCGTTTAGTTCTTCATTCACAAAATGCATAATACCCACAGAGCGATCCCCTTGCACATTGCTGTGACCACGCACCGGGCAGGTACCTGCATTAGGTTTTCCCAAAGACCCTTTTAATAACAATAGGTTTAAATATTCGCATATGGTAGCTACCCCATTTTTATGCTGAGTCAACCCCATGGCCCAACATACTACGATGTTGCTACTTGTTGCCAAAAGGGCTACCGTTTCATTAATTTTTTCGTTACTAACACCACTCAAGGCTAATAGTGATTCCTCATCATAATTCTTAAAGTCCGAAATCAAGGATTCATAACCATCTACATATTTAACCATAAAATCATGGTCAAAAACCTTTTGTCCGCTCTCATCCAAAGCGGCAAGTCTCATTAAGATGAGCTTCATTAAAGCGATATCTTGATTGATGCGGACTTGCAAATGAATATCCGTTAGGTCTTCCCCACCACCAATTAAACCATTTAAATGTTGTGGATTTTTAAAATTTATTAGACCGGATTCCTCCAAAGGGTTAATACTAATTATCTTTCCCCCATTCTTCTTGCATTTCTCCAATGCCGATAGCATCCTAGGATGGTTCGTACCTGGGTTTTGACCTGCAACAATAACGACATCCGCACCATATAAATCCTCCAATTTCACTGAACCTTTTCCAATACCTAAAGTTTCCGAAAGTGCTACACCACTAGATTCGTGGCACATATTGGAACAGTCGGGCATATTATTGGTCCCAATAGCACGCGCAAACATACCGTATAAATAAGCTGCTTCATTACTTGACCTACCTGATGTATAGAAGATAGCGTCGTCCGGTGAATTTAATTTATGTAGCTCTATAGAAATAAGTTCATAAGCCTCTTCCCAAGAAATAGGTTCATAGTTTACACTTCCTGTTCTTAGCACCAACGGTTCGGTAATTCTACCAAATTTGTTCAGTTGATATTCCGTTAATTTGGAAAGTTCCTCTACAGAGTATTTTTTAAAAAAATCACGACCAATTTTGTCCGTAGTGGCCTCATCGGCAACAGCCTTTGCCCCATTTTCACAGTATTCTGCAATAGACGAAGGGTGTTCTGGGTTGGGCCAAGCACAACTTGGACAATCAAAACCATCTTCTTGGTTAAGTTCCAAAAAGGCACGCATAGAGCGTACTATACCCATTTCTTTAAATCCGTGACGTAAAGCCTCGGTAACCCCTAATTTCCCTGCTGCATACTTAACAGGTTCTGTAATTTTAATATTTGAAAAATCTTCGGAACCTATTATTGTAACATTCCTTTGATTGTCTTTATGTGACATACTTAACTTCTATTTCTAGTGTTTCAATTTCGGGTTAGGGTAATTATCGGATTCATCTTCTCCCCTGTCTTCTAGACAATTGAAATCCTTTTCTACCAAAAGAGATAGAGTTTTTCCATCTTTAAGAGGTACTAAATTACTAAACCCTACCTTTTTACTGCTTTCCCAACCCTGAATCATTTCCGAAGGTAAAATCAAAGTAATTTTATCATTCTCAAAACTAGCCGTAAGCGAAGTTGCTCTGGTTTGGCTGCTTAAAGCATATGTAAATGTGCTATTTACAAATTGTGTTTCTTCTTGAATATATCCTTCTTTACAAAGTTGTGACACTTCTGTTTTGGTAATACGCACACGTATAGAGTTACCTTTTATCCGTATTTTCATTGAGGCACTTGTTGATACTGACTAGTAGAAATAGCCCGAAATTATAATTAATGCTAAATATACAAGTCAATATTGAAACAGCGCAGAATATTTTTTCTTTCTTCCGTTCTACCTACCGCTCTTTTCTCTTCATATAACAAAATACCATCAGAAGTTGTAATTTTAAAATAGACACCAGGCCCGGGCATGGAAGAAATAGGAGTTTCTATACTTATAAGTGGAGATAGAAACGTTTGCATATAATCTATACTCGTATAGTCAATCCTAAATTTTCCAGTTCTATCCGTTGTGGCACTCCCTAATAAATCATCTTTAACCCAATCCACATCCATAGCTGATACAACTACCCCTTCTACAGGTGTTTTCCTATCTTCAATAGACTTAACACTTCCTATAATGGTCCAAATATCAAAATGATGCCTTACTTGGCTCCACAATTGAAAACCAAAACTGTAATTCCAACTAAATTCTTTAAGTTCACCATTATTCCTCCATACAGGCATTAACCGTTTGACCGTGAAATGGATAGGGTCTATTTTTTTCTTTTTACGTGCTTGTTTATCCTTTACGACGAGGTCTATCTCAATGGCACCTTCATTGTACGAATCGCACACATCAACTACATAATTTCCTTCTGAATCTGTAAAACCACTTCCCAAAATATTTTTAGATTTATTTAAAATGGCATCGGCAGATAATATGTGTAGTTCATTTTTGTAATCGTGAGTAACTTTTGAACCACTATTTACTTTGTAGATTTTTACTTCTACATGTTCCAAAGATTCATAGAGGTCCAAATGCAGACAAGCTCTAAGATTACCTTTAACCATGTAGCTCATTTCATTTAACATTAGAAGGTGACAAAATAAAAAATAAAAGTCTATCCAATAGACCGTTACATGCAACTAGGGAGCTTTCTTTTAAAGAAGCTGAGTGTTAAGATATAGTTATTGACCTTTCTTTCCAAATACTTTTGAAAGCACTTGAAAAACATCTTCCGAGATTTTAAACTTATATAGAACCCCAACATAGAGCAAGGTTATCCCCAAACTTTTTATCATAATGCTTATGATAGGATGAAAAGGTAGGTGGATAAAATAGAAAGTAAGCAAGGTAATGGCCAACAATACCGAAATTTGAACGGTTTCTTTAGTAAAGGGTAGCATGTTGAATTTCATCTTAACATAAATCAATTTTACCGTGTTATAGATGAAAAAAGCTGAAAAACTGGCAATTGCGGCACCATCTAGACCATAAGCAGGAATAAGCCAAACATTGAGCAATACGGTTACAATAGCCAAAAATATTCCCATATATAAAACCGCCCTGTAATAATCCGAATTATATAAAATGGAATTGTTATTCCCCAACAAAGCATCATAAAGCTTTGCCAGGCCCAACCATACAAAAATTATATATCCATTACGATAAGCATCTGGCAGGAGTTCATAAAGGTCATTGAGATTCAAAAATATAAGTGCAAACAAAAGTCCGGATATAATATATAGTGTTAGCGAGCTTTTTTGATAGAGCCTGCTTAATCCCGCCAAATCATTCTTGTTCATAAGCTCCGCTGTAAGCGGATACATTATTTGATGCATGGAACGTGAAGGCACGGCTATCACCAAAGCTATAAAGCTGGCTACGCTATAATAGGCTACGTTTTCAATTTTTATAAATTGATTGATCATTACCTTATCAATCTCTAAAAGAACAATAGCAACTGAGCCACCCAAAATAATCAATGCACTATACACCAAAATTTTACGCGTGTTACTAGGGAAATCAAAAACCAATCTGGGCCTGTACAAGGTATATGCGTAGATTTTCATAAAAAGCATCCGCAGTACATATACCACCACTAGGCCATCTATAAAGGAGGTTACTGAAATTACGTCAAAATACAAAAGCACCAAAAGAACGGATTGCCCTACCCGACCGAAAATTTCTTTCATAAAATTACCAAAAACCGATTTCATATGGACTCTGGCCCAAGCATAAAAAACTTCAAAATAGGCCATGGTCATAGCTACAAAGAAAATATGCCAGACATACCCTCTTACAATTGGGTTTTCCTTGGATAAAAAGTTTGAAATACTATCGTTCACTACATAGGTTATGCCCGCAATGGGTAGCATTAATGCCAATGGCAAGAAAAGCATAAGGGTAAGAAAACCATCTTTTGATTTAACATCCGTGAAACCACTATAAAACTTTACCAAGGTATTGGGTACACCAAAAGCAAGTAATGGCATTATAACTACTGAAGCCGATAATACAACCTGTAGTAACCCATAATATTCGGGTTCCATAAAACGTAGATAAAGCACTAAAGTATTTAATGCCCCAAGACCAAAACCCAAATATGTAATGATCGAATTGTTCAGTGATTGTTTAAATACCACTCCCATTACAATAATTTTGAAAGTTCTTGAGTAAGTGCCTTTCGGCTGTACTTTTCAATATGAATAGATTCTGAAGTAATTGTCCCTTTTTTAAAGTCGTTATACCAGTTAAGTATGGTTTTTTTTAGTTCTGCATCGGCATCATAATCAAATACCTTTCCGGCCACGGTCTGTTCTATAATCTTACCTGCCTCCCAATTCTTTGGCCCCACCGCTAAAATAGGCCTTTTTGCAATCATGTATTCAAAAAGCTTGCCCGGTATAATTCCCTTAGTTTCCTCACTATCTATTTCTATCATAAGTAGTAGCTGAGACCTTTGTTGTCTTCGTTGGGCTTCGGCGTGGGAGCCATACCCTCTCATTTTTATATAAGGACCTAACTCATATCTATACATTGAATCCATTACATCCTGACTTACTACCCCCATAAACTCCAATTGAAGGTCTCCACGGAAAACGGCATTTTCCGCAGCAATTTGAGATAATACCTTCCATAGGTTTTTAGGATTTCTGCCCGTTAATAAGGATCCAATATGGGAAATTGTAAAATTGTTATCTAAATCCGCATCATTCTCATAATCGGAATCATACCCATTGGTAATTACAGAAATAGGCTGTTTTGTAATTTGCTCAAATTCTAATTTGGTCGTAGCACTGGTCACAAGAATTCTATCCGTTTCGTTCAACACGGCATACTCCAACTCCTTGTGTTTTTTTTCGGAACTTTTGGTCAGTTTTAATTCTTTGTGATACCCAATAGAAGTCCATGGGTCCCTAAAATCGGCCAACCAAGTTACCCCTTTATCCTTTTTTAATTGTCTACCGATCAGATGAACACTATGCGGTGGCCCAGTAGTGATTATCCTCTCAATCCCTTCTTTAGAAATGATATCCGACAAATATTTTACTGAAGGCTTAATCCAATATTTTCTAGCATCGGGAATAAAAAAATTTCCTCTAACCCATAGCATGGCCTTTTCAAAAAACGATTGGTTCTTGGTTTGAATAATACCAGAGCTAATACGTTTTGTTTTTTTTGAGGACAACACCTTTGCCAATCCATAAGGTTCAAAAAGGGGCTGTGAATAAATTGTAATGTCCTTAGGAACTTCAGCAATTAGAGTGGCATCCTCTATTGGGTAATGCGGGTTTTCCGGAATGTAAACTATGGGTTCCACATTAAAATCGCGAAGGTACTTTACAAACTTTAACCACCTCTGCACACCTGGCCCACCAGCAGGAGGCCAATAATAGGTGATAATGAGGACTTTCTTCATAAGCTTAAATTACTAGATGTAAGATTGGGGAACCTGTACAAACTATTTTTCAACTTCTTTCTTTTCTTGACCTTCGTCCTTCTTTGAACTATAAAATGTAAAACCTATTCCGCCTAAAACTATAAGCACCAATACAATGGAACTTGCTAGCGTAATCTGGCTTCCTATCCTTACCACTTCAGGTTCAAACTTGAATTCTATGGTGTGCTCCCCACTTGGAACCTCTATGGCCCTTAGGGTATAATTTACCTTAATATGGTCTTTTAACTTTCCATTTATATAAGCGTTCCATCCGTTTTGGTAATACATTTCGGAAAAAACAGCAAGGCCATCATTAGAATTTTTAGACTTATAAGTTAAGTGATTAGGAGCGTAATCCGTTAAAACTATAGCAGCTGTAGAATCTACCTTAAATTCAAAATTGTTCAAATTTTTAACCTTGGCCACGTTTAGGACAGCTTCGGTTCGCGTATCCAATTTATCCAGAGCCTGAATTTCTTCATCTGCAGAATTCACTTTTACTACATGGTTTACAAACCAAGCATTGCCATTGGCGTTAGGGTTTACAGCTGGGTAACTTTTACCTTCTTCATCCTGCTGAATTACATACTTTACATTTAACATGTTCAATACGCCCATGTTGCCTTTATACACGTAAAAGCTGAAAAGGTCTTCCAGTCCGGCTGGTTTTGCCGCATGATACCCACCAATAGATTGATGATAGTAAGATGTACGGGCACCGTTAATACCTTCATTGGGATCATACACCCTATAGATACTCTTATCCTTACTTATTTCCTTGTCCAAAGCAGTTTCAGGAAACGGCTGTGTCATTTTCCTTTTAGAAACAAAATTCTCGGAGTCAACATAGCGTAAACCAACACCAACCAAATCAAAAATAATCAATGCCCCAATTGCAACTATGGCTATGTTCTCTTTAAGTTTTCCTTTAATATAGAACCAAAGTGCCAAGGCCGCCAAAAAGACAAATATCATAGACCGTAAAAGATCTGAGTTATATACGGCTTTACGGTCTGCTTGAATCAAAGAAACCAGTTCATCCCCATAATTTCGTTTTAGAAAATCGTCACTAGGGCCTTCAAAATCAAAACCGGCTTTAAAGATGAACAAAGCAACACTTAAACCCAATACCATAAAAAATGATATCTTAAGTGCATTCAGCTTTTCGGAAACATCAACCGTAGATTTAAAAAGTTCGCGCAATGCTAGAATAGCTAACACCGGAGCACACAACTCCAAAATCACCTGTATAGAGGAGACTGCCCTAAATTTGTCATATAACGGGAAATAGTCAATCATGAAGTCCGTCAAGAAGTTAAAATTCTTTCCCCAAGACAGAAACAGAGACATAAGCACGCCCCCAAGAAGCCACCATTTGGCTTTTCCCTTCACTAAAATAAGCCCTAAGATAAACAGGAAAAAGATAATGGCACCGATATAAGCAGGACCTGACGTTCCCGGCTGATCGGCCCAATACAAGGGCAAACCACTAGAAAAATTCAATGCTTGGCTACGAGATACACCTTGATCTATTAAGAAATCATAACTTTTGGAGTTTTCTCCCAGGTTCTCGTTATTTGATCCCCCAAACAAGCGGGGTACAAAAAGGTTCAATGATTCCGTAATACCGTAGCTCCATTGGGTAATATATGACTTCTCCAGCCCTCCCGTATTTTCTTTTGTTGAGCCATCTGGATTAATGGTTAGTTCAGATTTACCACGGGTGCTCCAATCCGCATATTCTTTTGTTGCCATTAAACTAGTTGCATTAGCGGCAATCCCCAATATAACCGCAACCAGGAGTAGGCCTACAGAACTAAAATAATGTTTTAGCTTTTCCGTTCGGATGGCATCTACCAAGTAAACTACACCTAAAATTAAAACTAAAAGCATAAAATAATAGGTCATCTGATAATGATTGGCCCGTATCTCCAATGCCATTGAAATTGCAGTTAAAATAAATCCCCAGAGATATTTTTTACGGAACACCAATACAATACCTCCTAAAAGCATGGGCAGATACCCCAAGGCATGGGCTTTTGCATTATGCCCAACACCAAGAATAATGATGAGATAGGTTGAAAAACCGAAGGCCAAGGCACCAACTATGGCCAATCTATAATCTACTTTCAGGCAACAAAGCAAGATATAGAAGCCGATAAAATATAAAAACAAATAATCTGCGGGTCTAGGTAAAAACCGGATTAGATTATCTAATTTCTTAACGTAATCGTGAGGATAATACGCGCCTAATTGATAAGTGGGCATGCCTCCAAAGGCACTATTTGTCCAATAGGGCTCTTCCCCCGTTTTCTTTCTAAAATCGTTCTGCTCCTTGGCCATACCCGTAAACTGAACAATATCTGACTGTTCTATTACCTTGCCTTGAAGCACAGGATGAAAATAGGCCAAAGCGGCAATCACAAAAAAAATAGTAACAAAAAAATGTACGAAGAAGGCCTTCAATCCTTTTTGCATAATGGGATTTATCGGTTGTTTCGGCTAAAATAATGAAGTTATCTCTACTTTCGAATTTGTTTTGAACTTAACTTAAAAGATAGTCGTAAGTTTTAAAAACATAAACGCAGATTGCAAAGCTTTTATAGGTTCAAAAAGTATTCGATTTTAAAGTATAAAAAAAAAGAACTAGTGTAGTACAAAGAAGTTTACTCTACTTCCTCAAAATCAATATAATCACCCACCTGATTGTTTGAAGTATTCTTTTTTGATGGTTTCTTATCAATTATAACATCTCCTACCCGTTCCTTTTGATTTTGGCCATTTGTTTGTTGTGCAAATTCACCAAACTTTTCATTAAAATGTTCTTGGGTTTTTCGAGCGGCATACCCGAATATTTTGGGGGCAAACATCTTCACTAAGATCTTAAAAAGATAATAGACCAATAAAATTATTAAGATTGTCTTTAAAAATGCCATACTTTTTTCAAAATGATTATATCAAAAATACGATTCTAACGTTGTAATAACTGTGTAGAAGTGCTAAAATATTATTAAAGTAGTTTTTATGAATCTATATTTCGGATTCCAACACAGAGATAAACCACTGAAAACAAAGGCTTACAAGACGTTTTTTGTTTTAAAAATGGTTATATGCATACGATAGATTTTAGATTTTTCACACAAAAAAGAACAAGCCTGAATTAATTAATCAAGCGACCCAAAATGAAAAAGTATCTATTAACTCTCCTTTTTACGCTACCTATGGTAGCCACAGCACAATATACAGATGTAATTAATTCTAACCGCCCAGGTATGTCCGTTAGTGCATACGCAGTTGGTAGAAATGTGTTGCAGTTGGAGGCCGGTATTCTTTACGAACAGCGAGACCATACTCTTTTGGACACAAAAAGTAATATTTGGGGTTCTGATATTTCACTACGGTACGGTCTGTTGTTTGAGCAATTAGAAATAAATTATGAAGGCACGTATGTAAACCAGAACATTACTTATAACAGTTTGAACGTTTCTGAGAATTTAACTGATTTTTCAAGAAATCGGGTTGGTCTTAAGTACTTGATTTATGACCGATATAAAAACCCGGAACGTAATAAACCCAATTTATATAGCTGGAAAGCCAATTATGGTTTTAAATTTAAAAACTTAATTCCCTCTGTTTCCCTCTATGGTGGCACCACTTTTAATCTAGGCGATAACCCTTTCTACGTTGTTGACCCAACCGTATCTTACCGCGGAATGATTGCGACCCAAAGTAGATTAACTCCGCGATTTGTACTTATAACCAACATTGCATACGATAGAATTACCACGGATTATCCTGAATTAAGTTACCTAGTTTCCATAAGCCATGCTTTTCGCAATCCCAAATGGAGTGCCTTTATAGAGAACCAAGGTATACAGAGTGATCGTTATTCAGATGCCCTTATACGTGGTGGTGTGGCCCACTTACTTGCGGATGACCTACAGGTTGATTTTAATTTGGGTGCCAGCTTTAAAAACACACCTTCCAGAATTTTTATGACCGTTGGCGGGTCTTACCGATTTGACTTTCACAAAGACAAGCTCATATCAATTGATGAGCAAAGTGCCGGTGAAAATGGCGGCCCTATTAAAAAGAACGCCATGAAGAAGAAGGAAAAAGAGGATCGTAAAAAAAATAAGAAAAGCGGTGGCGCCGAGGATATCGATTTAGGTCCATCTAAGAAACAACTCAAAAAGCTTAAAAAGGAAGAGCGAAAGAAACGCAAAAACAAAGACCGTGATAACGGAGCTATAGATTTTTAAGCCAAGACAACTCATTCATTATTCATAAAATTAAGTTTCATAATTTTATTCTAACCCTATTTATCCCTAATATTGACCTTACAAAAAGAATTGTATGGTCACCCTTAAAGAAGCGATTTCAAAAGCAGAGCTAAAAGAGTTCGTGAAATTTCCATTTTCGCTTTATAAAGGCTCCTCTTATTGGGTACCACCTTTGATTGCCGATGAGATGGCTACTTTTGACAAGGATCAAAATCCAGCCTTTCAAAATGCGAGTTGCTGGTTCTATCTGGCCTATAAAAACAATACGCTTGTAGGAAGGGTCGTAGCTATAATCAACCACCTGGAAGTGAATGATCAAAACGTAAAAAAAATGCGTTTTGGCTGGTTTGATTTTATTGATGACCCAGAAGTTTCGGAAACCCTTCTAAATAAAGTTGCAGAAATTGGAAAAGCGCATAATCTAGAGTTTATGGAAGGCCCTGTTGGCTTTTCCAACTTAGATAAGGTTGGGGTGCTTACGGATGGTTACGATCAACCGGGAAGCATGGTGACCTGGTATAACCACGCCTATTACATTAATCATTACGAACGTTTGGGTTTTGCAAAGGAAAAAGGATATGTTGAAAACAAGTTCCCGGCCAGCAACGCAGATCCGGCTTTATTTACAAAATTGAACGAACTGGTAAAAAGACGTTACGGCTTACGTGAAATAAACTTCAAAAAAACCAGCGAAGTCTTACCATTGGTGGATCAAATGTTTGACCTGTTCAACCAAACCTATTCCAAATTATCCTCGTTTGTTCCTATAACCGATGTTCAAAAGGAATATTTCAAGAAAAAATACATAACCTTTATAGACCCGGAGTATATTAAGTTTATTGTAGACAAGAATGACAGCCTAATTGCGTTTGCAATTGTTATGCCCTCGTTCTCCCATGCATTACAAAAAGCTAAGGGAAAGTTGTTTCCTTTTGGTTTTTTACACCTTCTTCGTGCGAAAAAATACAATAAAGATGCCGTTTTTTATTTGATAGGTATTCACCCGGATTATCAAAATAAAGGAGTTACGGCCATTATTTTTAATGAATACTACAAAACATTCAACAAGCGCGGTATTCAAATGTGCTATAGAACCCCGGAACTAGAAGATAATATTGCCATCCGCCAAATGTGGAAGCATTTTTCCCCAATAATTTATAAGCGGCGTGCCACCTACAAAAAGAGTCTATAGCCGCAAATGGCTACTTCCCTACTCTTCATTCGCTCACTCTAAGAAATAATCGAACTCCCTATAAAAAACAAAATGCCCCATTTAAAATGAGGCATTTGTTTCATAAAGATTATTTAAGCCGATGTTACTCGCCCATAGCCGCAGCTACCGCAGCGGACAATCTTTTATAAGTACCATTCTCCAAACGGTCTCTAATAGCAGAGAATGCATCTAATGTCTCTTCTATATCCTGCATAGTGTGTGTAGCGGTAGGAATCATACGTAAAAGTATCAACCCCTTTGGTATCACTGGATACACTACAATTGAACAGAAGATACCGTAATTCTCACGTAAATCCTTTACAAGGGCCATAGCCTCTGGAATACTACCGTTCAAGTACACTGGAGTTACACAAGTATTGGTACTTCCAATATCAAAACCTCTACTCTTAAGTCCGTTTTGAAGTGCGTTTACGTTCTCCCATAACTTAGCCTTAAGCTCAGGCATAGTACGCAACATGTCCAATCTTTTTAAGGCCCCTTTCACATAAATCATAGGTAATGACTTAGCGAACATTTGGGACCTTAAATTATATTTTAAGTAGTCTATAATCTCTTTATCTGCAGCTAAAAACGCTCCAATACCGGCCATAGACTTTGCAAAGGTTGCAAAATATACATCTATATCCTTTTGTACGCCCTGTTCTTGTCCTGCACCTGCACCAGTGGCACCCAAGGTTCCAAAACCATGTGCATCATCTACAAATAAACGGAACGTATATTTTTCTTTAAGGGCAACTATTTCTTTTAGTTTTCCTTGCTCACCGCGCATTCCGAAAACACCTTCCGAAATAACTAATATTCCTCCACCGGTCTGTTCGGCCATTTTTGTGGCGCGCTCTAAGTTTTTCTCTAAACTATCAATATCATTATGCTTAAACGTAAAACGTTTTCCCATATGTAGCCTAACACCATCAATAATACAAGCATGGGCATCTACATCATAAACAATAATATCGTCCTTTGATACAAGGGCATCAATAGCAGAAACCATTCCCTGATAACCAAAGTTCAGCAAATAAGCAGATTCCTTATCAACAAATTCGGCTAATTCTTTTTCTAATTGCTCATGAAAATCAGTATGACCGCTCATCATTCTTGCTCCCATAGGGTAAGCCGATCCATATTCTGCAGCGGCTTCACCATCTACCTTCTTAACTTCAGGTAGGTTAGCAAGACCCAGATAATCGTTAATACTCCAGGTAATTACCTCTTTTCCCTGAAACTTCATTCGGTTAGAAATTGGCCCTTCCAACTTAGGAAAAACGAAATATCCCTCCGCCTGTGAAGCCCATTTTCCTAATGGCCCCTTGTTCTCAATAATTCTATCAAATAAATCTCGCATTTAGGTGTACTTTGGATTTTAGTGCAAAAGTAAGATTTTAAGAGCAACATTCATAAAATATTATTCTCTAACAAAAAAGCAACAACCTTTACGATTATTGCTTTCCCACTTTTACAAACTTGTAATTTATTCTTTTATGTATTGTACCTTTTGAGTTTCGCTTACTTCATTGGTATCAAAGAAGCCTTGATCCTCCATCCATTGATCACTATATACTTTACTCATATATCTTGAACCGTGATCTGGAAAGATAACAACAACATTATCTTTAGGACCAAATTCCCCTTCTTCGTTCAATTGTTTCAATGCCTGCATAACGGCACCACTGGTATATCCTGCAAAAATACCTTCGGTTCTTGCCAATTCACGAGCCGTGTGGGCACTTTCTGAATCCGTAACTTTAATGAACTTGTCTATTACATCAAAATCCGTTGCTCCAGGTATAAGGTTCTTTCCTAACCCTTCAATTCTGTACGGGTAAATTTCATTGGAATCAAACTCTCTTGTTTCGTGGTATTTTTTCAACACAGAACCAAAAGCATCAACACCTATTACCTTAACATTGGGGTTTTGTTCTTTTAAGTATTTGGCAGTTCCGGAAATAGTACCTCCAGTACCACTACATGCAACAAAATGTGTGATTTCACCTCCAGTTTGCTCCCATATTTCAGGCCCGGTACTCTCATAATGGGCATGCATGTTGAGCTCATTAAAGTATTGGTTGATGTAAATAGAACCGTTAGTTTCTTTATGCAACCGTTTTGCTACTTCATAATAAGAACGTGGATCGTCTGCACTTACGTGAGCTGGGCAGACATATACCGTAGCTCCCATTGTACGAAGCATATCGATCTTATCTTTTGATGATTTTGAACTAACCGCCAAAATACACTTATAACCTTTTATAATACTCACCATGGCAATACTAAAACCGGTATTACCAGAAGTTGTTTCTATAATGGTACTTCCTTCGGTTAAAATACCTTTACGTTCAGCTTCCTCTATAATGTGCATTGCGATGCGGTCTTTAGAGGAGTGACCTGGGTTAAAGGATTCTACTTTTGCATAAAAGTTGCCGGTAAAGCTTTCGGTTATTCTATTTAGTTGTACTAGCGGTGTGTTTCCTACAAGTTCTAGGATATTATTGTAAGCCTTAATTTTGTTTTCCATAAAGGATGTCTGGTTTTGGGAACTATTGATAAAAAGATAAGTTTCCACAAAATTACTTGGACAAAATTACTATTTTTTTTGAATATGTCATTTTATCATGCAAAATACCTCCAAAAAATGAAGATTTTCATTCATAAACCATGATTTGTTAACGTTTCATTAGCATAATTGCCCTAATCTAGTCAATTCTGAAGTGGTCATAAGGTTCCTTTTTATCCCCTACTTCTATTAGATTCAAAAAATTACCATATATACAGTATGCTTATTTAGCCTTCCCCTCTAAGTCCAACAGAAAGGCATACTCTTTTGCTACTTCTTTTAAGGACTCAAAACGGCCCGAAGCACCTCCGTGACCCGTATCCATATTAATGTCCATCATCAATAGGTTATGATTAGCTCTCAATTCCCTCAATTTGGCCACCCACTTTGCAGGTTCAAAATATTGAACTTGAGAATCATGCAGACCTGTAGTAACCAGTAAATTAGGATAGTCCTGTGCTGTAACTTGATCATATGGGGAATATGATTTCATATATTCATAATACGTCTTGTCATTTGGGTTTCCCCATTCATCGTACTCGCCCGTGGTTAACGGAATGGAATCATCTAACATAGTAGTTACAACATCTACAAACGGTACAGCGGCAATAACCCCGTTATATAATTCCGGAGCCATATTAATGATGGCGCCCATAAGAAGGCCTCCTGCAGAACCACCCATAGCATATAGGTGCTCAGATGAAGTATAGCCTTCTTGTACCAAATGCTTGGAACAATCTACAAAATCCGTAAAAGTATTCTTCTTTTTGAGCAGTTTTCCATCTTCGTACCAAGGTCTCCCCAGGTACTCACCTCCTCTTATATGTGCTATGACATAAACAAAACCTCTATCCAAAAGACTTAGTCTTACCGTTGAAAAATAAGGGTCTATTGTATGACCGTATGAACCATAAGCATATTGCAAAACAGGAGTGCTTTCATTGAGCGGCGTGTCTTTATGATAAACAACGGACATAGGGACTTTTACACCATCTCGGGCCGTGGCCCAAATACGTTTCTCCTTATAGTTGTCCTTATGAAATTTACCGCCCAAAACTTCTTGTTCCTTCTTAACTTCCTTCTCCTTGGTTCGCATATTAAAATCAATGATGGAGCTAGGAGTTGTCATGGAATTATATCCATAACGAAGAATCTCAGTATCAAAATCCGGATTACGGCCTACACCAGCAGTATAGGTTTCGCTTTCAAAAGGAAGGTAATATGCATTAGTACCATCCCACCTATTAATTTGCACACGATTAAGGCCATTGGTTCTTTCGGAAATAACGTAATAGTCTTTAAAAATATCAATGTCCTCTAAAAGCACATCATCTCGGTGTGGTATAAATTCTTTCCAACTGTCTGAGGAAGTATTGTTCTCATCGGTTTTCATCAATTTAAAATTGGTTGCACCGTCTTTATTGGTCAACACATAGAAATGATCACCGTAATGCGAAATACCATACTCTACTCCCCGCTCCCTTGGAGAAAACATCTTTAATTCCCCGTCCGGATTGTCCGCTCGTAAAAATTGATATTCAGAAGTTAGGGTACTGTAAGAACCAATGATGATATATTTTTTTGATTTTGACTTGTAGACATACGTTCCAAACGTATCATCCGTTTCATGAAAAACCAACTGATCATCCTCTGCAGACGTACCAAATTTATGCTTCAGAATCTGGTCCGATCGTAAAGTAACTTCATCTTTTTTGGTATAAAAAAGTGTTCTATTGTCATCTGCCCATACTGAGCCTCCTGTAGTATTTTCTATTTTATCCTCATAGATTTCTCCCGTTTCCAAGTTTTTGATACTTATAGTGTATTGGCGGCGAGAGACTGTATCTACCCCAAAAGCTGCAAGTTTATTATCAGGGCTAATGGCTATACCACCAATACTAAAGAATTCATGCCCTTTAGCCATTTCATTACCGTTAAACATAATCTCCTCAGAAGCATCAAGAGTTTCTTTTTTACGGGCATAAATGGGATATTCCTTACCAATCTCATATCTAGTAATATACCAATATCCGTTTTGTTTGTAGGGTACCGATGTATCATCTTCTTTAATTCTGGACTTCATCTCATTAAAAAGATCATCCTGAAATTCTTTGGTATGTGCAGTAGAAGCATCATAAAATGCTTTCTCCGCTTCAAGATAAGAGATAACCTCCGGGTTTTCCTTATCGTTCAACCAATAGTAATTATCTACCCTAACATCACCATGCTTTTCTAAATTATGTGGAACCTTCTTTGCTATTGGTGCTTTTACTTCACTCATATGTATTTCTTGACTTTGTACTAAAGGCACAAATGTAAGGCATAAGGCAAGAACGATTTTCTTTTTTTTACATAGCTTCATTAGTAATGGGTTTTCTTACACAATTTAGTAATTTTGTAACCTAATTCAATTTTTAAAATTAAACTTATGTTTGGAGACATGATGGGTATGATGGGGAAACTAAAAGAGACCCAACAAAAGGTAGAGGCCACAAAAAAACGGATGGATACGGTAACCCTTGAAGAAGCTTCTTCCGAAGACTTACTAAAGGTGACCATAACCGCGAACAGAGAAATTAAAAAGATCCAAATTGATGATAGTTTGTTGGAGGACAAAGAGCAATTAGAAGATTTTCTGATTCTTACCCTTAACAAAGCAATTGCAAAAGCAACACAGGTAAACGAGACAGAACTTGCTGCTGTGGCTAAAGAAGGTATACCCAATATTCCAGGTATGGATTCGTTATTTAAATAATGGCAAGCTATTTGCTTTTATTTAAAAAAAAATCGCTCATGAAGTTTTTGCTTTTTCTTTTGCTACCTCTTTTTCTAGTTGGACAGAATGATACTTCCAACACTGTCGATTGGTTGAAAGACTATGACACGGCCATAAAAGTTTCAAAAAAAGAAAACAAAAATGTTTTGGTTTATTTTACCGGAAGTGATTGGTGCCCGCCTTGCAAAATGCTTAAACGCGACCTATTTGATACAAATGAATTCTCTGAATTATCTAGCAATTATGTGTTATTGTATATAGATATCCCCAGAAATAGGGATCTGTTAAGCGAAGAGCAATGGAACCACAATCAAGAACTTTTTAAAAAATTGAACAAGAAAGGGGTGTTCCCCATGCTTGCCGTAGTAAATGAAAAGGGAAAAATGCTTGATGAATATTCCGGTTATGGTATGACCGGAGAAATTAAATATCACATAGACTTCTTGAAAAAAAACAAATAAAAAAGCCCCATATATGGGGCTTTTAATTTTTAGGGGATTATAGTTTAGTTATTTATCAACCTAAACTCCGTTCTTCTGTTTACGGCATGCTCTCTTGCTGTACAAGAAACTCCATCTTTACATCTGTTCTTAAGTTTAGTCTCACCATATCCGTTAGCTACCAAAAGACTAGAATTAATGCCTTTAGAAATTAAGTATTGAGCTACGGACTTTGCTCTACGTTCCGATAAATCTTGGTTAGAAGAAGCACTACCTTGAGCATCTGTATGAGAAGCCAACTCTACCTTAACTCCAGGGTTTTGAGCCAATACCGGTAGTAATCTTGTATCTATAATGGATTTAGCCTGAGCGGTTAAAGTAGCGCTACCCGAGTTCCAGTTTATAGGAAGTGCCTGATAGGTAACTAACTCACATTTAACCTCTTTCCAAGTGGTAAGCCCACCTTTTTCCTTCAACACCTCTTTTGTATAGGATTTTGTTACCGGTGGCACCATTTCCTCAACAGTGTAAGCATCTTTATCTAAGACTGTTCTTGTAATTTCATCATAAACGGCGGGAACAACTTCCTCAACAACCTTAGCTGGAGAAATAAGTACTCTTTTCGTATAGGTAGCACTCTTTTCCGGAATAGCCGTTTTACTAGTACTTGCATCACTGGCAAGCGTTGATGTCTCTATTGTCTGGAATTCTGCAGGGTACCCTTTGTAGCACCAGTATCTACAATCGTCCGGGTTTCCAGAGTCACAGTCCGGAGCAGATGCTCCCAATTCCCATTGGGCATAGGCAGGTTTCACCTCTATGGTCTGCGATGCACTTCCAAAACTAGCTGGGATAACATTTAAGGAGTTACCACCTTCTTTAGAAACGTAGGTCACTTTCTCGGTACCCCACTCTTCAGGAATAATTCGTAATTTCTTACTCTCTTCTTTAACTAGGACACGCTCTGTAACAGTTTTATACGTCGCAGGTACAGTTTTTAGAACCTTGTAACCCGGTTTTACGGTAATAGTTACGGTTTCGTTTACATAAACGTCAGGAGTAGTACATCGTACATAACATTTTCCTGGTTCAGGGTTTTCGGGCAGGTCTTGCGCCATACCAAATGTAGCCGTAAGCACGGCAATTGAAAAAAGAATTTTCTTCATAATACGGTTAATGTTTAATGTGTTTATTATAGTTGCTTTAAAGTTAAACTTTTAATGTTTTTTAACAAGCCCTTTCCTGTTAAACATTAAAATGATCGATGAACTACATCATATTAACCAAAAAATGCACTAAATGACAGCACTAGCATAGAATAGCTCAATTAAAAATAATGATTAAGATTAGACAGTTATTTTTCTATGGAAGAAAGGGTTTCGAGCTTTAAAAATGATGTAACATTTAAATACAACTACACATATAACTGTTCCTGTTATTTTGTATCTTTTACCTAAAAATTACAAAGTGATAGAAATAGTTGCCCTACCAAATTCCGATTTTCAGTTTCACGTCAAATCCAAAAGTGGTTCCATTTTACTCACTAGCAAGGACTTTGATGACAAAACAGCACTAGAAGATACGCTGTCCCGTCTTAACAATCTTGAAATTGCACGTGGCAATTTTGAACGAAAGACTAATCATCAAGGAAAATTTCTATTCAATTTTAAAGATGAAAACGGCAATCTACTTGGTTCAAGCCAGCTATATGACTCCGAAGCAGGAATGGAGAACGGTATAAAAAATTTACGTAACCGCTTAAACGAATTAAGGGAGTTATAAATTTTTCAAAATATTCAAGAAAGCATTGTGCATTGTATCTGTATAATCTAAATGGGTAACTATCCTGAGCTTTCCTTGCCCCATATCAATTATGGACACATCTTTTTCTTTTAGTTTTTCAACAAAAGTATCTCCCGTCATAAACTTTTCATCAATTTCAAAGATGATGATATTAGTCTCAATGGGCTCTACTTGTTTTATATAGGTTAGCTTACTCAACACCTCCCCTATTTCACGCGCTTTTTGATGATCTTCTAACAAACGTTCTATGTGATTGTCCAATGCATAAATTCCCGCAGCCGCAAGAAAACCTGCCTGACGCATGCCTCCTCCAAAGATCTTGCGTACGCGTAGCGCTTGTTGCATCTGTTCTTTACTACCCACGAGAACGGAACCTACGGGGCATCCCAAACCTTTACTTAGGCAAACACTAATAGTATCGAACAAGGTCCCGTACGCTAAGGCGTTTTCCTTTTTTTCTACCAAAGCGTTCCACAAACGTGCACCATCAAGATGATAAGCCAGTTGGTTGGTATTACAAACCTCTTTTATTTTCTTTAACTCCTCAATATCCCAACAAGCACCACCGCCTTTATTGGTTGTATTTTCAACACACACCAAAGAGGTTAACGGACTATGGTAAAAATCCGGTGGGTTTATGGCTCCTTCTACCTGTTTTGCCGTAATCATTCCTCTATCTCCATCTATCAATTTACACGAAACCCCACTGTTAAAACTGACGCCACCGCCTTCATAATTGTATATATGGGCATATTTATCGCATATTAACTGGTCTCCAGGTTGTGTATGAAGCTTTATTCCTGTCTGATTTGCCATGGTGCCGGAAGGAAAAAAAAGAGCAGCTTCTTTGCCGAACATTACCGCTACTTTTTCTTCAAGGGCGTTTACCGTTGGGTCTGTTTTAAACACGTCATCTCCCACTTTGGCGCTCATCATAGCATCTAACATTCCTTGGGTGGGCTTGGTTACGGTATCACTAATAAGGTTAATATGCATGTAAAATATCTATTGTTAAATTCTAATATTCAGGTTTTTTAAGAAGCGTCATTCTCTTTGAGAATAATCTACAATATCAAAGCAAATACCGCAAAAAACATACCCATTTGCTCATGTTTAAAATCAAAACACCAAACATTCACGCCATTTATTACACAAATGATAAAATTACATTTCGATTATTGTAGTATTCTTTCCACAAAAAAGGATGAAAATAAATAACTTAAGTACAAACAAATATACTATGGTAAACTTAGAAAATCAGATTTTTTCATCCTACCAAAGAAACCCTAATTTATTTGACGAAATCTTTGATGAAAAAGGACACGTTAAGGACGTATATTCTAAACTTTTTAACCTCTATGGAGAGCATTCTATTAACGACTATGTTAATCTAAATGAGAAGGCTAAATCGTCTTTTTTTAACCAAGGAATTACTTTTCAGGTATATGATAAAAAGAAAACTCAGGAAAAAATTTTTCCGTTTGATCTTTTCCCAAGAATTATTCCTCCTGAAGAATGGAAAGTAATAGAATCTGGCTCCATACAGAGAAGTAGGGCCTTAAACCTTTTTTTATGGGATATTTACCATGACAAAAAAATCATAAGACAGGGAATTATACCCATGGAACTTATAAGTTCCTCAGCCAACTATCTGGACCAAATGAATCACCTTGATCCTCCCGGTGGCATTTATAATCATATTTCCGGCACCGATGTTATCAAGCATACGGATGGACAGTATTATGTGCTGGAAGACAATATAAGGTGCCCCAGTGGTGTGAGTTATGTAATCTGCAATCGTACCGCTCTTAAAAGGGCTCTTTTTGGAGTGTTCAATCACTATAAAACTTACTCGGTAACCAACTATGCCGAAAACCTATTGGACTTACTTGAGACCGTAAAACCCAAAGGTGTAGACGTACCAAATGTAGTTGTTATTACTCCTGGCATGTTCAATTCTGCTTTTTACGAACATTCCTATTTAGCAAAAACAATGGGTGTTGAACTGGTTGAAGGCCGTGACCTTTTTGTTGAAAATGACTTTGTTTACATGAAAACCATTCAAGGTCCACAAAAGGTAGATGTGATATATAGAAGGATCGATGATGCTTTTATTGACCCATTAGAGTTTAGACCTGATTCATCCTTGGGTGTCCCGGGACTTTTTGCTGCCTACAAAAAAGGCAATGTTACCTTGGCCAACGCTCCAGGAACCGGAGTAGCAGATGATAAAGCGGTTTACACCTATATGCCGGAAATAATTAAATATTACCTTAACGAAGAACCTATACTCAATAATGTACACACCTATCATTGCAGCAGACCCAAAGAACTGAAGTATGTTCTGAACAACATAGAAAACTTGGTTATAAAACCTGTTGACGAAGCGGGTGGATACGGTATATCTATAGGTAACCGATTAAGTAAAAAGGAGGTTGAAGTAGTAAAGGCTCAGATACTGTTGAATCCTAGAAAATATGTGGCTCAACCGATCATGTCTCTTTCGGTACACCCAACTTATATTGATAAAAGCGAATCTTTTGAACAACGTCATGTAGACCTTAGAACATTTACCGTATTGGGGAAGGACAAGGATTTTGTCTTAAAAGGAGGTTTAACCCGTGTAGCTCTAAAAAGAGGCAATCTGATCGTGAATTCCTCTCAAGGAGGAGGCTCAAAAGACACTTGGGTACTAAAAACTTAATACACCCATCTCTAATATTCAATATCATTTTTTTACGGAACACTAATATTTAAAAAATACCTATGCTAGCACGAGTAGCCAATAATCTTTTTTGGATGGGACGTTATATTGAACGTTCGGAACACATTGCCCGATACCTTAGGGTAAATTATTTTTCGTCACTCGATGCTCCTAACCAACTATCACAATCCAGACAATTTGTACTACGCTCTATGCTAACCATGATCGGAGACCCTATAGTTAACGAGTCTCAAACCCTTAACGAAGAAGAAGTGCTCTATAAAATTGGTTTGGATCCGGATTACACTTCGTCTATACTAAATAACGTGAGAAGTTCAAGGGAAAATGCCAATAGTGCCCGGGATTTAATATCGACTGAATTGTACGAATCCATTAACAAATTCTACCACTTTATCTCTAACTATGATGCCCAAGCTTATAGCAAGAATGGGCTCCACGATTTTACCCTCACCGTAACCGAGATGTCCGCTATCCTAAGAGGCAAAGTGCGAAGTACGCTCATGCATGATGAAATTTATGCTATTATAATGATGGGGGCCAACATTGAAAGGGCAACCCAGATTATACGTATAATAAACGCCAAACATAATGACGCTCTTAAAGCTCAAGGCAGTTATGGCGATAAATTCAAGAACAGCTTTGAATGGACTACCCTATTGAAGTGTACGGAATCTTATGATATGATGCGCAGGTTTTATAAAAAAACACCTAATAGTATATCTACCCTGGAGTTTCTAATCCTTAATCCAGATTGTCCAAGGTCTATAATGAACAGCCTAAACCAAGTCTGTAAGCACATAAAAATACTAGATTCCAATAAGAAACCTTGTCAAAATTCAACCGCCTTTTTAGTGGGGAAAATTAGGGCAGAATATGAGTTTAAGTGTATTGTTCAGATTGAAAATGACATTCAATCTATAATAGACAGTACTTTAAATAGTCTTTATGAAATTAGTCAGAAAATGGAAGAAGAATTTTTTAGTTATTAAAAAAGTAGACATAATCCGTTTCGAGTAAAACATATTCAAAACCAACTTATCCAACTATACCATGCCTTTAGAATACTCTATTACCTACAAAGCAAAAAACACCTATGAAGAAGCGGTGCATGAAGCATATTGGCAATTTTTGATCATCCCCCAGGAGAATGAGTCGCAACAATTTATTGGAGTGGACTTTGCAAACTCCATTCAGGCCAACAATGAATACTCCATTAACGGTTATGGCTTTAAGACCATACGGGTACACCCCAAACAAAAATTTAATGACATTGGTTTTGAAGCCAACTTTAAATTAATAAAGAAGGAAATTAACCCTTTTGATTTTGAACCGGAACAAGATATAGAAAGGTCCTATAAAAAAATTCAAGAACTAGATTTTAAAGTTGACCACGAGGCCTTTTTAAAAACAACTCATTTTACGAGTATTCCGGAGCAGAAGACACCCCTTTTTCAGTGGAATACAAGCGAATCCATTTTTGATAATATGCTTAGGCTCAACGAATATACCTATACTTATATTCGTTTTAATGCAGATGCCACAGATGTCCACACTACACTTGCCGAAATTCTAAAAATCCGTCAGGGCGTTTGTCAGGATTTTACACATTTATTCTGTGCATTGGTACGCATGCACGGCATTCCGGCTCGCTATGTTTCAGGATATCTACACCAAGGAAATGGCTATTTTGGAGATTCCCAGATGCATGCTTGGGCAGAAGTCTTCGTTCCTTATGTAGGCTGGCACGGTTTTGACCCTACAAACAATATACTGGCCGGCACCAATCATATAAAAGTTGCCCATGGCAAGGATTATAAGGACTGTTCACCTTTAAAAGGCGTGGTATATACCGCAGGAAAGAATGAAACCGTTCATTCCGTACAAGTTAGCAGTCAAAATCAGCAATAGCTCTTTTCAACTTATAAAAACCTAAAAGACATATCCATAAGAATAGCTTATTCCTAAATATAAACAATCAACTATTTACTGCAGAATAGATAAAAAAGAGTAGTATTTTTGTTTATAAAACAGAATACAATGACAATTACTACAGACCTATTTAAAGGTCTACAGGATCGCCTTGGTGCGTTAAGGAGGTATCTTTGACGTTGATGCTAAGCTTATAGAAATAGAGAACGAACAGGAGAAAACTTTGGCTCCTGACTTTTGGGACAACCCACAAGAGGCTCAAGCTCACATGAAATTCATACAGTCCAAAAAACAGTGGGTAAACGATTATAATGTTGCCAAAACACTAGTCGACGACTTGGAAATCTTATTGGAATTCCAACAAGAGGGAGAAGATAACGAAGCAGAAGTAACGGCTCAGTACCATAAGGCATTAAGCAAATTGGAGAATCTGGAGTTCAAGAACATGCTTTCCGAAGAAGGAGACGAACTCCCCGCTGTACTGCAAATTACAGCAGGTGCAGGAGGTACGGAAAGTTGTGATTGGGCATCTATGCTTATGCGCATGTATATGATGTGGGCCGAGAAAAACAAGTACAAGGTAAAGGAGCTCAACTATCAAGAAGGAGATGTTGCCGGTATAAAAACCGTAACGTTGGAGATAGATGGCGATTTTGCATTTGGTTGGTTAAAAGGTGAAAATGGTGTTCACAGATTGGTGCGTATTTCACCGTTTGACAGTAATGCCAAACGCCACACTTCATTTGCATCTGTATATGTATACCCTCTTGTAGATGACAGTATTGAGATTGATGTGAACCCTGCTGATATTACCATTACAACGGCACGGTCCAGTGGAGCGGGTGGTCAGAACGTAAACAAGGTAGAGACCAAGGTACAATTGGTGCATCACCCCACAGGCATCCAAATTTCTTGTTCGGATTCTAGGAGTCAGCATGACAATAGGGCTACGGCCATGAAAATGTTGAAATCCCAACTGTACGAAATTGAGCTTCGGAAAAAAATGGAGGCCCGTCAAGAAATAGAATCCTCTAAGATGAAGATTGAATGGGGTTCTCAAATTCGAAACTATGTTATGCACCCGTACAAATTGATTAAAGATGTACGAACGGCAGAAGAAACAGGAAATATAGATGCCGTTATGGATGGCGATATAGATATGTTTTTAAAAGCCTATCTAATGATGATGGGGCAGAAAGATGAAGATTAGACTTACTGCATAAATTAAAATTTAAAATCAAATAACAAATGATCAAGATATACCACAACCCAAGATGCCAAAAATCCCGAGAAGGATTGAAAGTGTTGGAAAATTCAGGTAAGGAATTTGAAGTTATAAAATATCTAGAAGAAATTCCAACTAAGGAGGAGCTACGTAAGGTCATAGACTGTTTAGGAATAACTCCAGAAATGCTTGTTCGTAAAAACGAGCAAATTTGGAAAGATAATTTTAGAGGTAAGTTGCTTTCAAGTGAAGAAGTTTTGGACGCTATGATTCAGCACCCTAAATTAATTGAAAGACCAATTGTAGTAAACGGTGGAAAAGCCGTTATTGGCAGACCCGTTAATTTAATTGACGATATTATTTAAATTAAGGGTGCTTCTTAGCATCCATGCAAAAAGTAAGCATTTCGTTGATTTTCAACGGAATGCTTACTTTTGTTTTATTAAGTTTCCGTCTTCAATAATTTGGTACATTTGTTGCTGTTTCGTTTTAACAAAGCTTTAACCATAATGGGTTAAACCAATCGTAAAAAATACAATCATATAAACTGATATCGTCATGAAAAACAATATCCCATACGTTATTTTATTTTTTGTTCTATTGCTCTCAAGTCCAGAATTAGTGGCCCAATACGGCTACGGTGGCGGAGGTTATGGTTATGGTGGTGGCGGCTATGGTGGGTACGGAAGACAACGTAGTGCCATTCCGCAAGTTCAGGAAACCCCAAAAGAACCAGAACCAAAGACCGCTGAGCAAATTGTGAATGATGAGATGCCCAATATTGCAGCTGTATTGGAACTTAACGAGTTTGAGTCCGCTGTAATGAGTTCTGTGTTAAAAAAGTATCTGCAAAAGCGAATTGAAATGCAGATTTTACAACTTACACCCGAGCAAATGCGCGAGGGAATGGAAAAGATTACAAAGGCACAGGACGAAGAGTTAAAAGCTGGGCTCCCTATTGAAAAGTACGATGCTTTTGTAGAAATGCAGAAGAAAGGGATGCAGAAGACCAAGAAAGAAAAGAAGCGAGAGAAAAAACGAAAGAAGAAAAAATCCAAAGACTGACATGAATAAAACGTTCTTGATTGCCCTGTTACTGTTATCGCTAAACACATTTGCACAACGGCCGCAGCGGCCCCAAAGTCAAGAACAACAACCCATTAAAATTACCGGCACCGTTCTGGATAAGGATAACGGCCTCCCTCTTGAATATGCCACTTTAGTACTTCATAGTGTAAAAGACCCGAAAAAAGTAACCGGTGGAATTACTGATTTAGACGGTAAGTTTGAAGTTGAGACCCTGCCAGGCAAATACAATATAAGTGTAGAGTACATCTCCTATAAAACCTATAAACTAGCGGAACAGGAGCTCACACAATCCACAGATTTAGGCACTATAAAACTCGCACTTGATGTTGCCCAACTAGAAGGTGTAGAAGTTGTTGGCGAGAAAACCACGGTAGAAGTTCGCCTTGACAAAAAAATCTATAACATAGGTAAAGACCTTACCACTAGCGGCGCAACCATAAGCGACGCCCTTAACAATGTACCTTCCGTAAATGTAGATGTAGAAGGAGCTATTAGCTTGCGAGGTAACGAAAATGTTAGAATTCTAATAAACGGAAAACCTTCCGCCTTAGCAGGTTTTGGCTCTACGGATGCCCTAAGGGAATTGCCGGCAGATGCCATTGAAAAGGTTGAGGTAATTACAAGTCCCTCCGCTAGATATGATGCAGAAGGTACGGCAGGTATTTTGAACATTGTTTTGAAGCGGGAAAAAACACTAGGATTTAACGGTTCCGTAAATGTAAATATAGGGTACCCTTCACAAAGTAGTATGTCCGTAAATGCTAATTTAAGGACGAATAAGTTTAACGTATTTAATACGCTGGGCTATAGATATAATGAATCGCCTGGTCATGCTTTTTATGAAAATTCATACAACAACGGCCAATATGACCAAATTAATGAAAACCGAGATTATACCCGATCAGGCAAGGGTTTCAATAATAATTTTGGCGTTGAATATTTCTTTAACGAAAAGTCATCGCTTACGGGAAGTTTCTTTATGCGTTTTCAAGATGGGGACGACTTAACTGAAAACTATAGCGATTATTTTGAAAATGGACTTTTAACAAGGCAGAGCTTTAGAGAAGAAATTGAACTTGAGGACGAAGAAAATTATCAGTTCTCATTAAATTATGTAAATACTATTGATGATGACGGTCAAAAGCTTACCGCAGATTTACAGTATTCCAATGGTGATGAAGTAGAGAATTCTACAATTGATGACAACAATACTTTTCCCAACACCAGTCTTAACACACTTGAAAGCGTCTATCAAAACGAAATTGATGACGAATATTTAGTACAAGCCGATTATGTACTACCTATGGGAGATGCACAGTTTGAAGTAGGTTACAGGGGTACTTTTGAAAGAGAAATTACAGATTACAAACTAGACTCTTTAGATAGGTCTACCAATCAATTTGTAACCAATGAAGATTTAACCAACAAATTCAATTACCAAGAAAATGTAAATGCCCTATATACCCAATACGGTAATAAGTTCGGGAAGTTTTCTTTCTTGGCAGGTTTGCGTTTGGAAAACACGCAATTAAAGGGAGAAGTAACTTCGGACTTTGACACATCTGCCATAGAAGATGCCTTAGGCGAGGATATAGATTTAAATTTTGACAAAAACTACTTAGGGCTCTTCCCTACCCTTAACCTTATATTTGAAATTGGGGAGATGGAAAATATTTCTTTAGGCTACAATAGAAGAATCAATAGGCCTAGAGGGCGTTTTATAAATCCATTTCCCTCTAGATCCAGTAGAGCTAATATTTTTCAAGGAAATCCAGATTTGGACCCAGCTTATTCAAATTCGTTTGATTTAGGTTATTTAAAACGTTGGGACAAGCTTACGCTTACTTCATCTGTATATTATAAACGTGAGACCAATTCATTTGAATACATACAAGAAGCCACAGGACAAACCACAACGGACAGTGTGCGAATCATTAGATCCTTACCCATTAATTTATCCTCTAACGAAAGAATAGGTGCCGAAGCCGGTGTACTTTACAATCCAAAAAAATGGTTGCGCCTAAACGGTAGTGTCAACTTCTTTCAGTTCTCCAGTGAAGGAGAACATAACGGAACGGATTATGGCACGGATAACACCAGTTGGTTCGCCCGGTTTAGTTCTAAAGTAAGTCTACCCAAGAAGATAGAATGGCAGACGAATGCTTTTTACATGGGACCTCGCCAGAATGCACAGACTGAAACAAAGAGTATGCTATCCATAAACCTAGCTTTCAGCAAAGACATTATGAAAGATAAAGGTACGGTATCACTAAACGTAAGTGACCTTTTGAATTCAAGAAAAAGACAATCGTATACCGTTTCCGATGATTTTACCTCTAGAAGCGAGTTTCAGTTTAGACCTAGGTCGATTAACCTCTCCTTTAGGTATAGAATCAACCAATCTAAAGAACGAGATCGCAAAAATGGCAGAGGCGGAAATGAGAATGGTGGTGGAGAAGATGAAATGGAAGGTTAAAAGAACAGTCTCAATAAAAAATCCCTGCTAATTTAATAGATTAGCAGGGATTTTTTTATTCGATTAGATGCACAAAAAAGCAGGAAAACAATAATTCGTTTTCCTGCTTTTATATGGTTACTAGCGTTAAACGCTACGTTTTGCTTTCTTTTTATCTCTCCACTCTTTATAGAGTTCCAAGATATTTCCTCCCAACCAATAAGGTACAACAAAGGTCAACAAGAAAATCATTAACCAAAACCCAATGGTCAAAATGGTTAAAAATGCTAAAAATCCAAGGTACTGATCAAATTCCATCTTCTAAATTTTGCTATACAAAGATACTTTAGAAAGAATGAAAATTGCAAATCGAAATCAAAAAAAATAGCATAACTTAAAAAACCTAAAATTTTAAAGTCCCAAAGAGGATATAAAATGGTGAAATAGTACCTTTGTTAACTAACGTAATACTACCATAATGAGCTTTAGAATCGAAAAAGATACCATGGGCCAAGTAGAGGTGCCCAGTGATAAATATTGGGGTGCCCAAACTGAGCGTTCTAAAAATAATTTTAAGATAGGCCCAACGGCATCTATGCCTTTAGATGTGGTCTACGGATTTGCTTATTTAAAAAAAGCTGCCGCTTATGCCAATCATGAACTTGGTGTTCTTGCCGTAGAGAAAAGAGATCTCATCGCCCAAGTTTGTGACGAAATTTTAGAAGGCAAACATGATGACCAATTTCCTTTGGTTATTTGGCAAACAGGATCGGGTACACAGAGTAACATGAACGTTAACGAGGTTATCGCCAATCGTGCCCATGAAATTGCCGGAAAGAAGATTGGAGAGGGCGAGAAAACCATTCAACCTAATGATGACGTAAACAAATCGCAATCTTCCAACGATACCTTTCCAACAGGTATGCATATTGCAGCCTATAAAAAGATAGTTCAGAATACAATTCCGAGTGTTACCCAATTACGGGACACTTTGGATAAAAAATCCAAGGATTTTGCCCAAGTAGTAAAAATTGGTAGAACGCATTTAATGGATGCTACCCCCCTAACCTTGGGGCAAGAGTTTTCAGGTTATGTATCGCAGTTAGATCACGGCTTAAAAGCACTTAAGAATACATTGGACCACTTAAGTGAGTTGGCTTTAGGTGGAACTGCTGTAGGAACCGGATTGAATACACCAAATGGCTACGATGTTGTGGTGGCCAAGTATATTGCAGAATTTACGGGACTACCTTTCCGTACTGCGGAAAATAAGTTTGAGGCCCTTGCTGCGCACGATGCTATTGTTGAGAGCCATGGCGCTCTTAAGCAACTCGCGGTTTCCCTTAATAAAATAGCCAATGACGTACGTATGATGGCTTCCGGACCAAGATCTGGTATAGGCGAAATTATTATTCCGGCAAATGAGCCAGGTAGTTCAATTATGCCCGGTAAGGTGAACCCAACGCAATGTGAAGCAATGACTATGGTCTGTGCCCAAGTAATGGGTAACGATGTAGCGGTTTCTGTTGGCGGGACCCAAGGCCACTATGAACTGAATGTTTTTAAGCCTATGATGGCCGCTAACATTCTTCAGTCCGCTGAATTGATCGGAGATGCCTGTGTAAGCTTTGACGTGAACTGTGCGGCCGGTATTGAGCCAAACCATGAGGTAATTAAAGAACTCCTGAACAACTCTCTTATGTTGGTTACTGCCCTGAATACAAAAATTGGGTACTACAAAGCCGCAGAAATTGCAAATACGGCTCACAAAAACGGAACAACATTAAAGGAAGAAGCCGTTAATCTAGGTTATGTTTCTGCAGAAGATTATGACAACTGGGTAAAACCGGCAGATATGGTAGGTAGTCTTAAATAGACCAAAAACACAAATAACTGAATAAAAAAAGGGGCAATCTAGAAGATTGCCCCTTTCCATTTATATATAATGGATAGTGTGTATACTTATTATTTTAAAGTGAACTTAGAAGTTCCCAATAATTTTAATCTATCGTCATAAACATTCACCATATAGTTTCCATCTTTGAAATCTCCTGCAGGCTTGCTAATATAATCGCAAACATCTAAAGATTTGTTCTCGTAGTAGAAACCTGTTCCTTTGCTATATGTTACTGAAGCCCCAGAATCATTAGTTTTAGAGTAGCTCTCACCCAAAACGTTACCCTGTGGATCAAGAACCTCTATGAAAAACTCTCTGTCTCCAGCCTGAGCAATAACGTTATCGGCAACTGTAAAACAAATTTTAAACTTATCTGTTCTTTTAGCTCTAGAAGTAGATACCAATTTACCGCTGCTTCGCTCTTTAACGGCATCAACACTAAATTTTGATAAGTTAAGCGCAGAACCTTTCTCTACAACATCTGCCAATTGTGTGTTTTGTACAACCAAAGAATCGTTAAAAACGGTTTGTTTCTCTAATTCAGTATAAGTACTGTCTCTTTGCATTGCAATAAAAGTATTCGACTTTGTAAGTGAATCTACTTGCTTAAGCAATTGCTCTCTCTCCTGCTTTAAAACACTTACTTGTCTTCTGTATTTAGAAAGAGAAGAAATATCAGCTTTCATGTTTTTTACAGAATCAATGTATTTTGCAATGTTATCTCTAGCTGAAACCAACTCTTCGTTGGTTGCGTTGCTTTCTAGAATAGCTTTATCGTATTCAGATTTTAAACTGTTTAAATCCTCAACTACCAATTGCTTTTCTTGAGTAAGAGCGGTTTCATTCTTTTTCTTCTCTTGATAAAGGCTAACTGTGTATATGATGGTTCCCAAAAGCACCACACCTAGCAGTCCCGCCAGTACTTTTAATCCATTGTTGTTTTTTGTTTCAGTCATAATGTTAAGGTTTATTACTAGTAAGAATTATTTGTTTGTATCGCTGTATATACGGTAAGATTTTCTTTTTAGATTTTTTGATGTAAAAAAATCGATTATTAAGACAATGAAAACATTATGATATATTAACTTTAAAGTATAGTTCAATTTTTTTAAAATCACATGTCCCTTAAAATTACATCTTTTAAACCCGCGTACGCCCCAGTATTTAAAGAGCTCAACCAGAATTGGATAGAACAATACTTTTCCATAGAACCTATGGATATTTCTGTATTGGAAAATTGTCAAGAATATATAATAGATAAAGGCGGATACATCTTTTTTGCTCAAAAGGAAGATAATATAATAGGATGTTTTGCTCTTGTAAAAGTAAACAGTACCACATATGAGTTAGGAAAAATGGCTGTTTCAACAGAATTTAGAGGCCTCAAAGTGGGTCAGAAATTGTTGTCATTTGCTGTAGATTTTGCCAAAGAGCAATCTTGGGAAACCCTTATTCTATATTCAAGCACCAAATTAGAGAACGCCTTACATATTTATAAAAAATTTGGTTTTAGAGAAGTACCTATGGAAGCACATGTAGAATACGCTCGAAGCGATATAAAAATGCAATTAACCTTATAACACTGTCATGAAAAAATTATTAATCACACTTATAAGCTTTTCCGCCCTCTGTATGGGATGTAAAGAGAGTAAAAAAGAAACTGTAATTAACAAAGAGAATACGCTGGAGGTCAACACTTCTGCAAAAGCGCCTTCTAATGATAACACTAAAGCTTCAGAGGTAAGAATAATTCCCATTGAACATGCAACCGCGGTTTTAGAATGGAAGAATATCACCATTTACGTGGACCCCGTTGGAGGTTTTGATGCTTTTAAAGGTCAAAAATCACCTGATTTAATATTGATCACAGACATACATGGAGACC
This sequence comes from Zobellia sp. B3R18, assembly GCF_018860715.1. Classification (NCBI taxonomy): domain Bacteria; kingdom Pseudomonadati; phylum Bacteroidota; class Flavobacteriia; order Flavobacteriales; family Flavobacteriaceae; genus Zobellia; species Zobellia sp. B3R18. Next base: position 174,343 of record NZ_JAHKQG010000005.1, on the reverse strand, counting down.
ACTTTAACCTAGAGACGCTTGAAGCCCTAGGGACGGACAAAGCGAAAATAATAGTACCGCAAGCCGTTGCCGATAAACTTCCTAAAGTTTTCACCCCTCAAATAGACGTTTTAAATAATGGAGAAAGCAAAGAACGTTACGGAATAATGGTTGAAGCTGTACCTATGTACAATTTACGAGAAGAAGCGCTGAAGTTTCATGAAAAAGGTCGTGGCAATGGGTATATCCTAAACTTTGACAATCAACGTGTTTATTTTTCAGGTGATACCGAAGACATTCCAGAAATGAGAAGTTTAAAAAATATAGACAAAGCTTTTATTTGCATGAACCTGCCATACACTATGACTCCTGAAAGTGCCGCTGATGCTGTATTGGAGTTTAAACCAAAAGAGGTCTACCCTTATCATTACAGGGGAAAACCAGATGTTAGTGATGTTTCCAAGTTTAAGGAATTGGTAAACGCCGGTGATAAAAATATTAAAGTAGTTCAACTGGATTGGTATCCTAATGAGGATTACTAGATGTAACGAGAAGAACATAAAAAAAGCTCTTGAAGGATTTCAAGAGCTTTTTTATTGTTAAAATCGAATTTATTATCGAATCAATTTCTTGTATTTTATTCGCTTAGGAATTAAATCTCCGCCTAAACGTTTCTTCTTGTTTTCTTCATAATCCGAGAAAGAACCTTCAAAGAAATACACCTGAGAATCACCTTCAAAAGCCAAAATATGCGTACAGATACGATCTAAGAACCAACGGTCGTGAGAAATAACAACAGCACAACCCGCAAAGTTTTCAAGACCTTCTTCCAATGCGCGTAAAGTATTTACATCTAAGTCGTTAGTGGGCTCATCTAAAAGCAATACATTACCTTCTTCTTTTAAGGTTATTGCCAAGTGCAAACGGTTACGTTCACCACCGGAAAGCATGTTTACTTTCTTATTCTGCTCACTTCCCGAAAAGTTGAACCTGCTTAAATACGCCCGAGAATTTACTTGTCTACCACCCATCATAATAAGCTCTTGCTCATCACTAAAGTTTTGCCAAATAGTTTTCTCCGGGTCTATATTGGAATGACTTTGGTCTACATAGGAAATTTTTGCGGTCTCCCCTACTTCAAAATCACCTTTGTCCGGCTGCTCCTCGCCCATGATCATTCTAAAAATAGTGGTCTTACCAGCTCCGTTCGGGCCAATTACACCAACAATACCTGCCTGTGGAAGTTTAAAGTTCAAATCTTCGTAAAGCAATTTATCATCATATGCCTTACTTACTCCTTTCGCCTCCAATACATTTGTTCCTAAACGCGGTCCGTTTGGAATATAAATTTCAAGTTTCTCGTCAAGCTGTTTTTGATCTTGACTCATTAACTTATCGTAATTCTTTAAACGCGCTTTCTGTTTGGTCTGACGCCCTTTAGCACCTTGACGCACCCAGTCTAGCTCGCGCTCCAATGTCTTTTGTCTTTTGGAGGCCGTTTTACTTTCATCCGCCAATCGTTTGGATTTTTGGTCCAACCAGCTAGAGTAGTTTCCTTTCCAAGGAATACCTTCTCCGCGGTCAAGCTCTAAAATCCATCCTGCAACGTTATCCAAGAAATATCTATCGTGCGTTACGGCAATAACGGTTCCTTTATATTGGGCCAAGTGATGTTCCAACCAGTGTACAGATTCGGCATCAAGGTGGTTGGTAGGTTCATCCAATAATAATATTTCAGGTTCCTGAAGCAGTAAACGGCAAAGTGCCACTCGTCTTCGCTCACCCCCTGAAAGCACCCCTATCTTTTTATCCGGGTCCGGAGTACGGAGCGCATCCATAGCTATTTCTAGTTTTGTATCCAGTTCCCAAGCATTAGACGCATCAATTTTATCTTGAAGCTCAGCTTGCTTATCCATCAACTTCTGCATCTTGTCCGCATCTTCATAAACTTCAGGAAGACCGAACATGTCGTTTATTTTATTGTACTCATCCAGTATAGCAACCGTCTCACTAACACCTTCCTTTACAATCTCAAGAACGGTTTTATTCTCATCCAACTCCGGCTCTTGCTCCAAGTACCCTACTTTATATCCTGGGGAAAAGACAACATCACCTTGAAAATTTTTATCCACACCAGCTATAATTTTAAGCAAGGTAGACTTACCTGATCCGTTAAGACCAAGAATACCAATCTTAGCTCCATAAAAAAAGCTCAGATATATGTTTTTAAGAACGGGCGTATTTGCGCTCTTATATGTTTTGGTGACTCCGGACATGGAGAAAATCACCTTCTTATCATCAGACATAAAATAATATTAAGTAATTTATAAAAAGGATATTACACTGTTTATCTAAACTCTTCCTTTAAGTGCATTGAACACCCAAGCAATAGCAAAAAATCCTATTCCCACGGAGGCAAAGCCCCAACCCGCAACTTCATCGTATCTAAAAGCGCCTAAGGCTATTAGGGCCAGACCCACAAAAATCATTATAAAAGTGGCCCATGCCAGTACGGTATTTTTATTCATTCCCATGGTATATTGGTTTCAATTTTGGTAACTTCAAATATCGTAATTTTTATAGTATTCTAAGGCTCTACACCTTCTTTTTGTTGTTCAAAAGGAAAAATAACTCCCGTTTTCTGTCGTACTTGAAACAAAAGATCTGCTAAATCCTTACTATTTTGATGACTCCACAGTTTACTTTCTAGTTCACCGGATGCCAAACAAGCATGAACTTCTTCAATTTCATAGGTATATCCTTTACCGTGGGTTGGTAGGTCATAGTTAGTCAACTCGCTATCTTTTTCTACCGAATAGCCTTGTGCTTCATGCCATCTTGGGTGCAGAAAAATACTGCCTTCACTCCCCGAAATTTCGGCCTTCATCTCAGATTTGGAATTTAAACCACTATATAAAATAGCTTGCGCCTCCTCGTATTCAAAAATCATTGACGTCTGCATTTCTATTCCCGTTTTAAATAAACGAGAAGATGCTTGAATGTTCTTGGGCATTCCCAAAACTAAATAGGACAGAAAAATAGGATAAATACCTATATCCAATAAAGAACCACCGGCTAAATTTGGATTCAACAACCTATTTTTTGGGTCTCTTCCCAAAGCATAAAATGCAAAGTCTGCATGAATGAACCCTACAGAACCAATTTCACCCTGCTCTACCAATTGTTTTGCTTTTTGAATAGATGGATTAAAACGGCTCCAAAGCGCCTCCATTAAGAAGACTTTGTTCTTTTTTGCGGATGCAATCATCCTTGATACTTCTTGGGGGTTAACGCCCATTGGTTTTTCACAGAGCACATGCTTGCCATTTTCCATGGCCTTAATACTTAAATCTTCATGCAATGTGTGTGGTGTTGCTATATATACAACATCAACTTCAGCAGACTTAAACAAGGCTTCATAACTATCAAAAGTATGGGGCGCCCCATATTCATCTGCAAATTCTTTTGCTTTGTCCATGCTTCTTGAGGCAACACCGGTAAGCCTTCCTCCAGAAACCAAAGCCAAATCTTTAGCAAAACTATGTGCTATGCTTCCCAAGCCTACAATTCCCCAACGTATTTCCTGTGCCATATGATTTTCGATTTTTTCAAATGTAAACAATTTTACTCCTTATCTTTAAGCATTGAAATGTCAAGGCAAAAAAATGGATTTAAAATTTAACAAGAACGAAGATCACAATAAATTACTCCTAAGCGACCTGAAAAGAAGGTTGGCCCAAGTAAAATTGGGTGGTGGAAAAGCACGTATTCAAAAGCAGCACGACCAAGGCAAAATGACGGCTCGTGAACGCATAGACTATCTATTGGACGATAATACGGATAGTCTTGAAATAGGTGCTTTTGTAGGCGACGGCATGTACGAAGAACATGGTGGATGCCCCTCCGGAGGCGTTGTTATTAAAATTGGATACGTATCCGGCAAACAATGTATTGTGGTGGCCAATGATGCCACGGTAAAAGCCGGGGCTTGGTTCCCCATTACGGGAAAGAAAAATCTACGTGCGCAAGAAATTGCTATGGAGAACCGCTTACCCATCATCTATTTAGTGGATAGTGCCGGTGTTTATCTTCCTTTGCAGGACGAGATTTTTCCGGACAAGGAACATTTTGGGCGCATTTTTAGAAACAATGCCGTAATGAGTAGTATGGGTATCACACAAATTGCGGCCGTCATGGGCAGTTGTGTGGCCGGCGGGGCCTATCTACCTATTATGAGCGACGAAGCTTTAATTGTGGATAAGACGGGAAGTATTTTCTTGGCCGGAAGCTACCTTGTTAAAGCGGCCATTGGCGAAAGTATAGATAATGAAAGCCTTGGTGGCGCCACTACGCATTGTGAAGTTAGTGGGGTGACCGATTACAAAGCCAAAGATGATGCGGATGCACTGAATACCATAAAAAATATTATGGACAAAATTGGTGATTTTGATAAGGCAGGCTACAACAGAATAGAGGCCGCAAAACCCAAAGACAACCCTGATGATATTTTTGGCATTCTACCCAATTCCAGAACGGACCAGTACGATATGGGCGAAATTATAAAACGTCTGGTTGATAATTCTGAGTTTGAAGAATATAAAGAAGGCTATGGAAAAACCATACTTACGGGATATGCGCGTATAGATGGTTGGGCCGTAGGTATAGTGGCCAACCAGCGCAAAGTAGTCAAGACCAAAAAAGGTGAAATGCAGTTTGGAGGGGTTATTTACTCGGATTCTGCGGATAAGGCCACCCGGTTTATTGCCAATTGCAACCAAAAGAAAATTCCCCTTGTATTCTTACAGGATGTTACCGGTTTCATGGTGGGCAGCAAAAGCGAACATGGAGGCATCATTAAAGATGGCGCCAAAATGGTGAATGCCGTTAGTAACTCCGTTGTTCCCAAATTCACTATCGTAATCGGCAATAGCTATGGGGCCGGAAACTATGCTATGTGCGGCAAGGCATATGACCCCAGACTCATTGCCGCTTGGCCAAGTGCCGAATTGGCTGTGATGGGCGGAAATTCCGCGGCTAAAGTACTTTTACAAATTGAAAAGGCTTCTCTTAAGAAAAAAGGTGAAACAATCACCGAGAAGAAAGAAGCAGAACTTTTTAATAAAATAAAAAGCAGGTATGATAATCAAGTTTCTCCATATTACGCCGCTTCACGTCTTTGGACCGATGCCGTAATAAACCCTCTAGATACCCGTAAATGGATTTCTATGGGAATTGAAGCCGCAAACCATGCTCCAATTGAAAAGGATTTTAATTTAGGTGTTATTCAGGTATAATCTGGTTTCTAGATTACTACAGAAGTTATAAGGCGACCTTTTTCAAGGTTGCCTTTCTTTTTATTTTCCCGCTAGACGTCTCAACAAAAGCGTCTACCATAAAAATTTCTTTTGGTATTTCATATTTTTTAAGCATACCCAGATTCGCTATTTTTTCTTTAAGTGCGGCTATTTCAGGAATTCCTTCTACGAGCAAAACTAATTTCTGACCAAGGTTTTCATTGGGTACGCCTGCCACAAAAAACCTATTTTCCATAACTGCGGCCAGCTTTGCTTCCACCTGTTCGGGAAATAGTTTTACACCTCCCGAATTAATTACATTATCCAAACGCCCCAACCACTTAAAGGTTTTTTCCGAAGTTAAGTGTACCATATCATTAGTATGTATAGTTTCGTTAGCAACCAATGGCGCATCGATTACCAAACACCCCCTATCATCCCTGGTAACCTTCACGTTCGCTAAGGTTGTAAACACATCCAAATCTATATCCGTTTCAACTAATGCCGCCAATAATGGCTTCACCGCAATATGCGTTATAGTTTCGGTCATGCCGTATGTTTCGTAGACGTTTGTTCTTAGTGATGCTTTAAGAAACTCCTTCTTCAACTTATAAGAAACTGGAGCACCGCCTACAATAAGTTTTTTCACCCTATCCAACTCGTTAAAAGAACCCCCAAACTGCAAGGGAACCATAGCTACAAAATCATACGAAGCCGAAGTTTCCAATAAAGGATTTGACGAAGGAGCAACACAATCTATGGATAGCCCTAAAACCATGGCTCTAACCAACATCATTTTACCCGCTATAAAACTCACCGGAAGACAAAGGAGAGCCGTATCCTCAGGTTTAAGATTGAAGAAATCACCAGTGGCAACAGCCGAATTTACCATGTGCTGCTTTTGCAGAACAATAGGCTTTGGGACTCCTGTAGAACCCGAAGTGTGTACGGTTACGGTAGATTCATTATTCAACCAGTCTATGAGAAAATCGCCAATTTCCTTTTCAAAGGCTTTCCCCTCCTTAACAAAACTATAGGCAATTTCTTTTAGCTCTTCCTTAGAATACGAAACTCCGTTTAGCCTAAACTGTTCATGAAGTTTATTATAGGTCCGTTCGCTCATCATTCAGGGCTAAAAATGTTTCTTTGGAGGGTACGTCTCCAGTTAGACGCTCTTTCCAATCGGACCAATTGTACTTTTTGGCAAAGACAAAAAGTAAAATAGGATAAATAACAAAAACAGGAACCAATACATCCCAACCCAAAACAGGGTCGGAAACGTCACGATATAAGGAATCAACTTGAAAAGCTGTCCAATCCGCTGTTACCAAAAGTGCCGCGGTAAGATTATTAGCGGCGTGAAACCCTAAAGCCAGTTCCAATCCTTCGTCCATCAAGGTTAAAATTCCAAGAAAAAAACCGGTTCCTATATAGAATACCAAAATACCATACCCCATTTTAGCGACCTCTGGATTAAAAATATGCATGATTCCAAAAAGTAGGGAAGTCACCAAAAGGGGCACCCAACGGTTCTTTGCCATAATGCCCAAACCTTGCATCATATATCCCCTCATATAATATTCCTCCATGCTAGTCTGTAAGGGAATCATCAAAACAGAAATAATAGCAAGAATTACAAAGGGAACAAGGTTAAAATTGAACTCATAATCTTCGGGTGAAAGAGCAATATCTACAAATGTAAATGCCGATGAAACTAAAGCCCAGATGGCAAACGCAAAGAACACCCTTTTAAAATCAATTTTCCTTCTAGATGTGGTAAGCTGCGTTATTTTTTGTTTATGTACTATGATTGTATAAGCAAACAGCGCTATGAGTCCAATGACAAAGGTTAACAACATAAAGAACAATAATGTATTGGAGCCCAAAACATTGGCCATAGCCCCCATGTCTCCAGAACCTAAAACCGAAAGATTATCCGCCTCTACTAAAAGCGCAATAATCAATGGGGTTCCACCTATAAATTGCCAAACAAAAAATATGGCAACAAGGCCAAGAATATATCTCCAAGGGTCACTTAAACCTTTATAGGCCTGTGCTATATACATAAATCTTCTATTAAGTTATTCTTCCATTTTTTATTACCGTCATAAAACAACTGTCCGTTTAGGACCGTAAGCGGTGATTCTAAATTATTGGTATACAAACTACCGGTTCCCAAACCTTGTGGCATGGAGCTTTTTAAGGTATAAGTCCATTGCGCTATGGCATTCAGCCCAATATTACTTTCCAAAGCGCTGGTAATCCACCAGCCAATGTCCATTTTCTCAGCAAGTTCAATCCATTCCTGGCATCCTCTGAACCCTCCTACCAAACTAGGCTTAAGAATTATGTACTGAGGTTGTATGGTTTGTAGTAATTCTTCCTTTTTCGTTACATCAAAAACCCCTATTAATTCCTCATCAAGAGCAATAGGCAAAGGTGTAGTTGCACATAATTCCCTCATGGCTTTATATTGACCTTGTTTTATGGGCTGCTCTATGGAATGTAATTCGTATTCACTCAAATCTTTAAGTCTTTGGAACGCTTTATCAGCGGAAAACGCTCCGTTGGCATCTACACGCAATTCAATTTGCGAAGCATCATATTTTTCTCTAATCGACTTTAAAAGAGCTATTTCAGCATCAAAATCTATAGCCCCTATTTTCATTTTAATACACTTGAAGCCTTCTTCTAACTTCTGAGCTATTTGCTTATGCATAAACGTTTCTTCGCCCATCCAGATCAGACCGTTAATCTCAATAGATTGTTGTTTTTCTATAAATGCCGATGGATACAAATGAAATGGATTGGCTGCCCGAAAAGATAAAAATGCCTGCTCCACGCCAAATTGTATGCTAGGAAATTCCATTAACGCCTCCCACAAAGCCTCTTTACCAAGATGAATATTATCACAGGTCCATTTTAGCTTTTCTTCATACCCGCTCACATCATCAATGCTGAGTCCTCTTAGAATACCGCATTCCCCAATTCCTTTTTTACCATTTTCATCAAGGATAAAAAACCAAGTTTCCTTTTGTGTCAATACGCCTCGTGAAGTACCACTAGGACGCTTAAAATCTAAAATATACTTTCTGTAGATTGCTTGCATAACCAAATTCAAATTTAGCTATATTTTACCTTTTAATCCTTGTAAAAAGGCAAGCATAAACAATAAAGCGGTTTGATACAGGTAAGACGTTTTAAACAAGGGAGTTGTGGCACTCCAAGCACTCAAAATAAAAATCTAAGAAAAGTTTTTTCTAGCAGAAATTAAACCAATAACGTACACCGTCCTCGGCAGTTTTATCAATATTCAAAGTAGTTTGAAGCTGGTTTGCCAAACGGTTCATTAGTCTTATTCCCATTGAAGAATTGGCTCGCTCATCTGTGTCTTCGGGAAGCCCTATTCCATTATCCGAATATTCAAAATATCCTTCTTTCTCTCCAATTTTGCGAATATGAATGTAAATTTTTCCATTTTCATCATTCTCGGGAAAAGCGTATTTGAAGGAGTTGGAAACAAGTTCGTTGAGCATTAAACCAAACGGAATAGCACGATCAATATCAAGCTCTACACCTTCGGCATCAACAGTTATATTAATATTGTGACCACCTTTTTTATAAACGGATTGCACACTATTGATAAGACTCTCTATATAACTCTGCATTTCAATAACCGAAAGATCTTCGTTCTGATATAATTTTTGGTGAATCAATGCCATTGCCTTAACCCTACTCTTCCCTTCTTCCAAAGCTTCTATTGCCGCTTTACTTCTGGTATTCTTGGTCTGCAAGCTCAGTAAACTGGAAACCATCTGCAGGTTGTTCTTTACCCTATGGTGAATCTCTTTTAAAAGCGAATCTTTTTCTACCAAAGAGTTTTCTATAATATATTTCTGTTCTGCAATGAGCCGTTGGTTTTTTATACTCTTAAGATACGCATATACCAGTCCCGCAAAGCCTACAAGTGTGAACAATAATGAAATAAGAACCAAATTAATGTTTCTGTCCTTTGCCATCATATCACTACGCGACTTTTCCAAAGCTAATTTTTGCTCTGCCAACATGGTTTGCGACACGGCTAAATCCTGCCCCATAACGGTTGCCAATTGTTGCTTTCTTAATTCGGATTGATTATCCAATATAGAATCTCTTACGCGTATGTTCTTTTTAAGGTAAAGTGCGGCATTTTTGTAATCCTCGGTTTTGTCATAGTACAAGGCCAATAATCTATTCTTGCGCAATAAGTTCTCCGTTGTACTGGTCTCTAGATTGTCACTTAAAAAATCAGTAGCCTTTTCGTAATCTTGAAGCTGTAAATAACATTCGCTTATAGCCAGACTATTTTCGGTTATCTCTGAAGAAAGTTCTTTACTCTTATATTTCTTAAGGGTATTAATGGCACTTTCTAAATGTGGTATAGCTTCTTTATATTGCTTTAGCTCAACATGGCACTTTCCAATATTACCCTCTATAATACCTTTTAAAAGATTAGCTTGTTCAACTTCTTCTTCTGATTTTTTTCTGGTAATAAGGTTCATAAAAACATCTATGTAACCTTTTGCTTTTTTATAATGACTTAAAGCGGTGGGCGCCGATTCATCTAACCTAAGATAATTTCCTAAATTGTTGTAATATTCTGCTTGGGCATAGAAGTCATTCTCTTCAATGGTCTTCTTAACATTATCAATATAATGCTCCATTGCCTTTCTGTACATTCCTAAATTGGCATAGATATCGTAAAACGCAACGTTCTCGTTAATACCAAGTTCTCTCTGTTCTTTACGGATTTCAATCTGTTCGGTATACATGGTCAACTGGCCATAGTTGTCGTCCATTATATCCAGTAGCTTAGATTTTAGATAAATATCTAATTCCTCTTTTTCTCCGTAAAGTTCTTTTGCAATAGCTAAACTCTTATCGTAGTCTCCTAAATCATAATAGATTCTGGCTTGTATAAGTTTAAAGCGTACAATTTCGTCGGCGTCTTCATCCTTAATTGCAGCATTAAGGTATATGGTAACCTCGTCTAACCAATCGTAAGTAGAGGTTTCTTGATAAAGGTCTGGAGTATTAAAGAAAAAGGTTAGTTTTTCGCTTGCATTCTCAATATCCATGAACTGCTGAAAAGGATTCTTATCAGTAGCTTCTTCTTCCTGCGCCGACCCAACAGAACAGATAAAGAATATTGCGCAAACAAGGATGGTATTTTTAAAGTAAATGTTGTTCATATATCTAAAGGGAACAAAATCAAAAAAAGATACTCTGTTCTATTTATACTAGGTTCTTACATTAGCTTATGGCCTCTCGTCTTAACAGACACAAAAACAACATTTTAATCCACTAAAAGACTTTTCTAAGCTAATATATTTAATTGGTTATTTAGTCCATTTACTTATAAAATTATGAAAAAGGACTGTAAGAAAATAATCTATTCCAATAACAATTGAAAATATGTACACTTGACAGATTCAATACAGCTATTCAGAGTTTTTTTCTTAAAGTAAAAATACCATTAACATACAGAGAAGGGGTCATTATTGTTGTGAAACTAGGCGTAGTTGTTGTGAAACCGTGCTCTTTGAACCTTTTTTCAGAGCGCAATTTTATTCAGTATAAAATAGTATGGCTTGCGTTTTCTTACAAATATGCCCCAACTAAAAAGGAACCTAATCTTGGCAGATCAGGCTCCTTTACGAGAACACTATATGAAAATGAAAATTTGTAAATTCTTTTTCTTAAATACACCAGCAAAGTATTGCATTGATTGCGAAAAAGGAAAATAATGTTGTGAAACCGCCAAAAGTTGTGGTGAACGTCATTTTATGAAAACAAAAAAGAGGGAACATTAAAAATGCACCCTCTTTTTATAATTCTAATTTTATTTTCTAAGAATTCATTGCAGATATAATGAACTCTTTAAAATCTTTTGAAATAGGTATCAAGGTATCCTTAATCATGATATCCTTTGAATTGATTGCATCTATATGATCCACATTTACGATATACGACTTGTGGGCCCTGTAAAACTTGTTCTTAGGCAGTTTTTCTAGGTAATCCTTTAAAGGAGAACGCACCAAGAACTTCTTATCTACCGTGTTCACTTCCAAATACACGTTATCTGCTTTGATAAAGCGAATATCGCTAAACTGAATTCTGTAATAAAGATGTTGCTTCTTTACAAAGATTGAATCCTTTAGCACGGTATTGGACATAGGAACGTCTTCTTGGTTCTCCACTACCGCAGCAGATTTATCCGATCTTGTAAAGTTAGAAAGTGCTATTTCTATAGAAGTATATAAATCTTGTTGTTCAAAAGGCTTTACCAAATAACCGTTTGGTTTAACTGTTTTTGCGTTTTCTACCGTAGCCCTATCCGAGTTAGAGGTTACAAAAATGAAAGGGATATCATAGTTTTCGCGAATATGCTTTCCTAAATCGATTCCTGTTTTATCCGAAGCTAAGATTATGTCAATTAAAACAAGATCAACATGTTGTGTTTTTAAAACTTCTTCGGCTTGTTCATAGACAATAACGTTATCTACAATCTCATACCCTATTTCTTCAAGCATAGATTGCATATCATCTGCGATGATAACATTGTCCTCTACGATTAGAATTCTGATTGGTTGTTCCAAAATGGTTATTATTTAGTAGGTTTATATTCTAAATTTACAAAAAAATATTACAACTGATGTAAATCAGTACTGACAAAAAGAAAGTGCTTAACGCCAATTTCTTTAACTCAGGATCTATTTGATCATTTCTATCTGTAGCATGCACTCTTTTTAAATGCAAGAAAATAGGTATAAAGGCAATTAAAGGTAAAAAAAATAGCCCACCTTTTAAATTCAAAACTGAAAATGCCAGTATGCACAAGAAAGCCGTTATCAATAGTGCGTAATGGTAGATTTTACCCTTCTGAAAACCAATGAACACTATAAGTGTATTTTTATTCGCATTCTTGTCCGATTCATAATCCCTTAAATTGTTGAGATTTAAAACCCCCGCACTCAATAGACCAATTGCTATGGCCGGCAATAGAGACATAGCATACAACTGCTTTGTATACAATACCATTGAACCCATAACGGCCAATAATCCAAAGAAAAGAAAAACAAACAAATCTCCCAGCCCCCTGTACCCATAGGCAGAAGCGCCAACGGTATATTTTATTGCTGCCCAAATACTTGCCGCTCCCAAAATCAAAAACAAAATGGGATATAACATATCTTCAAAGCCAAAAGCAAAATACACAAGGGCAACCACCAAAATAACATCTATAATTATGCTGAAAATTATGCCCTCTTTCAGTTCTTGCCTGGAAATACTTCCGCTTTGGAGTGCCCGTTTAGGGCCTATTCTTTCATCATTATCGGTTCCCTTTACACCATCACCATAATCATTGGCAAAATTGGAGGTTACCTGAAAACCTATTGTAGTTAGCAATGCCAGTACAAAGACTACCGTATCTTCAAAACCATATAAGTTAGCTAATGCCGTGCCTACTACTATACCCGAGACGGATAGTGGTAACGTTCTTAACCTAGCAGCACTTATCCAAGGATTAATGTTTCCCAAAATTATTCTGCAGATTCAATTTGAATTCGTTTTCCTTCTTTGTAAGATGCTACAAAGGCGTCTTGAAACCCTAAATCTACCAATTGTTCACGGAATTTCTGCGCTTCTTCCAAAGTTTCAAAATTACCTAGCGAATATGAGTAAAACGGATTGGTCTTAACGAACATGGTATTGGTTAGTGCTTCCGAAGCCAACGTAATATTGTTATCTACAAACGATTTTATCTGTACGGAATATATTTTCTCCTTTTCCAAAAACTCCTTGGCCAAATAGAATTCCCTTACCAAACTTAATTCCTCGTTCTGTTGCTTTAGGTTGTCTATCCTAGATTTAATTGCGTCCAAACTATCTATTGAAACCAATAGGTTACTAGGACTTTCAAAATTATTGGAAACATTTCTTCCTGCCGTGAAAGAAAAAACAATCAACGCCCCAATAAGGAATAAGCCCGTTACACCGGCCAGTAGGTTACGCTGCAACTTCTTTTTTCTTATCTCCTTATTTTTAAACTTGATTTGATCTAGAAGACGTTCATTAATTATCTGCGCCTTGTCTATATCTTTGTGCAACTCTAGTAAGTCGCTTTCTTCTATAAATGGCATATAATTATTTTTTCGAGGTTACACTGTTAAAGTTAACCAAAATACCGAAAGATCGATGAAATGCACTCTCGGAATGTTGCGAAATTACCATATTCTGTGGTATAGCGAATTAATAGCGATGTTAAAAACTTACCGTTCATCGATTAATTCCTAGTAACGCATCCAAAAGAACCTCATTTTCAATTAGACAGCGTGTATACCATCGTCCTTAATTTCTATTTTTCGTTCCCTATATAATGTTCCTACCCCTTTTTTAAAGGTTTTTTTACTCATTTGAAGTTCCCGCTTAATAAGTTCTGGATCGGATTTATCGTGAAGTGCCAAATATCCACCATGAGCCATTAACTTTTTATAGATAGCTTCTGCTGCAGGTTCCAGAAGTTTTTCTCCAATGGGCTGCAATGAAATATCTAGTTTATTGTCCGGTCTAATATTTTTAATGTAGCCCTTGGTCCTATCACCTACGGCCACATGCTTATAGATTTCATTGGAATACACCAGACCTTTATGTTGGTCGTTTATAATAACTTCCCAACCTAAATCCGTTAATCTAGTAAAAAGTAAATCTACCTCTTGCCGTTCACGAACGGTAAGTTTGTCATTACTTAAAAACTTATCAATTTTATTGGACCCCACCAGACGAAAAGAAACTTCGTCCATATAACAGCGTACCACGTACCACTGTCCTTCTTTCATCTTATCCCTTTGCTCACTAAAGGGCACAAGCAAATGTTTTTCTAGGCCCCAATCCATGAAAGCCCCTATCTTGTTTACTTCCGCTACTTGTAGAAATCCAAACTTGTTTCTTATAACACTAGGAGTCAATGTGGTGGCAATAGGTCTTTCTTCATGGTCCAAATAGCAGAACACCTTTATCATATCACCAATATCTATTGTCTTTGGCACATACTTATTTGGCAAGAGTATTTCCGTACCAGTGGTACTCCCTAAAAAGAGGCCCACACTAGTATCCCTAAGTACCTCTAACTCATTATAATTTCCCAGTTCGATCATGGTGCAAAAGTAACTTTAAAAATTGGGTAAAAAAAAACCGTCCACTTTAAAAGCGGACGGTTAAAAAAATTATGTTTTCTAGGTCTACTAGTAAACAGAAGCTTTGTTAAAGTGCTTGCAAAGCATATAATAAATTACTGCTCTGTGCTTGTTTCTGTTTGAAGAACCATACTTTTCTACAACAGACTTTACAGCCTCCATTAATTTAGGGTCATCTGACATACCTAACTTTTTCATTAGATAGTTTTTCTTAACAGTTTCCAATTCTTTTTCATCAGAACCTGAAACCTTAGAAGCATCGATATTATAGATTGCTGGACCAAGGCCCACAGTCACTTTTGTCAGAAGATCCATGTCAGGAGTTTCTCCAAACTTTTCTTTAATGTCTTCTGCGTACTTTACAATCAAATCGTCTCTTTTACTCATAATAGTTAGTGTTGATAAATGTTAACGGTTTATATTAATTACTCCGAAGATATAAAATCAAAATAACCGAGCAAAATTTTGTTGTTCAAAAATCTTGGCGTATGGACTTCCATAATTTTTGGTTTGTCCGATAGTTCGTAAAAATCTTTGAGCCTGTTATTCAGACTAGTTACCTCATTTACCGCTATATATTCAAACCCAAATTGGCGACTTATAAGTTCTGCATTTTTATCATGGGCAGTTTCAAAGAACGTGGCAAAATTTTCGGTTTCTTCTTGACCCGGTAGGATTCTAAAAATGCCCCCTCCGTTATTATTTATAATTATTATCCTAAAATCCGGCCTAAGGTAGTTGTTCCAAAGACCATTGCTGTCGTAGAAAAAACTTATATCGCCAGTAACCAATAACGTAGGGGTTTTACTATAATAAGCAGCACCTACAGCAGTAGATGTACTTCCGTCAATACCACTCGTTCCCCGGTTACAAAAAATCTGCAAAGAAGAGTCTAAATTAAAAAGTTGGGCGTAACGTACCGTTGAACTATTTGCCAATTGCACCTGATAATTTGATGGAATTGATTTCAAAATACTATCAAACGCTAACATATCCGAAAACGGAATCTGATCTATGTACTCTTTTCTTTTTGCCTCGTATTGTACTCTCCTCTTGTTCCAATATTCAAAATACACACTGCTTTGCGGTTTTACTAAATCTAAAAAAGCCTTAAAAAAGTGATTGCTATTGGTTTTAAAATGATGTGTTAGGGAAAAAAAAGTATTGAACGCTTTAACTTCATCTACATGCCAATGATGCTCCGGTGTGCATTCCCGCAAAAATGCTTTTATCTTTTTGGAAACTACAAGACCACCAAAGGTTAGCAATATTTGTGGTCGTAAATTTTGGAACAATACTTCTTTTTGGTCGCTTTTTTCAATTGGAGCCACTATACTATCTATACTGGCAAAAAAATTAGGATGGTGAAGGTTGGATGTGGTTTCCGTTAAAACTACCACGGATGGGTCTGTTGCCAATACATCTAAAAATGCTTGCTCTACCACATTTGGTGGGTTGACACCAACAAGCACCATCTTTTGTTCCGAAGCATTCCACATATCGGCGTAAGCCTTAAAATCGATAGCAGGACTAACATCCATGCCCGTTTCCGAAACAATTTGAGCCACAACGGAAGGTTCTGTAATCGTATCATAAAGAGGCTCTTCAAAAGGCACATTAATATGCACTGGTAATTTCAATTGAAGCGTTACATTCAATACACTGTTAAGCTCGCTATTATTGTATTTTAGGATTTCTTGCTGCGCCAAATCATTGTCTTTTCCGGACAACCACTCAGGCATGTATTTCTTAACCCTATGCACTGCATGAGATACATCTTGTTTTAAATTGGCCGAATAGCCAATGTGTCTGTCAAAAACATTATCCTGTCTAATGGTCTGCCCATCTCCCACATCTATCTTATAGACCGGGCGATCTGCAGAAATGACCACCAAAGGTATTCCGCTATAAAATGCCTCGGCAACGGCAGGATAGTAGTTCAATAATGCACTTCCTGAAGTACATACTACGGCAACGGGCTCGTGTAATTGTTGGGATATTCCCAATGCAAAAAAGGCGGCACTGCGCTCATCTACAATACTGAAACACTTAAAATAAGGGTCTTCACTAAAATCAATGGTCAAAGGGGCATTTCTTGACCCTGGAGAAATTACAATGTTCTTTATCTGTTTCGCCTTGCAGTGTTGCACTACCAATTGAGCGGAGGGTATGCTAGAGTATCTCATGAACTACAAAAATACAACGGTTTATTTCTTAAACCAATCTTGTTTAAATTACACTACACCCTTTATAACTTTAAGCATGGTTTTGCTCTTGGCTACCGTTTCGTCCCATTCTTTTTCCGGGTTTGAATCTTTGGTTATACCTCCGCCAACATATATATTTACTTTATCCTCATTTATTTGCATACAGCGCAGATTTACAAAGAGTGTGGTGGTTTTGGAAATGGAACGATACACGTTATTTTCCGTGTTCCTAGGCCGGTTATTTCTGTTCCTTTCCATCTTAAAATTCAATTCACCCAAAAAACCGGTATAGAATTCACGGTCATAGTTTTCCTCGGCTATTATAAATGCTTTTGTTTTCTCTTTAGGCATACCACAAACCGCGGGCGTTGGGTGTAGTACCTTTATAACTTCTCCAAGATTTTCTTGTTTGGTAGTCCCTGATATTTTAGTGCGAAGATGCAATAGTGAACCCGCTCTTACAGACTCCGTTGGCGTTCGTTCCAAGTCAGTCACTTTACCCTCTAATGCATTAAGAATATACTCCGTAACCAGCTGCTGCTCTTCCAATTCTTTATTGCCCCAATTGGGGTTAGCGTTACCAGCATAACTCTGCGTTCCGGCCAATGACATGGTTGTTAATTTTCTATTACGCATAGTTAATAGAATTTCTGGGGTAGCCCCAAGCCACATGCCTACTTTGGGGTGATACCATAGATAACAAAATGCTGTTCTATACTGTGTTAAAAGTGACTTGAACAAAGCCAGGGAAGATGTATTTACTTTCTGTTGCAAGCGCCTTGAAAGCACCACCTTATCAAAATCCCCCTGCGCTACTTTAGCTATTCCCTTTTCAACCAAATTCAAATGAAAGGCTCTTTCCTCAGGATTTACTACTACCTCGCTCAAATCTGGATTTAGCATTTCCTCACCTTCAAAATTGGCAAGTTGTGACACTTCGTCCAATCGCAACAAAATGGTAGGCGAACTGGAATCAAAAGGAGCAAAAACAAAACCTGTTTCCGTATAATCATTTAAATACTGTACGGCGTCATCCTGTTGGAAAATAGCGGTAATTCTCTTTTCGTTAGGTTTACGGTAAGCTACAAATGGTAATTTTTTCGCCAGGTGAGCGTCAATTTTATCAAAAAAATCCAAAGGCATTAATTTTTCTTAGCTAAAGCAATAGTAGTGAGTTTGCAATAGGAAACCAATTTCCCTTCTTCGTTGCTTATCTTAATATCCCAAAGCTGTGTAGTTCTTCCTTTGTGTAAAATGGTCGCTTTTGCATAAACATATCCATCTCGCACACTTTTTACGTGGTTTGCCGAAATTTCTATTCCGCGGATAGCAAATTGTTGTGCATCCAAAAAAATATAGGAAGCCATACTCCCAATACTTTCGGCCAAAGCTACCATAGCCCCCCCGTGCAAAACACCATCCGGTTGGTGCACTCGCGAATTTACTGGCATTTTTCCCACTAAAAAATCCTCACCTACATCTACATATTCTATCTGTAAGGTCTCCATAAGTGTATTCTTAGAAGATTCATTACAAACCTTTAGTATTTTTTCTTTGTAGCCGTCCATATCATCTATTTTTGTCAAAATTAAGCATTACCACTACAATAAAAGCCATTACTTTTATAGAGATTTTATTCTATGGATTATTCTGAAAACACGGTGTCCTACACCACAACAAATAGCTACGCTACCCTAAATTCACTAACAGACCAAACTAAAAACGTTTGGATAGTTTTACATGGCATTGGCTATTTAAGTCGATATTTTTTAAGGTATTTTGACGAATTGCCTCCACAAGAGAACTATATAATTGCCCCACAAGCACCCTCTAAATATTACCTGAATAACAAATTTAGACATGTAGGCGCCAGTTGGCTTACCAAAGAAGATACGGAGCAAGAAACTCAAAATGTACTTTCCTATTTAGACGCTGTTTATAGCGCCTTGTCCATTCCCAAAAGTTGCAATTTAATTGTTCTCGGGTATTCTCAAGGTGTTTCTATTGCAACACGATGGGTTGCCAGCAGAAAAATAGCATGCAACCATTTGGTTTTATATGCAGGCGGAATTCCCACGGAACTGGAAGCCTCCAATTTTGATTTTCTAATGGAAAACCATACTAAAGTCACAACCCTGGTCGGTAATGCCGATGAATATTTGACCGAAGAAAAACAAGCATCTGAAATCAAAAAAATAAACCAACTATTTAAGGGTGAAGCGGAACAAATCTTCTTTGAAGGTGGTCATGAAGTAAAAAAAGAACTCATCCTAAATCTAATACAATGAACACGAATATTATATTAGAAAACCAATTGCTAAGACTCACTCCGTTAAAGCAAACACATCACGAACTACTTTGGCCCGTTGCCCAACAAGTAGATTTATACCAATACGGTTCAAACGATGTTTCCACAGAAGAAAAGTTGAAAGCATATATCAAAACCGCATTAAACGAAGCGCAGCAGGAAAAGTCCATTCCTTTTGCTATTTTCAATAAGACCACTAACGAATGCATAGGAAGCACAAGATTTGGGAATATTGACCAAAAGAACAAAGTGCTCCATATAGGGTGGACATGGATTTCGGTGGATTCTCGTGGTACGGGCTTAAATCATCAAATGAAATTTCTAATGCTAAGCCATGCTTTTGAACAGATGGATTTTGAGAAGGTAGAATTCCGGATTGATGAAAGAAATGTTCGTTCTAGAAAGGCCGTAGAAAAGCTGGGAGCCACTCTAGAGGGTATACTTAGAAAGAATGTCATTACCAAAAGTGACTTTAGAAGGAGTTCTTGTTGTTACGGAATCCTAAAAGAAGAATGGAACACGATTAAACAAACAAATTTTAAAGAATTCATATGAATCAAGCTATAGCTCAAGTAACTCTTGTTGTAAAAAATTATGATGAAGCCATTGCCTTCTATACACAAAAATTAGGCTTTAAACTTGTAGATGACATTCAATTAGACGCCAACAAGCGATGGGTTACCGTTTCACCTCCAAGCCTTAACGGCCTATCCCTTCTACTTGCCGAAGCTGCAAATGATAAGCAAAAAAAAGCCATCGGGAACCAAAGTGGCGGGCGTGTATTTCTATTTCTCCATACGGACGATTTTTGGCGTGATTACCGGCGTATGAAAGAACAGGGCGTTAAGTTTAATGAAAACCCGCGTGAAGAGCCCTACGGCACTGTGGTAGTCTTTAAAGACCTATATGGAAACCTTTGGGACCTTATCGAAAGAAAATAGCCAAGTATCAATAACTGGTTTCATCCAATTGAACTTTACCCCTAAACGTTCTATAAACAAAAAAGGTATAGCCCAAAACCAACGGACCTCCAATGGCCACCATGGTCAACATAATTTTTAACGATTTTGTCGATGCTGCTGCGTTGTAGATGTCTATGCTATGTTCTGCTGCCAAAGTAGAAAACAATAGCGTTGGATAGAGTTCTATGGCCACGAGAATCAACATAAAACTTATCGTTAACGAAGAGAAGAAAAACGCCAATTTGTAATTGCGCTTATTGGCTAGTCTGGGTACATTGGCTATACTTAAAAACGTAGCTAAGGGAACGATAAAAAGAAACGGATCGCTTCTAAAAGCATCCGATAAATGGGGTATATAAAGTAAGGTGTAAAGCGTTGTTATCGCAAAGCTTACCATAAAGAAAATCATACCCTTCTTTAGAAGAAATGTAAGCTTGGCAAACAACCTTCCTTCTGTTTTTAAAAGTAAATAGATAGCACCATGGGCCATAAAAAGTGATAGGGTAGTAATTCCCGTTAAAATGGCATACGGATTTAAAAACTCAAAAAAACCTGCCCCCTGGTACTGATAATCGGGGCCTATGGCAATTCCTTGAAGAACATTACCTAAAACCACACCTAATAAAAAAGCCAAAAGAATACTGGAAACGCTATAGCCAATATCCCAAGTTTTACGCCACCATTTCATTTCTTCCTTCCCCCTAAATTCAATTGAAATGGCCCGAAAGATAATGCAGACCAAAAACAACATAAATGGAATATATAGAGAAGAAAAAAGCGTAGCGTACATTACCGGAAAACCAGCAAAAAGAGCTCCTCCACCAATAACCAACCAAACCTCGTTACCATCCCAAACAGGGCCTACGGCATTTAATGCTATTCTTCTACTTTTTTCCTTTTTAAAAAATAAGTGCCATGCCCCGGCACCAAAATCAAACCCATCAAGAATGGCATAACCGGAAAACAATCCACCTACTACCAAAAACCACCATGTGGGATAATCAAGTCCTAGAAAAGTCTCCATGCTATTTTAATTTCCTGTTACTACTTGGGTAATCTCTTTTGTCAACGGACGGTCATCCTCATCACTATCATCATAAGGGCCATGTTTTATCTTTTTGTTCAACAAATACACGAACAATAAAAATAAAAGTGTGTAGACCAACATAAACAGAATTAAGGAAAACAATACCTGATTTGCCGTAACCGCTTGTGAGAAGGCCTCGGACGTACGTAAAAGTCCATATACCACCCAAGGTTGCCTACCCATTTCTGCCGTAAACCACCCTACCTGATTGGCTATTTGAGGCAAAAGAGCCGTAAATACAAATATCCATAACAACCACCTTTTTTCAAAAAGTTTACCGCGCCACCATAAAAAACATGCATAAAGGGTCACCAAAATAAGAAACATACCTATGCTCACCATGATATGGTAAAATTGAAACACGGCATTAATTTGCGAAGGTCTATCCTCTTCTGCAAAGGCATTTAATCCTGTAACGGGCGCATTAAAGTCATAATCCAGTAAAAAAGATAGTCCTCCGGGAATTTTTAATCCCGTTACTTTTTGTTCCTCTTTATCTACCCATCCAAAGAGATACATATCTGCCGGTGCCGATGCTTCAAAATGACCTTCCATGGTAGCCAATTTTGCCGGTTGATTTACAGCCACACCATCAGCGGAGCTATGCCCGGTAACCAATTGGCCCAAAGAAAAAATTGTTGCCACCACAAGTGTCATTTTAAACGCTTTTTTGGAGATATGAACAAATCGTCCTTTTAAAATATAATATGCGTGAACGCTGAGAATCAAAAACGTACCGGCCAGAAACGCACCCAGCCACACATGAAGAATACGGTCTACACTTGATGGGTTAAAAACCATAGCCCAAAAATCCGTTATTTCCGCCCTAGCTTCAAGCCCTTCTCCCACAATATGATATCCCGCAGGAGTCTGTTGCCAACTGTTGGCCACTACAATCCATATAGCCGAGAACATAGACCCCAAGAACACACCAATGGTAGCCACCAAGTGCACCCAAGGTTTTACCCTGTTCCAACCAAAAAGCAGCACGCCCAGAAATCCACTTTCCAACGCAAATGCAAAAATGCCTTCCGCCGCCAAAGCGCTGCCAAAAATATCGCCAACGTATCTAGAGTAAACTGCCCAATTGGTACCAAACTCAAACTCCATTACAATACCTGTAACCACACCAATACCAAAGGTGAGCGAGAATATTTTAGTCCAAAATTTGGCAAGAGTATGGTATTCTTTGTTTTTAGTCTTGATATACAGGCTCTCAAAGACTACCATAATTAAACCTATACCTATACTTAAAGGCGGATAGATATAATGAAAAGCAATTGTAAAAGCGAATTGAATACGGGAAAGAATCTCTACATCCATAGTGTGTAGTTTTACATTGCAAAGATACAACGCAAACTACTTTTTAGCCAGTAACAAAGGTTACGTTTTCCGATTCTTTTGTGTTAAAATTGCTTTTTGTGTGTTACACTTTTTAAAACCTTCTATCCGGAGAAAAAGCATCGATTTCCATAGATGTTTTTTTGTGGTCAATAATCTCAGCAACCAATTTGCCAGTTGCAGGCCCTAAGCTCCACCCCATCATGGCATGTCCCGTGGCCAAGGTTAAATTTGAAAGCTTAGATGACCTTCCTATATAAGGGAGTCCGTCTGGAGAAACTGGACGTAATCCTGTTTTTACGTTCGCTATTTCATTGGCATTGATATCTACCGTAGGATAGTATTTTTTAGCTCCATTTGCGATAGCCATTACTCTTTCATTTCTTACCAAATTATTTAACCCAGAGAACTCCATAGTTCCGGCAAAGCGGGTAAAACCATTCATTGGGGTTACCGCCATTTTAGACTCCATGAGAATAGCAGGAATAGTTATTCCCGTAGGTCTGGCAACGTTTATACTGTACCCTTTTCCTCCTTGTAATGGTATATTCAGGTTTAATTTTTTAGAAACGTTCCCACTCCATGAACCTGCCGCAATTATCACCTCTTCTGGAGTATAGGTTCCTTTAGACGTTATAACCTCATGAACACGGTTGCTCTTTACCTTCATGTCGGTTACCTCCTCGTTTAAACGTACATCCACACCAACATTTTTAAGGTAATCCAACATTTTGGGCATAAATTGGGTAGGTGTTGTGTGTCCATCACATTCATAATGAATGGCACCTTGGGCATCAATTGCAACCTCTGGTTCAAGTCTCGCCAATTGCTTTTGGTCTAATTCCTTAACTTCCAAACCTAAAAAACTGGCTTTGTTCGCTACTTCTTTCTCATGAAGGTAAGCCTCCTTAGTTTTATAGAGCATCAATAGACCTTTTCGTTCTAATTGAAAATCGCCCAAATCACCGGAGTTTTTTATGTCTTCAAACAATTCTCTACTAATAATATTAATATCCTTAATTACAGGAATTGCCCGCGCTACCTTTTCCTTAGTAGACGATTTATGAAAATACCAAGACCATTTGAAGAACTCCATATCCCAACGAGGTTTCATGTAAAACGGATTGGCCGAATTGAACATCATCTTGATGCCCTTAGCAATCATACCAGGTGATGCCAAAGGAATTATGTGACTAGGGGTAATATATCCCGCATTCACGAAGGAAGCTCCTGAGGTTATATCTGATTTCTCTATAATAGTAACTTCGTGCCCTTCTTTCTGCAGAAAATAAGCTGTACTAAGCCCAATTATTCCTCCCCCTATTATGATTATTTTTTTTCTCACTTCTCTTTTTAACGTATTAAATAACTTGAAACCCGTGTGCGTATGGGTCATCATCGTCTATGGTAATAGTGTTCTGCCCATACACTCTGGCCCATCCTTGAATACTTGGAACAATAGCTTTCCGGTTGCCAAGGACAGTCTCCTGTTCTACCCTTCCTACAAATTGAGAACCTATAAAACTCTCATGGATAAACTCCTCTCCTACCTTTAATTTTCCTTTGGAATACCATTGCGCCATTCTAGCAGAAGTTCCTGTGCCACAGGGAGATCGATCTATTGCTTTATTCCCATAAAAAACAGCATTTCTTGCGGTAGCAGCAGGAGATATAACATCGCCTGTCCACAAAATGTGGCTCACTCCATTAATGGTTTCATCATCTGGGTGGACAAAATTGTTTGAGTATTTTGAATTAATTCGCTCCCGAATCTCATGGCTCAACTGAACCAGCTTGCCTGCGGTAAAATCCTGAATGCCCGAAAAATTTTTCTGAGGGTCAATTATGGCATAAAAATTTCCTCCATAAGAGACATCAAAAACCAATTCGCCTAAAACAGAACTCTCAACCGTTAATTCGGTAGCGGCTAAGTAGGATTTAACGTTGGTCAACTTTACCCAATCTACCTTCTTTCCTGTTTGTTGATAATCTATCATTACAAGACCTGCGGGAGTTTCCATCCGAATTTTCCCAGGGGTCTCGGGTTTAAGCAAGCCCTCTTCTATACCAATGGTAATGGCCCCAATAGTACCATGACCGCACATGGGCAAACAACCACTCGTTTCTATAAAAAGAATACCAAAATCATTTTCAGGATTTTCTGGTTGATAAAAGATGCTACCGCTCATCATGTCATGCCCTCGAGGCTCAAACATAAGCCCTTTCCGAATCCAATCATATTCCTTTAAAAAGTGTTGGCGCTTTTCACTCATGGAAACCCCTACGAGATTAGGTCCGCCCTCTGCAACCACCCTAACGGGATTTCCACAGGTATGAGCATCTATACACCTAAAAATATGTGTTGCCATAACTCAACAATTATTCTCCTGACGTTGTTGACCCTATTCTATTTTCCTATTGGTATGCTCACTATCCACAATTCTCATGATAGAAAGTGGATTGCTATTCTGTAAGGCCTCCGGTAATTCCTCCTGTGGCCAATTCTGAAAAGAGACCGGTCTTACCCAGCGCTTAATGGCAGACACCCCAACCGATGTAAATCGGCTATCGGTACTTGCCGGAAATGGTCCGCCATGCTGCATGGAGGGACAAACTTCCACACCCGTTGGAACCCCATTGAATATCAGCCTTCCTACCCTACCTTGCAAAGCGTCTACAACAGCCCTATAAATTTTCAACTCATCAGCGTTACCAAGTACGGTACCGGTTAATTGTCCTTCCAGACAATCTAAGACATGTTTCAACTCCTTGGCATCGGCACATCTAACCACAATAGAAAATGGACCGAATACTTCTTGATGTAACTTAGGGTTCTTTAAAAAATTGGCCCCGTTAACCGTTAGTACCTTCTGTTGTGCATAATTAGGAGCTACTGAGCTTTTATAATCCGCAACAACATCGGCACCTCCTTGAGAGGAAAGCTCCTTTTTCCCTTTTTCATAATTGCTGTGAATACTTGGGTGCAACATGCAGGTAGGTTCCAATTTTTCAATTTCCTCTCCCAGCGCATTTGTAAAGACATCTAAAGAAGTACTTTTTATACCAAGGATCAAACCCGGATTGGTACAAAACTGACCTGCCCCCAACATTACGGAACCGGCATATTGTCTGGCCCAATCCAATCCCTTCTCACGTAATGCGGAAGGAAGAGCCAAAACAGGATTTATACTGCCCATTTCCGCAAAAACGGGAATAGGTTCTTTACGTTCATTCGCTAATTTATAAAGGGCCGTACCTCCTTTTATACTGCCTGTAAAACCCACACCTTTGATTTTTGGATGAAGTACCAACTGCTGACCGACTTCTATACCGCTACTATTTAAGTTGGAAAAAACGCCATCCGGCATATCCGTGCGTTCCGCGGCCTTTATGATGGCGGAAGAAACCAACTCTCCCGTACCTGCGTGCATAGGGTGACTCTTTACGATTACCGGGCAACCGGAAGCCAGTGCACTCGCTGTATCACCACCTGCGGTTGAAAATGCCAGAGGAAAATTACTGGAACCAAAGACCGCTATTGGCCCTATGGGCAGCAGCATTTTACGTAAGTCTATTTTTGGTAACGGTTTCCTTTCCGGTTGGGCCGTGTCCATAGTTGCCTCTACCCAAGAGCCCTCTTTTAACAACTGGGCAAATGCTTTTAATTGCCCCATGGTACGGCCACGTTCGCCAATAGCCCTTCCTTCTGGAAGACCCGATTCTTTGCAATAGGTTTTAATAAGTTCATCTCCCAATGCTTCTATTTCTTCGGCGATAGCCTCCAAAAATTGAGCTTTTTTAACTCCAGAGAAGTTTTTGTAATTCAGAAAGGCTTCATGAGCTTTCTGCACAGCGGCATCAATCTCTTCCTTTGTAGCCTCATAAAAACTCCATTCCGTCTCCAGATTCAATTTAGGGTCAAAGGTCTTATATGTGTTACTTTCATTAGCTGAAAGTTGATTTCCTATGTAGTTTTTTCCTGTAATCATTCTTTTGTTTTAAAGGTCTTACCAATCGCCTTGAAACTACTATATTTGAGTTGAAGCACCAAGAATTTTCACCAAAGACTTTGCTGATAAAAATTATCCCAATCCGCTTAAATCTTCGCCAATTATAAAACTTTCACGAACAAATTCTAGACTGTTCCGTGCTAGACCAACTCTTTGTTTAAAGCAGTTAGGTTTTTATAATCCGGTAAAACCGGTCTATTTTTTAATCCGGTATCTATGACCTGTAAGACCCTTTCCCGTTCTTTACCTTGCAAAGGAAGCCTAGGCTTTCTAACAGTCTCCGTACCAATGCCTGTAGCAACTTCGGCCAACTTAATATTCTGAACCAATTGTGGGCTTATATCTAGCTCCAACAAAGGTAAGAACCATCTGTAAATTTCAGTTGCTTCTTTAGTATAACCAGCTTTTGCCAATTCATAAATAGCAACAGTTTCTGCAGGAAAGGCACATACCAAACCTGCAACCCAACCATCGGCACCTATAAGAAGACTTTCAAGTGCTAGCGGATCGACACCTGTTAGAATACTAAGGTCTTTGCCAAATGCGTTGCGTAATCTTCCAATATTGATGATATCCCTAGTAGACTCTTTTACAGCGGTAATGTTCTTTAACTTTAATAGTTCTTTGAACATGCTTACCGTTACTTCAATCTTATAGTCTACGGGATTGTTGTAAATCATAATAGGAAGCTCTGTACTTCTTGCTATTTCCTTAAAGTATTCAACAGTTTCGTAATCTGTAGATTTATAGCGCATGGGCGGTAAAATCATCAATCCGTTTGCACCACTCTCCTGGGCATCTTTAACGGCCTGCAGTGCCATAGTTGTAGCCTGTTCCGCAATGGTCATAATAACGGGAATCTTGCCTTCTACAATTTGGATTGTTTCTTTGATAAGTACCTTTTTCTCTTCTGCGGTCAATGTGCTGGCTTCACCAAGCGATCCTCCCAATACTATACCATGTACACCGGCTTCTACCTGAGCCTCTATATTTTTACGGAACATCTTTAGATCAAGCGTATCATCTTGATTAAACTTTGTGGTAACTGCTGGCATTACACCTTTCCATTCGAATTTCATTTGACCATATTTAACATTACACCAGCAAAATTAACAGAAGATCACTCGTGTTAATTAGAGCATTTTATCAGAAAATTATATTATATTATCCGATTATATCTCTGAGTGCATATATACTGAATTAAATACGCATAATCACTTTTATGAAAGTTCACCCATTTCAAGTGCCAAAACCCCTGCACCAGAATTTAATAGTTCAGGTGGATCGCGAAATGATATTTTACAATAAACTGCACCAGCATGCAGAAATTCAGTTTACATTAATTGTAAAAGGAAAAGGAAAACTAATTATAGGAGATAGTGTACATCCCTTTGAAGATGGAAATTTCTTTGCCATAGGTCCCCATACCCCACATTTGTTCAAAAACGATAAAACCGATGAACTGGCACATAAAATTTCGCTTTTTTTTACAGAAGAGACTTTTGGCACATCGTTTTTTACATTGCCCGATCTGGAAGAATTGCAACCCTTTTTAGGTTTTATAAATGAGGGGTTTAAAGTTACGGGAAGCGTAACTCCTATAGCCACGACCATGAACCTACTTCCCCAGTTGGACAAACTTGATCGTTTTATTGCGTTTTTCGGCTTATTAAAAAACCTTGCCCATGCTGATAAGAGGCCATTAACCAATTTTAATTCATCAAAGAAATTGGGCAGTATGCAAGGCCAACGCATGCAAACCATTTTTGACTACGTAGTAACCCATTTTCAAGATAATATTGATCTGAACACTATTTCAACAAAGGTTCACATGACCCCAAATGCCTTTTGCAAATTCTTTAAACAACACACCAATAAAACGTTTTTTCAATTTTTAATAGAGCTACGAATAGAACACGCTTGCCAATTGTTAAACCGGTATGACAGTGAACTTTCTATTTTAGAAATCTCCGAACAATCTGGATTCACTTCTATTTCCAATTTTAACAGACAGTTTAAAAAATTGAAAAAAGTAATTCCCTCTAGATATGCCAACCATCAAAAGAAGGGCAACTAGAGGAAATACTTTCTAATTCTGAGTAACCCCAAACTCGTAAGTACAATAAGATGTGTACGTTTCACCCGGATTCAAACGGGTACTAGGAAACTCCGGGTGGTTTGGCGAGTCTGGAAAATGTTGTGTTTCTAAACAGAAAGAACCTCTGCGTACATAGGCCTTTCCACTTTTACCCGTATCCGAGCCGTCTAAGAAATTACCTCCGTAAAACTGCACCCCAGGTTCGGATGTATACACCTCTAAAGTACGGCCACTAGCAGGCTCCACAACCCTAGCGGCAAAAGTTAAACCCTCACGATTCTTGGGTACTTCATTAAGGACAAAATTATGGTCGTAACCGTTGCCTAATTTTAACTGCTCAAAGTCCTCTTCTATATCTTTACCTATTGGTTTTGGCTTTCTAAAATCAAAAGGAGTTCCTGCAACATCCTGTAATTCGCCTGTTGGAATCAAACCGCTATCTACCGGTGTAAATTTTTCTGCATTCAATAATACCTCGTGGTCATTAACCGTGCCTTCTCCCTCTCCTTTTAAATTAAAGAATGAGTGGTTTGTTAAATTCAAATACGTAGGCTTATCCGTTTTGGCTTCGTAGCTTATTTGCAACGCATTCTCATCCGTTAAAATATAGTTCACTTTAACTTCAAGATTTCCGGGATAACCTTCTTCCATATCCGGAGAGGTACGACTAAAGCTAATGGAATTATCGGTTTGCTCCTCTACCTTCCAAACTACACTTTCAAAACCTACCAACCCTCCGTGAAGATGATTTTCATTATTGTTAATGGCCAAATCGTACGTTGTTCCATCTAAAGTAAATTTTCCCTTTGCTATGCGGTTCCCATATCTTCCAATAACAGCACCGTAGTAGTTTTTTTTCGCTCTATAATCCTCCAAGTTATCAAAACCTAAAACCACATCTTTAAACTCACCGTTCTTATCCGGAACATATAACGAAACCAAACGCTGCCCGTAATTTGTAAAAGTAACCTCCATACCGTTGGCGTTGGACAGAACAAAGAATTTTACGGAATCTCCTTCTATTGTTGTGGTAAAATCGTCTGGATTAATATGCTTGTCATATTTGGTAATTGGTGTTTCTGGGACGGATGCGCTCATTTTTTCTTTTTTAGTTTGGTTACAAGAAAGGTTAATAGTACTGGCCAAGCCACAAGCAATTAACAATTTTACGATTTTCATAGGTATAAAGGTGTTGGATTTTTCAATAAAACCAAAAGCAAGTTAACTAAAAAACCAAAGAATCATCAAACATAATTATTGCTTGGCCAAGAGAACTGTTCTAATTGTTTTCGTTAATTTTGGAAACTTTGAAAGCTAACTCACACAATATGAAAAAACTCATTATTCTTGCTATAGGAATGGCAATGGCCTGCAACTCATCACAAACTACGGTTTCCGAGGGAGATAAGAACACTGTTACTGCACCTACCAATACTCCTGAAACCTTTGCGGAGACCATTACTGAAAGCGAATTAAAAGAACATTTGTACACCTATGCCTCCGATGAATTTGAAGGAAGGGAGACCGGAAAACCAGGGCAAAAGAAAGCTGTTGAATATTTAAAGGCACAATACGAAAAATTAGGGATTCCTGCTGCAAAGAAGGATGGGGACTATTTTCAAAATGTACCGCTTGAGGTTAGTAAATTACCAGAGGGAACCCTTTCCGTTGATGGTAAGACATATCCTCTGGGAGAAAACTTCCTTACTTTTTCCAAAGCACAAGGCACGTTTGATAACATTATTTATGTGGGATACGGTATTGAGGAAGGCAGCTATTCCGACTATAAAAATATTGATGTAAAAGGAAAAGTAGTTTTGGTTAAATCCGGAGAACCCATTGCTGCCAATGGAAACTATGTATTATCCGGAACCTCTGAGAAATCTATATGGAGTAACATGTCCGAGTCTCTAGGCAAGCGCTTGGAACTAGCTACATCTAAAGGCGCCAAGGGCATTCTTTATTATGATGAAACCAACTTTACCCGTTTTAAAAGTAGGTTTGAATGGATGAAAAGAAACGATAGTGGCAGAATGGAATTGGCCAAAGATGACACCGATGGCTTTTTTAATTTTCTTATTAACGGCAAATTGGCCAAAGCTATTTTTTCCAACATTCAGTCTGATAACAAGCCGCAGAAAATAACTAAAAAGCTGGTAGTTGATGTTAAAAGTGAAAATAATGGTATTAAGTCCGAAAACGTAGTGGCTGTAATTAAAGGTTCCGAAAAACCGGATGAATACGTAGTCCTTTCGTCTCACCTTGATCATATTGGAGTTTCTCCGGAAGGAGAAATAAATAATGGCGCAGATGATGACGGTTCCGGAACGGTTGCCCTTTTAGAAATTGCACAGGCATTTAAAAAGGCTGTAGACGCAGGTCAAGGACCTAAACGTTCTATAGTTTTTCTACATGTAACCGGTGAGGAAAAAGGGTTGTTGGGCTCTCAATATTACGCAGATATTGACCCAATTTTTCCGTTGGAAAATACGGTTGCCAATCTTAATATAGATATGATAGGGCGAATTGACCCAAAACGTACAGGAGAACGTAACTACATTTACCTAATTGGTTCCGATAAGCTCAGTACAGAACTTCATGAGCTATCCGAGGAAGTCAACAGCAAGTACACCAATATTGAATTGGATTATACGTACAATGATGAAAACGACCCCAATCGTTTTTACTATAGAAGTGACCACTACAACTTTGCCAAAAACAACATCCCTATTATTTTCTATTTCAATGGAACGCACGATGATTACCATAGACCAGGAGATACACCGGATAAGATTAATTATGACCTTCTTGAAAACCGTACGCGTCTAGTCTTTTATACCGCTTGGGAAGTAGCCAACCGTAAAGATCGTGTTACGGTAGATAAGGCTTCAAAATAACCCTCTAAAATTTAGAAAAACCTGTCTTTTACGACAGGTTTTTTTATACCCCTATTTTAGATAATATATAAAACCAAAAAAGCCCTGTCAAAATTGACAAGGCTTTTTGTTTTGGGGTGGAAGACCGGTTTCGAACCGGCGACCTCTTGAACCACAATCAAGCGCTCTAACCAGCTGAGCTACAACCACCATTTGTAAGCGGTGGCAAAGATACTTTTTTTCATGTAATCTTTCAAAATAAAACTTCTGTTATTTTCTTGAAGCATCACGATATCGTATCAAAGCAACTGATAATGAATACTTAAACCTCAATAAAATCTTTAAAAACATCGACAAAATGCAAGGTAATCAGGTCAAAACACACAATTTTTAGCGTTTCACAACAAATATTAGAGATATCTACATCATGTAGATACATTAGATGAATAATTAATTTTAAAATGTTTTTCGTCAAATCCCATTCTTTGACCTCTTCAAGGCTATCCAAATTATGCATTTTGCTTTTTGGTATACTGGTGTTGTCTACATTAAAGGCAAACTCACAACAAGAGACGAAGGATAGCTTGCACACCCTCATTAAGGATTTAAGAAAAACACCCAACTTTTCCAATAAGGATACTACTTACATAAATTTACTCAACGACCTGGCGTACGAACTACGGTACTACAATTCGGATAGTCTTTTGCTACTTTCTAATCTTGCCTTGACCTACAGCAGGTCTTCGCACTATAAAAAAGGAGAAAACTATGCTTTGGTAGAAATAGGCAATTACTATTCAGATAAGGGCAACCATTCCAAAAGTATAAGTTACTTTGAAAATGCCTTGGCCATGAGTAAAAGCCGAAAGGATATAGATTTGACCTTAAGGGCCCAAAACAACCTAGCCTCCCAGTTTAGTTATATTGGAAACTATTCCAAATCGTTAATTTATTATTTAGAGGGTATAGACATTGCGAATGAGAACGAAAACAAATTTATGCAGTCTGTACTTAATGAGAACGTAGCTAACCTCTATGCTTCGCAAAAAGACTATACCCAGGCTTTGGAGTTCTACAAAAAAGTAAAGAAGATAAACGAAGATATAGGGAATGAAATTTACTCCGCAGAAACCATGAGTAACATTGCCTCTATTTACGCGGATATGGGTGAATTGGAATACGCCATGTTCAACGCCAATGCGAGTATTGCCATTTTTGAAAAAAATAAAAAGATGGAATGGCTTGCCTATGCCTATGCTATAAAGGGCAAAACCTATTTAAAGGACAATAAATACAAATGGGCGTTATACTGGTATATGCAGAGTGAAATGCTGCATGAAAAAATTCAGGATCCCCGTGGCAAAATAGAATTACTTAACGGCATGTCACAAGCGTACTTAGGCTTAGAAAAGGATGATATGTCCGAGAAGTATGCGTTAGAAGCCTATGACATTTCCAATTCTATTAAAGATATGGAAGGCTCCCAACAATGCGCAAAGACACTTTACAAAATAAATAAGAACAAAGAGAACTTTACAGAAGCTCTAAAATACCACGAAATATTCCAATCGTTGTCAGATACGCTGTCCCGTAACGAAAACAAAAAAAGTTTAACTATGCTCAAAACCAAAATGGAGCATGAAAAGCAAAAGGCCGACCTCATTGAGGAAAACGAGAAGCAATTAGATATGCAAAGGGCTTACGTTAATGTAGCCTTAGGCATACTTTTGATTTTTATTATAGTTACGTTATTGGTGGGTAGAAGTGAAAAAATTCAAAAGAATTTGAACCTGGAGCTTCAGAAGAAAACAGAAGACCTTGAACAAAGTAAACTTGAGCTGCATGAGATAAACGGAACCAAGGATAAGTTATTTTCAATTATAGGACATGACCTACGTGGCCCAATTGCCGCTTTCCAAGGATTACTTAAATTGTTTAAAAACGGAGAAATAGAGCAAAATGAGTTTATGAGCTTTATGCCTAAACTTTCACATGATATAGACCACATATCATTTACGCTTAACAATCTCTTAACCTGGGGGCAAACCCAAATGAACGGGGCCGTAACAAGACCCGAGGTAGTCGCTCTGGAAACCGTAGTAAGAGATAATATTGACCTGCTTTCCGAAATAGCAAAAAATAAATCCATTCGTCTAGTAAACCACTTGGAACCCAAAACGCTTACATGGTCCGATGGTAATCAAATAGACATTGTTATCCGTAACCTTATTAGTAACGCCCTAAAATTTACTCCCGAAAACGGCATGGTTACCATTAACGCAATTGAAAAGAAAAATCAATGGCAAGTTTCTATTCGCGATACCGGTATTGGTATGAACAAAGAAACCATAGGTAAAATTTTCTCCCACAACTCTACCCTAACCACCTACGGTACCAACAATGAAAAAGGCACAGGTCTGGGATTATCCCTATGTAAAGAAATGATAGAGAAAAACAACGGAACCATATGGGTGGAAAGTTTATTACGTAAAGGAAGTACCTTTCACTTTACCTTACCAAGGGCCAAGAACAAATATCAAAAAACGGCCTAAATTAGGTCATCTATATTCTTTATAGCCACAAAGCGCTCTGTGGTAAAGCCTTCTGCATACTCTACCCCTACCAGCCTTCCTAGGTCCCTAGCCCGGTAATTTACACTATCAATAAAGTTCTTACTGCTTATAGGAGTTTCCGGTTCTTTACTCTTGGGGTCATGAAATTGTGAGGAATATGCTAAAATAGCATCCGTTTTCTTAGTAATGAATTCAGAGACATCCACAACAAAATCCGGTTCTATGTTCTTCCATTGAATATAATGGTATACTACCTTGGGCCTCCATTGCGTTTGATTTGCTCCATCAACATCCAATTGGGTTTCAATTTTTATCAGCCCGCTCAAAAAACAAGCATCACTTACCAACTTACTTCCTTTTCCATGGTCTATGTGGCGATCATCAATTGCATTGCACAAAACAATATCCGGTTGGTATTTACGCACCATTTTAATGATTTCTAACTGATGTTCCCTATCGTTTACAAAGAAACCGTCTGCAAATCCTAAATTTTCCCGTGCTGATACTCCAAGAATTTTGGCAGCCGCAGCGGCCTCGTTATCTCTAATCTCGGCGGAACCCCGTGTACCAAGTTCCCCACGTGTCAAATCTATGATACCAACTTTTTTGCCGTTTGCTATGGCTTTGGCAATGGTAGCTCCGGCGCCAAGTTCTACATCATCTGGGTGAGCGCCAAAAGCTAATATATCTAATTTCATTATGTATTTTTGAAAGTTATGCTATGTATAGATTAACTAGTCGTTACTACTTTGGTCAACCTTACTTTTTTCAATGCTTGTTCTATATCGGCAACGAGGTCTTCCGGTTCTTCTATTCCCACCGAAAAGCGAATTAATCCATCTAAAATACCCTGCTTAGCCCTTTCTTCGGCACTTAAAAGTGCGTGCGATGTCTTGGTTGGCGAAAGGACAGTACTCTCTACCCCTGCCAAACTCATTGAAGGTTTTATAAGCTGTAATTCTTTCTGAAATTGGGCCGCATCATAATCTTCATGCAATTCAAAAGACAACATTCCACCAAAACCGTTCATTTGTGCTTTTGCCAATTCATGATCAGGATGGCTCTTTAGCCCTGGGTAATACACTTTGGTAACCGCGTTACTACCCTCTAGATATTCGGCCATACGTTGCGCATTCTCGTTTTGTGCCTTAACCCGCAACCCCATAGTCTTTAAACTTCTTTCGAGCAACCAGACGGTATAATCACTAAGGCTTCCACCAAAATTCTTGGCTAGACCAAAAATCTTATCGATGTTTTCTTCCGTTGATGCTACTGCACCTGCCAAAATATCGGAATGACCTCCCATATATTTGGTTGCACTATGTATAACGATGTCAATACCAAAATCTATAGGATTCTGATTAACAGGACTAGCAAATGTATTATCAATCATGGAAACCAATCCGTGCTTTTTGGCCAGCCTCGCAATGGCATCCATATCGGTTATAGTCAATAGCGGATTTGAAGGTGTTTCAATATAAATCACCTTAGTATTGGATCTAATCTTTTGCTCAAAATCCTCTGGGCGCCAACCTTCGGTGAACGAATATTCTATCCCAAATTTTTCAAACTCCTCTACAATTAGATTATATGTACCTCCGTACAAAACCTGTTGCAAAACAATATGGTCTCCCGCTCTTAAAAAAGTCATTAACGAAGTGGTAATAGCCGCCATTCCGCTTCCAAAAATAAGTCCCGCTTCAGTATGTTCCAGAGCAGCTATTTTTCTACACAAAGCCTCTTGGTTTGGTGTATTAAAGTATCTAGGGTACCGTTTAACATCTACATCCTCAAAAGCATACGAACTGCTCATATAAAGAGGCGAAACAGCACCTTTAAATTGCTCATCCTTTACTTCGCCTACATGGGTACAAATAGTATTTAACCCTATTTTTTTCTGCTCCATAATTTAAAAAGTTTAGAAAGCTAAAGTTACAAAAAGCCTATTAGACACTCACCTTTTTCCAGTTTCCTTTTTTAAACCAGACCATAGAAATCACGGCCAAAAGCACCTCCGCTGCAGTAATAGCAATAAACACGCCCATAGCGCCTAAATTAAAAGTTATGGCAGCCAAGTAAGCAAACGGCAACTGAAACAACCAAAACGCAATAAGATTAATTTTTGTGGGTGTACCCGTATCCCCAGCTCCGTTAAAAGCTTGAGTTACAACCATTCCGTACGCATAGAATATATAGCCAATAGCAATAATTTGTAGACACAGCCCACCGTTTTGGATTACAACCTCATTAGTATTGAACCAACCTACAATATCATAGGCGAAGAATAGGTAAATTAAGGATACCACCCCCATAAAATAGGCGTTGTACTTCCCCGTTTTCCAAACTGAAGTTTCGGCTCGTTCCGGCTGCTGGGCGCCCAAGTTCTGCCCTACCAAAGTTGCTGCGGCATTGCTCATACCCCAAGAAGGCATTAACGTAAAAAGCATAACACGGATGGCAATCGTATATCCTGCCAGTACCTCACTACCAAACTCGGACATCATGCGCATTAAAAACACCCAACTAGAAGTACCAATAAGAAATTGAGCTATACCTCCTAGGGAAACCTTGACTAAATTAAGCATTACATTAAAACGGATGACCATATCCTTAAAGCCAATCTTAATACGGCTCCACCCAAAGAACAAAACCGCTAGTTGAAATAAAACGGCCGTTCCGCGACCTATGTTCGTTGCTATAGCAGCACCTGTTACTCCGTACTTCGGAATGGGTCCCCATCCGAAAATAAAAATAGGATCCAGAATAATATTGAGTCCGTTGGAAAGTACCAAGGCCCACATAGCAACGGAAGCGTCTCCCGCTCCCCTAAAAATTGCGTTGATCAGGAACAAAAGCAAAATGGTAATGTTACCGCCAAGTAAAAGTTGGGTATACCTATACCCTTCGGCAATCAAATCAGGTTCCGCTCCCATTAGCGCTAAAATGTCCTTGGCATATAAAAATCCGAACACGCCAACAAGCAAGGAAACCAAAACACCCAAAGCTATTGCCTGTACGGCCGCTTCTTGGGCTCCTTTTATATCCTTTGCCCCTATACGGCGAGCTACAATGGCCGTTGCCGCCATACTGAGCCCTATAGCAACAGCGTAGACTAACGTTACCACAGATTCCGTAAGACCGATAGTAGCAACGGCATTTACACTTACCTGCGATACATAAGCGATATCTACAATAGCAAAAATGGACTCCATCATCATCTCTAAAATCATGGGGATGGAGAGCATAAAAATGGCTTTCCGGATGCTTCCTGAAGTGAATTCTGTTTCTTTACCGGTTACGGCAACTATAAAGTACTGAAACAGTCTTTTAAAAGTGATTCTATTTAAATGTGGCATTTGAAATGAAATTATGTTGATAAAAGGAAGAGCATGTCAAAACCGAACGAAGAAAGTTCGATTAACCTTAGGCATATAACCTGGTGACATCTATACGGAACATAATTTCTATAACTTCATGATGGTTCAAATATCCAATTAATTTTTTAAATAAAAAAGAAAAAAATAAAACCGCCTCAAACATAACAGGCTCATAATGAACTCCTATCACCTTTGAAGCGGTTAATAATTAAGTGTGTCAGAAAGAATTATTTTGTAAAATAATTAAAACATCCCACCTCAACTTTTTACTCTATTTTAATTCCAACTCCTTGATCTCAACATCAGAAGTACCTCTAATCGCCTCATAATCGGCAATTAATTCTTGAAGTTTTTCCGGGTTTTCTTTAGCAAGGTTTTTCGTCTGACTAATATCTTCTTTAACATTATACAATTGGTATTCACTATCATTACCCAATTCTATATTAACCTGCTTATTTATAGCAGCTCCCTTATATGGTGGTATCATAGCCCAATCTCCTTTTCTAAGGGCCGTTCTAGAACCTGCTTCCAATACCAATTCAGTTCTTGCTTCTTTAGTTTCGCCCAAGAATGCACCTAAAAGGTTCTCACTATCCTCACCTTTTTTATCGCTTCCCACCAATGCCGCAATAGAAGTAAGTAAATCTACTTGACAAACCAAAGCATCTGATTTGGCAGGAGCAATCTTGCCTTTCCAATATGTGATAAATGGAACACGTGTACCCGCCTCGAACAAACTGTATTTACCACCGCGTAAAGCACCTGCCGGTGTATGTTTACCCAATTTTTCTTCGGAATCATCATAGTACCCATCGTTTACTACAGGGCCATTATCACTAGAGAAAACAATAAGTGTATTTTCCAAAAGACCTTGGTTCTCCAAAGTTTTTATGAATTCGCCTACAACCCAATCCGCTTCAAGAATAACATCGCCACGAGGGCCCATTCCGGATTTTCCAACAAAACGTGGGTGAGGTGTACGCGGTACGTGTGGCTGTTGCAAGGCATAATACAAGAAGAAAGGCTCGTCTTTATGAGCGGTTACATATTCCTGTGCTTTTACCAAAAAGTGATCCGCCATTTCCACATCCTTCCATTTAGCGGCCTCGCCACCTTTCATAT
Organism: Zobellia sp. B3R18; assembly: GCF_018860715.1. Classification (NCBI taxonomy): domain Bacteria; kingdom Pseudomonadati; phylum Bacteroidota; class Flavobacteriia; order Flavobacteriales; family Flavobacteriaceae; genus Zobellia; species Zobellia sp. B3R18. The sequence continues at coordinate 135,873 of NZ_JAHKQG010000005.1, read as the reverse complement.
ATCCAATACGCGGAATACCGTTTACAATACTATTGTTATGGCCATGGTGCCATTTCATAGTTGTCAACTCCGGATTATCCAATCCTGTAGGTTCACCCTCAAAGTTCTTTTTGTAATCAACTTCTATAGGATCGTTAGGATCAAGACCGTCTACATTTCCGTTATCAATATATACGGTTGGTACCCTGTCTTGTGTTGCCGCAAGAATATAAGAGTAATCAAAACCAACTTCGTTAGGCCCTGGAGATACTCTCTCGTTCCAATTTACGTTTCCGTTGCCTAAGCCTAAGTGCCACTTTCCTACAATACCCGTATAATAACCTTTTTCCTTAAGCATTTTAGGAACGGTAAGCTGATCCGTACTAATAATTAAAGGAGCTGTGCCCGGAAGTATCTTGGCGTCCTTATTTCTCCAAGGGTATCTACCGGTAAGGATGGCGTAACGACTTGGTGTACACGTAGCCGAAGTAGCATACCCATTAGTAAATTGAACTCCGCCTTCCGCTAGAGCATCAATATTTGGTGTGTTTAATTCCGTTGCACCGTATGAGCTAAGGTCTCCGTACCCCAAATCATCCATATAGATAAAAACAATATTGGGTTGCTTTGGACTTTCATCTGGAACTGCCGCTTTTTCTTCCTTTGATTTACAGCCGGATAACACCAATAATAAGAGGGCTCCTTGTAAAAAATAATTCCTTAAACTTGTCATGAAACTGTTTTGTATTTATAAATTAATTTACTTTCAAATTTATTCCTTTTTGTTTAGACGGAAATAGACTTTTTAGGATCAATGGTTATTTCTATACCACTTATGGTTTTTTCCTTGCCTCCTTCTCCTATTACCAAAGTGTATTTGCCCTGTTCATATACGGAGGGCGTATAACTATTCTCTTTCATACGCATGGCGTGCACCAATTCTTTGGTGTCCTCTTTGATAATTTTTAGTAACTGGTTGGCCGATTCTGTGTTCAACTTAGGAAGGTACCCTATTGGTCTTCGGCCATCATTATCTGTCTGTTGAATTGTTAATGGCCAGCCCGGGTAGGTGTTTTTTTCTGAATCGATATCTAAGTTAGCAAGAAAGCGGATTGCTTCCATTTTTATAGTACGCTTCTTAGTATCAAAAGTAACCAGCCCATAACCTGAAGCCTTTTTCTGTGCTTTTTGGTAACGGTCATACTCTTCTTCAAAATCATCCGTAGGATTTCCTACTGCATAGATATAATTATCGTTTCCAAATCCGTCACGATAACAGCCTGTATTAGGAAGACCATGTTCCGGTCTATCGGTAAAAGGTACATTAACCGAATCCGGTTGCCCCCATCTTGGATACCCCGTAGATATAGCCGGTGTACAGAACGTCCACCCTGCATCCCTAGGTTCATCTATACTGTATTGTACCATAAAGGGTAAATGTTGATCACCATTAATATGAAAAGCACATGCTTTTCTAATAGTCCTTATTACTTCGTCTCTTTTGATTTTTGGCCAACCACCGGAATCTAGATCTCCGAACAAAAATTCTTTTGTTGGCCCGTGGTGCGTACCCACATTAGAAAACAGGGTTTGACTAAGCAATACTTTCATGTTCGCTCCCTTCCAGTCCGCCACCCAATCATTTAAAAAGTCTAGTTGCCTTTGCCCCATAAAATCCAGGTCCTCCGATTCAAGTTCGCCGGGTTTGGCCGGTGCCGTTAAATGATCTATTCTTCCCTCTCCGGACCTAACCATTTCCGGCCCCGATTTAAAAAGCCGATCACTTACAATAGCAAAGCTTACATTACCATAGACCAAGTGCGTGTACCATGTACTAATGTTAGATTTCATAGGCGCTTTATCAAAAGCATCGGGCATATGACCGCATTGAGTTTTGTTAACCACATTTACAAAATTTGGAGTTTGAACTAAACCACCGTGAGCATCGCGGACTTTTTCCCACTCTTCAAAACCAATACCTTCACCACCTTCTCCCCATAGATTACCTTGATATACATCATGATCATCTGGAGTACAGATACTTGGTCTATTCCTTAATACATCACCAAAAGCCCAACCGAACATATACCACTTACCCAAATAGTTGAGAATGGCCTTGTTCTCCGGTTGTCTCTTTATAGGATAACCACCGTTGCCTTCGTACAACTGATCTCCTGAAAAATATAGCATATCAGGGTTAGACCTATTCAAGTTCTCTACTAAAGGGCGGTATGGGAATCCCATAGCATGCTGGCAGGTTAGTCCCCCAAAAGTTAGAGGTCTATCCAAAGGCTCCTTACGAATAACGCCTTCATACACATGGCGTTCTTTATCCAATGTGTAACGCAAACGATATTTTATATCTTCTATGGCGTCCCAATCATCCACAGAAAAAATAGATATAAAAGTTACCGGGTCTATTTGCCCTTTTGCTTCTTTTATCCATTTTCCGTTTCTCAAAAATTGAAGTTCTATTTTTTGGGAATCCTTTTCGCCAATTGGCGGAAGCTGTGCGGTTAGTTTTAATTTACCCCTAGAAAGGGTGTACATTGCCCATAAAATGGGGCCAAAACTATTTTCCGCCTTGTGTTGCACTTTTGAGCCCGATAATTTTACATCGGCCCACCAAAAAGTGCTTTCTTTTTTTTCATTTCCTTTATTCTCTAAAGCCACTAGCCCACTAAGGTTACCCTCTAGCGTATGTCTTAACGTTGCTGTCTTCCCATTTGCATCAGTAGCCAGAAGCGTAAGCTCAGTTTCTTTTTTCTTATTCTGTGCTTTTAACTGTAAAGAGAAGTTCTGAAAACCGAATCCCTCCGGTAGCTTTTCCTTCTGCTTATCAATATAAATTTCTCCTTCTAGATTTATCCCTATGGAAATACCTTTTCCAAAATAACAAGCAGCTTTAACACTATTAGGATCCGTATAGTCTTTTATACCAACCGAAAAGCCAACGCCTCCTTTATCCCCCTTATTCTGCAACAAACCTAAATTACCCGAAAGCATGAAATCTCCCTGATTGCCGTTAAGAATATGAGTCAAAATGTGAAGCCTTGATTGCTTTTCCACACCGGAAAACTCCAATCTGTTGTTTTTTATTTCCCAATCTTCCATGGGCACTGCCCAGAAAGAACTCCCTATCCATACCCTTTGGTTCAGCTTTGTAAAATCAGTTTTAAAACTATCATTTGCTGTATCAAAAGCGGTATTTTCTACAAAATCCTTTGCCAAAATAGGGTTAAAAGGACTTGCCAACATGGGCACGGCAAGTCCTAGGTTCTGTATAAACTTTCTCCTTTTTATGGTCATCTTAATTACCCAATTTAGGGTTAACATTTACCTCAGACTCTGGAATAGGCCAAATATTGTCTACACCTGCCCTAAAGTTTTTTGAAGTAACAAACCATCTGGATTGTGGGTCAATTTTCTTTGATGTTGTTGGATATAATGTGGAATTTGGAAAAGGAGCTCCCCAAAAATCACCGGTTAAAACTTCGTCACCAATGTCCCATCTAAAAATATCCCAAAGACGTTGACCTTCCAACGCTAATTCAATTCTTCTTTCATTTCTTAATATAGGACGAAGCGCCGCCGGATCAGTTTCCGTTATAGGCGGAAGCCCTACGGACGCACGACCACGCACTTGGTTAATAGTTTCATCCAGTAAAGCCTGTGTTATTGGATTACCCGCCTCAAGTTCTGCTTCTAAATAACTCAATAAAACTTCGGCATATCTAATAATCGGGAGATTGCCTCCATAATCCGACCTTAGATTTCCACTGAAAGACTCGTCAAAAAACTTACGTAGTCCGTACCCAGTTCTCGTTGCCTGTTTAGAATAGGTTAACTGATCTAAAGATTCAGTATGATCTGGGTGACAGTCATAAATCTTATCCCCAAAAGTAGAGCCGTCCCAGAGTAGGTTATACCTGAACCTTGGATCTCTATTGGCTCCCATATCATCATAGTCAAATCTAGGGTCATCATAGGATAGTGGTGTACCGTCGTCAAAACCATAAGCATCTGCCAGACTCCCTAAAGGGTTGACAATATGCCAACCAGAAGACACAGCAGGATAAGCATGTTGTGGTAATGCATTACCGGCTTGGCCGCCAAAATATTGTGTGCTGAAAATATTTTCACTGCTGCCTTCATTGGCCGGAGTAAAGAGAGAAGCATAGTCTGGATCTATCACATTCTCACCCATATCGATAATTTCTTTGTACACCTTTGATGCTTCCGCAAAGTTCTTTTCCCCCAGGTACATTCTGCCCAAGAAAGCCAAAGCCGCCTGCTTGTTGGCTCTACCTGCCTCCGTACCGGACAATTCCGCATACGATGGTAAATCTGCAGCGGCGGCCTGCAACTCACTAATTACAAAAGAAACCAATTCTGCTTTTGTTGCTTTATCAACATTGTTTGCCTCATCAGGAGTTAATGTGGTAGTAACTAAAGGAGCACTACCCCAGAACTGGGTAATATAGAAATAGGTGGCCGCCCTTAGAAAACGTACCTCGGCACTCATTCTGTCAATTTTGGATTGATCCATATCAACATTACCCACGTTTTCCAAGAAATCGTTACAAATGGCAATTCGCTTATAAGAACCTTTCCAATATCCGTTAATAACATTATTGTTGGGTAAAAGCGTGCCGTTCGTCAAACGGTTTTGAGTAGAGTTATCCCCTCTACGGTCATACGCGTTATCCGTTGCGAACTCCATAAAAACAATTCCGCAATAGGTCCACCAATCAGATGGCACTACCTGAGTTCCGTATTCAATGGCACCGCGGTAAGCACCTGTTAAAGCTATAGTTGCATTAGACTCCGATGTCCAAAAATTATCTTTTGCAAAAGCGTTGCTCGGAAATTGTTCCAGTTCTTTGTCGCAACCTGAAAAAAGTACCACTGCCAAGCCCAAAATAATGAACCGAGCAAAAGATGGAATACGACTTATATATGTGTATAAAGTATTTGACATTGTTCTAAAATTTTAAGTTTAAACCAAAGGTGTACGTTGTTAAAATAGGGTAATAACCACCTGATGAATTAATTTCAGGATCCCACCCGTCTCTGTAAGATTTGAAAGTGTGCAAGTTTTCTGCACCCAGATATACTCTTAGGTTGTCTATGCCTACCAATTCGGTAACCGATGATGAAAAGTTATAGCCCAATTGTACGTTTTTAACCCTTAGGTACCCGGCATCTATCACCCAAAAATCAGAGGTTGTCGTGTTTGGAGTACCACTATTCGTAACCACCTCTAGCCTAGGATACTCTGGGTAACGTACCGGATTTTCCGGATCGAACCTACCTTCCATTTGCCATCTTTGAATATTACCCAAATTGAAAAATGCATATCCGGCGTAATTGGTCAACTCTCCTTTTACACCACCAACACCTTGTAAGAACAAAGAGAAATCAAAGTTTTTATAATTTAAATTGATGTTGGCCCCATACGTATACTTTGGTATACGACTACCTAAATATTTACGATCGTAGGTAGGATCAACCTTTCCATCCGGTACACCATCAGGACCGCTAATATCCTTATATCTGAAATCACCAGCTTGCGAACCAGGATTTACAGCAGTTTGATCTGCCCAACTAGAAACTTCGCCGTCATTAAGAAAAACACCGTCCGTCTCATATCCATAATACATTTGCATAGGAAAACCGATAAAAAGGTCCGATCCGTTACCAACGTAACCATTGGGCTGGTCTACATTACCCAAACCTAATGTAACGACCTCATTTTCTATTACCGAGAAGTTTCCGTTAATGGAATAACTAAAATCACCTTTACTTCCCCTATGTCCTATATCAAATTCCCAACCGGTATTCTTAACCGCACCCGTATTGGTTTCACTAATACCAACTCCTAATACCGAGGATACACTGGAAGATGGTTTAAAAAGAACATCTGTTGTATTTCTTCTAAAATAGGTAGCGTTAAAAGTTAGTTTTCCATCAAAAAACCCTGTTTCAAGACCAATATCAGTAGTTTCTGTAGATTCCCATTTAATATTGGCATCACGATACGTAGAATACGCCGCACCAGTTGAAAGTCCGCCACCCAATGAATAATCACGACCAGAAGCTAAAACGGTTTGGTACGGATAGTTACCAATATTCTGGTTTCCTAAAATGCCCCAAGAAGCTTTAACCTTTAAATTAGAAAGCCAATCTACTTCCTGTAAGAATGATTCCTGAGATGCTCTCCAACCAAACGCCGCTGCCGGGAAAACTGCGTACTTATTACTTTTAGGAAATCTAGAAGACCCATCATAACGCAATGTGGCCTCAAAAAGATAGCGCTCATCAAAACTATATTTCAAACGGGAAAAGAAAGATTGCAAAGCCCATTCTGCATCAAAACCTGCCGTCTGTTGGTTTTCAGCACTTCCTAGGTCCAATACAGTATAGTCATTGCTCGCAAAATCTTGACGGTATCCGTTGAAAAACGAAAACTCTTCGTTTTCAAAAGAATAACCTCCCAAAAAACTAAAGTCATGAACGCCTACTTCTTTGGACCACTCTCCCGTAAATTGAAGTGTTTTATAAAGTTCCTTATTGCTATATTGATTTAAATAGGACTGTCCCAGGTTAATTTGATCATTAAGTCGCTGAGATGCGTAATATGAGCGCTCCTCATGTAAAGTGAAATTATATCCGCCTATGGCCGAAAACACCAAATTGTCATTAGGTTTATAATCAAGCTTTACATTTATTCCCGCTTTAGTACGTGGGTTTTCCAAATAAGAATCAGAAGCCAACCAAGCAACCGGTGTACCTCCACTTTCAGGGCCAATACCAAAATTACCTTGAGAATCCTGACCCAATTCTATTGCCGGATATCTAACTGCATTGGATACCAGTTGCGTAACGAAACTTCCTGCGTTATTGGTGGCATCACTGGCCCTATCACTTTCACCTTGGTATCCGGAACCCTTGTTACCCGTTACTTGTGGTTCTTCCCTCTTCTCTACAGAGCCGTAAAACCTAGTGCTCAAATCAAACTTACTGCCCAACTTGTTCTGAAGGTTCATTCTAAAATTGTACCGGTTAAAGCTATTTTTTGGTACGATACCATCCTGCTCCAAAATACCTGCAGAAACGTAATACTTGTTCTTTTCATCACCTCCATTTAAGGTTAACGTATGGGACGTCTGAACACCGTTTTTAGAGAAAAGATCCTCCAGAAATTTTGTATTCGGATAATTATCCGGGTCATCCTGAGCTTTATATTTTGCTATGTCTTCCGCAGAAAAGCTGTTGCTACCAGAAGCTATGTTGTACATTTCTGCATATTCCCAAGAATTAACAAATTCAGGAAGCTCGGTAGCGGCATTAAACCCTACATAGCTGTTGTAATTGATAGAAAATTTATTCTCGCTACCATTTTTAGTGGTAATAAGGATAACCCCATTAGCAGAACGTGCCCCATAAATAGCTGCTGAAGAAGCGTCTTTTAATACCGAAATGGATTTGATATCATCCGGATTAATGTCGTTCATGCTCCCCGCAATACCATCTATCAACACCAAAGCATCTGGCGTAGCTCCAAAAGAACCAACACCTCTAACACTTATATTTCCTCCACTCTGACCTGGCCTACCCGAACGTTGCACTACGGTAACCCCTGGCATTTGACCTGTAATGGCTTGCGATACTTGAGTAACCGGTCTATTTTCAATATCCTTGGAGGATACCTGAGAAACCGAACCAATTACATTTACTTTTTTCTGTGTGCCAAAACCTACTACAACAACCTCGTCCAATCCAGCAGCACTTTCTACTAACTGAACGGTTAATGAAGTTTGCCCGTTAACCGGTATCTCTTTAGTAGCAAAACCTATATAGGAGACCACCAAAATAGCATCATCAGAGCTTAATTCCAGACTAAAATTTCCATCAAAATCTGTTGTAACACCATTAGTAGTACCTTTTTCAACCACATTTGCCCCCGCCAAAGGCACACCGGTTTCATCTGTAATTACCCCGATTATGGTCTGTTGTTCTTCCTTAATTCTATCAGATAATAGTAATTTATTCTCGTTTTTTAAAGGTTTTTTATTTTTGAGAACAATCTGATTTTTAACTAAAGTATAGGTTACATCTTCTCCAAATAATACGCCTAACACTTCTTTTATAGGGCGCTTATCTATATTGATCGTCACTCTTTTAGCAACATTGAGCTGTCCTGTTTTGTAAAAGAATCTAAACTCACTTTGCGTTTCTATTTTTTTAAGTACACTTTCAATAGTCTCATTGTTTGCCTCAATAGAAACCTTCTTGTTTTGCGAATAGGAATTCGCATGAAGGTTGAACAAGGCAAAAGCAAACATTAGAATGGAGATTTTCACTGTTCGGTTCTTGTTAAGAATGTTTTTCAATAGAATGAAAAACAATGGTTTTTTTTCCATATTTTTAAAGGATTTTGATTTGTTATTTCTAGTATTAAAATCACTCTTGATCGGGGAACGTGGCAGCGTTTCCCGATTTTTTTCTTTAAGTTAAGTCATGGTTATACTGGTTTTTTAATTAATATATGATTGTTGGTTATTTCATAATCGAACTCTGCACTTTCCTTAAAAGTATCAAGCAGGTCCTGTATGGTTTCATTTTCAAAATATCCTCTAAAGCGCACCGCTTCTAACTCCGTATATCCGTTTTCAATACGGACTCCATAACGTCTTTCAATTTTTTTAATAATATCCTTAAAGGATTCGTTATTAAAAGTTAGATCTCCGTTTCGCCAGTTTAAATAATCATGTATATCAACTTCACTTATGACCAAAGCGCCTTCTGTCATTGCTGCCTTCTGGCCCGGTTTTAGGAAACTTAAGTCCTCGTTCATTGTCTCTTCGCGTTTATCGCTAATGGCCACACTACCTTCTGCGAGTACGGCATACGCTTCTTCATTGGCATAACTGCTAACATTAAAATGGGTTCCTAAAACTTGAACATCCATATCTTTAGCCTCTACCACAAATTTGTGTAATGAATCTTTGGCCACTTCAAAATAAGCCTCTCCTTTTAAGAATACCCTTCTATCCTTTCCTTCAACAAAACTTACGGGATATTTTAAAGAGGTATCTGCATTTAGGTGTACCAAGGTGCCGTCCGACAGCTTTAATTCAAATGTTTTTCCTTTTGGGATAATAATCTCATTATACACCAACTCTTGCGTTGGTTTACCATGATAAACAATTTGGTCGTTATCTTGTGAAGCCAGAACGTTTCCATCTGCATCCGTAATAGCTTCGCCGTTACCTACAATTATTTTTTTGGATTGATTATTACTCGTTTTTAATACAATTGCATTGTCCTCTATTAGTAGTTCAGGAGATTTATCTTCCTGAATTCTCAAAAAATTAAAAACTAACCCTAGTCCTACCACACCAATAAAAATGGCTGCATACTTTAAAACAGAGCGATTAAAATTGATATTTCTTGTTTTTGTAGGTGACTCGGTTTTCTTAGCTATTTTGTTCCATATTTCTTGTTTTACCTGTCCATCAAACTTAAAGTTTGACATTTGCTCATCCTCACCTTGATAGGATTCTAGGAACCGTTCTAAGAGTTCTTTTTCCACCTGAGAGCAATTGTTATTTACGTATTTTTTGAAAAGCTTTTTTGCCTTTTTTTCATTCATCTGGGTCGCAATTAAATAACGATACTACTATTAAGTACCCTAATTAATGCGATGGTACACGTTGAAAGTCAATTATTTTTCAAAATTGATAAAATATAAGTGAAAAAATTAAGATATTCTCACCTTTAAAGTCGATGAATGATTTTTAAAAATGCGGATAACACACTAATATTCAGGAAGGTTGAAAGGATATTAGATTGGTTAATGCAGAAGAATAAGCGATATAATAACGGCCTCTTCTAATTGAAGGTGATTTCTAAGAAAAGCCAGTGCTTTTGAAATTTGATTTTTTACGGCCTGAACGGATATTTGAAGCTCTTCCGCAATTTCTTTGTTGGATTTGTGATGGTACCGGCTCAATACAAAGATATGACGACACCTTTTGGGCAGTTTGGCAACATGATCACGAATTATTTGATTGAGTTCCGAATATTCAAGTTCCCCCGAAACATTCATGGAAACATCTATAATATTCAACCGTGTTAAATCTTCTGTAGAAAGTTTGTTGTTCCTAAAATGATTAAATACCTGAAACTTTACCGCTTGAAACAGATAGGGTTTTAAAGCAGAAATATTGGTCGTCTTTCTTTTGGCCCAGAGTGAAATAAAAACTTCTTGAATAATATCCTCACAAATGGTCCTCTCTTTTATAATATTGAAAGCATATACAAATAACACCTTTGAATATTTCTCATAAACCGCTCTGAAAGAAGCATTATTGTCTTCTTTCATACCGTTCAATAATTCAATATCTTCTGTTATCATCTTCATTCTACAGCAATAAGTATGCTAAATCTATAAAAAATAGACCGAAAATTACAATAACAGTAAAAAGATGACTCGATTTTAGGTGATTATCTCAAAATCTAATGGAAATGTAATCCTATTTCACATAGTTTGCCCTATACCTCCAATAACTTATGGCACCAAGAATTACCGCTCCTAAAGCTATATACCAAACATAATCTGGAGTAATAGCGGCTGCGCCACTTTGTCCGTAACTATGAAGACCTACCAAATAATAATTTACTCCAAAATATGTCATCATAATACTTCCAAATGCTATAACACTAAGAAAATTGAAAGTCCATCTACTCCTTAAACCAGGAACCAAACGTGTGTGAACCACAAAGGCATATACCATAATAGAAATTAGTGCCCAAGTTTCTTTTGGATCCCAACCCCAATATCTACCCCAACTCTCATTGGCCCATTGTCCGCCCAAGAAATTACCTATAGTAAGCATCACAAGACCTACGGTCATAGAAAGTTCATTGATTATAGTCAGTTCTTTAATGTTCAGGTCCATTACCGCTTTGTTCTTCTTATTGGTACATATCATAAGTAACAAAGAAACCAAACCAAGAATCATAGCTACGGATAATGGGCCGTAACTGGCAACAATTACAGCTACGTGAACCATAAGCCAATAACTATCCAATACAGGTACCAAGGTTGAAATTGCAGGGTCTACCCAATTTAAATGTGCAATAGCAAGTAACATACTTGTAACAAAAGCCGATGCTGCAATGGTCATATCACTCTTTCTGGCAAACAGAAGACCCATTCCCATGGTTGCCCATGATACATAAAGAATACTTTCGTACGCATTTGTCCAAGGCGCATGACCAGATATATACCATCGCAATACAAGGCCGGCCGTATGCCATAGGAACAAGATAAAAATAGTGCCTTTTAAAGCATAAACCCCTATACGCCATATAGAACGGTCTTTAAAAATCTGAAACACCAAAACAAAGAACATAATTACACCTACTAAAGCGTAAAGACGATATAGGGAATTGAAAATATCAAGTTTATTATAAATTACCTCCGTATTGATTTTAGATTCCGATGGAAGCACCTCCTTACCATGGTTCTTTTGATTTTGCTTAAAGGCATCCAAAAGCTTATCGGCATTGGTATAATCTCCCGTTTCTTTTGCCTTGCGCAATGTCATGAGGTAGTAAGGCAGCGAATTTTTTATAAAATTGGCATAGAGCGAATCCGAAACCTGATACTGCCCTCCCCTATATTCTATCGCCGAAATCCATTTGTTATTCTCATCGTTCAACAAAGGAAAAATCTTTATGATACGACCACTCAAGGCTTGATCCAAAAGGCTTAACCGAACATTGGCATCCTTAATATCGGTATCAAATTTATTCGGGATATTTGTTGATGTGGCTTTTGCCAAAAAGGGCTCTAACTTATAGTTTCCTTCTTTGTCAAAAAAGTCCGTTGCCTTTACAAACTCTTGGCCTTCGGGAATACCTATTACATGACGGATACTATCGTTCTTCCCTTTTTTATCAACGGCCAAAAACTGTGCATTGTACCATGCCGCCGGACTCAGCATCATAGATAAGAACACCTGATCGGCATTCATGTCTTTATACACATCCTTTAAACTTAGCTTTCTTAGTAATTCCGAAGAAAACGTGTTTATAGGCTTCATACGACCTCCTTCGTCTTGAATCACAAGTTTTCCAAACTTCTCCGCATGCTCTTCAGAAACAATCGTAGTCTGTAAAAGCGAATCTATTTGAGACTGTGTTGGCGCCATACTAACCCCATGGTCATGGCCGTCATCTGCGGTGTGTTCTTGGGCGTTGGTACTCAACAACATACCCAAAACAAGAACCGTTGTAAGTTTTGCCCTTTTATTCTTTAATTTTTCCAATGACACGGCCAAATCCTTAAACCGGGTCTTTCCAAAGAACATAATCCCCATTAAACCAATATAAAGCAAGAAATACCCTAAATAGGTTATACCTGTACCCCATTGATCATGGTTTACCGATAAAATAGTTCCTTTTTCATCCGGGTGAAAACTAGATTGGAAGAACCGGTATCCTTTGTGATCCAAAATATTGTTCATGAAAATCTTATAGTCAAAAGGACGCTCATCTTCAACTGTAACCTTACTCATAAAGGATTTGTACCCTTGCTCGGTTCCCGGATACTTTTCTGCAATAAAATCGTTTAGTTTAATGCTGAACGGAAGTTCATATACTTTGGAGCCATAACTCAAACTAAAATCCAATCCACCCACATTTATTTTATCCGAAAAATTAGAAACCCCTTTACCACCCAGTAATTTTTGCTGTACTGTTTCGCCGTTTACGGTAATGTCTACAATCATAGCATCCATAGTAGCATCCGTTATTTCGTTCTTCGGAACTTTTACTATGCCGTAAGAGCCTTTAACTATGGGCTCCGGTATAACAAATTGCATCCCGGCGGTTGCATACAAAGAGCGTAACTGCAATTCCTGTATACTATCCTTTATCAACTGACCTTGAAATTGGTCCGCCATACGCATAAAACTACCTTCAAAAGGAGATTCTATTTCGTAAGCACCATCCTTTTCTAAAATATTAATTGCTCCCTCCGTTCTCTTATTCAAAGAGAAAAGTACGTTGTGAATGCTAGAAACTTGGCCACTTTCCAAAAAGTGCTCATGGCGCTGGCCATCTCCAGCTTCAACAATCTTTAAGTATTCCTTACCATTTTCATCCGGAATCATTCCTTCTTTGGCCCCATCTATAAAACCGGCATAGGAAATAGTAAACGGCTGTCCGTTAAAATCTGACTTCCATGGTAAATTAGACTTGATATCTTGGGCAGTTACTATTAAATCTTCCTGTAAAGTTTTTCTTTTGGCCTCGCCATTAATCTCTCCATCTACGTAAGCTGTCAAGTATGTTTTATCCGAGTAGAATACTTTTTCTGATTGCCCCTCTCTAATAGGCATCATACCCTCATAACTGATATATCTCGTAACGAACGCTCCAATTATGATAAAAATCCATGAAAGGTGAAGCGTTAAAACTGCCCATTTTTCCCATCGTAGAAGACGGTACCTAAACATGTTACCAATAAAATTGATGACAAAAAACACCATAATAGCCTCAAACCACCAAGTATTATAAATCCAGATTCTTGCGGTCTCGGTACTGTACTTACTTTCAATAAAAGTACCTAGCCCCATGGCCACTGCAAACACTATAAAAAGAACGGACATTAAACGTGTGGAGAAAAAGAATTTTTTGAGCATGTTCATGAGCAGCAGCTAAAATGGTTTTCAGCATGCAAAAATACGCCCTTTTTATTATTTAGAGGAAGATAGACGGACCTAAAGTCTTATCAAAACTGTTAATTATAAGTGAAAATTTTAAGAAATTCGTTTTAAGAAATCACTCTTTTTCATAAAGCATAAAAGGCTAACCTATTCATTGCAAATAACACAGACATCTCAGATTTGCATACGCACCCTCAACCGTAAAAAAACAACTTCTCGTTTCTTCACTTTTCTACAATCCAAAGTAAACAATACATAAATATATGCTTATTTTCGCTGCATGATCAAGGTTAGTATTTTAGGAACCGGAAATGTTGCCACCCACCTTTTCAGGGCTTTTTCCAACTCTGCAGAGATTGAAATTGTTCAGGTAATAGGTAGAAACAAAGAGGCGCTTCAAGCCTTTGGAACGGAAGAAAAGACCACAACGGATTTCTCTAGATTAAAATTTTCAGACATTTATATTGTTGCTTTAAGTGATTCTTCTATAAATTCTGTTTCACAGGAAATTACAATTAACAACAGTTTAATTGTTCATACCTCTGGAAATACTCCAATGAGCGCGCTCTCTACGCACCAAAGACGAGGAGTGTTTTATCCATTACAGACTTTTAGCAAATCTAATGAGCTGGATTTTAAAAATGTTCCCGTCTGCCTGGAAGCGAATGACGAAGCCGATTTGGCCTTGTTAAAAAAACTCGCCCATCTGGTTTCAGAAAATGTTTATGAAATAAGCACGGAACAACGCAAAAGCCTTCACCTTGCCGCTGTATTCACAAATAACTTTACAAACTACATGTACCATGTTGGCTCTGAAATCTGCAAAGAGAATAATGTGCCTTTTGAAATATTGAGTCCGCTTATTCAAGAAACAGCGGAAAAAATAAAAAACCTATCTCCTTTTGATGCCCAAACGGGCCCAGCTAGAAGAGGAGACCACAATACCATATCAAATCACTTAGAACAATTAAATAATCCCGAGTACAAAGCGGTCTATGAACTGCTCAGCAAATCAATAGAAAAAACATATGGAAAAGAGTTATAAAGAATACCTTAAGAACATAGATACTTTTATTTTTGATGTAGATGGGGTTTTTACGGACAGTACCCTAATCATTACTACCGAAGGAGAAATGCTCCGCAGAATGAGCGTTAAAGACGGTTATGCGGTTAAGACCGCCCTTCAGAAAGGGTATAAAATCTGTATTATCTCAGGAGGAACCAACGAAGGAGTCCGTAAACGATTAAAAGAACTTGGAGTTACGGACATTTATTTAGGCGCGCACCATAAAATGGATGTCCTGAAAGAGTATATGGACAAGCATGGTATTGACCCAAGCACAATGCTTTATATGGGTGATGATATTCCGGATATTCCACCAATGGAAACCGTTGCCCTACCCACTTGCCCGCAGAACGCCGTACCGGAAGTAAAAGCAAGATCTATGTATGTTTCCCATAAAAACGGCGGCGAAGGCTGCGTAAGGGATGTTATAGAACAAGTCTTAAAAGTAAAAGGGCATTGGATGACTAATTTTAGCGCGGCAAACGATTAATTATGCTCAACCTGAACCAACACACCATCATACTTGCCAGTGGCTCCCCAAGAAGACATCAGTTTTTAAAAGAAATGGGGATTCCGTTTGAGGTCCGATTAAAATCGGTAGATGAAATTTACCCTCCCGAATTAAAAGGAAGCGAGATTAGCGATTATTTAGCAAAATTGAAAGCAGATGCTTTTGACGGGGCATTGAAAAAAGAAGAGATTCTGATTACTTCGGACACCGTAGTCTGGCACAATGGTATTTCATTGGCCAAAGCAGCAGATGCCGAAGAAGCCTACGAAATGATAAAAGCGCTATCCGGAGATTGGCACGAGGTCATAACATCGGTTTGTTTTACTACACCCAACAGTCAAAAAGTAGTTAATGAAATTACCCGGGTCAAGTTCCGGAATTTATCCGACGAAGAAATCCGTTATTATATTAACACTTACAAACCCTATGATAAAGCAGGTGCATATGGTATTCAAGAATGGATAGGCCTTACCGCAATTGAAGAGATTAAAGGGTCTTACCCTAATGTTGTGGGGCTCCCCACCCAGTTGGTATACAAAACGTTAAGCACTATGGTTAAATAGTTCTTTTTGATTAATTTTAATAAAAATTCATCTCATGACAACCGGAACAAGACAAAACCTATCGCTTATAGTCATTGCTGCGCTCTTATCTTTTACCCAATCCTGTAAAGAGGTTGGAAAAGATACAAATAAAGAGGTAGCCCTAAATACTGAAAAGCCCGTAGAAACATCAAAAAAGGAGCTTTCCAGTGAATTTAAGGAGTATTGGTATGGCGGAGAGGCGGAAATAACATCTTACAAATTAGAACAGGCCCGCTATGGTGAAATCCGAGACGGCGAAGCGGTTTTAATTTATGTTACGGAACCTTTTTTGAAGAAGAAACAAGTAAAAGCGGATGGACATAATCCTGGTAACATCCCCGTTTTAAAACTCAATTCCACAAAAAAATACCTTACCGGAATTTATCCTTATGCCATCATGAACAGTACTTTTTATCCCGTTCATGACAATGACCACGCCATTAAGGTCTCCTTCTCTGCACAGGAATGGTGCGGGCAGGTTTACGCACAACTTAACAACCGGGATAAATTTGATGTAATGTCTCACTCTTATTTTGAAAGTGAGGCGGACCAAAATTTACAATTAGAGAAAACAACTCTTGAAAACGAGCTTTGGAA
Organism: Zobellia sp. B3R18; assembly: GCF_018860715.1. Classification (NCBI taxonomy): domain Bacteria; kingdom Pseudomonadati; phylum Bacteroidota; class Flavobacteriia; order Flavobacteriales; family Flavobacteriaceae; genus Zobellia; species Zobellia sp. B3R18. Next base: position 119,394 of record NZ_JAHKQG010000005.1, on the reverse strand, counting down.
CAAAATTCGTATCGCACCAAAATCTTTACCAACAGGCGAATTGGAAATAATTCCTTCAATGGAATTTATTAGACTATCTCACAAAGAGTTAAAAGCATATAAATCAACTGCAAGTTTAAGTGATGCCAATGGTATTTCAACCTATAAAATAACGTATCCGGAATTAGAAAGAACCTTAGAAATAAATTTTACCACTGCCTTTCCGCATAGTATTGAAAGCTGGACGGATACCTTTGTAAGTGGCTTTGGAAAAAACGCTAAATCCATGACCTCTACCGCTACCAAAATAAAAACTTTAAAGACTCCCTATTGGCAACAAAATGGAAATAAGCATCTATCTTTGCGGGATAGTTTAGGTTTATAAATTTATGCAAGAATTTCTTATTTCCAACAAGCACGAAATCATAGCTACAGCTATTACTTTCTGCATCCTTCTAATTCTAAAATTTATAACGGATAAAACCATTCGTAAAATTGGCAGAATTAGTGATATTGTTGAAGCACGCACCCTTTTAATTACAAAATACGCCTCTTTACTCCTTACTTTAATTGGGTTTGGGGTCATTTCCTTTATTTGGGGCGTAAATTTCAAAGAAGTAGGCCTTGTGTTTTCTTCGGTCTTCGCCGTAATTGGGGTTGCCTTATTCGCCAGTTGGTCTATTCTGAGCAACATAACTGCAGGTGTAGTTCTGTTTTTTTCATTTCCGTTTAAAATCGGGGACAAGGTTAAAATTCTAGATAAGGATATAGAGTCCGAAGAACCTTTTTTAATAGAGGACATAAGGGCTTTTCATGTAAGCCTAAGAAAATCCAATGGCGAACTTTTGGTATACCCGAACAATTTGATGATGCAAAAAGCGGTAACGCTTATTTACAATTCGGAAGATACCCCAGACGGTAGTGAAGAAGCTTAATCTTAAACATCCTTAATTTATGGGTAAAACCAGAAATTTAATTTTGTTAAAGAAGTTTTAAAAACCCCGCTTGCCCCCTTTAAACTTTCTATCTTTGATTTGGTGCCATCTCTGTAAATTGGTGGCTTCACCAAACAAAAACCAACTTTATGCGATATCTTTTGGCAATCTTTGCCGGAACTTTTCTGTCCTTAAACATTACTTATGCACAGAAACCTGTGCAACCGTCCACTTCCGAGATTTACCATTCCCTTGAAAAACTTAATTTCTTGGGTACCGCATTGTACATTGCCGCACACCCGGATGATGAAAACACAAGGCTTATTTCCTACCTGTCCAACCATACCAAAGCCAGGACCGGTTACCTTTCATTAACTAGGGGCGATGGTGGACAAAACCTAATTGGTCCTGAATTGCGTGAGCTTCTTGGAGTTTTACGTACGCAAGAGCTTCTGGCCGCCAGACGCGTAGATGGTGGAGAACAGTTTTTTTCCAGAGCCAATGATTTCGGATACTCAAAACACCCGGACGAAACCCTTGAAATATGGGATAAAGAAGCAGTGCTAGGAGATGTGGTTTGGACCATTAGAAACTTTAGACCAGATGTAATCATAAATAGGTTTGACCATAGAAGTCCGGGAACTACTCACGGGCACCATACTTCATCTGCAATGCTCAGTTTTGAAGCTTTTGATTTAGCCAATGACAAGTCTGCGTACAGTGAGCAATTGAAACTGACCCAAACTTGGCAGCCCAAAAGGCTTTTTTTCAACACATCATGGTGGTTTTACGGCAGCCAAGAAAAGTTTGATAAAGCCGATAAATCCAAAATGGTGAATTTGGATATTGGAACTTATTACCCAGTACTTGGGAAGTCCAACAACGAAATTGCGGCATTGGCCAGCAGTCAGCATTTGTGCCAAGGGTTTGGTCGCCTATCACAACGCGGCTCGGAAAATGAATATGTAGAATTGCTGAAGGGAACAATGCCCAACAACTCCAATGATATTTTTGAAGGAATAGACACCTCTTGGTCTCGCATAACCGGTGGAAAGGCAGTTGGGGAGATTCTTTATGCAGTTGAAAAGAATTTTGATTTTACCAACCCATCCAAACATTTGCCCCAATTATTGGAAGCCTACGAGCTGCTCCAAAAAGTTGAAGACAATTACTGGAGGGAATTAAAGTCACAAGAACTAAAGATCATAATTCTGAACATTAGCGGTCTCTATTTAGAAGCTTCCGCCGAAACCTCATTTACAAACCCTGGCGGCAAAATTAAAATTAACGTAGAGGCCGTGAATAGGAGTTCTTCGGATATTACTCTGAATACTATTTCCATTTCTTCAACAAATAAAACTATTCAACCTTCCATCGCACTAAAAAATAACGAGAAGCAAAATTTTGAAATTGATATAGACGTACCAAGTGCTACAAATTACACAAGCCCTTATTGGCTAAACGAAAAGGGTAGTTTAGGCATGTACAAGGTAGATGACCAAAGCCTTATTGGCAAGCCCGAAACACCACGCGCATTTCTGGTGAAATTTGAGCTTGAATTTAATGAAAAAAGTATAACAATTGAAAAGCCTGTTATACATCACTATGCTAAGCCGGATAAAGGCGAAATCTTTCAGCCTTTTGAGATACTTCCCGAAGCAACTGCAAGTTTTAGTGATAAAGTTTTGATTTTTGCCGATGGTGAACCTAAAAAAGTGCCCGTTACGATTAAAGCCCATGCCGATAATATAAAGGGAGAGCTTTTGCTTAACCATTCCAAAGTTTGGGGCATAGATGCTGAATCAAAGTCTTTTGAGATTGCAAAAAAGGGAGACCAACAAACCTTGGTTTTCACTTTAACCCCACCTGCAACCGAAGATGAGAGCTATATTTCACCCATCATAAAATTAAACGGCAAGGAGGTTACTAAGGAGCTGGCGATTATAGCCTATGACCATATTCCAACCCAGTCCGTTTTACTGCCATCAGAAGCTAAAGTAGTCCGCCTGAACATTAAAAAATCTGGAGAACACATTGGTTATATTGTTGGTGCCGGTGACGAAGTCCCAGAGAGTTTAAGGCAAATTGGTTACATTGTACACACCATTGACCCAAATACTATAGCTAAGGGAACGTTGGACAAGTATGATGCCGTAGTGGTTGGAATTAGAGCATATAACGTACTTGACCAATTAAAGTTTAAACAACGGTATCTTTTTGATTATGTTGAAAACGGAGGTAATCTTGTGGTGCAATACAATACTGCGGGAAGATGGGGAGACCAATTTGAAAACCTTGCGCCCTACCCTATTACCTTGTCTAGAGACCGGGTAACCGATGAAAACTCAGCTGTTGAAATATTGGCCAAAAAACATGCTTTAATAAATTACCCCAATAAAATTAACAAAGATGATTTTAATGGGTGGGTACAAGAACGCGGATTATACTTCCCGAGCAAGTGGTCCAAGGAATTCACCCCTATTTTATCTATGAGCGATAAAGGGGAGTCTGCAAAAAAGGGAAGTCTTTTAATAGCTCCTTACGGAAAAGGGAATTACATTTATACAGGATTGAGCTTTTTTAGAGAGCTACCTGCAGGCGTACCCGGAGCATACAAGTTGTTCGCCAACATGCTCTCCGTTGAAAAGAATATACAACCTACCAAATTGAATTAGACCATGTTAGACAAGTTCGATTGGAAAAAAGAATACTCGCTAGTACTGATACTGAATATCGTCTATGTGCTAATATTTAGCTACTTAATGACCGCATTTACCTAATATGGGAACATTAGATTGGATTGTTTTATCAAGTACACTCCTATTCATTGTTGCATACGGTGTTTGGAAAACCAAAGGCAGCAAAAGCGTAGAAGACTATGTTGCTGGAGGAAAAGACGCCAAATGGTGGACCATAGGTCTATCCGTTATGGCAACACAAGCCAGTGCCATAACGTTCCTTTCAACGCCGGGACAAGCCTTTCATGACGGTATGGGCTTTGTGCAATTTTATTTTGGGTTGCCATTGGCCATGATCATTATCTGTTTGGTGTTCATTCCCATTTACCACAGGCTAAAAGTGTATACCGCCTATGAATTTCTTGAAAATCGTTTTGATTTAAAGACCAGGTCACTAGCCGCTATACTATTTTTAGTGCAAAGAGGCCTTGCGGCAGGTATTACCATTTTTGCGCCATCGATCATCTTATCGGCAGTACTGGGTTGGGACCTAAGGACTCTTAATATTATTATTGGCGTGTTGGTTATCATCTATACCGTATCCGGAGGAACCAAAGCAGTAAGCGTTACGCAAAAGCAGCAGATGTTCATTATTATGACCGGCATGTTCATCACCTTCTTTTTTATATTGGGGTACCTTCCGGCAGACATCAATTTTGGAAAAGCACTTAAAATAGCCGGGGCCAGCAACAAACTGAATATCATAGACTTTAGCTTTGACACCAAAAGCAGGTATACTTTTTGGAGCGGAATAACGGGAGGACTCTTTTTAGCACTCGCCTATTTTGGTACGGACCAAAGCCAGGTACAACGGTATCTTTCCGGAAAATCACTACGTGAAAGTCAATTAGGATTAGTCTTTAACGGATTACTTAAAATACCAATGCAATTCTTCATCCTATTGGTAGGCGTTATGGTATTTGTGTTTTATCAGTATAATCCATCACCTTTAAACTTTAACCCAGCCGCTACCGAAGCCGTTATGAGCTCCGAATATGCAAAGGACTATTCCATTCTACAAGAAGGACAGGAACGCCTAGAGGCCGAAAAGAAAATGGCGCAGAATAAATTCTCTGCAGCCTTGGAGCTTAAAGAGTATAGTGCAGTTGAAGAGGCCAAGCAGGAAATAATTCGTTTAAATGTTAAAGATAGTACCAACCGTGCCGCTGCCAGAGCCCTTATAAAAGAAGCGGATGACGTGGTCGAAACCAATGATAAAGATTATGTCTTTATCCATTTTATACTACATAATCTTCCTAGAGGTTTAATAGGGCTACTTTTGGCAGTTATATTATCTGCAGCCATGTCCTCCACGGCTTCGGAACTTAACGCCCTAGGTACTATTACAGCCTTAGATTTATATAAAAGAAACAAGAAAGACCCCTCTACGGACGAGCACTATGTTAAAGCAACAAAATTTTTCACCCTTATCTGGGGAATTATAGCCATTTTTATAGCCAGTATCGCCAACCTGTTCGACAATCTTATTCAATTAGTAAATATTATTGGTTCTGTGTTTTACGGTAATGTTCTAGGTATATTCCTGTTGGCATTTTTCTTTAAGTTCGTAAAAGGTAATGCTGTATTCTTTGCGGCTGTACTTACTCAGTTAATTGTCTTTGTGCTTTTTTACAATCTCATATTCATTCACCCTACCGGGGAGGAAAAGTTAGGATATCTTTGGCTGAACTTTATAGGCGCGGCCATGGTAATCGCAATGGCAATTGCTTTTGAAGGGTTTGACAGGCTATTGAAGAAACCGCTGGCAAGTAAATAATTTATAGAAGTATTCCTGCTTTATATTTTTACATTTTTTCTTCAGTACGTATAAAATAAAACCCCGGCCTTCCAATGGAAGGCCGGGGTTTTTATATAAGAATACAAAGCTTATTTAGCGCTCCACTCTTTAATAGAGTCGGTATTCATTTTAACGTAATCATCATTACCTGCTTCTTTTGCCTTTTCCAAAGACTTTTTAGCAGTTTTGATAGCTCCTTTTTTATCGCCCGATTTTGCCTGAATAAGGGATTGCTGACGCAATTGCCAAAAAGCAGGCTCTTCAGTCATGGACATAGCCTTGTCCATCCATTCAGATGCTTTTTTAATGTCTTTATCCTCACTTGAAAAATAAACAGCGGCAGCGTAGTAATCATCTGCTTTTGGAGAACCCGCCATAGTTTTTTCAATATCCGCCATTACTTTTGAATCCGTTGGAACTTCAAAAGGAACAGCAACATAAGTTTTCTCCCACATCATTCCTAAATTGGCAGAATTACTTGTCATATCATCTATTGTAATAGTAAACGCCTCAATATCTACAGGTAACGTATAAACTTCTGCTGATGTTTTGGCTACTACTTTACTATCGTCCCAATTTTTAGGTGTACCACCTCCATCAATATCCGTATAAAAGAAAACTTCCCAAGAACTTGCTCCTGGCTTCGTAAAAATGGAATATGTACCTGCCTTAACATCTTGACCAGCTATTTTTACGTCATCACTAAAACTTACTTTAGTATACGCATTAGCTCCTGTTCTCCATAATTTGCCGTGCGGAACAAGATCTCCAAAAATAGTTCTCCCACGCATTGATGGCCTAGAATACTCTACGGTAACATCTGTTAAACCTACGGTTTGTTGTAGCTTAGAAGCTGGACTAGGTGCTGGTGTGTTTATTTGGGCCTGCATAGTAACAGAAGCAAATATTACACTTGCTAAAAGGATAATTTTTTTCATTTGAATTGATTTTTTAGTTTCCACAAAACTAAATATAAACCATCTTACATATGTTAATGAAATCCTAAATTAGACCGCTTAAAATACTACGAAAGGCTGTGAAACTACTTTACTCTCAAGAAAAAAAGTTAGATAGTAAACCCCTGATTTTAAAGTGGAAGTATCAATACGTGTCTCACTACTTAAATCTTCCTTAAAATGACTAACACGTTTACCTAACGCATCATAAACAACCTTGGACAATACCCTCTCATTGGAGTTTAGCTTATATTCTAACTGCTCAGCACCAAGTTGCTTATACAATATTAAATCATCCTTATCGGTAGGTTTCAACTCTTCTGAAGGCAAAGGATTGTCAGAACCCATTTCCTCTTCTTCTTCTTCAGTCTCTTCTAACTCGTCCGTATCTAGTTCTTTTTCAAGTGTAGAAAAACCAAATAACTTGGGCTTAAACAACAAATTCCAATTATCATTTTCAAAACGCTCTGACGTCATCAAATAAGAATTACTATCCAAAGAGGCAATACTTTCAATCTGTGCATTTTCAATACTCATCGGTAGCCTCTCAACAGAATCTTTAAATACCTCAGAAGAAGTTGCTCCTTCAATTTTAAATATAAATGGGGCCAAAACTGAATTGTAACCAACTATATACAATGATTTTGATAACGGATTATATTCCGCTCCCGTAACCAAACCATCTACGAAATAGTCATCCAACCGTTTTGCTACATGCTTTCCGGGCTCCGTAGACAGTTGATAAGCAACCGTACCCTTAGATTGCCATTGCTTGGTAAAAATTAAAAGTTGGTTCTCTACTACAACTAAAGCTTCGGCATCCCAGTCACTATTTCCGCTATTTTCAAAATTTTCCTGATCCTCATAAGTGAATTCAATCTTATCTGCGACTACATTATCAGACTTTAAATAATCGGATTTAGAAATACGATATACTGCTAAATCCCTTCTAACTCCATTATTATTCCCAAAATCCCCTATATAAATGAATGTATCATCTTGAGCAATATCTTCCCAATCGTTATTTTCAACATTTGTAATGCTTACGGTACGACTTACCTGAAAAGAAAGCGTATCTATCTCGTAAAGTTCAGGAAGATTACCAGAATCGTTATGAGTTATAAGTCTACCGTCAAAAAAAAGCAATCCTGAACTTTCGGATACCTCTGTAGGCAATTCACCTACTTCTCTTTGGGAATTTTGGGCCGATAAAAATAAACCGGAGAAAAGTAAAAGAAAAAACAGCAGTAAGTTTTTCATAGCATAGATACGCCTGTAATGTACAAAATAGATGCTACACTAAAGAACTCTTTAAACTTTCAAAAGAAAATGAAACCCCAAACAAATTGCCAATAGAGACAATTTGTTTATCAATAAAATAAAAATGTTAAACAAAATGTATTTACATTTGTTTTATGAAGTTATATCAGCTACGTTCCAAACAGTCATTTCCCATAAGCGTAAAAGAAGCGTGGGACTTTCTATCAGACCCAGGCAATCTTAAGGTTATTACCCCGCCACATATGGGTTTTGAAATACTCTCAGGTAATGACCGCGCCATGTTTCCAGGACAAATTATTCAATACACCGTTTCCCCTTTTCCTGGATACAAAACTAAATGGGTTACCGAAATTACCCATGTAAAGGAGGGCGAGTACTTTGTAGATGAACAGAGATTTGGTCCTTATACACTTTGGCATCACAAACATTTCATTAAACCTATTGACGGTGGCGTAGAAATGGAGGATGTAATAGATTATAAAATTCCTTTTGGGATTTTTGGACAAATGGCCCACCCACTTTTGGTTAAAAAGCAGTTGAAACAAATTTTTGCTTTCAGGGAACAAAAATTGATAGAACTATTTGGAAGCCTTAAGAATACTACAAAAGAGCTGCAATTTAAAACGATTTAAGATTTTTCCATGAAAAAAAATATACTTTTAATAGGAGGTTCGTATGGTATTGGTCTTCAAATAGTAAAGCAACTCGCTGATGAGTATACGGTATATGTTGCCTCTAGAACATCTGACGGACTGAACGGAACAGGTGCCATCCATATTCCTTTTGACGCGAACACTGATGTATTAGATACTACAATTCTTCCCAAGGAACTGCATGGTTTTGCCTACTGCCCAGGATCCATCAACTTAAAGCCTTTTAAAATGCTTTCTCTGGAAACTTTTGAAACAGATATGCAGCTGAATTTCTTTAATATGGTTAAAGTAGTTAAAGATATTTTACCTTTAATGGTCTCTGGAGGAGCAATAATTCTGTTCAGCACGGTTGCCGTTGGCTCCGGAATGCCCTATCACACGAGTGTTTCCGCAGCCAAAGGTGCAATTGAAGGTTTTGCTAAATCTATGGCGGCAGAATATGCGCCCAACATTAGGGTTAATGTAATTGCACCATCTTTAGTAAATACGCCATTGGCTAAACGCTTACTGAGTAACGAGAAAAAAATAGAAATGATGTCTCAAAGACACCCTTTAAAGCGTATTGGTGAGGTTAGTGATATTGCAAATACAGCGGTGTTCTTGTTAAGTGAAAAAAGTTCATGGATTACTGGTCAAGTAATAGGTGTTGACGGAGGAATGTCAACTTTAAATTTAAGTTAGTTTATGGCAGATAAAATATCGATTTTTTGGTTTAGAAGAGATTTACGTCTAGACGATAATATTGGGTTCCTAGAAGCCCTAAAGGGCAATTATAAAGTGTTGCCCATTTTTATTTTTGATTCTGAGATTCTTGAAAACCTTCCAAAAGATGATGCCAGAGTTACTTTTATCTACGAGAACTTGCAGAGAATGCGAGATACGCTTCAAAGTAAAAACCATAGTTCTATAGCAATCTACCACGGTAAACCTATATCTATATTCAAGGATTTACTTAGTCAATATGCAATAAATGCAGTCTACACAAATCATGATTACGAGCCTTATGCCAAAAAAAGAGATGAGAGTATAAAAGAGCTACTCCAAGAGAACGACGTTACTTTTCACACCTTTAAAGATCAGGTTGTTTTTGAAAAGGATGATATTCTTAAAAGTGACGGTGACCCGTACATTGTGTATACCCCTTACAAAAACAAGTGGAAAGAACATTTTAACCCGGATGAACATTTAACCATTCATTACACAAAACAATACCGAGACAACCTTATTCAGAATACGAGACTACCAAATCTCTCTTTAACGGATATGGGTTTTAAAACTTCATCCTTAAAAATTCCAGAATATACGGTTACCCCAACCCTAATTGATAATTATGAGAATACCAGGAATTACCCGGCCATAGAAAACGGTACATCATTGTTAGGACCACATCTACGGTTCGGAACGGTGTCCATCCGAAAAATGATAAAAAAGGCGATTGCCGAAAAAAATGAAGTTTTTTGGAGCGAACTTATTTGGCGTGAGTTTTTTATGCAAATTCTATGGCACTACCCTAGAACCGTAAATGAAGCGTTCAAAAAGAAATATGACCGAATAAGTTGGAGAAATAACGAAGACGAATTTGAAAAATGGAAGGAAGGGAATACGGGTTACAAACTGGTTGATGCAGGAATGCGGGAATTAAATGAAACGGGATATATGCATAACCGAGTACGAATGCTCGTCGCCAGCTTTCTTTGCAAACACTTACTTATAGATTGGCGTTGGGGCGAAGCGTATTTTGCCGAAAAGTTGTTGGATTATGAAATGAGCAGCAATGTGGGCAATTGGCAATGGGCAGCGGGAAGTGGTGTTGATGCCGCTCCTTATTTTCGCATTTTTAACCCAATGACTCAGGTTGAAAAGTTCGATAAGGATAAAAAATATATTTCAAAGTGGGTTCCCGAGCACCATACGGAAGACTACGTACAAAAAATGGTAGACCATAAAGAAGCTCGGGAACGGTGCTTAAAAACGTATAAGGAAGCACTTAACTAAAGCGAAACCTAACGGGAAAGTTGTCTTTCTAATTGACGTTTTTCTTGCATACGATATTTAAGGATGTTCACGTAACGCAATGCCTCTCCGTTATTATAGTCCGTATAAGATTTAGAGGCCCATTCCATCGCCTTTTCTAAATCACCGTTAATTTCATTTATGATTGCCATATTATAACAAGCCCTACCGGCTATTTTACCGTCCGGATTATTCACTTCCTTTTCCCAAAGAACGGCCGCTCCATCCCAATCACCTGTCTGGGCACGTCTTTTTGCAATTACAAAATTCTCGGTACCTTTTACAAAGTAATCTCTGGAAACCCTTTTTCTTAAAGGTCTTACATCATAACCATAAGAATTACCGATGTTACTACTACGTTGAATAACAGCTTCTTTTCTTCCAATTACCGCCTCAACCGCTTTCATAGGATTAACACCGGACCCAATAGATGTGATACGATCATTAAAAGTATACTCATCCAATATTAATTTGTTCTGTGGGTCATACACGCGCCATCCATTTTTAATAGCGGTATTAAGTGTAACCTTATGACCCGGCAGCGAAGCTTTTATGCCTAAATCATTTGGTATGGTTACCGTGGTAAGTTCATAATCTACTCGCGTATCCGTATCGTAGAACTCTAATGAAAATAGTACATCTACATCATTAGCATCGCAAATTTCTTGAACCGACTGCCAGTCCAAAGCTGCAGGAAAAATGCCTAGCCCTTTTCGTTGAATATCCGTATCATCAATAATAGTAATGGTTTCAAAACGAGTGTTGCGCGTAAGCTCATCATAAAGTCCCGTTACAGCAGACTCTGCTCCTTCCCTGTCCAAATTGAGTCCCTCTAAAGAAAGAATCTTATCTATTTTATCTACCACTTTGTTTTCTTCGGATGGAATACTCCTATTAATTAGACCCACGCGTGATGCATTTGAGGGTAAGCTTATACGTGCTGGCTCAGTAGCACCCATTGTTAATTTGTTAGTTGACACGCAACTGGATAATAGCAGTAATATAGCTCCGGCGGAAAGTAGTTGGTTAAGATTTTTCATGGGACAAAAGTTAAATCGTTATCTCTTTTCAAAAAATTAAAAAGTTTAAGTAGGTTCGATATAAACTAAAACCCGTCCTAATTATTGCTTTTAGCCCAGCTATGATCAATAAACTCGACCAACTACATCTTTTTTATCGGTGAATTATAAGAATCACGTTTAAGAGTCTTCACTTAAACCTTCTAAATTATGTATAGACCAGTTACTGGCTCCCATTATTGAAATGCTTTTGTATCTTACACACCCAAAATACAGCGCTAAGCTGTTTTTATATGAATCCCATACTATTCCAAACCACATGAAAAAAATCCTTTTTGCATTTATTTTTGTAGCCGGCACCACTCTATTGGCTCAAGCACAAACTTTTGATTTTAAAATTGATCATTTTGCGCTAGTCGTTGAAGATTCTGATATTAGTGCAGATTTCTACGCAAACATTCTAAAATTAGAAGAAACGCCACATCCTGATTTAAAACCTGGTTTCAGGTGGTTTATTGTAAGTGGAAATTCTCAGATTCACCTAATCGAAAAGGAATTTGCGCCCTTTGAAAAGAATAAATCCATGCATCTATGCCTTTCCACGCAAGATTTAGATGGAATGATAGCCCATCTTGAAAAAAACAATATCAAATATTGGGATTGGCCCGGTAAAGAAAATGCAGTCACTTTACGTACAGACGGTGTACGCCAAATTTATATTCAGGACCCGGATAAATATTGGATAGAAATCAATACAGCAAAACATTAAAACGAGAAAGAGGCCTTATGGGCCTCTTCTCTATTTTAGTATATTTTCAACTTTTACTTAATTGAATATCCAGGAGCCAAGACAGCTTTACCTTCTTCCGGGTGACGTTTGAGATATGCTGCCACAAACGGACATAAAGGAGCCATTTTCATACCACTCTCCTCTATAAATTTCAATACTTTTGAGACCAAAGCACTTCCCACACCTTGCCCACCTAAAGATGAAGGCACTTCTGTATGTGTTAAGTACATGATGTTCTGTTTGGAAATCATATATTCCATAAAGGCTATCTCCCCATCAACATCCATCTCAAACCTACCTTTCTCTCCCTTCTTATTTACAAGTGGAATTTTTGAAAAGTCTCTTTTTTCCATAAGAAAGACGCTAGGGGTTCACTGATTTAAACTCTGGTAATTTTAGCACCAATAGCACGTAAACGTGTATCAATATCTTCATACCCACGATCTATCTGTTCGATATTATGAATAGTAGATGTTCCTTTTGCGGATAGGGCTGCTATCAGCAAAGAAACTCCTGCCCTAATATCCGGAGATACCATGGTGGTTGCCTTTAATGTAGATTTAAAGTCGTGCCCAATTACGGTAGCACGGTGTGGATCACAAAGAATAATCTTAGCACCCATATCAATCAATTTATCCACGAAGAACAAACGGCTTTCAAACATCTTTTGATGAATAAGCACCTCTCCTTTTGCCTGTGTGGCAACTACCAGAATAATACTCAATAAATCCGGTGTTAGACCTGGCCATGGCGCATCTGCAATTGTAAGGATAGAACCATCTATAAAGTTCTGTATCTCGTACCCGTTGGTATGCTTAGGTATGAATATATCGTCATCCTTTTTTTCTACGGTAATACCCAGTTTTCTAAAAACCGTAGGTATTTGTCCCAAATCGTCCCAACTTACATTTTTGATAGTAAGCTCGCTTTTGGTCATTGCCGCCAATCCGATCCAGCTTCCTATTTCGATCATATCCGGAAGCATTCTATGTTCCGTTCCTCCTAAGGAATCTACGCCTTCAATTTCCAGTAGGTTTGACCCCACACCGGAAATCTTGGCGCCCATACGGTTCAGCATTTTACACAACTGCTGTAAGTAAGGCTCACAGGCCGCATTGTAAATTGTTGTTTTTCCTTCGGCAAGAACAGCTGCCATGAGAATGTTAGCAGTACCTGTTACGGATGCTTCATCCAGCAGCATATACGTGCCTTTAAGTTTTTTGGCCTCAACACCGTAGAAATATTCTTCTTTGTTGTATCTAAACTTGGCGCCCAGTTTTATAAATCCTTCAAAGTGCGTATCCAAACGTCTACGACCAATTTTATCACCGCCTGGCTTAGGAATGTATCCTTTTCCAAAACGTGCCAACAAAGGACCAACTAGCATAATAGACCCTCTAAGACCGCGACCATCTTCTTTAAATTGGTCAGACTGTAGGTAGTCTAGATTTATATCATCTGCTTTAAAGCTATACGATCCTTTTGCTTTTTTCTGGATTTTTACACCCAAATCTTCAAGCAACGCAATCAGCTTATTTACGTCTACAATGTTAGGAATGTTGTTTATGGTAACCGTTTCATCAGTAAGTAGTACGGCACAAAGAATCTGTAAGGCTTCATTTTTAGCGCCTTGTGGCGTAATTTCACCAGAGAGCTGGTGACCGCCTTCAATTTTAAAGGTACCCATGTAAGATTGAGGAGTATTAATATCGCTTTTTACCGCGATTGTTATTGTTTCGTTGGTTGTTTTTCTTTCCTGAATTATTGTTCCTTGAAGTTTTAGCTACACGATTTTTCAAAAACTGTCCGCTATCCGTAAGGTTTTCTCCACTAAGGTCTATTTGTCCGTCACTGAGTTCAAGTAAATGATTGAAAATTGCTTTATCATCAACCGTATCCTTGTTCCAGTTCAGGTAACATTTTTTCATGTGATTGGCAATGGCATATTCCAACCCATCACGCATATCTCCTTTTTCCCATTTTACGGCAACATCAATCATTCTCTTGATATTGTTTCCGTAAAAACGGTATTTTGGAAAATTCTGAGGATACTCCAAAGGCTCAGGACGCTTCCTAAGTACCTCTTTACTCGTAATAGGAAAAGGCGATTTTACATCCAATTTAAAATCGGACATAATAAACAACTGATCCCATAATTTATGCTGAAAATCAGGTACATCTCTTAGGTGCGGCTGAATATTACCCATAACACTAATAATAGCTTGGGCCACTTTGTTTCTCTCTTCTTCGTCTTCTATAGAAATGGCATGATCTACCATTTTCTGAAAATGACGCCCGTATTCGGGAATGATCAATTTTGACCTTTCCGTGTTATATTCTAGGTTTTCTACTAAATTCAAATTGAAAATTTTTGCTTAAAAAAATTAAGGAAGTGTTCTTATAACGTCTGCAAATTAAGAAAATTATGGTTCAAATACTATTTAAAGGGATATAACCCCTTCAACCTTGCCCACTTCTTTGTATTTCTCTATTACCGCATCCGGGTTTTTCATGTTTACCGTTATGGAAACACTGGTATACTTTCCGTTTTTAGATTCCTTTAATTCTATTACAGCTCCTGTATTATCAAAAATTTTATGAATTTGATCTACTTTTTCAGGAATGGATTGTACTATAAATTTATATAAGTAATTAGAAGGCCAAGTTGTACTCTCTCCTAGTTGCTCTCGTAAGCGCTTATAGAACGCTTCTGGATTTTCTTTGTCCATATAACCATTTTTTACAAAGATAACGGTTCAACCTCAATTTTAATATCATAATGGAATGATTACTTTTGCATGAACAACAATTATCTATTGGATCTTAAAAAAGTAGTTATTACAGGTGGCCCAAGTACGGGCAAAACATCGGTTATAGAGAATCTTGAAAAGAAAGGTTTTCCGTGTGTTCATGAACTCATCCGAAGTATGACTTCGTCTGAAAAAAATGAAGACAAAACCACTAATTTTGAAGTTAACCCCATAGTTTCGGTAAAAGACCCTAAAAAGTTTAACCAAAATCTTTTAGACGGAAGAATAAAACAATATACCGATGCGGATTCCATAAATGGAGAGGTGGTGTTTTTTGACCGTGGAATTCCAGATGTTCACGCCTACATGAACTGTTTTGGGCAAGAGTATAGCACAGAATTTGAAAAACCTTGTTACACCTACAAATACGATCAGATTTTATTGATGCCGCCTTGGAAGGAAATACATGTGGTGGATAACGAACGTTTTGAATCCTTTGAGGAAGCAGAACGCATTTATGAACATCTCAAAACCACATACGAGCATGTTGGTTACCCTATAACATTAGTACCTATAGGTACCATTGAGGAACGCACCCAATTTATTTTAGAACTGCTAAACCTAAAGTAATGCACAAAGACCCGATATCCATTTTACGGCAATATTGGGGCTTTAATAGTTTTAAAGGTTCCCAGAAAAAAATCATAGATGCCATTATTGACAAACAGGATGTATTGGCCCTACTACCTACCGGTGGAGGAAAATCTGTTTGTTTTCAGGTTCCCGCCATGGCCCAAGAAGGTCTCTGTATTGTAGTTTCTCCTTTAATAGCATTAATTCAAGATCAGGTAGAAAGCCTTAAAAGAAAAGGCATAAAAGCCATTGCCCTAACCGGAGGAATTCCCTTTAATGAGCTTTTGGACCTGTTGGACAATTGCCTGTACGGCGGATACAAATTTGTCTATCTATCTCCCGAGCGTTTGCAACAAGAATTAGTCCAAGAGAAAATACGCCAAATGAACGTAAACCTCGTAGCCATAGACGAGGCCCACTGCATTTCTCAATGGGGACACGATTTTAGGCCAGCGTATCTTGAATGCGCCCAACTACGAAAACTGTTGCCACAGACTCCGGTAATAGCACTGACCGCAACCGCTACAGACCGCGTTGCCGATGACATTATTGAGAGCCTTCGCCTTACCGCTCCTACCGTGGTAAAGGATTCTTTTGCCAGAAGCAACATTGCTTTTAAGATTTTATGGGAGCAGGACAAACATTACAGATTGGCCCAGTTATGTTCTCAAATAGAGAAAAGCGGGATTGTTTATGTGGGCACCCGAAGAGGAACCGTAGAGCTTTCACAATTTTTAAATTCCAAAGGGTGTAGTGCTACTTTTTTTCATGGGGGAATTCCCAAAAAAGAAAAAGAGAAAAAGTTGAATCTTTGGCTAACCAACAAAATACGGATTATGGTGGCCACTAACGCTTTTGGAATGGGAGTTGACAAACCTGATGTTTCCTTGGTGGTCCACTACCAAATACCGGATTGTCTTGAAAACTACTACCAAGAAGCCGGTAGAGCGGGACGTGACGGCCAACCAGCAGAGGCCGTTCTTATTACCAACCCTAATGACGAAGAGCAGTTAAAGAATCAGTTTTTAAGTGTGCTTCCGGACACCGCTTTTCTAAAAAAAATCTACAACAAACTCAATAATTTCTTCAGAATAGGATATGGCGAAGGAAGTCATGAAACGTTTCAATTCAATTTTAATGAATTTGTTAGAATCTATAGTTTAAATTCATTTCTAGCCTATAACGGATTAAAAATTTTAGACCGAAACTCGGTAATTTCCCTTTCGGAATCCTTTTCAAAAAAAACACTGGTTCAGTTTATATCGGACAAGGACACTATTTTTGACTACTTGGATATGCATAAAGGCTCCGCCAATATTATCCAAACCATTTTAAGGACTTACGGTGGAATTTTTGACTTTGAGACCAAAATGGACCCAAGTTTGGTGGCTAAGAAAACAAATACTTCGGAACAACATATTTTTAAAGTTCTGGAACAAATGAAGAAAGACGACATCATAACGTTTGAAGCCCACCAGAGCGATCTGGAAATTACCTTTCTTGTACCTCGCGAAGATGACCTTACTATAAATGTCTTTGCAAAAAAAGTAAAGGAGCAGAACCAGGTGAAAACCGAAAAGGTTTTCCAAATGATAGATTACGTTAAGAATACTACTATATGTAGGAGCAAGCAGATTTTAGAATACTTTGGAGAAAAAGACACAGCAGACTGCGGTAAGTGCGATGTCTGCTTGTCAAAAGGAATTATACAAAAACCAACTTTTGACCAAGTATCAAAAGAAATTAGCTCGTTGCTATTAGAATCACCATATACTTCAAGAGCAATCATACGTGCCATGACCTATAAAGAACCCATTGTTTTAAGGACACTACAGCTTATGCTAGAAGATGGAGATATTACAATCAATACCAAAAACGAGTATACACTAAAATAGGTTTTACTTCATTCGAAATAAAAAATAGAGAACACAATGAGAGATTTACGCATCGTTTTTATGGGAACCCCAGAGTTCGCCACTACCATTTTAGCCTCACTTGTAGAAAACAACTATAATGTGGTAGGTGTAATAACGGCACCGGACAGACCTGCCGGAAGGGGGCGAAACCTGCAACAATCGCACGTAAAAAAGTACGCCCTAGAAAACAATCTAAAAGTACTCCAGCCTACCAATCTTAAAAATGATGATTTCTTAAGCGAATTAAAGGCGTTAAATGCAAATCTTCAGGTTGTGGTTGCTTTTCGCATGTTACCCAAAGCTGTATGGGCCATGCCGGAATACGGTACTTTTAACCTGCATGCATCACTTTTGCCGGATTATAGAGGGGCTGCGCCTATAAACTGGGCCATAATGAACGGAGAAAAAGAAACAGGGGTTACCACTTTCTTTATAGATGATAAAATAGACACCGGAGAAATTATCTTGCAAGACCGTACGGATATTGACGAAAATATGTCTGCCGGGGAATTACATGACAAATTAATGGTCATGGGAGCCAACCTTGTTCTAAGGACGGCAGAAGCCATTGCCAAAGGCCCGGTGACCACTATAGCTCAACCCACTACAAAAGAATTAAAAGAAGCTTTTAAGATACATAAGGATACGTGCGAAATTAATTGGAATGCTCCTATAAATGATATATATAACCATATAAGAGGATTAAGCCCTTACCCCGGTGCTTGGACCAACTTGATAAATGGGGAAGAAAAGATCTTTGTAAAAATCTATGCCACTGCGAAGGAAAAAACTGACCATCAATTACAAGTAGGAGAAATAGAGGCTACTAAAAAGGAACTCAAAATTGCAGTAGACGGAGGCTATATTAACCTATTGGAAATGCAATTACCAGGTAAGAGAAAAATGAAAGTAACCGATGTTCTAAATGGCCTAAACTTGCAAAAAAATGCTAAAATGGCGTAAAGCCCTAGTATCATTGGGCTGCGAGAAGCGTAAAAAAAGCCCTACTTTATCAACAAACGCCTATAGTTATTAACAAAAACGCCGATTTCCCCCCAATTTACTTGCGTTGGAAGCAAATCCGTATAAATTTGTTTAACATTAAAATACGTTTAACAACAATTAATTAATTAAATTATGAACAAAACAGAATTGATCGATGCAATGGCAGCAGACGCCGGCATCACAAAAGCCGCAGCAAAAAAAGCATTGGAATCTTTCCTAGGAAATGTTGAAGGTTCTCTTAAAGGAGGTAACCGAGTTTCTTTAGTTGGTTTTGGATCTTGGTCAGTATCAAAAAGAAATGCAAGAGAAGGAAGAAACCCATCTACGGGTAAAACCATCAAAATTGCAGCTAAGAACGTTGTTAAGTTCAAAGCAGGATCTGACTTGGCTAATTCAGTAAACTAAGACTTACGAGCCATATTATAAGAAAAGCGTCTACAGTGTAGACGCTTTTTTTTTTATTCGTATTTGCTTTTTATAAGAAATGTCTTATTTTAGTTATAACTAGTTCATATAATTATGGTAGATCTGAAACCAAACAAAGGCAAGCTCCTAATTGCCGAACCGACCTTAACCGGAGACGTGTCCTTTAATCGTTCAGTAGTTCTTTTAGCGGAGCATAACGAAGAGGGATCCGTTGGTTTTATCTTAAACAAACCTTTAGAGTACACCATTAGCGAGCTTATAACCGAAATAGAAATCCCGTTTCAAGTATATAACGGTGGTCCTGTTGAGCAGGACAATCTTTATTTTATTCATAAAGTCCCGGATTTAATAGCCAATAGCATTGAGATTTCCGATGGTATTTATTGGGGAGGAGATTTTGAGAATACCATTGGCCTTATCAACGAAAAAATAATATCGGAAAATGATATCCGGTTTTTCCTTGGTTACTCAGGTTGGTCTTCATTCCAATTGGACAAAGAGCTACTTTCCAAATCTTGGATCGTTGTAGAAAATGACTATGAAAGCTCCCTGATCCATAAATCTTCCGAAGCATTTTGGAAAGAGAAAATGGTAGAACTGGGCGGTGATTATCTTCTTTGGTCCAATTCTCCTGAAAACCCAAGCTTAAATTAAAGCTGCACCTTAATCTTAAGAAAGACGTGCCGTTGCATTTAACTTGCCCAAAAGTTCTTTTGCTACCGCATTCCCAAATTCTTTTTTCCTGTACTTGGTAACAGGCTGTATACCCACAATGCTGTTTGTAATGAACAATTCATCTGCCTTTTGCAGTTCAAAAGGAGATATGGAAGCTTCTTGAAATTCGTAACCCTCAATTTTGCTAAAAATATCGATTAGTTTCTTTCTAACAATACCATTAAGGCAACCATCTTTTAATGGAGGAGTTTTAATTACCCCGTTCTTTACAAGAAAAATATTGCCATTTAAAGCTTCTACTACTTGTTTTAAACCGTTCAATAGAAGACAATTTTGGTAATCGTTTTCCTTGGCAAAAACACTTCCTACCACATTTATAATCTTATTGTTCGTTTTTAAGGTAGATAACATGTCCGCATTTACGTAAAAGTCCTTAAAAAGTTCCACTTCATAAAAATCTTCACTTAACACGAAAAAAGGGCTTTTAAGTGGCAAAGCTTCTATACAATAGCTGATTTCATTTGTTGCTGGTAGATAAAGACCTCCCTTTTCCCTAAAAATAGTGAGTCTAACCCTAGATTGGCCTCCTAAATCATTCGCCTCTACTATCTCACCTATTTTAGACTCCAAGAACTCCATAGTGAACTCCATTGGTATTTCCATACGGAGAATACGCATAGAAGCCATTAACCTAAGGTAATGGTCTTCCCAGAAAAAGAGTTTTCCGTTAACCATTCTCATGGTTTCAAAAAGGGAGTCACCATAACGTAACCCTCTGTTCTGGTGGTCTAAAAATTGTATGTTTTCCTCTAGTAGATTTCCGTTGTAGCTAACCATAAAAAAGTCCCGATAATTTATCGGGACCAAATATAAGATGATATTAGAAGAATACGGTTACTTAGAGCCTAAAACCTGTTTAAGATCCGTTACTTGATTGGTCCAAAGCATTTTGGCCTCATCTACTTCATCTTCCTCGGCAAAATCGGTTATAAATAGTGATACATCCTTGGTAATTTCATCAACAATTATTTTCAATTCAAAATATGAATCGTCTTCATTGTCTACCCATGCGAATTTTACAAATTCATCACTTTTTCGCTTTAATAATTTTGCTTCCTCTTCGGCACCGTCCCATATAAAACTGAACATTTCACCTCTGGAGTTTACATTATCGGCAAACCATTCGGAAAGTCCTGACGGGGTTGACAAGTACGTATATAGCAACTGTGGCGAAGATTGTATTACAAATTCTAGTTCAAATTTTATTTTATCGTCCATTCTTAAGTGTTTACGATGGGCAATATATAGATTTCCTTATGATAAAAAAATAAAAGAGATAGAATAATTTTAGCAAAGTATTGCCCAAGAACAAGAAATAAACTTTATATTTGCAGCCGTTTAGAAATAACAATACGGCGAGGTAGCTCAGTTGGTTAGAGCGTCGGATTCATAACCCGGAGGTCGGGGGATCGTGCCCCCCTCTCGCTACAAGGCTTAAAACCAATGAAAACAACGGATTGTGTACTCACAAGCCGTTTTTTTATGCCTTCTATTTCCGTACTTTTACAAAACGTACACGAAACAGTACACACTTTTAGAATGAAACCAAACTTTACCGAGCCAAAGATTTATACTGGCGGAGTGGATATTAAACAGTGGTCCAAACTCACCAAAACTGAACAAGAAAATGCCCTGAACAAATCTTGGTATATCTATTTTTCCTTTCGTGATCCTAATACTGGGATACTTAAACGCCAACCCAACATCAAAGCTGGTGCGAACCGATTTACCAATAAAAGGGAGCGACTTTCCTTTCTGAAAATTCTTCAGGCTAAGTTAATTTTGCTTTTGAACGAAGGGTTTAGTCCTTATCAAAGAAATATAGAACTGGAAAATAAGTTCAAAAACCCTGAACAGGTTAGCGAGCAAATTAAAGATACTCCTCAGCTCCCCGTGAAAAGAACTGAAGAGGTCAAAAAAGTAATTGTTCCAAAACCGACCGCTCCACCACCCCCTAAAGAAATAGATATTTTTTCTGCGTTGGATAACGAACCCATTGGGGGCAATGATGAAATCATTGAAACTACAGAGGAACCCAAAATATCCGTTGCGGAAGCTTTTGAACTCGGTTTTAAAATAAAAAAGAGTACTCTTAACGCTAATTCGTTTTCAAAGTATTCAAATCGGATTATCAGGTTTCAGAAGTGGTTGGATGAAAACAATGTCGACACTTCGGATATTAAGAATATAAATAAGAAAATCGTCATTCAACATTTAAATTGGGTACTTCAAAAAACCAGTGCCAGAAACAGGAACAATGTAAGAACAGCTTTAAGTTCCTTTTTTACCACTCTGGAGAACAATGAACTCATAGAAGATAACTTCATCCTTAAAATCAACATATTGAAATCTGTTCCTAAACGGAACAAAACCTACACACCTCAATTAATAAAGGATATTGACAATTATATGACTGAGAACGATCCATTATTGCGTTTGTTCGTTCAATTTGTATCCTACAACTTTTTACGCCCTATTGAAGTGTGCAGATTAAAAATAAGAGATGTTGATGTTCAAGACCAAAAACTATATGTTAGGGCAAAAAACAAACCTGTAAAAATAAAGATTATACCAAAAATCATGCTTGATGTATTACCTGATATTTCAAAAATGAGAAAGGATGATTTTCTTTTCACTCCATACGGAATTGGCGGAAAATGGGAGGCCGATGAAACTCAGAAAAGAAACTACTTTTCTAAGCGCTACAAAAAAGTCAAGGACCATTTTAAACTAGGGGAAGAATATGGCCTATATAGTTTTAGGCATACCTTTATTACGCGCCTTTATAGGGAAATGGAGAAAAATAGTACTCCGGAAGTTGTAAAAAGTAGATTGATGCTTATAACTGGACATTCTACAAGAGATTCGTTAGATAAATACCTTAGGGATATAGACGCTGCGTTACCGGAAGATTACTCAAAGCTTTTAGAATAATAGAATTAAATTGAACCAATGACTTACTTCGGACTATTAAAAGACTTGGATTTAAATTCAGTAACTCTAAACGAGCTAAAAGAAATACATCTATCCAATGGACTGTTTCAAAAAGTGGACCGTGTCATGCTTTCCCTTGATAAGAGCCCGAATCCGGTTACTCAACAGAACAGTCAACCGGTGTACGTACCCAATAGCGAAATGTGCAAAGAATTTTATGATTACATCCTTGAGGTTTACGAGGATGTAATCGAAAATTCCCTAATAGGGTTTCTATACAACTTTGAAGAAGATGTCATGGGGCTCGATGAAATAGAGGCTAGAAAGATTGCCCTGAATTATTATAAAGAGATTGCTCAGTTTATCATAAAAGATGAATTTGATATCCTAAGCGTTAACAATTCAGAAACTGGCTTTACTAATATGAAAAGGGCAAAAAAGCTAGAGCTTTTTAATATGAGAAAGGAAGTGTTACAAGAAATACTTGTTACCCAAAACCCTATGCCACTCACCCACTTCCTTGTTGGTGACACTAACTATTTTGATGAAACCTTAATATCTAAACTTCCTATATTTGATGAAGTACTGAAGTTTGAAGCTTCATTAAAAATTATGTTGATTTTAAATGAACAATATAATTTTGAACAGGATGACACCAATTCTAACCTTGCCGCAAAACGGCAATCAGCATCTTCACCAGAAAAGAAACTAAAAGTTAAAAAGAAAAAGGCACCCCTATTATCTGAAAGTGATGCCATAAACTTTTTGATCGACAATGTTTTTATCAAACAAGCGGAAAAGAATACAACCAGAATCTCCTAGTAATTTTCGCCCTATTCAATCCAAATCTTTAATTGAAATTCAACAAGAATGGAAAACACTTGGTCCTGATTACAGTAGTATATACCATTTTTGACCGTTATCTCCATGATTAGGCCACGTACAAGAAAAAAATGTAATCTATTGATTATCAGGTTATAAAAATATATTGTGTTTTAAAAAATGGGCTTACCACCGGCTTACCAC
>NZ_JAHKQG010000005.1:4684-95701 GCF_018860715.1 Zobellia sp. B3R18 | reverse complement strand
TACCACCGGCTTACCACCGGCGTGCCGGTGGTAAGCCGGTACAACTATAAGCTGTACCGGCGACCTAAATCTAGCTATACAGACGGCTCAGTATCTATGGTTGATTCCAAAGTGGACTCAATGGTATCCGGTATGTTCTCTAAAAGATTATACCCTGTTAGATTTTCAATGGCATCAACCGTAGTTTTAAATTGCGTCCAATCGGTATCTATGTTTTGATCATTGGGAACAAGCACTGCAATTACTCTGGTAGATGTTGTTACGCGTTGAATGTCATTGGTCCCATTTGGCAAAATCAATGCAACTTTCCAAAAAGCGTCCGGTACATTTATTTCTCCATTAGATATGGTGTTGGCCGATCCATTACTACCTGTACCACCAGTACCTACAACTCCGGAAATAATATGTACTTCATTCCCATCTAAAGTTAAGGAACGCAAATAGCTTTCAAGATTAGCCCATGACCTACGGTTATTGTCCGGAGCCTGTGGCGCAATATTGGTCATGTAATATGTATTCTCGTTTGAATCTTCGCTACCATTACGATCTGCCGATGGGCACAAATGCCCTCTGTCAAAACCAGAATTAGTATAGTCGCTGGTAGTTGCCCTAAAGAATGTACTGGATAATGTTGTATCAGACTTAAAACAGTTACACCTAGAAGTAGTACCTGTCCATGCCGTACTTAAATGCCAGCTCACCCAATTGGCGGTTCCATTGCTATTATTATATGATAAGCTAAAATCCGGTTTAGATAGAAAATAATTATCAGCGGAAGAAGCTGCATCGGATGGATTACCAAAAGTAAGGTTGCTATCCATAGATGGATTGTTGCCACCTCCTGATGTATTTACTTCAACTTCAATATTGTCTATATTAATTCTGTTAGACCCTCCAGAAATCTTGAATATGCCATAGCGTACGCTTTGCGTATCATTAACCTCAAACGTAACCGTATTTAATGTAGTTGAATTGGTGGTGATGGCATCTCCTACGTAGTACCAAGTTGCACCATCATCGTAAGAAGCTACCAATCTCCAATTGGATGCTCCGTTACTTCCATATGCTGCATGACGCACAAGAACACTGCTGGCACCGTTTTCCATATTAAAGCTCATAGTCAATTTACCAGTATTCCTAATCCTAACGGACTTTGAACCAAACTTTCGGTCATTGGCCAAAGAGCCCAATAGGGCATCTTCCAAATACCAATCTCCAGATGGGGATAAACTTACACTCCCGGCAGCATAGCTTCCTTTTGCACCAGATTCAAAGGTTTCCGTAAAGCCAACGGTCTTTGCCGTTAGGCTATATGCTTTGTGCTTATGCGGTCCCTGATTATCATAATAATAGGTGGGAACACTTAGTTCGCCGTTGATGGTAATTCCTTCTATAGGAGTTTCCTCGATTGGTATTTCATCATACACGGAGCTATCCGTATAATATTCATCAGTAGAACACCCTATCAAGAAAAAGGATAATAGAGCAAAAAGAGAAAGGTAATTTGGGGCAAAGTACTTCATAAGGCTATTACTTTTAGTTTTACAATGTGATATCTTGTAAAGATAATGTAATACTTTACTTACTTATTGTACTCGTTATAGATTGCTTTAAAAATAACTTGAAGGGTGAAGACTAGGTTAAGTTAAATATATTATATCTATGAATATACTACTTTCAAAGCTCGACTGTGCCATCAAAACCAACCATATGAGGTAATCTAATTCTATTTATATCATAACATACCTGACCAGGCTTAAAATACGTGAGAATACCTCAAGAAAACCACTCTATTATTTCTTCACCCAGTTTATCATTAAGTCTATCCCCATTAAGAATATTTAATTTTCCAATTGCGCATTTATGCATTTCATCACCATCAAAAGCTATAAAATCAGGTTTATCAGTTTTTAATGACGGGTATAGTAGTAGTGCGCTGAATGATTCCCAGTATTCATTGTAGACATACATTTGCCTTAAATCATGTGTGGAAGGTTTACTTCCACCAATATTTTTCCATTTGGTGTCTACTACATAGGTCTTGTTTCTTTTATGGATTACAATGTCAGGTCTAATATTGATCCTGTTCCAAAAGGATTTTGACTCCTGACCTTTGACTTCTACACCGTCAATAGCCTGCATCTTCAATTTTACTAGAACATACTCTTCCCATAAATCATTCATGTTGAACAACAGTGCAAGCATCTTCTCTTTACCACTAGATACATTGGGAGCAAAGTTTAGTATAATCAGCCTGGCAATATCTAATGCAGTTTTATACGGGCGCGTCTTTCTGTTAGCACTTAACCTTTCAAAGGTGTCTTTATTTGCTTTAATATTAGAAACTTCAGGAAAACTGGCCTGAGCGGTTTTGCATTTAGAATACAAATGTGTTCCAGACGAAAATTGCCCAATAATATTCAATGCTAAGGATAGAAGTTGGTGAATATGGTGGTCATGGTTATACACCTGATGAGACGTATGAAAACGCTCTTTATGGATTAAGTTTTGCTTTATGTGAGCTGCAAATTCCAGCTTTCCCTTTAAGAACTTAACATTTCCGGTGTTAATTCTATATTGCTTAATTAGTCCTTGCCTGATTAATATCTGAACCTCATTCAAAAACCATTCAAAATAGATATCCAACAAATGGACTTGCTGCTTATTTACATTTGCGTGACCAACCTTATTTACTTTTAAACGTTTTGTAGCACGAAGCATATCAATCAATACTTTTTGCCATAAATCTTCCTTTGAAGAACCTCCATCTATTTTTGGAAGGATTTCTATTGTGAGCCCATCTATTTGAATGACCCCAACATATTGTGAAAATTTAACCCCTTTATGGATTAGGGTAAAATACTCATTATTATGAAGTTGATTAAGTTTAGCTAGAGCATTAAAGTGCTTTTCTTTAAAAACAACTCCGTTATATTCCCTACCATAATGCAATTTACTATGCTCAAAAACCCGCAATATGTTTTTTCGCTTACTCATTTGTGATTCCCAATAACAAGCCTACAGCTTCTTCTATATCATCAACTGACCGAATCAATTCGTAGGCCCTGTCCATTTCAGGTACTTCAATATTCTTAAAATTGGCGAAAATGTTTTTTTTGACTTCTTTCTCCTTTACAAAACCCGGCCCCAAAACCAAGGCAATTTTTTCATAATCATTATAAAAGTATTCCTGAAGCAATGGAATAATGTTATTCTTAAACACGTTCAGAAGTCCTTCTGTATCTCCACTCTTTAACTTAATGAAATACGAATGTCCTATGGTGTGGTCCCTGTCTAACAAAACTTCTATTCTCTGGTTAATTGTCTTCAAAACCTTTTTAAGATTGAACCCTTCAAACTCAATGTCCTTTAAAAGACCTGGCTTAGGCATGACCTCTTGAAAAACGAATCTTCTTCTCAATGCCGTATCCAATGCTTCAACACTTCTATCTGCGGTATTCATAGTACCAATGATGTAAAGGTTAGAAGGCACCCCAAATGATTCATCTTTAGAATAAGGTAATTTTACTCTTATTTCTTCAGCTGCTCCTAAACGTTTATCAGGTTCCAATAGCGTTATTAATTCTCCGAAAATGGCCGATACATTACCTCTATTGATTTCATCGATTATTAACACATAGTTTTGATTTAAATTTTTCGTAGACCTTTTAGGAGACATGCTTTCTAAATAATCTATTTTAATATCATCATTGTTAAATTGATAGATAGTTTGTTGTGAAATATTTTTATCTACGAATAAATTTGGGTTTGCGTTTAATTCTGTAGCAAGCCATTCAACTTCACGAAAATGATGATAAGGAATTCCTTCATTTGCAGAATAATTATAATCGGCTTTAATAACCCCAATAGCATCTATAATATGATTCCCTAATGAGACCAAAACAATATCACCCTCTTTCATTACTTCTTTAAAAGCATATGTCGCAGTTGCACTGTAAGCTGTTTTCTCTATTAGTTCTGGAAAAGCATCTTTGAAATTTTCTTTATACGTATTCCAATTTTTGGAAGGTATTGTGTTTAAATTATTTTTACCTCCATACCCTAAGGCAATTTTATTATGAGTAATGCACCAATCATGAATATCTTTACGGTTTTTACCACCTAGACTCATTTTAAAAAAGTTGCTGTTTCTAAAATCTACATTAGATGTATTTACAATAGCTTCACCAGCTATTCCTTTTGCTCTATTAGATAAGAGTTTTAAAATACCATCTTGAATTTCATAAGCAATATCATTATTTTCTTGATTTAACACTGGTTTTATTCCTTCAACAAAATCTTCATAGCTCATAGACTGATGAAAAGTTGTAAAAACGATTTGTCCTGCACTTACAAGTCTTTTATATTCTTGTTTTAGAATATTTCTATCTTGTAATATATCAAAATGTGGATTTGCAATAAAAATTGCATCCTCAATGGTCTTATATGTTTTTCCTGTACCCGGAGGACCGTAGAGAATCGAATTTAAAGGTGACTTTATTTCTGGCATTAACTTCTGTGTATCTCGGGCAGTAACATTTCTTTCTTTTGTAAATTGAATAAACTCTTTTATAGCAGCAGAAAAGAATCTGTCTCTACCATAGGAAGGTGCTTTTTCATAATAATATTTTCCATTTTTTTCTCTTTGTTTCTCTAATAAATCTTGATATAGCTCCGTAAGTTCCGTAATGTCATTAATGGTATAAATATCTGTTGTCAATATTTCATTTAAAATATCAATAGCCCTTAAATAAGATTGTGCCTTTTTACTACTTTCAACCTTGTCTAGCCATATGGCGAAACTTTCACGAACCGTTTTAGACTGTCCTTCGTCCTGCTTTACATATTTATACTTCATAAAACGAACTTCTAACTTATTTTGCATATTCTCAAACTCTTTTTGAGTTATACGATGTGCTACAAATTCAGCATTGTTTTCTTTTTCCTTTAGTATAGCTTTGTCTACAGCTGGCATTATGACCTGTAAGTCTTTATCGATATCATTGAGCATTATTTCCAAAGAAGTATAGACCTCTTGTCTTTGACCGCTTTCCAATTTAAAAATTCGGTTGTTCTCAGCGCTTGGTTTAATATTCAATGTACTAATTGGAGTACCTTCTAAAATCTTAAGAAGATTAAGAACTGATTGATTTTGGCTATCACGCGGTGAATTCGTTTGCTTGAATTCAAAGTGGTACTCATATTTATTATCATTAGAATCAAAAATGAGATTTATGCAGTCACTTGATGAGCCTGGATAAGCAACGGGTAATGTCCAAAAAGTAGTTGCAAAATAATTAGATTTCTTCGTGCCAATAAAGTAGTCTAATTCTGAGCCTTTTGAACCTTTTACTCTAACAGAAAATGTAAACTGTGTGTCCGCTTCATGCTTCTGCATAAACCATTGATATACTTTCTTTTCGTAATCTTGGTATTCAATCATAATTTGTTTTTTTTCCACTGAGCTCCTCTTAAAACATCCACATATACCGTCCTGTTCCCCAGCTATTTCTAACTCAGTTATCTATAAAATTCCAAGACAATTGCTTGTTCTGGCTGATGAAATCATTTAATTTCTCAAAACTACTCGTAAACCAATCTTGGATCTCTTTATCCGCATTTACGTTGTTTAGAAACCTACCCAAGTCCTCTTCCAATTGAAAAACAGTACCAATATCGTATTCAATCATTTTAAAGTTTGAGGTGTGTTGTAAACTAACAAAGGTTTTATAATGTTCATGTTCTTTATCCACAAGAACTCTGGTAAACATTTTTAAATTATCAAACTCAATACCATATAATAATTCAGACAACTTGCCTGTTTTTGACAGCAACACCTTCTCCACTGAGTATACAATTCTATTATGATTTCTAATTTGGTCCCAGTTAAAATTCTTGTTATAATTAACTTTACCAAATCGCCTGGTAAATTCCGGTTTGCTATTTTCTATGTGAAATTCTACAATTTCAATAGTTTTTCGCATACTTTCCATGGCGATTAGGTTATCGCTCTTTAAAGTGTTGTCTTGCGCCATTTTATGTTCTTTTAAAAATTCTAAGTATAATTTTACTACTGGCTCATTTTGATATGTTTTTAAAAAATTTGCTACTTCATACCATCTAAATTGGGAAAAGTCAACATTAGCTTTACAAATACCTTTAATATTATCCTTAGGGTCAGAATATTTTGTGCAATACCGTAAATACTTGCCCTTTCCATCATGATGCTTAATTAATGCTTTAACATAACGTTCCAACTGTTTATCACCTTCTGAAGATTCAACTTTGTTTTCTACAAAGCATACATTAGTGTCGCCAATAAAAACTAAGTCTATAAAGCAATTAGAGTCATTGGGTATACTTTGAAAATATTGTGTATCAACTGAATACTCCTCTTCTGGCAGATTCAAGAATCCTGAACAAAAAGCAGCACAAATATCAGGGTGCATTTTTAGAATGCCCGCAAAAGATTCAGTATTAAAATCCTCCAGTGGATGCCTAATACTATTGTTTCTATATAATTTGTATAAACTGTTGAACATTTTAATGTCTCCCGCAGTGGGGTTTAAAATGTCTCGCGACCGATTTTTCTATGAGTTTAAGATAATCATCACCCAAATTTTTGAATTCAAAAACTTTCAAAATTATGTTTATATCATAACCGCTTGCATAACTACTCAATTGTAGACCTTGTGTCGCATTTGTATTATAGTAACCTAAATGCTGATTTATACGTTCTGCTATGTTAGAATGTTTTTTCTTTGTTTTTTCACCCTTTCCGGCTCTAATTCCTAAATAAATAATATTACCTGTTGATCCTGAATATGCCTTAAGAGCTTTTGCCGGCACCGTTCTAAACCCTTTATATTTCTTATTCTCTCTATAGTCGTTCAATAAACCTAATAGCTTAGCACGTTGCTGAACGTCTTCAATTTCAAACCAATATAAACAGTGGTTTTTCATCAATTCCAACTTCTCAAATAAGTTGACGAACTCCTTTCTTTCATATGCTTCTTGAGCTCCTTCTTTATACTCTTCCAAATCTTTTGCATTAAAAGTGAATTTGAACTTAAAAGCCTCTTCTATAGTATCGCTTATAATTCTATTTACAATTTTTTTGATGAGCTTATCTATGATTTCAGTTTCCCTTTTCAAATCCATTTTCATCACATTCACTATTCTAAAATCATTCCTAATTCTTCTAAAATATCGCGTTTCATTTTACTTAATGGTCTTTTTGAAAAGTTTTTTTCTTCATAATGAGTTCCAAATGCTAGTCTATAGAGTTCTTCCATCGAAACATTACTGTCTACAGATTTTAAAAGCCCTTTTAATTTAAGTAAATAATCAATTGAATATAATTTTCGTAAACGGACTAAATCATTAATCTCATCTCTATGAGTTTTATAAATATCTTCTATCTTAAAAGCAACAACGGTATTATGTTCTTTAGAAGGAATAGGTCTTTTAATTGTAAAGGAATATTTATTTAAACTCTCTATCCAATAGCTGAATTTTAAATTAATTTGTTCTGGTATATATGGATGCAAAAATTTTTTTGTATCCATGATTGTAGTAGATTTTACACTGCTATTACAAACATGACAACTCGGTATTAAATTATAAAAAGATAATGCCAATATTGGATAAGTGCCTTTTGGAAACCAATGATCAAATTCTGGTCTTGTAATTTTAGAAGGATTAACTACTGTTTTCGTGTAAATTCTATTACAATACACACAAGTATTGCTGTTCAACTTTTCTGCTAAGTTATATGCGGAATATTTAGATGATTTTCTTGCAAAGCCATTAGTGTATTTAAAAACTGATTGTATCTGACCGAGAATTGGCACATATTTCTTTATAAGAGCTTTCTGAGCAGTAGTTCTTGATTTTGATTGTTTTCCCTTTGCTACGAGAAAATCCTGCCATTCTATTACACTTATACCACTAACGGTACTCAACCATTCATGGTGATGATGCACTAACTTATCTGGTAAATCAGTTAGTATATTTCGAACTTTATATTTACTCAAATAGTTCTTTAAATCTCCATTAGGTAAAACACTGACTCGGTCCAAAACTATTGGCAGCAACCTTTTGACATGCAGCTCTCTTGCTTCTATAATATTTGGGTTATACGGATCTAGAAAAATCATTAATTAGTTTTTCTTTAAAATATCATTAAGATAATCTGTCTGTTTTTCAATCATTTTTGCAATAAAGTCACTATCTAATTCAATATCACTAAGCATCTCTGCAAGTTTATTTCTTAAAACGGGTTCTTCAATCAAGCTGATTACTTTTTTAATATCACTAAACTCATCCGGATTATAATCATTCTCTTTATTTCGATTTTCATTTATCCACTTTATAACATATTCAATTTTAGAATTAGCAAAATCACCTATTAGTAAATTATCTAAAAAGAATGAATGTCCCAGTAAATCATTGACATTTGCAGCAAAAGTTGTTTTAGGTCTTAAAGGGCTATCATGACTTAAAATTCGGTCTTCGCCACCAGATTGTAAATATGTAACATTGGAGTTTGGAATATCACTTAAAGAGATAGCATCATGTGTTGTAAAAACAATTTGAACTTTGGATTCTAACGTTTTAAAAAAGTCTCTTGAAAATTCAATTATAGATTTTACAAAAGATTTTTTCCATATCGGGTGATAACCCAAATCTGCTTCATCCAAAAATAATATATAATAACTCTCTTTATTTACAACAGGATAATTTAGAATATGTCTAGAAAAATAATCATAAATTCTACTGTATAAATTTAAAAGAGCAGTTTCTCCAGAGCTCAGTCTCCTTTGTGCATATTCGGGGTTAGCGAAATGTTGCAAATCACTCATTGATTGAAATGCATGCCTTTCATTAATTTTCTCTTGTAAATAATATTTGTTTAAGGCTACGAGTAAATTCTCATTGAGATCTAAAAGTTTATCAAGTTTATCTTCATCAAAAAAGAGTGATTTGGATGACCAGCTAAAATAACTATCAGCGTTAGAATATTCTATTTCATCTATATATTCATATAAGAAATTCAGAATAGAAATCACTTCTTCATTAGGAAGAGGATGCAGATTTCCTTTAGAAAAGTTATAATTATTTAACCAAAACTTGAGTTGAGATATTGCATCAGGGTTAGTTTTTAAAAAATTGTTTAATTCTTCCTCATCATCAAAATGTCCCTCTTCCAAAAAAATATTTTGTCTTTCCATTAATTTAATCAAAAGACAAAAAATATCCATTAATAAAATGTTTTTAAATTGCATTTTATTTAACTCAAATCTTTCTTTCTTTGAAGACACATTTCTATTTAGAGATTTATCTTCATGCCTTATTTTTAAGAAAAGTTCATTTAAGAAGTTACGAAAATCCCGGGGTGTATTTTCAAAATTCAATCCATTAGTAGTATCACTATCTATCCTATGTCTAGTAAATACAACCCTATATAAATCATCATTAAATAAACCATATTTTTCTGTTATTTTCCTTGAAAATTTAGATTTCTGAAAATTGATAAACCTCTTGTAATCAGCTCGTTTCAACCTTTCGGAAATAATGATTTTATTATTAGCATCGTAAGTTGAATCAATATTTACCAAATCTTCTCGTAGATATCTATCTGCACTAATATCTATTCCTGAAGCTTCTAATTTATAATCCAAATAAGGTGAGTAATAAATAGTTCCTACTTGTTGACTTATTTGTTCTAATTTAACCTTCCAATCGCCTTCTAAAATAGGTGGGGGTATGTTAAAATTATAATGGTTAAAATAACAAGTATCTCCTTCCTCCCAAAAAGCAAAACCAGGTTTAAAATCCTTATTCAAAAGTCTTAATACCTCATAGATAGTTGTTGTTTTCCCACTACCATTACTTCCTACAATGGCTGAAACATTTGTAACTGTATTGGTTGAATCAAAAAAGTTATTTATGTAATTCTCATTTCTCCTACGACTTATCCTAGTTTTTCCATCACCAAATTTTACTTTATAATTAAAATGACCTCCAAAATTTAATGTATAACCACCATATTTGTTATCACGTTTTTCAATAAAAACAGCTGCTAACCTCATAAACTATCGTATTTAACCCTTTCCTCAGCAACCATACCCAACTCCTGCTCTACCTCACCAAGATTCCCATCTGCATGGGAATGCACTATGCGCACCTGCCCATTCATTAACATAGGTAACAACCAATCTCTAAGCTCTGAGAGTTTTTGGTTTTCGTTAAATATATTTTTTCTTTTATCGACAATACTCTTTGTCATTTCTTCAAATTTCAAAATCAAATCCACTTTGGGCTTTAAAATTTTAAGGTTTTTGATAGAGGTTAACCCCAAATTTTTAATTGTAGAACCTGTAGCCATATTCCAAAAAACTTTCTGCATATGATTCTGATTTAGGTATTCATAACAATAAGACCTGTAATTCTCTTTGCAGTTAATATATGCCGAACTTTTACCTAACATAACCTTTTCATCATTATAGATTGCTAGATTACCTAATGTTCCGTTAATTGATAATAAAATAGAATTACTATTAAGTTCTTTAAAGTTTCTTTCGTATTCTTCGGCACTAACTTTCTTCGTTTCACTATCTATAGAAATAAATCCATTCTTTAAGTTATTCCCATTTATGAAGCTGTATTCAGAATCATCTACGTATTTTGGTGTTCCATGCAATCCATCACCAATTCTTGTAGATAAATCGCCTAATTTACCATCTTCCCAACCCTCAGGAATCTCACGTTTCAACGCTTCATTATAAACCATTTTACCACCAGACGATTTATAAGGTTTACCATTAGCATCTGGAAAATCAAACTGTACAAACCAATAATCGTAAAGCGTTTTTGCCATCGCTTCTAACTCTTGGTTTATTTTGTTGTTGACTTCTATCTTGGCGTCTAAATCGGAAAGGACTTTGGCTATTTGTTTTTGGGTTGAATAATTTGGAATTTTAAATTGCAAAGCACCAATGTCTTTGGAAGATATTGAAGGATAAGCAGAAACACTATTCATTCCAATAGTGTGTAAATATTCTGTGATATGATTTTGAATTAACTTATAATATAAATATTTAGGATAAACCTCTTTATCAATAACGTCAATGACTGTAAAACCTGTTGAAACGATTAAATTGTCAATAGCATTTTCAATAAAACCATAATGTTCTTGATTAGGTCTGACCGTTGAATACAAGATTGAATGTTCACTTACTTTTCTTTGTGCACGACTGGGTACTTTATCCTTAGAAACTTCTAATTCCTGATAAGCTTCAACTTTATTACGAGTTAAGTTTCCTGTATCTAAATAATTTAGAAATTCAGGCAACTCGTTTTTTTTATAAGTTTCCTTATTAAGTATAGCTATATCTGAAATTTTTATAACTCTACTCATATCTTAACCCTTTCAAATTACTCTGAATCTCCTTTTCCAAACTCTTAGACTCGGCAAATAAGCTTTCTAAATTGCTTTCAAAACCCTTCATTTTAGCAGTAAATTCTTCCGCAGTAATATCAACATATTCAATTTTAACCTCAAAATATTGCCCTGCACTTAGGCTGTAGTTTTTGGTTTTTATATCGTCATAAGACACCACAACAGATAAGTCGTCTTTGGCTTCTTTCGCATTAAACACCTTTATAATTTGTTGTTCTTCTGCTTCGCTTAAAACGGTTTTTTGGTTTTTGCCTTCTTTTACTTTAGTGCCTAAATTAGAGGCATCTACCAATACCACATCTTCAGTATTGGTTTTATCTAAAAACAAAATACTCACGTTGGTTCCTGTGGTGGCGAAAATATTAGAGGGCATAGATACTACACCTGCCAGCATTTTACTTTCTACTAGTTTTTGTCTAATTTTTTTATCGATACCAGATTGTGCGGTTATAAAACCTGTTGGTACTACAATAGCTGCTTTACCTTTGGCTGTTAAGCTGTGCATAATGTGTTGTATAAACAGCAAGTAAATAGCCATAGAGTCTTTCTTGCTTTTAGGTATATTTGGTATGCCTGCAAAAAAGCGTTCTTTATTGGCTTTACTGTCTAAATCTGCACTGTAATCACTAAAATCTAGCTTAAATGGTGGGTTAGACACAATATAATCAAACTGTTCTAATTGTCCGTTGTCTTGTTTGTGATACGGACTTAAAATAGTATTGCCCTGTATAATGTTTTGTATGGAATGTACCAGATTGTTTAAAATAAGATTTAAACGCAATAAGGCAGACGATTTTTGCGAGATATCTTGCGAGTAAATGGTGCACTTATCTTCGCCAATGGCGTGGGCTATATTCATTAACAAGGTTCCCGATCCTGCACTTGGGTCGTAGCAGGTTACGTTGTTTACATCGTCTCCAGTTACCAAACAAGCTGCCATGATTTTGGCTACAGCATGTGGTGTAAAATATTCGGCATATTTTCCACCAGAATTGGTATTGTAATCTTTGATTAAATACTCAAAAATAGTGGCAAAAAAGTCAAATTTCTGCGTGAATATATGTTCAAAACTAAAACCAACTAGCTTATTAACTAAGGCTTTACAGAATGCATCTCTATTATCAGAAACATATTTGCTTAAATTTTCAAACAAGACTATTTTTTCTCCCCCTTGGGTAAGTACCGAGAAAATTTCACTATTAGCCTTAGCAACGTCCATTAAAGTTTGGTCAAAAGTATCTGCAAATTTTGCTTCGTTCTGCTTTTCAAATAAACGGGACAAGAAGTTTTCGGGCGCTATACGTGCCGTATTCTGGCTTATTTGCATACTTAACAATTCCAACTCGTCCTCAGAGAACTTACTTAAAGCTTCGTCAAAATTTTCGGCCTCTGCCAAACTTGGTTCCAATTGTTTCAGCTCGTAAACGTATTTATCGTTTAAGAATTTATATAGAAATACTTGAGTAATTATTTTAAATTCGTTTCCATCATTTCCTAGACCATATTGAGCACAAACACTTTTAAGTTCGTCTATAAGTGCTTTGGTCTGGGTTTCAAATTGTGTGGTACTTGTCATTATATTTAATTCTGTATTTTTTTAATTGCTATTGTTTCTGTTTAATACACTAATTACCAAACGTGTTACGGTTTGCATTTCGTCTGGTTTGCTAGATGCGATAAACAATGTTAAACTGGCTAAGGTATCGTTACTAATAATGGGTTCTTGTTGGTCATTAAAAAGCATGTTGTTTTGCTGTAAAAACTTCAAAAAGCATGCGGCTGCTATACGCTTATTACCATCAACAAACGAATGGTTTTTTACAACAAAATATAAAAGCATGGTTGCCTTTTCTTCTATGCTTGGGTAAAAATCGTCGTCTCCAAATCCTTTTGCTATTTGTGCCACAGAACTCTGGAAGCTTTTATCTTTTTCTTTTCCAAAGACATCAGAATCAAACTCCGTTAGCATTTGATTAATTATCTCCTGATAATCGTCTAAACTTGGGTAACTAGCTTCTGTTGTTGTTAGTCCTTTAGCATCTAATTCTTCATGATCATAATCATCTAACAAGCTTAAGCCTTTAGCAAAGGTTTCTAAAATTATATTATCTGAAGCCTTTTCTTCTATGGCTTTGCTTACTGTTCTAGTTAAAATATGAATCCCGTCTTTTAGTAGCTTTACTTCTTGTTCTTTTTGTGCTAATCGTTTTTCATTAAGCGCATAGCCTTTAACTAAATAATCTTTTAAAATAGCATTTGCCCATTTTCTAAAAGCAGTTCCTTTTTTAGAATTTACCCTATAACCTACGGAAAGAATTGCATCAAGATTATAAACATTTATTGTCCTTTTAACTTCTCTTTCTCCTTCTTGTTGAACTTGTGCAATTTTTGCACTAGTTGCCTCTTTATCTAATTCATTAGAACTATATATATTTCTTAAATGACGACCAATAGAAGTTCTATCGGTATCAAACAGCGCTTCAAGTTGATATTGGTCTAGCCATATAGTTTCTCCTTCTAGTTTTACATCTATTGTAATACCAGAATCTTTATCTTGATAGATTACTATTTGACTATCCTTACTCATTTACTTTTTTTTGAACTCTCGTATATTTTGCGACAATTAATATTTTAACTTCTATTAAGCAACGTAACCGTTGTGTTCATTTATGTACTCACGAACTATAATCCTATTAATGCGTTTAACATCAGCAGTTTTAATAGCAATTTTTTGTTCATTTTTAAATTGGTTAACGACTAAACGCATTACCATCCTTTCCACATAACTCTCATTCTCTAAGATTTTAGAATTTTGTGTAATCTCCTTATCTACCGCCGTCTTTAAGCCTATTAATGCATCGAACAATTTACGCTCACTATCCGTTAAAGGGTCTTTTTCCATTAATCGTTTATGAATGCGAGCATATTTGGCGTCATACTCATACTTAGCTCTAAGCAATTGGTTTTCACGCTCTAGCTTTTTAGCACTATCATATATGGCATTTAAGGCTTTGATGTTGGCTTCCATTTCTTCTTTGGTGACCTCACTAAGATTTTTCTTTTTAAAGAGTCGTTCTAATTCTTCTTTTAAAGAAATAAAGACCGGGTCTTTTTGGTCAAAGTTACCTCCTAGCATTTCACGAGTGCGCTGCAAAGTATTTTTCAACTCATCTGCCAGTACCATTTCTTCTTCCTTCACTTTTGTAAAGGCAAAAATAACATCTTCCAAAGCCGTGTTCAGAATATTGTCTGTACCTACATTATTTTCTAATGCCTCTCTTGTATTAATCAGCGCCAACCTATCATTAGTGAGCCTAGATAAAACCGCCAATTTTTTAAAATCTAGTTTCTCCAACAATTCAAAATTACCAGATAAACGAATTAAATTATATAACTCTTTGGCACTATTGAGCGCTTTGGCAATTTGGCGTATTTCGGTTCGTTCGTTTATTTCTGAAATCTGCTCCCCAAATACAGTGGCATTTTCAGTATTGAACTTAAAAAGTACATCTTTAATACCCTCTATCTCTTCTTTAATCTCACTGGCCGATTTAAATAAATCTGTATAATGCTGCATCTCATCACCAAGTTCAGTTTGCAGTTCATTAAAATAATCTTGGTTGGTCTTATCAAACTCTTTTTGAATATCGGCAAAGTCAACTACAAAGCCATATTTATGGTTCTTATAGGTTCTATTGACACGCGTAAGGGTTTGCAATAAGTTATGCGACTTTATTTTACGACCTATATAAAGCTTCTTTAAACGTTTGGCATCAAAACCCGTTAAGAGCATGTTATAAACAAATAACAAATCTAATTTTCCAACTTTAAAATCGGACACCCAATCTCTACGATCTTGCTTTGTACCAACATCATACAAAATGGTCTGGGCTTTTTTCACATCACTAGCTTCCATCTTTTTATCACCATATGATGCACGTTCCTCAGCAGCCATGTCTAAAGAGGATTCTGTGTTTTCCGCATATTTATCCTCAAATATTTCGAGCATCATTTTAGCTTGGTCGGAAGAGTCACAAACCACCATACCTCCAATTGTATTGTCGTTCATAGCAATCCTAGCTTGTTCCATATCTTTTACGATATAGTCCAACATGGGCTCCACAAACTTGTGGTGAGCGTAAACCTTGTTCTTATCTGCATTCCCCTGAAGAATTTTAATTTCCTCTAAGGTTTGTTGTAAAGTCAACTTATAGTTGGTCTCTATCTCTTCCCTAATCAAACGTAGGGTGTACCCATCTTTAATAGAAAGGTTGTAATAATATTTATGAATATAATCTCCAAAAAGGGTCTTGGAATTATATTCAGAACCCAATAATGGCGTACCGGTCAATCCTATTTTAATGGAATGAATATCTGCTAACTCTAAGTTAGCCAAGAAACTACCCTTAGGGTTATAGCTCCTATGAACTTCATCTAGAAAGAAAATGCGTTGAATACTTAAATTATAATCCGTGTTTTTGATAACATCCGGATCATCCTTAAACTTTTGAATATTCACTACCGTAATTTCCGCCTTCCCTGAATTGTTGTGTATTACTTCGGTTGACTTAATATCCTTAGAAAAGGATTCTTTTGAATCTATTTTATGGACCACTAAACCTCTAGCTGTAAACTCCCTAGATGCCTGAATCAATAAATCTAACCGGTCTACAATAAAGTAGAACTTTGGAATGACATTTTTTTTCTGATAATAATCAGTCAGGTGTTTTACATTAAAATACGCCAAAGCCGTTTTACCCGAGCCTTGTGTGTGCCAGATGATACCTTTCTTAACCCCGTTTTCCAATTTATTTTCTATAGCTTTTGTAGCAAAAAGCTGTGGATAACGCATTACATGTTTTTCCAATCCCTTTTCTTCCTCTACATAGGCGAAAGCATATTGTAAAATAAATTTTAAACGGTCCTTCTGAAAAAGTGAAGTGGATATGGAGTTGGTGGATGTATTTGGGTTTTTGTTGGATATATACTCATTAGAGTTTTTAATGCTCAATAAGTTGGTGTCCTTTAAAACAAAGTTCTCTTCCTCTTCATTTAAAGGGGTTAGTATAGTTTCTAGCTTAAAAGTTTCTTCTTCCCTAAAATAATTAAAGATTGGTTTATGATAATTAGTTGTGCTATAGAAAGCACCCTCTAACATTTGAGTATCCTCGTCGCTATATTTCATGTTGTTGGAAAACACCATGACTTGAGTGAGGTTTATAAACTTTCGGAACTTTTTATTTTGAAAACGAGTTCTCATTCGCCTATGCTCCGCTAAAATACCGTCCCTATTATTTGGTTTTTTAACCTCAATGAATACTAGAGGCATCCCATTGATCAAAAGAATGATGTCCGGCCTAAAAGACTCATCATCTTTTTGATATGGCAATTCCGTTACAACATGAAAAGTGTTGTTTTCTTCAAAATTTTCAAAGTCGATTAGCTTTATCCCTGATTGGTCTATCAATTTATGATAAAAAACACGCCCTAGATCTTCGTTCTCTAAAGAAAGAGACACTTCATCATATACTTTCTTAATCTCGTTTACAGAAAGGCCAGGATTAATTTTTGCTATCTGTTTTTCAAATATTTCAGTAAAAATATTAGTGCTTTCATCCCACCTGTTTTTCTTCAACGACAAGTACTGATAGCCCAATTGAATCAGATGTAATATAGAGGGGATTTTTACTCTAGAATCTTCGTTATGAATCATTAATTGTAACGGTCAGTTTGGAACATTAAATATAAAATAATTTATTTTGTTAAAGGTAAACCTGACACTAAAGAACGTTTTTAATGTATGTTCAAGATATGCAGAGTACTTCTCTATATATAACACTCTCCAGAATTTTAGCATCACCAATATTTACCTCTTGCAACTTATTACTTTTATTTGGGTTCCTTTTACAGGTTTCTGTAAGTGTGATATTTACTATCTAACATCAATGACAGAAAAAGCCCCACCAATAACGGTAGGGCCTTGACTATGAAACTAAACTACTTTCTTAATATCCGTTGTTTTGAGTAACTGTAGCGTCAACACCATCTATATATTCCTGTGGTATAGGCCAGTATTCATTTTTACCTTCGGTGAACGCAGCATTGGTCAAATGACTCCGCTTTGTTTTTTCAACTTCTAGATAATCATCTATTACTTCCTTGGCTATACCCCAGCGTACCAGGTTAAAGAAACGGTGTCCTTCCATGGCCAATTCCAAACGGGTTTCCAATCGTACTTTTTCCCTAGCATCAGCGGCATCTGTCCAAACCGTATCATAGGTAGCTATATTATAGTTAGCGGCATCCGCCGTACCATCTAGCGTTTTCACGTATTCTGAATTTACCGCACGTTGCCTAATCTCATTGACCAACGCACGCGCTTCTTCCAAATTACCCAATTCTACGGCAGCTTCCGCTCTCCATAGCAACACCTCAGCATAGCGAATTATGTAATAATTAAGAGCATCTACGTAAGGCCATACATTTACATGGAAAGGAGAATTTGCAGAAAGGATTCGCTTCTTAGGGCCAAAAGCGCCATAGGTTGCTAAGTCACGTGC
Source organism: Zobellia sp. B3R18 (assembly GCF_018860715.1). Taxonomy (NCBI): domain Bacteria; kingdom Pseudomonadati; phylum Bacteroidota; class Flavobacteriia; order Flavobacteriales; family Flavobacteriaceae; genus Zobellia; species Zobellia sp. B3R18. The sequence goes on along the minus strand of NZ_JAHKQG010000005.1, from coordinate 77,677 downwards.
CCAAGAATCCTCGTATAACACTTCTAAATCTTTATACGGTATTCCGGGTCGCCCTACGGTAATGTCCAGTCTTGGGTCTACATTATCCGTTTCAGCAACATCTACATTATCAACAAGAGGTAGTCCGTCGGAGTCCGTTTTGAACGTATTAACCAAATTCTGCGACGGACGGTGAAACCCATATTGAGAATAAAAAGGGCCACCGGGCGCTGTTAAACGGTCTCCAATGCTTCCATTATAATTATTGGCCTGACCATCATTAACCGAATATTGTACTGCAAAAATCACTTCTTTCCCATTGTCGTTTTCAGGAAGAAAAACTTGCTGAAAATCATCCATAAGGCCGTAGTTGCCACCCATTACCAATGTGGTAGCATCATAAGCATCTTGCCACTTTTCCTGAAAAAGATAGGTTTTCGCCAAGTAGGCCATAGCCGCCAATTTTGTTGGTCGCCCCACTTCTTCTTGCATATCCGGAAGCACATCATAAGCCGCTTGAAAATCATCCTCAATTTTACCCCATAATTCTTCCGAAGTAAATTCTGTATTGGATCTGGCATAATCTTCAACCATTTGTGCGGTTTCATCTATATAAGGAATCTGGTTATAGATTTTCTTAAGTTCAAAGTAATAATGACCTCTTAAGAATCGTAATTCAGCTCTACGTTGCTCTTTTAAGTTGGCATCATAACCTTCAGATGCATCTAATAAGGTAATAGCTTCATTGGTTCTTTTTACTCCTTCATACAGGGCCATCCATTTACGCTCCACGTCATAAGTTACAGAATTGGTACTGTATAATTCCATTTGATGGATTTGATTCTGGTCTCCAGTTCCACCTCCGCCTTTATAAGCATCGTCCGAAACCACATCGCCAAAACTCCAATTAGAGGCCGGGGAATTGTAGGCGTTACTAGCACCATCTATCTGCCCATTTAAGACGCTATAGGCAGAAATAATGACCTTCTCTACATTTTCTACCGAGGTTAATTCGGACGGAGGTACTTCTCCAAAGGTTACCTCTTCCAAATAGTCATCGGAACAAGAACCTAGTATCATTAGTGCCGTGGCCGTAAAGACCACAACTAATTTTGAATTTTTCTTTATAAAATTTTTCATGGTTTTCTTAAAGTTTTAGGTTACATCCAATAACAAAAGTTCTACTTGGCGGGTATAGTCCCCTATCTACACCAATATCAAGGTTTCTGTTACTTCCAGAATAATTTTGAAGTCCCACTTGTGGGTTCATACCGGAATAGTTGGTAATCGTAAAGACATTACTGGCTTGGGCATAAAGCCTAAGGGAAACACCGCCCAATAAATCCGGGTTAAAATTGTATCCTAGTTGCAAATTGGTAAGCCTAACAAAAGACCCGTCTTCTACATAGTAGGAAGAAGGACGTATATTGTTATTAGGGTCATCTGAAGATAAACGTGGAATACTGCTGTCCGTATTTGTCTGGGACCATGCATCCAGCAAGACATCTTCTTTATTATACGCACCTTGGTTAAAGAAATGATTTTTATACTTAGTAAAGTTGTAGGTGTCATTTCCAAAACTTCCGTTGAAGAACATTCCCAAGTCAAACTTCTTATAATTAAACTGAAGGTTAAGCCCCAACATGATATCCGCATGGGGAGAACCAATAAAAGTTCTATCATCCGTATCTACGTCACCATCACCATCTACATCTTTAAATCTAATATCACCAGGGTTGGCATCTGGCTGGAGCCCATAACTATCTATCTCTTCCTGACTTTGAAACAAGCCTTCTGCCACATGACCGTAAAAGGAAGCAATTGGCTGACCTACCGCACTTCTTGAAATTTCCTGATCAAAGTTTACACTGTGTAGAGACGAACTTGGTATACCTAAATAATCCGAAGTATTTAATTCTGTTAGTTCATTTTTAGCACCTGTAAGGTTCAGTCCTATTTGGTAGCCCAACTCCCCTACGCTATCTACATAGTCAATGTTCAATTCAAAACCTGTGTTTTTCATCTTACCATCGTTTACCCATTGGCCATCATTGGTACCACCATACGTTAAGGGCACGGTATTGTAAACTAGAATATCATTGGTATTCTTTACGTAATAATCTGCAGTAATATTCAAGCGGTCTTCCAAAAGACCTAAGTCCATACCCAATGAAGTCTGAGTGGTGGTTTCCCATTTCAAATCCGGATTTGCAATACGCGATTGGGTGAGCCCTGTGTAAACTGACTCTTGAGCACCGTCTATAGCATAATTAGAGTTTGCATTATTACTCCTATAACTGTTTACCGTAGCATAATTAGAAATTTCCTGGTTACCGGTCTGTCCCCAGCTACCCCTCAATAACAATGATGATATTGCACCGTCTGTGCTGAAGAAATCTTCACGATCTAAACGCCATCCCAATGAAAAGGCAGGGAATGTTCCCCATTTGTTATCTTCATTAAACCTAGAGCTACCATCACGTCTTACCGTTGCCGTAAACAAGTACCTTTCATCAAAATTATAGTTCACCCTTCCGAAATACGAGTTCAGGGACCAACCGGAAGCTCCTCCCGAATTCAACATATTTTCCGTGCCAAAACTTAAATACCTGAAGTTTTCATCTTCGTATAGAAATTCACTTACCTCTGCACTAAAACCTTCATAGTGATATTCTATAGCTTCTTGTCCTAAAAGAGCATCTACGCTATGGTCTCCAAATCGCTTTTTATAATTTAACGTGTTGGAAAAAGAAAATTGATAGTTGAAGCTATTGGAAGCGGATAAAGAGTTGGTGTTATTAATGGCTAGGATTTCATTAAAAGTTGGAGAAAAGCTTCTTAAATTATAATTTTGATAGTCTAGCCCTACAACCGTTTTAAAGGTGAAATCCTTAACATACAAGTTGGCATAAACATTACCCAAAGCCTGTACCCTTTTCTGTTTATTGTCCCTATTCCTGTACAACTGCCCCATAGGGTTATTGCTGTCATTAATAGGGTTACCAGCATATTCTCCATTTATATCCTTTACAGGAACGATAGACGGGAATTGCATAGCGGTAAGAATGATACTTCCTAAAGCACTATTTGTACCTACTGAAACCTGCTCTTTGTAATTTGCAGTAAAGTTTTCACCTACAGTTAAAAACTCGCCAATATTGTATGATGAATTGAACCTAGCGGAATACCTTTCAAAACCTGTATATTTAATAAGTCCTTCTTGATTGAAGTATCCAATAGAAAACATATGTTGCCCTTTAGAATCCCCTTTGGACAATGAAAGATTGTACGACTGTACTGCGGCGGTTTGCAAAATTTCATCTACCCAATCTACATCTGCACTGGGTATAGTCTGTTCCGCGTTCAGCCACTCCGGAATAACTGCTTGTGTAGGGTCGTCACCATAAATATCGTTAGAAGGTGTGCCCCCATCGTTTATCGTAGCCTGCCATAATAAATCTCCATATTGTTGGGCGTTGAGCATTCTGGGCATATTATAGCTAGATTGTAAACCTGCGTAACTATCAAAATTAACCGCGTAGCCACTCTCTGTTTCAGTACCTTTTTTGGTAGTAATAATTACGACCCCATTGGCCGCCCTTGAACCATAAATGGATGATGAGGCTGCATCTTTCAATACTTGAATACTTTCAATATCGGTAGGATTGACTCCATTTAATCCGTTGGAAGCCGGAACACCGTCTATAATTACTAAAGGGTCATTACTGTTTATGGTACTGAACCCCCTTACACGAATAGACGTTCCCCCTCCGGGTGAATTATCGCTCATAATCTGTACACCGGGAAGTCTTCCATCCAACATTTCAACCACATTGGATTTAGGTTGTGTATTAATTTCCGCCGGTGAAATAGAGGCGATAGCGCCCGTAATATTTTTTCTGGATTCCGTTCCGTAGCCCACTACGATTATCTCTTCCAATTGCGAGGCGCTTTCCAATAAAGTAATGGTAACCGTCTCCTGCCCTTCTATATTGATGTCCTGACGTTTATAACCAATATAAGTAACACTAAGCGTAGTCAGATTGGAAGGGATTTCAATAATGAAATTTCCATCAAAATCGGAGACCGAACCGTACTCCGTTCCTTCTACAAAGACATTTGCTCCCGGTATCGGTACGCCGGCTTCATCAATAATAGTTCCGGACACTTTACGTTTTTCTTGAATAAACTTTACAAGAACGCCCTGTTCTGTAATTTTAAAATTTACGTTAGCTTTTCCCTTTAGTTCTTTAAGAACATCTTCCAGATTTGCTTTGTTTACATCTATACTTATACGCTGCTTTAAATATTGAGCATCCGCAGCATAAATGAATTTTGTCCCGGTTTGGCTTTCTATCAGCTCAAATACTTTTTCTAAGGAAACACTCTTAAGGTTTAAATTAATAGTATACTGTTTTTGTGTTATTACGACAGGGGTCACGGATAATGGAATCCCCTTTCCCATACTTAGTAAGGGCAGGCATAACATTAATGCCAATAGATTATTTTTTTTCATTTGTCAGTCAAGCTTTAAATATTGGTTCTCAAAAGATTTTTGGTAGTTCTGATTTCTTAGTGGTTACATAATTTTCATTGGGGTTTTAAGTAGGATTAACATTGCTTCTTTTCATTACCAGATTTCGTATAATTTTTAAGGCATGGGCCATATGATTTTCTACGGTCTTGATTGAAATGCCCAAGATTTCCGATATCTCTTTGTATTTAAGTCCGTCTAGACGGCTCATTTCAAAAACTTGTCTTGATTTTTCAGGAACTTGATTTAGTATTTTTTCGATTTTACGACCGAAGATTTCCCTTTCCTCTTGATCTATGATCTGTTGCTCAATACTAGGACTGGAAATATGCCTGTTTTCTTCTCCGGGGCTCAATGGACGTACTAAGTTTGCCGTTGTAACGGAAGCCAATAATTTGTTCTTTACCACCACGTATAGATAGGGCTTGGGATTTCTAATTTCCAGAAGATGCTTTCCGCTGTTCCAAAGCTGAAAGAATACATCCGATACCGTTTCTTCAACAATATCCAGTTCATTGATGTAGGTAAATCCAAAGCGACAAAGACTTTCATAATACCTATGGAAAATAGTCTCCAAAGCGGCCTTATCCCTTTCTTCTATCAAACGAAACAGTTCCAAATCGGACAACTGCTGAAGACACATAGGGCTCTTGTAGGGTTTATTCTTCATCGTTAGGGGATATTGAAAATTTCTTATCGGCTACAGGGAGTATTTTTACATCGGCAATAAACTCCAAGGTTTGGATGAAATTGGTCAAACTTTGATTTTCAAAAGCACCACTGATTACTTTGTGAGCTACTAGACTATCATTAAGGACAAATTCAACTCCGTAAAATGCATTGATACGGCTTAGAGCGTCATTTAAAGGCTGTTCATTTAAAACAAGTATATTATCTTTCCATGCCGTTTTTTCATTGACGTCAAAACTCCGTTTAACCACCTCTCCAGAACAATTATTCCAAATAAGTTCTTCTCTTGGTAACAGCTGTATTTTATCTCCAGAAGCTTCCAAAGTCACCTGTACCTTTCCACTTTCTAGGGAAACCGTATTGGTTTCACCGTTATCATTTACGTTGAATTTGGTTCCCAATACTTCAATAACGAATCCGTTTGCCGTTACCGCAAAAGGTCTGTCTATATCTTTGGCAACATCAAAATAGGCTTCTCCTTCTACCCACACTTTACGGATTTCATCAGAGAAAACTTCTGGATATTTTAATTGCGCTCCAGAATTAAGGGTTATTATGGAGTGGTCTGGAAGTTCTACTTGTTTTCGCTCTCCGTTAGAGGCGATAATATGATTGGTATACCTAGATTTTCTAGTTGTAGCAGAAACTGTGAATAATATAAAACCTAGCAAAATGACCGCTGCTATAGGCAATAATGTCTTTACTTTTCTATTCCTCCAGAATCCTTTAGTCTGTGACTTAGTTTCTATTTTAGCCTTTAGACGTTCTTCATACTCATCCTTTTTCAGAGGTAGGGATGATTTAGGATAACTATTCCACAACAACTTATAATCCTTATAGGTTTCATTTGCTTCATCGTCTAATAAGAGCTTTACCTCAAACATGGATTGCTCCTGATTACTCGTCATTTCTCCGGAAAGGCTTCTAGCAGATTCAATATCCTCATTCGATATTTGCATGGTCTGTTGTTTACCTCTATGAGAGTGAAAAGGTAGTATTACCCCTAGACCGCAATGTCACGAAAATGCAAAAAGTCGATTAACTTAATGTTAACCGACTTTTTGTTGGTAGTAATTCAATCGTTTATTTATAGTTCAATTTAATAAGATTCTGTTTACCAAAAAGAGCAACAGTTTCCTGTTGCTCTTTTAACTACTCAACTAACTAAACTAATTTATACATCCTATATGTACCTTTTATTTAGATACAAAACCAATCTTTCCGTTCTAATTTATTCCGAATAAATCCTCAATTTTAAGCAACTTCGCTATACGTTATGTATGAAACCAGAGAATTTAAACACTAATATTCATTACTTAGGGTAAGTTCAGTATCACATAGTATATGGCCTTAGGTTTACCCTTAACAAACAATTATCTGTGGTAACAAATAGATGCCGTCCATCATCACTGAATTCACAATTGGTAGCCTTTTCACCCGTTTTGATTGTTCCCAGATGTTTACCATTTGACGAAAGTATTAATACCCCATCTGAGGCCACTATAAAAATGTTTCCCTCTTTGTCAACCTTTATTCCACCCAAAGATTGTTTGTTTGCAGTGGCTTTCCGCAATTTAGTTGCGTCAAAAAATATTCTTTTATTTTCTATAATACCATCCTTCACAATATCATAAGCAAACACTTTAGGTTGATTGACTTCTGAATCTGCTATATATAAGATTTTGTTATCATTGGATAGGGCTATACCGTTTGGAGCTTTAATAGATTTGTCCAAAAGTCTCAGTTCTCCATCTTTTGAGAAAAAGTAGACTCCATTGAAGCCTATCATACTTTTTTCGTCTACCGAACCAAAAGGGAAGTCCGTAAAATACAGATTACCTTTCTTATCATAAATCAAATCATTGGGAGAATTGAATTTCTTTCCGTTATATCCAGTTATCAAAGGCTCAAACTGGGGGTTTAAGGAATCCTTTAAACTTATAAGTCTACTAATTACATGATTTCCCTTTTTACTTAAAACCAAGTTTCCATTTAAATCAAAAGTTAAACTCTTTGACCCCATTCCTTTGTAATCTCTTCCCTCATCCATATGTTCCGAGGGTTTCAGATAGAGGCTCAACCCATCCAAATCATTCCATTGGTAAATTTTGTTCTCTGGAACATCGGAGAAAAGAAGTTTTTGACCATTTGACATCCAGATAGGCCCATCGGCCCTATTAAAGCCTTCGGCTACCAAATCAATTCGTGCGTGTGCAGTAACAACAGTATTTAATCCGGGATCAAGACGCTCTATAGAACCGTAAGTCGGATATTTTTTAAGGGAATCTATAATTACCTCAAACTTATCTCTAATCCTTCTTTCATTCGAGGAAAGGGTGGTAGCAGTTAATATTTTTTTTTCAAAAACATCACTAGCCGTTTCATAAAACCTACCATCTCCGTATAATTTATATTTATCGTTAAATACAAACTCTGCATCTGCAAACTGATCTTTGTCCCATCCCGGTTTAGGGTTGTAGCTCATATATACCCAATCCCTTCGATTTGATGGCCGTCCCTTCAAAACAGAGAGAAAACTTTGTCCATCAGTATGAAAATTTTCGGGTATAGGTGCTTGTGCTACCTCTAGAATGGTAGGCAAGAAGTCTATAGCATCAATAAATTCATTGGAAACTGAACCAGCAGCAATGTGCTCAGGCCAGTTTGCTATAAAAGGAACCTTTACTCCCGCTTCGGTAGTCAAACCTTTACCTCCTTGAATAGTTTTATTACCAATTTTGGAATAAATACTCTGAGGAGTACCATTATCGGAATAAAAGAGAATAAGAGTATTTTCTCGTAAACCGTTCTTTTCTAAATTAGTAATAATATCACCGATAATTTTGTCTGCATATTCTACCATATCCCTGAAATACATGACGTTATCATCATGTCTTTTTGTTGGATCCTTCCAATCTTCACTTTGTGGAGTTGGAGTAAAGGGGCCATGTGTAAGTGCCATGGGATAATAAACGAAAAAAGGCTTGTTACGTGGTCTTCCCACATATTCATTTAAGTAAGCAGAAAAAATATCCGGACCATATTTACCTTTAGTATCCGATAAAAATTTACCATTCTGGAAAATCGTTGGGTCCGCGTACCGAGACCCCTTATCCTCTGTATGAGCGGTATGCCACAAACTATATTCGTCAAAACCTGCCTTGTCAACTTTCATACCTGTGCCTCGCCTGTATTTGCTACCAGGATATTCTGGAGGGTCATAGCTCTGTAATTGCCACTTACCTACAATACAAGTTGCATAACCTGCATCTTGCATTAAATGTCCAAATGTTTTTTCATTAGGATCAAGAATTCCGAAGGCCTCCCAATTACGGAAATTATATTTTCCTGTCATTAGTTTTACTCTGGTGGGGGCACAAAGTGGTTGAGCATAAGCTTGATTAAACTGCATTCCTGACACCGCCATCTTATCTATATTCGGAGTGTTATACGAAGTCCCACCGTAGTTACCAATACCCTCATAACCAAGGTCATCCATCATGATAAGAATAATATTAGGACGATTTTTAGAGGGGTTTTGGGCCGCCAATTTCCCGAAGCAAGTACTCAATAACAACCATATATATATAAAATAATTCGAACGAATTTTCATATTTATTTACTTTAGTAAACATTGTTTAATAGAATGTGATATAGAGATTTAACACCTGGCACTTTCTTTTCCTGACCAGCTGAATATCATAATAGATTTTAAGTATTGGTATTCAGGATATTCCAGCTCCCTTTCTTATACAACAGGTGTTCTGATTAAGAATTTCACTCCTAAGTTCATTTTTAGAGCCTACCGATATCCATTATTAGTAGGGTCTGAATTTAATAGATTAGGATTCAATAATATTTCAGTTAATGGAATAGGCAACTTCACATGATGTGGCTGAATATTATCTGCTGGATTGTTCCAGTTTTGTTGCTCAGTAGACTTTACAACATCCAGTAAAATACCCCATCTAATTAAATCCATCTTTCGTTGACCTTCTGCAGAAAGCTCAAACTTACGCTCGTCATACATAGATTCCCTAAACTCCATTTGACTCATACCTGTCCATGGCATATCTGGGTCAAACGCTCGCTCACGAACCCTATTTACATACTGAAAAGCATTGGCGGGACCATTAAGTTCATTTTCCGCTTCAGCAGCCATAAGATATACATCTGCCAATCGAAAGACCACATAATTCTCGGGATGGTTATTTCTTGGAGAAGAAACTATATTCAAGTTCCAATTTTTTCTAAAATAAGCACTGTTAAGCTCAAATCCCAAATACTCCTTTACAACAGTTACATCGTACCGTAAATCTCCCTCTTCCCAATTATTTTTATTTGCCAATTCAGGCATTACAACAGCCCAACCAAAACCTGTCATATCTTCTCCACGCTCGGCCATGACACCTTTAAATATTTCCCACCTCTGTGGGGTTCCTGGACCATCAGGACGTTGGGTTCTATCCTTCGGCTCATCTCTCAAACGTGGATTGTAGTCATCTGTATGAAGGAAACTACCTCCAGCACTGGGCAACGGGTCCTTTGTAAAATCAATAACAAAAATTTGCTCATCGTTAAATTGATTTGCTATCTCAGATTGATTAAAAACATCGGCATAATTATCCAATAATCTGTGCGGAGAATCATTAATTACTTTTAGACATTCTTCTTTGGCAGATGCCCATTCCTTATCGTAAAGGTGAAATTTTGCTTTTAACGTAGCTGCAGCCCATTTACTAGCCCTTCCCAAATCCTTTCCTGAATAGGTGCTTGGCAATAAGTCAAACGCACGCTTCAAGTCAGCCTTCATATCTGTACGAATCGTAGTTTTGTCGGTTCGTTCTAAAGTTCTTAATTCATCCAGTGACAATAACTCCCTAAAATAGGGTGCATCTCCCCAAAGATTGGTTAAATGATAATAAGCAAAAGCTCTCATGAACAGTGCTTCTCCTAGAGTTTGGGTTTTTATGTTTTCACTCAATGCTTCATTTTCCTCAATATTAACTATACATAAATTACTGTTCCTTACGATTTCATAAAGCGAAGCCCAGACTTCCCCTAAATCATCTTGATCAGCAATAACACCTTCTGCAATAAGATAATTATATATTACACCGTTAATATTCCTACCGGGACCAACTTCATCTGCTCCGTATAAATTATAATTATCCAAGCCTCTTCGCCCGTACAATGCTTCGTCATGCCAAACTCTGTACAGACCATTTACAGCCAATAATGCTTCAGAATCATTACTAAAAAAGGTGTTTGTAGGTATTTTATCTCTTAAATCTTCTTCCAAAAAGTTTTCACACCCTGAAAGAATCAAAAGGCCAATTGAAAGGAAACCTATGATTTTTATTATTTTTCTCATCTTGTGTTATTTAATTATTTAATTGAAGTAAGATGTAGTTCTAAATGATTGTTTTGATTGATACATATACATCTCGACAATCTCAGTTTTTAATCAAAAATTGATCTTTACACCTAAAGTGATTGTTCTTGCATAAGGATATGATGGAAATGCAAATCCCTGAGATACTGAATCAAATCCACTACCCGCGGTAAAGTTGTTTACTTCAGGGTCACCCATCCTAAATTTGGAGAATAGCAAAAGATTGGTGCCGGAAACATATACATTAAGACGGCTAAAAATATTGTCCAAATGCGCATTTTCCAAAGGAATATCATATCCCAATGAAACCGATTTTAACCTTAAAAAAGAACCATCTTCAATGTTAACTGTACTGTTAGGATTATACAAACTCGTTGATGTGCCTGCTCTTGGAATATCTGAAGTTTCATTTACCCCTTCAATATACCTTCCGAGCACGATTGGATCTAAATTATGATCGCCCCTTCCATAAAAGGAAGATTGAGTTCTTATATTGAAAATATCACTCCCGTATTGTCCTTGGAAAAAAATGTCCAATGAAAGTCCTTTATATGTAAAAGTATTTCTAATACCACCAAAAAAATCCGGTTGGGGGCTACCCGTAACTATATAGTCCTCTTGGTTAATAGTACCGTTGCCATCCACATCTCGGAACCTAGGACTACCTAAAAATACTTGTCCAACCAAATTATCGTCCACGATTTCTTGAGGATCCTTATATGTTCCCAAATACTCAGCTCCTACAAATACTGGCATAGGCTGGCCTACAATAATACGCCCTGAAGGACCTCCTCGAGTTCCAGTAGCTTGTAAATTGATGTATTCTTCATCACCAAGATCAAGAACTTCACTTTTGTTAGTAGATAGTGTGATAGACGTGTCCCATTCAAAATTATCCTTACTTACATTAAGGGTGTTCAGCGAAAATTCAAACCCTCTGTTCTGAACGGACCCTACATTTTTTAACTGTCGCTCTCCTGCTGTAGTAGGTAAAGCCGAAAAGAGTAAAAGATCTTCAGTTGTTTTCTGGTAATAGTCCGCCTCAAAAGTTACGCGGTTACTCCACAATCCGAGTTCAAAACCAATATCTAATTGCTTAGTGGTTTCCCATTTAAGTCCCTCAGATGCTGGTGTACCCAAAAGAACTGCTCCAACAAGATTCTCGTTAAAATAGGTGTTCTGCGGATTCAACAGATTAAAAGAATTATATGGCGCGACCCCTTGCTCTCCAATTATTCCATAACTCCCCCTAACTTTTAATAAACTAATGGACTCAGCATTTTCCATAAAACCTTCTTTATCCATGTTCCAAGCACCTCCAACTGATGGAAAAAAGGCCCATTTATTACCAGTTTCGAAAACCGAAGACCCATCTTTCCTCCCTACTAGAGTAAGAATATATCGATCATCAAAATTATAACTAACACGTCCCAAGAAAGACGCTAAAGTTCTTTGTAGATAAGTAGAGGTTATATCGTAAGTGGAGGCATTGGAACCTGTCTGAAGAGAATTGTATTTTACAGCGTCATTGGGGTACCCTTCGGCCGAAGCATTGGCTCCTTCAGAAGTATCCTTTTGCCAAGTAAACCCACCTAAGAATTTTAAAGAGTGCTTGCCGAAAGTTTTATTATAGGTAAAAGTATTTTCGTTTAATAAACTTTGGCTTTGATTTTGGTTTACTTGAGCAAACCCACCAATAGCGTTATCTGCAACCCTTGCCGGGTCAAAGGCAGAGAAATAGGAGTTGTTTTTAAAATAATTCAACTCTGCCCCAAGGGTAGTTTTAAACTTAAAATCTTTAAATATTTCGTATTCCAAATAAGTATTTGCTACAACATTAGTAACCAAATCATGGTCATCTCTTAAATCAACATCAGCAATAGGATTTCGCTGTGAATAACTGCTTATTGGGTTAGTTCCTGTTAGTTTCCCGTTTTCATCATAGACCGTCCTAACAGGCAAAACGCTATGTATAATTCCCTGGAAATCAACTTTGTTATTTTCAATTTTAAATCTAGAAAGATTTAGTCTAACTCCGATTTTTAAGTCATCAGATAAATTAACATCCAAATTTGTTCGCATAGTCACTCTTTCTAATCCAGAGCCTTTTAAAATTCCCTCTTGATTAAAATAGTTCATGGAAATATAATAATTGGTCTTCTCTCCTCTACCTGTAATTGATAGGTCTGTATTATTTATAGTCCCCATTTGGGTTATAAGCTCCAACCAATCTGTATTGGGCGTAGTTTCCGAATTATAATATAATGGCAAGCTAGTATCCCTCATTCCAATCGGCACGTTTATCCCATTCACATCTATTCCTGGGCCTGGAACGAATTGACCGGATTCATTAATATAATCCACATAATCTTCACCATCAAGAAGATTAATTTTATTCGCTAACACCTGTGTAGCTTGATAATGATTAATAGAGATTATGGGTTTTCCTGCTGGTAATTTAGCACCATTCTTTGTGGTCACCAAAATAACACCAGAAGCTCCCCTAGTACCATATATTGCTAATGCAGTAGCATCTTTGAGGATATCAACAGATTCAATATCATTTACATTAATATTATTCAAATTAAAGTTATTACCAGCAATAAATCCGTCAACAACGTATAGAGGATTATTATTTCCGTTTATTGAATTTTGTCCTCTAATTCGAATAGTTGAAGCAGCTCCGGGAGCACCATTGTTTGAAGTTACATTTACCCCAGCGGCACGTCCTTGAAGGGCTTGGTCCAATCTAGCTACAGGCTGATTTTCCAAAGCATCTGATTTTATGGAAGCCACAGCGGAAACTAAATCCTTCTTAGTAGCCGTACCGTAACCAATTACAACTACTTCATCTAATTTTGCAGAATCTTCATAAAGTTTTATTCGAATATCAGATTTACCTTCGAGTTGGACTTCTAAAGTAGTAAAACCAATATAGGATACAATCAATATAGCATTCTCATCATCTACAGAAACGGAAAAGTTACCATCAAAATCTGTGGTAGTACCATTTGCTGTACCCTTTACAACAATACTGGCTCCTGGCAATGGTTGACCATTAGTATCGGTAACCATTCCGGACACTACTCTTTGCTCCTCCTTATTATGATAGATATTCCCTTTTGAGGCACCATTCAGCATCATACGTTCTTTAAGGAATATCTGTTTATCCAACACCCGATGTACAGTCCTTGTATTACCGAAGATTCTTTTTAGAATTACAGGAACTGTTTCTTTATTGGCTTTTACACTAACTATTCGATTTAAATCAACATCTTTGATTTGGTATACAAAATGAAACTCAGTTTGACTTTCAATTTCATCTATAATTCTTTCCACCGATACATTGTTGAGGTCCAGTGTAATCTTGGTAACCTGTGAATACGATGTTTTTGCCTGCATGGTAAATAATACCATAAACATGAACAACATACTGATTTTCATCTTCAAATTGAGTTTAAGCAATGGGAGTCCCCTTCTTGTTTGGTCAAGAAATTTTTTCATACTTTTAAAGTGTTTGATTGTGGTTATACAATTTGGTTAATCACTTCTACGAATCGGGAAATGGTGACGCATTTTCCGATTTTTTCACTCTAGTTGAGAATAGGTGAAAAAGCGAATTTTTACTCTAGTCAATTCTTCATTAGCGGTTTATTTTAAGTTATTTTACAATGATAATCTCGTTCTCTATTACATAATCCATATCATACTGACTCTTTAAATAATCCAATATTTTCTCAATAGACATATCCCCAAAACTGGCATTGAAAGTTTCAGTGGACAATTGTGAATTTTGATTAACAATCTTAACATCGTAATGTCGTTCCAATTTTTTAAGGATATCCTCAAAACTCATGTTTCTAAATACCAATACGCCTTGCACCCATGACGTGTAGATGCTTGTTACAACCGGCTCTGTTGAAATATCCCCAATTTCATTATCATATTTACCCTTTGTTCCAGGAGTCAACAATGTTTCTTTACCCAATTCAAGACCATTTTCCTTTGCATACATCCCAACGGATCCTTCAACTAAAACTACTTCTTTTACCTTATCTTCAGGATAGGCTGAAACATTGAAACGAGTACCATATACTTTTACGTTCAAATCTGATGTATTAACAATAAATGCTCTATTGTTATCTTTCGCGATATCCAAAAAAGCTTCTCCCTTCAAATAAATTTTCCGCTCCATTCCTTTTTGGAATCTTACGGGATACTTTAAAGATGAACCAGAATTCAAGTATGCTACGGAACCATCCTCCAATTTAAGTTCAAACCGTTTCCCATAAGGCACTTTTAGCGTGTTATAAACCGGCGTACTTTCTTCGGAATCATTGTTATCCCTATACACCAATTGATTACCTATTTTAGACCCCACGACATTTCCGTTTTTATCCAAAACCTGTGTCGTTCCTTCTTCTGAAATAACTTGAATATTACCATCTTCACGTTCTAGTGTAATAAAATTCTCCTTTGGAGAAAATTGGGTTACTTCCTCTTCCGAGAAGGCAAATTCCTTTACCAAATATCCTATAGTCATAGATAAAACAATAAGGGCGGCATATTTAAAAAAGCTTTTCAATTTGAGCTTTTTAGGTTCTTTTTTATCACTTCTCATTTTATCCAGTAATAAGCGCTTTGACTTTTCAGTATCGTAGGTTTTCATATTACTGTCAATTCTGTAGTTTAATTTTACATATTCATTAAAAAGTTGAATATTGGAAGGTTGTTTGAGTTCAACTTCCAATTCGTCCAGTTCCGATTTTGCAATCGTAGCTGCAACATATTTCACAATCAGTTTATGTAATTTTTTCGCTTTCATTAATTAGGTAATTCATATTTATTACGAACCTATTTTAAGATACCCCTATTTTTTTCACATTTTTTTTTAATATTTGCCATAACACCCTACCAAGCCACAATATGAAAAAGAGTTTTAATAATAAGTCAAATTTGATTGAAGGTTTAAAAAGTGGCAATGAAAAGGCTTACGTATATCTTGTCGAAAACTACCATAATAGGCTATGTGCTTATGCCAACAGTCTTATTAGAGATGATTTATTGGCTGAAGATATAGTGCAAAATGTATTTGTACAGATTTGGGAAAAAAGAGCTAAGCTTAAAAATGAATTGTCTTTAGAAAGCTACCTATACAAATCAGTTCATAATAAATTTATTGATGAATATAGAAAGGGAAAGGCTGTTATGGCTTTAGAAAAAAAATACATGACTGCCCTAGAACTTGCCATAGAAGAAAAAGACGAGGCTCAAGAGCAAAAGATATTGAATATTCTTTTTGCTGCAATTCAGGAATTACCTCCAAAATGCAAGCAAATTTTTCTAATGAGTAAAAAAGAAGGGCTTACAAACATTGAGATTTCTCAATGCCTGAACCTATCCAAAAAAACAGTTGAGTCTCAAATAACCAAAGCCTTTCGAATTTTACGAAATAAAATGGGCGAGAAATATGAAACAATTTTGCTGTTGATTTTCGGGTCTAACTTTAAAAAACACGCAGCGGTTTCAAAGTAATAAAGAATAGGCTGATTGATTTTCTCTATTCTTATTGATGCCTAACTAACGTAATTTGCATTTTATAGACTTCCTTTTCTTTATAATTAGCTCATATTTCCCCTCTATGTAAAAACTATAAATAATTGCAAAAAGTTCTAAAAATGAAAATATTTTGATTTATTTGATTATCAATTGATTATGTTTTATATTTAAAAAAATATTAGTTTAACCAGAGTACACGGCGTAGTACAAAGGTTTAAGACGAATAGCGTGAAAAGCCCCTAAATACGGGCGTTCCGGCAAAATTCATAACCCGGAGGTCGGGGGATCGTGCCCCCCTCTCGCTACAAAGATTAAAATGCTGTAAACTAACGGATTGGGAACTACAATCCGTTTTTTTATGCCTTGTATTTCTTTTTTATTACGTTCCATAAACGAAAACGTAAACACGTTTAAAATGAAATTGAACTACACCGAACCTAAAATCTATACAGGTGGTGTTGATATCACACAGTGGTCGGCCCTTTCAAAAAACCAACGCAATGATGCCCTTTCTAAAGCTTGGTTCGTATATTTCTCTTTCAGGGACCCTGATACCGGAAAATTAAAAAAGCAACCCTTTATTAAGGCCGGAGCCAATCGCTTTAAAGGTAAAACCAAACGATTACAGTTCCTAAAAGTGCTACAGCGAAACCTCCTTCTATTGTTAGAAGCCGGGTTTGACCCTTACAAAGACAATTCAGAGTTGGAAGCAAAATTCAGAGGAAAATCAATAGAAAGAGAACACTCTATAAGTAAGGCTGGAGGAAATAATAAGGCAGACAAAGGGACTGCCGCAAAAGCAATACATAAAAGTATCACCACCGAAACCGCCAAACCCAAAATAGGGCCCATTCCCGAAATAGAAAACGATCCTTTAAAAAAACACAAAGTATCGGTTGCCGAAGCCTTGGAACTGGGGCTAAACATCAAAAAGAGCACCCTAAACGATAATTCGTTCAAGAAACAAAAAAGCCGAATCACGAAGTATCAAAGGTGGCTTACGGAAAATGATGTAGATGTCTCCGATATTAGGAATATTGATAAGAAAATCGTAGTACGCCACCTGAACGATGTATTGCGTACCTCCAGTCCTAGAAACAGAAACAATACTAGAACCGCCCTCAGTGCTCTATTTGGTACCTTGGAGAACAACGAATTGATAGATGACAACTTTATACGTAAAATAAACATTCTGAAATCCGTTCCGAAGAGAAACAAGACCTATACACCGAAACAGCTGGCGGAAATTGACGCCCACCTTAAAAAGAATGACCTTTTGATGCGTATGTTCGTTCAAATGGTAAGCTACAACATGTTGAGGCCCATAGAAATATGTCGCCTTAAAGTGGGTGATATTGACATAAACGACAAGAAAATATATGTCAAGGCCAAGAACAAACCTGTTAAGATAAAAATCATTCCAGATATAATGCTTGGGCAATTACCGGACCTTTCTCAAATGGACACTGAACATGCCCTGTTCACTCCACAAGGCTTTGGTGGAGAGTGGAACCTTGCCGATAATGATAAACGGAACTACTTTTCCAAACGATTTAAAAAAGTGAAGGACCATTTTAAGTTGGGCAATGAATATGGGCTGTACAGCTTTAGACATACTTATATTACCATGCTCTACCGCGAAATGATAAAGACGGGAACGCCTGAAGAGGTTAAAAGCAAATTAATGCTCATAACCGGCCATGCCACTCTTGACGCACTTGAAAAGTATCTTAGGGACATAGATGCAGAACTACCACAGGATTACTCAAATCTATTGAACCAATCCATCAACAAGACAGATAAATGAGCTATTTTGGGCTATTAAAGGACTTGCACTTGAACTCGTTGACAATGGACGAGCTCACTCGCCTGCAGGTCACAAGGGGAATACTCCAAGAGGTAACTAAGGTACCTCTCTCACTTGATGGAAAGCCTAATGCCATCACCAGTAAGAACAGTGAAACCCTTTATGTACCCAATGTAGAAATGACCAAGGAATTTTATGATTTTATCCTAGAGGTTTATGAGGATGTAATCGAAAATTCATTGATAGGGTTTTTCCATGCCTATGAAGAGGATATACTAGGACTGGACGAAATTGATAAGAGAAAGATTGCACTTGATTATTATAAAAAGGTGGCCCGACTTACGATAAAGGATGAATTTGATATATTAACTATTCGTAAATCCGCAACTGGACATCGACTCATAAACAGAGCAAAGAAATTGGAGCTTTTTAGTATGAGACAAGAAGTATTGCAAGAAAACCTTGCCGTTTAAAACCCAATGCCACTCACCTACTTCCTTATTGGAGATGCAGCCTATTTTGATGAACGGCTTATTGCCAAACTCCCCGTTCTGAACGAAGTACTGAAGTTTGAAGCCTCGTTAAGAATTCTACTGACCCTTAATGAGCAGTTCAATTTTGAAGAAGATGATTCCGGTTCAACTTCCAATAGCAAAAACTTGGATGCAACACAGCCGATACAAAAGAAGAATAAAGCACCAATGTTATCGGATGCCGAAGCCACTAACTTTTTGATAGATACCGTCTTTTCAAAACAATTGAAAAAGGACAGTAAGTTATAAGCAGGTGTCCTTTTAGGGTGTACGCAGATGTTGCACCCTATTCCTGACCACTTCTTGCACCGCACAAACACCGGAAATCACCATATATAACCTTTGACCCTAATGAAGGGTTTACAAAAAGTTACTACACCCTACTAACTGCATATCAGCACCACATAGAAATAAATTATCGAACAGATTGTCCTTGGACGAACGCACTTACCGTTAAACGTTTGTAAATGTATATTATACGTATAATAATTACTTATTTTCTGCATACATTGACAATATCCAAGATTTGAGTAAATTACCGTTAAAAGAGATATAAAGCAACCAGTTGTTTTATACAATTGTTACCATTTATTGTAGACAAACATTTTTAGAGACTTAAAGCGCCCGGTAAAAAATACAGCAGGAAAATATAATTGGAATTTGCAAATCCATAAAATTGCAACTCATGAAATTTATAGGAAAAACTATAAAGTTTAAATGCTTAAATCAAATAGACCTATAGAATCCAAAATAAGGATTAGATGAACAAACTTATCAATTTGATAATCTGCGTATTACCCTTATGGTTAGTTGGTTGTAAGAACAAAAAAGATATAGAAATATCACCAATCCTTATGGAGAAACTAGAGCTGATAATCGACAAATATCAGGCTCATTGTGAAGAGAATTTGAATATTAAACCCAATCCATCAGTATACATAGTAGATTTTAGAGAAGTCAAGGGAGATTGTTTCGTATTGATTGGAACCGATATAGTTTATTATGAAGCTGAAATGAACGGCTGTTTATTGTATAACGATATTTTAATATCATTCCAAGCTCTAAATGAGGATTGTAATAAATTCGTGGATTATAATCCTTCCACAAAATGTCAGGAAACGTCTGGTTTTGAAAAAGCTTTCGTAGGAATGGGGTCTTACAGGTCAACCAATTGGATATACAAGGTGGTCAATGATTCCTTAGTAATCTATGACCAAAAAGCTTTTCCCGTTGAATAGATAAAGTGATAACAAATTCAAATTTACAATGATTATTTACAGTAAATTTTAAAGAATACCAACTCTAAACAAGTAGCTATAAAAAACACATTTACTAAAATAACTCTGTTATTAAAATATATGAAATCTTAGTAAAAATGAAACACTCAGGCGGAAACAACAAATGGTAACAACGTATATAAAACATAGGGCTAGTCAGTGTCAGGCCCATTGGCCATTGCGTGTCGGCGGGGTCGCCGCACCTTTTGATTTGGCAACTGAAGAAAAAAGTTAGTCACAAAATGCAAAAGGTTCGGCTTGTGCAAGGCCGATAGGAAATCGCCCGTCCCCTGCCCTACGTTTCATATACAATCCCGTTGGGTGCAATTTTAAAAATACGTCTATAATGAAACAGAACATTTTTACAATCCTTTCTATCTTGCTTTTTACGAAGGCAGGAATTGCCCAATCAACTGGAACGTTTATTGACTCGCGAGATGGGCAAACATATAAAACTATCAGCTTCGAAAATACTAGAACTGGCACAACGGTTATCTGGCTAGCTCAAAACCTAAACTACAAAGTAGAGAACAGTTACGCTTATGATGACAACGAAAACAATCGCGATGAACTTGGCTTACTTTACACTTGGGAGGCTGCGAAAAAAGCTTGTCCCAAAGGTTGGCATTTGGCGTCGGATATCGAATGGTCTATGCTTGTGAGTGAATTTGGTGGAGCTGATAAGGCTGGGGAGGCCCTAAAAAGTGTCGAGAGCTGGAACGAAGATGGAAATGGAACTAATAGCAGCGGATTTAATGCGCTTGCAGGAGGTCAGCGCAAGCCCAATGGCACTTTTGGGCAACTGGGAATCTTCGCTGTCTGGTGGTCGTCAACTCCCACCAATGAAGAGAACAAAGCTTGGTTGTGGGACATTAGTTATGGTGGCCCCGACATGTCAATTAAATCAAAAGTGTGGCATTTTGATGCCGATATTCTTGGCGCAGTATCGGTTCGTTGCGTCTGTGATTGACTTATTTAATTTATCTAATATGTGCCGCGTAAGAGAAAACAATGGAAAGCATAATAAAACGGTACGCTCGAACGAAAAAACTGCACCCAACAAAACCTTAACGTAATGCGGACTTTAGAGCAAAACCGAAAGGTCTATGTATATTTATGATGTCGCTAAATCTTATGGATTTAGCTTTAAAATAAAAAAGTAAAAACAAAACATAAAAATTCGGCTCTGTGCTAAACTGAAACTTCCGTAGTTATTTATACGCTACGTTTCATGCACAAACACGTTGTGTGTCATTAAAACTGAACAAACATCAAAATGAAATTAAAAGAAAAAAATCCAGCTTTAATCCTTGTGGATGTTCAAAAAGCTTTTTTGGAAGAAGATTATTGGGGTGGAAATAGAAATAATAAAAACGCTGAAATCATTTGCGGAGAAATACTGGGGAAATGGCGTGAATTAAATTTGCCTATATTTCATATTAGGCACAGCTCTACAAATCCACAATCGAAACTCAATGAACAAAATAAAGGATTTGAATTTAACGAAAATGTCCTACCTGAGAAAAATGAACCCGTAATAACGAAAAATGTAAATAGTGCTTTTATCGGAACCAATTTAAAGGAGCAATTGGACGGATTAGGAATTAAAACCGTGGTAATAGTCGGAATTACTACAAATCACTGTGTATCGACCACAACACGAATGGCAGGTAACTTTGGCTATGAGACTTATTTAATTTCCGACGCAACAGCCACTTTTGACAGAATTGGAATTAACGGAGAAAAATACAGCTCTGAAATAATACATTTGACAACTCTTGCAAATTTGAGTGAGGAATTTGCAACTGTTTGGGATTCTGAAAAACTATTGAATGAAATATAAAAACGCCAAACAACAATATACAACCGCAATTACGGCGGATTCGACTTCGCCCGAATCCACTTGGAATTGCTAAAGTCTGTGCTAAACCGAAAATTAACATACACAAACTCGTAACTGACGGTTATACGAACCTTTATGTGCAACCTGAAAAACCAAAATGGAAAAAACTGAAATTAATACTATTTGGATTGACCTGAATGAAGAACTTTATAAGTTTATTTTGGAGAAAATAAAAGATGAACAAACGTCAAAAGATATTCATCAAGAGGTTTTTTTGAAAATTCAAACTAAAATTCATCAATTAAAACATACTTCTAAACTTACATCTTGGGTTTATCAAATCACCAGGAATACAATTATTGACTACTTTAGAAAAGTAAACCATAATAACATATCAATCAGTGATGTAGAAATTCCAGAATTGGAGGTTAATAGTTTTGATTACAAGAACTTAACTCAATGTATTAATCAAAAAATAGAAAGTCTTTCATCTCATCATAAAGAAGCAATTATTTTAACTTCATTTAAAAACTATTCACAAAAAGAGTTAGCAGAACATTTAAAAATCTCTTATTCGGGGACAAAATCAAGAGTTCAAAAAGCTAAAAAGATTTTAAAAGAAAACATTTTAGATTGCCCAAATGTAGAATCGGATAGTTCAGGTAAATTAATAGATTTTGAAAATAATTAAAATTTACAACGTCTTTTTCTAACTAATAGCGTCCATCTTATATAACATATAAAAAAATGAAAATGGACAGTTCAAAAAAAGTTATTAATGTACAAATTCTCAACGCTTTTGCAGAAAATGGCAAAGGCGGTAATCCAGCTGGTGTAGTTTTAAATGCAGATGACTTATCTGATAGAAATAAACTTGAGATTTCTAAAAAAGTAGGTTTATCAGAAACTGCTTTTGTTTCAAAATCTATGACGGATGATTTTAAGCTAGATTTCTTCACTCCAACTAAACAAATAGCGCATTGCGGGCATGCTACTGTAGCAACATTTTCTTATTTAAAACAAATAGGCGCCTTAAAAAATGATAATTCTTCAAAAGAAACTATTGATGGAAGTAGAAAAATAGAACTAATTGGTGATTTAGCATTCATGGAACAATTGGCTCCAAAATATACAGATGTAAGTAACAAAGAAAGTGTGGTTTTAAAATCATTAGGATTAAAGAAAACGGACTTGATTCCAAATGCACCAATTCAATTAGTAAATACAGGGAATTCATTTATACTTGTTCCGGTTAAAAGCAATGAAATTTTAAAGAATATAATTCCTGATTTTGATTTGATTAGTGAAGTAAGCGATGAGTGCGATTTAATCGGTTACTATGTATTCTCTACCGATACAGAATCTGACGCTACTTCGAGAATGTTTGGTCCTCGCTATGGAATATTAGAAGAATCAGGAACAGGAATGGCAGCTGGCCCTCTTGCTTGTTATTTATTTGACATTTTAAATATCAAGAAAAACTCTTTTCACATTCAACAAGGAAAATATATGAAAGAACCTTCACCTAGTTTAATCATTGTTAACTTACGAATCATAAATCAAGAAATTAAAGATTTGATGGCTGGCGGAAAAGGAATACTGAATAGACAATTAGAGATTGTAATTGACAATTAAAAGCCAGTTGACAAAACCATATATAATTTATTGCTAGTTCTAGCCTACTTACGAAAATCCTCGCGGATTTTCAGTTTGGTTTGTATTTGCTAAAATAGGTGCTTAAAACACGCAAGCAACTATATACAAAACCTTTACCAAACATTTGTTGAAATAGAATTAATAAAATTACATTAGAATAAATAGATGAATGTAATCAATTAGAAACCCAATATTAATAACAGTTTTGGATGACTTATTTTCAGGAACAACCCAATCAAAACCTTAAGGATTATGTAAGATGTTATTGGAAAATTGAAAACAAAAATAAAGATTTCCAATATTACACAATATTCCCTGATGGATTTTTCGATTTATTAATTTGTTACCATAATAACAATTTAGAAGACGTGTTTTTATCTGGTCTATGGAACCAAAAAACAAGTGTATTTATCGCGCCCGAAACCACAATATATGGTGTGCAGTTTAGGTTGCTTGCTATTGAGAATATAATTCGTGAAAATATTAGCGAAATACTCAATAATATAATAAGCATAGAAAAATCCTACACCCATCTTAATGACCTTAGTAAAAAAAAAGACACTAATGTTTTTGAGCACTTCAACCAATACTTACTATCATGTATTGAAAAACAAAGTTGTATTGACCCAAGAAAAGAACATCTTTTAAAAGCGATTAACCAAACAAAAGGTAACAATACCGTTCGGTACTATTCGGAAGAAGCTAATTGGTCTGACCGACAAATAAATCGCTATTTTCAATCCACTTTTGGCCTTTCATTAAAAGCTTATTGCAATATTAGAAAAGGAGCTTCCAACTTTAGTCAGATTAAAAAAGGAGAATTATATGCTCAAGAAGGTTATTTTGACCAACCCCATTTTATAAAAGGAATAAAGAAAATAACTGGATTTACACCAAAAGTATTATTGAAAAATGAAAACGACCGATTTTTACAATTTTCGATTATCAAAAATGAATAGATTACACTTCTAATAAAAATCTAATTCATTATGATATTACAAATAATCAAGTTGAAATCGAATTTACCGGAAGTTGAGTTATCAAAAAGAGCAAACGAAAGAGCATATAGTTTTAGAACCATTCCCGGGCTTTTACAAAAATATTACGTAAAAACAGGTAAAGAAGGAGAATATGGCGGAGTTTACATCTGGGATTCTATGGCATCTCTACAAAGTTACCAAAAGTCTGATTTAGCACAGAGCATCCCAGCCGCTTATGAAATTAAAGAAGCACCGAGTGTTGAGATTATGAATATTCTTTTCCAATTAAACAATTAACTCTAAGCTTTCCCCAACAGCTTAGACGTGTTGATATTCATAAACTTGTATATAGTTATATCTATATCTAGACGACTTGCACACAAATTAAAAAAATGAAAAAAACAATTCACCTAATGCTGTTTATTATTGGGACTTCTAATCTATTAAGTTGCCAAGAAAAACCATTAAGCCCAAAAAACAATCCTGCGAATATAAATTTACTCAAATCGGATACTTCGAAAATGTCATGGTTTATCATTAAGGATTCAATCGAGGTTAAAATAGGAGACATTCAGACTAAAATTAGTAAAGAAAAAGATAGAACTTCTATTATAACAACCGTAATGATCCAACAATCTGCAAGTAAATGGATTGATAGTACAATTGTTAGCACGAAAAACTTTGCCCCTATTTACCATTCTTCATTCAACCAACAAAGAGATATGGTTTTAAAATTTGACGAAAAAATAACGGGTTATTATTTAGATAAAATAACCAACACTAGAACTAAGATATCTGAAGAAGCTGATAAGCCATTTTTTGACAGTAATTTTTATCCTCAACTTATAAGGTTACTTCCTTTAAAAAATGGTTATTCTAACTCTATTTCTATATTTGATTATAATCCCAAATCAAAAATTGGAGTCATTACAGCAACAATCTTGAATACCGAAATGTCAGATATAAAACACCATGGAGAGTTAAAACAAATATGGAGGGTTGAAGCTACAGATGAGATTTCAAAAAATTCTACTATAAATACTTATTATATTGATATATCAACAAGAAAAACTTTAAAACAAGAAATTGAAGTTAGTGGTAGAAAAATGATTATGAAATTGGTTGAATAGAAAACACTATGTACAATAAAGTATTATAAATGATAGTGGTTTTGGTACTTCTTCGAAATCGCTTTGTTATATATAGGATATGTCTAAAATCAAAAAAAACAAGTACTTGTAAATTCGCTACTATTCTTTTACTAACAGTTGTGCTTGCTAACAAAAAATCACAGCTAAATCAAAAAATATGATAGAACCCTATTTTGTGAATGTGGACCAAGAAATTCTTGATGATTTAAACTTAAGAATTAAGAATAGTCGTTGGCCTGATGAAATTAATGATTCTGATTGGAATTATGGCGCCAATTTATCTTATATGAAAGAATTAAGTAGTTATTGGCTTAATGATTTTAGTTGGAAAAAGATTGAGAGTGAAATCAATTCATTCCCTAATTTTATGGCAGATATTGATGGCCATCAAATTCACTTTCTACATATTAGAGGTAAAAGTAAAAAATCTATACCATTAATTATAACACATGGATGGCCTGGATCATTTATAGAGATGTTAAAGCTCATACCACTATTAACCAATGATGAACAATTTTCTTTTGATTTAGTAATCCCTTCTGTTATTGGATTTGGATTTTCCAGCAAATGTGTAGAAAAAGGATGTGATAATGCTTACGTGGCTGATTTATGGCATAAATTAATGTTAGAGCTTGGTTATAATAAATATGGTGCACAAGGCGGGGATATAGGTTCAGGAATTAGTACTAGACTAGGTATGAAATATCCTGAGCATATAATAGGGATACATCTTAATTATGTCTCTGATTCTTTTACACCCTATCTTAAGGAAAAAGAAATTTCTGAGGATGTTATAAAATACAATCAAGGACTTAAAGAATGGTCGGCAAAAGAAGCAGGATATGCTTATATACAAAGCACAAAACCAATAACATTGGCCTATGGATTAAATGATTCTCCTATTGGATTATGCGCGTGGATAGTAGAAAAATTTAATAGTTGGAGTGATAATGAGGGTAACCTTGAAAACATATTTACAAAAGATGAAATATTAGCTAATATTACTCTCTATTGGGTAACACAATCCATTCATTCATCGGTAAGAATTTATAACGAAAACAGCAAAAACCCAATGAAGTTTGGCGTAAATGATTTCGTAAAACCTCCTGTTGCTTATGCTAATTTCCCTAAAGAATTATCAAAGCCTCCTAGGGCATACATGTCAAAAGGGTATAACGTAACACAATGGACAAACATGTCTAAAGGAGGGCATTTTGCAGCTATGGAAAAGCCATCATTATTGGCAGAAGATATTATAAAATTTTACAAAACTATTGATTCGTAGACTACTAAGAACAAACGAACAACAATGTATAAAAAAATATATAGGATTTTAGTATCTCAAAGGTCTGTAGTTATTGGCAAAGTCAACAATACAAAACATATCGTTTATCACCGGGGAGGTGCTTTCATACGAAGAAGAAACAGTAGAAGCTGGTACATTTATGGCCTATACTATTCAATACACCGGTAGAACTTCTAATTCTAGAGGTTACAACGCAGACGAAAAGGAGGTCTGGTTATATGCCCCTGCTGTATAAAATTTTGTCAAGCTCACTCAAGACCAAGGAGATTTCCATTATGTTGAAGAATTGATCGAATATTCAAAACCGTAAAATATTAATAGCTTAAAGCAGAATTTCTTTCGCCCACTTACAAGAAACAGAGGTGTACACTGCGATATGATCATCAAGCATAAAAAATGGACGAGCTTAGAAAGTTTATAGATGATATTTCCCCCATGAACGATGCCGATTGGAAGTTTTTTGCATCAAAACTTAAAGAAGTAAAGCTTGAAAAGAACACCGTCATCTTGCAAATGGGCAAAATTGAAAATCATATTTCCTTTATTGCTAAGGGAATGGTGAGATTCTATATACCGAGAGAGGAGTCCGACTTAACATTTGGATTTTTATTCGAAAAAGAGTTTGTAACAGGGTACGATTCTTTTTTGTCGCGACAGCCTTCAAAATATCAGATTGAAACCTTAGCGGAGAGTGTGCTTTGGAGAATTTCCAAAAACGACCTCGATGATGTCTATGAAAGAACCGCAAACGGAAACACTATTGGTCGTAAAATGGCCGAGAATATGTTTTTGATAAAGTCAAAAAGAGAAATTTCTTTATTGAACCAAACAGCGGAAGAACGCTATTTGAACCTATTCACTGACCGCCCAAAACTATTGCAACAAATTCCATTAAAATATATAGCCTCCTATATTGGCGTAACGCCACAAGCATTGAGTAGAATACGAAAACGTATTAATTAACCTAGGTTCATTCTTTTTGATTTTTCTTTTAAAACCTTTGTAGTCCATACAATTAAGAAAAATATGAAACCGCTCATTGTACTTGTGATAAGTTTTTCCATCTCTATTCTACTCATTAAAATGGTTCAAAAAGAATATGATTTTGCCTTATCGGCAAGAATTGCCATGTCCGTAATGCTAATATTTACGGCCATGGGGCATTTTGTGTTCACCAAGGGCATGACCATGATGATTCCAAAGTTCGTTCCCTTTAAAGAAGTTTTTGTTTACCTCACTGGAATCTTTGAAATTCTTCTCGCCGTAGGTCTATTGATTCCTAAGCTGAAAACTACTAGTGGTTGGGCACTGATTATTTTTTTATTGTTCATGTTGCCGGCGAATGTTTATGCCTCCATACATAATGTGAATTACCAAAAAGGAACCTTTGATGGAAATGGGCTTGCCTACCTATGGTTTCGTATACCCTTACAGATTTTATTTGTCATTTGGACCTATTTGAGTTCGATACGCGTTTAAAAGTATTATGCTTTTAACAATGAGAAGTAACCCTTAGCCAACAAAAGTTAATAAACATATCAATTTGATGGAGGTTTTAGTCAAAATTTTTAATTTAAGGTCCACCAAAACCAAATGAATATTGAAACCGGAAGGACCACAATTGCTAATTCTTAAAAATGTTGCCAGGTTCATTAACCTTACTCCTTTGGAAGAACAAAAATACCTCTCTTTACTTAGGGGAATAAAAGTAAAAAAGAGGGCATTCCTAATGCAGGCAGGCGATGTGGCTAAATATGAGTATTTTATTACCAAAGGTTGTTTAAAAGTGTATACGTTGGATGATACCGGCGCTCCCCATATATCGATGTTTGCAGTTGAGGATTATTGGACAGGAGACATGGCCAGTTTTATAACCAATAAACCTACCCGTTACTTTATTAAGGCTACCGAAGACTCGGAACTCTTAGGTATTTCCAGGGCAAACTACCAATTGCTTTTTCAGGAAATTCCAAAATTTGAAAGGTTCTATCGCATCCTGTATCAAAGGTCACTCATTAGCTATATCAAGCGCTCCAACCATGGCATCTCCTTAAGTGCCGAAGAACGTTATATCACCTTTAAAAAGAAATATCCCAACATCGTTCACAGAGTTACACAAAAAGACCTTGCGGCCTATATAGGCATTACCCCAGAGTTTATGAGCAAGATTATTACCAAAGTCAACAGAAGGTAAAAGTCTTAAACTAGTTCATTTTTTTTTATCTGCTCCTCACGCAATTTTGGGGCATGAAAAGAATACGACTCCTTTTATCCGTTGCAACTATTGCCTTTATAGGCAATCTGCATGCGCAAATTACCCAAGTAGAGTTGTTTAGTGGCTTTGATAAAACTGATTTCACTTTGTTCTCTAGCCAGCCTTTGAATATTAACCCGGCCCTTAGCATCAATACATTGGCTTTCTTTCAAAAATTCAGGCATGAAGAAAATCATGGTTTTGACGAACTAGGGGTTTTACCAACCTTATTCTGGAATTTTCATAAAAAAATTGCCGTTGGAGCCTCGTTATACTACAACAGTTTTGCCGGTTATTCCAAACGTTTGTCGGTCATGTACTCTCTTAAAAATTCACGATGGTTATTGGTTGTTATTCCTACGGTAGCTCATTCAGAGCAAAAGCACATCTTTCAGGGCGAATCGTTTGTACAGTTCCAGTTTCGTTCATCGCTAAACGATAAAATATCCATTTGGTTAAACGGTCAATTTTTGACCGTGTGGGACGAATTCAAGAGCCACTCAAGAAGCTTTCAGCAATTACGGGCCGGGGTATCATTCTACACCCATCAGTTTGGAGTTGGGGTAGATTTTGACCAATACGGACCCAATCTCATTAAAAAATCATCCTTCGGGATGTATTACCGAAAATCCATATAAACAATTTAATCTTAAAACGTATGAAACAGTTGACACAAAAACTTTTAAAAACACAGCCGAATATCGGATTTGGCATTTCGAGACTGACCCTTGGTCTAATCATGCTTCCACATGGGGCGCAAAAATTTTTAGGTCTCTTTGGAGGCTATGGCTATTCGGCCACAATGGATTCTTTAACGAATCAAATGGGACTGCCGAGTATAGTGGCATTTTCCATTGTTATGATTGAATTTTTTGGCTCCATTTCTCTGATCTTAGGATTTTTAAGCAGGTTCTGGGCATTATCAATTGCCGGAATGTTTGTAGGTATCATTTACTCCACTCAATGGCAACATGGTTTTTTCATGAATTGGTTCGGTAACCAAGCTGGCGAAGGCTATGAATATTCTCTTTTGATTATAGGCCTTGCATTGGCCACTTTGGTGAACGGCAGTGGGAACTGGTCATTGGATCATTTAATATCAAACAAAACAGCAGCATGAAAAAAGTAATCACTATGGCGGGTAGCAACAGCCAAAAATCAATCAACAAAAAATTACTTTCCTACACCTCTGGTTTATTGGAAAACACAAAAATCATTTCAATAGATCTAAACGATTATGTTTTACCCATATATGGGGTAGATTATGAGGAGGAAAATGGAATTCCCACTGCGGTTAGAAGATTAAACGAATTAATGGATGAGGCAGATGGCTTTATGATCTCCCTAGCAGAGCACAATGGGTCTTATACCGCTGTCTTAAAAAATACCATTGATTGGCTTTCTAGGGTAAACATAAAAATTTGGAGGGAAAAACCCTTACTCTTACTGGCAACTTCACCTGGAGGTAGGGGTGGCAAAACGGTATTGGAATCGGCCAAGGCCTATTTTCCTTTCTTGGGAGCGAAGGTGATAGCAGATTTTTCACTGCCTAATTTCTATGATAATTTTAAAGAGAAAAAAGTGGTAGCAGGTAATTTTAAAAAGGAAGTTGAAAAAAAATCAATAGAATTTTATAACCAACTCTAAATTTTCTTAAGGGTTAAGGGGGGATAGTATTCAAAAAATTTCCTCCCCCCTTAATTATAGTATCACTGAAAGGCTTAGACGAGTTGATTATATTATTTGTTCAAACCGAATTACTTATTTTATTTAACTTTAAGTTTTTGATTTAAATGATAACATGACACGTGATTTTATACATATCAATGATTTTATAATTTTGGTTGAAGAAGCTAATTCTACCAAAATAGAAGTTGATTCATGCCGATTTGATGAACCGATTGTAGGCGTTGCCTTTTATGGTTCTGGCAATGTGGACCTAACCGTAAAATATCATCAAAATCAAAAAAAATTTCAATACACCAAAGGACTTTCTCTATCCTTTTATGCAGACGAGCAAGTAGAGTTTGAACATACCGTAAGTCCAAATAAGAATTTAAAGTGCATCGTTGTAGCTACTAAGCTTAGTAATATGGAACTGTTGCCCAATCAAGAAGGCGAATTGTTTTCTGATTTATTGAAAGAATTGGTAAATCCTAAGGCTAGCTATGTAGAAGGGCCATGTTTCTATATGATCCCAGAGATGGAAAACATCGTGGATGCATTTTTCTCAAACAGTTACTCCGGTAAAACGAAAATGATGTTTTTTAGGAGCCATATAACCGCATTGTTATCGCACTTTTTTGGTCAGCTTGCCATCAAACAGGAAGAGGTCTCAAAACCAAAACATCGAAAGCAATTAGATAAGGCAAAAGACATTCTTTTGGAAAATTTGGATAATCCACCTTCACTTTCGGAGCTTTCCCAAGCTATTGGTTTTAATACTACCAGTCTTAAAAAAGAGTTTAAGGCCATTTTTGGAGTGCCCGTATTTAAATATCTTCAGAATGAAAGGCTTATTTCTGCCCATAAACTCATCAGTGAAAAAGAGGCTACAGTGCAAGAGGCCGCATGGCAAGTTGGATACGACAGCCTGAGCTCCTTCTCTAATGCCTTCGTGAAAAGGTTTGGTTACCGTCCTAGTCAAATTAAATAAACCTCCTTCTTCCATCCTGAAAATCATAGTAGGAAAAAAATTCCCGTAGAAATTTATTGACCATGAATTTGTTTGCCTCTCTTTTCTTGGGGCCACTTTTGGAACAAATCATACTTCTTTTGGAATAAGTGCTTAATTGGCCATAGACATAGATTTGTATCATAATTTAAACACTAAGATTATGACAACCAGCAGATTATTAAGTATTGTTATATGGCGCATTCGTATGGGTCTTGGGCGTAAGCGTTTACTTGTTTTCTTTTAGTTTCCAATTACTTGACAACGTAGAATTACAATCTAGCATAGCACTATTCTTAGGTATTATTCCCAGTGCGTGTCTAGGTACATATTTGTTTTACAAAAAGGGGCGAATGAGACCTAGTATATTGGCACTGACCTTTGTGCTCATCGCTACCATCTTGGATATATTCATTACGGTACCCGTGTTTATAATTCCTACAGGGGGTAGTTATGCAACCTTTTTTGGGGACCCCATGTTTTTTATCATTATTGTTGAATTCTTTTTCACTGTAGTGTACTTCAGAAAATATACGCTTCAAAAAACAGCATCGTGATAAGCTTAGTAAAATTCATTATTGCTTTAATTTTTGAATATATACTTGAATTATAGCTGTTTAATGGGAGGCTTTTAGAAAAATATATTTCCAAAGGCCGAAAAGTAAAACTCCCTTCTAATGAGTATCAAACATTGTTAATCTGGAGTTCATCCACAAAAAACCAACAAAATGGAAATAAAGTTTAAAATGATTGTTTTGATGCTGAGCATCTTGTATACGGGGCTCACCGCGGGATTGTGCTTCACATGGTCCAACGCCATCACACCGGGTATTGGTAGATTGGATGATTTGGGGTTCTTGCAATCCTTTCAAGCAATGAACCGTGCTATCATCAACCGTAGTTTTTTAGTAGTATTTTTTGCGCCCATAGTGCTGTTGTTCTTAAATGCCTTTCTGCACCGCAATGCATTTTCTATGACAATGTGGTCATTTACACTTGCTGCACTTTTATATTTCGTAGGTATCGGTTTGATTACGATTCTTAAAAATGTTCCCCTAAACGAAATACTTGATAAAACTACTTTGGAACAGCTTTCCGCTGCCGAACTCAAGGAACTGAGAACCAAATTTGAGCATCCATGGAATCGCTGGCATATACAGCGTACCATTGCTTCTTTCACATCTTTTGCCCTATTGCTGATAGGCCTCATTTACACAAAATAATACTGTAAAATTTATAAATCTTAAATCATGAAATCAGAAAACATTTTAGTTATCGGAGGAACCGGAAAAACCGGTCGTCGAGTCGCAGACAATTTGGCAAATACCGGACACAACGTTCGTGTTGCCGGCAGAAAAACAAGTCCTGCTTTTGATTGGGAGAATCCTGAAAGCTATACAGCCGCCTTAATAGGTATAGACAGGGCGTATATTGTGTATTATCCCGATTTGGCGGTGCCAGGTTCTAGAGATGCCATAAAAGCACTGACCGAAAAAGCTCTGGAAGCCGGTTTAAAGAAGGTAGTGTTACTTTCAGGCAAGGGAGAAGCCGAAGCGGAGGCTTGTGAGGCCATAGTAGCAAATTCTGGTCTTAACTATACTCTGGTTAGGGCCTCTTGGTTCAATCAAAATTTTAGCGAAGGTGCCTTTTTAGATTTTGTTTTGAATGGCACCGTTGCCCTGCCCATGCCAAAGGCTGAAATTCCTTTTGTAGATGTAAACGATATTGCAGATGTAGTGTCCAAAGTACTAATGGATGATTCCTATAACGGACAAACCATTACCGTAACGGGACCACAAAAGAGAACCTTTGCCGAGGTGGTAGAAATTATGGCCAAAGCCGCTGACAGATCCATTCAATATATTCCTATCTCTATTGAGGAATTTAAGGAAGGAATGCTCCAAGCCGGCCTACCCGATTCTTATGTATGGCTTTTGGGCTATCTGTTCAAAGAAGTATTGGGAAACCCTGATAACCAAGAAATTTCCAATGATGTGGCCAAAGTATTGGGAAGGCCCGCCATTGATTTCAAAAGCTACGCCTCGCAAACGGCAAAAAGCGGTATTTGGAACTAAAATTTAAATAGCAAAGACAAAATGAAAGATATGATTTTCCTTCTAATCTATATGATAGGATTTGCTTTTCAGGTTACAGCGCAAGAAATTCCATTAAGTCCTATGAACAATCCTGCAAATATTAATTTGCTTCAAACTGAAACCACAAAAATGTCTTGGACCATGCTTCAAGATTCAAAAGAAGTAAAAATCGGCGAAGTCGTAACGGATATCAAAAAAGGAGAAGACTCCGTTACTATTATAACGACGGCTGTTTTGAAACAGTCGCCCGTAACTTGGGTAGACAGTACTATAGTAAGAACTTATGATTTTGCACCTATTTATCATTCTTCATACAATCAACAAAGAAATTTGGTGTTAAGGTTTGGCGAAAAGATAACCGGTTTTTTTCTGGATAAAGATACTGGAGCAAAAACCCAATTAGAAGAAGAGGTCAGTATGCCTTTTTTTGATAGCAATTTTTATCCTCAATTGATTAGGTTGCTTCCTTTTGATGAGAACTTTTCAAAAACCATTTCCATTTTTGATTACAATCCTAAATCCAAAACGGGAGTCATAACGGCAACTATTAGGGGAGTTGAAGAAGTCAACTTTGAGCATGAGGGAAAGTCAGTGGCAGTTTGGAAGGTAGAGGTTACGGATGATATTTCGAACAATTTAACTACAAGTGTCTATTACCTAAATAAATACAACAGAAAAATATTAAGGCAAGAAATTCATTTGGGCGGTAAGATGATGGTAATGCGGATAGTAGGATAGACTATCTATTAACAAAAACAATTTATGAAAAATTGAACAACACAACTATTTCAAAAATCGCTCTAGGTGTCATATTTGTGAAACATTATTCTTACTTTCTAAGACTAGGTGATTCAAAGGTGGATGATTATGAAATTTTGATTAAATAGCTGTTCAAAATTTTGAATTAATTGTGAACACAAAACTGAACACGTTTTTGAACACGATTTTATAAGATAGCATCTCGGGAAGCCCTGTTTTCAAGCGTTCATGATTTTCAAAGTAGAATTATAACCCGGAGGTCGGGGGATCGTGCCCCCCTCTCGCCACAAAGATTAAAATGCTGTAAACTAACGGATTGGGAACTACAATCCGTTTTTTTATGCCTTTTATTTTTTTACGCTATTAGAATTGAACACGAAAGTGAACACGTTTTAGAACACGATTTGTCCTCTTTGGACAAATTATCCAACGGAAAGGTTAAAATTGTTCAATGTATTTTGCTATCGTTTTCACAATAAGAATATGTACACCCTACTCCTTAAGAAAGTACTGGAAGACTTGAGAATATACTATATGTAATGAAGTGCTTCCAACTATTTATTCGAAAGAAGAAAGGTGGGGAATGCGTTGTCCAGAATATACTGAAAATTGTAAAAGACATAGCTATTAAAGCAAAAGTAACACAAACTGTTATACCACATGTTTTGCGTCATAGTTTTGCCACCCATCTTCTGGAATCAGGTACCGATTTAAGACAGATTCAAGTGCTACTAGGCCATGTTCCATTAAAACAACAGAAATCTGCACTTATGCAGTTACAAACACTTTTTAAATAGTTAAAAATCATTTAGATTAGTAGGTACAAAGCTGAGAAACAAACTCTGAAATTTAAAATTGATGGAATAATGAATAGAAAGGAAATAGCAAAGCAATATATTACTCATCTTGAAAATGGAAATATTGAACAAGTAGTTGCATTATTCAATAAAAATGGAATGGTTGATTCACCACTATACGGAATAAAAAAAGCGAATGAATTTTATCGTGAATTAAATAGTGATACATCAAATTCTGAACTTCATTTAAAAGGAATTTTTGAAGAAAATGACTCAAACAATTTAGCTCTTTATTTTACTTATAAATGGACTTTAAAAAATAATCAAGAAGTGGAATTTGACGTAGTTGACATTATTGAATTCGATAATCAAAATAAGATTAGTAAACTGAAAATTATATATGATACTGTTACCGCCAGAAAACTAGTGGAACAGCTATAAAAGAACCTGCATACAATACTCTAAAAATAATTGAGGCTTAGTGCTTAATCAAAGGTCGTTGCGTGTTTGCTACTTCGGGTTTTTATTCGGAAAGTACTCGCACACAAATCCTCAACTATTCTTGTACGAAACCGCTAATAACAAAATAAATGAAGAATCTTATGAAAATAAAAAATTCAATTTTACTGTTGTTGATTTTTGTATCTACATCCGTATTTTCTCAGGATTCCGATTACAGTGTATCCTCATATCTTACCGAAGGAACAAAAGCTCCAAACACACATTATATTGGAGAAGCTTGGTTGAATGCTATTATTCACGATGACGCGGAATTGGGTTATAATATTACAAAAGCAACGTTTAAAGCTAACTCAACATTGGACTGGCATAAACATGCAACAGCACAAGTATTGATAATTGTAGATGGAGAGGCCTATTACCAGGAGAGAGGGAATGTGCCTGTAATTTTGAAAAAAGGCGATGTAATTAAATGTGAGAAAGATATTGAACATTGGCATTCCTCCACGAAGCTTAGTAATGTAACATATCTAGCTTTATATGGTGGCGGGCAGCCAACCACGTGGACTGAAGTGATTACACAAGAGTATTATGATGAAATAGCCGAAAAGCTAAAAAACAACTAATAAGAATCAGTGCTTATATATCAAGACAATCCAAGGAAAATCCTTGTACTTGGAGGAACGTTAAAATTACTTTGTTCGGTACTATTCATAGCTGTATCATTTATGGAAATTAAAGTAAAAAAAGAGCCGTAATTAACACAAGTAATTGATGAAAAAATTAATATGTACTACTATAATCTTATTCTCAATTCTAACTGTACAAGCGCAAACTACGCTTCCCAAAGTAATACATGGTAAGCTTGAACGTATTGAGAATTATGAGTCAAAGTTTATAACGTCCAGAAATATTGATGTATGGTTACCTGAAGGTTATTCTCCATTAAAAAAATATCCTGTATTATACATGCACGATGGACAAATGTTATTTGACCCTGAAAGCTCGTGGAACAAACAAGCTTGGAACGTAGATGATGTGGCTTCCAAATTATTTCAATCCAATAAAATTAAAAAATTTATAGTTGTTGGTATTTGGAATGGAGGAGAAACAAGACACTCTGATTACTTCCCACAAAAACCGTTTGAATCTTTGTTAGATAGGCAGAAGGACACGGTTAATACCCAACTTAAAAGCTCTCACGTTCCTATAGATGAAATGTTCAGTCCTCAATCTAATAACTACCTTAAGTTTATTATAGAAGAACTAAAACCATATATAGATAAAACCTACTCTGTTTACCCTGACAAAGAAAACACTTTTGTTATGGGCAGCAGTATGGGAGGATTAATCTCTATGTACGCTATTTGTGAATATCCCAACGTATTTGGAGGAGCCGCATGTTTATCAACACATTGGCCCGGTACTTTTACGCTTGAAAACAACCCGGTACCAGATGCATTTTTGAGATATCTAGATAAAAACCTTCCCAATCCAAAAAATCATAAATTTTACTTTGACTGTGGTGATGAAACTTTGGATAAGCTGTATCCGGAAATTCAAAAAAAAGTAGACCAGTTGATGGTCGAAAAAGGTTATAATGAAACTAATTGGTTCACTAAATTTTTTCCAGGGGAAAACCATAGTGAAAACGCTTGGAGTAAACGGCTCAATTTTCCTCTCGAATTTTTGTTTGAAAAGTAGTTCTTACCAGAATAAATGGTAACCATGCTATTTTAATGTTACGGTTTAAATTTTCATGGTTTTTAAGGGTGAGATTATAATATTTTTGTTCTTATTAAAAAAGGCAACAATTTCTTGTTGCCTTTAACATCACATAACTCAACTTTACAAACTACTGTTATCCAGTTTCTTTATAATTTCCTATTGAAGGTTTAGTTTTAAATCTACCTTCAAAAAATCATTTAATAATTGATTTATTACTCAACCTCTATAATCATCGCTGTTTTTCCTGAAACTTGCAGATGGTCTACGGCATTGTAAAGTTTTCCTGTTAAAATGTCCTTTCCGGAAAGCTTTCCTTTAAGTACTTCTTTATACTCTTGTATATCTACATTGATGGGGTCTTTATCTTTGTTCAATATCACCATAACCATTTCATCCTTTGTATACCTAAAGAAAACATAGGTGTTATTGACCGGGGCAAAATGAACGAGCTTACCGTTATGAATTGCCTTATTATCTTTTCGCCATTTAAAAAGTTGAGTGAGGTAATTCTTCGTTTCCACCTGTGACTCTGTAAGACCTTCTCCAGAAAAGGCATTTACCTTATCTTTTTTCCATCCGCCAGGATAATCCATACGGATAACTCCATGATCTTCTGTGCCTTTATTGCCCATTAATATTTCTGTTCCGTAATATATTTGTGGTATTCCACGAACAGTAGCTATATAGGTAAGGGCCAGCTTAACCAAATCTTCATCTTCATTCAATTGTGTATAAATACGGCTCATGTCATGATTATCAGGAA
Source organism: Zobellia sp. B3R18 (assembly GCF_018860715.1). NCBI lineage: Bacteria > Pseudomonadati > Bacteroidota > Flavobacteriia > Flavobacteriales > Flavobacteriaceae > Zobellia > Zobellia sp. B3R18. The sequence continues at coordinate 39,437 of NZ_JAHKQG010000005.1, read as the reverse complement.
ATACAACCAAGTTGTTAGGATCCGGGTACAAATAATCTTGACCTAATTCCTCGTAAACAGCATTCCATGAATTTGGGTCATTTAGTGAAGTGGTAAGTGCGTGTTGTACCGGGAAGTCCATAACACTTTTTAATTCTGATGTATAGCCATTGGCATTCTCTTTTCCCTTTTGCCAGTACGAAACAATCGTTGGACGTAATACCCACTCTTCTCCTACTATATTAAAATCAGGGTACTCGGTCATTACTGCTGCTGTCCAGTCTCGCATAAAATACATATCAGGATAAGGGTATGTATCCATACGGATGCCAGAAATACCTGAATACTCTATCCACCAAAGAGTATTTTGAATCAAATATGTGGCCATAGATTCATTACGCTGGTTTAAGTCTGGCATTGTTGGAACAAACCAGCCATCAAAAAATTCCTTCGTATCTTTTTTTGTTGCATATGGGTCCAGTACCACAGTTTTTTTATGGTTGGTTTGGGTATAAGTATCCCATTGATTTATCCAATCATCAGATGGCAAATCCTTCATCCACCAATGTTCTAGTCCACAATGGTTGGCAATCATATCCATAATTACCTTCATTCCCATTTCAGAAGCTTTATCACACATTGCCTTAAAGGATTCATTACTTCCGTAACGTGGGTCTACTTTATAAAAATCGGTGATTGCATAACCGTGATAGCTATAACTAGGCATGTTATTTTCTAGAATTGGGTTCGTCCAAATGGCGGTAAATCCCATATCCTTAATGTCTCCCAAATGATTTACAATTCCGGCTACATCACCCCCATGCCTTCCATCCTTATCATTTCGGTTAGGTTTTTCTACCATTCCTTTAACAGCATCGTTACTTGGGTCACCATTTACAAAACGGTCCGGTGTAATCAAATAGATGGCGTCCGAAGTATTGAAGCCTTCTATATTTCTACGGTTGTTTTCCCGCTCTTTTATTTCATAAGATTGTACAAAAATTGATGCTCCGTTTTTCTGGAAGTTTAACTGTAAATTTCCTGGCTTCGCAGTATTCCCGATATGTAACTTCAAAAATAAATAGTTTGGATTGGCTCCCTTTTTAGTGCTCAGCAATTGCACTTTTTCATAAGGTTTTAAGGTTACATCATGAGATGCAATATCATTACCATGAACCAACAATTCTATAGTATTATACTCCATCCCTACCCACCAGTTGGGCGGTTCTAATCTATCTATTGAATTTTGGGCTGTTAGTTGAGTAAAAGAAAATACCAAAGCCAACATTAAGGTTGTTGCAATTTTCATCTTATTTAGTTTTAGTTGAGAAAACTAAACTATAGAGAATTGGTTTCTATATCGACTTATATTATAACTTGGTCTATATATATTATAAAATGATACTTATTCTAAGTCTATAGACTAGTCCGCTTTCAGATCATTAAAATATTCTCTAGGCGATTTGTCGGTTACTTTTTTAAATGACCGGTTAAAGGATGATTTGGAATTGAAACCTACGGCCAAGGCTATCGCCAAGAAGGTCTGGTTCTTGTATTTTTGGTCTTGGGCGCGCTCTATAAAATCCTGAATTCTATAATAATTTACAAAATCCCTGAAATTTTTGGAATACCCCGCATTAATAGTTTTGGATAGGGTATGCACATTGGTATCCATTTTTTCGGCCAATTCCGGCAAACTTAATTCTGGATTTAAATAAACCTGTTCTTGAATCATTTTTAAATGCAATGCCTGCTTAAGTTCCTTCAACTCGCTTGTATTGATTTGCGAACGATTTTCTTCCGGTGTTGACACTTCTACTTCTACAACGGCCATTCTAAAAATTTCCGGTTGCTTTATAGCAAAATACCCCAATAAATAAACCACCACCGAAAAAACGGCCCATAATATATCTATCAATAAATTTGCTGTATAGTTTATGGGATAATTACTATAGGTACTATAGATATCAACTAGAACAATTACCGTCCATAATACTAAACACATCCCAAGCACCAACATAATCACATTCAAATATTTTATATTCTGATCCGTAGAATAATTGACTTCAATATTTCTAAAGTACATTTTAATTTTCCCTTTAATCCTAAACCAATACCATATATTAAACACTAATGCCAGCAGTACGATCACTTCGTAAAATGCGTATGGTGGAGATTCTAAAGATTGAAATAAATTTTGCTCAATAAAGGTATGTGTGGGATTAAAAGAAAAAGTGATGTATAAAGCAATCTGTACTAAAAAGGGTATAAAATGGGGCCAATAGGCCAAAAAGGACTTTTTACTATGTTGCAATAACCTTTCAATATATATAAGAAAAATGGGGCCGTATAAGAAAAACACCAAATCAGTCAATAGCGATAGTCTTGGATAATCTGTATAGATTACACGATCATATATTACTACTCTAGAAATTAATGTGAACGATATGATAAAAATGAGAACACTTAATGCCTGATTGGCCCACTTGTTATTGTTCCTACCGGAATTAATAATGAATATTAGAAAAAAGCCTTGTAAAGCCGTAAGAATTAAAAGTAAGGTATAAGGGTTAAATATACCATAAGACTGGTCTTCCCAATATGTTATTCTGTTTTTTATGGGCTGGTTCAGACTAATTTCTTTACTACTCAATATACGATTGGGTATAGGCCTGCCATAGCTATTACCCTCAACCGTTAACCAATTACCGCGGGTAAACTTATATTCCAACGGCGCTTTATAAACAGGAACTTCTATTTGATAGTTTCCGTTGGCAAGCTGTTTCATTTTGTAACGTTGATCTCCTGGTACCCAACCATTAAAATTACCACATATATATATTGAGGAATTTGGAGGAGTGTTTCGGGGTATTTCCGTTATAAGAATCGTTACTTTTTGAGGTTTGGTTAGTTCGTTAAAAGTGTCGGACCAACCCGCCACTTGTAAGACTAACGTTTCTTCTGTTGCATTGTTAAAAGAGTGTTTTCTTACCGTTAGCGGTGTTCCATCTTTTTTGACCTCTACAGTAGCCCAACTACCTCTAGTAATTTTATAGGATATCCAAGACCCATTAAAAAACTTATTTCTTAACTCATATGTTCCATCAGTTTTTCTTGTAAACTTGTAATTTACATCTGCAGGGTTCCAATTATTAAATGTTCCCGTTAAATACAGTATGTCTGATGGTTTGGTGTCTTTTGGCACATAATCTATCACAAAATTTGTTTGAGCGACCAAACTGCCTATGTTCAGATAAATTATGGCTATCCAAAAAAAATTGAAATAATTAGCCGTTAAAAAAATTTGTCCGAAAATTTTATTGAAAATCATTTAACCCAAAACTTTTAATAAATGTAAATGAACCGAGATTACCGTTCGTCCATATAAGTAGGTCAAAGCCATTAAGAACCTACTGCTCAAATATAGTATTTGGCTTGAAATAATATAGAAATAACGAATGACAATTGACAACCATAAATTTAATTTTTAAGATGGGGTAAACTAAAAAAATAAAGGTCGCCAAATGACAACCTTTATTAACTAATAAACTAACTAAACTAACTTCCTAATTCATATTAATAGTATACGTATTGGTCATAATATCTAAGTTGATTGTATAACTGCCTGCAGTTGATATCATAATATTATCTCCATCTTGACGTAATGAATTATCAGTTCCGGTATTACCTAAGTTTACATCCCACGTATCGTTAAACCTAAATTTCATTTCACCCGGCAACAAATCAGTAGTTATTGTCCATACATTATTGGTCATATCGTAAACCATATCCGTATCGGGGTCGTCCCATCCGTTAGGGGTTGCAGAACCTATAATTGCCCAAGTACCAAGACTAAAAGTTTTATTGACAACGTCCAAATCTATCTGATAACTACCGGCGGTTACAGGAATATTCCCACCTCCATCTTCTAACGAACCTTCAGCGCCAGCATCTCCAAGATTTACGTCCCAACCATTGTTGGCCCTAAACTTTAATTCTCCATCAGCAAGGTTCGCAGTAATTGTCCAAACATTTCTATCAAAATCATAAGACATGTCAGAATCTGGGTCATCCCAACCATTTGGCGTGGCAGAACCAATTATTGCCCAAGTGTTTGCAGAAAATGTATTATTAACTAAGTCTACATTGATTTCATAATCTTGAGGACCTGATAAAACAATATTATTTCCAGGAGAAACAAGTACACCCGAAGTACCGTCACCCTCATCACCATATATTCCATTGTCCCAGTTAGCTGCATCCGTAAGTTTAAATTCGTTACTCGCATCTGTAAATCTCACATGCCCCCTAAAGGTACCCGCTAGGTTTGGTAACTCTACCGCATTAAGCATTGGCGCAGAAACTGGATCCCAACCTTGATAGCCCCCAGGCACATATAACGCTTCGGGAAAAGCTAATTGTTCATCTTGCGTAGCCGCCCAGATTGCATACCCATTTGCAGGTGCTTTTAATGTTACCGTTCCATTAGCATCTGATTGCTCAAAAATTAAGTATTCTTCTGTGTAATCTTTGATGTTGGCATTGGCCCAATGGGTTTGAACCTCTCTTGTTACCTCTTCCCCACTAAGATTAATGTACAGTACCAAACCTGGCTTCTCTGCATCACCACCCCTAATCGCTACAAATTCCTCGTTAGAAACATGGTTTACAGCCCAAGCTCCTGCAGCTAGTTCTGAGCGAATCTGAATTAACTGATTGATTTTAGCTTTTTGTTCGTCTCCACTAGCCTCATAATGTGAATAAAAAACACATGGATATCCGGGAGCACTCATGATGTAGGCATAGGCATGCGTTTCAAACTCATCTGGAAATTCGTTACTACCATCCCTGGCTTCTGTATCATGATTACCTACAAAGGTCACTGCCTTGTCCGGTATGGTAGAAATTAAACTTGGTTTAACCAACTCATTTAAATTACCGTTCAAGAAAGCATTTCGCATGTTAAAGAAGTTAGGAAAATCAAAAGCATTGGCGCCCGTAGCTTCTATCCAAGGGCGTACAACGCCTTCAACATTTCCATCAAAATTCTCACCTACACTATACCCCCCTACGGTGGCTATCCAGTCTTTAACGACTTCAGTAGAAAACCCCTTTACAAAATCGAATCTCCAACCATCAATTTTTAGCGTATTCATATAGTAATTAGCAATGGACTCCTCCGAATTCCATAACCAATCTCGCACATACTCATTATTTAAATCTAAATCCGGGAAACCGCCAAAACGACCTTCGTCTTCCAAATTTTCTGCATTAGGCAAATAGTTTAACCAAGTTCTATTGAACAAACCTGATGCAGGCTCAAACAATGTATAGGTTTCAATTTGCCTAAACTCATTGTATTCTAACTGACCGCCCGAGTTATGGTTTAAAACAATATCCGCAATTACGGCAATGTTATTTTCGTGAGCCGTACCGATCATTTTTTCCAACTCTTTACGGTTACCAAAACGAGTCTCAACGGTACCGTGTTGCTGAAAATCACCAAAATCAAAGTAATCTGCAGGATCATACCCCATGGAGAAACCACCACTTTGACCTTTAGAAATAGGCGGTATCCAGATAGCATCAATACCATTAGCGGCCCAGCCATCCAATTTAGATTCAACATTGTCCCACCATATTCCTCCTTCGGTCACGTCCCAATAGAAGGCCTGCATCATAACGCCATTACCCGGCAATAATGCCTCCGTTCTACCGACTGCCGAACCAGAGGGTAAATCTTCGGTATCGTTAGCTTCCTTTACCTTTAGCTGTGAAAAATCATCATTAGTACAGGCTGCGAACAATATAGTTAGCGCAGCCAGACTTATTTTTATATAGTTTTTGATTTTCATAATTTTTTAATTTATTCGATAGTGTAGGTCGGGTTATCGGCATCTGCCAAGAAAAGTTTGATGGTGTAAGTACCTGCACTTACCGGAATATTAGCGCCATCTGATTCTAAGGTCCCGTCATTACCATCATCGCCATAATTTAAATCCCACGCATCATTAGTTCTGAACTTAATTTCACCATCTAAGACTGTCACGTTTTCTAGAATCCATACCCCTTCATTGGCATAATCTGGTGTAAAACGCATATTGGGACCATCCCACCCATTTGGTGCGGCATCACCTACCAATCCCCAAATATCCGTAGGCTCTATGGTATAAAGATTATTAGTAAAGTCTACAGAAACCAGATAGTTACCAGCCTCTACAAGAATGTTATCGCCATTTTCTTCTATGGTACCATCAGCCCCGGAATCCCCAAAGTTTACGGCCCAATCATTGTTCTGCCTAAACTTCATTTCACCATCGGTTAGAGTTACTACCGCTCTCCATTGGTCAGTAGAAGAGTCATATGTTAGTTCTGTATCCGGACCATCCCATCCAGTTGGCGTAGCATCACCCACCAATCCCCATGTAAACGGTTCAATGGCATAGCTAAAATCATTTAAGCTAAACATGACTTTATAAGTACCTGAGGTAACCTGAATATTATCACCATCTAGGTCTAGGGTACCGTCTGCCCCGGTATCTCCATAATTAACCGTCCAATCGTTGTCTCTTCTAATTTTTAGCTCGCCGTCCGTTAAGGTAACATATGCAACAAATTCATTTGCAATAGCCGTTGCATATACCGGCACATCTGGACCATCCCATCCGTTTGGCGTGGCCGAACCTATCAGTCCCCAAGGGGAACTTAGATCAAATGAGGTAGCATAACCTGTAATGGTCAATGCCCGCTCAGCCGAGGAAGCTACCACCTCCTTACCCAATAAAGCTTCTACCCAAATTTTAACTTCATTTTCCAAGCCTGCCAAAGCACCAGCATCCGAAATGGCTTCATTCAGTTCTTCCGCAAAGAAATTTTTGCTGAGTACATTGCCAACATTTATGCGCGCGGGCATTGCTTCCGTGTCCGTATCTACACCTAGAACTACGTTATAGGTAGGTACCGCTCCTGAGAAACCAAAATCAGGTGCCGACCAATTGAGGCTCAGTACAGTTTCACCCGTCATATCTCTCGTTAGATTAAGAGCGTCCGTGGAAGACAAAGTTAATTGGGTGCTAGCAGTATCGCTTACCCTAATATTTTCGTCATCATCGCTACAACCTGTCACTAAAAGTGCCATTGCTACGATGGATGTGTATATAAATACCAAATTTCTGTTCATCGTTTTAGTTTTTAGTTAGTATAGCCTGGGTTTTGTTCCAATAGCGGGTTTGCCTGTAAGGCTTCCAATGGAAACGGAAATAGATTGTAATGGTCCGGAATTGATGTTCCGTCTACCACATTACCTTTCCACGGCCAATTGTAAGTTCCTCCCGTAAAGCGATCAAAACGTATTAAATCCTGTCTTCTATGACCCTCATAATACAACTCTCGCGCACGCTCGTCTATCAAAAATTGCTCGGTAAGGTCTGCTTCGGTAATGTTACCGCTAGCATCTCCATATGCTCTTTCTCGCAGGACATTGATATAATCAACCGCCTGAACAGCAGAACCGCCGCCTCCCCTAAATTGGGCCTCCGCGTACATTAAATAGGCGTCTGCCAAACGGAATAAAGGAATGTCCGTATCCGAGAAATTACTTTGACCCGAACTACCATCCGAATATTGATTTTGAAACTTCGTAGTTGGGTAACCACTTTCCCAAGTACGATAATCATCCATCTCATAACTGTGGCCATCCGTCCAGAAGATAGCCCTGCTATCCGCAGTTGTTTCCAAATCCCCGAACAAACTGTAAATAGCTGGAGTACAACGGTGCCCGAACCAACTTTCAGAATTTCCAAATTCTGCAATTGGCATGGTCGTATCGCCTAAACTACCATTGGTAAGATAAGTTGCCGTACCAAAGGATTGTACGGAATTTCTATCTCCAATAATTGGAAAAATAATTTCTGGAGATGTAAAGTTATCTCCTTGAAAGATGGATTGGTAATCATCATCTAACGTAAACGACGACTCTAAAATTACCTTTTCACTATAGATCAAAGCATCTGAATACCTATCTGTGCCTGTGTATACTTGGGCATTCAAATAGATTTTAGCCAACAACATGTGTACCGCTGCTTTGTTTGCCCTACCATATTCATTACTCGCAGGAATAGTTTCTTCTACTGCCAATAGTTCGCTCTCCACAAACTCGAAAACTTCCGTTCGCGTACTCTTTGCTCTGCTCACACCTGTTACACCGTCTGCTTCCGTAATCATTACAACACCTCCAAAAGTGTCCATTAGATAGTAGTAGAACAAGGCACGTAAAAATCGAGCTTCAGCCACATATACATCTGCATTTGGCTCATCGGCTTTTTGCACTTCTATAATGAAGTTGTTTATCTGTGCAATGTTGAAATAACTTCTATTGTATAGATAGCCAAAGAATTTATTGGTAGGCACCCAGTTGGTTGCTGTAGTCAATGGGTCTAGCCCGCCGTCTCCCCATCGGTTTTTGGCAATATCGGTAGTGAGCTCTTGCATGTTCCAGATTGCCCTGAAGAATACGGTTTCCCCTGGGTCATCTCCAGCGATATCCGCTTGTTGGTTACTACTACCCGGTATACCAATACCGTGCAAGGCCAAGCCTCCATATAGTTTGCCAAGAATTCCTAAAGTGGCATTAGGGTCCGAATCCAATAAGTTATCCAAACTCTGCTCTACTCTTGGCTCTGTATTTAAATCGTCTGTACAGCCTACTAAAACCGTAGCTGTAAATAGTCCGAATATTATTTTTTTAATCATCTGTAGTTAGTTTTTAGAAGTCAAGATTTAATCCTAATGTGTAGGTACGTGGACGTGCATAGGGCGAAGTCTCTATACCATCAAAATTCTCAGGATCTAAACCATCATAATCCGTAATAACAAATACGTTGTTGGCCGAACCATAGAACCTTAGGCTCAACTTCTTATCTTCAAATGGTTTAAGACTATATCCAATGGTTATGTTATCCAATCTTAAAAATGAAGCGTCTGATAGGTAAAAGTCTGACAATGCTTGTGTATCCGAAGGAATTTCTGGAAACCCATTGTATTGCACACCATCGAACAAATCCAAAGTATTGTTGATAAAACCAGAATCTGTTTGTGGAATAGCCGCCTGTGCAAATCCTCTATTCAATAAGTTGGCATTGTAAACGTTACCCCCTAGTTGTCCTCTCAAATTTGCCGTTAAATCTAAGTTCTTATATTGCACAAAGGTTCCAAAGCCATACGTCCATTTAGGTTCAAAAGGAATAAATCTTCTATCGGTATCAGAGATAACTCCATCACCATTCTGATCTACAAAAGCATCCTCAATAACTTTTCCATTAGCATCATAAACCTGCTCATATAACCAAAACGTACGATTACGTTCACCAACCGCAGTTTGCCCAATATTTATACCGGTACCACGACCAATACCACCGCCGCTAGAAAACTGGGTGATATTATCCAAATCAGTTATATAGGTTTCATTAAAAGCTGCATTCGCATTGAACTCCAAAGAAAAATTATCTGTCTGAATAGGCCTGAACTGTAACGCAGCTTCAAAACCCTTACTCTCGGTCTCCCCAACATTACTAACAAATCTGTTTCTTAAGGCACCTTCGGACTGTGGTACCTCTGCTAACAAGTCAGTTGTATTACGGATATAACCATCCACACTACCACTCAAAATATTAGAGAAAAAATCAAAGTCAATACCAACGTTATAAGTGGAGGTTTTTTCCCAAGTTAAATCTGGGTTAAAAGCGTTAGCCCTGTAGGTGGTAACCACCTCATTTTCAAAAATATAACTTACTGTTGGGTCGCCATCATCATACAAAGCGGTATACGGAAAGTAACCCACCGGACCTGTAATATCCTGTTGTCCTGTGAGTCCCCAACCAATCCTTAATTTTAATTGATCTATCCAATTAGCTTCCTCTAAAAAACTCTCTTCATCTAATTTCCAAGCTAAAGCGGCGGCTGGAAAATATCCCCATCTATCGTCTTCCGAGAATAGAGACGAAGCATCTGCCCTCACAGAAGCCGTAAACAAGAAACTATCATAAAGAGTCAAATTTGCCCTGGCAAAAAACGATTGCAAATTTAATTCGGTGTAATATTTAAACGGTTGTTGTGGCTCACGAAAACCATTTTCTGTAGTTGTCGGAAAAGTAGTCCCCTGATTCGTAAAGTTTTGGTAAGCATAGCCCGCTTGCACATCTAATTTATTCAATGCCCCATTAAAATTCTTGGCATAGGATAAATACGCATCCAATAAGTGGTCTCTCTTTATTTGTTTTTCGCTGAAACTCTCACTAAAGTTGTTAAAAATTGGTAGACCATTAAATACCGTGTATGCCCCAACAGCACTTGGCAAAAAATATTCGTTTATACTAGATTCCGAGTAATCAATACCTGTGTTTATCACGGCCGTTAAATCTTCAAAACCATGTATCTTATACCTAAACTCAGCACTACCAATAAATCGGTCCGCGTCTTCGTTACGCTCACGTTGCTTCAACAAGGCCAATGGGTTTGCCGGACCAACAATACCTTGATCATCGGTCAACTGGTAATAACCGCCAAAAATTCCTCCCTGTGAGTCATAAATGGGCAAAGTAGGGTTCGAAGCCAATGCACTACCTATGGCACCCGAATCCGGTTGGTCTTTTTCAGTAGCAATACCCTTTGCGTTAATAGTAACTTTTAAATGTTCATTAAAAAACTCAGGAGCAATATTCAAAGAAACTGTATACCTGTCTAACTGGGATTCTTTTAAAATACCTGCAATTTCCGAATGCCCAAAAGAAGCTCTGATTGGAATTTTATTGAACAAATTTCCTCTAGCCGTTAGGTTGTTATTAATAGTGTAAGAGGTTCTATAAATCTCTTCCTGCCAATTGGTATTATAAACAGTACCATTTAACCCTAAAAATCCAGCACTATCCGGATAAGTCTTCTGAATAAAATCTACGTACCCGGCAGAATCAAAAATATCTATTTGATTACTCAACGTCCCCACCTGTACATTAGACGAGAAATTAAATTGAGGTGCTCCCTTAGTACCGGACTTTGTAGTGATTATAATCACCCCATTAGAAGCTCTAGACCCATAAATAGCGGTAGAAGAAGCATCTTTTAATACTGAGAAAGATTCAATATCATTAGGGTTTATTAAAGTTAAAGGATTTGCTTGCCCTGCAGGATTCTGATTGGATAACGGTACTCCATCAATCACTATCAATGGACTATTATTAGCGTTCAAGGAAGAACCCCCACGAATTCTAATGTTAATTTCCGCATCAGGGTCTCCACCATTGCTCACTACACGTACACCGGCAGATTTACCGGTAATCATTTGGTCTGCCGTGGTAATGGCACCCTTGTTCAAGTCGTCAGCGGTCAATAATTGTACTGCACCGGTGGCATCTTTTTTGGTTGTGGTACCATAACCAATGATTACGACTTCATCAAGTTGTGATATATCGCTCTCCATGGCCACATTTACCACCTCGGAGGTAACGATTACCTCTTTGTTCTTTAGACCTATGTACGAAAACACCAATACATCGCCTTCATTGGCTTTTATGGAAAATTTTCCGTCAAAATCTGTGGTAACACCATTTGTAGTTCCCTTTAAAACAATTGAAGCGCCGGGTAAAGGTAACCCCAGATCATCGATGACCGTACCGGTCACGTTTAGCTGCGCCAATGCAAAAAATGGTGCACAAAGTAACACCAAGAAAAACATTGTAATTTTCTTTCGCATAAGTGAGTTAAGTTTAAGTTAGTTGTCAAGAGTTGAGCACTCTTTAATTTACCTGATAAAACTACTTTACGATGGTCTTCATTTCGTTTCATTTTATAAAATGACCTAAATTGAGATTTGAAACGTTCTGTTCAACAAGTTATTCAAGACAACAAATTCAATATTAAATCACTCAAAATCAACATATTAAATTTGTTTTGATAAATATTTAATGAACCAAATCTGTATATTAAAAGTATTTTCAAAAATTGAGAACAGCATGAAAAGAAAGAAATGGATTGAGAATTTACCCAATCAATTATCAATAAATTCTATAATTGATAATAATACCTAATGTAAATAATGAATATCAAAAAGGTGATTTTCCTATCCGGTATCTCACCTCTTCTAATTAGAATTTAAAAAGGCCCCTGTTATTGAAAATATTAAGGCTGTAATATCTGACCTCAAGTAGTTTCAAATTGAGTTTAAATTAGTCTCAACTTTTTTTGAGAAATACCTATGTCTTCAATAATTCAAAAAAATGTTCAAAAGCACAATTTTAAAGAAGTGGATATAAATAAGCCGTACGAAATTGATGTATCAATGGTAATAGATTTTAATCAACTTCATAAAATTATTAGCATTTAAACGGGAAAGGCAAAAAAATTAGCCGCTCAATTGAGAGCGGCTAAATTCATATGCGGTTATCTAGTACAATTTGCACCCCACACCTCTCCATCTTTGGTATAGGCTATAGTAAGATTGCCTTCGTCTATTTGTATTCCTCCATCACTACTGATCAGGATATTCTCGTTCTTGTCAATTTTTATGCCTTTTAGACTTGGAATCCCATCTGAAAAATCAAAATTATACGAATCTCCAACTTTTACCAACGTTACACGCCCATCATCCGTAGAAATGCTTGTGTTTCCAGAAGTCTCGGAATAACTGATTGAACCTTTATAAGTTCCCACAAAGAAATCATCATCGGCAGGGTCATTGTCTTTGCTACAAGAAACAATAAGGGCCGTAACGAAGAATAAAACAGCTATTTTTTTTATATGCTTTTTCATAATTACATTTTTTAAAATTCATTGACGACCGAAATTAAACGTGATATTAATTATTCCAAACTCTGTTAAGGAATATTTGTGAGAGAAAAAGGTTTAGGGTTAAAAATCTAATCTTATAAGACTAAAACTAGAGAACTTTAAAAATTCTACAACAAAAAATGAATCAAAATTATTGATTCTGAATTTAGGTGAATGCCACATTAGATTACCTTAATGTCATACAGTTAATCATACCATGATTACGGTCAACTACTCTGCTAGGTAAGAGCTATTTTTGGTGTGAACCAAAATTTAATATATCATGTCTTTAATCACAATAATCTTAAATATAATATTACCACCATTGGCCGTATTTCTCAAACATGGTCTAGGCTCTACTTTTTTGATAAGCCTCTTGCTTACTATGTTGGCTTGGTTACCAGGTGTAATCCATGCCTTTATTGTAAACAATGATTAATGGCGTGCATCCTACAAACCTAATTTAATAACTACCGAACAACAGCTTGGTATATATTAATAGGTTGGACCTCTTACAACTAATAGAATTAATCTTTTAAGGTTATTAAAATTAGTTATTGCAATAATAGATGTTATCTAAAAAATGAAACTTTACCATTATTAACCCAAATAAAATAAGATTATCATGGAAACAAAATATGAAAAGTTAGTTGATCAATTAGAAGAGATACTGGAGAAAAATAGAGATGCCGAAAAAGGCTATAAGAAAGCTGCAGAAAATGCAGATAGCCCAAATCTAAAGGCTTATTTTGACAACAAATCACGCGAGCGTGCTCAATTCAACAATGCTTTAAGAACGGAAATGATAGCCAGTTATGATTCTATTGACGACAATAGTAGTTTTACAGGTAGTATCCATAGAGCTTGGATGGATATCAAAGCCCTCTTTTCAGCAGATAACGATGAGTCTATGTTGGAAGAAGCTATTAGAGGAGACAAAGCGGCCATAGAAGAATATGATGAAGTTCTGGATGATGCAACGCTACCCGCATCAATAGCTGCCCTTATACGTGATCAGAAATTAAAGATTAGAACAGATTTGAATAAGATTAAGTCTCTTGAAGATTTAGCTTAAGATTACTACGTACTAAATGATTGGGAGCTACTATACAGTAGCTCCTTTTTTTTGTCTATATAGATATTAAGTGGTGCTAAACCTTTTTCGTGACAAACTACTCTGCCCTACCCTTAAATTTTTTCGGTAATATGCTGTAACCATTAGACGCAGTACACAAGCTCATGTCAAAATTATATGTAAAAAAGAAGCCCGCCTTTATTCCGATAATGAGCTAACCTTCACAGGAAACTCCGTTTCGCCTCCATATAACTTTATCTCTTGTATATCGGCTGGCATATAGAAACCTGCTAATTCTAATTCTTCCTTTACATTCCGCACCACATTACCCTTAGTAATCAGGGCCATCCTTCTGAAATCTTTAGTATCCACCCAAAAAAACACCTTTAGGTTTACTGTGCTAGTGGCTAGTTCGTCCTCAATCACAAAATTTTCGTGTTCCTTATCCTCTATAACATTGGGCTCCTTTCTTAAAGCTTTTAAAACAGTCTCCTTTGCCCCTTCAATATTATCCTCATAGGCAATACCAATATTGAAGTCCCATCTAAAAAAGCCGTCCTCGGTATAATTCGTGACCGGCTTGGTCAAAACATCACTATTAGGAATGTAAACGTCCTTCCCGTCAAAAGTCTTTAATTTCGTATATCTAAACTCTAAAGCTTTTACCTTTCCAAAGTTATCATCTATTTGCACGGTATCGTCTACATCAAATGGTCTGCTGAAGGCCATTATGATTCCGGCGATAAAATTTTGACCAATATCCTTAAAGGCAAAACCCAGCACCACGGCACTTGCACCCGCCGCCGTTAATATTCCAGTTGCTATTGCACCTAGACCCGAAGCTTCCAATGCAAGCATTATGGCTACAATAACTAAAATGTATTTGATAGCTTGCCCCAGAAATTTACTCATTAAGGGATCACCTGTCCGGATGGCCAATCTTCTTTTTACAAAACCTCCTATCCATGAACCTATTAATAAACCAAGTATTATGATAAGGACACCTACGCCTATCCCGGGTAACCGCTCTATAAAATTATTATAGAACATGGTTATTGATTCTGATATAGTAGTAGCGCTTTCCTTCATAACACTTGGCTAGATTTAATAATAGTACAAATTCTGATGACCACTTATTTACTAGCGGACCAATTCATAATTTCATGCTGTATGGTTTCCGGAGTTTGCTGTCTTTTTTTCGCCAGACTATTGATCAAGACCCCTATGTTATCCTTTTCATTGTGGTCATCCACGCCATCCAATTCAGGAAAATTGGCCAAATATTCATCCCTTACCGCCAACCATTGTTTTCTTAGATGCTCTTCATCTACCGATATTGAAACACCACCGTTATCAACAGGTTTTCCAACTTCCTCGGAAGTATTTTCCTGTCTTTCATATTCATTACCAAGCCCTCGGTTTTGTTGAACTTCGTTATTTAATCCTTCTTTACTAGATTTAATTATTGTACTCATGACTAACATTTTAAATATTGAATGTTGAAGTTACCTACCTGAATCCCAATACAGTTGCTCTAACTCGTATTTAATTGACCGGATAAAATCTAAAAGAGACTTCAATTTATTATGGGCAAATTCCTATTGTAATTACATAAAAATTAGAGCCAAAAATACTTTAACATGGAATATATCCGTAATTTTGGATTAATTCCATATTATATAATAGTTGTCTTAAATCAATTAGCCTAACAAGTTAAAGTGTAATGGAACAGAAGATAAATCTGATAAAAAAATCCGAGAGAAATTTTAGGGTCGAAAGACCTGTACAAACTGGTTTTTCAAGCCCGGCAACACATTATAACGAACCTAGAATAGACTTGAACGAGATATTAGTCACGAACCCTTCCGCAACGTTTTTTATTAGGGTTGCCGACAACCATTTCCAAGAATTCAATATTGTTGAGAATGATGTGCTTATAGTTGATAAATCCATGACTCCAAAGAGCAATCAGCTCGTGTTGGCTACTATGGATGATACCTTTAATGTAGTGCACATGGATAAAAATCTTAACTCAGAGCTGAATATATGGGGAGTTATAACTTTTATTATTAAATCCGTTTTATGATTGCGTTGGTAGATTGCAATAGTTTTTATGCATCCTGTGAGCAAGTTTTCCGCCCAGACCTTAAAAATAAACCTGTGGTTGTTCTCAGCAACAATGATGGTTGCATTATTGCCGCAAATAAAGAGGCTAAGGCGTTAACTGAAATTCCTATGTTTCAACCTGTTTTTAAAATAAGAAAGTTGCTGGATCAGCATGATGTCACCTATTTTTCGTCTAACTATACGCTTTATAGTGATATGTCCCGAAGAGTTATGGATACCCTAAAATTGTTTTCGCCACAGGTAGAAGAATATAGTATTGACGAAAGCTTTATAGATTTGACACATTACCAAAAGGAAAACCTTCAAGAATTGGCCCATCATATTAAAAATACAATTGAAAAAAATACGGGAATACCAGTTGGTGTAGGAATTGCAACAACTAAATCCTTATCCAAACTCGCCAACAAATTAGCAAAAAAAATACCTTCAAATAATAATGTTTACATTGTTGATTCCGAAGAAAAAAGAAAATATCTGTTACAAAGTCTTAGGGTAAAGGATATTTGGGGAATAGGTAAAAAACATGCCATACGGCTTGAATCCAAGAATATTAAAACTGCCCTAGATTTTGCAAATATGCCGGTTGCGTGGGTTAGGAAAGAGATGACGGTAATTGGTGAACGCCTTTGGAGAGAATTGAACAATATGCCCTGTTTGCAGTTGACATCATTTCCCAATGAGAAAAAAGGAATTGGTACTGCAAAATCATTCGGTTTTAAACTAACGGATTTAGGATTAATAGAAGAAGCTTGTAGCTCATATGTAGCTGAAGTTGCCGACCTTCTGCGACAGCAGCACAGTGCTGCCTCAAAAATGGAAGTATTCTTACAGACCAATCAACATAGTGCCATAGACAAGCAGTACTATAATAAAATAGTTATTACACTAGACACCCCTACGGATAGTACGGCCAAGCTAACCAATGAAGCCCTTAAAGCCCTACGGAAGATTTATAAACCCGGTTATCGTTACAAGAAAGTAGGTGTCAACCTAACTCAATTGGTGCATAAAAATACTATCCAAACTAATCTGTTCAATAGCCCTCACAAAACTGAAAGTCCTGCAATAACGCATGTAATGGATTATCTTAACAGCAAGTACGGTAAGAATAAAATTAAACTTGCTACGGTGGGCAACCGCGACAAGGAGTGGGCGCTTATAAAAGAACACCGCAGTCCCAGATACACCACTCAATGGAATGAGCTCTTAACCATTGGCAATTGCTCAACGAAACAAATCGTACAATAGCAGAAAACCATAAACCAATTCTGTACACCCAAAATGTTTTGATTAAATTCACTCTTGGCATTAAATCTGGGTAATTAAACAAAGATAAGAAATCCGCAAAGCCCAAAGTTAGTTCTATAGATGCGTATTACTTTCGTAAATTTTAGTTGTTTCCCGTGTTTGGATGGTCCCTGTATTGTCTCCCGAAATTTGTGACAACCAAAAATCGACCAAGATTTCACTTGTAGCGCTACATGCCTGCAGCCCATAGGAATAAGGTCTTACCCCTAATGTGTGCGTAAAGGCAATATTGTTTATGTGATTGTTTGGATTTCCATTACCATCAATAATCCGGTATGCTGTATCTATGTCTATACCCCCGGTATACATGTAAGAGCAGCCATTTTCTGAGAATATTTTTTCCTTAGAAACGTATTCCTCCACTTCTTCTCTGCCCTTTTCAGATGAAAACTTGGCCCTAGCTTCCCGAACACTTTTTCCGGAAACGAGTGACGGAAAGGGATAGTCCGTCAACTCTATAGTACCATCCCCTCCACATTCAATAAACATCTTGTAAGCTATACTTCTAGTTTCTCCTTCCAAGTCTTTTACTTCAACATGAGTTGTCCCAGAGTTGGAATCGGAATTCAGTATTTTCACCTTCCCACTAATTAAATCTATACGACCCGCATCATAGAGTGCCAAAAGAATATTGGCGGATGAAAGGGGCATTGCAGCAATGACGTTCATTAAAAAAGGCTTTACCTTTTTTCTAAAAAAGAAATGATCTTCGGCAGGCAGTAGTTCTGCATGAAAATTGAGTCCATACATTAAATCATCAAGTGTTTCTTTCCAATGTACGGGTTTATTGTTTTCCACAGAATCTTTGGCAGCTACCATTTCCTGTTTCATTCCATTAAAGGAATTGGTGTATTCATGTTTTTTGGACATGACCTCAACAAAGTTAGCAAACCCGAAATCGGGAGAGTCCAATCTATGGGCAACCTTTTCTAAGCGATCTTTAAAAAGTGCTTCTTTTAATGCAGGTTTACAAACCTCATTAAAATAGATTTCCAATCTTAAGAAACCCAAATCATCAACTAAGGACAAAATCTCTTCCCTGCTGGTATGCCTGTAAATTTCCCGCATGCTTTTACGCTGTTCATATTGCAGGTGGGGCAACCATCCTTCGGCGGAATGCAGTACAATTTTAAAATCGGGAGCGTCCTTATGTGGTTTAAAAATCAGTTGACCAGCTTCTTTAACAAACTCTCCATGACGATGCGCAAGAGAAGTAACCACATCAAAAGCACTCAGCGAAGCTCCTAAAATACCAATCGTAAAATTATACAGGTGGCCTTGTTCAGGTAAAATTTTATGTATGGGCCATGGGCCGGAAAAATAGCCTGCTCCACTCTTTTCCTCATTCTTCCACTCATGGCCTGTAGCTATAACAATCTTGTCCAGGACATGCTTATGGTGGTCTTGGTCTACCACTCCTACTTCATCAGATCCAGGTAGAATATCTATAATTTTGTTTTCGGCAAATTCGGTAATGGAAACGCCCTTGGCCTTTAATTTATTAATTAATAGGATGTACTGCGACCGAAAATATTGTCCTAGCGCCAAACGACTATATACTTCAGAATCGTTGATAGGAAGCTCTGTAATGTTCAAAGATTTTAAAACAGACTTATCCTGCTTACGCAACCAATCTCCCAAAGTATCTGTAAGCTCAGGAATTTCTTCGGAAGATATATTGGATAGATTATAAACATCTGTAGTTTCTGGAGTATACGGCATACCCATGCCCATGTTCTTACCACTTTCAAAAATAAAAATGCTACCTATCTCTTGTTTGAGGATGTTTACACGGTCGTTTATATGTTTCAATAGATATATGGCCATTGGGCCAGAACCAATTATGGCCAATCTTTTTTTAGGTGTTTTTTGCATTTCCATTTACATCACATTTTAATCCTGTTATTTTTTAACAAACAAGATGTTAAGCAATATTAAATGTAGTTTTTGTATTTATCCGAAAGTGATGCAAAGCGATAATTTGATACTCCTAATACATAGTATCAAACCTTTCTTTTAGATTGAATAGAGTATAATTTTTACCTAAGTTTAAAATAAAAATTCCATTAACCTGGATTATTTTTCTTGAAATAGGATATAACACTAGGCCCTGTAATTCCATGAATTAAAATACTGAACATTACTACATAAGACACAAATGCATAAATTTCGTTAGTAGCAATAAAATTCCCTTCATGTAACGCAAATGCCAAATAGAAAAAAGAGCCTACCCCCTTAATTCCAAAGGATGAAACGGCCCATTTTTTAAGTTCCGTAAAGGGAGTTCCCATTAAAGCTATTCTACCGGTGAGAGGTCTAATGACAATAATTGTAACCAAAGCGATTACTATTCCTTGCCAAGTGGCAAAATTTAAAATTCCCGATGCTATAAAACCTCCAAAAAGAATAGTCCATACCATTATTAGAAACTCCTCTATCTTTTCGTTGAACAATAAAATCTCCTGTTTATCTTCATCGGAATTTATATTGTCCGTTTGCTCAGTTTGCTTCAGTTTTTTGTGAAAGTGATATTGTGCGAACAAGCCGGCAAAGAACGTGCTAAGGAATCCATAAGTACTCAATAGCTCTGCAAGGCTAAAAGAAAAAAATGCGAGACCTATTCCAACAAATCCGGAAAGAACCTTGTTTTTATGTATGGACTTTAGGTTACGAATCAAATAACTAAAGACAAAACCCAATAAGCTTCCAATAAGTACCCCTCCAAGAATCTTGAACACCATGTAATAACCAAACCAATAGGTGAGATCTATATTTTGAAATGAAGTGCTTTGAGACCATAAAATTGCCAAAAACACGAACGGAAACGCCATACCATCGTTCAAACCAGCTTCAGAAGTAAGTAAATAGCGCATTCCCGTATTTTTCTTATCATACATTTCGTCCTTTTTTAACTGGAGCTCCGCTGCCAATACAGGGTCCGTAGGTGCACAGACGGCAGCAATTAATAGCGAAGATGCTCCATCAAAACCTAAAAAATAATGACAGATAAGAAACAAAAACGAGATGTATAACGGCATGGTAATCAGTATGAGCCGCAATGTATTTTTCCAATGCCTAGGACTATATCTCATGCCTAGTTTTAAACCCGCCCCCATAAGGCTAATAATTACTATTATTTCCGTAATTATTGTTACCTGTTTATTGCCCCATATGGGTTCAGGCCAATTTACCGGTACCCCTAGGTAATAGGTTAAAAACCCAATAAGTAGCAACGGTACGGTAAAAGAAACTTTTATACGAGATAGTACTAATGGCAAAAAGGCCATTAGTACTATAACAAAGCTGAATACTAGGAGAATGTAATAATAGTCTTTAATAACTTTAATTTTAAGTACTATGAAACAAATAAGACCTTAATGAGTCTCCCCTTTTCCTAAAATGATCAGACCACAATATTAATTAATGCGGGGCCACTAATTGCATTTCTTTTTAATGAATCAAGCGTTCTTTCAAGAGACGACACAAGAGATTCAAACGACGCGGTTTTTCTTAGATATCTATTGGCTCCACATTCAAAAAGCTCTTCAATACGGTCTATATCAAATTCGGTTGAATATAAGACTATGGGAACATTCTGAAACAATGGATTCTTACGGATTTTAATTAGACAGTCGCTACCGTCCATTACAGGCATGTAAAGATCCAAAAAAATAACATCAGGTAAAGCAGTGCCGGTCTCAAGTTCCTTAAGTAATTCTAAAGCATTGTTAAAAGTGCGTAAGGAAATTGGAGTGTTAATTTCAGCCAAGGCATCACTAAATATTTCTTGATCAGTGGCATCATCGTCCGCCAAGAATACGGACCATTTTTTGTCGGTAGTGATATTTGAAGTAATCATTGAGTAAATCTTTTATGTTAACGAATGCCCTTACGGGTTTTATAAAATAACCACCACTACTGATGCAGTAGTTTAAGAGAGTTAACAAACGAAGATATAATCAACAGGCGATGAAAATGGAACCAATAAAAATTTTAATTAATCGATTTGAAATACTAGCATAAGAATATCTTTACCCGGAACCGAACTAAATGATAAACCGAATCAAACCGATGATAGGTTCTTAAAGACCAATTAATCAATACAGGCTACACTGAGTTGAAGTTATTATAAGACAAAATTAAAGTTAAGGTAATATATGCCTTAACTTATCTAGGTATCATTGCAGGTGTTAGACCACACCTATGAAAATCTCAGATGCCAATTTGTTTTTGCTCACTCTCAAAGACAACGAGGTTGCTTTTAAGCAACTCTATGACCGGCTCTGGAAAGGCCTTTATCTATTCTCTTTAAAGCTGTTACAGAACGAAACGGAAGCCAAAGATGTAGTTCAAGATGTTTTCTGTAATCTCTGGACCAAAAGGAAGGAACTAGAAATCAAAAATGTAAAATCCTATTTATTTTCTGCTACTAAATACAAGTGTTTGGAATATATCAGGAAAAACAAAAATTATACTCATTTACTAACTCAGGTAAATCTTGTCCATATAGAAAACAACACAGAGAGAGAATTGGACTTTAAAGAAACCAAATTCAAAATTGAAAGTTGCATTAATACCTTGCCATTAAAGACCAAGCAAATTTTCACTATGAGCAGATATGACGATCTGTCTAACAAAGAAATTGCTCATGAATTGAATATTTCTATAAAAACCGTTGAATACCATATAACCCAATCAATCAAACAGTTAACACCTGTTATTGCCTCATAAAATTATTTTTTTCAAAAAAGACTCCTTTTTCTTTAGGGTTACCCCTCTTTTTTCACTCTTACTTATAGAGCACCATAGTAATGACGGAAAAAGAATTTCAAAATTTAATAGATAAGTACATTTCAGGTAACTGTTCCCAAGAGGAAAAAGAGCTTTTGGATAAAGTTCTTGATAGTTATACTAATACGGACGATACAATGCAGATGCAAGACGAAGAGTCCCGCATTCAATCCGAAATATACTCCAACATTATCAAAAAGGGAATAACCCCTACCCAAAACCAATCTCCCAATACTTATAAATGGTTGAAAATTGCAGCCGCAATGATTCTGCTTTTATTCAGTTTAAGTGCTGCTTTTTATACCATCAATCCGCTTGAAAAAGAAGATGTAGTTGCACAAGAATTTATAACTAAATCTACTAAATGGGGGCAGCGTTCCACCTTAACACTACAAGATGGAACAAAAATTACCTTAAACGCTGGCAGTAGTGTTGAGTTTCCCGAAAGTTTCAATAATCTATCCAAAAGAGAGGTAAAACTCAACGGTGAAGCGTTTTTTGAAGTAGCAAAAAATCCCTCCAAACCGTTTATTATACATACCGAAAACGTAACAACCCAAGTATTGGGAACCTCGTTCAATGTAAACGCTTACGATTTTAGTGAAAATATATCTGTTACGGTCAGGACAGGAAAAGTACGCGTACAATCAGAAAATAAGGATGGTGACATTAATACGGTATATCTAACGCCAAATCAGATGGCAGAGTACAGTAAAAAAGGGGATGAACTTATTACATCTACCGTTGCCAATGAGAACTATCTAGATTGGAAAAATGGAATTATCAGATTTAACGACATCACTTTCCTAGAAGCCTCAAAAATGCTAACCAGATGGTATGGTATTGAAGTAGACTTCCAGTCTCCATCTCTTAAAAACTGCCATGTTACGGCTCGTTACGAAAAAGCAAAACTTCACGTAGTCTTAGAGAGTATAAAATTTGCCACCAAAGGTATGGACTACGAGTATTTAGAAAATAACACCATTTTATTTAAAGGATCATGCAACCATTAAAACCCTAAACCACCATGTAAGATAGACTCAAAACAAAAAAAGCAGCCTGTGACACTTTGGCGAGGATCAACAGACTGCATAGCATTTAACGATTAAATAGATAACCATTAAACATTCTGTGAAGTTATGAATTCACTAAGTATTAAACAATTTATTGCGTTGACAATGAAAATTACCGTTCTACTTGTGATTGTTGCGCTAATGAACCCTCTTTTTGCATCGACGGTTGAAGCACAACGATTAGACCAAGTTTCCGTAGAACTATCCCTAAGGAATGCCTCTATTGAAGAGGTCATCTCAACTATTGAGGAACAAACTGCATTTAACTTTGTTTATGGGCGTTCCATTACCAATTTAAAAAATAGGTACAACTTTAATTACAGTGGGGTTTCCTTAAAATCGGTTTTGGAGATTCTGGCCAAAGACGCTGGTCTTGCATTCAGGCGAATTGATGAGAACATTTCCATAGATAGACGAAAGCAAACCGAAAAAAAAGTTGTTGACCTAATTTTTCAACAAGTTGAAGGAAGGGTCCTAGACGAAACCGGCCAACCCTTACCCGGAGCCTCTATTGTAGAAAAAGGAACTACTAATGGTACAGCTACGGATTTTGATGGCAATTACAGTATTAATGTGGGACCGGATGCGGTACTGGTTGTATCCTATATTGGTTACGACACAGAATATATTCCCGTAGGAAACGAGACACAGATAGACATTAAATTATCCATGGCTTCCTCTGCCTTACAAGAAGTTGTGCTTATTGGCTATGGCCAACAGGCCAGGGCCAAAGTTGTTGGATCAGTTTCAGAAATAAAAAACAGCGAACTTGAAAATGTTACAGCTGCTACGGTTGACCAGCAACTGGCAGGTAAAATTTCAGGGGTAATTATTAATCAATCTAACGGACAACCGGGTACAGATTCGCAAATTATTATTAGAGGTACAGGAACGCTAACTGCAGGTACCAACCCTTTAATCGTAGTTGATGGTTTTCCGCTTACGGAAGGCAGTTCACTAAGTTCTGTAAACCCTAACGATATTGCGGAAATCAATATTTTAAAAGATGCCGCTTCTGCATCTATCTATGGTTCAAGAGCAGCGAATGGAGTAATATTGATTACTACCAAATCCGGTACCCGTAATCAAAAAACAACGGTAACACTAGAAACTTATGGCGGCGTGCAACAGCAAAGTTCCGGAGTGGAATTGGTAGATGGTTATGAATTTGCTCAATTCCTAACGGAAGCTAGAAACTGGGGCTATGTTTCCAAAGACCCAGCTAATAGAAGCGAAACGGATCCAAATTCGGTAAGGGTCACAAAACTAATTGATGGAAAACAGATTGACGGCCGTGAACTTTTCTTGCCGGAATTGACTCCCTACTTAAATGGTGAGCCCGGTCTTGTTAATACTGACTGGATCAATGAGGGCTTTAGAAATGCCGCTTTATCAAATTATGCACTTTCTGTTTCCGGAGGAAATGAAAAAACAACGTACTATACATCTTTAGGATATTATGATCAAGAAGGTGTTGTTGTTGGTACGGATTTTAAACGCTACTCAGGATCTATAAACCTTCAGAGCCAAATTTCGGAAAAGGTGAAATTTGGCATTAACTTAAAGCCTACGTATTCCATTGAAAATTCGGTTGACCAAGGTAGCCGTAGTAATGGTGTACTTGGGCTCTCTGTCCTTAATTTCCCATTCTATAGTCCATACAATTCAGATGGAAGCATTAATATCAGTGATCAACTTGTACACGAACAGCATGAAGTTGAAGGCGTTCGTATTAACGGTACGCCGGTTGAAAACCTAATTGCCACAGCCAATTTAATTACGGACGTTAAAAAACGTTTTAGGATTTTTGGTAATGCCTTTATAGATGCAGAAATTCTAGAGGGACTAACCTATAAATTCTCATTAGGCGGAGATTATGATTCCTATGTACGGGATTACTACTACCCTATTGGTGTGGGATCATACCGAACTCCAGCCCCAAGAGCAGATGCCAATGGAGAACAACGCAAACAGAACAAAATCA
This sequence comes from Zobellia sp. B3R18, assembly GCF_018860715.1. NCBI lineage: Bacteria > Pseudomonadati > Bacteroidota > Flavobacteriia > Flavobacteriales > Flavobacteriaceae > Zobellia > Zobellia sp. B3R18. Next base: position 14,281 of record NZ_JAHKQG010000005.1, on the reverse strand, counting down.
ACTATTTGCTAGAGAATACCTTAACGTATGACAAGAGTTTTGGGAAACACCACCTTAACCTTTTAGGTGGTTATACTTTTCAAAAGGAAAATACGGATTATACAAGGGTAATAGGTACCGGATATGCAGATGATAACATTCAGAATATTGCGGGTGCTAGTGCTTTTACGGCATCGGCGGATGTAGGTATATGGACGTTAGAGTCTTACCTGGCTCGTTTGCAATATGATTTTGATTCTAAATATTTAATATCGGCAGCCATTCGTCGCGACGGTTCTTCAAGATTCGGAATCAACAATAGATGGGGTAACTTTCCATCCGTTGCAGCCGGTTGGGTATTTACCAGAGAAGACTTTTTTCCTCAAAATGATGTAGTAAGTTTTGGTAAGATATCCGCCAGTTGGGGGCAAACAGGAAACAACCAGATTGGCACCTATGCTTCTAAAGCATTGGTAACGGATTCCAACTACGTATTTGATGGTGGCATTGCACCAGGATATATTACCACATCTGCCCCTAATCCAGATTTGGGATGGGAAGTAGCTTCTTCCTTTAACATTGGCCTAGACCTTGGTTTGTTCAACAATAAATTGAACTTTAATATGGCCTATTACAAGACCAACACCAAAGATTTGCTATTGGATGTTCCTGTTCCACAGCAAACTGGTTATGATAATGTATTGGCCAATATTGGAGAGATGGAAAACCAAGGCTGGGAGTTTCAGATATCAGGGAACAATTTTAAAGTAGGAGAATTGGGTATTGGATTTAACGCCAACCTAACCTCCTATGAAAACAAAGTTATTGCTCTTGGACCAGGTCAAGATAAAATTGCTACAGGTAGGGACCAACTTTTTACAACCCAGATTGGTAGACCTATAGCCGAAATCTATGGCTACACCTTAGATGGTGTATTCAAGACACAAGAAGAAATTGATTCTACACCACATTTGGACGGTACGCTTACGGGCGATTTAAAAGTAGTTGACATTAATAATGACGGTGTTATAGATGATGAGGACAAGAGTTCCAAAGGCACTTATGCTCCGGATTTTACTTATGGCTTTGGTGTAAACTTGGATTATAAGGGTTTTACTTTAAGCGCCAATTTTGCAGGTGTTGAAGGAAGAACATTATTGGATGGAGACTTAAGCTCTATAACTGAATCCGGAGAAGGTTTTGGGGTTCCTACCAAATATTATTTTGATAATAGGTATCACCCTGTCAACAATCCTGACGGATTTTTGGGACAACCCAACTTCGGAAATTTCTCCAACTCAAGAAAAATTCTGCGTAGCTCTGTTACCGTAGAAGAGAACAATGGGGATTATTTCAGATTTAGAGACTTACGAGTAGGTTATAATTTTCAAGAAAACCTTTTGGAGAGAATTAAACTTTCCGGCTTGCAGGTTTATTTTTCTGGAAACAACCTGTTCACCTCAACCAAGTGGAGAGGCTGGAACCCTGATGGAACTTCTAGTGACATACTCACGTCCGGCTACAATTCCGGTGGCAACTACCCTATTTCCAAGACCTATACAATTGGTTTAAAAATCTCATACTAAAAAGCTATTCAAATGAAAAAGTATATATCCTTAACTCTTGCCGTTCTTGTATTGGGACTGGTAAGCTGCGAAAAAGAATTAATACAAAACCCGACCACCACCAAGGTTGCCGATAACTTTTACGCCAATGAGGCCGAAATGGAAGAAGCCGTAAATGCGGTGTTCGCTACTTTGCAATTTACAGGGGTTTATGACACGGCAATGCCCGCTGTGGGAGAACTGCCCGGTGAAGATGCCTATGATGAAACTCCTGCCAATGATGGTGGCAATTACGGAATGTTGGACGATTTTATAGTAATTCCACAAAGCAGCCTTATTGCTAACGTTTGGGAGGATACCTACAAAGGCATCCAAAGAGCCAATATTGTGCTCAGTAGAATTCAAGAAGTAGAGTTTGAAGACGCAGAGTTAAAACAGGCACGTACCGGAGAAATGCTGTTTATTAGAGCTTTGCTTTATTTTAATTTGGTGAGAACTTTTGGAGACGTTCCCCTTATTATAGACGAAGTTGGTAATCCACAGGAATATTTTGGCCAGTCTAGAACACCTGTTGCGGAAGTCTACACCCAGATTATTTCAGATTTGGAAGCTGCAGAAAGTGCTCTCCCCTCTCGCAATGACAGCAACAGAGGACGCGTTGTAAAGACGGCAGCACAGACCCTTTTGGGTAAAGTACACCTTACCCTAGGAGATTACTCTGCCGCAAAGGAAAGTTTATTAAAAGTGGTGAACTCTAACGCACATGATTTAATTGCAGTAGATGAAGTTTTTTCAGTTGATAACGAACTTAATGAAGAACTCATATTTGTGGTTCAATACGCTTCAGGAATAAACTCTAATGGCGAAGGTTCTGATGCTTATAGAATGTTCAACCCAACCGGAAGACAGGATGGCGGTATGGCCGGTACCAAAGGGCATGGCGTACTTAAACCTGATTTCTTCGCATTGTACGATGATGCAGATACCCGAAAAGGAGTGTTTGTAGGACAATTGGAATCCGGTTTAGCTTATAATAATAAAATTGCCGTTCCCACAACCGTGATTGGTGACTCCCCTAGTGACTGGGTGGTATTGCGTTACGCCGATGTGCTTCTTATGTTGGCCGAGATAGAAAACGAATTGGGTAACACCGTGGAAGCTACCACTTTCTTGAATGAAATTCGTAACAGAGCTGATCTTGGGGATTATAGCGGTGGTACGGATAAGGCCTCATTGTTTGCTGAAATTGATTTACAAAGACGTTTAGAGTTGGTTTGGGAAGGTCACCGTTGGTTCGATTTATTACGCCAAGGTCGTGCACAGTCCGTTTTGGGTATCACGGATGCCAACAAGTTACTGCTACCGCTGCCTGCAAGTCAGATTGCCGCAGACCCGGCATTAGTTCAAAATCCAGGATATTAAAAATAAAATATGAAGAAACAAATAAAACACACCGTTAAAGGGTTTTTGTTTTTGATATTTGGAATGCAAATGGTTGTGGGACAGGAGTCCCACAACATATCCAAAAGCAAAGCCGCACAAATTTTACATCAGCTTAAAAATCCGTCTGCGGAATATATCGTTGCCATTTCCCACAGAGGAGATTGGCGCTATGCACCTGAAAATTCATTAATGGCCGTTCAAAGGTGTATTGATTTGGGTATTGATGTAATTGAATTGGATTTTAGGCTTACTAAAGATGGTCACTTAGTGGCTATGCATGACACTACGGTTGATAGAACAACTAACGGAAGTGGAAAAGTAAGTGAGTTGACCTTGGCGGAGATAAAACAATTTCGGCTTAAAAATGCTGCTGGAGTTAGGCATTCCAACCAACAGGTGCCCACACTAGAGGAGGTCATGAACTTGGTAAAAGGTAAGGTCATGGTAAACTTGGACAAGACCGAAAGTAAATGGGTAAGGGAGTCGTATGAAGTTTTAAAGAAGACCGGAACCGTAGACCATGCTATTTTTAAAGGTAATGATGACATTAAGGTGATGCGCCAAAAATACGGTTCCCTTATGGATAGCATTATATACATGCCCAAACTTTGGTACAAGAATCCAAAAGTAAAGGAGCTTTACCAGGGTTTTGAAAAAGACATTAATCCGTTCTACTACGAAACTATTTTTGACACTGAAGAAGCTGAACCGCTTTTAATAGCCAAATCACAAATAAAAACTAATGGAGATGGTTTTTTAGCAATTGCTCTCTGGGATGAATTATGTGCCGGTAGAACAGATGAAATGGCTCTATTGCAAGGTCCTGACAAAGCATGGGGCTGGTTAGTGGAACAAGGTGCCAACGCGATCATGACGGATAGACCTGAAGAATTGCTTCGCTATCTTGAAAGCAAAGGTTTAAGAACCATGAAAACAGTGAATTAAAATTGATAAAATGAATCTAAAAATAAACCTGAGTACTATTGTTTTTGCTTTTTTGTGCTTTAACCTAGGTTTCTGTCAAACAACTAAGGCAGATAGTATTTTATATGATTTTAATCACCGACCCGAAAAGATTCTAGTGGCGGCCCATAGGGCCGCTCACCAGAATTATCCAGAAAACTCAATTGCTGGCATCCGTGAAAGCATTCGTTTGGGAGTAGAAATTGTTGAATTGGACATCAGGGTTACCAAAGATGACAAATTAGTGGTAATGCACGACCGTACCGTAGACCGAACCACCAATGGTACTGGTAAAGTTGAGATGCTCAGTTATGAGCAAATACAGCAACTTCACCTTAAACATAATAACCACTTGACCGAAGAACAGGTTCCTACTTTTGAAGAAGTGCTTTTGGAAACAAAAGGGAAAATTTTAATTGATGTGGACTTTAAAGCTGCTCCTAAACATATTGATAAAGCCCTTACGATAATCAAAAAACATAATATGGAAGAGCAGATTATCTTCTTTTTGTACGATCATAAACTATCTCCAAAACTTCATAAGAAAAGTCCTGACATTAAAATTATGCCTAGGGCCCATAGCCAGGATGAAGTAGAAGAAATTCTAAAGTGGGATTACATTAAAGTCATCCACGTTGATGAAAGTTATTATGATGATGCACTTATGAAGCATATTTTAGATGCTAACGTTCGAGTATGGATGAATGCTTTGGGCAAATATGACAGCATGGAAAAAAACGAGAAGAATTCCGGTTTTAAAGCCTTATTAAAGCAAAAAAACATTAATATCATTCAAACAGACCTTCCAGAGGAATTAAATGAATTTCTTTTAATCGAAAAGTAACCTATTCCATAATGCCGCATCAGATGAAACTAAAACCATTTACCCTCATTTTAAGCCTTCTAACTTTGTCAATCGTAAATGTTGGTTACGCTCAAGACAACGAAGAGCTTAATACCCATGGTCACAGCCACTACAAATCTTTTTCTAAGATAGCCGGTCATAAATTAATATTTCCCTCTGAAGTTCCTGATCGCATTATTGTTAACCTAACTGCGGACCCTGCCCACAGTTTTGCCGTAAACTGGCGCACCCAGCAATCCGTAGATTCCTCTTTTGTAGAAGTTGCCCTAGAATCCCACGGACCGGAATTAAGACTATCCGGTAATTCTAGGAGAATATTGGCCGAAACACAACTGTTCGAGAACGAAAATATACGGGACAAAGAACCCAAAGTGCTTGCTGCTTACCACTCGGCTTTGGTAGACGGTCTAGAAACTGGTAAAACTTACGTATACCGTGTTGGATATGGAACACCGAATGCGAATACTTGGAGCGAATGGTTTCAAATAGAAATGCCTGATGCAGATATAAATACCCCTTTTAGCTTTGTATATTTTGGAGATGCGCAGAACGATGTAAAATCCATGTGGTCCCGAGTCATTCGTAAATCTTACAAAATGGTGCCGGATGTTGATTTTATGCTACATGCCGGTGATTTGATCAATCACAGTGAATCCAATGAAGAATGGGGTGAATGGTTTTACGCAGGCAGCTACATTCACGCCACAGTACCAAGCGTAATGACGCCCGGTAATCATGAGTATAAGGATGGGGAGCTTTCCAAACTGTGGAAACCCCAGTTCAACCTGCCGCAAAACGGACCTCATTTGGAGGATATGGAAACCTACTATACGCTGGATTACCAAAATATGAAGTTGATTTCCTTTGATGCGGAACAGTTTGATGAGCACCCTAAATCTCGTAAAAAAGTATTGGAATGGCTTGAAAAAACCCTATCCACAAATACCCGTCAATGGATAACGCTTTTTATGCACTACCCTATTTATTCTACCGCTAAGGGGCGTGATAACAAAGTATTACGGGAAGCGTTAAAACCCTTAATTGACAAGTACAAGGTGGATTTGGTATTGCAAGGCCATGACCACACCTATGCCCGTGGAAACGACTTAAACAAAGACCAAGGAAAAACCATTATTTCAGATGTTGGGACTATCTATGCCGTATCCGTTAGTGGACCTAAAATGTATGAATCCCAAGATCAGGATTGGATGGCACGCCGTGGTGAATTCACTCAATTGTTCCAGATTATTACGGTTTCTAAAAACACCATAAAATACCAAGCCTTTACACCTTTAGGAGGATTGTACGATAGTTATGAATTACAAAAAGATGATACCGGAGCAAAAAAACTCATCAATCAAGAAGTAGAACTTCCTTTACGGTTGAAAAAGGATTTGATTGGGGAGTAAATCTTATAGTGGTCTTATACCCTTACAACACTTTAATAGAAAATAAAATTCCGTAGTAATGTATATGTGAATCCTCATCTTCATTATGCAATGGAACATGCTTTCGTATAATGTATGGTGTTTTCGCCTTTAAGGTTTTTTCAGTTATATGCTATAATCCCATTCATAAAAAACAACAAAGAGCCTTACCTACCCTACTTTCACTTGTACATTAGAATTTATGACACTCCTTTACCTAATCATTATTGCATCTTAATTGCATTATAATCGCAATTCAGTTGCATTAATGTTTTTTATTATTAATTTTGCCGACGTAACGAATTTGTTACACAGCCATTGAACATAAGAGAATCCAATAGTAAAGTATCCATTGGACAATATGTTAATGAGCGTTTATAGTGAACAACAAAAGTTTACAAGCTACAGTCAATTGCAGGCAATAGCTTCATTAAAGGTTAGATTCATAATATTTTTAGTTCAGTAGTTTTACTAATGAAGATTGGTCGTTTAAGAAATAGTATAACGTTTCTCCTCCTTGCCCTATTTATTACAACAAAAATGGCGGGCCTTCATGTATTTTCACATACAGATGAAGATGACCATGGTGTGGAATGCTCTATTTGTCTCCATGTAAACACCATTAATTTAACTCCAGCTATTACTCCTGAATCTCCGAATTCGGCAATTGAGAATACAACATACTTACTTCGAGAAACGGCAACCGAAATTTATAGCTTTGTCGGTTCCTGTTCTATTGCCACGGACCAGCTTTTTTCACGGCCGCCGCCATTTCAACACTAAGCACTCCTATACGCTATCATTGCTGGTTTGGTTCCATACAAAAGTTCAGTTTTTTTTGCTCTAGTACTATGGTGGTGATTCCATATACCAAGTAATTGACTACTTACCTCAACAGCTCTAAGTATAGGCTCACCTAGCCCCTTTCCTGGGACAACAGATTATTATCTTTTAGTACACCATTATGTTTCATAAAATACTGGGCATATGGCTATTCTTTAGTCTATGCGCCACAGCTTTTGCACAAGAAACTTTTCAAATTAAAGGGATTGTGTTGCACGCAAAAGACTTATCGCCCGCACAGGGCGCTACAATTGCAGGTAAAAACTTGTATGCCGTTTCCACGGAAAATGGTGCTTTTGCCATAAACAATGTGGCTAAGGGCACGTACACTTTTACGATATCTCACATTGGTTGCCAACCTAAAACCATTAGTGTTGATGTAAGACAAAATATGGGAGAACTAAAGGTTTTTTTGCATGAATCCGCTACCGTACTAGACGAAGTAAAAGTCAATGGAAAAACCAAAAAAAGAGAAGCTTTAGAAGTTCCCATAGTCACTAGGTCGGTATCCAAGGAATTTCTTGATCAGAACAGGGAAAACACGCTAATGCAGACCTTGAGCAAAATAGCTGGGGTCAGCACTATAAATATTGGTTCGGGGCAATCCAAACCCGTAATTCGCGGACTGGGTTTTAACCGCGTTGCCGTGGTACAGAACGGCATAAAGCACGAAGCACAGCAATGGGGCAATGACCACGGCTTGGAAATTGACCAGCACGGTATCGAAAACATACAGATTATTAAAGGTCCGGCTTCTTTATTATACGGATCTGATGCTATAGCAGGTGTTGTAGATATACAGCCAAACCAAACACCGTTACCCAATTCTTTTGATGGCGAAGTGAATATCCTAGGCGAAAGCAACAATGATCTGCTGGGTGTTTCTGCAGGTGTTACGGCTAGAAAAGACAAATGGTTTTATCGCGGGCGCCTAACGTATAGAGATTATGGCGACTATAAGGTACCGGCTGACCAGATCAATTATGAGAATTACATATTTGAATTGCATGAAAATAATTTAAGGAATACGGCCGGAAACGAAGCGGATGCAAGTCTAGGAATCGGTTTTGTTTCTAATAGCCTAAAATCTGAAACCGTATTTAGTAATGTTAACGCCAAAAACGGATTCTTTGCAAATGCACATGGTTTAGAAGTTAGAACTTCCAGTATAGATTATGACAGCTCTAGCAGAGATATAGACCTTCCCTATCACAAGGTCAATCACTTTAAAATCACGAACAATACTTCAATAAGTGTTGGGGAGCATCATCTACACCTAGACCTTGGTTATCAGAACAACAACCGGGAAGAACATTCTGAGCCTGTTCCTCATGGCTATATGCCAACACCTCCGGAAACCAAAGAAAGATTATTTATTAAAAATACCTACTCGTTAAATTTTCGGGATGCCTTTCAACCCGCTGACCAACATGACATGGTGGTAGGTTTAAATACGGAGTACCAGAACAACAATATAGGCGGATGGGGATTTTTAATTCCCGAATACAACCGCTTCACCGCTGGTCTTTTCGCTTACGATCAGTTTGAGGTCAATTCTGATTTTCATGTTCTAGCAGGCCTACGTTATGATGTTGGTCGTGTAGATACCAAAGCGTATTATGATTGGTTCCCTTCCACCGTAAATAACGAGGATGGCTCTACATCATATATTTTCCTGCAACGGTCAAAAGACAAAACACTGGATTTTGGCAGCCTCAGTGCCTCTCTAGGCCTCAGCTACATCAAAAATAAAACCAGTTACAAAATAAACCTAGGTCGAAGCTTTAGAATGCCATTGGCCAATGAATTGGCATCGGACGGTGTTAACTATCACATGTACCGTTATGAAAAAGGGAATATTAGTTTGAACCCGGAAATATCGTATCAGCTAGATTTGGCCGTAGACCATACAGAGAAATCATTTACCGTAGGTGTGAGTCCTTTTGTAAACCTATTTCAAAATTACATTTACCTCAACCCAACATCGAGCTATTACGAAACCATACAAATCTATGAGTATACGCAAGCCAAGGTATTTAGAATTGGTGGCGAGTTTAACGCAAGTACTACCATTACTAAAAGCCTACAGGTAGATGCCTCTGTTGAATACGTGCATTCCAGGCAGATCAGTGGCGCGAAGGAAGGATTTACATTGCCGTTTTCCCCTCCATTATCCGGCTTGCTCTCCGCTAGATATGAATTCAACAAGCTACTATTTTTTAAGAAGCCGCAATTGATCGCCGATTTTAGAATTACAGCGGCCCAGGAAGAAATTGTACCTCCGGAGGAAAAGACGGACGGCTATCAGGTGTTGAACATGTCTTTTTTAACGCAAGTAGATGTTTTTAAGAACGATCTGCCTCTAGAAATGCGTGTAAAACTGAACAACGTATTCGATACCAAATATTTTAATCACACCAGCTTCTACAGACTCATAGATGTTCCAGAAGCCGGTAGAAACATCTCATTATCCCTAACAATACCTTTTTAAAATCAGTAATCAGTAATCAGT
>NZ_JAHKQG010000005.1:0-4594 GCF_018860715.1 Zobellia sp. B3R18 | reverse complement strand
GTAATCAGTAATCAGTAATCAAATTAAAAATTAAAACCTATGAAAACAACTAGTATGAAACCCAATTTAAAATTTTTAGCAATCGTTGCTTCCGCCGGACTCTTTTTACAATCCTGTAGTAGTGATGATGATGGAGATGTAGAATTGAACGCTCCGGAAATCTCCAATTTTGAGTACGGAGAAGGTCACCATGACGAAGGTGAAGACCACGACCATCAATCAGAAGAAGCATATGCTTTTAAAGGTTCTGACCTTCATCTAGCGGCAGAAATCAGTGCAGAAGCTACCGTAAGCAGTATAACACTTTCAATTCATTCAGATGACGTAACTGCTGAAGAAGGAGAAGTGGACTGGGAATTTGAAAAGGTATTTACGGATGCTAAATACTTAGTAATTAATCCAGAATTTCATGAGCATATAGATATCCCTGCAGATATTCCTTCAGGAGAATACCATATTGAACTTTTGGCAACCGATGAACTAGGGAACAGCACAGAAGTAGAAGGTCACCTTGAAATTATGGACGTTATTACTTTAAGCGATTTTTCAATTGATGAAACCGTTGCCAGAGGCGAAGATTTTCATGCCGAATTTATGATTAGTGCCGTAAACGGTATACATGGAATTACCGTTGATATTCACGCACACGGACTAACGCTTGCCGAAGGCGAAGAAGAGTGGCATTTTGAATCTGAGTACACAGAAGGATACCACGAACTGACCGATGCCGAGTTCCACAAACATATTGATGTGCCGGCTACTGCTCCTGCAGGTGAGTACCACATGGTTTTTACTGTGGAAGATGAAGATGGCAATACTAAAGAATACGACACACATTTAACTGTTACCGAGTAACTAAATCCAATAACACCGCATAGTACTTAGAACTGCTATGCGGTTTTAAATCGCATAAAATGAAGTTCTCATTAAAATATTTCTATTTAGCCTCCTTTATGCTGTTAAGCGCTGCATGCTCTAACGATAACAGTGATGACATAGATGAAGAAAAACCTACTATCAGCGTTAATTATACAGAAGGTTTTCCACAAGGATGCACATTGTTGACCAGAGGAGAAACCTATAATTTTAGGGCTATGGTGACCGATAACAGTGAACTGGCCGCTTACAGTATTGATATCCACCATAATTTTGACCATCATACCCATGACGACCAAGTAGCGAAATGTGAATTGGGCGAAGTTCAACCCCCTGTAAATCCCTTAATTTTTGTTGAAAACTATACAATTGAAGGCTCCCTGACCAGTTACGAAATAAATATTGCCGTAACTATTCCAGATGATGTAGACACCGGCGATTACCACTGTGCCTATTCGGTTACAGATGCAACGGGCTGGCAAGGTAGAACTTCCATAGATATAAAAATCGTGGAGTAAAAAACATCTATAAGCTTAACAAACCTTTTACCAAATGGAAGCGATAATTACGATAATTGGTTTTTTAGGCGCAGGAAAAACTTCATTGTTAAATCATATTCTACACATGAAAGAAAATTTTTATTTAAAGCTTTGGCCGAAATACAATCCAAACATAATTCCGTGGGTTGGATCAGTATGCAGCATTCTGCCGATTACGTAGAGCTGGCCATGTACGGACCGGGAAGCCAAATGTTGAAACCCTTTATAAAAAATACGGACCTACACTATCTTATGCTGGAAGCGGCGGAGGTTGAAAATACGTTTTAATGATTTTTACCCTCATACAGAATAGAATCACTAAATGACCACATTTTACCTTATTAGCATGATAGTTTCAGGAATACGTGTATCAACCGAGTTTAGCAATTGCTTTAATCATCAAAAGGACTGACCACATTTAACAAAGTAGGTTCTGCAACTTGTGTATAAATCATTGTTGTCTTAATTGAGTTGTGACCGAGTAGCTTTTGTATTACCCTTATATCAGTTCCTTTTTCCAAAAGGTGCGTAGCATAACTGTGTCTTAAGGTATGTGCTGTAATCCGTTTATTGATTTTTGCTCTTTTTGCCGCCGCCTTAAGTAATTTATTAAAGCTTGAACTAGAGTACTTCCCCCCTTTTTGACCTTCGAACAAAAAGAGCTTTGGTGAAAATTCTTTGTAATACGTACGAAGCATAACTAGAATTTTTTCGGATAAGGGAATTATGCGGTCTTTGTTGCCTTTTGCAGATTTAACATGTATAACCATCCGAGATGAGTCTATGTCCATGATTTTTAAGTTTATCAGTTCGCCAACCCTCAAACCCGCACTATAGGTAAGGGCAATCATGCTTTTATGTTTAACGTTATTGGCACATTGAATGATTTTTAGAATTTCCGTTTTTGAAATTATCACAGGAAGTTTTTCAGGCTTCCTACTGGGAAATAAAAATTCTAGATTAATATTTTGCCTGAACATCTCCTTATAGTAGAGCTTCAACGCCATTGCAATCTGTTTCTGATAGGAGTAAGAAATTTTTTTGGTATGCACCATGTGGTAAAAATACCTTTGCAGCTCCGTTTCGCTCACTCGGTTTAAGGTTTTTTGGAAAAAATGCTCGGCCATCTTTACAATTGAAGAATAACTGCCAATCGTATTTTTACTATACCGTTTAACCTCCAATATTTTCACAAAATCAGGAATGGACATATTATGTCTAATATACTAATTAATTCTAAAAAAGTATTAAATTTAAACCTAATACGATGGTTATGTGGAATTTGCCGCATATCCACTAGTTGTGCACAATATAAAAACACCGATAAGTGATTAAAATTGAATTTGATAAATTACTTAAAAAATATGATGAAAAAATTGTGGTTAATAAAATTATTGATGGTAAATACAATACTTTAAATAATTACAGTACAGCATTACATCGTCACATTTTTTATCAAATTGTTTGGATTGAGGAAGGTTCTGGAAATCACATAATAGAAGGTAATAATTACGATTATTCTAATGGAACTATTTTCCTATTGGCACCTTATTATTTACATAAAATAACCTACAACAATAATGTGCAAGGTTATGTTGTTAGTTTTTGCGACAGTTTATTAGACAGATTTCAAAACAAATCTACACTTCTTTTTCATAACATAGACAAAGCATATATTAAAGTTTCTGCTAATGAAATTAATCTCTTAAATGACGAATTTCATTTATTAAATCACTATTCAAGAACAAAGACAAGTACCTCATCAAGTATAGTACAGAATTATCTACATATTATTCTAACAAAAATAAATGAGTTTATTAACGTAAAAGAAAAAGGTACTGTGCAATCTCATACAAATAACACTAAATTATTAGAGCAATTTGTGCAACTTGTTAGGATATATTACACCAACGAGAAACAATTGAGCTTTTATACTTCTAAATTGGCAATCTCTCAAAAAAAACTTAATCTAGCAATTCGAAATAGTACTGGCCTTACACCTGCTAAGTTTCTGGAAATTTACATACTAAATGAAGGCGCTAGAATACTGCGCTATAGCAATTTAAGCATTAAAGAAATAGTAGCAGAGCTTGGCTATTCTGATAGTTCATATTTTATAAAAGCTTTTAAAAAACAGTTTAAAAAAACACCAATGGAATATAGAAAATCGGCTGAATTAAACTTAAATACCAAATAATACCATAACTATCCTTAATTGTCATATTTATAGTCCTACTGAAAACTGAAATTTGTAAAAAATTCAAACCTTAAGTTTTCAGTATGAACAAATCTATCATTTACGTTTTAGTTTGTGTGTTTTTATGGGCATTAATTCCTGTTGTATCTAAATTAGGGCAAGATGGATTAGATAACCATCAATTTCTTTTTTGGTCTAGTCTATCATCATTATTGTTTTTTTTAGGGATAGGCATTTATAAAAAAAAGATAAACCATTTAAGTAAAATCCCTAAAAACAAATGGCTAAAAGCCATATTATTAGGCTTTTTGGGGACTTATCTTTATTATGTCCTACTCTATCTAGGTTATGCAAATGCACCAGGAATGGAAGTTCTCATCGTCCAATATTCTTGGCCTATTTTAATAGTTATATTATCACTTATCATTTTAAAAGAAAAACTTACTTTCCCAAAAACTATGTCCATTCTTTTAGGTTTTTTTGGAGTCTTTATTGTGTTAACGAAAGGAAATTTCCAGCAACTTAAATTTGAAAATTTAAATATTGATTTAATCGTATTCTTTGGAGCATTCGCCTTTGCCTTATTTTCTGTTTTAAGTAAAAAAATCGAAATGGACGATAATTCACTATTAACAATATATTTTTTGACTGCAAGTGTTGCTTCATTTATATCTATGAACATATTTTCGGGGTTTAAAATACCTGAAATAAACACTATAATTCCAATTCTTATAAATGGTTTTTTAGTGAATGGACTTTCATATATATTTTGGATTAAAGCGCTCAAAATGGGAGAAGCTTCATTTATAGCACCATTTGTTTTCTTAACACCCGTTTTGTCGTCAATATTTTTGATTGTTTTTTTCAATGAACCATTTCATACAGCATACCTAATTGGAATGTCTTGTGTAATTCTTGGAGGATTATTGAACGCTAGAAAAGAAAAGAAAAATACTGTTCACAACAATGGTAACCGTTGCAC
>NZ_JAHKQG010000007.1:2393-137544 GCF_018860715.1 Zobellia sp. B3R18 | reverse complement strand
TGTGGACCTTGGGCTCCTGTAGCGCCTGTATCCCCTTGTGGACCTTGAGGACCTATTGCTCCTGTTGCTCCTGTAGCTCCTTGTGGACCTTGAGGACCAACTTCTCCTTGCGGGCCTTGGGCTCCTGTAGCTCCCGTATCTCCTTGTGGACCCTGAGGACCAACTTCTCCTTGAGGGCCTTGTGGACCTGTCGCTCCTGTATCTCCTTGCGGGCCTTGTGGACCTGTCGCTCCTGTGGCTCCCGTATCCCCTTGTGGACCCTGTGGACCAACTTCTCCTTGTGGGCCTTGGGCTCCTGTAGCGCCTGTATCCCCTTGTGGACCTTGAGGACCCGTTGCTCCTGTGGCACCGGTATCTCCTTGCGGACCTTGAGGACCCGTTGCTCCAGTGGCTCCGGTATCGCCTTGTGGACCTTGTGGACCGACTTCACCCTGTGGGCCTTGGGCTCCTGTAGCTCCCGTATCCCCTTGCGGACCTTGAGGACCTACTTCACCTTGCGGACCTTGTGGGCCTGTATCCGGATTAATCCATGAATAAGTTCCTGTACCGTCCGTAGAAAGTACTTGTCCATTATTCCCACCTGAAGGCAGTTCTATTTCGTTTGTTGGGTCCGAATCTTCATCCCTAATGTCTATTGTGGTATTGGTACCATCGTTAATTTGTATTTCAACGGATCGGTTTGGCACCACAACTGCACTACTAAGATTTTGATCATCTCTAAAATCTGTAAGATCAACGGTTGTATCCGGGCCTGTACCATTATCTAAAGTGATGATATTTCCTGTAAGACTTATCTGCTGATTATCAGTATTTGCTAAGCTTGATAAATCTACCGTTTCAGAACTACCATCTTCTATGCCTATTGTTAACGTATTTCCCGAAAGACCTGACCCTTGAATACTTTGATTATCCGCTAAATCGGCTAGACTCACAGTGTCAGAACTTCCTCCTTCAATTCCAACGGTTAAAGTAGTTCCCGAAAAAGTTAAATTCTGAATGTTTTGGTTGTCCGTACCCGAATCATCTAAATGTGATAAATCTACTGTTTGGCTATTCCCGTCTTCAATACCCACAGTAAGTACATTTGAACTTGTATTTATTGCTAAACTTTCGATATTTTGATTATCACTTCCAGCAGGGAAATTTACGGAAAGGTCATAATCATTACCTGTTTGATTTAAGGTTACAGAACCGTCTGTTGAGGTTAAGGTTTGTATTTCGTTTGAAGCGTCCGCATCGGCATCGTCTACATTTAAATTAATTGCATTTCCTTCGGATATACTAACATTTCCAGGATTACCATCCGTACTTAGCGTTTGGTCGTCACTGGCGTTGTTGGCCAAATCCTCTAAAGCCTCCTGGACCGTAGTTTCGTTTACCGTATCTCCATCAACATCAAAAGGAGTGTTCAAAGCTACCTCCGTAGCATCTTGAATCTCATTTGTTGGGTCGGCATCCGCATCCTGAATATTTATCGTTGTAGAACCACCTCGCTGTAAGTCGATGTCCACGGTTTCGTTAGCGGTACCCACTGCACTTGTTATCTGTTGGTCGTCACTGGCATTGTTGGCCAAATCTTCTAAAGCCTCTTGAACCGTAGTTTCGTTTACCGTATCGCCATCCACGTCAAAAGGAGCATCTAACGGAACTTCCGAAGCATTTTGCTCGTCTAGATCTACACTACTGATTTGATATGGATTTCCTGCTGAACCATCTCCTGCTACAGAAACATTTGCATTTCCAGATTGTACGATAGTCTCCGTACCATCGGCAGCAGCTACAGAAAGATTATAATCGTTGCCTGAAGGCGTAACCGTTATAGAGCCGTCCGTAGAGGTAATGGTTTGAATCTCATTATTTGGGTCACCATCTAAATCTGGCGTAGCATTTCCACCTACAGCATTCCATGTGGTACCGTCATAAACATATAATTGTCCCGCAACCTCGTCTACATAAGTTACCCCGCTATTACTTGGTGTAACCGTTGGAGAACCATTACCCAATAACGTAAGTTCGTTTGTCGGGTCGGCATCGGCATCATCTAAAGAAGGAACATCTACCGTTAAATTAGGATATGTACCGCCTACCACAACATTTCCGCTTCCACCATCGGCAATAGTAACCGTTTGATCTGGAGCCGCATTCACGACTTCAAAATTCTGACCAGATTGGTTTACCGTAATACCCGTTCCCGCTGAAACTGTTTGATTTTCGTTTGTTGGGTCGGCATCCGCATCCTGAATATTTATCGTTGTAGAACCACCTCGCTCTAAATCGATGTCCACCGTTTCGTTAGCGGTACCCACTGCACTTGTTATCTGTTGGTCGTCACTGGCGTTGTTGGCCAAATCCTCCAATGCTTCCTGGACCGTAGTTTCGTTTACCGTATCGCCATCAACATCAAAAGGAGTGTTCAAAGCTACCTCCGTAGCATCTTGAATCTCGTTTGTTGGGTCGGCATCCGCATCCTGAATGTTGATAGTAGTTGAACCACCTCGCTCTAAATCGATGTCCACCGTTTCGTTAGCGGTACCCACTGCACTTGTTATCTGTTGGTCGTCACTGGCATTGTTGGCCAAATCCTCTAAAGCTTCCTGAACCGTAGTTTCGTTTACCGTATCGCCATCCACGTCAAAAGGAGCATCCAACGGAACTTCCGAAGCATTTTGCTCATCTAAATCCACACTACTGATTTGGTATGGGTTTCCTGCGGAACCATCTCCTGCTACAGAAACATTTGCATTTCCAGATTGTACGATAGTCTCCGTACCATCGGCAGCAGCTACGGAAAGGTCATAATCATTATCGGTTTGGGTCAAGGTTACAGAACCGTCGGTTGAAGTAATAGTTTGAATCTCATTGTTCGGGTCACCATCTAAATCAGGACTGGCATTGCCCCCTACTTGGTTCCAGTTAGTACCGTCAAAAACATATAACTGCCCAGCAACATCATCTACATAAGTTACCCCAGCATTTGACGGTGTTATTGTTGGTGTCCCACTATCTATTAATGTAAGCTCATTGGTTTCGTCTTCATCTAAGTCTGTTGAATTAACCGTATAGTTTCCATTCCCGTCATCAGTTACCGAAATAGCTCCTGTACCAGCAATTACGGTTTCTACAAGAGATGATAAATCTACATTTGCAGAACTCCCTCTTTCTATATCTATTTGAAGTTGATTTGTTCCGCTTAAAGTAGCTCCGGTTAAATTTTGGTTATCACTAGCGTTCGCTGCCAAATCAATAATTGCTTCTTCCACCGTATTTTCATCCACACTGTCCCCATCAACATCTAATGGATTTGTTAAATTAACCTCCGTTGCTTCTTGATCATCCGTACCATCAAAACTGGTTGAAGTATTATCTTCCGAAACATAAGTATAAGTTACATTATCAGCTGTAGACAATGTTGTAACCGTCTCGTCTATTTCCGTTACCGTACCGTCCGCTTCCGTTACCGTAGCGATCAGGTTACCCGCAATAACATCCGTGATGGCGATTCCGTTCGTGTTGATGTCCACGTCCGTGCCGTCACCATTGGTGAAACGGTAAAGGCCGCCTCCCAAATCCGCAATGTCCGATTTGGAAACCGTTACAGTATTTCCTTCTTCATCCACTAAAGTGATGTTCCCGTCATTGTTATCCTCTATTCGTACGATGCTCTCCTGGATGGAAACCGTGGTCCCGTCCTCTTTACGATATACACCGATTTCGTTTCCGTTGGTCGAAGTTCCGGTGATGTCCGTTACCGTCTCGTCTATTTCCGTAATTGTTCCATCCGCTTCCGTTACCGTGGCAATCAGGTTACCCGCAATGACATTAGTAATATCGATTCCGTTCGTATTGATGTCCACATCCGTTCCATCGCCATTGGTGAAACGGTAAAGGCCGCCACCCAAATCCGTGATATCCGATTTGGAAACAGTTACAGTATTTCCTTCTTCATCCACTAAAGTGATGTTCCCGTCATTGTTATCCTCTATACGTACGATGCTCTCCTGGATGGAAACCGTAGTCCCGTCTTCCTTTTGGTATACACCGATTTCGTTTCCTGATGTGCTTGTTCCAGTAATATCCGTAATTGTTTCGTCTATTTCCGTTACCGTACCGTCCGCTTCCGTTACCGTAGCGATCAGGTTACCAGCAATAACATTAGTAATATCGATTCCGTTCGTGTTGATATCCACGTCCGTTCCATCGCCATTGGTGAAACGGTAAAGGCCGCCACCCAAATCTGTGATATCTGATTTGGAAACCGTTACAGTATTTCCTTCTTCATCCACTAAAGTGATGTTCCCGTCATTGTTATCCTCTATTCGTACGATGCTCTCCTGGATGGAAACCGTAGTCCCGTCTTCCTTTTGGTATACACCGATTTCGTTTCCGTTGGTCGAAGTTCCGGTGATGTCCGTAATTGTTTCGTTGATATCTGTTGTTGACCCATCTGCCTCGGTTACGGTTGCAATGCGATTTCCCGGAACGATATTGCCAATAGACATTCCGTTGGTGTCAATAGTAACATTTGTTCCGTCACCATTAGTGAACTCATAAAGACCGCCTCCTAAATCCGTAATGTCCGATTTGGAAACCGTTACTTGGGCTCCTAATTCATTTGTAAATGTTACATTACCATCGCCTTCATCACTTATATCCGTTATTGTTTCATTAATTGTAACTAAATCACCGTTCTCGTTTTCATAAACTCCAATAGCATTTCCTGTAGCCGCCGTTGCCGTTAAGGTAGTAATGGTCTCCACCGGTAAAATAACTGATGCAGTGCCCCCATTTTCAAGGGAAAGCGTAAGTTCTCCGCTTAAACCATCAAAAGTAAAGTTTTGAAGCTGCTGGTCATCGGAAGAGGTCAGCTCCCAAGAATCACCATCCCAAAAATAGATAGTCCCTGTATCCGTATTTACATAAATATCACCTATGTCAGCACCTGCAGGAGTAGTTAATCCTGGAGCTGTAACATCGGTACCGCTTAGCACCTCACAGTTACATTGGTCTTCTAAACTGACCGTAGTCTGTGCAAATGCTAATCCGGAGATTAGGAAAACTAAGATTATACTTATTTTTTTCATGACCATTACTTTACTTAAAACCGTATTGTTCAAAATCTTTATCATTACCATGCGAACTAGCTTTAGACGCAGTGTACTTTTTATTCCAAAAAATTATCTGAATTCCGCCCCCGGACATTGCACCTTAAAAGTGCCTTTTGGCATGGTGAAGAGGATGAAGAACATCCTAAATGCCACTTGGTTTATATAGAATAAACCTATGTCAAACTTTGGTTAAGTTATTCAGTTTTTTGGGTTGTGTTGAACCAATCCTATTGAGAATGATCCAATTACACTTTACAAAATTAACCTTAGTACCTGCAATGGAAAATAATTGTTGTATAAGTGTGAATTCCTATTGTATACGTACTGAAAAATGAGGTCTTGGTTTATTTTTTTCCTGTGTTAATCGTCGATAAGTCCAATAATATCGCTATACTACAGAGGGTCATATGTTTACGAGAATAGTGTAATATGTAGAAAAATAGAGGTTAAAATGGTGCCTAAAACGAAAGTAGAACTGTTTAAATTTGGACAAACTTACATTTCATATTTAACCATTATATAACATTGTTAATTTGGCTTTACTCTGTAAGTTATTCGCCTATTCGTAATAACAGTATACGCCTTAATTATACTTAAAGGAGAAAACTCAGAAGTAGAGTTTGCCAATGTAGCCGTAGTAGTTACCGTGTTACCTAAACCAATAGCTGAAGGAAGTGGAATACTGAATTTAAACTTGTTGGTATTGTCCGTATTATTATCATCATCGCTATAAGCGGTAACCCTTGATTCCGAATCGGAAGCAGAACCTTCTACCATGCTGCCTAGGTACCGTTGTCCCTCACCATAATCATAAGTCATGCCCAATCTATTATCTCCTGCAGAGGCCGTTCCTTCGTTAATGTCAGTTGCAAACAACTCTATAGTAGCTCCCGGTCTTGACCAGCCCTCTACTACCAGATTTGATCCTGAAACATACGCCCCTGTAATTACAGGGAAATTTAGGACACCGTTGGGACCATTATCCGAGTCTCCGGAGTCATTAATGGTTACCCCATCACCAAAACCATCAGATAAATCAATATCTATTCCTAGAGCAGGACTTGCCGTACCGTTTGCGTAAATTGAGTTCCTAGAGATTAAGTTTCCTGATGTATTCCCGCCACTTAGAACAATACCTGCCCCACCATTTGAGGTTACAATGTTATTGGTTAAAGACGAATTGTTTCCATCCAAACGAATACCCACGTTTGCGTTGTCTCCCGTACACTGACCTCCATCTTGGCCGGAGTTGGAAATTGTATTCTCCGTAATGGTCAAAGAACCGCTTATTCCTTCTGCATCTACGCCTAGGGAAGCAGCTCTATCAATTAAGTTTTGCTGAATTATAATTCCAGACCCACCACTTATTTTTATATTATCAAAACAAGCGTTGTTTCCATTGTCCGTAATATGATTGTTTTGTATTAGGGTAGACGTTCCTCCGTTCACCAAAATACCTTCATCCGTATTTCTTGCTATATAATTGCTGTCCACAATAGATGTTCCTCCAATAATTTCCAAGCCATAATCTATATTTCCCGATGCATTGCCACGAGCATTCACACCCAGTAAACTGTGCGACACAGTTGCAGACCCACCCTGAATAATAATTCCTGCATTATTATTGGCACGAACAGCAATATTACGAGTTACCACATTTGTACCGTTTAATTGCAATACATCACCTGAGGGACTATACAATTCAATTTCCGGTAGGTCAAAGTTTGGCAGATTCGTATTTGAAACTCCTACCCCTGTTCCTCCAGAACCAACAGTTCCTGTATTTGTGTTACCCGAATAAGCAGTTTGCGTACGCCCATCAATAACAGTATTGGAACCAGTTATTACCGGAAAATCGTTGGGATTGGACATGGTAATATTAAAGTATCCATTCGTAAAATTGGCATCGGCCGTTCGCCCTAATGGATCACCGGTAGTTGGTATCATAAATATTGAAGTGTCCTCACCTGTCGCTGGATCAAATATACCGTTCGCTTCAATATCCAAACCAACTTCTCCTATTGCATTTGAATTCAATATAAACTGAGTAAGTGAACCTTGTCCGTTCTCGTTTGTATTTACTATGGTATTAAAATTAAATCCAAAATTAATACCTACAACACCGTTACCGGCCACCTCAACACTAGCTATGCTTTGAGCATTATTGAAAACACCCAATGATACATCCTGAGTTGCTGTTGGGTCAGTTCCCCCAACTTCATCTGTTACATCTACGATACTACCAGATATCATTTCGGTTTTATATGTCTGAACGGGGTAACATGCAGAACAGTTTGCTCCACTATCTCTAGTAGACCGGACCGTTGAGCTCACTACTTTTATAAAGTAGTCTCCATCTGCCATGCCTCCAAACGAATAATTTCCGTTCGCCTCTGTATTTTTTCTTTGGATAAAATTACCGAAAGAATCAAAAAGCTCTACAATTGCACCCGAAATTCCTACTCCTCCAGAGGCCAATTGATCACGGCCTGCGCCACCCGGATAATTGACATCTTCAAAAACACGACCTGCAATTAAGTTGGACGGTACTTTCAATACCACCGCTGCAGAAATCACAAAATCCTGACCTACATCAACATTTGCCGTAACCTCACTATCTGCTGGTTGAATAAATGATGAAATATCATAAGTATCTAAATCTACACCGTAAGTAGCAGCATTATTATAAACCGGAGGACCTACCGTGTTGTCATAAATTGTAGAGTTATAGGAGTTATTACCTGTTTGACCTCCATCTCCTGTAAGAATAAAATTTTGATTTCTTTGATTGGTAATGGACAGTTCTTCAGGATTGGTAGAGCCAGAACTAGATCCATTCAAATCTGGATCACCTTCCCACGATAAAAATGAAGCTTTGGCGCCTGTTCCCGATATGGCATAAAAAGAATCTAGCGTAAATGAATTACCATCATTACTTAAACCATCAAAACCTTGGTATAAGTTTATATTTACTGCTGGCAGGGAACGGTCTTCATAAAAAACCATTAACGCCCAGCCACCAAGAACCGTACTTGTTGTACAATATTCTCCCGTATTATTAATGGTAAGACCACTAAAGTCAAAAACATTACTAGATAAGTTGGATACGCCTTGAACTATGGTGGTTACATCACTTACATAACCAAAAAAGTTTCTATTGCCCAAAGATGTCTGATACAGAAAGTTAGCAGAAACACTTTGTCCTTCAAAAGTTACATCTGCATCACGAACCGTACTAGAATGAGACCAATACAGATAAGCCCTTTCAACAGAAGCTGTTGCCGGAACAGGAGATACCAAACTATTGGACGATGATGTAGTAACCGCACAAGGACTAGCCCCATTGGGACTTGTACGTAACGTACCTCCGGTAGTTGAGTAATCATAATACCCATCAAATTCTTGAAACAGTGTTAATGGGTCATTTGCTAAGATCTGAGAATTTATGGTACCCTTACCCGCATCGTTATAATTTACAACTGCATACTGGGCATTTGCTCCAGTAAAGACAATATCAAAATCTTCTGCAAATTCCGGAATACCATCATTGGCTATAGGTACAGAAATGGTCTGAACATTATTTAACTCTCCTGTAAAGGTTAGCGTTCCTGATGTGGCGGTATAGTCGCTTCCTGCCAAGGCCAATCCGTCTACGGTCTCAAAATCTACCGTAAATGGCGCTTCAACAAAACCGAATAAGAATACATTTCTACCATGGGCAGCTCTGGTAGATCTTACCGTAAACACGGCATTACCCACATCTTCATCTATTGTAATGTCCTCAATTATAATAATGGGACCGTCAGGAAAACAATTGATTTCTGCCTCCCAACCAGCTCCGGTGTTACTTCCGTTAGAAACAAACCTAAACGTTAGACAACCTGAAGCAGCCGAAGAATTTATTGAAGTGGGTACATTGGCACTATCATACTGACCTATTAAAGTAGCTCCCGTTGAATTACCATCATAAATATAGAGTATATCTCCAGAAACAATCTCGAAACTGGTAAAGTTGACATTCAAATATGTATCAACTGTATCCGGACATATGGTATAGGTTACATCTTGATTATTAGAATAATTAGAGAGTCCGCCCGGATCAAAAAAGGTATCACTACATGTAGTTGCACTACCACCATTAGTCATTATTAAGGCGTCATCATCTATAATCGTTGCTGTAGCTGTATCACTAATGTCTACTTGAGGGTCTGATGCTAGAGTGAATTCCAATATGAAATTTTCCGGATTCTCAATAGTACCATCATCTAAAATGGGAACGGTAACAGTTTCCGTATCACCTGACGTACCATTGAAGTTTAAAATACCAGATGAAGAAGTATAATCGTTACCATCAATTGCAGACCCATCTACCGTTCTGTAATTGACCGTAAAAGGAGCTGTAGCGTTCGTACCTGTATGCCGTACGGTAAAAGTAGCATTGCCCCCGTCTTCATCTACTGTTATATCATTTACCTCCAGAACAGGAATAGGTGCGGGAAAAGTTGCAGAAATCTGAAAATTATCGATAAAGGCGTAATCATTATTATTCCAGTTATTGCCCGATTTAGCTAATCTTACGGTTGTAGTTGCTGAAATAAAACCAGATATATCTTGACTAAAAATTCCTGTATTATTACCATTAATCGTACCCACTGTAGTATAAGACGCACCTCCATTATTAGAAACCTGGATACCTAACGCTCTACCGTTTGTAAGACTAATTGTTGTATAATTAAAACTTAACACAGCTGTTGCAGCCCCATTAAGATTAGCCGATCTGCGTACGGTCTCAGAATATATCCAATAAAATTCAAGTCTATTACTACTTATTCTAATATATTGACTGGCAGGACCATTATTTGTATCGCCAGTTTCTACCCAATTTGTAGAAAAGTTAGAACTGCCATTATTATTTGAGTAAGATACACTGCTAAAATTATCGCGATAGGTTTCTTGTGCGACCAACTGTAACGAACACAGCATCGCCAAAAAAACATAAAAAATTCTAGTATGATTATACACTATTTTTAGCACTTTTTAAAGCTTTGAATAGATGCCGACCGAACGGACCGAGCATTTAACCCAGCAAATATATCCGTACTAGAACTACTTAAGAAAAATTTGTTGTGAAGACCCCAATAGTGAGCGTAACCGATAGTTTTTACAATGTTTAGGTATTTTAAAGCATGTTGAATTGCCTTTAAAATAGATACATTATCGATTAAATACTTATCTACTTTGTACAGTACCGTGAACAAAAAAGGCAGCTACTTTAAAGTAGCTGCCTTTGGTATTGTATTCCTTAGATATACTATTCCAGAATAATAAATTCCGATCGTCTGTTCAGTTCATGGTCCTTATCCGAACATTTGACACCATTGGCACATTGGTTAATCAATTTAGTTTCACCAAAACCTTCACTATCCAATCTCTCTTTGGCTATCCCTCTTTTTATCATATAATTTACCGTAGCTTCCGCACGTTTCTGAGAGAGCCATAAGTTATAAGAATCCTTACCTCTACTATCCGTATGGGAGTTTACCTTAATCCTCAAACTTGGGTATTTTTCCATGGCAGCAATTACCTTCTCAACCTCTATTTCAGAATCTTTACGAATGTTGTATTTATTAAAATCAAAATAGATGGTACTCAACTGCAATAGTTTGGCTAAATCATCGCCAAAACCAGCACTAATAGAATTTCTCTCTAGATAAAAGTCTATGGTTTTAGGTTCCCCATCAGATTTTCCTAAATACTCTTCAGATGGAATATACCCCTCTGTCATAGCTCTTACAAAATTACCTTGGGTACAATCTACCAATAAGCTATACTTACCTTCAGCATCTGTAATGGCCGACATTATTTCGTCATTATTTTCATTGATGACCTTAACTGATGCCCCAATTAAAGGCTCATTGGATATTTTGTCCCGCACTACCCCGGAAATAGCCTGTTCACAGTCAATCACCAACGATTTGGTTTCCAAGAAAGCGTAAATATCATCAGCTCCCTGCCCTTCCGAGCGGTTAGAGGCAAAATACCCTTTTTTAGTTTCTTCGTTAAAGATAAACGTAAAATCATCCATTCTTCCGTTAACGGGTTCACCTACGTTCATAACGTTTCCATCTAACCTTCCATTGGCTACTTTAGTAGCAAAAATATCCAAGCCCCCAAGACCAGGATGGCCATCAGAAGAGAAATAAAGGACATCTTCGCTTGAAACAAAAGGAAAGGTTTCCCTAGCTTCCGTATTAATTACCGAACCTAGATTTTCAGGAGTACCGTAGGTTCCATCATCGTTTATGGAAACCCTAAAAATATCAGATTCCCCTAAAGAACCGGGCATATCCGATGCAAAATATAAGGTCTTTTCATCTGCACTTAATGTGGGATGGGCTACAGAGTAGTCATTGCTATTAAAGGGTAGTTCCTCTATATTAGACCATACACCCTCTACCATTTTAGCCTTGAAAATTTTAAGACGTATTACTCCTTTTTCGTCTTTTACATATTTTCCGGACTTAAAATTATTTCTAGTGAAATATAAAACGTCCCCGGCCTTGTTTACTGTTGATGTTGATTCGTGTAATCTTGTATTTACATGGTCCCCAAACTTAATAACAGTACCTTGAGAAATACTATCTGCGTTTACTTTATATAAATCCAAAAAATCCTTTGAATTCCAAGTATGACGATAGCGAGCAAAATTACCGGTGTCCCTATCCGAAGAAAAAATTAGACCCTCTTTATAGAAAGAAGGTGCAAACTCCGAGTACGGAGAATTATATTGAAAAGGCGATACGTTATATCTACCCGAATTTCTTTTAATATCGTTTAGATAGTCTTTCTCGTCTTTGTATGCAGTAGCCCTTCCATCATCTGAAGTGGCCTCCAAAAATTTGCCCATAACTTCTTTGGAAGCATCATACTCCTCTAAAGTTTTTAAGGTCTGTGCATATCTAAAGTAATACTCCGGACCTATTTCTCCCGGATACTCGTCTACCAGTCTTTTGTATGTTTTTGACGCATCCTCGTAATCTGCATTGTAATAGTAAGAATTTCCTAATTTTTTGAGAAGGTCTGCCGAAACGTAACCCCTATCCAGTACTTTTTTATAAATATCGATAGCCGGACTAAAAGAGTATTCGTCATATTTTTCATTGGCCTTGGTAATCAATTTTTCTTGGGCAAAACAACTCGTGCCCATCAAAAAGACCAAAACATAAAGAATGTGTATTTTTTTCATCATAAGGCAAGGTTTAGAAGAAACGCGGAGAAACCAGTTTTTCAAATGATTTCACTAATTCCCATCTTAGAAAAATTTCAAAAGATCCGCTGTTGAACTGTGTACTACCAAAGTCTGTTGTTTCTTTATCATATGCTAACCCTAACATAATTTGGTCAGATATCTGAAAACCAGCAAGAGCACTTACAGCGGCATCCCATCTGTAAGCTGCACCAAAAGAAAACTTTTCTGCAAACAGAAAATTAGCTGAGACATCTACCTGAAGCGGTGCACCACCTACGACCTTTGTCAATAGAGCTGGCTTAAATTTAAAGTTATCATTTAAATCAAAAACATATCCTGTAATCAAGTAAAAGTTAACACGATCTTTAGCCAAAAAGTCAATTTGGTTAGCATCCGAGTTGGCCGAATCAAAATGTTCTACCTCTAATAAATTGGGAGCAGAAAGTCCCGCATAAAATTTATCGGTATGGTAGTACATTCCCAGTCCTACGTTAGGAGAAAATCGGTTTTCAATATTATCGGTACCTACAGCTTCTTCAAAACCTGGTCTCTGTCTTAATTGTTCAAAATCCAAATTGAGAATATTACCTCCCAACTTTAATCCAAAAGATAGTTTTCCTTTTAAAGAAACGTCAATTGAATATGAGATCAACCCATCTATATAAGTTTCTTGAACAGTGCCCTCTCCTATTTTATCGTTCACTATAGACAACCCGTAACCTACTTTACTGTTCCTTATGGGAGAGTGTAAATTGATGGTAAATGTCTCTGGAGATCCATCTAAACCTACCCATTGCGACCTGTATAGGCCCGCAATACTCAATTGCCCCCTAGAACCTGCATAGGCAGGGTTAACGCTCATTGTATTAAACATATACTGAGTGTACTGGGCATCTTGTTGGGCCGAAGCCGTTTGACAATAGACCAATACCAAGAATAGGCCTGCTAGTAGTTTATTTCTTATAATCATACCTACTTTATAGATTATTTGCTGATGTAAATATAACCACTATCAGTTATATTAGTTTTATTTACAGTGTTGTACTTAAAGATATAAAAATAAACCCCTGCCGGTAAATAATCCTGACCAGCTATTGTAGACCTTCCTTTTGATCTACCATCGAACACATTGTTCTGGTTATTGTAATCATCTCCTTCGTATACAGCAACACCCCATCTATTGAAAATCTTAAGATTATTATCTAAAGCTTTATCAACATTTTCAATCCACAAGAATTCATTTTTACCATCTCCGTTAGGGGTTACCATTTGCATCACTACAATTTCAGTATCCTCTTCCGGATCTAGGTATGAAGGCGTACCATCACCATCCAAATCATCATCAGTTGGGTCTCCGTTGTTATTTCCGTCTTCGTCCGGCGTATCAATTCCATCACCATCATCATCTAAATCACGATAGTTTACATCTTCGGTACCATCCGTGTCCGGTAAATCGTTTGCCGGATCATCAATTTCATCGTTTACATCAAAACCATCATTAACATCGCTACCCTCGTAACCGTCATCAAGACCATCTCCATCCGTATCCGTGCCTGTAAAGGATTGATCAGGTACTCCATCAAAATTAAAATCATTTCCTTCATTATGATCAAACACTAAATCATTATCACTATCCGAATCCAAGTAATCCTCTTCATCTGTACCATCTGTATTAACAGGCGTCAATCCATCAGGGTATGCGGAATTTAATCCATCATTGGCTTCATATGTTGCTTCATCATCATCGTTTGGAGCAATATAGCCATCCGTAGTTTGGGCCTCAACATTATCCGGAATACCGTCATCATCAGAGTCAATATCTAAATGGTTAGGTATAGTATCTCCATCAGAATCCAAAGGATTGGTCAATGGGTCATTATCACCATCTGTGTTTGGATCTTCAACCGTATCCAAAATACCATCGTTATCATCATCTAAATCTACTCTATCCGGAACACCGTCACCATCCGTATCCTTATCGTTAGGATTAGAATCTGGATCCAGGTAATCTGGTGTACCGTCTTCGTCCGTATCGTCATTGGTTGGGTCTCCATCTCCATCAATATCTTCATCCGCTGTATCAATGCCATCACCATCATCATCCAAATCGCGATAGTTCACATCTTCTGTACCATCTGTATCAGGCAAGTCATTGGCCGGGTCATCAATTTCATCATTAACATCATAACCGTCATTAACATCACTACCTTCATAACCATCGTCTAGACCGTCTCCATCCGTATCTATTCCGGTATAAGTCTGATCTGGCTTGCCATCAAAATTGAAGTCATTGCCTTCGTTATTATCAGGAACAGTATCATTGTCACTATCCAAGTCAATATAATCTTCCGTGTCTTCTCCATCTGTATTCACCGGAGTAAGGCCATCTGGGTAAGCCGAGTTTAAACCATCGTTAGCGGCATATATTGCTTCATCATCTTCATTAGGCGCTATATAACCATCCGTAGTTTGTGCCTCAACGTTATCCGGAATACCGTCATCATCAGAATCTATATCCAAATGATTAGGAATACCATCTTCATCCGTATCCAGTGGGTTTGTTAATGGATTATCATCTCCATCTGTGTTAGGGTCTTCTACCGTATCTAAAATACCATCGTTATCATCATCCAAATCCGTTATATCCGGAACACCATCACCATCTGTATCTGTAGTAGTATCCTCATCAAAATCAAGGTAATCTGGTGTACCGTCTTCATCTGAATCATCATTGGTAGGATCCCCATCTTCATCTACATCTTCATCCGGTGTGTTTATTCCATCACCATCATCATCCAAATCACGATAGTTTACATCTTCCGTACCATCCGTATCAGGCAAGTCGTTGGCAGGGTCATCAATTTCATCATTAACATCATAACCGTCATTAACATCACTACCTTCATAACCATCGTCTAGACCATCTCCATCTGTATCTATTCCGGTATAAGTCTGATCAGGAATACCGTCAAAATTAAAATCGTTTCCTTCGTTATTATCTGGAACATCATCATTATCACTATCTGCATCTAGATAATCCTCAACATCACTACTATCAGTATTAACGGGGGTCAACCCATCAGGATACGCAGAATTAAGTCCGTCATTAGAATCATAAGTAGCAGCATCGTCATCGTTTGGTGCTATATAACCATCTGTAGTCTGAGCTTCTACATTATCAGGAATACCATCGTTATCCGAATCAATATCCAAATGATTTGGAATACCATCTTCATCTAAATCATAGGGGTCCGTTAGCGGATTATCATCACCGTCAATATTAGGATCTTCAACTGTATCCAAAATACCATCATTATCATCATCCAAATCTACATTATCGTTAACACCATCACCATCCGTATCCGGACATATAACAGGTATAATTCTCAAACGAATACCGTTTACAGGAAAACTAGAAGTAGTATAGAACTGAATCTCATTTGCCAAACCTTGTGATAACCACACAAAACGGTTAGGACCAAATATAGGAGCTGCCGTTGTGTTCTCTACAAAGTAATCATTGGTTTCATTACCAGAAATAATTCCTGTAGGCAAAGCTGTGGTCTGGACATACTCTACATTATCCAAAGCAAGAATACCATCTCTATGGTTAGAATCTACACGAGCTGAGTGCTCTGCTATAATTTGTACCGGCACGGTTCCCGAGAAAGTAAAAGTGGCCGGTAAATCTTTATTAACCTCAAAAAGCCCCAAAGAACTTTTTGTACTTGCTCCTTGTACACTTACCAAAATAGAACCTGCTGGAAGTCCCCACTTGGAACTCACATCTACATTATCCGCTGAAAGGCTACCATCCGTAACCCCATCAGGAAAACCAAAATCTCCCGGTCTAATCTCTTTATTGTCCAAACGGGTACAACCATCAGCATCAAACATGTAAGCTGGTTGCACTTCTTCATTGGTCTCTTTTTCCGAATCTAAAGTATCGGAGAAATTTTCAAAGGAGCTATTTATCCCAAAAAGGACTACAGCAAGTACATAAGTAAATGCCTTGAACGTTTTGTTCTTAAAATTCAGTAGAGTAAAGTTTTCCATAAATGTTTAGCTTTTATTAAACTAATCACCATGGCGTGTAGGTCAAAAATGTGGTTGGCAAGAAGTTGGGAGACTTCAATTCTAGGTGCAAGATATATTTAATATTTCGTTAACCAAATTGTTTTGAAAGTATAAATTATGAATAATCCTCCAAAGACAAATATATTCGGTAAAGGGCTGAAAACAATACAATTTACATAGTTTTCATTTCCCTATTATCATGCACAAACCTAAACTATAACCAATGAAAATCGGGATTTTCTGCCGTTCATCGATATATACCAAACCCTATCACTTAACACAAAAAACCACCTAAATCTTAGCCTCAAGGCTTGGTTTTAACTCAACATAAATCAGGTCATAACTATAATTTAATGTATTTTTGCACAAATTTTCTTCATGAGTTTTAAAGACGAGATTCAAAGGCGTAGAACCTTTGGAATAATTTCCCACCCGGATGCCGGTAAGACCACATTAACCGAAAAACTTCTGTTATTTGGTGGTGCCATTCAGGAGGCGGGTGCTGTAAAAAACAATAAAATCAAGAAAACGGCCACGAGTGACTTTATGGAAATAGAGCGCCAAAGAGGTATCTCCGTTGCTACATCCGTACTTGCCTTTATATATAAGGATAAGAAAATAAACATTCTTGATACCCCTGGGCATAAAGATTTTGCCGAAGATACCTTTAGAACACTTACAGCTGTAGATAGTGTTATAGTTGTGGTTGATGTTGCCAAAGGTGTGGAAGAGCAAACCGAAAAATTGGTACAGGTTTGTAGAATGCGAAACATTCCTATTATTGTTTTTATAAACAAATTGGATAGAGAGGGGCGCGATGCTTTTGACCTTCTTGACGATTTGGAGCAAAAACTTGGCCTATCCGTTACCCCTTTAAGTTTCCCAATTGGTATGGGTTATGATTTTAAAGGTATTTACAATATCTACGAAAAGAACATTAATCTTTTTAGCGGTGATAGCAAAAAAAATATTGAGGAAACTATAGCCTTTGACTCTATTGAAAGCCCTGAACTCGAGAAAATTATAGGAAACAATGCCGCCGAAGAACTTCGTGATAACTTAGAATTGGTAAGAGGCGTATATCCTGATTTTGATAAAGAAAGCTACTTGCAAGGCGAGCAACAGCCCGTATTCTTTGGCTCTGCCCTTAATAATTTTGGTGTTCGGGAGCTATTGGATTGTTTTATAGAAATTGCCCCATCTCCTCGCCCTAAAAAAGCTGAAGAAAGAGTTGTTGAGGCAAATGAGAAGGAAATGTCCGGTTTTGTATTTAAGATACATGCCAATATGGACCCAAAACATCGTGACCGTTTAGCGTTTATTAAAATTGTGTCCGGAACGTTTGAACGAAACAAACCCTACCTTCATGTTAGAAATGGAAAAAAACTAAAATTCTCAAGTCCTAATGCGTTTTTTGCCGAGAAAAAAGAAATCGTGGATATATCCTATCCCGGAGATATTGTCGGACTTCATGATACAGGTAATTTTAAAATAGGCGACACCTTAACCGAAGGAGAAGAACTACATTACAAAGGCATCCCTAGCTTCTCTCCTGAACACTTTAGGTACATCAACAATGCAGACCCAATGAAGTCCAAACAGCTTTACAAGGGCATTGACCAGCTTATGGATGAAGGTGTAGCGCAGTTATTTACGCTGGAAATGAACGGCAGAAAGGTTATAGGAACTGTAGGAGCACTTCAGTTTGAGGTTATTCAATACCGTCTTGAACATGAATATGGTGCCAAATGTACCTATGAAAATTTTCCGGTTTTCAAAGCTTGTTGGGTAGAAGCATCAGACCCCAAGAACGAAGAATTTAAAGAATTCAAAAGAGTGAAACAGAAATTTTTAGCCAAGGACAAGCGAAATCAATTGGTATTCTTGGCCGATTCTCAATTCTCTTTACAAATGACCCAACAAAAATACCCTAGCGTAAAACTTCATTTTGTTTCTGAGTTTGATTAGAAACCGGAAAAATTTATAAAATAAAAAATGCCCTTTGTTACTACAAAGGGCATTTTTTATTCTTAAGCCTCTCCTGTTGGCCCAAAATTAATTGGTATTGGAGGTTGCTCGTAGTCCTTAATAGTTCCGTGAGCAGCTTCAAACCTATTTACATTATCATTCAAAGCCTTTAAAAACTTTTTGGCATGCTGCGGAGTCAAAACAATTCTGCTCTTTACCTTGGCTTTAGGAGCCCCTGGCATCATGCTTATAAAGTCAACTACAAATTCTGATACTGAATGATTAATGATTGCCAGATTGGAGTAGATTCCTTCAGCTGTCTTTTCATCAAGTTCAATATTGATTTGGTTCTGTTTTTGTTCTTTTTCGCTCATATGTAAAAAAATAAACCCTCAATAGTTTCTATTGAGGGTTTTAATTATTTGAGTTTAAAATTTCAAGGCCTCTTTGCGCGCCATGATTTCATCATACTCTTCTTTAGAGCCAACTATGATGTTCTCATAGTCTCTCATACCTGTACCTGCTGGGATCTTATGTCCAACAATAACATTCTCCTTCAAGCCTTCCAATGTATCTACTTTACCACTTACAGCAGCTTCGTTCAATACTTTAGTAGTTTCTTGGAAAGATGCTGCAGATATAAACGATTTAGTCTGTAGAGACGCACGTGTAATACCCTGTAGAATTGGCGTAGCCGTAGCCGCAACCGCATCGTTGGCCGTAACTAGATTCTTATCCGAACGTTTCAAGACAGAATTTTCATCTCTCAATTCACGAGCAGTAATAATCTGACCAGGTTTAAGGTTTTCTGAATCACCTGCATCTACAACAACCTTCTTACCAAAGATCTCATCGTTTTCCTGAATAAAGTCATCCTTATGAACCAATTGGTTTTCTAAGAAGATAGTGTCTCCCGGATCTTGAATACGAACTTTACGCATCATCTGTCTAACAACAACCTCAAAGTGCTTATCATTAATCTTCACACCCTGCAGACGGTATACTTCTTGAACTTCGTTCACTAAGTACTGTTGTACTGCTGATGGGCCTTTGATCTTAAGGATATCCTCTGGAGTTATAGAACCATCTGACAATGGCATACCGGCACGAACATAATCGTTCTCCTGTACCAAAATCTGATTGGAAAGCTTTACCAAGTATTTCTTGACTTCACCTAACTTAGATTCAATAATGATCTCACGGTTACCTCTTTTGATTTTCCCGAAAGAAACAACACCATCAATTTCTGAAACAACCGCTGGGTTAGAAGGGTTACGCGCTTCAAAAAGTTCGGTTACCCTTGGAAGACCACCGGTAATATCACCTGCCTTAGCAGATTTACGTGGTATCTTAACAAGTGTCTTACCTTCTTTAATCTTATCTCCATCATCTACCATAATGTGCGATCCAACCGGAAGGTTGTACGAACGTAATGTTTCACCTTTATTATCTTGGATCAACAGAGTTGGTATCAATTTCTTGTTACGAGATTCAGAGATTACTTTTTCCTGGAAACCAGTCTGTTCATCAATCTCTACTTGATAAGTAACACCTTGCTCAATATTCTCGTAAGCAATCTTACCTGGGAACTCAGAAACAATTACACCGTTATATGGATCCCAAGAACAAACAACATCGCCTTTAGTAATGGTTGCGCCATTCTCTATGAACAATTGCGAACCGTAAGGTATATTGTTAGTACTTAAAGTAATACCGGTTTTCTTATCTACAACTTTGATTTCAGAGGTTCTAGAAATAACAATAGTGGCAGGATTACCCTCATTGTCCGTTCCTATAACCGTTCTTAAATCTTCTATTTCCGCTACACCGCTAAATTTAGCGATCAACTTGTTATCTTCAGAAATGTTACCTGCAATACCACCCACGTGGAATGTACGTAACGTAAGCTGTGTACCTGGCTCACCAATGGATTGTGCTGCTACAACACCTACTGCCTCACCTCTTTGTACCATTTTATTGGTAGACAGGTTTCTACCGTAACATTGAGCACAAATTCCTTTAGGCGCTTCACATGTTAATGCAGAACGCACTTCTACTTTCTCAACAGGAGACTCTTCAATTCTCTTAGCATCGGCCTCCATTATTTCCTGACCAGCAACAAGTAATTGCTCCTCAGTTAATGGATCAAATACATCATGTAATGAAACCCTACCTAAGATACGAGCTCCAAGAGATTCCACAACTTCTTCATTCTTCTTAAGGGCAGAAACCTCAACCCCTCTTAAGGTCTCACAATCTGTAATGTTAATGATTACATCTTGAGAAACATCTACCAAACGACGTGTTAAGTAACCTGCATCCGCCGTTTTAAGGGCAGTATCCGCAAGACCTTTACGAGCACCGTGAGTTGAAATAAAGTATTCAAGGATGGAAAGACCTTCCTTAAAGTTAGAAAGAATCGGGTTTTCAATAATCTCACCACCTCCGGCAGTAGATTTTTTAGGCTTGGCCATCAAACCACGCATACCTGTTAACTGACGAATCTGCTCTTTAGAACCCCTTGCACCAGAATCAAGCATCATGTACACCGAGTTGAATCCTTGCTGATCCTCACGAATACGCTTCATAGCAAGTTCCGTTAACATGGCATTGGTAGATGTCCAAACATCAATTACCTGATTGTAACGTTCATTGTTAGTAATAAGACCCATGTTATAGTTGGTCATAATACCTTCTACCTGAACATTGGCATCGGCAATCATTTCATGCTTCTCTTGAGGAATAATAATATCACCCAAGCTAAATGATAGTCCACCTTTAAAAGCGAACTCATATCCCATTGTCTTAATCTTATCCAAGAAATCGGCAGTGGTCGGAACATCAGTTACAGCCAAAATTCCACCAATAATATCTCTTAAAGATTTTTTGTTCAATACGTCGTTAATGTACCCTGCTGCCTCCGGAACTTCCATGTTGAACAAAACTCTACCCACGGTGGTAGGTATTATTTTGTAAACCAACTCTCCTTCTTCATTAAAGTCCTTAGCTCTAACTTTGATACCGGCGTTCAAGTTTACTTTACCTTCATTAAAGGCAATTTCAACTTCTTCCGCTGAATAAAAAGTAAGACCTTCTCCCGCAATAGGAACTTCAGGTGTAGACTTTCTTTCTTTGGTCATATAGTACAGACCCAATACCATATCCTGAGAAGGTACGGTAATTGGTGATCCATTTGCAGGGTTCAAGATGTTATGCGATGCCAACATCAATAACTGAGCCTCCAAAATAGCTTCTGGCCCTAATGGAAGGTGAACCGCCATCTGGTCACCATCAAAATCCGCGTTAAATGCCGTACAAACCAATGGGTGAAGACGTATTGCCTTACCTTCTATAAGTTTTGGCTGAAACGCTTGAATACCCAAACGGTGCAAAGTAGGAGCACGGTTCAATAGTACCGGATGTCCTTTTAGTACGTTTTCAAGAATATCCCAAACAACAGGTTCTTTCTTGTCTATAATTTTCTTAGCGGACTTCACCGTTTTTACAATACCTCTTTCTATCAGTTTTCTGATAACAAAAGGCTTATAAAGTTCGGCAGCCATATCTTTAGGAAGACCACATTCAAACAATTTCATTTCCGGTCCAACAACAATTACCGAACGTGCAGAATAATCAACACGTTTACCCAAAAGGTTTTGACGGAAACGACCTTGCTTACCTTTTAATGAATCTGAAAGCGATTTTAACGGTCTGTTAGATTCCGTTTTTACTGCTGAAGCTTTTCTGGTATTATCAAAAAGAGAATCTACCGCTTCTTGAAGCATACGTTTCTCATTTCTAAGAATCACTTCAGGAGCCTTGATCTCTACCAACCTTTTTAAACGGTTGTTACGAATAATAACCCTTCTGTAAAGGTCGTTCAAATCAGAAGTAGCGAAACGACCACCATCTAGTGGTACCAATGGACGCAATTCTGGCGGAATCACCGGAATTACCTTCATAATCATCCACTCTGGTCTGTTTTCCCTATTTTCCTGAGATTCACGAAGCGCCTCAACTACTTGAAGTCTTTTTAACGCCTCTGTTTTTCTTTGTTTAGAAGTTTCAGTGTTCGCCTTATGACGTAACTGGTACGAAAGTTCTTTTAAGTCTATACGAGCTAAAAGATCTATAAGACATTCCGCACCCATTTTAGCGATAAACTTGTTAGGGTCCGTATCTTCTAAATATTGATTTTCAACTGGAATAGATTCCAGAATAGTCAAGTACTCTTCTTCGGTCAAGAAATCCATCTTATTGATTTCTTCACCTTCAGGTCCTTTGGCAATACCCGGTTGAATTACTACATAACGCTCGTAGTAAATGATCATATCCAATTTCTTGGAAGGTAATCCCAAAAGGTAACCTATTTTATTTGGCAACGAACGGAAGTACCAGATATGAGCTACAGGAACCACTAAGTTAATGTGCCCTACTCTATCTCTACGTACTTTCTTTTCCGTAACCTCAACACCACAACGGTCACAAACAATACCACGGTAACGAATTCTTTTGTATTTACCACAGGCACATTCATAATCCTTAACAGGACCAAAAATACGCTCGCAAAAAAGACCGTCACGCTCTGGCTTGTGCGTTCTATAGTTGATAGTTTCAGGCTTGAGAACTTCTCCTCTTGACTCCGCCAAAATTGCTTCTGGAGAGGCCAATCCGATAGAAATTTTATCAAACCTTTTTATTGGATTATTATCTTTTATTCTAGCCATAATCTAATGGTGATACTAATTAAAATGTGTGTTCTTCAATCGCTACAATCGGATTCTATTCTTCCAAACGGATATCTAAGCCCAAACCTTTAAGTTCGTGCATCAATACGTTGAAAGATTCCGGTAAACCGGGTTCTGGCATGGTCTCGCCCTTAACTATTGACTCATAGGTCTTGGCCCTACCGATAACATCATCCGACTTAACGGTCAATATTTCACGTAAAGTTGCCGAAGCACCATATGCTTCAAGAGCCCAAACTTCCATCTCTCCAAAACGCTGACCACCAAATTGAGCTTTACCACCCAATGGCTGTTGTGTAATTAAAGAGTAAGGTCCTATAGAACGTGCGTGCATTTTATCATCTACCATGTGACCAAGTTTTAGCATATAAATCACACCAACTGTAGCCGGCTGATCAAAACGCTTACCTGTTCCACCATCATGAAGGTAGGTATGGCCAAATCTTGGAATACCAGCTTCATCTGTGTATTCATTAATTTGATCTAATGTAGCACCATCAAAAATTGGTGTAGCATATTTTTTACCCAACTTAAGACCGGCCCAACCTAATACGGTTTCGTAAATCTGACCAATGTTCATACGAGAAGGTACACCTAATGGGTTCAATACAATATCAACCGGTGTTCCATCTGCCAAGAAAGGCATATCCTCTTGACGTACGATACGAGATACAATACCTTTGTTTCCGTGACGTCCCGCCATTTTATCCCCAACTTTAAGCTTACGCTTTTTGGCAACATAAACTTTAGCCAGCTTCATAATTCCTGCAGGTAATTCATCACCAACAGAAATTGTAAACTTGTCTCTTCTTAGGTTTCCTTGAAGATCGTTAAGCTTTATCTTATAGTTGTGAAGCAAATCTGCAACAGACTCGTTGGTATCCTTGTCCATTGTCCAGCTACCACCTACCAAGTGAGCAAAATCGTCTACGGAGTTTAACATTTTAAGTGTATACTTCTTACCTTTTGGTAATACTTCTTCACCTAAATCATTCAATACACCTTGAGACGTCTTACCATTGATCAAAGTAAAAAGCTTCTCTATCAAGATGTCTTTCAACTCTTGAAACTTTACTTCGTACTCTAATTCTAACTTGTTAAGCTCTTCTTTATCTTCGGAACGCTTACGCTTATCCTTTACAGAACGAGAGAATAACTTCTTATCAATAACAACACCTCTTAGAGATGGCGAAGCTTTTAAAGATGCATCTTTAACATCTCCCGCTTTATCTCCAAAAATTGCTCTCAATAATTTTTCTTCAGGAGTTGGATCAGACTCTCCTTTTGGAGTAATCTTACCAATTAGGATATCACCAGGCTTAACCTCTGCACCAATACGAATCATACCGTTTTCGTCCAAATCCTTAGTAGCTTCCTCAGAAACGTTAGGAATGTCATGGGTTAGCTCCTCTGCACCTAATTTTGTATCTCTAACTTCCAAAGAATACTCATCTACGTGAATAGATGTAAAAATATCTTCACGAACTACTTTTTCAGAAATTACGATTGCATCCTCAAAGTTATACCCTTTCCAAGGCATGAAAGCCACGGTAAGGTTACGACCTAGTGCCAATTCGCCTTTTTCTGTAGCATATCCTTCACACAGAACCTGACCTTTTTTAACTTTATCGCCTCTTCTTACAATTGGCTTCAAGTTAATACTGGTTCCTTGGTTAGTTTTTCTGAACTTAACCAAGTTATATGATTTAGAATCTTCTTCAAAACTTACCAAACGCTCAGCATCGGTACGATCATATTTTACAGTAATCATTTTGGCATCTACATACTCTATAGTACCATCTCCTTCTGCATTAATCAATACCCTAGAATCAGAAGCAACCTGACGTTCAAGACCCGTACCTACAATTGGTGCCTGTGGTCTCAACAATGGTACGGCTTGGCGCATCATGTTAGATCCCATCAATGCACGGTTGGCATCATCATGTTCCAAGAAAGGAATAAGCGATGCGGAAATAGATGCAATCTGGTTAGGAGCAACATCCGTATAGTTGATTTCACTTGGGTCAACAACAGGAAAATCTCCCTCTTCACGTGCAATAACCTTATCTGTATTTATCTGACCGTCTTCTTTTAAAGGAATGTTAGCCTGAGCTATTTTCATTCCTTCCTCTTCCTCAGCACTCAGGTATACAAACTCTTCTGTATTCACCTTAGCGTTATCTACCTTGCGGTAAGGAGTTTCCAAGAAGCCCATTGGGTTTACTTTAGAAAAAACTGCAAGTGAAGATATCAAACCAATGTTTGGACCTTCAGGAGTTTCAATAGGACAAAGTCTACCGTAGTGCGTGTAGTGAACATCACGAACCTCAAAACCTGCACGCTCTCTAGAAAGACCACCTGGCCCTAGTGCCGATAATCTACGTTTGTGTGTAATCTCTGCTAACGGATTGGTTTGATCCATAAACTGAGATAACTGGTTAGTTCCAAAGAATGAATTAATTACAGAAGACAAGGTTTTTGCATTAATCAAATCTATTGGGGTAAACACCTCGTTATCACGTACGTTCATACGCTCACGAATAGTTCTTGCCATACGGGCAAGACCAACACCAAACTGAGACGACAACTGCTCACCAACCGTACGAACACGACGGTTAGAAAGGTGATCAATATCATCAATCTCTGCTTTAGAGTTAATAAGCTCAATCAAGTATTTAATAATAGTTATGATATCTTCTTTGGTCAAGACCTGCTTGTCCATTCCAATATCCAACTGTAATTTCTTGTTCATTCTATAACGACCAACTTCACCTAAGTTGTAACGTTGATCAGAGAAGAATAATTTATCTATAATACCACGAGCAGTCTCCTCATCGGGCGGCTCGGCATTACGTAATTGACGATAAATGTGCTCAACAGCTTCTTTTTCTGAGTTTGTTGGATCCTTCTGTAATGTATTGTGGATTATAGAATAATCTGACTGTGCATTACTCTCCTTGTGAAGAAGGATAGTTTTTACATCAGCTTCCAAAATCTCCGCAATATGGTCCTTTTCCAATACCGTATCACGATCAATAACAATTTCGTTTCTTTCTATAGAAACAACTTCGCCGGTATCCTCATCAACAAAATCTTCGTGCCAAGTGTTCAATACCCTAGCAGCCAATTTGCGACCTAGTACTTTCTTTAGACCGGCGTTTGAAACTTTAACCTCTTCAGAAAGGTCAAAAATCTCAAGAATATCTTTATCTCTCTCAAAACCTATAGCTCTGAAAAGAGTAGTTACTGGCAACTTCTTCTTACGATCAATGTA
This sequence comes from Zobellia sp. B3R18, assembly GCF_018860715.1. Lineage (NCBI taxonomy): Bacteria > Pseudomonadati > Bacteroidota > Flavobacteriia > Flavobacteriales > Flavobacteriaceae > Zobellia > Zobellia sp. B3R18. Next base: position 111,123 of record NZ_JAHKQG010000007.1, on the reverse strand, counting down.
CGCATACATTACACCGTTAATATCTGTTGCAAATTCTATCCACGAACCTTTAAACGGTATAACCCTGGCAGAATATAATTTGGTACCGTTTGCATGAAATGACTGACCAAAGAAAACACCTGGAGAACGGTGCAACTGAGAAACTACAACCCTTTCCGCTCCATTGATAACAAATGTACCACTAGGTGTCATATAAGGTATAGTACCCAAATACACATCTTGCACGATAGTTTCGAAATCTTCGTGCTCAGGATCGGTACAGTATAATTTTAATCGTGCTTTTAACGGAACACTATATGTAAGACCACGCTCTATACATTCTTGGATAGAATATCTTGGCGGATCTATGAAGTAATCTAAAAATTCAAGTACGAACTGGTTTCTGGTGTCCGTAATAGGGAAGTTTTCCATGAAGGTATTGTACAAGCCTTCATTGCCTCTTTCATCAGATTTTGTTTCTAACTGAAAAAAGTCTTGAAACGATTTTATCTGGATGTCCAAGAAATCCGGATACTCCGGCGTGTTCTTAGCGGATGCAAAATTTATTCTCTCAGTCTGTTGTGTGAACATCTATGGACAGTATTTTGAACGTGAATACTAAAAAGGGGTCGTATACTTCTTCATATACGTGGGTCTTACTTGTATAAAAAGGCTTAGGTCTAGCTCCGCCATAAGCGAAGAAAGACCTAAACCAAATTGTTATGGTTGCTGATACTATTTAAGCTCAACTTCTGCTCCTGCTTCTTCCAAAGATTTTTTGATTCCTTCAGCTTCGTCTTTAGAAACACCTTCTTTTACAGCTTTAGGTGCGCTATCTACGATGTCTTTAGCATCTTTCAATCCAAGACCAGTTAATTCTTTAACCAATTTAACTACAGCTAGTTTAGAACCACCTGCTGCTTTCAAGATTACGTCAAATTCTGACTTTTCTTCAGCGGCTTCAGCGGCTTCACCACCACCACCAGCGGCAACAGCTACAGCTGCAGCTGCAGGCTCAATACCGTACTCTTCTTTCAATATATCAGCCAACTCGTTTACCTCTTTTACGGTCAAGTTAACCAACTGTTCTGCGAAATCTTTTAAATCTGCCATTTTTACTATCGTTTAATAAATTTTAAAATATACTTAGTTTACTAGTGCGTTCTTATCTTTCTGATAATGTCTTAAGGATACCTGCCAGTTTACCACCGCCAGATTTAAGTCCAGAAATAACGTTTTTGGCTGGGGATTGCAACAATCCAATAACCTCACCGATCATTTCTTCTTTAGACTTGATGCTTACAAGCGCATCCAAATTCTCATCACCAATATATACTGATTCCTCAACATAGGCTCCTTTCAACAAAGGCTTATTTGACTTCTTTCTAAAAGTCTTTATAAGTTTTGCAGGAACGTTACCTTCTTCGGAGAACATTAACGAAGTATTGCCCTTAAGCACTCCGGGAAGTTCACCAAATTCTCTTTCGGAAGCTTCCATTGCTTTTGCAAGCAATGTATTTTTGACTACTGCCAATTTTACGTCAGCTTTGAAACAAGCTCTTCTCAAATCTGAAGTTTGCGTTGCGTTCAAGCCTGATATATCAGCTAAATAAATAGTTGAATTTTCGGCCAACTGTGAAGTCAAATCCTGTATTACGTTTGCTTTTTCTTCTCTTGTCATACTGTAAATTTTGAACTACCCAGTTCGATTAAACGGTCTTTGGATCTAACTGAACACTTGGGCTCATGGTACTTGACATGAAAATACTTTTCATGTATACACCTTTAGCAGCTGCAGGTTTCATCTTTACTAGAGTATCTAACAACTCTCTAGCGTTTTCTTCCAATTTATCCGCAGAGAAAGAAGCTTTCCCTACAGCAGCATGAACGATACCTGTTTTATCAACTTTAAAGTCAATTTTACCAGCCTTTACATCAGATACAGCTTTCGCAACATCCATAGTAACTGTTCCCGTCTTTGGATTAGGCATAAGACCTCTTGGACCTAAAACTCTACCCAAAGGACCTAATTTACCCATAACACTTGGCATAGTGATGATAACATCAACATCTGTCCAACCGCCTTTAATTTTATCCAAATACTCATCTAATCCCACAAAGTCAGCACCGGCTTCAGTAGCCTCTGCTTCTTTATCTGGTGTTACCAAAGCCAAAACTTTTACATCTTTACCAGTACCATGTGGAAGTGTTACAACCCCACGTACCATTTGGTTTGCTTTTCTTGGATCTACACCCAAACGCACAGCCAAATCTACAGACGCATCAAATTTTGTATTGGTAATCTCTTTTATTAAAGCTGCACCTTCACCTACAGAATAAAGTTTATCCTTATCCATCTTGGCGTGGGCCTCTTTTTGTTTCTTAGTTAATTTTGCCATTTCAAATTGCTTTTAAGATTTTAGAAAGGTCGCTTACCTGCAACTTTAAGACCCATAGACCTTGCAGTACCGGCTATCATGCTCATTGCAGATTCTACCGTAAACGCATTAAGGTCTACCATTTTGTCCTCGGCAATTGCTTTAACTTGATCCCAAGTAACATTACCAGATTTTACACGATTAGGCTCACCTGATCCTTTTTTAATCTTAGCCGCTTCCAATAGCTGAACTGCCGCTGGTGGTGTTTTAACGACGAAGTCAAAAGACTTGTCCTTATATACGGTGATAACAACAGGTAATACTTTACCCTGTTTGTCCTGCGTACGAGCATTGAACTGCTTACAGAACTCCATGATGTTAACACCGGCAGCACCTAAGGCGGGTCCAACCGGTGGCGACGGATTCGCTGCACCTCCCCTAACTTGTAGTTTAACTACTTTACCTATTTCTTTTGCCATTGTTTAAAATTAAATTTAAGCTGTATCAAATTGGAAGCAACACAACTTTAAATATGTAACACTTAACTTATACTTTCTCTACTTGCATATAACTTAATTCCAATGGTGTTTTTCTTCCGAAAATCTTAACCATTACCTCAAGCTTACGCTTCTCTTCGTTGATTTTTTCAACTGTACCGTTAAATCCGTTAAACGGACCATCAATAACCTTAACCGTTTCACCATGCGTGAAAGGTATAGCTACCGTATCTGTATTAACAGCCAACTCATCTACCTTACCTAACATTCTGTTCACTTCGGTCTTTCTTAACGGAACAGGATCACCTCCTTTTGTTTCCCCTAAGAAACCGATTACGTTCGTAATAGAACGTATAATATGAATCATTTCGCCACCTAGATTGGCCTTAATCATTATATATCCCGGAAAATAAACCCTTTCTTTATTGATTTTTTTTCCATTTCTAATCTGAATCACTTTTTCCGTAGGAACAAGCACATCTTCTAAATAATCAGAAAAACCATGGCGCTCTACCTCACTTTCAATGTAGCCTTTGATTTTATTCTCTTGCCCACTGACAGCTCTCACTACATACCATTTCTTTTCCAATACTTCTGACATAGCGACCGACTAGTTTAAGATGTTATCGAAATACAAACGAACCAATTTGCTGAATGCACTATCTACCCCCCAAGTTGCCAAGGCGAACAAAATAGAAAATACCGCAACCACAACCATAAGATTGGATGATTCGGCTCTTGAAGGCAAAGTAACATTGTTACGAAGCTCCTCTATAGATTCTTTTATATACGTTAACATAATGATTCTTACTTAAATTCGCACGGGAGGAGAGACTCGAACTCCCGACACCTGGTTTTGGAGACCAGTGCTCTACCAACTGAGCTACACCCGTTTATAATTGCATTTAAAGGTGTCCTACTAAAGCAGAACACCCTTAAATTACATTATCCTATAATACTAAATTAGTCTATAATCTTAGTAACCTGACCGGCACCTACTGTTCTACCACCCTCACGGATAGCGAAACGTAGACCTACACTAAGAGCAATAGGCTGAATAAGCTCTACTGTAATAGTAAGGTTATCACCAGGCATAACCATCTCAACACCTGAAGGCAAAGAAATGTTACCAGTTACATCAGTAGTTCTTACGTAGAACTGTGGACGGTAGTTATTGTGGAATGGTGTGTGACGACCACCTTCTTCTTTCTTAAGAACATAAACCTCAGCCTCAAACTTAGCGTGTGGTTTAACAGAACCTGGCTTACAAATAACCATACCTCTGCTGATCTGAGCTTTTTCAATACCTCTTAACAAGATACCTACGTTATCTCCAGCTTCACCTCTATCCAATATCTTACGGAACATCTCAACACCAGTAATAGTAGAAGTCAATTTCTCAGCCCCCATACCAATGATCTCAACAGGATCACCTGTGTTGGCAACACCAGTTTCAATACGACCAGTTGCAACAGTACCACGACCAGTAATTGTAAATACATCTTCAACAGGCATCAAGAAGTCTTTATCAACATCTCTAGCAGGCAATTCAATCCAGCTATCAACAGCTTCCATCAATTCCATTACAGTATCAACCCATTTTTGTTCACCGTTAAGTGCACCTAAGGCAGAACCAGAAATTACAGGACCGTTATCACCATCATACTCGTAGAAAGAAAGCAATTCTCTTACCTCCATTTCAACAAGCTCTAAAAGCTCTTCATCATCAACCATGTCAACTTTGTTCAAGAAAACAACGATTCTTGGAATACCAACCTGACGTCCTAAAAGGATGTGCTCACGAGTTTGTGGCATAGGACCATCAGTAGCAGCAACAACAAGAATAGCACCGTCCATCTGAGCAGCACCAGTAACCATGTTCTTTACGTAATCGGCGTGACCAGGACAGTCAACGTGAGCGTAGTGACGGTTAGCTGTTTGGTACTCAACGTGAGAAGTGTTAATAGTAATACCTCTCTCTTTTTCCTCAGGAGCGTTGTCAATAGAGTCAAAGCTTCTAAGCTCAGACAAACCTGCATTTGCCAATACTGTAGTAATAGCAGCAGTCAATGTTGTTTTACCGTGATCTACGTGTCCAATAGTACCTATATTCAAGTGCGGTTTGGAACGATCAAAAGTTTCCTTTGCCATTTTTAATGAATTTTAATCTTAGTTATATATTAGTGTACAAATAATGCCTTTATTGAGCCAACGACGGGAATTGAACCCGTGACCTCTTCCTTACCAAGGAAACGCTCTACCCCTGAGCTACGTCGGCTTATTAGGTTCAAGGTTCAAGGTTCAACGCTGTAGATTTTGAAACCACAAACATTACCTTGGCTATTAGAGCGGGAGACCGGGTTCGAACCGGCGACATTCAGCTTGGAAGGCTGACGCTCTACCAACTGAGCTACTCCCGCAATTATAATAATCCAATATTTCAATACCCGAAAAACGGGTTTTCTAAAAAAAGTGGGGAGAGCAGGATTCGAACCTGCGAAGACGTAGTCAGCAGATTTACAGTCTGCCCTCGTTGGCCGCTTGAGTATCTCCCCAAACCAATTTTTAAAGAACTTTTAGAGCCGATGGAGGGACTCGAACCCACGACCTGCTGATTACAAATCAGCTGCTCTAGCCAGCTGAGCTACATCGGCCTTTCTATGCTATTTTCGGCATAAAAAAGTCCGCTATTTCTAACGGACTGCAAATGTATACGTTTTTTTGTTTATTCAAAACAAAATTCGAAAAAATTTTATCATGCTTGAACACGAGATTTTTCTTTGTGTTTTATCAGCTTCCTTTCCAAGGAGTTACAAGCAGAGTCAACTGCCTCCTCAAATTTCCTACATTGCTTTTTTATCATGAATTTATCTCCGGGGATGTTCAATTTAATCTCCACTATTTTATTTTCCTTTGAACTCGTGTTTTCGACTTTCAAGTACACGTCTGCGCTAATTACCTTATCATAAAAGGTCTCAAGCTTATCCAATCTGTTTTGTAAAAAGTCTATAAGCGTTCTATCCGCATTAAAATTGACTGATTGCGCATTTACTTTCATAGGTTATAATTTTTAAGTTAAACAATGTAATGTAAAATAGTGCTGCTACCCCTTACTTCTTGGATGGGCATTTGCGTGTACCTTTTTTAATTCAGCAATGCTATTGTGTGTATACACTTGGGTAGATGCTAAACTTGCATGCCCCAACAGCTCTTTTACCGAATTCATATCTGCCCCTTTATTAAGCAGATGGGTAGCGAAAGTGTGCCTTAAGATATGGGGACTCTTTTTAACCTTAGAGGACACCTCACTAAAATACTTATTTATTAATCGATAAACAAGATTTTCATATAGTTTATTGCCCGACTTCAACAAAAAAACATAGGCTTTATCGGTTATTTCACCAAGTGTTTCCCTTTCAATTAAATACCTTTCCAAAAGCGTTACCACAGAAGGCAACAGGGGCACCATACGCTCCTTGTTTCTTTTACCCAAAACTTTTAAAAGCCTTTGAGAAAAATCAATATCCACAAGCTTTAAGTTGATAAGCTCCGCCCTACGCATTCCGGTAGTATAGAACAACTCAATAATCAAACGATCCCTAACTCCTTCAAAATCATCCGGAAAATCAATTTGGGAAAGGATTTTATCCATTTCAGTTTCAGAAAAAGGAACTTCTATTTTTTTTGATGTTTTTAAAGCTTTGTGCCTAGCTAACGGATTCACATCCAACTCTCCTATATTCTGCAAGAATTTATAGTATGCCTTTAGGGAGGCTATTTTTCGGTTGACAGACCTATTGGAAATACCCGAATCTACCAGAACCACAATCCAGCTTCTTATGATTCCATAAGCTATATCATCAATATTTTTATTTTGATAATGCTCATCACAAAAAGCACTAAACGCTTCCAAATCCCTTTTATACGCCGTTACCGTATGAGCAGAATAGTTCTTTTCTAACGCTAAATATGATATAAAGGATTCCTGAGACATATTACGAAGTTAACAATAGTAAGACTAACAACGCTACGGCAAAAAGGAGATTGCGCAGACAGACAAAATTATTGAAACAAAAAAAGCCCATCATAAATGATGGGCTTCTTCTATTTGTACACTAAACAAAGTCTCTTAGATTTCTTCTTTATCTCTTAAACCTTGAATGTATTCTGCTTTCTGTATCTGCGCTCTGCGCTCAACGGAAGGTTTTGTGAATTGTTGACGCTTACGCAATCTGCGCATCGTACCCGTTTTATCGAATTTACGCTTGAAACGTTTCAAAGCCCGATCGATGTTTTCTCCTTCTTTTACTGGTATAATTAACATTGGCTACAACCTCCTTTCTTTATGATTAAGGCGGCAAATATATAAACTAATTTACAATTGAGCACTACGTATTTGCAAATATACCAAGAAACAATTCCCTGAAAAATACAAAAACCCTTCTACTTAAGGGCTTCTTACCCTTTTGGAGCTCTGTATTCTTTTTTATCTATAACGATTTTGGCAATTATCTCCTTGAGTATTTCAGACGTTCCACCACCAATTGGCCCAAGACGACTGTCCCTGAACATACGTGCCATAGGATAATCTTCTATATAGCCATAACCGCCCAAAAATTGCAGACAGTCATAAGCCACCTTATCGGCCATTTCAGTAGATTTTAATTTAGATATAGTAGCCTCCCTAACCACATATTCACCCTTATCCATTTTATAAACAACCCCATAGTTGTATTGTTTACACAATTCCATATCGGCATGAAGGTCTACAAACCTGTGGCGCAATGCTTGATATTGATTAATTGATTTTCCAAATGTTTCCCTTTCGGACATATATTGCAAGGCATACTCCAAAGCATACTCAGCCCTAGCATGGGCATTTATCCCCATTACCAAACGCTCTAAAGCAAAAGCCTCCATTATAAACGTAAAGCCTTTTCCCTCTTCACCCATAAGATTCTCTGCTGGCACCTTTACATTATCAAAAGCCAGTTCGGCGGTATCGGACGCCCTCCAACCAAGCTTATTCAGTTTATTGGCAGAAACACCCTCACTCTTTAAATCTACAATAAAAATACTTATTCCCTTATTACCTGCAGCAGGGTCTGTTTTGGCCGCAAGAATACAGTAATCACCATATACGCCATTGGTAATAAATGTTTTGGACCCATTAATGATATAAGTATCACCATCTTTTACGGCAGTTGTTCGCATACCGGCCACATCACTACCTCCAAAAGGCTCGGTAACACCAAGGCATCCTATTTTCTCCCCATTTACACTGGGTGTCAAATATCTTTTCTTTTGGTCGTCATTTGCATTTTTATTCAAATGGGTCATTGCCAAATATGCATGCGCCCACATGGCAGCGGCAAAACCGCCAGAATTCACCCTTTGTAGTTCTTCCAAGAAAATAACGGTATAAAACAGATCTAAGCCCATTCCTCCGTAAGCTTCGGCCGTTGCAAGACCAAAATAGCCCATCTCACCAAACTTTTTCCAGATAAAGGGCTCTATGGTTCCCGATGCCTCCCACTTATCAATATGAGGTACTACTTCTTTCTTTAAAAAATCTCGGAGACTCTCTCTGAATAATTGATGCTCTTCCGTAAAGTACATGCTTTGCATTGACATAAAATTTATAGGGCCAAATATAACTTAATTCTATCAATCTTCTCTATTGGAAAATCTTCTATTTTTGACAATTCATCAAAAGAAAGTATAGTTCCGTTGACATTTCTGTAATTTACTATACTCTCAGAGACGTGTTTTTGAAGATATACTAATTTTGACAGTGATTTTACCGAAGCAGTATTTATATTTATTTTCTCAATAACCGGTTTTTTAATCACCTGAAACCGCTCTAAAGTACGCTCTACAATTTCTGGTTCTAGCCCATAAACATCGTACAATTGCTCATTTACCAAAAAACCGCCTAACCTATCTCTAAATTTTACGATTCTAGCGGATAATGTCTCTCCGATCCCATTGATTTTCTTAAGCTCTTCCGTTGTTGCTGAATTTAAATCGGAAATTTGCAGGGTAGATTCCTTCCTAATATCTTTAGTTGTATAGGACGAAGCAGGTTTATTTTTATTTTTCGTCCATTCCGGAAATTTGAAATAAGGGGAAATTAGATTCAGTACCGAATCCGAAACTTTAGTCACCTTTTGAAAATCTTCCACAGAGTTCACAAACTTTCCCCCTTTCCTGAAAAGGAGCAACCTATCTATTTCCTCTACGGACAATCCCAAAACATAGCCCTTGTAATCTGTTATATAATTAGGGTTGAAAGGAAAGATTTTAACAGAATCTTTTAATTGTTCCTGAGCTTTTAAACTATCAATCTGATCTTGAATCTGTTCATTTTCCTCAAAAGCATTATTGCTAGCGGTTGGCTCTATAGAACGAAGCACAAAATAAGTCACCTGAAGTGCCACAATAATAAAAAGTAAATAAAAAATCCCACTCCGTTCTTGTTTATTGAACCTGAAGTGGGATTTAAAATTTTTCATCCGCTAAATAAAAAAACCTACTTATTCCTTAGCGGCCATTTGTTTCTTGAAAAGCTCGTTGGTCTTCAATTTTTTCCAGTAGGCATTTAAATCGCCCTTAACTTCACCGGACATAATATAAAGACCAATAATATTAGGAAAGGACATTGCCAAAATCATCATATCTGAAAAATCAAGTACAGCACCTAAACTTACCGAAGCACCAATAACCACAAATACCAAGAAAAGCATTTTATAAATCATCTCTGACTTTTTACTCTTCCCAAAAAGATAAGTCCACGCACGCATACCGTAATAGGACCATGAAATCATGGTAGAAAAAGCGAAAAGGAATACCGCCAACGCCAGAACATATGGAAACCAAGATATTTGGCTACCAAAAGCGTCCGAGGTCAATTGCGCACCTGCCATTCCTTCCACCTCATGCATACCCGTAAAAATAAGTACCAAAGCGGTAAGCGTACAAACCACTACCGTATCTATAAACGGCTCAAGAAGTGCAACGAAACCTTCGGATGGAGGATGATTGGTCTTAGCTGTACTATGCGCGATTGCAGCGGATCCAACACCCGCCTCATTTGAGAAAGCCGCTCTTTGGAAACCTATGACCAGAACCCCTACAATACCACCTTTTAAGGCAGACGGACTAAACGCTCCTTCAAATATGGCCGAAAATGCAGGACCAATATTCTGTATGTTCATTATTATGACCGCAAGCGCGGCTAGGATATATATAGAAGCCATTATAGGCACTACCCTACCGGTAACTTTTGCAATACTATTTATACCACCAATAATCACCACTCCAACAAGAATGGCCGTTACTACACCAAACCAAAAACCATGGCCTACCAAAGCAGGGAATTGACCTGCCAATTGCTCAAAGGATTGGTTGGCCTGAAACATGTTTCCACCACCAAAAGAAGCGCCAATAGCCAAGACCGCAAAGAAACCAGCTAAAATCTTACCAAACCCTTTCATATTACGTTTCTCCAGCCCGTATCTCAAATAGTTCATTGGACCACCAAAAACCCTTCCATCAGGTAATATATCTCTATATTTCACACCTAAAGTACACTCCACAAATTTGGAGGACATTCCCAGCAAACCACATACGATCATCCAAAAGGTAGCTCCCGCACCACCAAGTGAAACCGCTACGGCTACACCGGCAATATTACCTAGACCTACTGTACCCGAAACCGCTGTTGCCAAAGCCTGAAAATGTGTTACCTGACCTGGAGCATCTGGATCATCATATTTTCCCTTGGCCAAGTCAATAGAATGTCTAAATCCTTTAATATTGATAAAGCCCATTCTAAGGGTAAAGAATGTAGCTCCCAATACCAACCAAATTACAATGAACGGTATACCGTTAGAGATAGGATCACCGTTTGGATGAACCATAGTTAATGGCTCATCATATTTTATTTCCGCCAAATAATGCGCACCTTGCTCAATAACATGCTTTGCATTTTCTGAATTATATATCACTTTACCCTCCTGCACCAAATATTTCAACTCGCCATTAGCCGTAGCCGTAACAATTTCATCTTGAGCATCATCACTGGAAACAACAGCAATTTCATCACCTTTCTTAACTTTAGACCCTTCGGCCTTTAGCCATTTTTTAAGAACAAACTTATTTTGGATATTATTTGTCCATCCTGGCGTACCCACCAATTTAACATCTGCATAAACAACCGGGTCGTAAATACCAATTGCAGCAAAAGGGTCCCAAAAAAGAACGGAACCTAACGCGCTTACAGCGGGAGTCATGGTTCCGTTAAAAACTTCAGCTATTGCATTGGTCTCAACTTGAAATTCTTTGGTAATGGAAGTACCTGCAGCATCCGTAACCGTAACTGTATACGGAATACCTTCTACCAATCCACTGGCTCTCTTAGAGGACAATGCCGTAGATTGATTGCTCCACTTGTAGATATATGGAGGCGTTCCTCCCGTTGCATTTACCTCTATAACACCGTCATTTATTTGGTGTGACGGATTGTAAACTTTTCCTTGTACAACTAGTTCCTGAGAAAAGGCTACTACACCTAGTAGTAGGAAAAACAATAAGGTAAATTTCTTCATATTTATTTTTGTGGGTTCAGTTCTTTATCTAGTTTTTAACACAATTGCGGCAATATCTTAAAAAATACTAACACAATCAAATAATAATGTTCAATTAACGTAGAGCTATCCTAACCAATTTGGAACATTTCATTTAATTTTCGTATCTGCTCAGGTCTCCCTAGAACTATAACTTTGCTCTTAGGTTGTAACTGCAAATCTGCCTCCGGGTTAATGATATAATTTCCGTTAGGCTCTATATAACCTATTATAGTACAGCCCGTTCGTTTTCTAAGATCCAAATCCCGCAAGGAATTACATTCTACCTGACCTTTAAAATCCTCAATGGCTACTTCTTCCAAATTAGTGGTATGCTCACCTTCTACCCCTAACTTATCCATAAAGGTTATTAAATCTGGCATTACGATCAATGAAGCCATATGGTCTCCCCCTATTTTATCCGGCATGATTACCTTATCGGCACCCGCCAAGAGCAATTTTTTTTGTGAGGTTACCAATGATGCTCGTGTAACTATAAAAAGGGATTTATTCAATTGTCGTGCGGAAAGCACCACAAAAAGGTTGGCCGCATCATCCGGAAGCGCCGTAATTAAATAACGGGCACGGTCAATACCGGCAAGTTGCAAAATCTCGTCTTCATTGGCATCGCCTTCTATAAACAAGAGGTCCTCATCATACTTTTCAATAACCTCCCTATCTCTTTCGATAACCACAAATGGTTTCTTATACGCCGTTAAACGCTCTACGGCCTGCATTCCGTTTCTACCAAAACCACAAACAATAACGTGGTCAGAAAGACTATCTATCTTATTCTTCACTTTTTTCTTTTTTAATTCCTGTAACGAATTCCTGCTCAAAATATATTCGGTAATGACCGAAATGGCAAATGCAAAAATGAAAATGCTAAGTATAATAAGTACTACCGTAAATAATTTTTCCTGGGTATCCATTGGGCCAACCTCAGAAAAACCTACTGTAGTAACCGTAATAATGGTCATGTAAAGCGAATCTATCCAAGTAAGACCAGACAGAAAACGATAGCCCAAAACACCTACTATAAGTACACTTGACATTAACGTCAAGGCTATATTCATTCTGGACCGGAAGAATTGTGTCAGTTTCATAAATCAAAAACGGAAGTACGCTTGGTATATACCAAATCTTTAATGCGCAACCAAAATGCCAGAAACAAATAAAGAGCAAAGCCAAAACCTAAGGTTACGAACGTTAGGTAAATGAACGATGTACGAACTACCCTAGCCCGTATTCCCAACCTTTCGGCTATTCTACGACACACCTCAAAACCACGCTTTTGAAAGTAATAAAGTAATTTATAGAAGATGTTCATATTGATGTTTGAAACTTATAGTATGGCCGGTTAAAGCATATTTTCAAAACCTTCAGGTTCAAATTTAACCATTTCAGCGCAATAAATGAGTACCTACGGCACATTGTAGACATTTGTTCTGAGTGCAATAGGTATTGTACAGTTGAAGCAAAGCCTGGCTTTCCTGTGCATTGGTAGAAACAAGCCCATGTAAACTGTAATTTTGAACTACGGTATTCTCTTCCTGTTTAATTTTTGATATAATATTGATAATGCGCTCATGAACCTCCTTGCCTTGGTATTTGGCATAACAAAATTGAAGCGGCAAAATAGCATTCACCACTAATAAATCTATAAACTTAGGTGTAAGCTTTTTAGTCTTCTTTTTTGATTCTTTTCCAAAAGTATAATGACTGTTCCAATACGTACTGGCCGAAACTTCGAACAACCCATACATCTCGTCTAAACTTGATGCCGAGACTACCTTTTGAAACAATGAGGAATGTGCCCCATACAAATTGGCCAATTGCGATAAACGAATGGTAGGGAAATTAGGTGGCCTTAGTTTAAAGAATTCCGGTTTTAGAACACTTTCATCCTTTAAATTATACTTTTTCTTTTGATAGATATATTCCTTTTTCAGTTGAATGTAATGTTCATCCAAAATCTTGGAATCCTCAAGTAAATGCGTCATACCAAACAACAAACTTTCCATCTGAAATACACGCTGTTGTTGTTTTCTAAAAATAGAAAACTCTAGTGCGGAGCCCAGACTCAAAAATGAAGCTCCGTTTATTTTAAGCCCAAAGGTTTTTAAAAGCAGCGTAAACAGCACTTGTTCCCAGTCGCTATTGGACTTCTTTAGCAAGTCAAACACAAATTCAGCCTTAACCTCTAGGCGCTCAAAATAAAGTCGCTCCAACCAATTTTTCAGCAAGAAGTCATCAACATCACCAATATCTTTCTCGCAATTAATAAAACGGACTTCATTTTTATCAAATAACTTTTGATACGATTGTAAGAGTTGCAACGGAATGTATTTACGGAGTTCCAGAGTAGGGATAAGGCTATTGTCTTTTCTAAATACCTCCGCATCATCTTCCCATACTACGTGCAGTATTACATTATTATAGTTATCATCTTCCTCATGACCATGGGCGTACCAATCAGATGATTTTATATGCATCTCAACATTGCCCGCCCAAACCTGACCATCAATACGTATTTTGGCATTAAAGAAATCAGGCCCTGCCAATAGGTTATGCGCACCAAAATTCAAAATGGTCAAAGACTCCCCTTGGGCGGTAACCAATTGATCAGGCTGTACTTTTTTGTGCTTCCAGATAAAATGAAGAAGATCTTCGCGCATGGCAAAAAGTTTGGCTTTACTACGCACAATGTAAAGACAAAAAATGTAAAATCTAAATTACGGGAAACAAGAAGTCCCCAAAGACACCCATACCGGACATCTATTGAGGACTCTATTTTATTGAAACTTTATGAGGATAAAAAAAATTATTCCCCTTCTACAGCTCCGTCCCAGTTCATAAAGCCACCTTCCAAATTATAGGCATTTTCTATACCTACACTGTTCATAATGGCACAAGCCTGACCGCTACGATTACCACTACGGCAATACACGTAGTAATTTTTGCTTTTGTCCAGCTTTTCTATTTCGTTCAAAAAATCCTGTCCAAGATAAAAATCTATATTGGTTGAGTTGGGTATATACCCTTCTTCTACTTCCTCAGGGGTTCTAACATCAAGGACAAATGCGTTATCATCCTTTTCTAGTTGCTCTTCCCATTCTTCTTGTGATAAATTCATAACGTTCTTTTTTATCGCTACCGCGGATATCAATTAAAATTCAAAATTACGGATTTTGACGCAAAGGCATTCCCAAAATATTTAACAAAAAATTACCGATTTAATATAACAGCAAATGAAATACAAAGCATACATTTGTATATACAATAGTTGTAACAACATGAATGTTGAAAATATTATAAAGACCCAGAAAGAGATTCCTTTAAAAAGTAGAACGGTGATTCACCTTTTCTTGGTCAATACTATGATAACCGAAGCCTTAAGTACGGCATTGAAACCTTACGGTGTATCACTTCAACAATTTAATGTATTACGGATACTAAGAGGTCAAAATGGCAAACCTGCTAGTTTGGCTACACTTAATGAACGTATGGTCACCAAGATGAGCAACACCACACGTTTGGTAGACAAATTACTATTAAAAGGATATGTAGATAGAAAAGTATGCCCCTCCAACCGAAGAAAGGTAGAAATACGTATAACAGATGAGGGACATGAGGTTTTAAAACAAATGGACGCCTCAATGTCCGAAGCGGAAGACAAAGTACTTCAAAATATTTCGGATAAAGAAATGGAACAACTAAACGCATTGCTTAATAAATTTGAATAGGAACACTAATTATTAATTAAATTTTAAATCAATTATGAAAAAAGGAGTATTTAGTTTGGCGCTTGCCTTGGTCTTTGGGGTAGCAACAGCAACAGAACCTGTAGCTGAAGAAAAAAAAGAAGTAAAAACAGATGCCAGTACCATTACTTGGAAAGCTTATAAGGTAACCGGGTCTCACTATGGTAACGTTAACCTTAAATCAGGAACTTTGATTTTTGATGGCGACAAACTTACCGGTGGTGAATTTGAAGCGGATATGACCACACTTGTGGCTACTGATCTTGAAGGGGAATCCAAAGGTAAATTAGAAGGACATCTAAAATCCGCAGATTTCTTTGCTACGGAGAAACACACAGCTGCAAAATTGGTTTTCACCAATGTAAAGGCTACTGGCAAAAATGCTTATGAAGTTACTGGTGACTTGACCATTAAAGGTATTACCAAGCCTGTAACTTTTGACGTTTCCGTTTACGGTAGCAAAGCAACTGCATCTGTAAAAGTAGATAGAACAGCTTATGACATTAAATATGGTTCCGGAAGTTTCTTTGAAAACTTAGGGGACAAAACTATTTATGACGAGTTTGATCTTGTGGTAGATTTAGAATTCTAAATTACTTTAAAAGCTTAAATACATGCCCTGCATTTTCACACGATTGCAGGGTTTTGTTTTTTTCAAACAATAGGTTTGTGGTTTTAAAAATGATTTCTATATTTGAGCCAATGAACAGAAATAACGTAAATACTTGGTGGTGGAACAACTCTCGACAGATATCGTGAGCTAGCACCATTGTAGTAAAACTATATAAAGGCTTGTCATCACGACAAGCCTTTTGCATTTGAATACTATCAACATGAAGTACAAATTAAAATCTTATCACAAAAAAATTCTGGCAGATACCATTACGCCGGTAAGCGTCTATCTCAAAATTAGAGACCGCTTTCCCAATAGTATTTTGCTAGAAAGTAGCGACTACCATGCGACGGACAATAGTTTTTCGTATATCTGCTGCAACCCTATTGCCTCTATAAAAATAGAGAACGAAACTATTGTTGAACGTTTTCCCGATCAGACTTCCAACGAAACGGAAATAAATCCGGATACGGATGTTGTAAAGGTACTTCATGATTTCAGCAAAAAATTTGAGGCCGAAGAAAGTGATTTCAAATTCATAAACAACGGTATTTTTGGCTACATGGCCTATGATGCGGTACGTTATTATGAGGATGTTAAAATCAGTAAGAAAGACAACTCCGTAACCATCCCGGATATCTATTATGCGGTCTACCAAAACATCATTGCTATAGACCATCATAAGAACGAGGCCTATATTTTTGCACATTGCTATAACTCCGAGGAAAATACGGCCGAAATTGCACACATTTTAAACGTACGTACGTTTGCCTCCTATGATTTTTCCTTGGATGGAGAAGCCACTTCTAATCTGGAGGATGAAGAATACAGGGAACATGTGCGGTTGGCCAAGAAACATTGCCAACGGGGCGATGTTTTTCAATTGGTATTGTCTCGCCGTTTCTCCCAAGGTTTTAAAGGAGATGAATTTAATGTATACCGTGCACTTCGTAGTGTAAACCCTTCTCCCTATTTATTCTACTTTGATTATGGCGATTTTAAAATTTTTGGAAGCTCACCGGAGGCACAGCTTATTGTAAAGGATGGTAATGCTGAAATCCACCCTATTGCAGGAACTTTTAAACGCACCGGTAATGATGAACAAGATGCTGTTCTGGCCAAAGAACTTACCGAAGACGATAAGGAAAATAGTGAACACGTAATGCTTGTAGATTTGGCCCGTAATGATTTAAGCCGAAACGGAAGCATGGTAAAAGTGGCTAATTATAGAGAAGTTCAGTTCTTTTCCCACGTAATCCATTTGGTATCCAAAGTAGTGGGACAAAAGAAAAAAGACATTCCTACCATGAAAGTGGTTGCAGATACATTTCCTGCCGGTACGCTTAGCGGTGCACCAAAACACATGGCCATGCAACTCATTGAAAAATATGAAAAAACAAGTAGGGGCTACTATGGCGGTGCCATTGGTTTTATGGATTTTGACGGCAATTTTAACCATGCCATTATGATCCGTACTTTCTTAAGCAAAAATCACCAATTGCATTACCAGGCGGGCGCAGGTCTTGTGGCCGCATCAGATCCGGAAGACGAACTTCAAGAAACATACAACAAATTAGGTGCATTGACCAAGGCATTGAAAATTGCTGAAACCATATAACCATGAAGAAGATTTTAGTAATAGACAACTACGATAGTTTTACGTATAATTTGGTTCATTATTTAGAGGACCTAGATTGTCAGGTTATTGTAAAACGTAACGACCAACTGACTTTAGAGGAGGTTGATGTTTTTGATAAAATTGTGCTTTCACCAGGCCCTGGTATTCCAGATGAGGCAGGGCTTTTAAAAGAGATAATTGCCAAGTACGCCCCTACAAAGAGTATTTTTGGTGTGTGTCTGGGGCAACAGGCCATATGCGAAGTTTTTGGCGGATCTCTTATTAATTTAGATGAAGTGTATCACGGTATTGCTACGGAAATTACATTAACAAAAGACGATCCTAATTTTAAGGGACTCCCTAAAAAATTATTGGTGGGCCGCTACCATTCATGGGTAGTAGACCCTAATTTACCGGAAAGCCTAGAAGCCACTTCTATTGATGGAAACGGTCAGGTTATGTCCTTACGTCATAAAGTTTATGACGTTTCCGCAGTGCAGTTTCATCCAGAATCGGTTTTAACCCCAGAAGGCAAAACAATCCTGTCTAATTGGGTCAAGAATTAAATAAAAACCATTTCCCGGAGAACTTATTAAACAGTAGCTAGAACAGTATCATGAAAGAAACATTAAACAAACTTATCAATCACGATATTCTTCCCAAGGAAGAAGCAAAACAAGTATTGGTAAACATTGCTAAAGGAGATTACAATACAAGTCAGATTGCCGCATTCCTAACGGTATACATGATGCGTAGTATTACGGTAGATGAGCTGGAAGGTTTTCGTGACGCACTACTGGAACTGTGTATGGCAATAGACCTTTCTGAATACGACCCTATTGACCTTTGCGGAACCGGTGGTGACGGAAAAGATACCTTTAACATTTCCACCCTTGCCTCTTTTGTAACGGCAGGAGCTGGAGTTCATGTAACCAAACATGGCAACTACGGGGTTTCATCAAAATGTGGAAGTAGCAATGTGATGGAATTTCTTGGTATAAAATTCAGTAATGAGGCAGATTTCTTGAAAAAATCCATAGAAGAAGCAGGTATCTGTGTTTTACACGCCCCTCTTTTTCACCCTGCCATGAAAAATGTTGGCCCTATCCGAAGGGAATTGGCGGTAAAAACATTTTTTAACATGTTGGGACCAATGGTTAATCCTGCATTCCCAAAGAATCAGATGGTAGGTGTTTTTAATTTGGAACTGGCCCGTATGTACGGCTACCTTTATCAAAACACCGATAAGAAATTTACCGTACTCCACGCTTTGGATGGGTATGACGAAATATCGTTGACCGGAAATACAAAAACCATTTCTAACAACAGCGAAAGCATGTTAAAGCCAGAAGATTTTGGTGTGCAAAAAATACAACAGTCCCAGATTGTGGGCGGCGACTCCATTGAAGATTCTGCTCAGATATTTATGAACGTACTACAAGGCCGTGGTACGGAAGCTCAGAACAATGTGGTGTGTGCCAATGCGGGAATTGCCATTGCAACGGTAAAGAACCTAACTCCAAAAGAAGGTTTTGAAAAAGCCAAAGAATCACTTTTAGCCGGGAAAGGCCTAAATGCCTTAAGGAAGTTGCAAGAGTTGAGTAAAAATTAAAACAGTATTCAAGAGCTAATCATAAGCATGAACATTCTAGATAAAATAGTAGCCGACAAACGTAAGGAAGTAGACCTTAAAAGCGCACTTATTCCGGTTTCACAATTAGAAAAATCGGTTTTGTTCTCGCGCAGTACGGTGTCTTTGAGCAATACACTACGGAACAGCAATAGCGGTATTATTGCAGAACATAAGCGTCGCTCTCCGTCAAAATCGGAAATCAACCAAGGGTTGAACGTTCAAGATGTAGCTACCGGATACGAAAATGCCGGAGTTTGTGGCATGTCTGTTTTAACAGATGGAAAATATTTTGGTGGTTCTTTAGATGATTTACTATTGGCCCGTGCAGCAGTTCAAATGCCTTTATTGCGAAAAGAGTTCATAATTAACGAATATCAAATTTTAGAGGCCAAAGCCCACGGAGCGGATGTCATTCTTCTTATAGCGGCCATCTTGTCCAAAGAAGAAATAAAAACGTTTTCAGAATTGGCAAAAAGTCTGGACCTAGATGTGTTATTGGAAGTACACAACGAAGCCGAATTGCACAAAAGTATTATGCCCAGTCTGGATATGCTTGGCGTCAATAACCGAAACCTAAAAACCTTTGAAGTGAGCTTGGAGACCAGCAAATCACTATCACAACTAATTCCGGATGATTTTGTAAAGGTTTCCGAAAGCGGCATCAGTTCCATTGAGGCTATTCAGGATTTAAAACCTTACGGGTACCAAGGATTTTTAATCGGGGAAAACTTTATGAAGACGGACAACCCTGGTGAGCACGCCAAGAAATTCATAAAACAATTGTCGTAATTGCGACCCAATAGCAATGACTAAAATGGACTATCATTACACGACCAAAAAAGACGGGCCTTCTACCATAGAAAATGCCCCGATTAAGCTGAAGGTGTGTGGTATGAAGAAAAATACATCTGAAATTGCCAACCTAAAACCGGACTATCTTGGTTTTATTTTTTGGGACAGATCCAAAAGGCATTTTTCAGGCCCAATGAAACCTATTCCCCATACCGTTAAAAAGGTAGGTGTATTTGTAGACGCCAGTATTGAAACTGTAGTTGCCCGTATTGAAGATTACGAACTTTTATTGGTACAACTACACGGTTCAGAGAGTCCGGAGTACTGTGCGCAACTTAGGGCTAAAGCCAAGCAGGTACAAATTATAAAAGTGTTCTCAATCAAAAATAATTTTGATTTTGACATCTTGAAGCCGTACGAATCCGTGTGCGATTTCTACCTTTTTGATACCAAGGGAGAATTACCGGGTGGCAACGGTTATGCTTTTAATTGGGGAGTACTTAAGGAATATCCCTCAACCAAACCTTATTTCCTAAGTGGTGGCATAGGACTAAACGAAATAGATTCCCTAAAAGAATTTATGAAAAGACCCGAAGCAAAATACTGCCACGCTATTGACGTGAACAGTAAGTTTGAGATAGAACCGGGACTTAAGGATGTTGAGAAAGTAAAAGAATTTAAAAAAGAACTTGGCCTAAAACAGTAGTACATCTGTTGATGCCATTTACCTAATACGAATGAATATGAAAACGTATCAAGCGGACGAAAAAGGATATTATGGGGAGTTTGGAGGTGCTTTTATTCCAGAAATGCTCTACCCCAATACCGAAGAACTACGGCAGAACTATATTCGCATTATGCAGGAACCTTCCTTTAAGGAGGAGTTTGATCAGTTGTTGAAAGATTACGTGGGCCGCCCTACCCCGCTTTATTTTGCGGAAAGACTTTCAAAGAAATACAACACAAAAATATACCTTAAGAGAGAAGACCTTTGCCATACCGGAGCACACAAGGTTAACAATACTATTGGTCAGATTCTTATGGCCAAGAAATTGGGCAAAAACAGAATTATAGCCGAAACAGGTGCCGGACAACATGGTGTGGCAACCGCAACGGTCTGTGCGCTTATGGGCATTGAATGCATCGTATACATGGGCGAAATTGATATTGCCAGACAAGCCCCCAACGTAGCCCGTATGAAAATGCTAGGAGCAGAAGTTAGGCCAGCACTCTCCGGAAGCAGAACTTTAAAAGACGCTACCAATGAAGCCATTCGCGATTGGATCAATAATCCGGTAGATACGCATTACATTATTGGTAGTGTTGTGGGGCCACATCCTTACCCGGATATGGTAGCCCGGTTTCAATCCGTTATTTCGGAAGAAATCAAATGGCAATTAAAAGAAAAAGAAGGTCGCGAAAATCCAGATTACGTAGTGGCCTGTGTTGGTGGAGGAAGTAATGCCGCCGGTGCATATTACCACTATCTGGATGTTCCCGAAGTGGGTATCATAGCTGTGGAAGCGGCTGGTAAAGGAATAGATACCGGTGAAAGTGCAGCCACATCGGCATTAGGAAAAGTGGGCATCATTCACGGAAGCAAAACCTTATTGATGCAGACTGATGATGGCCAGATTACGGAACCTTATTCCATTTCTGCAGGATTGGATTACCCTGGTGTTGGACCAATGCACGCCAATTTGTTTGCATCGGGCCGTGGAGAATTTATATCCATTACGGATGAGGATGCTATGAATGCAGGATTGCTGTTGTGTAAGACCGAAGGCATTATCCCGGCCATAGAATCTTCACATGCATTGGCTGTTCTTGAACACCGAAAATTCAAGCCCGAAGATGTGGTGGTAATCAATCTGTCCGGTCGTGGTGACAAGGACCTCAACAATTACATTGAATTTTTTAATCTATAAAATATCTGGACTAGGTTATCCAAAGTAATTCGGATTAAACTTGTCCATCCTCACAAAAGGAAATAGCATTTTAAACTATGGCTAATAGAATAAAAGAAAAACTAAACGAAGACGGAAAACTACTTTCTATCTATTTTACCGCAGGCTACCCTAAATTAGGTGATACTGTAAAAATTATTCAACAGTTGGAAAAAAACGGTGTGGATATGATTGAAATAGGACTTCCTTTTAGCGATCCGCTTGCAGACGGCCCCACTATTCAACAAAGTTCCACTGCAGCGCTTAAAAACGGCATGACCACCGAGATTCTTTTTGATCAATTAAAGGATATTCGTGAATCTGTTTCCATTCCATTAATTATCATGGGATATTTTAATCCTATGCTACAATATGGAGTTGAGGCCTTCTGTAAAAAGTGTCAGGAAATAGGTATAGACGGACTTATTATACCCGATTTACCAGTTGATGTGTATCATGACGAATACAAAGCGACTTTTGAAAAATACGGCCTTATAAATGTATTCTTGATTACGCCACAAACTTCGGATGAACGTATTCGATTTATTGATTCGGTTTCGAACGGTTTTATCTATATGGTAAGTTCCGCTAGTGTTACAGGAGCACAATCCGGCTTTGGCGATGAACAGCAAGCTTACTTCCAACGCATTGCGGATATGAAATTGAACAACCCTCAAATTGTTGGTTTTGGAATAAGTAACTCCGAAACTTTTGAGCAAGCTACGAAATCTTCAAAAGGGGCAATTATCGGCTCTGCTTTTATCAAGCATTTGAACGGCCACGGTGTTGACGGAATTTCAACTTTTACCAAAACTATTAGATAATTCTCAGACTTTAACACTCCCTAACAAAGGTTTAAAAAGCCTTTAACCCTGATTGCCAATTACATTTCTTAGTTTAAGACTGAACTAAAAAACGTAACAACATGGGAATGATTGATGATAAGAGAAAATTTAAAAGAAAAGTAGAACAAAGTAATCCTACAAACCCAAACGGGAATACGGGTATTGACACCAATACCTTTGATATTGAAAAGGATACTATTAAAGATCAACAAAACAAGCAATAGTGCACAGCACTTTTAAAATAAAAAAGCCCTTACTCACGTAAGGGCTTTTCGTTTATTATGCCGAGTTTCTACTGGCGTTTATATTACCATAGAGCGAACGGGTGACGATTTTCTCATACTCGTCCTTAAAGCTCGTTTCCTTTCCTATTTTTTGCAATGCAAATTGCTGAATAACCAACAACGGAAGAACAATATTCTCTCGTATTTTAATGGATTCCCGAGAAACTGCTTCGTTTTCCATCAAAATTTTACTGCCTGATATCTGCAATAACATTTTCTTTGATAACTGATACTCTTCATGCAGTATATTCCAGAATGCACCGTATTCCTCATCTTGCTTCATGTATGAGGTCAACTCAAAATAACACTTGGAAAGTGACATCATGCTATTGCTCATCAAAGCCTTAAAGAAAGGTACTTCTTTGTACAGTTTTTTAAGCTCAGACATTCTGCCTTCGTTCTTTATAGTTTGGATTGCCGTACCCAAACCAAAGTAGCCTGGTACATTTTGCTTCAATTGGCTCCATGAACCTACAAAAGAAATAGCCCTTAAATCTGTAAGTTCCAGTTTCTTCTTGTTTCCTCTTTTACCCGGTCTACTACCAATGTTAGCTTTTTGATAGTATTTTAAAGTACTTCTGTTCTCTAGGTAAGAAATAAACTTATCATGTTGCTTAAGCGCATCGTACTTCTCAAAACTAAGTTCAGAAAGTTGTTCTATTAATTTTCTATGTTCTTTGGAAATTACATTTTCCTTACCAAAAAGGTTATTGGAAAGACCTGCGGTTAACAATTGTTCACTGTTGTGAATAAATTGCTCTTTGGTACCGTAGGTACTTGTAATGGTCTGTCCTTGTATAGTTAATTGAATTTCATGATTGGCAATACTCTTGGTCTGTGCCGCATAGAAACGGTGCGTCTTTCCTCCTCCACGGGCCGGTGGACCTCCACGACCATCAAAGAAAATAGCGTTAAATCCATTTTTATCACAAACTTTGGAGAGGGTTTCCTTGGTCTTAAAAATCGCCCAGTTGGCCTTCAAATAACCGCCATCTTTTGTACCATCGGAAAAACCGAGCATTATGGTCTGGTTGTTATTTCTTCTCTCTAAATGTGCTTTGTATTCAGGAAGGTTAAAAAGCGTTTGCATGGTGTTTTCTGCACCATCCATACCGTTCATAGTTTCGAACAAAGGCACGATATCAAAACTAATATCCTCTTTCTTCCAACCACACCATCTGAATAACCCAAAAACGAACAATACTGAAAAGATATCCTCCGAATTACTAATAATGTAACGGTTACAGCCATCCTCACCATTAGTGTCTTGAATACTCTTTAATTGTTTTATATTGGTAATGGTATCTTTTACGATATCTTCTGAGTAATCGCTTGCATTAACCGTCAAATTCTTATTGATCAAAAGGTCTACCAATGCATCTTGCGAAAGCTCACTGATATCTTCTTTAATCAAATTATTCTGCTTCAATATGCTTTCTATGGCCAAGACATGTTTGCTATGATCTTGTCTTACATCCAAGGTTGCAAAGTGCGTTTTAAAAATTTTCACCTTATCAATAAAGTTCTCCAACTCCTTTAAGTAAAGGCTGTGGTATTTACTGATTAATAGCTCTTTTATTTCAAGAAGTGGCTCTAGAATATCTGCATACCCTACTGTTTTCTTGGAATCGAACATAGCAGTATATAAGTTGCTACGAAGCTTTTGAATAGGCTCTTGAACATCTTTGAAGGTCAATTTTTTCTGAATGATCTTCAAATCATTATAATAGCACTTCATTAGGTTAAGACGTAGTTCATCTGCCACATCTTTGGTAATATCTGCAGTTACGAACGGATTTCCATCACGATCGCCCCCTGGCCAAAAACCTAACTTCATTATGTTATGGTTCTCAAAATCGGCTTTGTTGATGTTCTCTTTGATATAGGCATATAAATCACCTACCGCGTTATAATACACGTGACGCAAGAAGTAAATAATATTCTTGGCCTCATCTAAAGGAGTAGGTTTTTTAGAGTTGATCAACGAGGTTAAACCTAACTGTTGCAAGGCTACATCTATATCATCTATTTTATCTTCAAGAATAAGAGAACGCAATTTTTCAATAATATCCAAAACTGCAGGTGTGTAGAACTGCGTTGGGTGCGCCGTTAAAACCAAGCGAGCACTAAAAGACGATAATTTCTTGGACACCTTATCCCAGCTTTTGTTCTTATCAACCAATTCAAAATAATCCTTAATGGATAATGAACGGGTGTGTTCCTGTAGTTTAGGAAAAGCAGCGTCTTCAACACTATCATACAACACTACTTGTCTTTCTACGTACTGTATGATTTTGAACATAAAGTCGATTTGGTCTTTCTCAGAATCGATATCTGCATAATTCTTAAAAAAACCTTCTAGAATTTCCTCGGGATTAAGACCTGAACCCAATCCTTTTTGGCACTGATCCAACAATAATGGAATAAGCATACCAACGTTCTCAATATTGCGATAAGGCAAATTTAAGAACAGGCTGTTGTAAACGTTAAACTTATTGTTGACCGATTTTTTAAACTCAACCAATCTTTCTGAATGCGGCATATGTTATTTTAAAATTTAAAGACAATTATATATCGATTTCGATTGGTAAATATCGGCAATAATCCATGACTATTACCACTCCAATACATCATATAACAAAAATACCACACTACACCACAAAAACAACAGCCTTGACAACAATAATTACCCGGCAACCTTATATCTAGGTACATTTACCATGTAATTAATACGGATTTAAATTTTTTCATTTTCATATAGTGTTCTCGTAAAAGAGTCTTGTCTTAACTGACAGGACTCTTTTTAGTTTACGGCTATATGAATTCTATTTTAATCTGGCGGAAGAGACCTTCTTAAGAGGTGAAAAATTCACGATACTGCATCACCCTAAAATCCAGAGTGTTAAAACTGGCATCTGCAGCTTTCATTCTTTTATACGCATCTAAACTACCTACTGCCCTATTTGCTGCTCCCGATGGTGCCGTTAAAGAAACCGTACGAACCGTACGTTTGGATTTGGGCAGCTGCAATTCGTAGACTCGTGGTACGTGTTCGGAAATTGTTTTTAATTTATGTCCTAAAGGTTTTAGAAGTCTCCTAAAAAAATATTCGGGTCCGTTTTTGCTATTACCCCCCATAAAGAGCACGGTTTTAAGGTTAAGGTACTGTTCCAAATAGAAAAGCAGGTCTCTTAAGCGCACATTTTGCATTCCTAAATCAGAAGCATCTACTTTATCACGTTCGGCACTTTCTACAATATCACAAACGCCAATTTTATTTTTGACTAAAAAATTCTTGCGTTGCTCAATAGCAAAATGGGTGTTTTCATATACCAACCCCAACTCAAAGATACGATCAAGAATAGGCCAAAGCATACCATTTCTACTTCCATAGCAAAAATCTACATCATCAGGCTTTAACTCTCCTGTAGTAAACCTAGGCGGTGGAAGCGTGCCAACGATTAACTTTTCCGTTTCTTCAAAAATAAAAGGCTCGTAAGGGTGTGCATGTAAAAACATAGATGCAAAAATACACCTATTTAAGCGTCAGCACCAAATCTTCCGAATTAACCAAAGAACCACCCTTTAATTGAATCATGGCCACCACACCTTCTTCCGTAGCCGTTACCGTAGTCTCCATTTTCATGGCTTCAATAACGAACAATGGTTGGTTGCGTTTTACTTCCTGACCCGGTTTTACCAACACATTGGATAGTAAGCCTTGCAAGGGTGCCCCTATCTGTTTTGGATCGCTCGTATCCGCTTTTACATTTTCCTGTTTTTCTACCTTTACAGAGGTATCCTTGATCAGCACATTTCTCAACTGGCCATTGATCTTAAAGAAAATACTAACGTTGCCAGCCTCATCAGGTTCACCCTTGAGCATTAAAGAAATAAGTACGTTTTTACCACCTTCCAATTCTACCATTATCTCCTCGCCCACATCCATACCGTAAAAGAAGTTCTTGGTAGGTATGTTCACTACATTACCATACTTTACATGATTGTTATAGGCATCCGTGAAAACTTTTGGATATAACTTAAAGGATAGAAAATCCGTCATTTCAAGTTCTCTTCCCATGCCCTTTTTAAACTTTCTTTTAAAAGCCTTGAACTCCTTGTCAAAATCTATAGGTTCCAAATGGGCATTTGGTCTATTGGAATACGGTTTTTCATCTTTTAAAACAATCTTTTGCAACTTTTTAGGAAATCCACCAACGGGCTGGCCCAAATCTCCGCGGAAAAAACTTTTCACAGATTCCGGAAAAGAAATATCCTGTCCTTTTTCCATTACATCCGTTACCGTGAGGTTATTGCTTACCATATACTGCGCCATATCTCCCACTACCTTAGAGCTAGGGGTAACCTTTACAATATCTCCAAACATTTGATTAACCTCAGCATACATTTTAGTAACCTCGGTAAATTTGGTCTCAAGACCTAAAGCTATGGCTTGCCCTTTTAAATTGGAATATTGTCCTCCTGGTATTTCATGCTGATATACATCTCCCGTTCCCGATTTTAACCCGGACTCAAAAGTGTAATAGTAATTACGAACAGCTTCCCAATAATCTGAATATTCGCTTAATTTTTCCGTATTCAATTTATGCTCCCGTTCGTTAAAGCGAAGCATTTCTACCACCGAATTAAAATTAGGCTGGGAAGTAAGTCCGGAAAGTCCTCCCAAAGCTACATCTACCACATCTACACCGGCCTCAATAGCCTTTAGATAGGTAGCTGTCTGTACCGACGATGTATCATGGGTATGTAAATGGATGGGGATATTTATTTCGGACTTTAGTGCCTGAATCAACTCAAAAGCCGCATTAGGTTTCAAAAGTCCGGCCATATCCTTTACCCCAAGAATATGCGCTCCGGCGTTTTCTATATCCTTGGCTAACTGTACATAATACTTAAGGTCATATTTTGTTTTAGACGGATTTAAAATATCGCCTGTATAACAGATAGACCCTTCCGCTAGACCGCCTGTTCTTTTTCGGACGTGTTCAATGCAGGGCGCAAGGGACTTCATCCAGTTTAAAGAATCAAAAATTCTAAAAACATCCACACCCGTGTTCCAAGATTCCTCTACAAATTTCTCGATCAAGTTATCAGGATAAGCAGTATAACCAACTCCATTGGAACCACGGATTAGCATTTGCAACAACACATTGGGCATTGCCTTTCTCAAAAGGGCCAAACGCTCCCATGGATTTTCATGTAAAAACCTTAAACAAACATCAAAAGTTGCACCGCCCCAAACTTCCATGGAAAAAATCTCAGGGTGATTCTTGGCATAGCCTTCGGCTACTTTCATCATATCTACCGTACGCATACGTGTGGCCAACAAACTTTGATGGGCATCACGCATAGTAGTGTCCGTAAAATGTACTTTTTTCTCCGCTTTCAACCATTGTGCGAATTTTTCAGGCCCCATTTCCGTTAACCGGTCTTTTGTACCCTTGGGATAGGTATCCGCTTTTGAAAAAGACGGCACTTTTGGTTTCGTAAATTTACGGTTAGGGTCGTAATTTTTAACGTCCGGGTTTCCGTTTACAATAGTTTCCCCTAAAAATGTAATTAGTTTATTGGCCCTGTTCCTTGGCTCTACAAACTCAAAAAGTTTAGGCTCGTTCTTTATAAAGTTCACCGTTACTTTACCCTCACGGAAAGTATCATGTTTCAATATATTATCCAGAAAAGCCATATTGGTGTTCACACCACGAATACGGAATTCCGCCAAGGCTCTTCTCATTTTTCTGCAACAACCATCTAGCGTACGACTGCGCGCAGAGACCTTTACCAACATAGAATCAAAAAAGGGCGAAATAACCACACCTTGATAAATACTACCCGCATCTAAACGGATACCAAAACCAGAAGCACTTCTATAGGTTGTAACTACACCATAATCTGGTTTAAAGTCATTGGAAGGGTCTTCTGTTGTAATTCTACACTGCAAGGCAATTCCCGTAACTTGAACGGACTCCTGATCCGGTATTTTAATTTGCGTGTCCGATAGTTTATAACCTCCAGCGATAAAAAGCTGCGCCTTTATTAAATCGATATTGGTAATCATTTCCGTAACCGTATGTTCCACCTGAACACGTGGGTTTACTTCAATAAAATAGATACTACCATCATCATCTACCAGAAACTCTACCGTACCAATATTATTATAATCTACCGCCTTACATATAGCAATGGCATATTTATAAAGACTATCCTTCGTTTCCTGGGGAAGCCCGATGGACGGAGCAAATTCTATTACTTTTTGATACCGTCTTTGCACGGAACAATCCCGCTCATAAAGGTGAACCATATTGCCATGGGTATCCGCTACAATCTGAATTTCAATATGCTTGGGATTCTCCACAAACTTTTCCAAGAAAACGGTGTCATCACCAAAAGCATTCAACGATTCCCTTTTTGCTTCCGGAAATCCCTTTTTTAATTCCTCTTCAGTTCTTATAACCCGCATACCACGACCTCCACCACCAGAAGCCGCCTTTAGCATAAGCGGATAACCTATTCGCTTAGCTTCGGCAAGAGCAATTTTTATATCTTTTAAATCCTTATCACTACTTTGTATAATAGGAATGTTATTGGCAACTGCCACTTCTTTGGCCGTAATTTTATCGCCCAACGCCCTTAACACGGAAACTTTAGGCCCTACGAATACAATACCGTTATCTGCACATTTCTGGGCAAATTTGGAATTTTCAGAAAGAAAGCCATACCCGGGATGAATGGCATCTACGTTATTTTCCTTGGCCACTTTAATAATGGCATCAATATCCAAATAGGGTTTTAAAGGTTCATTATCTTCACCTATCTGATACGATTCATCGGCTTTATAACGGTGCAAGGAATACCGGTCTTCATAGGTATATATTCCAACGGTACGAACACCAATTTCAACACAGGCCCTAAAAATACGTATAGCTATCTCTCCTCTGTTCGCTACTAAAACCTTTTCTATTTTCATGTGTTGCGTTGTTTAAATTCGTACCAAAAAACCGATTCAAACAAACTTAACTTTTTTGCTTTAGGATAACAATATGATATTCTTATAAATTATAGGAATTTTGTGAAGTTTCTTCTGACGAACAAGGTCACTTTAAGACCCTTCATTTGACATTCCCGACTTAATATTGTATGTTGAAGAAAAGAACTACATATTATGGGAAGAGGAGACAAAAAATCAAGAAGAGGTAAAATAGCAAATAGATCTTATGGAGCAAGACGACCAAGAAAAATCAAGAGACGCCCCACCGTAGAAGAAAAAATTGATATAAAGAAAAAGAAATAATGGTTTCTAGATGTAAAGCGATTCGTTTTTAAGCTGGTTTTAAGGGGTGATAGATAGCAGAGAAAACTAGAATTTTTTTTTTATTTATTTATGTCCAAAAGTTATTGTCCAGCCAATCCCGATTTGATACCCTGATTGCGCTTTATCACTAACTAAGGGAAAAAAACTGTAAAGCCCAAGACTACTGGTGCTACTAAGCTTATATTTTGGAGAAAAAGACAAGCCGTAGTTAAAAAAAGTTTCATTATTAGAAAAGTCCTTTTCAAAGCCTATTCGTTCATTGACCAAGGTTCCTTTTGTACTTGCAAAACTTACACCAATAGGTACTTCAGCACTTAACTGTATTTTATTAAAATTTAAAGTGTATCCAAAATTTGCCGTTGGTATTAAACGCATATCTACATCGTTTTTTAAATATGCATCAGGCTCGGATTCTCCTTTAAAATCAAAATATGCAACCATTGAAAACCCCAAAGTAAAATGATGTTTATTTTGGGAAAGTGGTAAAGTACATTTACCGTAAGCACCGTAATACAGAGCTTCATCACCAGCCGCGAGCACTCCTATCTCTATTGAATTACCATTTGTTTTCTGCGCGCATAAAGCTGACCCAAAAAAGAGAAATAAAATAATCACCATTGTTTTAATCGATAAATACATAGTCCAATCCCTTTTTAAATATTTCACTAGCAGAACCACTGTGTCCACTTTTTTCTATTAATTCACTCCTATGCTTAAAATTTGGATAGTTTCTAGAATTGAGCCTTTCATTCATTTCCGCAAAGGATGCCAACATAACCCCACCTTCTAAGGTGCCCATACCATTGTAGAATTTCACGTCCAAATCGTTATGAGAATTAGCATAAGACTCCTCAAACTCAAATATAACCCCAGCATCATACCAATATGATGTACCGCTTGATATGAATTTATTGAAAGGGTTTGAAGCTCTTTCTTGAGCCATTGCATATTGTGTAAATAGTCCACCAAAGGAATGGCCAAGTAGTGTTTTGTTATTGGATGGATCTATACTGTACCTAGATTCTAATTTGGGTATTAATTCATTCTTAATAAATTGATAGAATTTTTCAGCACCACCAGAACCGTGGGCATAAGCAGTAGGTGTATAATCTCTATTTCTCTGATTGTTGTTACCAATAGCAACCAAAATACAAGAAGGTATACTTTCGCTTTGTACTTTATCCGATATAATACCGGCAATTGTATTAAACCTTGTGTCTCCGTCCAAAGCAATAATCAATTGATGTTTTGAATTGGCATTATAATTTTCCGGAAGAAATACATGAACAGGGTAACTGTCACTTATTATTGAAGACGCTACAACAAATTGTTCCTTTTTACCATTGACTTCAAAACTATCATCATTAGAGCAGCTAAATAATAATATGGAGAGTATAAGAATTGTTGCAAGTTTCATAGCCCTAGACTTTGCTTTAAAAGTCCAAAATCTTTAAAACTTAAAACTTATTCCAAATCAAGAAATTCCCTTTTAAGCGTTTTTTAGGTATGTTTTTTTAACCCTACTATAAGTTTCTGCAGTCATACCTAAATAATTGGCAATTAACTTTTGAGGTACCTCCTCTAAAAACCTTTTAGATTTAGAAATTGTATTCAAAAAAAGCTCATATTTTTTATAGGCGTTCTTATGCTGTAGTATTAAAGATCTCTTTTCCCGCTCTAGGTGAACTTGTTCAAATAACTTCGTGTAAATAATAGAAAACGGGTGGCTTTGTAATAGAAGTTTATCTATATCTTCTTTTTCAAAATAGATAATTTCAGAATCAGTTAATGCTTCCTGTACTTGATCTGAAGGTGAGTTCTCCATATAACTTGTAAAGTTATTGAAACTCATACCCGCCAAAGAAAAATCGATTGTAAACAGATTAGCTTCAATAATGGTATACTGATGGATAAACCCTTTTAGAACTAAACTGGTTTTTGTTTCCACCTGCCCTATACCCAACAGAAACTCTCCCTTTTTTATTTTTTTCTTCCTTATAACCTTAGCCAAAGGCTCAAAATCCTTTTCAGTTAGAGGATATACCTGGTTAAAAAAATTAAACAGGATATTTTCTTCAACAGAAAAGTGCTCTTTCATAAGGTTATTTTACTAACTACCTGATAAAAACGGGTTCGTTTTCCTTTACTGTATGGGCCTCACTGTATTCATACTCATCATAATTAAAGCCTTTAAGCTCCTCTAAAGTGTTTACATCTTTATCTATGATGTAGCGCACCATAGAACCACGGGCTTTTTTTGCATAAAAACTGATAATTTTGAGCTTATCATTCTTCCAATCCTTAAAGACCGGAGTAATGATTGGTGCCTTCAACGTTTTTTTATCAATTGCACTAAAGTATTCATTACTTGCTAGATTGATGAAAAGTTCATCATCCTGCAGCTCTTCGTTTAATTTATCGGTCAGTGTCTTTTTCCAGAATTCATAAAGGTTCTTTTTTCGTCCCACCTTTAATTGCGTACCCATTTCCAAACGATACGGCTGCATTAAATCTAACGGACGAAGAATACCGTAAAGACCCGAAAGAATGCGTAGTCTTTCTTGTAGTTTTTCCATTTTATGCGAAGGCATCGTATAGGCATCCAATCCTTGATACACATCACCATTAAAAGCATATATGGCAGGTCTCGCATTTTTTAAGGTAAAAGGCACCTCAAAATTCTGGTTCCTTTCATAATTTAATTGCGCCAAATTATCCGAAATACCCATAAGCTCAGATAAGGCTTTAGGGTTTTTCTTTGCCAAAACTTTGTTCAGTTTTAAAGCTTCTTCCAAAAATTGAGGCTGTGTTTCCTTAAATCTAGGGTATTCTTTGTCAAAATCCAGTGATTTTGCGGGTGAGATAACAATCTTCATACTCGTGTCTATTTTCAAAAACGTAAGGCAAAAATACTGATGATTATCAATATAACCTATGGCTCCAGAAAAGAGTTCTTGATACGATTATCAATGTTATCTATGGATTAACTGCTGTGCTGTGCGTAATGCCTCCACTTTTCTATACACTCTACCATGTCCTGAGGAATTTCAGAATCAAAACGCATCATCTTACCAGTTACGGGATGTACAAATCCTAAGGTTTTTGCATGCAGCGCCTGACGCGGTAAAATTTTAAACGCATTGTCTACAAATTGTTTGTATTTGGTAAATGTGGTACCCTTTAATATCTTATCCCCACCGTAGCGCTCATCATTAAAAAGGGTATGGCCAATGTACTTCATATGCACCCTAATTTGATGGGTACGGCCCGTTTCCAACTTACAGGATACCAGTGTTACGTACCCCAATCTTTCCGTAACGGAATAGTGGGTTACGGCTTCTTTGCCTTCTTCCCCATCAGGAAAGACCTGCATTTGCAAACGGTTCTTTGGGTTTCTTGCGATATTACCTTCTATGGTACCCTCATCATCTTGAACATTGCCCCAAACCAGAGCAACATATTCCCTTTCGGAAGTCTTGTCAAAAAATTGCTTTGCCAAATGGGTCATGGCCGCTTCTGTTTTTGCAACCACTAAAAGCCCTGAAGTATCCTTATCTATACGATGCACCAACCCTGGGCGCTCATTACTGTTATTAGGTAAATCCTTTGTATGATGCAAAAGGGCATTAATAAGGGTGCCGGAATAATTTCCATGACCGGGATGGACGACCATACCTGCAGGTTTGTTCACTACAAGAAGAACATCATCTTCGTAAACAACATCAATAGGAATATCTTCTGGAACTAACAGAAACTCATGGGGCGGGTGCTCAAACAAAACCTTGACCTCATCGTTGGGCTTTACCTTGTAATTTTGCTTTACAATAGTACCGTTAACCCAAATATGTCCATTTTTAGCGGATTGCTGTATTTTATTTCTGGTAGCATACTCTATAAAGTTCATTAAGAATTTATCTACCCTTAATGGCACTTGCCCTTTTGAGGCTATGACACGATGGTGCTCAAAAAGCTCATCATCGTTCAATTCTTGATTTTCCGGTGTCTGCATCTAATTATTCTGAATCTGCTTGAACCCTTGCCTCCTCAGTTATGGAACCATTGCCACAAACCAACTCAATTTTAGAAGTCTTGGGTAATTTATCGCCCGGCTTGATCTGCTTTCCTTTATACTTTATATAATAGACCATGTCCTTACCCAATTGATCTATGTAGGTAACACGTTGCACATCTAGACCAACGGCACGTAACATAGATTCTGCATTACGCTGAGTAACCTGTATAATATTAGGAACAGAAACTTTTTTATAACCAGAAGGGTTTACCGTAAAATAAATTTTTCTGTTTTCCTTAACCTTATTACCCGCAGGCGGATTTTGTTCTATAATGGAAAATCTAGGGTAATCCGGATTAAAATTTGCGGAATCCAGAACCTCATATCTCAATTTGGCCTCTTCAACAGATTTGCGCATTTCCGGCACTGACATTTTGGAAAAGTCGGGCACTTCTACAAATTCCCCGTGATTAGTGGTTGAATTTAACCAACGTAGCATAAAAAAAACAAATAAGATCAAGACCAACAGGGCCAAACCTATCTGAATAAAAAATACTTTACTTTTTAAAAAATTGAAGAAATTACGCATTGGGTTCCTTTTAACGCAACAAATATAGTGAACTCGTGTTGCTTTTTTTGTTTAATTTCGGTTTCGTTTTATCGAGTAAAATTTAAACGGTCGTATGAAGAAGAATATTGCCATTATTATGGGTGGCTATAGTAGCGAATATAAAATTTCGCTCAAGAGTGGAAATGTGGTACATAACTACATCAACAAACTAAAGTTTAAAACCTATCGTATTCATATTTTCAAAGAAAAATGGGTTTATGTAGATGATAATGAAAACGAACATCCTATAAACAAAAACGACTTTACCATTAGTTTGGAAACGGGAACGTTACGTTTTGACTGTGTATTTAACGCAATACATGGTACACCAGGTGAAGACGGACTAATGCAGGCTTATTTTGAACTACTGGATATTCCGCAGACCTCATGTGATTATTACCAATCTGCACTTACCTTCAATAAACGCGACCTTTTAAGCGTGCTAAAACCTTACGGAATAAACGCCGCCCCATCCTATTATTTAAACTTGGGCGACGAAATAGATGAGGAGGCTATTATAAATAAGGTGGGATTGCCCTGTTTTGTAAAGGCGAACAAAGCCGGGAGTAGCTTTGGTATATCTAAAGTACATGAACAAAAGAATTTAAAGAGCGCTATAGAAAAAGCTTATAAAGAAGATGATGAAATTATTATAGAAGCTTTTTTAGACGGCACCGAAGTTTCCGTTGGCGTTATTACCTATAAGGGAGAAACCAAAGTATTACCTATTACCGAAATCGTATCTGAAAACGACTTCTTTGATTATGAAGCCAAGTACGAAGGAAAATCTCAAGAAATTACCCCTGCCCGTATTTCAAAAGTACAACAAGTAAAAGTTGAAGAATTGGCAAAGCGCGCTTATGAGGTTTTAAAAATGAAAGGGTACTCTAGAAGCGAATTCATTTTTATTGGAGACGAGCCGTTCATGTTAGAGATGAACACAACACCTGGTCTTACTACCGAAAGCATCCTACCCCAGCAAGCGGAAAAAGCCGGGATTTCACTAGAAGAATTATTCACTAGTGCCGTGGAAGAAGCTTTAAATAAAAAAGGCTAACTTTATAAGAGAACAACTCCAACTAGAACATTCATACATGAGACGCGCTATATTCCCTGGTTCTTTTGACCCCCTTACTTTGGGGCATTCAGATATTATCCAAAGAGGCATTACCCTTTTTGATGAAATCATAATCGCTATTGGTGTAAATGCCGAAAAAAAATATATGTTCTCCTTAGAGGAGCGAATGAAGTTTATAGCCGAAGCCTTTAAAGATGAACCAAAAATAAAAGTCCTCACCTATGAAGGGCTCACTGTAGATTTTTGTAAGAAAGTAAATGCCGACTTCATCTTAAGGGGTTTACGAAACCCTGGGGATTTTGAATTTGAAAAGGCTATAGCGCATACAAACAGAAAATTGTCAGAAATAGAAACCGTGTTTTTATTAACATCTTCAGGAAAATCTTACATCAGTTCTTCAATAGTACGAGATGTAATTAGAAATGGTGGGGACTATACCAGTCTTGTACCCGATACTGTACGTATCTCATAATCATTTACTCTTCTTTCTATTATCTATTTTAAAATAAGGATTTATTAAATTAAATTTGTATTTTGTAGGTAAATACAACACATTGCAGTTTTTTGTTTGACCAAACAACCTTTTTTTTGAACAACACAACGAGTTTGATACTATTCACAACAAAGGTTTAGATATAAGGTCAAATGCATCTATTTTAGTCAGAAATTACACCATGACCTTGAACGGAACGAAAATTAGACTAAATAACCCCCTAGTAAAACAGCTGCCCACGGCCACTGTTTTCACGAACAAAAAGTTCGAGGTTATTTACGCGTCCGATAAGTTCCTTTCCAATTTTGAATTTGATTCAGAAACTACATTTGGTAAACCCATTAATGAACTTTTCACCACTCTAAGTGATAATTGGGAAAACACACTTTACCAATGTCTTTCAGACAAATCTAATGACACCAGTGTAAGCTATAATTTAAACAGTGCTACTGGCTCAAAATGGTACAAGTGGGCCTGCACGGCATGGCAAAACGAGACCCATGAAATTGTTGGTCTCATCATTCATTTTGAAGACATCACAGAAAAAAAGCTTCAAGAGGAGCAAGTAAACACACTTCAATCGCTTCTTGACGCCATGTGCGAAATAAGCAAAATAGGTGTTTGGGATTATGATATAATAAATGACAAACTTATTTGTTGTGATGTCATACGCCAAATTCATGATGTACCGGAAGATTATGAATTTTCCTTTGACTCCGCCTTATCCGCGTATAAAGACGGGTACAGCAGAAACACGGTATCTATGCTGGTTCATGAAACCATGACGAAAGGCACTAGTTGGAACGAAAAATTACAGTTTAAAACTTCTAAAGGAAAAGAAATCTGGGTTCAGGTAGCTGGTATGCCAACCTACTCAGACGGCAAAATTGTAGGAATAAAAGGGACTTTGCAAAACATTGAAAAACAAGTTCAATCAGAAACTAAGACCAAAGAAAACGAACTATTATTACGCACGTTAATAGATAATTTGCCACTGAACGTATTCATAAAAGATACGGAATCTAGAAAAATTCTAGTGAACAAATCGGAATGTGACTATATGGGCGTAAAGAGCGCCGAAGAACTATTGGGCAAAAATGATTTTGAGCTTTTTAGTAAAGAGGTAGCCTTAATTTCCAGAGCAGAGGATTTACAAGTTATGGAAACCCTAACTCCAATGTTGGGCAGAGAGACCATTAATGAAACCAAAGACGGTAGGGTCTCAACTTTCCTTACGTCCAAAATACCGTTAAAAGGTAACAATGGTAAGGCCCAAGGACTAGTAGGTATTAGCATGGATATCTCTGACCTTAAACAAAAGGAACAAGAGCTTCGAGACCTAATCAACGTAACCTCGCAACAGAACAAAAAATTGGTGAATTTTGCTCATATCGTTTCGCATAATTTACGCTCGCACACCGCCAATTTCTCCATGCTATTGGATTTTCTTGCCAGCGAAAAGAACGAAGAAGAAAAGTCCAATATCATAAAAATGCTTACCCAAGCTTCGGACAATTTACTTGAGACTTTAGAAAACCTAAATGAAGTAGTAGCAATAAATACAAATATTAATCTTGAGAAAAAGCCAGTTCGGTTAAACCAGCGTATTGTTTCCGTAAAACGGAACTTAAAGGCATTTTTAATAAATCACGATGCCAAAATAGTAAACGCCATATCCGAGCATACCACTATTAAAGTCATTCCCGCATATATTGATAGTATCTTAATGAACTTCATTACAAATGCCGTTAAATATAGACATCCGGACAGACCACCTTTAATTACATTAAGCGCAATAAGCGAAAATGGGTACATAGTGCTTTCTATTGAAGATAACGGGTTAGGTATTGACCTTAAAAAATACGGAAGCAAGTTATTTGGAATGTACAAGACCTTCCATGACCATAGTGATTCCAGAGGAATTGGTCTATACATAACCAAAAACCAAATAGAAGCAATGAACGGCAAAGTAACGGTTGCCAGTAAGGTAGGTGCAGGAACTACCTTCAAAATATATTTTAATGAACAAAATTGAGAGTATTTGTATTATTGATGATGACCCAATTACGGTATTTGGCATTCAAAAGATGCTGAGTCTTGTAGTTGATTGCAATGATATTACAGTATACCGTAATGGAAAGTTGGCGATTGAAGGTATTAAAAATAGGCTTCAGCAAAACAAAAAGGTACCACAAGTAATTTTCTTGGATATAAATATGCCAATTATGGACGGTTGGCAGTTCTTGGATGAATTTATAACTTTACCTCTTACAGAAAAAGTTAGGGTAAATATCATTACATCCTCAATAGACACCTTTGATTTGGACAACTGGGAAGATTTCAAAAAGAAAACCTGCCACACCATTACCTTTAACAACAAACCTATCCGTAAAGAACACGTTGCCGAGATTACCAAAATTGCATAGTAAAAGCTTACTCGTTTTTGCTTATTTTTGATACATGCAACGGAAAATTACAACTACTTATTTTCTTCTACCTGCCACCCTTTTGGTATTGGGATTACTTTGTCTTTCTTGCGAAACAGAACAACAGGACAAAACAGCCGACTATAAAACACATTTTGAACTCAGTCACGGTTCCGAAACGGCTACCTATTTAGAAACTATAGACTTCTACATTAGATTAGCCAAAGAGTTTCCTGAAATAAATATGCAAACCATTGGTGATACGGATAGTGGTTATCCGCTACATATTATCACCTATAACCCAGACGGCGATTTTAATTTTCAGAAAATAAGCAATAACAAAACCTTACTTTTCATCAATAACGGTATACACCCCGGAGAAAGTGATGGAATAGACGCTACCATGTTACTATACAGAGACTTGGCCACCGGTAAACTTCCGGCCCCAAAGAACACGGTATTGGTAACTATTCCCATTTATAATATTGGAGGAGCCTTAAACAGAAACAGCACCACACGTGCCAACCAAAACGGACCAAAATCCTATGGTTTTCGCGGAAATGCGTTAAACTATGACCTAAACAGGGATTTTATTAAAGGTGACACCAAAAATGCCCGAACTTTTTTTGAAATCTTCCACATGGTCAATCCGGATATATTTATCGACAACCATGTTAGTAATGGGGCTGATTATCAATATACTTTAACCCACTTATTTACACAACATAACAAATTAGGCGGTGAATTAGGCAACTATATCCATAATAAAATGATGCCGTCCTTGGAAAAATCCCTTAGAGATTCAGAATGGGACATTACGCCTTATGTTAATGTTTTTAATCAAGTTCCGGAAAAAGGTTTTTCCCAATTCATGGACTACCCAAGATACTCTACAGGTTACACAACATTATGGAACACTTTTGGAATGATGGTAGAAACCCATATGCTAAAACCCTACAAACAAAGAGTTGAAGGCACCTACCAGCTCATGACGCAAATGATAAATCTTGCAGAGACCGATTATAAAGAAATAAAACAACTAAGGGGAGAAGCTAAGCACAGACATAAAGATTGGACGCACTACCCTACCCAATGGCAAATAGACACTACTAAGACTACAACCTTAGATTTTAAGGGATACGAAGGAGACACCCTTACCAGTAAAGTTACCGGACTCACACGATTAAAATACAACAGAGAAAAGCCTTTTACCAAAAAAGTTGCGTACCAAAACTTTTATACTCCTATTGATTCCGTGGAAATTCCAGAGGCCTATATTCTAAAAAAAGGGTGGCGTAAAGTTCTTTCACTTTTAGAATTGAACAAGATTCATTACAACACCATACAAAAAGACACCGTGCTTGCCGTGGAATCCTATAAAATAGATAGTTATAAAACCCTGAACTACCCCTATGAAGGTCACTACCCTCATTATGACACTCATGTTTCAATCTCAACAAGCAAAATAAAATTTCAACAGGGCGATATTTTAATTCCTACGGACCAAGAAGGTATTAGATACATCATTGAAACCTTGGAACCAGAAACAAAGGATTCTTTTTTTAATTGGAATTTTTTCGATTCTATTTTGCAGCAAAAAGAAGGCTTTTCACCCTATGTTTTTGAAGATGAAGCCATAAAGTTATTAGAGGAAAATCAAGTTTTAAAAGATAGTTTCATGTCCAAAAAAGCAACCGATTCTGTTTTCAACACTAATTGGTATGCGCAACTAGACTACCTTTTTAAACACTCGGACCATTACGAAGCGGCCCATTTACAATACCCCGTGTATAGAGTTTTGAAGAAATAAATTATGCTCCAAAAAGAATTTTAATGTTATTATAAGAATTTTGTAGTGCCTCCTGAATCTTTTTGGGGCCCTTCCATTTTACCTTAACAATACCCTCTTTCTTTTCTGGCTTAAGCTTACCTGTATAACTGGTTCTCATAGCATACCAGTGCACCTCTTTTAGAGTATACACGCCATTATTACTGAATATATGATAGGTAGTTCTCAAAAAGTTCTCAATTCTAAGATCTTTTACCCCGGTCTCTTCCATAACCTCTCTTAGAGCACAAGCTTCTATAGACTCACCCTTGTCCAGTTTGCCTTTTGGCAGATCCCATTTGTCGTTTCTATAGATAAACAATACTTCCCCCATATCATTTGTAACAACGCCACCAGCAGCAACTACTAACGGAATTCTATGCGTAAATTTCTTTAGAATATCCTCATGGTTAGGATGATAGATATAAGCTTCGGTCAATTTTTTCTTCCTCAATGCCTTTATGGCTTCTTGGATAGAATCTTCGTTTAGCAAAAAATATTCGCCACCGCCAGTTTCTGAGAGCTTATTTGTTAAGATCAAAGGCAATTCGTTCACAAAAACTTTATACATTTGCGTCATGGTTTTAGACAAAAATACCGCCAAAAAAACGGCCGAACTTCTATTGCAAATTAATGCAATTAAGTTGAAACCGGAAAATCCTTTCTCATGGGCTTCCGGTTGGAAATCTCCAATATATTGTGACAACAGAATAATCCTCTCCTACCCTGTCATCCGAAACTTTGTTAGGGAAGAAATGGCAAAGCAGGTAGAGGCGCTTTATGGCAAGCCGGATATTATTGCCGGAGTAGCCACAGGAGCTATAGGAATAGGCGCCTTAGTAGCTGATTTTCTTGGCCTTCCGTTCATTTACGTAAGACCTGAACCCAAATCACACGGTAGAAAAAACCAG
Source organism: Zobellia sp. B3R18 (assembly GCF_018860715.1). Lineage (NCBI taxonomy): Bacteria > Pseudomonadati > Bacteroidota > Flavobacteriia > Flavobacteriales > Flavobacteriaceae > Zobellia > Zobellia sp. B3R18. Next base: position 69,456 of record NZ_JAHKQG010000007.1, on the reverse strand, counting down.
ATTGAAGGACAATTGGAAGCCAACCAGACGGTAGTGGTAATTGAGGATTTGATTAGTACAGGAAAAAGCAGCTTAAATGCTGTAGACGCTTTAACGGACTCCGGTGCTAACGTTAAGGGAATGTTAGCTATCTTTACCTATGGTTTTGATGTAGCCCAGACCAATTTTGAAGAAAAGAATATTTCTTTGAACACCCTTAGCGATTACGACCACCTGATAGAGCAAGCCTCAGAGACCCATTTCATTAAAGAAGAGCAATTAAATACCTTATTAGAGTGGAGAAAAAATCCATCTAAATGGCAACAATAATATTGATATGCACATAGAAACCCCTCAAAAAGATATAGCAAAAGGAGATAAAGAAGTTTTTGAATTCTTAACAGACCTCAAGAACTTTGAAAAATTAATGCCCGAAAACATTGATAAGTTTGAGGTTATTAACGAGGATCGTTTCCTTTTTGCCCTTAAAGGTATGCCCCAGATTGTTCTACAACGCCAATCTCAAACCCCTAACAGCCAAATTGTATTGGGAGCGGCAAGTGACAAGTTACCTTTTACACTAACGGCAGATATTGTTTCTGTGAGTAATAACGAAAGTAAAGTAGCTTTAAGTTTTGAAGGCCAGTTTAACGCAATGATGGCTATGATGATCAAGCACCCCATTACCAACTTTATGGGAACATTGTCCGATAACTTAACCAAGATTTAATCAGTAGCGTAGTTTTACTTCTTTAATATCAAATTCTTTTAGCACATTGTCCTCTAGGGCTATTTGCAGTTTCCCCTTGGGCGAAACTCCGCGAATAAAACCCATAAATAACTCATTTTCTTTATTCTCGAACGTAGAAGGCTTGTCTTTTCTAAACAGGACCGCCTCATACGTTTTCCAAAGGCTCGTTGCGCTATCCGTTCTTGAGCTTAAAAAAATAGCTTTAAGGTTCTTGATTACCTCTAAGAGCAATTTATCCAAATCAAAATTCCGCCCTAAAATAAGTTTCAATGAGGATGCATTCTCCAACTCGCCAAAAAAGGTTTGATTTACATTTAGGCCTATTCCTATAATTGCGGTATTTATCTCTTTTCCCGAAAGAATATTTTCAATGAGAATTCCGCAAATTTTTGAAGTACCTGACAGAATGTCGTTGGGCCATTTTATGGCCAAATCAGGTACATGATAAGCCTTTAACGTGTCATAAACAGCCAATGACACACAAATGTTCAAAAGAAAATAATCATTGGGATGAAGTCCTAAATTCATTCTTAACACACTAAAGGTAAGGTTTTTACCAGAATCAGATTCCCACTTAGCACCCATCTGCCCCTTTCCGTTCTGCTGTTCTTTGGCACTAACAACTGTAAAATCGGCTGGTTTACTATCAGACAACAAACGCTTTAAATATGCGTTTGTAGAGTCCGTGGCATCAAGTTTGATTATATTCATGCTAGGCTCATTTTGAATATATTGTATCTATTATAAAAAACTAGGTCTAAAAGAACAAAAAAATAATAACTTTGTAGAAACTAAAATTTTTGAATGCAAAAAAGCAAAGCCAGTGCAGATGAACTAATTGCATTGATATTACAGGGGATAGAAGAGGTTAAGGGACAAGATATAAATCTCCTTGATCTTAGAGATATAGAAAACACCGTTTGCGACTACTTTATAATATGTAATGGTACTTCAAATACGCACGTAAACGCTATAGTAGGTTCAATTCGTAAAATCGTTAGTAAAACCATTCAGGACAAACCTTGGCATGTAGAAGGCGAAGACAATGCCGAATGGGTATTAATGGACTACGTTAACGTTGTTGTGCACGTTTTTCAAAGACAAGTTAGAGAATATTATGATATTGAAGGGCTTTGGGGAGACGCCAAAGTAACCAAAATAGAAAGTAGTAGCAGTTTGAATCAGTAAAAAATAATAATGGCTAAAGATAATAATACAAATAACAAGAAACCGAAGTTCAGCTCGTGGTGGATTTATGGATTGATAGCAATTCTTTTAATAGGTTTTCAATTTATAGGTAGTGGCAATTTGGCCAACACCAGAAAAACTACAACTTCGGAATTACAGGAGTACCTTAGAAACGGTGATGTTAAAGAAATAATGATCATTACCAATACACGCCAAGCAAAAGTTTTTCTTACGGAAGAAGCTATGGCCAAGGATGTCCACAAAGATGTAGCTGAAAAACCTTTCCTTCCTTCTACAGGCGCTGTGCCTCAATATGTATTGGATTACGGTGATTTGCAGAACTTTGAGAACGAAATTAAGAACATCAAAAAAGAAAACAATTTAGATACTATTGTCGATTATGACACAGACAATAACTATCTAATGGACCTTCTTTTGGGCATATTACCCTTTGTTCTGATTATTGGTATATGGATATATTTAATGCGCAGAATGTCCGGCGGTGGCGGTGGCGGTGCCGGAGGTCAGATATTTAATATTGGCAAATCAAAAGCTAAACTTTTTGATGAGAAAACGGACACCAGAACTTCGTTTAAAGATGTTGCTGGTCTTGAAGGGGCTAAAGAGGAAGTTGAAGAAATTGTAGAATTCCTTAGAAACCCGGACAAATACACCTCATTGGGTGGTAAAATACCTAAAGGAGCCTTGCTAGTAGGCCCTCCGGGAACAGGTAAGACCCTTTTGGCAAAAGCCGTAGCAGGAGAAGCCAAAGTACCGTTCTTCTCGCTATCCGGTTCTGATTTTGTTGAAATGTTCGTTGGTGTAGGTGCATCTAGAGTACGTGACCTATTCAAACAAGCCAAAGATAAATCGCCTGCCATTATATTTATTGATGAGATCGATGCTATTGGTCGTGCACGTGGTAAAAACAATTTCACAGGCTCTAACGATGAGCGCGAAAACACACTTAACCAATTACTGACCGAAATGGACGGTTTTGGAACCAACACCAATGTTATTGTCTTAGCGGCCACAAACCGTGCGGATGTGTTGGATAAAGCTTTAATGCGTGCAGGTCGTTTTGACAGACAGATATATGTAGACTTACCGGACATCAGGGAAAGAAAAGAAATTTTTGAGGTACACTTAAGACCTATCAAAACTTCCGAGGCCTTAGACCTTGAATTTTTAGCCAGACAAACACCCGGTTTCTCAGGTGCGGACATTGCCAATGTTTGTAACGAAGCGGCGTTAATTGCAGCTAGAAAAGAGAAAAAGGCAGTTTCAAAACAAGATTTCTTAGATGCTGTTGACAGGATTGTTGGTGGATTAGAGAAAAAGAACAAGATCATAACTCCAGGAGAAAAAGAAACTATTGCTTATCATGAAGCAGGACACGCTACTACAAGCTGGATGCTTGAGCATGCCGCTCCATTAGTGAAAGTTACTATTGTGCCAAGAGGACAATCCTTAGGTGCCGCGTGGTATCTACCGGAAGAACGTCTAATTGTTCGGCCAGAACAAATGTTAGATGAAATGTGTGCTACTATGGGTGGTAGAGCTGCTGAAAAAGTTATCTTCAACAAAATATCTACCGGAGCTTTGAGCGATTTGGAAAAAGTAACCAAACAAGCCAGAGCCATGGTAACCATCTACGGTCTTAATGATGAAATAGGTAATATCACCTATTATGATTCTTCAGGACAGGATTCGTACGGTTTTTCTAAACCTTATAGTGAAGACACTGCGAAAAAGATTGATGAAGAAATTTCTAAAATCATAGAAGAGCAATACCAGAGAGCTATTCAGGTATTGACGGATAATAAGGATAAGCTTACCATTCTTGCTGAAAGATTATTAGAAAAAGAAGTTATTTTTAAAGAAGATTTAGAGAAAATTTTTGGCAAAAGATCCTTTGGGGAAGAGTTTGATGAAAAAGGGCAAGAAAAGATTTCTAACGACCTATTATCTTCCGAGGGTACAGTAGCTGAAGAAGGAGAAGAAAATAAATAAGAATATTTAACGTTTTCTTTTATCAGAGAGAACGCGTATTGAGTTTTACAAGAGCAAATGGGGCTATTTGACAAATTATTCGGTGGCGGCAAGCAAAAGAAGGTTTCCAAAGAAACAGCGGAAACCAGAGGTGCACACATGCCCGATCTGAACATTCCTGTGGACGAGAAATTTACCATACATTTTAAACAAAACGGTGGTAAATTTCTTTACTGCGATTCGTTTTCCGAGATTTCTCAAGCGGTAAAAAATATCGTAAACGAGAATAGTTGGCAGGACCACCCCTTCTTTGTCATTAATGAAACGCTCAAAAAGAAATTCTCAAAAGAAAATATTGGCTTTACAGACCAAAGTAAGGATAGCGAAGTTTTCTTCACTACCTGTGAGCACTTAATAGCCCAAAACGGTTCTATACTGGTTTGCTCCAACCAACTTATGGACAAAAAGCTTAATGAATTACCATACAATGTTATTGTTTTTGCCACTACCAGCCAACTAGTTGAATCTATTGGGGAAGGCTTAAAGACAATAAAAAAGAAGTATGGCCATAACATTCCTGCAAACATTACCACATTAAAACATTTTCAGGCCAACGAAGGAAATTCAGATGATTTTCTAACTTACGGAAGCAGCTCTAAAAACCTGTATCTTTTACTTTTGGAAGACCTATAAAACATGAAGGAAGTTCTAAGACGGTCGCTTACAGGAGCTGTTTACATCTTTTTATTGTTGTCCGCTGTCTTTTTGAGTTCAGATGCCTTTGATTTTTTATTCATGATTTTTGGGCTCGCCTGCCTCAACGAATACAAAAAACTTGTAGACCTAAAAGGCTTGCATATCTACGCCGCATACTTGATCCTGTGGTGGTTGTTTATATATTTTGTTAGTGACATGATACTCGTGTACGTGCTTTTAGGGTGCACTCTGGCAGTAAACTTTATGTTACTGTTTTACCTCTTCTCAAAAAGAACGAAACTCTTTAATACCGCCCAAAAGTTTTTAATAGGGCTTTTTTATGTTGGAGGCGGATGCATTTTCCTAACAATGATTCCTTATACCAATAATGACTTTGCCAAGTTTCTAATTATAGGTATTTTTATCTTAATTTGGGTAAACGATTCGTTTGCTTACATAGTTGGTCGTAGCTTTGGGCGTACTAAATTGTTTTCTGCGGTTTCCCCTAAGAAAACTGTTGAAGGTGCTCTTGGTGGTTTGATTTTTGCCGTAGGAACGGCTTATTTTATGGCTAAGTATGAGCCTATATTAAATCCGCCACAATGGGTTATTTTAGCTATTGTAATAGTTGTAGCGGGCAATTTAGGCGATTTAATAGAATCAAAATTTAAAAGAACGGCGGGCGTAAAAGATAGTGGTGCTATTTTACCCGGCCATGGCGGAATGCTAGATCGCCTAGATAGTTTAATATTTGCAGCACCGTTTGCGTTCTTAACCTTAAAAATATTCGCCCATGTTTCATAGAGAGGGTCAAAAAATTATTCTGACCACCTTTTTTATAGTTGCCGTAGTTATATTAGGTTCTCAATACGCCATTGAAATACCTTGGCTACGCATGGGCATTCAGTTGATTGCTGTTATATTTTTAATTTTGATCCTACAGTTTTTCAGGAACCCGACTCGTAGGGCCGCAAAAAACTTTGATGAAATATTAGCTCCCGTAGATGGGAAAGTAGTGGTTATTGAAGAGGTTGAAGAAACCGAATTCTTTAAGGAAAAACGCATGCAAGTTTCTATTTTCATGTCCCCTACCAATGTACACGTAACCCGTTACCCCGCTAGTGGAACCGTAAAATATTCAAAATATCACCCAGGGAAATATTTAGTAGCCTGGCACCCTAAATCCAGTACGGAGAACGAAAGAACTACTGTGGTTATCCGTACCCCTAAATTTGGGGATATTCTCTATAGACAGATTGCAGGCGCTCTAGCCAGGCGTATTGTAAATTATGCCGAAGAAGGAGACAATGTTCAGCAAGGCGAAGATGCTGGTTTTATTAAATTTGGATCAAGGGTAGATTTATTCCTACCTTTGGATTGTGCTATTACCGTTAAATTAAACCAGAAAGTTATTGGCGCTGAAACTTGTGTTGCGGCTGTTCTAAAGAAGAATGAAGAAGGAGAAATTACATACTGATTTCGATAAGGCGGTAGAGTTTATGAACAACTATACCGATCCGTTGCCTGCCGACCTGCTGCTAAAGCTCTACGCCTATTACAAAATAGCTAACAAGAACTATAGTAATCCCGGAAGCAGTACGCCGCTGATCAACGCATTTAAAGCAAATGCCCTTATTCAAGCCAAAAACATCAAACGAGATGATGCTATGAAAGCATACATAAAACTCGTTAAGGCAGAGGTACGGAAAAAAAAGTAATCACCCGCCCCTATTCCATTGCGTAGAGATTATTATTCTACTTGTACAAATCATTAATATCAGCTTTACAAAGCTCATAGATAAAACCACCTATTTTCTGGGTTACATCCTTAAAAAAACGCTCGCCTTTTTCCTTAGTAGCGCTATGCGGGTTACCCACCCCGGTATCCTCACTAATTTTAGACCATTTTCTCTCTGCCCAAGCCCAACCTTCAGAGAAAGATTTAATCTTATATTGTTTAGATTCGCCATCTCCCCATTTATCCTTAGACGAAACCAAATCGGGTCTTAGATAAAGCATAAGACTAGTTTCCATTTCATCGGCATGGTCACCCTTTTCATCAAAATATAAATCCTTGTTCAACGCTTGTGGAAAGAAGCAAAAGCTAATGAACATTTCAGGAAACTTGTACCCCAGCTCCCTAACCAAGGGCTTAAAGTTGTTTCCGCCGTGACCATTAAAAATCAATAATTTATGTACACCTTGCCTGTTGAGCACTTCTACAATATCCGTTAAAATAGCAAGCTGTGTACTGGGGTTTAAGTTTATATCCAAATAAATATCGGACTGCCCCGTATTTACCCCGAACGGAAGTGTAGGCAATACAATAGGCTTTACCCCTTGCTCCCATGCAATACGGGCAGCTTCCGCCGTCATGTGGTCTGCCTGAATGTTATCAGTAGCATATGGTAAATGATAATTGTGGGCTTCTGTAGCGCCCCAGGGTAATATGGCCAAATCAAACTTTTCGTCCTTTAGAGCTTCCCAATTCGTTTCTGCTAAAATATAAGGTCTCATAATGTAATTCTTGATCAACAAACTTAGCAAGATTCACTTTAGAACCCTTCCTTTTAACATGTCTTCCTCTCAAAAAAATTTAAGCGATTGTGTTTTGTTCAGAAACCACGGATTCAAAGTAAGTAAAATAAAATCCAGAAATAATGGTAACAACAAAATAGAGGGCCACCAGCCAGCTTCCAAAATTCAAATAACCGTTCAACCCAAACCAATCCTTCGTGAATAGAATGAACAACAAGCCAAATACCCCTCTAAACAATTCTATATAAACCGCATACTTTTTACGGTCCATTAATGTCGTATATCCATAAATACCTGTAAACACTATAAATCCAAACAGCAAGAGACCACTTACCCCTATCTCAGAAAAATTATAGAACATAAACCATAAAAATAAGGTAGTAGCAATCAATTGAAATACGGCATACAATTTTAACCCTGTAGATGCCGGTGTTTCATAACGTGTAAACCCGTAAACATCCACAATACCCTCTATAGGAAATTTCTTTTTGACGTCCTCAGGTCTCCAACCCGTTGGCATAAACCAAATGCGGACTTTATCATAATAATTTTGGGTATGCCAAGCATCTTGTATCAATCGCCATAGATGCTGAAAATTAATAGGTATGGGGTTCCATGTCCCGGCCGGTTTCAACACTCCAAACTGAGGAGGAACATTATCTAATTCTTCCTGGAAAGTACCAAACCAACGGTCCCAAACGCAAAGTATTTGTCCTAAGTTTTTATTAATGTACTCCGGATTAATCGCATGGTGCACCCTATGCTGAGAGGGAGTTACAATAATGTATTCGGCCCACCCCATTTTACCAATATGTTGCGTATGATACCAAAACTGCGCAAAGAGGTGAACGGGTGCAAGAATTGCTATAACCTCATTAGGAACACCTGCAATAGCCGCAGGAATCAAAAGCAAAGGAAAATAACCTATTAAATTAGAAATGGACTGACGCAGAGCGCATGCCAAATTAAACTCTTCACTACTATGATGAATAACGTGCTGATTCCAGAAAAAATTTATTTTATGATTAAGCCGATGGTTCCAATACCCCGCAAAGTCAATAACTATAAAAGCCACCAACCATACAACCCAAGTACTTTCCATTTTGAACAGGGCCAAATGTTCCAACAAAAAAGGGTAGGTGACCAGAATAAACCCTAGTCCCAAAGTATCTTTAATGATATTATTAAAACCTGAGCTAATACTAGAAACGGAATCCATTACTTTATGCTTCTGATCTTTCACAAAATGACCATAAGCTATCTCAACTACCAAAAGCACCACAAAAAAGGGAATAGCGTACAAAAGTGCCTGGGCATACGTTTCCACCTATTTAGTATTTAAGTTTCATAAGTTGTACAATCGCAAATAAAATGAATCCCTTTACGGTTTCATCTCTATGTTGTTAATTGAACGGTCCTACCATGATATGGGCTCTAAAAGTACCCGGGTCCATAAGCCATGGCATACCTTTTTCATGAGGTTTTGCAGGTAACCCCGTAGATTCTGTTGTAGCAAACGGAGTATAAATTACATATCTATACTGCCCATCACCCAATTCTCCAGTCTGCTTGTCATAGGCCTCATCACTGCCATAATAAATATAGAGCATACTGGGCACTATGGGCATTTGCCATTTACCCGCTGCAACCTCAGCGCCTTGAATTTCCCTTTTTTCTTTTGTGTTTTTTCCTTCCGCCGTTAATTCCCGCCCTCTCTTCATGAACGGTTCCAACGCTTTGGAATAACAGGCTACACTAACACCCTCTTTTGTAGGGTCATCTCCTATACATACTAAATTATTAGTGCCTTCCCTCAAAACCACCAAATTCCCAGATGGGTCGTACCCGTAGACCATGGCTGCCTCCTTATCTGCCTCAGGAGCAGGCAGAACTGCTGTTTTAATTTGAATTTCAGGCGATAAAATTTCAGTCTTAATTTCTTGCGAAGTCACATAGGAAATAGACAAAAAAGCTGTTACAAATGCTAGTTTCTTCATGTGATGTTGGTTTTACCTAAATATAAACATGAAAACTGAATTTTTAACGGACAAGCGCTAAAAATTATCAACTGTAAAAGAAGGACCCCGAAGCCATAAAGTGGGGGAACAAAAAAAAAAAAATCATGACCACTGGGGCCTCCAATGACTTAAGCAGATTAGACAATCTCAAATAATAAGTATCCAAGTAAGACTATGGAGCTATTATAATCTAATTTTTGATGTCAATTATACTGTTAAGACATTACAATATACGTTTTATAAATGAATATTAGTTCACTTATAAATGTTAAAACTTTAAGATTTTATAGCGTCCCAACACACCTGAAACGATTGTTCCATTTTCTCTTGGGTTAATTCCGTCCTATCTAACACCAATTGCCTTGCTAGAGTATTGGCATAGCCATACAACAGCGGAACCAGCAAACCATTATCTATATCTTTAATAATCAATTCTTGTTTTCCTCTATCGAGTAACCCCCTGATAAAGTTTAAAAATTGCTCGTCCAGATTGCTCGTTTCCTCTGAAACAAATGACGAATATCTAAACTGGTGCATAAAAACAACCTCAGAACTATTGGAAACACGGAACTGAAGAACATTTGACCAAATTACGGAGAACTGTTTTTTTAAAGGAAAATGCTGAATAGACGGAAGCATAGAAAATGTACCACTTAACAGTAAGTGCTTGTAAAGCTCATTCAATAGTTGCTCTTTACTATCAAAATAGATGTAGAGTGTTCCGCATGCCATCTTTGCCCTTTTAGCTATGGATGACATGGTGAGGTTACTCAACCCCAATTCGGAAGTCAACTCCGTAGTTGCCTCAAAAATCGCATTGACCTTGGTATTATCTTTAATTCTCACATTACTAATATAGCAATTAAAATGAATATATGTTCATTTTAAAAAATATAGACCTATGTCCAAAAAGGGGTTATAAATCACTGAATACAGGGAGAATAAACTACAATTTACCGCATAACTTTGTCGTTAATTGATAACCACAGGTTATTACAACCACACGCTACACCTTTAAAACAAACCTATGATTTTCTTTTTCGGAACACGCTCCAGTAAAATAAAAGAACGCCATTTAAAAAGAACTACTTGTTCTTATTGCCAATCCCAAGATTCTTTTACCGTTAGCACTTACGGCACGTACTTTCATGTATTCTGGATCCCACTCTTCCCCCTATTCAAAAAACATATTGCCGAATGTAGCCATTGCAAAAAGAGCTTTTCATTTGCAGAATTTACACCGCAAATGCTAAAAAGTTATGAAGTAGAAAACAGCACGAATCCCGTAAAAAGACCACTATGGCATGGCTGCGGGTGCTTGGTTATAACCGTACTTTTCGTAATTGTATTTTCCATATCACTTTATGGGGTCTATAGTCGTTCTGGAGAATCAGCAAAAGTGACACCAATAGACCCTAGGAAAGAATTATTGGATGCCGATATAAAAAAGATGTCCCAATTAGTTCACAAAGAAAGAGACTCCATCTCCGCTTCTTTAAAGCCTGTGTAGATTATGATATTGTAAGTGGAATAGACACCGAGAACATTGCCTATTTTACCAAACAAAACCAAAGTAAACTCTTAATACTTTTAAAAATAAGGGATATAAAAAAAGTGAAAGCCGAATTTAGGAAAGACATCTTAGATATTGTTGAAGACTGTATTTTTCAAATCGATAAAAACCAGCAATTTAATGAGCTTTACATTGGAGTTGAAGGCAAATGGAATACTGTATTGGTCCGTACTCCCAACCAAGAAGACATTGGAGGACGTTTTGCGGACAAGTACAAATTACTTTCCTTCTATGGCAATGACAGCCTTAGCCCAGCTAAAACAAAACAGCCGGATACCCTACTTCTAGAATAACCGGCTGTAATTATGATACTACATAGCTTAACCCAGACTGGCCAAACTTTTCTCTAAAGTTTCAATCTTTGCTTCGGCATCTGCTTGCTTTTGGCGTTCTATAGCAATAACCTTTTCTGGTGCGTTGCTCACAAAACGTTCGTTGGAAAGCTTCTTTTCTACAGATTTTAAGAACCCTTTGGTGTATTTGAGTTCTTCCTCAATCTTTTTGATTTCGGCCTCAACATCAATTGCACCGCTCATGGGAACAAAATATTCGTTACTTTTTACACGGAAAGACAAAGCTCCATCTACCGTAGCATCTACATAGGAAACCTCAGCTACGTTAGTCAGTTTTTCAATGACCACATCCCAAATTTTCGCTAAATTTCCTTCGTTTAGAACCATTAATTCCAAACTCTCTTTCATTGGAATGTTCTTTTCCTTCCTAATGTTCCTAACACCGGATACCACTTCCGCAGCAATATCAAAACTTTCTATTAACGCCTCATCTACTGTTTGCATTTTTGGCCATTGCGCCACTACCAATGCATTCTCAGGCATACGTTCCGTAATGTGCTGCCAAACCTCTTCTGTTAGGAAAGGCATAAAGGGGTGCAACAGCTTTAGGTTTTGCTCAAAAATATCTATTACCGCCTCATAGGTAACCCTATCAATTGGCTTTTGATAATCCGGTTTAATGATTTCCAACAACCAAGAACTATAATCGTCCCAAACCAACTTATAAATGGCCATTAAAGCATCGGAAATACGGTATTTGCTAAAGTGGTCTTCAATCTCTGCCAAAGTTTTATTGAACTTGGCCTTGTACCATTCAATACCCAATTTTGATGCTTCAGGTTGTGGCAAGTCTGCAATTTCCCAGCCTTTCAACAATCGGAAACCGTTCCATATTTTGTTGGCAAAATTCTTTCCTTGTTGACACAAATCTTCATCAAACATCAAATCATTACCCGCAGCGGAACTCAACAAAAGTCCTACACGAACACCATCTGCCCCGTAATCTTCTATTAATTTAAGTGCATCGGGTGAATTTCCAAGCGACTTAGACATTTTTCTACGCTGCTTATCACGTACCAACCCTGTAAAATATACATTTTGGAAGGGTCGCTCATCACGATATTCGTAACCCGAAATAATCATTCTGGCTACCCAAAAGAAAATAATATCCGGACCTGTCACCAAATCATTGGTTGGATAATAATAGTTGACTTCTTTATTATCCGGCTCCAAAATGCCGTTAAAAACACTAATAGGCCATAACCAAGAAGAAAACCATGTATCTAATGCATCTTCATCCTGTCTTAGGTCTGCTTCTGTCAAATTGGCATTTCCAGACTTTTCTTGTGCCAATTTAAGAGCATCCGTTTTAGTCTCCGCAACAACGAAATCTTCTTGTCCGTCACCAAAGTAAAACGCGGGTATTTGTTGCCCCCACCACAATTGACGCGAAATATTCCAGTCGCGAATATTTTCCATCCAATGACGGTATGTATTCTCAAACTTCTTTGGAAAAAACTTCACTTCCTCCGTTTTAAGCACGGAATCAATAGCGGGTTTAACCAATTCTTCCATCTTCAAGAACCACTGATCGCTAAGACGTGGTTCAATTACAGCCTTGGTACGCTCAGAAGTACCTACTTTATTTACATAGTTCTCCTTTTTTACTAAAAACCCTTTTTCTTCCAGCTCTTTGGTAATTTCTTTACGAACCACAAAACGGTCTTTACCTTCGTAATGCAGACCGAAAGAATTTAAGGTGGCATTGGCATTGAAAATATCTATGGTTTCAAGATTGTGCTTTTCACCTAAGGCTTTATCATTGATATCGTGGGCCGGAGTAATTTTTAAACATCCGGTACCAAATTCAATATCTACATACTCATCCTCTATAATAGGTATTACCCTACCAGAAATAGGCACAACCACTTTTTTTCCTTTTAAATGACGATAGCGCTCATCATTTGGGTTTATACAGATTGCGGTATCTCCTAAAATAGTCTCTGGCCTAGTGGTAGCAATGGTTACTCTTTCTTCGGAACCTTCAATCGGGTACGAAAGATAATAAAGTAACCCTTGTTTTTCCTCATAGATTACTTCCTCATCAGATAGGGTTGTTTGCGCCTCCGGGTCCCAATTCACCATACGGTGACCCCTGTAAATCAACCCTTTATTGAACAAATCAATAAACACTTTAATGACAGATTTATACATGTCATCATCCATAGTAAACTTGGTGCGGTTCCAATCACAGGAAGCACCTAGTTTTTTGAGCTGTTCAAGAATGACCCCTCCATATTCATCTGTCCACTCCCAGGCGTGTTTCAAGAACTCTTCTCGGCTCAAATCTGCCTTGTCTATACCTTCTGCTTTTAACTTGGCTACCACCTTAGCCTCGGTAGCGATAGATGCATGGTCCATTCCTGGTACCCAGCATGCATTTTTACCCATTAAGCGCGCTCTCCTAATCAATACATCTTGTATGGTATTATTGAGCATGTGCCCCATATGCAACACTCCGGTTACGTTTGGCGGAGGAATTACAATAGTATATGGCTCTCTTTCATCTGGCGTAGATGAAAAGTAGTCGTGCTCCATCCAGTAGTCATACCAGTGGCTTTCAGCTTTTAAGGCTTCATATTTAGAAGGGATATCCATATTTTGGAACGGTTTTTGTCTAAGGAATGACGGTCATAACAATAAAGACCGAAATAAGAAGTTACGTTATATATAGTTTATGGCAATTTTGCCTAGTTTTAAATACGAAACAAAAATAAGTAACGTTAACAGATAACAAAAGAATTTTGGAGGTTCATCTGAAAAGATTTATTTTTGAGATTCCCTAAATTTAACAAAATGAAAAAAATAGTACTCGTATTATTTGTAGGCCTAATGGGATTATCCCTAACCGCACAGGACAAAGCGGCAAAAATTGAATTTAAGTCCGAGACCGTTGATTACGGTGAAATTCAAAAAGGATCCGATGGTGTTCGTGTTTTTGAATTTACAAATACCGGCCAGGCGCCTTTGATCATAAGCAAAGTAAGCTCTAGCTGTGGCTGCACCATTCCTAAAAAACCTGAAGAGCCTATTTTACCAGGCAAAACGGGCGAAATTTCAGTAAAATATGATACTAACCGAGTAGGTCCTATTAGAAAGGCCATTACGGTTATTTCCAATGCGGACACACCTACAAAGGTTCTAAAAATTAAAGGTGAAGTAAAGGCCTCCGAAGGCAAATAAACTTCCTAGAAAATTAACTAAAAGACCCGGCTATGACCGGGTCTTTTTATTTTAGCATGTTTTTAAGCACAAAGGTGAAAAGCAAATCGGAATTATAGCGCTCTATCAATAACTTAATACGTTTACCCTCCTTTTCGTTGATCATCTCCAAGATATCCTGAAGCTTGTAACGGTGAATTCTTTTGCCGTTTACCGCCAAAATAACATCACCTTCCTTTAAACCGGCTTCATATGCGGGGCTACCCGCCCTAATGGCACTCACTATTATTTCCGGTGCAACGCTAAGTCTGGTCTGGTTTTCAAAAAGCAATTGCACATTGCCAAATTCAGCTTTATCACTATAAACCACACCACGGTCATCCGCTATACTTTCGGCAATATAACGTATACCATTATGCTGTAAATCTAGGCCGGATAAGTTGTATTTAAACGGCTTATCAAAATTAGAGTTCTTTCGTAGAATTATTCGATTGCGGCGATAATCAAAAACTACATGAAACCTTTTTAAAACCGAACCTCCCAAACTACCGTTGCGCTCCACCAAGTTTGTAAGTTCTCTAAAAGAGTTTTTATCTGGAAAAGCTGCCTTGGCATCATTCAACAAAAAACGGCCTATCCTTAACCCATTAACCTTGGTTCGTTTTCCATAAATATTACCGTTAAGGCCTTTTCCTAAAAAATCGTCATAATGTTTGTCAGGTACGTTTATAGAATCGCTTTCAAAAAGCCATAGGGCATCACTACTACCGGTATCCAAAAGGAGCCTTACAGAAAGTTCATCTTCCTCCCCTAAATAAAGTTCGGAATTCAAATAGGCCTTTTTAGCCCTAATGGACAGTGGTAAGACTTCAGTATTTTTCTTTTCCCGGTACACATAAGTATCCGGGTTACTGAAACGGATATGCTTTTTAATGTAATTGACGTCTACAACAAAATCCCTAAAAAGGTCATAACCTATAATACCATGAACAGGAATCCCCAAGGAAGTAGAAAAATTTATGCTCTTATCCATTACCACAAAGAGTTTCTGATTCTCGTTGGATATATTTTTTAAGCGAAATTGATTTTTTTCGGACACCAGCGCTTTAATGGGAACATTATCACCAAAACCTTTAATCGTAATTTCAGAAACATGGTTTATTTGCACCGAATCCGTTTCGGAGATATTGAACAGTATGGGTGAACTTACACCGGAATCCAGCAAAAAGGAAAGTTCCGTTCCGTTAACTTCAATAGGCACTACAATAAGATTGTTGATGAGTTGAAACTTAATCTTTTCGGACTTTTGACCTTCAGGCAAAGTGAAGCCCTGTGCCATTACCGAAGAAGAAAGCAACATGAGAAAGAATATGATATGTAGACGCAGCTTGTTCAACTTTTTTCATATTTCCTTCTATAATTTACGATTTTTTCAGATACACCTCCCCTTTTTTAACAAAAGACAAATAAACGTTTTCCCAACGCGCATGGTTTTCTCGTTTGGTTTCCTCATTTTTGCAGCAAAATTGCTTATATATGCCAGTAGTATCACAAAAAGGGCTTTCCATGCCCGAATCGCCTATTAGAAAGTTGGTTCCTTATGCGGAAGAAGCTAAGAAGAAGGGCGTTAATGTAATTCACCTTAACATAGGTCAACCGGATATAAAAACACCTCAGCTAGCTTTAGATGCCGTAAAAAACAACACCTTAGATGTTATTGCATACAGCCGTACCGAAGGGTCTGAGGAATATCGTGAAAAGCTTGCCGCCTATTATGCCAAAAACGATATTCATGTAGGGGCAAATGATATTATTGTAACTACAGGTGGCTCAGAAGCTTTGGCGTTTACAATGGGCAGTATTGCCGATAATGGGGATGAGATTATTATTCCTGAACCTTTTTATGCCAATTACAACGGGTTTGCTACCGCTACAGGGGTTAAAGTGGTTCCTGTTATATCCCATATCGATTCTAATTTTGCCCTTCCGGCCATTGAAGAATTCGAGAAGTTAATTACCCCCAAGACCAAAGCTATCCTTATCTGCAACCCTGGCAATCCTACCGGATATTTATACACAAGGGAAGAAATTAAAAAATTGGCGGCAATAGTTAAAAAGCACGACCTTTTCTTAATTGCCGACGAAGTCTATAGAGAGTTCACCTATGACGGAGCAGAACATTACTCTATTTTACAGGAAGAAGGACTGGAAGAGCACGCTATAATAGTCGATTCCGTAAGTAAAAGATATAGTATGTGCGGCGCACGTATAGGTTGCTTGGTTACCAAAAACAAGAACGTTATTAAGACGGCCATAAAATTTGCCCAAGCAAGATTATCGCCCCCTACCTACGCTCAAATTGCCAGTGAAGCCGCATTGGAAACTCCGCAAAGCTATTTTGACGATGTAAAAAAAGAGTATGTAGGCCGTAGAAACTTGCTTATTGAAGAACTTGAAAAAATTGAAGGGATAAAAGTAGGCAAACCTCAAGGGGCTTTCTATTGCATTGCGGAATTACCCATTACAGATGCAGATGATTTTGCCCAATGGTTATTAGAAGATTTTAGACTGAACAATGAAACGGTAATGGTTGCACCTGCCGCAGGGTTTTATGCATCCGAAGGTTATGGCAAAAACCAGATAAGAATTGCCTATGTTCTGGACAAAGACAACTTAAAGAGAGCGGTTAACATACTAAAGGAGGCGCTAAAAAGTTATATAGCGTAATGGAGGTTAAAAAAGATATATCCCTTAAGCCCTACAATACCTTTGGAATAGATGCCAAGGCGCGGTTCTTTGTTGAAATCAATAGTTTAGAAGACCTAAAAAAAGCGCTCCAACTTGATGAATACCCAAATAAATTTGTTCTTAGTGGCGGAAGCAATATGTTAATCACCAATGATATTGATGCATTGGTATTACATATAAACCTAAAAGGCAAAGAGATTCTAAAAGAAAAGGACGATTATGTTCTTCTTAAAGTAATGGCGGGCGAAAACTGGCACCAGATGGTGTTATGGACCTTGGACAATGGCTATGGCGGATTAGAAAACATGTCTCTTATTCCCGGTAACACGGGTACGGCACCTATTCAGAATATTGGCGCCTACGGCGTAGAATTAAAAGACTGTTTTGTTTCCTGCGAAGCCATGCATATTAAAACTCAAACCCTAAAAACTTTTTCAAAAGAAGACTGTAAATTTGGTTATCGCGACTCTTTTTTTAAAAATGAAGGAAAGGGAAAGTATATTATCACCTCGGTTACGTTTCAATTGAGCAAAACCAACCATAAGAAGAACACCTCTTATGGCGCTATTGAATCCGAACTTGAAAAAATGGGTATTTCAACCCCAACAATAAAAGACATCTCAAATGCTGTTATAGCCATTAGGCAAAGTAAATTGCCCAATCCTGCAGTTTTGGGCAACAGCGGCAGTTTTTTCAAAAATCCGGTGATTAATTTAGAAGAATACACCCAATTTATTGCTACCAACCCAGAGGCCCCATCCTATAAAGTAACGGATAGCAGCTACAAGATACCAGCTGGTTGGCTTATTGAACAGTGTGGTTTTAAAGGAAAAAGGTTTGGTGATGCCGGGGTACACAAAAATCAAGCATTGGTACTAGTTAATCATGAAAACGCTACAGGTCAGGAAATTTTGGATTTAGCCTTCAGAATAATTGATGAAGTAAAGAAAAAATTCGGTATTGAAATAGCGCCGGAAGTAAATATCATAAAATAAATAACCCCCAAAGAAAATCTTGGGGGCTATACCAAACCAAACTAACCAAAAATTAAATGTGCAGTTACCAAGTGCACATTTATATTATTAATATTTTTGAATACGCCTATATAAAAATCAATTTTATAAATTAGCGTTTAAACATATACGGTACTACCAACTAAATTGGATGCCCAAACATTCATTTTTTTTCGTGACCGGAAATAAAACATGAGTACACTACTTGAAAAGCACATTGTAGAACTACTTCAGGAAAGAGATGAAAAAGCTATTTCACTCTTGTACGAACATTACGGCGATACGCTTTTGGGGGTAGCCAATAAGGTAGTTCGCGATGAGGAATTGGCACAGGATGTCCTACAGGAAAGTTTCATAAAAATTTGGAAAAAATCAGACTCTTACGATTCCTCTAAAGCCAAACTATTTACGTGGTTATTTCGTATAACACGTAATACGGCTATAGATAAATTAAGAAGTGTCAATACAAAAAGTGATAAGGAAATCCAAATTGATGTTTCTGACGTATATAATTTAGGCGTCAACAGTACAAGACCAGAGTTTATGGACGTCCGTGAGAATCTGGATAAGATAGAAACCAAATACCAAATTGTGTTAGACGCCCTGTTTTTTGAGGGTATGACACAACAGGAAGCGAGCGATGAGCTTAATATTCCGCTGGGAACTATCAAATCTAGACTTAAAATCGGGCTCAGGGAACTCAAAAAAATATATGGCCCTACGTTACTGTTGGTGTTATCATTAAACCTGATATCCTAATACCATGAAAGAAAAGATAAAATCATTTTTAGATTCCGATTTATTGGAAAGCTATCTTTTAGGCACTACTACAACCGAAGAAACATTGCAGGTAGAACGCTACTTGTCTATGTACCCAGAAGTTCGGGAAACCTACGAAGAGTTGCAAGACAACCTGGAAACGTATGCAAAACTGTATGCCGTTAAAGCTCCAGAAGACCTTAAGAAGAGAATTCTTAAGAGCATTAACAAAGAATCCAATTTCAAAAGAAACTTTTACCGTATGGCGGTTGCCGCTAGTTTTGCAGTATTGGTTTCTGCGGGCGCATCCTATTTCTTCTGGGACAAAAATCAAAGCCTAGAAGAAGAGAACTCTATCGTTAATAATAAAATTGACGATTTAGAAGAAACAATGCGTGCGCAACTGGAAGATGTAAGAAACCAATTTATTGTTCTTCAGAACCCAGAAACGAAAAAGGTGAATGTTAAGGGCAATAAAAAAGCTAAAGAATTAAAGGCCGTTGCGTATATAAACCCTGTAAAGAGACTTTCTTATATTAATGTAAGTAAGCTGCCTCATTTGCCAAAAGACCAGTGCTACCAAATGTGGGCTGAGGTTAACGGCGAAATGGTAAACCTTGGTATTATAAAGGAAGCTAATAGTCAAGAAAAACTATTGGCATTACCCTATGCAGAGGATGCCATTAGTTATATTACCATTGAACCTCAAGGAGGGAACCAAAGCCCTACCGTTGAAAATATTGTAGCGAATATTGCATACTAAGCAATTGCTCATTTAAGATATCATTAAGCCTCGAAACTTCCATTTCGGGGCTTATTTTTATATCTTTGTCCCAAAATAATCTTTATGAAACTCATTTTATTGACCATCGGGTTATTAGCTTTGGGATTTGCAGGAATAGCCATTAAAATCTGGGCTAAAAAAGATGGGAAATTTGCAGGCACTTGTGCAAGTCAAAGTCCTTATTTAAATCAAGACGGCCAAGCATGCGGCATGTGCGGCAAATTGCCTAGCGAACAAGATTGTAGAAACGAAGACAATACAAACCTTCAATCCTCAATTTAAAACTTTCATTCTCAAATTATCTTCTTTTGGCCAAAGCCGATGACAACGTACAAGTAACAATAAAAAAAGCTCTTTCGGGCAGCCAAATAGCTTACAGTACATTGTTGGACACCTATTGGAACAGTGTATACGGCTTTCAGCTCAAACGCACAGAAAACGAGAATGACGCAGAAGATATTACCGTACAAACTTTTTCTAAAGCTTTTGACAAACTCAACACGTATAAAAGCGAGTATGAGTTCAAAACTTGGCTTATCACCATTTCAAAAAATATACACGTAGACCTTATTCGAAAGCGCAAGAAAAGCTTGGAAACGGATGGCAATCAGGACGCGGTCAAGAAAGTATTGGATGATACCCCATCTGGCGAGGACCAATTAATTCGGGAGCAAAATCTGGCCAGCCTTCTTTTGCATATAAAAAAACTTAAACCGCACTACCAAGAGGTTATAAACCTTAGGTATTTTAAAGAGTTAAGTTATGCGGATATTGCACAAGAACTTAACGAACCTGTAAACAATGTTAAGGTTAAGCTTCTAAGGGCCAAAAAGCTGTTGGCCGAGATTATCCAAAAAAAATAACCTCCTCACCCCTATCCTAATCCATTTTAATCCTGAAAGCTGTATTCTTTCAACTAAGGAAGATATTGTATTAATTACCAAATAATTAGAATTTACACCAAAGCAAAAACAGCCCATTAACATGGGTGCTGCACGGCTAAATCGTATATTTGTATAAAATTGCATCAAATTATGAGCACAGATACCATAAATAACGTTATCCCACCTAAAGGAAAACCGAAATGGCTAAGAGTTAAGCTTCCCACGGGTAAAAAGTATACTCAACTTAGGGGACTAGTGGATAAGTATGACCTTCACACTATCTGTACGTCCGGCAGCTGCCCTAATATGGGGGAATGCTGGGGAGAAGGAACGGCTACATTTATGATTCTTGGTAATGTTTGTACCAGGTCATGCGGCTTTTGCGGGGTTCAGACCGGCAGACCTGATACGGTTGATTGGGCAGAACCTGAAAAAGTAGCTCGTTCTATTAAAATAATGGGAATAAAACATGCGGTCATCACTTCTGTAGATAGAGATGACCTAAAAGATATGGGATCTATAATTTGGGCCGAGACGGTAAAGGCCATTAGAAGAATGAACCCAAATACGACTTTAGAAACCTTAATTCCCGATTTTCAAGGCATAGAAAGACATTTAGACCGTATAATTGAAGTGGGACCAGAAGTGGTATCCCATAACATGGAAACCGTTAAAAGACTTACCCGAGAGGTACGGATACAGGCCAAATATGAACGTAGTCTTGAAGCACTCCGTTATTTACGCGCCAACGGTGTAAACCGCACCAAATCCGGTATTATGCTGGGCTTGGGAGAACTTGAAGAAGAAGTAATTGAAACTATGAGAGACT
This sequence comes from Zobellia sp. B3R18, assembly GCF_018860715.1. NCBI lineage: Bacteria > Pseudomonadati > Bacteroidota > Flavobacteriia > Flavobacteriales > Flavobacteriaceae > Zobellia > Zobellia sp. B3R18. The sequence goes on along the minus strand of NZ_JAHKQG010000007.1, from coordinate 48,189 downwards.
TGCGTGATGCCAACGTAGACGTAGTTACTATTGGACAATACTTACAACCCTCTAAAAAACACCTGCCCGTAAAAGAGTTTATCCTTCCGGAACAATTTAAAAAATATGAGGAAATTGGTCTGGAAATGGGTTTTAGACATGTTGAAAGTGGTGCCTTGGTAAGGTCGTCCTACAAGGCTCATAAACATATTCATTAAGCGTTTATCCAAGTATAAGTTACTAATACAACTACCATAAACAATAAAAACAGCTATAGTTAGTCGTATTCTTTAGCCCTAATTTTCTTATGAAAAAGACCACTATTGGCATTAACGGATTTGGCCGAATAGGTCGAACACTTTTTAGGCTTTTAGACGCCCACCCTAGCCTAAATGTAGTCGCTATCAATGATTTGGCAGATGCAAGAACGCTTTCCCATTTACTAAAATATGATAGTATTCATGGTGTTTTTAACCATGATATCACTTATAAAGAAAACACTATAATTGTTGACGGAAAGTCTGTGGCCTTAACCAACCACAAAACTCCAAATGACATTATTTGGTCCGATTATAATGTGGATATTGTTGTGGAGTGTTCCGGTAAATTCAAGACCAAAGAGAGTCTTCAACCTCATTTGGCCAACGGCGCAAAAAAGGTGATTTTATCCGCTCCTCCCGCAGATGAGGATATAAAGATGATCGTTATGGGAATTAACGAGGTTTCCCTAAATGCCGATGATGATATAATTTCCAATGCCTCATGCACCACCAACAATGCCGCCCCCATGATTAAGGTTATTGATGAACTGTGCGGTATAGAGCAGGCATATATTACCACAATACATTCATATACTTCAGACCAAAGTCTACATGACCAACCACATCATGACTTAAGAAGAGCTCGCGCAGCTTCTCAGTCTATTGTTCCCACTACAACAGGAGCAGCAAAAGCCCTTACCAAAATTTTTCCGCACTTGGCAGATGTAATCGGTGGATGCGGAATAAGGGTTCCTGTTCCAAATGGATCATTAACAGATATTACCTTTAATGTTAAAAAAGAAACTTCAATAGACCAAATCAACACTGTTTTTAAGAAAAAATCCGATAAAGAGCTCAAAAACATACTTTTATACACAGAAGACCCAATAGTATCTATTGATATAAACAATAGTTATTATTCTTGTACGTTTGACTCTATGATGACTTCGGTTATTGGAAAAATGGTTAAAATAATTGGATGGTACGATAACGAAACCGGTTATAGTAGCAGACTTATAGATTTAATTTTACTATTGACAAGAAATAAATACGTTTGAAGCTTGATTTTCTACATATCGGCATAAAAAAATTACTTTCGATATTCGTATTGATTTGGGTTGCTCAAAACTTAGAGGCCCAAGATAGTCTTGCCCTTGAAAATAACGACGTTCGTATCTATTTTGAAGAAGCCCGGGCATACCGTAATAGAGATCAAACCGATTTAGCCTTAGAGGCTCTGGAAAAAGCCGCAAAAGTAGCCGAGGAAAAAGCTGATGTAAAAGCGCTCATAGACTGCTATCATAAATTTGCGTTGGTCTACCTGAAACTTAAAAAAGAAGAAACTACTTATTTTTATTGGGATAGGGCAAAAGCTTTACTTAAGGACATAGAATACCCTTACGGTAGTGCTATGCAAAAGTATATTGAAGCCATTCTACTTTTTCACGACGATAAAAATTTTCAGGCCATTTTTATGCTGAACGAAGCCAAGCAGCTGAATAACGACCGTAATTTTTTCAACAATATTTTACTGGCGGAGGGTAATATTTTCCTCAAACTACAAAAATATGATAGTGCCGCTAAGAATTTTAACTCGCTTATCATCAATACCGATATATATGAAAGCGACTATCTAGCCACCAAAGCTTATTTAGGCTTAGCTCAACTGGATTTAGAGACCGAAAAATTTGAAGAAAGTGCAGAAAATGGTGAAAATGCACTTAAACTGGCAAAGAAAAATAAATTTTTCAAAGAAATATGGGAAGCTAATGAAATGCTCACCACGGTTTATGAAAAATTAGGCAACTACGATAAGTCATTGGCAAACAACCGTAATTTGCTTCATATACGGGATTCACTCTTCAACATTGCCAAAATGAAGACCGAGGCCAAAACTGCCGAGAAAATTCAGTTTGATTTCATGAGCGACGAAATAAAGCGTCAAGAACAAAAAATTGAAGAACTGAACGAGTCCAAAAACAAATCCGATATTACGGCAATCCTTACCTCTGCTCTATTAACGATTATTACACTTTTGGCCGTATCCTTATTCAGGAACAACCAGATCAAGCTTAAAACCAACGATTTATTACAGACCAAAAACAATGAATTAAAAGCAGCTAGGGATGCAGCCGTTACGGCGATGGAAGCCAAGACCAATTTCTTGTCTACGGTTAGCCATGAGCTTAGAACACCACTTTATGCCGTAACAGGGCTAACGCATTTGTTGCTAGAGGAAAACCCAAGCAAAGGTCAAAAAGAACATCTAAAAGCATTAAAATTTTCAGGAGATTACCTGTTGAACTTTATAAACGATATTCTTCAAATCAATAAAATTGATGCTGACAAATTAGAGCCTCTTAACGTTGAGTTCAACCTTAAAAAAGTGCTACAGGAAGTTATTGATTCGCTTCAACAAAGTGCCCAGAGCAACAAGACCAAATTAACTTTAGATTACGACCGCAACATACCCTACCACTTAATGAGCGACCCGTTAAAACTGTCTCAGATTTTCCTGAACCTAGTGGGCAATGCTTTAAAATTCACTAAAGGCGGCGAGGTTAAAGTAACCGCAAAACTCATAAAGAAAGAAGATGAAGACGTTAAACTTTACTTTGAGGTTAAAGATAACGGAATAGGTATAGCCAAAGAACAACAGCAAAATATCTTTGATGGTTTTGAACAAGGCTCTATACAAATTAACAGGGAATATGGGGGCACAGGACTTGGCCTTACTATTGTAAAAAGCCTATTGGGACTTTTTGAAAGTAGAATAGAACTAGAGAGTGAACTGGGGGTTGGGAGTACATTTTTCTTTGAGCTAGACGTAAAAGGTAAAGACAGTCTGGTTGATGACATTCCTTTTGAAGTAACTCCAGAAGACTTTGATTTTAAAGGCCTGAATATCCTAATTGTTGAGGACAACAAAATTAACCAGGTCATCACCAAGAAAATGCTCACTAAAAAAGAAATCACCAGTGAAATTGCCAATAATGGTGGCGAAGCAATAGATATGGCCCGTGAGAATTATTACGATGCCATTCTAATGGATATACATATGCCGGGCATTGGCGGTGAAGAAGCCACTATTGAAATTCGGAAATTTGATATTGTCACACCAATTATAGCGCTTACCGCAATTTCGTTAGACGACAGTTTAGAGAGCTTCTATGCCGCGGGCTGTAATGATGTAATTACCAAACCGTTTAAACCAGAAGTCTTCTACCAGAAAATAGGTGAGAACATTTTTAATAGAAAAGAGCTTAAAAATACTACTTCATAAATTGTTGTAATCTTTCTCTTAAGGCATCTTCTCCCATTCCAAAAAACTTATGTTTTACAGGAATGTAATAAAGATTGTCTACTTTACCCTTCAGTCTTACAAAATCTTTTTCAGTGGTTAAAACACATTGTTTTTGCCGCAAATCATTCAACTCAGCCTCACTAAAATCGTGATGGTCCTTAAATTTCAGATGTTCAAAGTCTAGCTCTTTTCTTTTTAAATAATCCACTAAAGGTGCTGGGTTGGCTATTCCTGTTACAAGGGTTACCTCCTTTTTTTTCAAAGTATCAAAGGAAACGATAGTATCTGTAGTTTTTAATGCATCATCATAAGCTAGATAAGTAAACCAAACCTCTTGATGTGGTTTTGGTTTTAACTTCGCTACTATCCTCTTCTGGGCATCAGCACTCAAATTGTTAGGGCATTTGGTTACGATTATTACCTGTGCCCTACCCGCCTCTTTTTTACTATCCCTTAAATTTCCGGTTGGCAAATACCAATCATCAACATAAAGATGACCATAAGAGGTTAAAAGAATAGAAAACGCGCAATTCACTTTTCGGTGTTGATATGCATCATCCAGTAAGATTACTTCTGGTTGTATTTTTTCTTCAAGAGTTCTTATTCCATTCCTCCTATCTGCATCTACGGCTAGAGCTATATCGGGAAACTTAGAAAATATCTGATAAGGTTCATCACCCAATAGGTCTACTGATGCATTTTCACGGGCAAGTACAAACCCTTTTGATTTCCTGCGATACCCTCTACTTAACACCGCCACTTTATAGCTATCTTTTAGCATAGCTCCCAAAAGTTCTACCATAGGAGTTTTACCGGTTCCGCCCGCACTTAAATTTCCAATACAAATAGTGGGTGTTGTAAAACTTTGGGAACTAAAAATTCCTTTATCATAGAAATAATTCCGGAGGTAAACTACCAACGCATAAATCAGCGATACGGGAAATAATATTTTTTTGAGTACTTGCACAGGGCGAAATTATAATATTTTATCTTTAGACCTCATAAAAATAGCTATGACCGTAAAAGAAGTCACCCAAATACTTGAAGATTTAGCACCTCTACCCTATGCCGAAGGTTTTGACAACGTTGGCCTTCTGGTCGGAAATAGCAAAGCAAAGGTTTCCGGCATACTTGTAACCTTGGACACGTTGGAAAACGTGGTAGATGAGGCTATTTCACAAAACTGTAATCTAATAATAAGTTTTCACCCCATCATTTTTGGGGGACTGAAAAAGTTGACAGGAAAATCATATGTAGAGCGGGTGGTTATCAAAGCCATTAAAAATGACATTGCCATTTACAGTATGCATACGGCTCTGGATAATGTTCCAGAAGGTGTAAATGCCAAAATATGTGAGGTTCTTGGCATAAAAAAACCACAAATTTTAATCCCCCAGAAGGAGACCATTAAAAAACTGACCACCTACGTACCAGTTAAAGATGCCAACACCCTCAGAGACGCCCTTTTTAGTGCAGGAGCAGGAAATATTGGCAACTACAGCAATTGTAGTTTTAGCACCAACGGTCAAGGAAGTTACAAAGCCGGTGAACAAGCTAACCCTACCCTTGGCGAAATAGGAAAAACCCATTACGAAGAAGAGACCCAACTTAGCGTTACTTTTTCCAAAGTAAACCAAGCAAAAATAATGAAGGCTTTGTTCACTACCCACCCCTATGAAGAAGTGGCGTATGAAGTGATGACTCTGGAAAATACGGATCAAAATATTGGTATGGGTATGATAGGTGAACTTGAAGAACCTATGGAAGACCTCTCTTTTTTAAAGGAGGTAAAGGAAAAAATGAATGCAGGTGGCATTCGCCATTCGGAATTGTTAGGAAGAAAAATCAAAAAAATAGCTGTTCTGGGCGGCAGTGGTGCTTTTGCCATTTCGCCTGCAATGGCAGAAGGTGCGGATGTTTTGATTACAGCAGACATAAAATACCATGAATTTTACAAAGCGGAAGGCAAAATGATAATTGCAGATATAGGACACTATGAAAGCGAGCAGTTTACAAAAAACCTTTTAGTTGAGTATCTTACAAAAAAAATCCCTAATTTTGCAATCCGTTTATCGGAAAGTAAAACCAATCCCATCAAGTATTTATAAAATATATGGCAAAAAAATCAGAAGCAACGGTAGAGGAAAAGTTAAGGGCATTGTACGACTTGCAATTGATTGATTCAAGAGTAGATGAAATACGTAATGTACGAGGCGAACTTCCTTTAGAAGTAGAAGATTTAGAAGATGACGTTCTTGGTCTTAAAACAAGATTGGACAAGTTGAAAACAGATGTTGAGACCATCAATTTTGAGATTGGCGCAAAAAAGAACCTTATAGATGAGTCTAAAGCACTTATAAAAAAATATACGGAGCAACAGAAGAACGTTCGTAACAGTAGAGAATTTAACTCTATTAGCAAAGAACTTGAATTTCAAGAACTTGAAATTCAATTAGCGGAAAAGAACATTAAAGAGTTCAAAGCACAGATAGAGCAGAAAAAAGCAGTTATTTCCGAAACGAAAGAACGTTTATCTGAGCGCGAGTCTCACTTAAAGCACAAGAAAAGCGAGCTTGATGCTATTTTGGCCGAGACCGAAAAAGAAGAAAAAGCACTTCTTGCCCAGTCTGAAAAATACCAAAGTGAAATAGAAGAACGTCTTGTTAAGGCTTACACACGTATCCGTAACAACGTTAAGAACGGTTTAGCTGTTGTGCCAATCGAAAGAGGTGCCTCAGGAGGTTCTTTCTTTACTATTCCACCACAGGTACAGGTAGAGATTGCTTCCCGTAAAAAAATAATTACGGATGAGCACAGTGGTAGAATATTGGTTGATCCAGTTCTAGCTGAAGAGGAACAAGAAAAAATGGGAAAAATGTTTACTAAAATGTAATCCTACATTTCCCTAATAAAACCAAAGCCATCTACTTTTTAAGTGGATGGCTTTTTTTTTGGTATCTTAACGACTATAGAAAAGCTAATTATGCAAATTCTTAAACCTTTGTTTCCAATCCTATTCTTTATGACTTGGTGCTACTCATGGAGTCAAAACCTTGATGATTACAAATGGGAGAACCGTTTATTATTTTTCATAGCCGATAATGAATCTCTTACTCTTGAAAAAAATGTAAAGCCATTTACAGAGAATAAAAATGAATTAAAGGACCGTGATCTTATCATTCTAGTAATGAACCGTACAAATGTATTTAATACGGATGGCAGTAAATTGGATGTAAAAGCTGAACACGTTTATGAACAATTCCAATTAATGACCGATTATGAAGGTATTTTACTCATAGGTAAGGACGGTGGTGCCAAATTAAAAAAACCGCTACCGGTTAATCCAGAAACTATATACAATACAATAGATGCTATGCCCATGCGCCAATCCGAGTTACGGAATAGAAAAAATTAAATCAAGCTCAATATCTTCTGCTCTACTTCCTCACTATCCCACTTATCCTCAATATTAGGCATTTCCAATACTTTTTGCATAATAGCTTCCTGAGCATCACCCATTTCTAGGGCTTCTGAATAGGGTCTGTTAGAAAATGTAACCCTAGAGTAGGCCGGAATCCATTTATCCGGGTGAAGGGCTGCAAAACGCTTCTCTATTTTTTTCTGTAACAGAAATTTAGGGTCGGCCGTTTTACTGCTCATTTCAACAAAATTGCGGTAACTGAGTTCCGCTATGGCATCTGCATTTGGTTTTCGTTCTTCTTGATACTCCTTAAAAATAGCTTCCCAATCATCTCCGTACTTCTCTATTTTCTGCTTTAGAATAAAAATATCTTCAAAACCGGCATTCATACCTTGACCGTAAAAAGGAACGATTGCATGGGCAGAATCTCCCACTAAAGCCACTTTGTCCCAATAGGTCCAAGGATAACATTTCATAGTTACCATGGCACTTGTAGGGTTCTTGAAAAAGTCTTGTGTTAGGTTTTCTATCTCTTTTCTAACATTAGGAAAGTAGGTTTTAAAAAATTCCTTTGCTTGTTCTTTGGTTTGAATACTCTCAAAGGATACTTCTCCTTCAAATGGCATAAATAAGGTACAGGTAAAACTACCATCAATATTAGGCATGGCAATAAGCATAAATTTACCTCTAGGCCAAATGTGAAACGAATTTTTATCCAGTTTGTGAGTGCCGTCCTCGTTGGCCGGTATAGAAAGTTCCTTGTAGCCTACGTCAATAAAATCCTGTGAATAATCAAACCTGCTTCGGCGTTGCATTTTATGCCGTACACGAGAAAATGCGCCATCGCAACCAAAAATTATATCATAGTTGTATTCTTTCCACTCGCCTTTTTCGGTCTCTCCTGTATATAATGTAGCTTCTGGTAAGTCTACATTCCAGACCTTCTCATCAAAACGAAACTCCACACCGGCATCTTCCGCCAAGTCTATCATCTTTTTGTTCAGCACACCTCTAGAAATAGACCAAATAGCCTCTCCTTCTTTCCCATACTTTTGAAAATAGATGGGCTTATCTATTACATGCATGGCTCGCTTATCCAATGGGATAGCTATCTTTTTTATTTCATCCTCTATACCTACCTCGGCCAAAGATTGCCAGCCTCTATTGCTCATGGCCAAATTAATGGAGCGTCCTGAAAATTTAATATTTCTAATATCCGGCCTCCTGTCAAAAACGGTAATGGTATGGCCCATTTTTTTGAGATATATGGCCAGTAAAGAGCCAACAAGGCCAGAGCCTATTATGGCTATATTCTTAGAAGATTGTATCATATATTTAAGCTGAGAGGCTAATAAAGGACTAAAATAAGACATCAAAATTAAATGTACCCCTATAGTCCTAAAAATTGACGCAATTACACATAGAGAAGATGTATTGTTTTAATATTTCATAATTTTATTAAACAAAACGCCACACAATGTTGCACTATCAAGACGAAGATTTAAGTAAACTAACTTCTCGTTACCGTGCCAATCTCATAAATAGCTGCACTGGTTATAAATCACTAAACCTTATAGCTTCTATAGCTGGTCCTCAATTTACAAACTTGGCCTTATTTAATTCTGTAGTACATATTGGGAGTAATCCCGCAATGTTAGGCTTTATTTCTCGTCCATTAACTGTTCGCCGAGACACTTACAACAACATCAAAAAGAATCGTTTTTTCACGGTAAATCAAGTTAACGAGACCATATACAAAGATGCACATCATACCTCTGCAAAATATGATGCGCTTACATCTGAATTTGAAAAAACGGGTTTGACCGAAGAATTCTTGGATAATTTCAAGGTTCCTTATGTAGCTGAGAGTTCTATTAAAATAGGTTGTGAATTTGTAAACGAATATACTATAGAGGAAAACGGATGTCTCCTAATTATTGGCGCTATCAAGCATATATACATCAATGAAGGAATCGTATCAAAAGATGGTTGGATACAATTGGACAGAGCAAATACAATTTCCTCTGTAGGTTTGGACGGCTATGCTTTACCAAAAGTCATTGACAGGTTAGCCTATGCCAAACCTCATGAGAAGACAAATTCTCTCTGGCATGAGTCATAAAAAAATACATCTACCAACTAAAGTTTGTGTGGTCTGCCTCAGACCTTTTACGTGGCGAAAGAAATGGGAACGCGATTGGGAAAATGTAAAATATTGTAGTAAAAAATGTAGACAAATGGCAAATTGAATTTTAATCTTTTATTAATTAAATATATCCTATGAATTTAGTCTGGTTTAGAAACGATTTAAGAATCGCCGATAATCCGTCTTTATCGCAAGCCTGCAATACTAAAGACAATGTTATTGCGGTATATTGTTTTGACCCAAGGCATTATGAAAAAGATATTTTTGGTTTTCAAAAGACTTCTAATTATCGCGCTCAATTTTTAATAGAATCCGTATACGAATTAGAAAGAAACCTTAGTGAACTTAATATTTCGTTGATAATAGTTTACGATAAACCGGAACATACGATTCCACACTTAATTGAGAAGTATAGTATTGAAGCGGTTTACTTTCAAGAAGAATGGACTACAGAGGAAAGAAGTGTTTCAGAATCCGTAATTCTAGCATCTCCCGATTATATAAAATTTAAGAGTTCATACGGTCAGTTTTTAATTCACCCGGACGCAATTCCATTTCAAGACTATCAAAATATACCTGAGGTCTTTACAGTTTTCAGAAAAGTATGCGAAGCTAAAACTAAAGTCAACCCAGTTATTCCTGTACCACTACCCCAGCCGAAAAACAACTTAATTAAACAGCATCATAAAAGTTTAGAACTTTCGGATTTAGGTCTTTTGAGTTTTGAAAAAGACTTCAGAACTGCTTTTACTTTCAAAGGCGGAGAGAACCAAGCACTCAAAAGAATTGAAGAATATATCTGGAAAAAACAGAAATTATCGGTTTATAAAAAAACTCGTAACGGACTAATGGGTTCGGGTTATAGTTCTAAACTTTCCGCATGGTTAGCAAATGGTAGCATATCTCCACGAACCATTTACTGGCATGTAAAAGACTTTGAAAAAGAAATTATCAAAAATGAGAGTACGTACTGGCTCATCTTTGAACTGTTATGGCGAGACTATTTCAAATACATTTCTTTAAAACATCAAAATAAAATATTCTGCTTAAAAGGTATTTCCGGAAGACCATATAATTGGCATAGCTCTAAAAAATTATTAATACAATGGATTGAAGGCCGTACCAAATCTCCTTTCATAAATGCCAATATGAAAGAATTGTCTTCAACAGGTTGGATGAGTAATCGCGGGCGACAAAACGTAGCAAGTTTTTGGTCCAAAGAGCTAGAACAAGACTGGCGTATTGGCGCCGCTTATTTTGAAAGTATGCTTATAGATTACGATGTGCATAGCAATTGGTGCAATTGGATGTATACAAGTGGAGTAGGAAACGACCCTAGGAATAGAAAATTTAACATAGAACGCCAAGCAAGTATTTATGACCCTCAAGGAAAATTTCAAAATCTGTGGTTACAAGAAACCCTCTTCTAAATAACTACAGCATATAAATTATATTCATGAAGACATTACGACTCATCTTAGGAGATCAACTGAACGAAAACCATTCTTGGTTTAAAGCTGTAGATAAAAATGTTATTTACTTAATGGCCGAAATGCGCCAAGAAACGGACTATGTTAAACATCATATCCAAAAAGTAGTGGCATTCTTTTTAGCTATGCGTAATTTCTCCAAAACTATAAAGTCCAAAGGCCATCAGTGTATTTATTTGAAAATTTCCGATAATAACAACCCTCAAAACTTGGAAGAAATAATAAAACATTACATTGAGGAGACCACCGCGACAAATTTTGAATACCAATTACCGGATGAATATCGTTTGGACCAACAATTACAATCCATTTGCCAAAATCTGGATTGCAACTATAAAGCCGTAGAAACCGAGCATTTTTATACCACTAGATTTGAGCTCAAAAACTTTTTCTCAGGCAAAAAACAGCTTATTATGGAAAGTTTCTACCGCATGATGCGTAAAAAACACCATATTCTAACCACCGGAAACCAACCAGAAGGCGGCAAGTGGAATTACGACCATAGCAATCGTAAAAAATGGAAAGGTCAACCTACGATACCAACATCTAAGGACTTTCATAATGATGTGCAGCATCTTATATCCGAAATTAATGAAAGTGGAGCACAAACATTTGGGCGCATAGACCCTACTAATTTTAATTGGCCTTTTTCAAGAAAAGAAGCATTGGCCGTCTTGGATTACTTCTGCGAGAACCTGCTGGAACATTTTGGTGATTTTCAAGATGCCCTTCACACAAATGAAAAGTTTTTGTTTCATTCAAGGTTATCGTTTGCTATGAACAGTAAGATTATTTCACCCAAAGAAGTCATTGATTCGGTCATAGCATACTACCATGATCATACAGATACCATTCACATTTCTCAAGTAGAGGGCTTTGTTCGTCAAATTCTAGGTTGGCGAGAATATATGCGCGGTATTTATTGGAAAGAGATGCCTACCTATTCCAAGGTCAACGAACTAAATAACACCAACTCTCTACCAGATTTCTTCTGGACCGGTAAAACTAAAATGAATTGTTTGCATCATGCCATTGAACAAAGTCTTGATGAGGCCTATGCACACCATATACAACGCTTGATGATTACTGGTAATTTTGCACTTTTAAACATGACGGATCCCGACCAAGTAGATGCTTGGTACCTCGGCATCTATATTGATGCCATTGAATGGGTAGAAATAACCAACACAAGGGGTATGAGCCAATTTGCAGATGGTGGTATTGTAGCCACCAAACCTTATGTTAGTAGCGCCAACTATATAAACAAAATGAGCAATTATTGTAGTAGCTGCCATTATTCCCACACCAAAAAACTAGGAGACAAGGCGTGTCCGTTCAATGCTCTTTACTGGAACTTTCTAGACGAAAAGCGAGCACATTTTAAAGATAATAACCGAATGGCCATGATGATGAGCCTGTTGAACAAAAAATCTGCAGAAGAACTAGAAGCCTTAAAAAAAAGAGCCAATGCTATTATTGAAAAGCCCGATTTATACTAAGGTTATATAGTTTTTAGGGGAAAAGGAACGTCCTACGCAAAAATTTGCTTTGTAAATACAATAATGGTTTCGCGAGAGCGTCTATATATATCCCAAAAAAGTCCTTCGTGATTAAATTACGAAGGACTTTTTCTTTTTTTTTGAGATTAAAATTACTATTCTAAAATACCGTCTACAATGCCATAGGCAATAGATTCTTCGGCATTCATCCAATAATCCCTATCAAAATCTCTCAATACTTTTTCATAGTCCTGACCACAATTGTCTGCTAAAATACGGGCACTCAATTCTTTGGTCTTGATGATTTCTTTGGCCTGAATTTCAATATTTGAAGCTTGCCCTCTTGCACCACCACTTGGTTGGTGAATCATAACCTGCGCATGGGGCTGAATAAACCTTCTACCTTTTTTTCCAACAGAAAGCAATATAGAACCCATAGAGGCCGCAAGACCTGTACAGATTGTAGAAACAGGGCTTTTTAAAGATTTTATGATGTCATACATGGCAAAACCAGAAGTAACGTAACCACCCGGACTATTTATATATAACTGTATTTCTTCATTATTCTGCATATCTAAATACAATAAACGATCTATAACGTGCTTGGCGGAATCATCATCTACCATGCCCCATAAGAAGACCTTTCTTTCTTCTAACAATTTTTCGTCTATCGCTTCTTGAACTTTTCCTTTTTTAGAACTCATTTGCTATTATTTATACATCTCAAAATTAAACAATTTATCTGTACCAAAATAGTGTTACATGATTATCAATGTAATTACCCTTCATCGCTTTTTCTCACAACCCGTCCCAGACCGTTCATTTATTCTCATCGATAGAAATAAACCACTCATCTATAGATATATGCCGCTAACGAATAAAATCTACGTTCATCGTATAGTCTACTAATTAACAAGGGTATAGGTGACCTTTGTACAGAACAAATAAAACATATGCTATAAAATTACGGCACTTTTTTATCCCAAATAACCTAGTTGCTACAGATTGAACTTGACCTTAATTACACCATTGCACACCCTTTACAGGTAAAGACTTAATGTAGCTTCTAATTATATGTTTACAAAACTTATAATTATGAAGAAAAAATTACACCAAAAAAAAATTACACGAGCTCTTGGGTTCGTTTTTCTCATATTCGCTTTTAACTCCGTCAGTGCGCAACTTCAAAGAGGGTTCTCTCCTCGGTATTCGGAAACCATAACAGGTGACTTTACTATGGTTGCAAACAACGTACTTTCCCGGCATGCAACAAATGCATACAACGGGAACGGTAGTAACCATGATTTTTCGGACAACGTATTTGTAGATATAGATAGTGACCCTACTACATTTAATTCTAGTAGCGCTAATTTATCAAACCCCTCTCCTGACAGTTCTTGCTTGACCATAGAACGTGTTTTTCTGTATTGGGCTGCAGCCGATAAAGAATATGAAGTAGATGGTTCCGGAACACCAATTGCGGGCAATGGAGGCGTTGAGCCTTCTTGGAGTTTTGATAATATTAAATTAATGCTGCCAGGGTCTAGTAACTATGAGGCCACCCTAACTGCCGACGAGGTTATTTACCGCGGTAGGGACGACCATTTTGTTAACGACCCCTATATCTGTGTTAAGGACATTACGAGTTACGTACAAGGGTTGAGCGACCCTTTTGGCACCTACCAAGTAGCCAATGTTAAGGCTACTGAAGGACAATTACTATCTCATGGTGGCGGAAGAACAGGTACATCCGGTGGATGGCAAATAGTCTTTGTTTGGCAGAGTCCGCTTATGCCACAGAAACACATTACCCTTTTTGATGGATATGCCCATATTACAAGCACACAGAATAATTTTGATGTTACTTTTGATGGTTTCCAAACTGTACCTAATGGTGAGGTAAAAGCAAATATGGTCATTGGTTCTTTTGAAGGAGATAGAGGAATTTCTCGCGATCAGTTATTGATATTGGATACTTCTAACTCATGGGAACCTTTATCCACTCCAATGAGACCGGCCAATAATTTCTTCAACAGTTCCATTACTACAAATGGCAGTGACTTTTTGGACAGAATGCCCGCAAGTTCAAATACTTTAGGGTATGATGCCAGCTTATTTAATTTGGAAAACACGGGCAACTCCCTAATTACCAACAATCAAACATCGGCTACGGTTCGGATGACTTCAGACCAAGAGGTTTATGGACTTTATCTTTTAGGTATGGCCGTAGAAGTTTATGAACCATCGTTAAACTCACTAGACCTTTACGCCACCGCTTCGGATGAAAACCCACGAACTGGAGAAACCATTCAGATATATTTGGATGTGGCCAATACGGGGAACGACAATATTAGAAATTTATCTTTCTCTACTACCATACCCGAAGAAATGGACTTTATAAGTGTGGAACCGTTGCCAAGTGAGATTACCTATAATTTTGACTCGGTTACAAGAGAACTTACTTTTAATGTAGCCGATGGTTATACGGATGTTACCAGTGCGCCCTATACTATTCAATATGCGGTACGTATTAAAGATGATGCTTACTTTTCAAGTATTCCCGCCTGTACGTTTAATTCGGATTCTCAAACCGTGGCTTTGTATACCGGCGAAATCAACACAACCCAACAAACCTCTAACAGTTCGTTTACGTTTGATGAATGTGGCGTTGGAAACGGAGACCCTACTACGATTATCATTAGCATTACCGATGTAGAAGCACCGGTCTTTGCTGAAAATCTTCCTGGAGATATTACGGTACCTTGTAACGGAGTACCGGATGCGGCCATCTTAACCGCTATAGATTATTGCGACCCGGACCCTACCGTAACTTTTACGGAGACCGCAACCAATGACCGAAATTGTGAAACCAGTTACGAGATAACCCGAACTTGGACAGCAACGGATAGTGCCAATAATACCTTCACCCATACACAAATTATCACTGTAATATCCGATGAATGTATAATGGACGAGGAAGCACCAACATTTGTGGAAGAACTTCCGCAAGACCTTATCGTAGATTGTGATTCTATTCCCGAGGCAGATGTGCTAACGGCTATAGATAATTGCGATACGGACCCCGTAGTAACTTTCACGGAAACCGCAACAAATAACGAAGACTGTACTACAGGTTACGAAATTACAAGAACATGGATTGCCGTAGATAACAACGGTAACGAAACTACACATACCCAGCTTATTATAGTTGAAGCGGATATGCCTTGTGATATTGAAAATCTAGTAGTTTCTAAAACCCTGACCGCCAATGGCGATGGCATAAATGATGTGTTTGAAATTTCAGGATTGGAAGGTTGTGATTACACCTATCATCTAAAAGTTTTTAACAGATGGGGCAATATTGTCTATGAAAATAGCGATTACACTAATGATTGGAGCGGCTATGCACCTAAAAGTTCATTGGGCAACTCAGCTATGCTTTCATCAGGAACATATTACTATATCATTGGCTTTGGAAACAATGAAATAAAACCGGTTAACGGATATATCTATATCGGTTCTAACTAAAAAAGGCAGTCATGACTACGTTAAAAAAATATCTAGTTGTTCTAGCTATAAGCTGTGCCTTTTTCTCAAATGCGCAACAACTACCGCAGTTTACACAATACGTATACAACACCATGTCCATAAACCCGGCATACGCCGGAAGCAGGCAAACGTTAAATGCTACTGCCTTGCACAGAAACCAATGGGCAGGTATAGAAGGTAATCCTACCACAAGCACCCTATCGGTTCATACGCCTATACGGTTCAGTAATGTAGGTGTTGGGTTATCCTATATAAACGACCAATTGGGATATGAAAAAACCAATTACATTTATGCGGATATCTCATATACCGTTCCCTTAAGTAGCACCGTTAATATGGCCTTAGGGTTAAAAGGTGGTGTTACCAACTACAAATTAGATACTCCGGACGAAACGGACCCATTCTTCTTTGATGGTTTTTCTAAATGGAACCCCAACATGGGAGCCGGAATTTATGTAAGCTCCAATAAATGGTATCTGGGTGTTTCAACTCCTCGCATTCTTAATACCGATTTAAACAATGGTGAATTCGTGGCTCTTGAACGTAATAGTTATTATGCCATTGGTGGATATGTTTTTGATATAGGCGAAACCACAAAATTCAAGCCCACGGCAATACTTAAATACACCAACGGGGCACCTGCATCATACGATGTAACGGCAAATTTTCTTTTCTATGAGAAATTTTGGATTGGTGCTTCCTATCGCTTTAATGACTCGGACAGTTTTGGGGTACTAATGGATTATGCTATTTCCGATTCCTTTAGAATTGGGTATGCTTATGACTTACCTACCTCAACTTTCAGACCCTATTCTGGAGGCACACATGAGGTCATTCTTATCTATGAACTTTTTGACCGAGGTTTAAAAGCCATGAAATCTCCTCGTTATTTCTAAATAGGTTTTCATTTTTATAAAAGTACCTCGTCATCCATTTTACTTTACAGTCTTTGCTTTAAACAAAAGCGGTTATCTTTGGGGAAAATTCTAGCTATGACAAAGTACTTTTCCGCCTGCATACTTTTAACCTTTTTAGTTATAGGTTGTAAAGAGACCAAAAAGTCTGAAGCACCACAACCTGAAAAAGAGCTATCCATTCTAGAAAAAATAGCCTATGCCAATGGTTACAAAAACTGGAACAAGGTAGAAGAGCTTAAATTTACTTTTAATGTAGACCGTGATACTTCTCACTTTGAACGTACATGGATTTGGAAACCAAAAACTAACCAAGTAACTGCCATATCTACCAAAGACACTTTAGTCTACAACCGAAAAGACATGGATAGCACCGCCTATAAAACCAATGGTGGATTCATAAATGATAAATATTGGCTCATAGCGCCTATAAATATTTTATGGGACAAAGATGGAAGCACCAATGAGCTTACACCAAATGTAGAGGCACCAATCAGCAAAAAGCCCATGCAAAAACTTACGGTAGTTTACAAGCAAGAAGGTGGCTATACCCCTGGAGACGCATATGATTTCTATTTTGGCGATGATTATCTAGTTAAAGAATGGGTGTTTAGAAAAGGTAACCAAGAAGAACCTTCCATGACCACCACTTGGGAAGATTACACCGAAGCAGGTGGACTCAAAATTGCCAAAATGCATCAAAACGAGGATGGTAGTTTTAAACTCTATTTTACCAACATTGAAGTAAAAACAAACTAAGTATTACGTTTTTTTCGGTTTCTGTTCAATTTAAAAGTAGCGGCCAATACCAAAAGAGCGCAAGCGAACAATACCAGAAAACAAGTCTTGAGTGAAGAGCCATCAGCAATAAACCCTAAAATTGGCGGAGCTACCAAAAATCCGGTATAGCCCGTGCCAGCAATAAAAGAAACACCTTGCGCAGAATCCACACCTTTTACTTTACCTCCAATACGAAAAACTTCGGGTACCATAACGGAAAAACCAAGTCCGCTTAAAGCAAACCCTGCAATGGCCATATAGGTTTCGGTACTTAAAACCATTAGGTATCCTACCAACACCAAAATAGTAGCAAAAGTTACCATTTTTACCGAGCCCATTTTTTCGCTTATACCATCACCTAAAAATCTCCCCAAGGTCATGGTAACCTGAAAACCTAGAAATCCGGCACCCCAGAGCAACTCGGGTGCCAGGCTTATTTCCTTTAAATAAAGTCCGCTCCAGTCTACAATGGCACCTTCACTCCCCATCGCTACAAATGAGATCAACCCAAGAAACAGCATCGGCTTAAATAATTTTAAACTGAATGCTTCCTTTTCTTCAACCGCTGCCACTACATTTTTATATTTTCCGTGAAAAATAAAATTCACGACTAAAACCAGTATCACCGCTAATAACATATGTAAAGGTGGATTGTCCAGAGGACCGATAAGAAAACTACCAAGGCCGGCCAAAACCCCTCCCAAACTGAAAAAACCATGAGAAGCACTCATAAAATTTTTCTTATCCTCCTTTTCCAGCTCCGTTACCAAGGTATTCATAGAAATATCCGTAAACCCATTGGAAGCCCCTAATAGAAAAAGTGCGGCCATAAGGGTATAATAACTAGGTGCCAACAAAGGCAAAAGGGCAGCTATACTGCTCAACACTACCCCGTACCATGTTGCTTTTCCTACCCCAATTTTATTAATGATAGATGAAGCCATAGGAAACACCGTAAATACCCCTAGAGAAAGAAAAAATATAGCCAAACCCAATTGGGACTTGTCTATTTGAAGCTGCTCCTTTACAGTTGGTATATAAATTGCCCAAGTACCAAAAAGAATATTTATACTGGCAAATACCCAGGCAGCCCCAAAATAACGGGAATTGGTAAGTATAAGGCGTAATGATTTCATGAAACGAATTTAACACCTAAGGTACTTTAAAAACGCTAACCTATAAATCAAAAAAAGACCATCTTCTATAGATGGTCTTTGAGTTCGTTTCTGGCCCATATTTGGTTTTAGCTACATCGTTTAATATAATTCCAGCGCGTATAGTCCCGTTGGTACAAACGACCATAATAAAGCACATAATCCCCTACCCTATAGCTTTTACTTGAGGAGTAATTAGCAGTAGTATCGCATAGGTCTTCCTCCGGTTGCGGATTACCGCCACCACCGCCCGAAGAAGGGTAAGCAGCATTGGTTCCTTGAATATCCAAAGTAGACAAACGTGCTTGTCTTTGTGGCAGCGTATTTCCGTTCAGGTCCGTTATAGTAGGCTGTCCGTTTTTACTGAATGTGTAGCTACCGTACATCATTATTGAATTTACATCAAAAGAACCAGTAAGGAAGGTTGCGGAAGTACTTTTGTAGAACTGGTCCTGAGCATTGGATTGAATATTTTCCGTACGGATTATAATATGGTCATCCCTATCTGCCCTGTTCTGTTCATGAATATAACCCAAGGTATGCCCCAGTTCATGTATGATGACAACGGCCGTAGCACGAGTGCCTAATCTAATATAACCACGGGAATTGTACATTCCTAAAGTTGCCACCCCTGAATTACTATTGGAACCTGAAGAAGATATGGTAACGTAATTAGATTGATTGGTACGTTCTTTAAACCTAACGTTGGTTTTATTGGACCATTCGTCAAACGACTTTTGCAACTCACTGCGCACGCTAGAACTTAAACCGTTAATTACATAATACACGGTATTATCCGGCCATTTTCTAATGCCGCCTGCCAACGCCAATCCGGACAATTCTTC
This sequence comes from Zobellia sp. B3R18, assembly GCF_018860715.1. Classification (NCBI taxonomy): domain Bacteria; kingdom Pseudomonadati; phylum Bacteroidota; class Flavobacteriia; order Flavobacteriales; family Flavobacteriaceae; genus Zobellia; species Zobellia sp. B3R18. The sequence goes on along the minus strand of NZ_JAHKQG010000007.1, from coordinate 28,848 downwards.
TCCGGGAACGGGATTAGGGTTATAGCTGTCAGGCGAATCTGCAAGTTGCTCCTCGAACAAGCGTGTGTCCGTGCCTGCCAAGCTATAGGTGCCATCCTCCTCTAGTTGCACCTGTACGGCATCGCCCATAAAGTATTTTGTAATAAATTCAGCATCTTGATCAACCGGAACTTCTGCTTTGGGAGCTACAGAAGTTTCGGCATCAAGCTCAGTGGTATCATTGGAACAGGAGGCTATTACCAATGTACTTACTGCCAATAAAAGCATAAGACGAGTAGGGAACGTTTTGTTTTTCATATTTTTCAATTTAGTGTTCATTTTAAATTTTGGGGCCAAAACTTACTTTATACGTACGAGATGAACCACCATAATAGCCGATGAATGGTCAATATTATCGATGAAATACACTAATTAAAAAGTTTGAAATACCTAAAAATCGCTCCTATCCCTTTAAAAATAGGATAAAAGCGCCTATCGAAAGAATATGGAAATTACAACGTCTTGATGCCTTCTTTTAAAATCTGACCAAAGCGGTACATATCTTCATACGAACAGTAAAAAGGAGCTGGTGCCAAGCGAATAACATTAGGCTCCCGCCAATCCGTAATGACTCCGTTATCCATTAAATAATCAAAAAGTGGTTTGCCCTGTCCGTGAAGAAAAACGGATAATTGGGTACCTCTATCCTCTGGAGTTATAATCTCAAAAGTGGTTCCGTCTATTTCGGCATCTATTTCATGAAGAACAAACTCCAAATAGGCCACAATGCGATCTCTTTTCTCTAGTAAGGCATCCATGCCCACTTCCTCGAACATCTCCAAAGAAGCCAAATATGGTGCTACAGATAGTACCGGAGGATTGCTCAACTGCCAAGCATCGGCATTTGCCATGGGTTCAAATTCCGGTTTCATTAAGAATCGGGTTTCCTTTTTGGTTCCCCACCATCCCTCAAACCTGGGTATGTCCTTTTTATTCAAATAACGCTCATGGATAAATACACCGGAAGCATTTCCGGGTCCGCTATTCATATATTTATAGCTACACCACGCGGCAAAATCCACATCCCAATCATGTAATTTTAATTCTATATTTCCGGCACCATGGGCCAAATCCCACCCTACATTGGCACCTACGGCCTTACCGGCCTTGGTAATGGTTTCCATATCAAAAACCTGACCGTTGTAATAATTTACGCCCCCAATAAGAACCAATGCCAACTCATCTCCCAACTCTTCTATCTTTTGAAGAACATCTTCGGTACGCCAGAAATGCTCACCATCCCTTTTCTTTACCTCTACCAAAGCATCATTGGGGTCTAACCCATGATTTCTAACCTGACTTTGCAGCATATACTGATCTGATGGAAATGCTTTTTCCTCACAAAGAATCTTATAACGTTTGCTCGTAGGTCTGTAGAAAGTAACCATCAAAAGATGAAGGTTTACCGTTAGGGTGTTCATTACGGATACTTCCTCTGTTTTTGCCCCCACTACCTTGGCCAATGGTGCCGCTAACTGCTCGTGATAGTCCCACCATGGTTTATCTGAGTGAAAGTGACCTTCTACGGCAAGCTCTTTCCAGTCGGTCATGACCTCATCTACAAACTTTTGGGTACGCTTAGGCTGCAATCCAAGGGAGTTTCCTGTAAAATAGATAACCTGTTTTCCATTTACTTTAGGAAAATAAAATTCATCGCGATAGCTTCGTAATTTATCTTCAGAATCCAACTTTTGGGCAAACGCTAAGGTGTTCTCGAATGTCATAAAGGTCTTTTTTTCAAAAATACGATTTCAGGAGGGATATTAAAGCTATTGCAGGGCTACTTTAAATCAACAATTCGCATCTCAATAATATGCTTTTTAAAACCTGCTTTTTCATAGGCTTTAATAGCTGCATCATTTTCATCATAAACGGTAAGGCGTATTTCTGTAATACCTTTTGAAATGGACCAATCCCGCAAGGCTTTCACCACCTTATTATTGAGCCCTTTTCCCCTAAAATCCGGATGCGTGTACATAAAACCCAAATAACTATAAGTTTCATGATTAAGGTACGGTTTGGCCGATCTGATTTTAGCATAGCCAGATGCTACCAAACGCCCGTTGAATTCAATAACTACCACCTGGGCTTCATTACTTTTTATCAATTCCCCTAAATCATAATAACTGATCGGGTCCTTCTTTAAGGTTGGGTCATACGGTCTTTCAAAAGCAATGATTCCTTGCTCAAATTCAAGCAATGTTTCCAAATCTTCCAATGAGGCACTTCTTGTTATAAATTCACTCATAGTATTTACGGTTTCAGGCTACGGTTATGAAGTTCTAAAATACTATATATTTGCAGAAATTTCAGGCATGCATTTCTTATCTGCGGATTTAGAGGATTATATTCAAAACCATTCAGAAAACGAACCTCAATTACTTCAAGAGCTCACCAGGGAGACACATCTTAAAGTAGTTCGCCCACGTATGCTTACCGGACATTTTCAAGGTAGGGTTCTAAGCGTATTATCCAAAATAATCTACCCAAAAAACATTCTGGAAATTGGCACCTATACGGGATATTCTGCGTTATGTCTGGCGGAGGGCATGCAGAAAGATGGGCGTTTACATACCATAGATATTAACGAGGAGCTACAGGAGATACAAGAGCGATATTTTTCACGGAGTGCCTACAAAGACCAAATTATACAACATATTGGGGATGCCAAAAACATTATACCTCAATTAGACACTACCTTTGACCTTGTTTTTATTGATGCCGAAAAAAAGGATTATCCCGATTATTTTGAGCTGGTCATGAAAAAGACCCGACCCGGCAGCGTTATCCTATCCGACAATGTATTATGGTCCGGAAAAGTAGTTGAAGCTGTAGATAAAAAAGATAAGGTAACCCCTATTCTGTTGGACTTCAACAAAAAGTTAAAAGAAGACCCTCGTGTAGAAACCGTTCTACTTCCTATTAGGGATGGCTTAACCCTAAGTAGGGTGCTATAAACCTAACATATAGATTATAAAAGAACAGTGCGGAAAGAACGCCAACGGTAGAACCCACTATAATATCCGTAGGAAAGTGTACCCCTACAAAAATACGGCTGGATACAAATAGTAACGGCCAAATATAAAACAGCCAACACCATTTAAAACGGTTCCTTAGAAACAGCACCACGATAGTGGTAGCCGAAAAAGAACTAGATGAATGTCCGGAAAAGAAACTATAACTGGAGGAAGGTTTAAGAATACGGATCAATGTATTCATAGTTTCATCATTATTAGGCCGTAATCTGGCTACTACTTCTTTGGTTAAATCAGTAAGGGTAGTCACAAAAAAAATCATTGCAACAATAGTGAGCACCACATAAATTGCTTCCTTTTTTGGATAATTTATAAAAATAAGAATGAAGAATAAAGCAAATAAAGGAATCCAAGTACTAAACTGGGTTACAATAAGCCAAAATTGATCATACTCTTCAATGCCTAAATTGTTCAGGTAGATAAAAGTTTCCCTGTCCCATTCTAGAATACGATCCAGCAAATCTAACTTCTTTTGATAGTTCCCGTAACATCATCAACGCTCTTCTTAACGTCGCTTACTCCTTTTTTGATGTCGGTACCGATTCCTGAAGTAATATTATCCTTAACCTCATCAATATCCTTTTTGATGTCGGTTATAAAACTGGTGTCTATCCCCTGTTTATCGGCGCTTTTCTGAATTTCCTGTTTAATATCTTCCGTAGCGTCCTTTAATTGACGCATGCCCTTGCCCAGCCCTTTGGCTATGCCAGGAATCTTATCGGCGCCAAAAACCATGACCACGATGAACATGATAAAGAATATTTCGCCTCCGCTAATGAATAAAAAGTGCAATGAATACATATCACAAATATAATGAAGTTTACATAGAAAGACCTGCTAGGTTACGAAAACCTAGCAGGTCTTTTTGTGATATTAACAAAAATTTATTTGCCTTTAATGGCGTTTTCCTTCATCTTATCAAAATCAGATTTCTCTTCTTTCTTAGGCCATGCATTGTTAGAGGTATCTATATCTGCCGTTTCTGCCTTTGGATCAACAACAACACCGGTAAGTTCTGTCTGCGAAGATATCACTACGCTCACCTCTTTATCGTTCTTGCGCCAGATTTCCGGTGGGTAGGTAATATTTTTAGTAGTTCCGTCCGCATACGTATACTCAACAATTAAAGGCATAGGTATTCCGCCCGGTTTATCATAAGTAACTTCATAAAAATACTTAGGCTCCTTAACAGCCGCTCTTTCTTCGGCAGTTAAATTATCCATCATAAACTCCTTAAGCGATTTTGAGTTTTCCGATGGCATTTTTCCTTTTATGTTAGGGTCAATTTCTTCACTACCTTCCTCTGCCATGTAAACCAAAGGTGGTAAATCTGCCTCAGAGATACCCCTTGCCGCCATGTACTCTTGCATTTTTTTGGTGGGCTTATCCGTAACATAGTACTTCTTAATGCCCTTTACACCAATATCTACAAAATCAGTTGTATAGAACCATCCTCTCCAGTACCAATCCAAATCTACGGCAGATGCGTCTTCCATAGTTCTGAAAAAGTCCTCCGGAGTTGGGTGCTTGAACATCCAACGGTGCGAATATGTCTTGAAAGCATGATCAAAAAGCTCTCTGCCCATTACGGTCTCACGAAGAATATTTAAAGCGGTAGCCGGTTTTCCATAGGCATTTGGACCTAACTGGTACACATTTTCCGGGTTGGACATAATAGGTGCAATGGTACTCTGATCACCTGCCATGTACGGAACAATTTTAGAAGGATCTCCCCTTCTTGACGGGTACTTGTCATTAGGCGCTATGGCTTCAGGGTATTTTTCCCCAAATTCTTGCTCGGCCATAAACTGCATGAACGTATCTAGACCTTCATCCATCCAACCCCATTGGCGTTCATCAGAATTTACGATCATAGGAAAAAAGTTGTGTCCCACCTCATGAATAATTACACTGATCATCCCGTACTTAACACGGTCCGAATATGTACCATCTTCATTGGGACGCCCATAGTTCCAGCAAATCATAGGGTACTCCATACCTTGTTGCTTGGCATGTACCGAAATTGCTTTTGGATAAGGGTAATCAAACGTATGTGATGAGTAGGATTTTAAGGTATGCGCCACTGCTTTAGTAGAATACTCTTCCCACAATGGATTACCTTCTTTTGGATATAACGAAACCGCCATAACATCTTTGTTGCCCACCTTTACGGCCTGCATGTCCCAAATAAACTTTCTAGAGGTGGCAAAACCATAATCCCTTACGTTCTCCGCTCTAAACTTCCAGGTCTTTTTCTTTTCCGAAAACCCTTTTTCTGCTTCCTCTGCTTCTTCTTGGGTTACGATAAGTACCGGTTTATCATACGATTTTTTGGCCTTTTCATAACGCCTCATCATTTCCTTTGAAAAAACTTCCTTTCTATTCTGAAGTGTTCCCGTAGCATCCAAAACATGATCGGCAGGTACCGTAATGTTCACATCATAATCGCCAAAGGTAAGGGCAAACTCGCCACTACCCCAGAACTGATGGTTCTGCCATCCTTCCACATCACTATATACGGCCATTCTAGGAAAGAATTGAGCTATAACATAAGCTCGGTTTCCATCTTTCTCAAAATATTCGTACCCAGAACGAGCACGGTTTATAGTATGGTTTGGAATATTGTAATCCCATTTGATAGAGAATGAAATTTGTTCTTTACTTTTTAAAGGCTTTGGAATATCTATACGCATCATGGTCTGGTTGATGGTATATTTTAACGGTTTTCCGTTAGCGTCCTTTACATACGCTATGTTAAACCCACCGTCAAAAGTTTCTGTCATATATTTTTGTGCAAAAGCACTGGTTTGTTCGGCTATAGGTACACCTTCACCATTCCGTAAGGGCGACTTTGACGTTTTTGCCCGTACGTTTTGATCCAACTGTAACCAAAGGTATTCTAGATGGTCTGGAGAATTATTGGTGTAGGTGATGGTTTCCGTACCGTAGATTTTGGCATTTTTATCATCTAGCTCAATATCCATTTTGTAATCAGCTTGTTGCTGATAATAATCCGGGCCCGGAGCTCCCGAAGCGGAACGATAGTTGTTGGGAGTCGCAAACTCCTCGTACAACTGTTTAAACTTATTCTGATTGTAATGACCGGGTTCTTTGTCTGCATTAACCCCTTTCTGTGCCATTAAAAAGTTGGCAAATACAAAAAGTAACGTAGCTAGACCGTACTTTAATCTATTCATTTGTGTCTGTGGTTTTAAGCGTGGGAAAATATAATATTTTAAGGAATAGTTACCTAAATGTTATAATTTTAACATTCCTTTAGTACGAGATTTGACTAAAACAAAGCTTTTTTTGTCTCCATCTATTTTTAAATGAACAACATTCTGCTGTTCTTCGAACAAATCTGTCAAAACTTCATTTTCTATTTGAACGGATTCTAAGGTGGCCAAATCCACATTGGGGACTTCCAGATAAAATATGACCACGTCCGCATCATATTTCTTTCCAATATATGTGTAGGAAGCATTGTTGCCATTAACCTGCACCACAAATTTGGACCTCAAATATTTTTCCAGGTATTCATCTGCCAATGGAGACTCTTCATCGGTTGCCAATTGGGCCTCAAAGTCATATCGTTCTAATAACAACTTCTCTAAATCATCAATAAAAACACGGGACGTAATCTGTAGTGCCTTGTCCTTTTCCGAATAATTTACATTGGTTACGCTAACGTAAAATTTATGGGCGGCAGTAAAGGCCAACAGGGGAAGCACCAATACTAGCAATAGTTTTTTAAAAGAATTCATAATCTCATTTTCTACAACAAAAATAGGCAAATGTTATGCCAAAATAATCTAGTCTAAGTTGTTGTTTTTTCTATACAATTGGCCTTTGGTTTCTAACAACTCATACAGAGCGGCCATCTCATTTGCGTTTGCCAATTCCTTAAAATCCGCATCAACCATACAATAGTTCAAAAAGTCAGGTATTTGGTGTTTAGGAATTTTAAGGGTCTCTGTAAAAAAGAAGTCCGTATAAAACAATCGTATCTCTTCTAACTGCTTATTCTCATTTTCTAGAGTTGCATACCTCTTCAACTCTTTGGTTCTACCAGATATATCTTCCGATAGTCTCACAATTTTTAAATCTAGCCGAAACTTTGGCTTTAAAGTTACGGTATCATTGCCCGTAACTAACTCTAAGTATTTATTTATTCGAAGTTTTTCACCTACACCTTTTGGCCTTAGTCGTCCTTTCTTGTTTTCCAAACCCAATGATTGAGATGTTATGACCCTACCAACAGGAATTCTATTTAAATCCCTATTCATATCTCCCGTTAAATTATAAGGCATTACCACCACCTCCTCTAGTTGATTCAACACCTGTTGCAACGGTACAACCAGCAACTTGCTCTCTAAAATAGATTTGGTTACCACCACTTCTTTTCGTTTGAATTGGATTGCCGAGAAAACCAAGGTATCATTAAGTTGAACATCTATGTCAAAAAAACCATCTGTGTCTGTAATGGTAGCCTTATTTGAAGACGTATTTAACACATGGGTGGCCATAACTTCTTCGTTCTCGCTAAAAACGCGTCCGTTTAAGGATATAGTTTCTTGGGCACATGATGTGTTTGCCACCACAGTTATGACACTCACAAAAACTAATTTTTGCAATGGTTTCATAGGATATGCTTTTAGCAATCTTCCACTCTGAAAGTTGCTTTTTATTACCTACATCACTTATTCCTCTCCCTCATAATTCTCACGGTACACAACACTTTTCCTTTTCATGAAAGCCCAAATACGCAGCCGGTCATGTGAGTCTACAATTTGCTGAAAAGAAGAGTCTATCTCACAGAAATACATAAATTCATCAATCTTCTCCAGAGGGATTTTCAATTCTGTTATATAGAGTGAATCTGCATAAAACTCCCTGACTCTTTGCGTTCTCTCATATTTTGCATTTCGTTTAACGCGGGCTTTCAACATTTTTTTTCGACCTGTAATCATATTGATCAGCGGGTCAAAACTCATATACGGGTTTGCCGTTGCAGCCTGAAATTCACGTTCGGCCTTGCTTATGGGCTTTACATAGGCATTTGGCAATCCTAAAGTTGAAGCCGTAACTACAGGCTCTGTTTTTAAAGTATTTAGATCACTGGCTATATTTCCCGAAAGACTATATGGCATAACTATAACCTCATCCAGCTCCGTTAGAGCTTCTTCTAAAGGAATCATAAGAAGTTTACTCTCCAAGAGACTTAGGGTTACCACAATTTCCTTGCGTTTGTACTGTACCGCAGAGAATACAAGCGTATCGTTAAGCTTTGCGGCAATATTAAAAAACCCGTCAATATCCGTAATAGTAGCCTTTTTTGTAGTGGAATTTAAAACGTGGGTGGCAGCTACATCCCCATCTTTACTATAAACACGACCTTGAATTTCATCAGAAAATAAATCTTGAGCACATAAACGAGTCAAGAGTAAAAAAGAAATTAGAAAAAGAAATTTACTTCTCTTCATTTAATTGTTTTCGATAAGCCTTGCTTTTGTTCACCAGAAAATCGATCAATTCAAACTCGTTCTTCTTTAGCAACAATTGGTATTCTGGCTCATGCGTGTCTACATATTGCAAAAAATCATCAATAGCATCTTGAGACAGTTTAAGATCGGTTACAAAAAACTCATCATCATACACTTGACGAAGCACTTGGCTCATTTTCATACGCGGGCGCACCTCTGCATCCTCTTTTTTGCCGGCTTTGGCCAGGGCTTTAAAAATGTTTACAAAATTGGCACCATCCTTCATACCCCTTTCAGACTGACTTAAAGCTATATTTTCTACTTCTGAAGAACGATCAATATCATACTCTACCTTCTTAAATTCTTCATTTTGCAATTGTATAAACTTCTCCTCGTTCTCAGGGCTTACCACAACCTCATCCAATTCGGTAACCTTTTCGTTTACTTCAACCACCAAACGACCGTTTTCTATAATTTCATCCGTAATTTTAACCACTTCCAGTTGGTAGTTTACTGCCGTAAACGCCAATTCATCGCCCGCTTTTACCCGTATGGCAAACTGTCCCTTTTCATTGGAAATTACCGCACTTTCCGTAGTAATATTTATAACGTTCTCGTTAGGTACACTTATATTCCGGTACAACACCGTACCGCGCAGCAAGGAACGGTCATCATCTTGCGCATTCACTGCTATAAAAGAAAAAAGTACACATATTAGAGTAGGGATAATCTTCATTTGGTTGTTTTATAAATGTCCTCGTTAGGGATATGGTTTTTTATTAAATCAATTTCAGGGCAACTTTATAAGGAGTACTTTCGTACTATATTAGAGTTACCCGTAAGATAAATTATGTGGATAAAGAAAGTACATGTTTTGGTCTTAAAAAAACCATGGCGGCTAAACTTTTGTTAATTCGTATGTACAGAAATTTTTACATCATAACTATCAGGTAACCAGTACGTGCAATCCTTTTAGCCAGATGAACCTGTAGTTTGTCTTGTTAAATTAGTTAAGTACCAAGATAATTTTATTTTTGTTCACCCTAATACCTTAAATTTTAAACTTTATGCAAAAGCGCATCTCGATACCGTTATTTTTTGTCGGTTTTTTCCTCATCAGTTTTGCACAAGCACAAGTAAAAATAGGTGACAACCCTCAAACAATTGATCCCGCTTCCATTCTGGAACTAGAAAGTTCGGACAAGGTTTTGGTCATTACAAGAGTAGATTCTTTACAAATGACCACTATTGTACCCAACCGTGGTGCCTTGGTCTACAATACTACTGCAGATTGCGTTTATTATTATGATGGTGCGGCATGGGTCAGTATGTGCGAAGGAGCGGATGGCGGAGCCCATACGGCTACCCCTATCGTAAATTCTGAAAGTACCATTGTTATCACCCCTACAGCGGGTGGCAACAATTTTGAAATAGCCCCAAATAGTATTACCAGCGATCAAATATTGAACGGGGGTATTAATGGGGTAGACATACAAAACGGATCTATTGGACGAGGTAAATTAGCGCCAAATGCCGTAGATAAAGCTAGAATTGCCCAAAACGCAGTTGGCCCGTACGCCATTGACCGCGATAGTCTTCCGTTAAGCTTTTTTAATAACGATGCCGGTTTTATTACCGGTGCCAACGTAGTAAGTGGCGATGCGGATAATTCTATAACTACTTCAACAACCGATGGAGGTGCATTCTTTGATGCTACCTTTCTAGAGGACAATATTGCGGCAAATACGGCTGCTATTGCAGCGGATGGTGATAAAAGCAATACCAACGAAATACAGACCCTTTCTATTTCTGGAAATCTATTGTCCATAACCAACGGCAATGCGGTTACTATTCCTACTGCAGATGGATCGGACACCAATATAAACCAAGGTAATAACATAACTATAACCGGTAATGGTACGGCAGCAACACCATATGTTATAAATGCCGCAAACGAAGTTGATGGCAGCATAACCAATGAATTGATAACAGGTGCTGTTTTAAATGCCGCTAACGAATTGGTTATTACAGAAGCAGGAACCAATACCACCGTAGACTTAAGTTCTTTGGCCGGTGGAGGAGCACTTGCCCAAATTAATTCAACCGCCACTGTTACCGTTTCGGGAGACGGTTCAGCGGCCACACCTTATACTTTAACGGCAAACGGAGGTGTTACCGGAACCGGAACTACAGCCGACCCATTTTCACTCTCACCTGGTGCAGGTGGCCAATGGCTGACAACAAATGGTACGGGTCAAGTTATATGGGACGACCTTCCTCCCGGTCTTGGAGACGATCAAAATGCTGGTGAAGTACCGGTAGCACTTACAGCTACTAACTATACTGCGGCTACGCAAGATGTTGAGGCTCATTTAGCCGGGATTAATACAGCCTTGGGTACAGCAGGAACTGCTCAAAATTTGAGTCAAGTTTTAACAACGGGTGCTAGCGCTGGAAATCTAAAAATTGCTGACCTTTCTGACCCAACTTTAGATCAAGATGCGGCTACAAAAAAATATGTGGATGACGTAGTAGCTGCCGGCGGTGACCTAGCCAATGGCACTATTCTTATAGGTGATGCCACTAACACGCCAGTTGGGCAAACTATTAGCGGTGATGCTACTATAGATAATGCGGGGGTTTTAATCATAGAAAATGATTCTATCACTTCTGAAAAAATTAAGGACGGCACCATTACTCTTGAAGATTTGAGTGATATGGGCGCAGATGCAGATGGTCAAGTAATGAGATGGAGCGAAACTAATGGCGAATGGGAAATTGCTTCAGCTGCTAGCCATAGTGGACAATCAAAATCCATCTTTCTTGCAGATGAAAATGGTGATCCTACGCAAGCTTTTCATCCAACCAACGGCAACCCTAGTCTTATATGGGATTATGAAGCCCGCCAAGTAGGTGGTAATAGTTATGGTGCTTTAGGTATTGGACTTGATGGAGGAACAATAAGTAATGATGTGAAAGTGCATATTGCGGAAGAAGTATTTGGTGGCCTTTCCTATCCTTTGATGATTCAAAATCGATCAGGTGGTAATAATACAGGAGCTTCAGTCGGAATGCTTTTCTCTGTCGAACCACAAAATTATGGAAAAGGTGCTCTCGTTTATGATAGACAAGAGTCGTGGGCTAGAGGAGATTTTCACTTTTTACAGGAAACAACTGAAAACACAGATAACCCAACACTAGCTAACAAAGCCTTTACCATAAAAAATAATGGTGACATCGTCCTTTATAATGGTATCGAAATTGCTGGGGACCGTGGAGATGCAAATCAGGTATTGACCTCTAATGGGGCTGGAGCCGTTTCTTGGGAAGATGCAGGTGAACTTTCCATTACTGATGCTGATGCAAATGATGCCTTAGTAGTCCAGACCGATGGTAAGGGTTATAATATTGGTGTTGATGATACTACAATAGAAATAATTTCGGATGCATTACAAGTTAAGGATGCGAGTATTAACTCTGCAAAAATCACAAATGGCACAATAGCTCTGGAAGACCTTAGTAATATGGGAGCAACAGCTAATGGAGAGATTTTAAAATGGGATCAAGATAATTCTGTCTGGAAAATAGGAACGGATGATACGTCTTCTGGTATAAGTGCTGTGGCGGTGACTACTTCATTCACTGGTGATGGTACATCAGGTTCTGAGCTTGATATTGCTGACAATGTTATTACTACAGATGAATTAGCCATAGATGCTGTTAACGAAGAAAACATAATTGCAAATGCGGTTACATCAGCTAAAATAGCAAATGCAACTATTGCTTTAGAAGATTTAAGTCCTATGGGTGCAACAGCCAATGGACAAGTTCTAAAGTGGGATAATGATAATACAACATGGACAATTGGCACAGATAATGGAGGTTCTACTTCATACACAGCTGGTGATGGACTTACTGTAACCGCTGCAAATGATTTTAGCGTAAATGTTGATAACTCGACTATAGAAATAGCATCAGATATAATTCAAATAAAAGATGATGGGGTAACAAACGCCAAAATAGCGGATGATGCAGTAAATACTGATCAGATTGCATCAGGAGCCGTAGTTACCAATAGCATAGCTAACGACAACGTCACTCCAGATAAAATAAAAGAAAGTACAACTGACGGTCAAATACTAACAACAAGTGGTACAGATGTAGTTTGGGCCGACCCAGTAAACCTAGAAAATAATGACGTAACCTTAACTGAAGACAGAACCATTGATCTTGACGGTAATGACTTGTCTTTTGATACTGGAGGAGGAAATATTGGGATAGGCGCCTTACCAGGTGCTCCACAAAGTCAATTAGATGTAAATGGAGGTATAAGATCTAGAAGCGGTTTTGGAGCAAAACCTGGCGGTGGAGCCGGTGACCCCGGTTATGGATTTTATACTGAAGCTGGTATAGGTATGTACAGAGCTGACGTAACTGAATTAGCATTTTCAACAGGTAGCGCAGAAGCTATAAGAATAGATGCTTCACAAAACGTAGGAATTGGCACCGCCGTTCCTGCAGAAAGACTTCATGTAGCGGGAAACATACAGGCTGATGGTTCTTTTATTTCTGGCACAACTACATATCCTGATTATGTTTTTGAGAAATACTTTAAAGGATATTCAAAACTTAAGGACGATTACAAGTTTATGAGTTTAAAAGAAATTGAGACTCACCTAAAGGAGAAATTTCACTTACCGGGCATTAAGTCTGCTGCGGAAATTAAGGAAAATGAGGGCAATTGGGATCTTACTGAAGGAGCTCTAAAAAACCTAGAAAAAATAGAAGAACTTTTCCTTCATACCATAGAACAGGAAAAGGAAATCAAAAAACTTAAAGCAGAAAAAGAAGCCATGGCCAAAGAATTAAAGTCCATGAAAAATGATATAGAAGAAATTAAAGCGCTTCTAAACAAATAAAACCGGGTCAATAAAGCGCAATCTGCATTGAACATGAAGAAACATCTTTACATAGCGGCACTTATTCTGGCAACAGGCGTACAGGCGCAATCGGCTTTGTACAATACCGGTAACCTTCGTATTCACGATGGCGGCGTCATGGGTTTGCATACCAACCTGGTCAATGACGGTAGTTTTGACGAGAATCTGGGCTTGGTAGGCTTTTATGGAGACAACCTCCGTACCATCAGCGGAAGTTTGCCCGCAACCTTGTACGATGTAGAGTTCGTAACTGGCGGTGGTACCGTAGTGCAGACCTCCTTAAATGTATTGAACAATGCCAATTTCATTACCGGAGATATTATTACCGATCGCGTACAACCTTCCATAACCCTTAACTTTTTGGAAGATGCCTTTCCCAACGGTCAGAGCGATATTAGTAAGGTAGACGGCTATGTAAGTGTAAACAACCAGCAGAACTTTATTTTTCCCGTAGGTGATTTTCAACAGTTGCGTCCGCTTATCTTGAATTCAGAAAGTATTAATAACGTGGCACGTTGTGCCTACTATATAGAAGACCCTAATAGCCCAAGTGTACTGCCGCGTGCATTCAACACGAACAATAAAGCCGTAGAAATAGGTGATATTAGTACGGTTGAATTTTGGCATCTGGAAGGTTCCGTAGCTTCTTCCATTCAACTATCTTGGAACGAACGCAGCAACATGGGCCTTTTGACCAATGACGTAAACGAAATTGTAATTGTAGGTTACAGCAAATCTGCCAACCAATGGGTAAGTCTTGGCGGTCCCGCACCTGCCGGAAACCTAAATGAAGGTGTGGTAGCTTCGGGCTCCTTTATTCCGGACGAGTATGAAGTACTTACTTTTGCGGCATTGGGAGAACCTAGAGATTATCTAGACTTGGAAAACTATTTTGTTTCGCCCAACGGAGATGGCATAAACGATTTCTTGGAAATTCCGGAATTGGCGCTCTCCCCTAACAACTTTATGCAGATTTTTAACCGTGAGGGACTCAAAGTATTTGAAAAAGCAAACTACACCAATGAGTTTAACGGACTTTCTACACAAAATAATTTTGTAGTAACAAGAGATAAAGGCCTTCCTTCAGGTGTCTATTTTTACATTGTTACCCTAGAAGATTTGGACCTTGAGTTTCAAGGATTTTTATATTTGGCGAACGATTAATTACAAAAAGAGACCTAAAATGGTCTCTTTTTTTTTACCGTTCATCGATCTTTTATACTACCCAGTTAGGGTGACAGAATATACCTACAACTTATTCTTCTTTCTTCACTACACTTTCCCTTGGCTTCACAACAAATTCTGTGCAGTTCGTCGATCAGAGTATAATTTTACATAAAAATTGAAATTTCCCTGCCTATAAGAGAAAACGGTTTCATGAATTGGTCTTACCAAATACAAGCCAGATTCCATAGTGCATTCTTTTTTTTAATAAAATGATTAAACCCTTATTACCTCTAACATTTAGGTAATACCTAAACAAAGAAATTCCCTTTACAACCTACCAACGGGTTTGATCATAATTGATTTTAGAATTGAATAATTAAAATATATAACATTAACCGCCCAGCATTTTATTCTAAAAAATAAAATGTTAAACAAATCTTAAAATAAAGATGAAAAACGTTCCCCTCATCGTTCTCCTCTTTTTAGCGCAATTAGCCTACTCACAAGTCAAAATCGGAGACAACATCAATCAAATTGATGCTGCCTCCCTTATGGAATTGGAAAGTGCCTCGCGCGTGCTGGTCGTTACTCGAGTAACCAATGCTCAAATGAGCGCAATTACACCTTTAAACGGTGCACTGGTTTTCAATACGGACGAAGCCTGTCTTTTTCAGTATAAAAATAATGTATGGACCAGCCTGTGCGTTAATGTTGCAGCAGGAGAAACGGTCACCGCTTTACTGGATAATAATGATGGTACAGTAACTTATACCAATGAAGCCGGAACGCCCGTTACATTTTCAAAAGCCAATTTAACGGACAATCTAGACGGTAGTTTCACCTTTACCAATGGTAGCAGTGCACTAAACTTTGTAGGTACGGACAATCAAAACCTTGAGAGTGCCACACTAGACCAAACTTCCTCCTCTTTATTAATTGAGATTGAAAGTGGAAGTAGTACTAGTGCCGATCTTTCCGCTTTAGAGGAATCCGCTGATATCGCCGCCGTACAAAATGACGTGGACCAGAACGAAGCCGATACAGACGCAGCTATTCTTGCCGTACAAAATGACGTGGATCAAAACGAAGCCGATGCAGATGCAGCCATCCTTGCCGTACAAAACGATGTGGACCAAAACGAAGTGGATGCTGATGCAGCAATACTCGCAGTTCAAAATGATGTGGATCAAAACGAAGCCGATGCCGATGCAGCTATTCTTGCAGTTCAAAACGATGTAAATCAAAATGAAACTGATGCAGATGCAGCCATCCTTGCCGTGCAAAACGATGTAAATCAAAATGAAGCGGATGCCGATGCGGCAATCGCCCTAAAGGAAAATTCCGCGAACAAATCGGATGACGTAACCTTGGCCGATGCCACTAACACCAAGTTCCCTACGGAACTGGCCGTGAAGACCTATGTGGACGGACAAATAGCCGCTACCGCTGATGACGATATTACAGGGGCTTCGATTGATGCTTCCAGTATTTTAAAAATCGACGAAGGGACATCTTCCGTAACCGTGGACCTTTCCGCATTGGAAGAATCCGCTGATATCACCGCCGTACAGAACGACGTAGACCAGAACGAAGCAGACGCCGATGCAGCTATTCTCGCAGTTCAAAACGATGTAGACCAAAACGAAGCCGATGCTGATGCAGCTATTCTTGCCGTACAAAACGATGTAGACCAAAACGAAGCCGATGCTGATGCAGCTATTCTTGCTGTACAAAATGACGTTGACCAAAACGAAGCTGATGCTGATGCGGCAATCGCCCTAAAGGAAAATTCCGCGAACAAATCGGATGACGTTACCTTGGCCGATGCCACAAACACCAAGTTCCCGACCGAACTGGCCGTAAAGACCTATGTGGACGGACAGATCGCAGCCACCGCGGATGACGATATTACAGGAGCTTCAATCGATGCTTCCAGTGTCTTGAAAATCGACGAAGGGACTTCTTCCGTAACCGTGGACCTTTCCGCTTTAGAGGAATCCGCGGATATCACCGCAGTACAGAACGACGTAGACCAGAACGAAGCAGACGCCGATGCAGCTATTCTCGCAGTTCAAAACGATGTAGACCAAAACGAAGCCGATGCTGATGCAGCTATTCTTGCCGTACAAAACGATGTCGACCAAAACGAAGCCGATGCTGATGCAGCTATTCTTGCTGTACAAAATGACGTTGACCAAAACGAAGCTGATGCTGATGCGGCAATCGCATTAAAAGAAGATTCCGCGAATAAATCCGATGACGTAACACTTGCCGATGCCACAAACACCAAATTCCCTACGGAACTGGCGGTTAAGACCTATGTGGACGAACAAATCGCAGCTACCGCCGATGACGATATTACGGGGGCTTCGATTGATGCTTCCAGTGTCTTGAAAATCGATGAAGGGACTTCTTCCGTAACAGTGGACCTTTCCGCTTTAGAGGAATCCGCGGATATCACCGCAGTACAGAACGACGTAGACCAAAACGAAGCAGATGCAGACGCGGCGATTCTTGCCGTGCAAAACGATGTGGACCAAAACGAAGCGGATGCAGATGCGGCCATACTTGCCGTACAAAACGATGTGGACCAAAACGAAGCTGATGCTGACTCTGCAATACTTGCCGTGCAAAACGATGTCAATCAAAATGAAGCAGATGCCGATGCGGCAATCGCATTAAAAGAAGATTCCGCGAACAAATCGGATGACGTTACCTTGGCCGATGCCACAAATACAAAGTTCCCAACGGAACTTGCCGTGAAGACCTATGTGGACGGGCAAATTGCCGCTACCGCAGATGACGATATTACAGGCGCTTCGATTGATGCTTCCAGTGTCTTGAAAATCGACGAAGGGACTTCCTCCGTAACCGTGGACCTTTCCGCTTTAGAGGAATCTGCCGATATAACAGCAGTACAGAACGATGTCGACCAAAACGAAGCGGATGCAGATGCGGCCATACTTGCCGTACAAAACGATGTGGACCAAAACGAAGCTGATGCAGACGCGGCTATTCTTGCTGTGCAAAATGACGTTGATCAAAACGAGGTAGACGCAGACAACGCTATCGCAGCAGTTCAAAACGATGTAAACCAAAACGAGGCGGACGCAGATGCTGCCTTCGCCTTGAAAGAGGATACCGCGAACAAATCCGATGACGTAACACTTGCCGATGCCACAAATACAAAGTTCCCAACGGAACTCGCCGTAAAGACCTATGTGGACGGACAAATAGCCGCTACCGCTGATGACGATATTACAGGAGCTTCAATCGATGCTTCCAGTGTCTTGAAAATCGATGAAGGGACTTCTTCCGTAACAGTGGACCTTTCCGCTTTAGAGGAATCCGCGGATATCACCGCAGTACAGAACGACGTGGACCAGAACGAAGCAGATGCCGATGCTGCCATCCTTGCCGTACAAAACGATGTAAACCAAAATGAAGCGGATGCAGATGCGGCTATTCTTGCAGTTCAAAACGATGTCGACCAGAACGAAGCGGATGCCGATGCGGCAATCGCCCTAAAGGAAGATTCCGCTAACAAATCGGATGACGTTACCTTGGCCGATGCCACAAACACCAAGTTCCCTACGGAACTTGCCGTGAAGACCTATGTGGACGGACAGATCGCCGCTACCGCAGATGACGATATAACAGGGGCTTCAATCGATGCTTCCAGCGTCTTGAAAATCGACGAAGGGACTTCTTCCGTAACCGTGGACCTTTCCACTTTGGAAGAATCCGCAGATATCACTGCAGTACAAAACGATGTCGACCAAAACGAAGCGGATGCCGATGCAGCGATACTCGCAGTACAAAATGACATTGACCAGAACGAAGCAGATGCAGACGCCGCTATACTTGCAGTTCAAAATGACGTAGACCAAAACGAAATTGATGCGGACAACGCTATCGCAGCGGTACAAGCTGACGTCGACCAGAACGAAGCGGATGCAGATGATGCTATTCTAGCCGTGCAAAACGACGTGGACCAGAACGAAGCGGATGCCGATGCGGCAATCGCATTAAAAGAAGATTCCGCGAACAAATCCGATGACGTAACACTAGCCGATGCCACCAATACCAAGTTTCCTACGGAACTGGCCGTTAAGACCTATGTGGACGGGCAAATTGCCGCTACCGCAGATGACGATATTACAGGCGCTTCGATTGATGCTTCCAGTGTCTTGAAAATCGATGAAGGGAGTTCTTCCGTAACCGTGGACCTTTCAGCTTTGGAAGAATCCGCAGATATCACTGCAGTACAGAACGATGTCGACCAAAACGAAGCGGATGCCGATGCAGCGATACTCGCAGTACAAAATGACGTTGACCAGAACGAAGCAGATGCAGACGCCGCCATACTTGCCGTGCAAAATGATGTAAATCAAAATGAAGCTGACGCCGATGCGGCAATAATCGCAGTTCAAAACGACGTAGACCAAAACGAAGCCGATGCTGATGCAGCGATACTTGCCGTAAAAAATGATGTCGACCAAAACGAAGCAGATGCAGACGCAGCTATTCTTGCCGTGCAAAATGATGTAAATCAAAATGAAGCTGACGCAGATGCTGCCATCGCCTTGAAAGAGGATACCGCGAACAAATCCGATGACGTTACATTGGCCGATGCAACAAACACCAAGTTCCCTACGGAACTCGCCGTAAAGACCTATGTGGACGGACAAATCACCGCCACCGCTGATGACGATATTACAGGGGCTTCAATCGATGCTTCTAGTATTTTAAAAATCGACGAAGGGACTTCTTCCGTAACCGTAGACCTTTCCGCTTTGGAAGAATCCGCAGATATCACTGCAGTACAGAACGATGTAGACCAAAACGAGGCAGACGCGGACGCAGCGATACTTGCCGTACAAAATGACGTGGACCAGAATGAAGCAGATGCGGACAATGCTATTCTTGCCGTTCAAAATGATGTAAACCAAAACGAGGCGGACGCCGATGCAGCTATTCTTGCAGTTCAAAACGATGTGGACCAGAACGAAGCCGATGCCGATGCGGCAATCGCATTAAAGGAAGATTCCGCGAACAAGTCCGATGACGTAACACTTGCCGATGCCACAAACACCAAGTTTCCTACGGAACTGGCCGTGAAGACCTATGTGGACGGACAAATAGCCGCTACCGCTGATGACGATATTACAGGGGCTTCGATTGATGCTTCCAGTATTTTAAAAATCGACGAAGGAACTTCTTCCGTAACCGTGGACCTTTCAGCTTTGGAAGAATCCGCAGATATCACCGCCGTACAGAACGACGTAGACCAGAACGAAGCAGACGCCGATGCAGCTATTCTCGCAGTTCAAAACGATGTAGACCAAAACGAAGCCGATGCTGATGCAGCTATTCTTGCCGTACAAAACGATGTCGACCAAAACGAAGGCGATGCTGATGCAGCTATTCTTGCTGTACAAAATGACGTTGACCAAAACGAAGCTGATGCTGATGCGGCAATCGCCTTAAAGGAAGATTCCGCGAACAAATCGGATGATGTTACCTTGGCCGATGCCACAAACACCAAGTTCCCAACGGAACTCGCCGTAAAGACCTATGTGGACGGACAGATCGCCGCTACCGCAGATGACGATATTACGGGGGCTTCGATTGATGCTTCCAGTGTCTTGAAAATCGATGAAGGGACTTCTTCCGTAACCGTAGACCTTTCCGCTTTAGAGGAATCTGCCGATATAACAGCAGTACAGAACGATGTCGACCAAAACGAGGCAGACGCAGACGCAGCGATACTTGCCGTACAAAACGATGTCGACCAGAACGAAGCAGACGCAGATGCGGCTATTCTTACTGTGCAAAATGACGTTGACCAAAACGAAGCGGACGCCGATGCAGCTATTCTTGCCGTACAAAACGATGTGGACCAGAACGAAGCTGACGCAGATGCTGCCATCGCCTTAAAGGAAGATTCCGCTAATAAATCAGATGACGTAACCTTGGCCGATGCTACAAACACCAAGTTCCCTACGGAACTCGCCGTAAAGACCTATGTGGACGGGCAAATTGCAGCCACTGCAGATGACGATATAACAGGTGCTTCAATCGATGCTTCCAGTGTCTTGAAAATCGATGAAGGGACTTCTTCCGTAACAGTAGACCTTTCCGCTCTGGAAGAATCCGCAGATATCACTGCAGTACAGAACGACGTGGACCAAAATGAAGCGGACGCAGATGCGGCCATACTTGCCGTACAAAATGACGTGGACCAGAACGAAGCGGACGCCGATGCAGCTATTCTTGCAGTTCAAAACGATGTAAATCAAAATGAAACTGATGCCGATGCAGCCATCCTTGCCGTGCAAAACGATGTAAATCAAAATGAAGCGGATACAGACGCAGCTATTCTTGCCGTTCAAAACGACGTAAACCAAAATGAAGCCGACGCAGATGCTGCCATCGCCTTAAAGGAAGATTCCGCGAACAAATCGGATGACGTTACCTTGGCCGATGCCACAAACACCAAGTTCCCGACCGAACTGGCCGTAAAGACCTATGTGGACGGACAGATCGCAGCCACCGCGGATGACGATATTACAGGAGCTTCGATTGATGCTTCCAGTGTCTTGAAAATCGACGAAGGGACTTCTTCCGTAACCGTAGACCTTTCCGCTTTAGAGGAATCTGCCGATATAACAGCAGTACAGAACGATGTCGACCAAAACGAGGCAGACGCAGACGCAGCGATACTTGCCGTACAAAACGATGTAAATCAAAATGAGGCAGATGCAGATACCGCAATAGCTGCGAATGCCGCTGCCATAACTGCTCACAATTCTTCCGATAACGATTTGAGCGAAACGAACGAAATTCAAACTTTATCCATTTCAGGAAATGATTTAAGTATATCTGGAACAGGCGGAAATACCGTAACCCTACCCTCTATTTCTGGGACAGAAGGTTCTCTATTTTTCGCGGATGCGAGTGGCAATCCTACCGAAAATAATTCCCAACTGTTTTGGGATGCGACCAATGGACGCTTGGGTGTTGGAACAAATGAGCCAGATAACAAATTTCAAGTTGCCGGCGCCATCCGATCTAGGGGGATTCTAAATTCTGATGGAACCACCAATGAACCTGCCTACCGTTTTGCGGATGATACAAACACGGGCATGTACAGTCCCGCAGCAGATGAAATAGGATTTACTGTAGGGAGCATAGAAGCTATGAACATTGATGAAACATCTAACAGTACAACCGTAACTATAAATGAAACTTTAGAGCTAAATGGTCCTGTGTTAGATGAAAACGATTCTCCTGGAACTGCTGGACAAGTTCTATCCGCAACCGCAACAGGTACGGAATGGGTAGACCCGGCAACTTCAACAGGAAATGCCAGTATTAGCGCCGATGCCGGAAACAGCATAACCGCAGGTTCGGATTCTGGTGTTTTTTACGCCAGTCCTATCAAAGCTTTTGGAAAAGTTTCTGCAACGGGTGCCATTGTTAAATCCACTCCTAATATTATTGTAACCAAACTTGCAGGGTTAGGCCATTATCTTGTTACGTTACCTATAGGTATCACTTTAGATTCGGATTATATTATTCAATTGAGCCAACCGGGAAGAGATGGTGCTGGAAATGATGACCCAGGTATATCGTACAGCAACCAGACCGTCCGGACGTTTGAAGTAATCATTGGTGATAATGACAATGGAGGAACGGACCGAGCTCGATTTGATTCCGAATTTATGTTTACCGTTTTAGATTTATAGTCCTATGAAAATTAATAAAATCTACGTAAAGACCGACCTACTAGTTTCTATTGCTTCCTATTCGCAGTGGAACCTAGCTACCCGAAGGCTGCAATTTCAGCCATTGGTTTCTTCCCCCAAGCATTTCCATCATTCAAAAAACAACCGCACATGAACAAAATTATAGCAATGACCGCGGCAATTGTTACTCTTGCTTCGGCAGAAACCATTGCACAGGTAGATGGCAACTATTTATTGGGACTTACCAATGCAACAACATTAGAAATGAATGCTGGAATAAACCCAGTGGTAGGCTCTCTTTTGTACAATACCGATGAAGAGAAAATGTATTTGAACACGGCTTCGGGGTTTAAAAAAATACCATCAATAGATACCAATTCTATTGATTTTTGGGGTGCTACCGGAAATACGGGCTCAAATGCCGCAACCCACTTTTTGGGTACTACAGACCTTCAGGATTTTTTAATAAAAACAGATAATTCAGAAAGAATAAGGATAGGAGCAACGGGTAACATTGGTATCAACAACACTACTCCCAGTGCCCAGCTTGATATAGAAAGTACAGTCGTACCACTTAGAATTCAGCCTAGTGCCTCTACCCCTACCGGGACCGAAAGCGGTCAAATTTTTATGGGTGATGATGGTATCCTTTACACCTATGATGCTACTAGAATGAAATGGTTGAGTATTGACCGAACCATGATCGGGTGGGGTATGAACAGTGCCACAACCACAAATACGTACTTAAGACAGTTTAATGGTGCCAGTTCAGATAATACCGGGTGGCGTATGCTTAGAAATGGTACAATAACCGGAATTTCGGCACAAACCAATGCCGCTAACACATGGACTCTGGAAATTAGAAAAAATGATGGGGCCATTCCTATTACGGCTCTTATAATTACCGCTGCCGATGGCAACCAAGATGCAACTTTAAACGTTGATTTTAACGAAGGTGAGTTTTTACAGGCGTATTGCAACGGAATTGCCGTAGAGTACCCAGAAACATTAATTGAAATAGCTTGGAGAAAGTAATTGAATAACAATGAAAAAGCATCTAATCTTCCTTGGCACCTTTGCCGTTAGTATGTGCAGTCTCCAAGTGATTGCGCAGGACTCATTTCATAATTTCGGAAACATGAAAATGCATGAAAATGCGCAGATTGGTTTCTATCAGGATTTGATAAATGATGGTTCTTTTGACGAAAACAAGGGATTGGCCGGATTTTACAATGAAGACGTAGCTTATATTAGTGGTGCTTTTAGGCCTGTTTTTGAAGATTTAGAAATTGTTGTAGACAATAACCTTATTCTAGAAGTTGGTATTGGTGTTACCAATAATAGCAACTTTATTTCGGGAGATTTGGTCACCCCTAGATATTCGGTAGACACAAATATAGAGTACATTAACAACTCCTTTTATAATGGTGAAACCGACTTTACAAAAGTGGATGGGTATGCTTCCGTAAAAAATAAAAAGGATTTTGTTTTTCCAATTGGCCATTTTGACAAATTAAGGCCGCTAAAACTAGCTTCGGACCAAATTAACGAAAATGCCAAGTCGGCTTATTTTTATGAAGACCCTAATAGTCCCTCTACCTTTCGCACGTCTTTTTACACTGAAAATAGAACGGATATACTTATAGCGATTAGCCATCATGAATTTTGGGATTTAGATACGAATACACCATCTAAAGTAACCCTAGGATGGGATACAGCCAGTAATTTACCTAGTTTCCTTGATGCCATAGAAAACCTGAGAGTAGTAGGTTGGCATACCGAAAGAAATATATGGGAGGATTTAGGAAACACGGGGTTGGACGGTGATTTTGACCAAGGTGAAATAACCTCGGATGTGTTTACTCCGGACGATTATACCGTTATTACTTTTGGAGGCAGTCTTAGCATGCAAAGTGTAGATTTGGGCAATTATCTATTGACCCCTAATGGGGATGGCAATGCCGATTTTTTTGTTCTGAAAGCTGTTTCAATATCGCCTAATAACAAACTTACCATTTTTAACAGGTGGGGACGTGCCGTCTACGAGGCCACCAACTATGACAATACCTTTGAAGGCACCGCTAATGTTAATGGAGTTTATAATACTGCCAAAAAATTACCTGCTGGTGTTTATTTTTATACTATAGATTTAAAGGATATTGGACTTAAGCACCAAGGCTTTATATACATTAACCAAGAATAATTTTTCCTTGCGCATATAAAATCAGAATTCAGCTTAGTTCGGGTAATTGGATACCTTTATGATATGAGGGATATCTATAACCTGCTTGGAAATTTATACTAACCCTCCCATTCATTGCCCCTACCCTATTAACAGAACCCGAGCTATCCATTCTTCTCGCTTCATATGAGTTCTTCTCATGGAATAGTTGCATCGCAAGTATATTTTTTAATACCCTTTCCTGTTCCTCAAGAAATACAAATCTAGTTGAAATAACAAATCAAGAGCCTTTATACAATTCCAATTCCCTGCTTAATTCTACAAGCATTAACACCTGTGTTCAGGTAAAAAATAACCTCTCAAGCTTAGCCAGAGGGGTTACTTATTTCAGTGTGGTTTTTCTTATCGATTAATATATAAATATCCGGATAAACTTTGATTATTATCACCGGCCACGTATTCAATTATATAGAAGTACACGCCTACCGGAAGCTCATCATTAGCCCTGATGGTTATCCTGCCTGTAGACCTACCCATAAAGACATTGGCCTCATTGTCGTATCCGTCTATCTCAAACACTTTAATACCCCATCGGTTAAAGATTTTGACCGTATTCTGTGGATAACTCTCTATGTTTTCAATTAGGAACCTACCCTCATTGAGCTCTGGAGTTACCAAGTCATTCTCTACCGAAATACCACAGACTGCAGTCTCTGGCGGAGTACCCCCTTTAGAACTACATGCGTTTAATGGGTCCGTACTATCCGAAACTTCCTGACCATCCAAAATTGTATCTTCATCGGTATCAGCAATATTAGGATCCGTTCCTCTTATTTCTTCCTCGGCATTGGTAAGTCCATCGCTATCACAATCCGAACTATCTAGAGGTGTACCATCAATTGAATCACAATCATCCAACGGATTAGTTGCATCCAATACTTCTTGACCATCATTAATACCGTCACCATCAGAATCCGGGTTATTAGGATCCGTTCCTAAATCATCTTCCTCATCATTGGTAAGTCCATCATTATCTGGATCATTATCTACAACATCAACCATATAAGACTTGGTTTCGTTTACCGAAGTACTGTTACCTGCGGTATCCAAAGAGGTAAGGCTTACTTCAATTGAAGTATCATTATCTGCTACCAAATCACTTCCAGGAACATCAATACTAAAGTTTCCAAGAGCATCTACCGTGCCTGAATAGGTGTTCCCATTAACAACTATGGTTACCGGATCATTCTCATTAAAATCTCCACTTACCGTTCCTGTTATTGGAATATCAGAACCTGCTTCAGCAGCATTAATACTATTATCGCTTGTAATATCATCAACGATTACCGTTACAACAGGTGCTGTTACATCTACACTATATGTTTTTGTTTCTGTGGATGTGCCTGTATTTCCATTGATATCAGTTGTAGAAATACTGCCGTCTACAGTGCTATCACCATCCGCAGCCAAGGCACTACCAGGAATGTTGATACTAAAGTTACCTAAAGCATCTACAGTTCCGGTATAATCCGTACCGTCTACAGTTAAAGTCACCGTATCCCCAGCATTAAAGTCACCTGAAACCGTTCCTGTTACCGCTACGTCCGCTCCTGCTTCTGCCGCGTTCAATACATTATCAGCAGTAACATCATCAATCACTAATACTGGAGCAGGGTTTACCAAATCTACAGTATACGTTTTTGTGTCAGTAACAGTAGCGCTGTTACCGGCTACATCCGTTGTTACAAAACTTGCGTCAACCGTAGTATCACCATCAGCGGCCAAGGCACTTCCCGGGATATCGATGCTATAATCACCCAAGGCATCCACCGTTCCCGTATAGTCCGTACCGTCAACC